>NZ_VFVY01000021.1 GCF_006442315.1 Mesorhizobium sp. B2-3-4 | reverse complement strand
GGCCCCTGTGCAATACAGGAACCAGCCCTTAAATCTACCAGCTCAATGAACCGTCCAACTTTCGGGGGTCAGTTCATTGCCCGGCCTTTTGCTTCAAAATCGAGCTACCGGCCTATTTGCACTTGGCGATCGAGGACAGCGCCGCCGAAATGCCCTTCAGCGAAAAGACGTAGGAGGTCGGGTTGCCGCGGCCCGATTTCGCCGTGACCTTCATGTCCGAGCCGGTCTTCATGGCGGCGATCAGCACCGGTTCCTCGGCGGCGTTCTCGACCCAGGCCGACTTGCCGCGGGTGAACATCGAGAACGACTTCTTGTCGATGGTGACGGTGGCTTTGGAGCCTTCCTGGAAATTATAGCCGGCGATGAACTGGGGCTCATAGGAGACCTGCTGGCCGGGCCGCTGGCTGACGAAGAAGAACATGTCGCCATGGTCGAGCGTCGGCGGCTGCTTGTCGGTCGGCACGGTCAGCACGTAGCAGACCTTGCCGCCCGACGCCTGGTAGCTGTAGGTGCCCCAGGCATTGTGCTGGCCGATCTTGGTGGCCTGCTGCGCCAGGGCCGGCGCTGCCGAGGCCGCCAGGACCAGGCTCGAAACTAGTGCAATCAATCCGCGCATCGTTTTTCCCGTATTCCAAATGGTGCGGAGGCTGGCCGCATGGCGTCCTGCCGTCGCTTCATTTTGATTTAATCTGGGTTACCAAACGGTGAAGTTCCCAAGAGAAAAGGACCTTCACCCCAGGAAACCGCCGCCATTCCCGCGCCGCCACCTTGAAAGCGGCTGGCGCGACGTCCCTTCGGCGACTTGGAGGCCACGAAAACGGCAAGAGTTTGACTTTTGGTCCGTCGCTGAACGGCCCTGTCCAGAGACCGGGCCGGCGCGGCGGCATTCAGCCGCGGAACTCAGGATCTATCCGCGATGGCGTCCTTGGCGGCCTGCCGGTGCGCCGGGGTGATATGGGCGCTGACGGCGGTGATCGCGGCGGTCAGCACTGCGATGTCGTCAGTGAAGCCAAGGCCGAAGATGAAGTCGGGAATGAGGTCCACCGGCAGCACGAAATAGCCGAGCGCGGCCACCAATATGCCCTTGGCACGCAGCGGCGTGTTCTTGTCCATGGCACAGTAATAGGCGGCGACGACGTCTTCCATGAACGGAATCTGCCGCGCGGCCCTCTTGGCCGTGCGCCAGAATTTTTCGCGCACTTCGCCTTCGCCGCCCAGCTTGTCGCCAAAGCCGAAGAAGTCAAAACCGGATTCCTGCGCCATTCATCTCTCCTGGCGGACCCCATGCGCGTCCAAGCGCATGCCCGCGGATCAAAATGTGGTGAAAGCCGGACCCGGCTGCAAGATGCGGGCTCAAAAACGCCACCACGGCGCGAACTGCTCTCCAGTTCGACGCATGCGCCCCAATCGTGGCCAATTGGGCTGACTCTTAACAAACGGCCCTGAAGGTGGGGTGCCGGCTTCGACACTCCTTCACGTCTCAGCCGCCGGCAAAACGGTTCATCTTCCTGGCCAGTTCGATGTCGAGCGCGGTGACGCCGCCGGCGTCATGGGTGTTCAGCGTCACGTCGACGGTCTTGTAGACATTCGACCAGTCGGGGTGATGGTCCATCTTTTCGGCGGCGAGCGCGACGCGGGTCATGAAGGCGAAGGCTTCGGAGAAATTCCTGAAAACAAAGCTGCGCTTGATCGAGGCGCCGTCCGTGGCCAGCGACCAGTCGCCGAGTTCGGCAAGGGCAGCGGTGATGGCGTCCCTGCTGAGTTTTTCTCTCGTCATGATGATTTCCCGTGCTATCTCGGATTTGACCCTCACCATAATGCAAGTCGCCCCGAAGTGCCTTGCGGTTTTGGGGTTCCAAATGCACAAATGGCGCATATCGAATGAGCATAAAGCCCATAAATTCCATTCTTTTCGTCTGCCTCGGCAACATCTGCCGGTCGCCATTGGCGGAAGGCGTCTTTGGCGCCGTCTGGGCGCAGCGCGGGCAGGGCATGCTGCTCGATTCGGCCGCCACCAGCGGCTGGGAGGTCGGCTCCGCCCCGGATCCGCGTTCGATCGCGGTCGCGACGCGTCACGGCATCGATATTTCGGGGCAGCGGGCGCGCCGGATCACGCGGGCGGATTTTCAGCGCTTCGACCTGATCCTCGGCATGGACCGGTCGGTTGTCGCCGACTTGAAGGCGCTGGCGCCGGCGGCATTGCGCGACCGTGTCCATCTGTTCCTGGAATTCGCGCAAGGACAGGGGCGCGACGTGCCGGACCCCTATTACGAGGACCAGGAAGCCTTCGCTTCGGTCTATCGCATGATCCGCGAGGCGTCGGAGGCGCTGGCGGCACGGCTGACGGCGCGTGTATCGACACCCGACAGCGGCCAGGCTTCCTCGACGATATAGGGGCCGCCGCCGACCGAATCGCGCGACGACATCAGGACGAAACGGCCGATGCGGAAGGGCAGCGTCGAGAAATTGCCGCGCGCCGAGAGATATTGGGCGACATCGAGCGGGCTCGAATTGCGCAGCCGCGCCAGCGTCACATGCGGCGTGAACTTGCGGGGGTCGGCGGGCAGGCCGAGCCGCTGGCAGATGCGGTCGATCTCGCCCTGCAGCGCGGTCAGGTCGGGTGACGGGGCAACGCCGGCCCAGACGGCATGCGGCTTCTTCTGGCCGAAGGCGCCGACACCCGAGAGAGTCAGCGAAAAGGAGGGGCGATGGACACGGTCGAGCGCATTGGCGATCTCGTCGGCGACGTGGCCCTCGACATCGCCGATGAAGCGCAGCGTCAAATGGTAGTTTTCGACATCGATCCAGCGGGCCCCGGGCAGGCCGCCCCGGAGCAGGGACAGCGAAAGGGCGGCATCACGCGGAATTTCGAGGGCGGTGAAAAGACGCGGCATGAAGAGCCTCCCTTCCTCGAATCGAACTGTCATCCGTAGCGAATCATCGATAGTCGAATGGAGCAAGAGGTTTATTGGTCACAGGCTTTGCTAAAAGTTTCCCTTGGGGAAGGCGGCTCCGCCGGCTCTCATGAACCTCCAGGCACCGCCGCGATGGCCTTCTCGACCGTCGGCAGGATGCGCTCGACCATCAGGTCGACACCCCCGGCATTCGGATGCAGGCCGTCCTCGAGCTGCAAAGCCGGCTGGCCGGCGACGCCATCGAGGAAGAACGGATAGAGCGCAACATCGTATTTGCCGGCCAGATCCGGAAAGATGGCGTCGAAGGCCTTCTGGTAGTCGGCGCCGAGATTGGGCGCGGCCCGCATACCCGCCAGAAGCACGGCGATCCTGCGTTGCTTCAGCTTGCCCAGCATCTCGTCCAGGTTCTTTCTGGTGATGTCGGGGGCGATGCCGCGCAGCATGTCGTTGGCGCCGAGTTCGAGGACGACCAGTTGCGTGCCGTCGGGCACCGACCAGTCGAGCCGCGCCAGGCCGCCGCTGGACGTGTCGCCGGAGACGCCGGCATTGGCGACGGTGACGTCGTGACCCCGGGCGCGGAGGGCAGCCTGCAATTTGTCGGTAAAGCCCTCGCCGGGGCCGAGGCCGAACCCCGCCATCAGGCTGTCACCGAAGCCGACGATCTTGAAAGGCTCGGCGCGCGCCGACGAAATGGCGCCGCAAATGGCGAGGACAAGGATCAGGCCTGCGGCAAAGCGGGGTTTGAAAGACATGCGGCGAGCCCCATATGACAGTGAATTCTTCCGGCGACGGCTTGCGACAGGCAGAGCCTGCCTTCCCATATAGGACGCTTTCATTTTGACAGAAGCCGTCATCGCGCTGAAAGACGTATCCCTGACACTCGGCGAAGGCGCTTCGTCGGTCCACGTGCTGAAGGGGGTCAGCCTCGAAGTGGCGCGCGGTGAGGCGACGGGCATCGTCGGCCCGTCGGGGTCCGGCAAGTCGACATTGCTGATGGTTCTCGCCGGGTTGGAGCGGGTCGATTCGGGTACGGTACGAATCGCCGGCGAGCTGCTCAACGGCAAAAGCGAGGATCAGATTGCTTCGTTTCGTGGCCGAAACATTGGCATCGTGTTCCAGTCCTTCCATCTCATCCCTAACATGACGGCGCTCGAAAATGTCGCAGTGCCGCTGGAACTGGCCGGCCATGCCGATCCGTTTTCGGTGGCGGAGTGGCAACTGGCGGCGGTGGGCTTGAGCGACCGCGTCACGCATTATCCAGGCGAACTCTCCGGCGGCGAGCAGCAGCGCGTGGCGATCGCGAGGGCGCTGGCGCCGGCGCCGCGCATCCTGATCGCCGACGAGCCGACCGGCAATCTCGATCAGGCGACCGGGCGGCAGGTGGCCGATCTCCTGTTCGCCAAGGCGGCCGAACGCGGCATGACGCTGGTGCTGGTCACCCATGATCCGGGGCTCGCGGCGCGCTGCTCGCGCCAGGTTTCGATGCGCTCCGGCCGCATCGAAACGCCGGCGCCGGTCAAGGTCACCGCCTGATGCCGATGGCGCGGACCTTGAAGCTCGCCATCCGGTTCTCGCTGCGCGAGATGCGCGGCGGCCTCTCCGGCTTCCTGATCTTCCTCGCCTGCATCGCGCTTGGCGTCGCGGCCATAGGCGGCGTCAATTCGGTCGCCCGCTCCATCACCGCCGGTGTCGCCGACCAGGGCCAGATCCTGCTGGGCGGCGACCTGCGCTTCCAGATCAACCAGCGCGACGCCAGCCCGGCCGAGCTTGGCTTCCTCGACGGGCTGGGCGTCGTCTCGCACAGCGCCGGCATGCGCTCGATGGCCCGCCTCGCCGACGGATCCAACCAGGCGCTGGTCGAGGCCAAGGCGGTGGACGAGGCCTATCCGCTCTATGGCGCATTGGAGACCGAACCGGCGCTGACCAAGCATGAACTGTTCGGCAGGCAGTTCGGTGTTTTCGGCGCCGCGGCTCCCGACCTTTTGTACGACCGGCTGAATCTCAAGATCGGCGACCGGCTGAAGCTCGGCACGGCGACGTTCGAGTTGCGCGCCAAACTCGTCACCGAGCCGGATGCCGTGTCGGACGGTTTCGGCTTCGCGCCAAGGCTGATGATCTCGACCGAAGGACTGGCCGCCACCGGGCTGATCCAGCCGGGCAGCCTGGTCGAGAATGCGTACAAGGTCCGGTTGCCGGCCGGTGCCGACGAGGCGCGGCTGAAGGCCGTCCAGGACCAGGCGGCCAAGGACTTTCCGGAGGCCGGCTGGTCGATCCGCACGCGCGGCAACGCTGCGCCGGCGCTGTCTTCCAACATCGAGCGCTTCTCGCAGTTCCTGACGCTGGTCGGGCTCACCGCTCTGGTGGTCGGCGGGGTCGGCGTCGCCAACGCGGTGCGTGCCTATCTCGACGGCAAGCGCGGCGTCATCGCCACCTTCAAGAGCCTGGGCGCCTCCGGCGGCTTCGTCTTTGCCGTCTATCTCGTGCAGATCCTGATCATCGCCCTGATCGGCATGGGCGCCGGCCTGGTGCTGGGCGCGCTGATGCCGTTTGCCGCCAGTGCCGCGCTACAGTCCGTCATTCCGGTGCCGGCGCAAGGCGGCTTCTACCCCGGTGCGCTCGCCATGGCGGCCCTGTTCGGCCTGCTGGTGACGCTTGCCTTCGCGCTCCTGCCGCTCGGCCGCGCCCGCGACGTGCCGGCAACGGCGCTGTTTCGAGAAATGGGGCTGGAAGGCCGGGGGCTGCCGCGCCCCGTCTATGTCGTTTGCACGCTCGGCATCGCGCTGTTGCTGGCGGCGCTGGCGATCCTGTTTTCGGGCGACCAGCGCATCGCTTCGATCTTCGTCGGCGCCACTATTTTTGCTTTCCTGGTGCTGCGTGTCGTCGGCGCGCTGGTGCAGTGGGCGGCGAGGAAGAGCCCGCGCGTGCGCTTCGTGGCGCTCAGGCTCGCCATCGGCAACATATACCGGCCCGGCGCGCTGACGCCCTCGGTGGTGCTGTCGCTGGGGCTCGGACTGACGCTGCTGGTGACGCTGGCGCTGATCGACGGCAATCTCAGGCGCCAGATCTCGGGCAATCTGCCCGAGCGGGCGCCGAACTTCTTCTTCGTCGACATTCAGGGCAGCGAGGTCGATGCCTTCTCCGCGCTGATTGCAAAGGAGGCGCCGCGGGGAGCGCTGGCCAAGGTGCCGATGCTGCGCGGCCGGGTGATGGCCCTCAACGGCGTCGATGTCGACAAGGTCAAGGTGCCGGCCGAGGGCGCATGGGTGCTGAAGGGCGACCGCGGCCTGACCTATGAAACAACGCAGCCGGAAAACGCGACGCTGACCGAGGGCAAATGGTGGCCCGACAATTATGCCGGCGAGCCGCTGGTTTCGTTTTCCGACAAGGAGGGCAAGGAAATCGGGCTGAAGCTCGGCGACACCGTCACCGTCAACGTGCTCGGCCGCAACGTCACCGCCCGGATCGCCAATTTCCGCCAGGTCGAATGGGAGACGATGGGGATCAATTTCGTCATGGTGTTCTCGCCCAACACATTTGCCGGCGCCCCGCATGGCTGGATCGCGACGCTCACCGAAAGGAACGCCTCGACAGCCGACGACGCGCGCGTCCTCAATGCCGTCACCCGCGCTTTCCCGGCGGTGACGACAGTGCGGGTCAAGGATGCGCTCGACATCGTCAACCGGCTGGTCGGTCAGCTCGGCACGGCGATCCGGGCGGCGGCCGGCGTTGCGCTGATCGCCTCGGTGCTGGTGCTTGCCGGCGCGCTTGCAGCCGGCAACCGGGCGCGCATCCATGACGCAGTGGTGCTGAAGACGCTGGGCGCCACGCGCATGACGCTGATCTCGGCCTTCTCGCTGGAATACATGCTGATCGGGCTTGCCACCGCGATCTTCGCGCTCGCCGCCGGCAGCGCCGCCGCATGGTTCGTCGTCGCGCGCATCATGACCCTGCCGTCGCATTTCATGCCGGAGGTGGCGGTGGCGACCATTCTGTTTTCGCTGGTCATCACGGTCGGCATCGGCCTTGCCGGCACCTGGCGGGTGCTCGGCCACAAGGCGGCACCCGTGCTGCGCAACCTGTGAGCTAGCGGCGGCGGCGCCAACGACACCAGGTTAAATCTTGGTAAGAATGACGTCCCAAAAGCCCGGTGAAACGGCATTTCGGCCTCTCACGAACCGTTACATCCGGTTACGGTCTTGTTCTTGACGCGAATAACCATCATATTTCGCCGCAGGCATGCTGGAGTCCCGCCAGCGGCGCCTGGGTCCGCAAGAGGCCCGACACCGGACGGGGCAGAAGCAACGAGGATTTCCAATGGCTGATCCCATTCGCAACTACCAGACGTCGGCGGTGCCCGGCGTCCGCGCTGACATCGATCAGGGTCTGCGCGCCTATATGATCAAGGTCTACAATCTGATGGGGCTTGGCCTGCTCATCACCGGTCTTGCCGCCATCGGCACGATCATGCTGGCCACCACCACCGATCCGGCCTCCGCGGTCGCGACGCTGCCGAGCGGCGAGATGCTGACCTCCTTCGGCTATGCGATCTTCGGTTCGCCGCTGCGCTGGGTCGTCATGCTGGCGCCGCTGGCCGCCGTGTTCTTCCTGTCGTTCAGGATCCAGTCGATGAGCGTCGCCGCCGCGCAGACGACCTTCTGGGTCTATGCCGGCCTGGTCGGCCTGTCGCTGTCGTCGATCTTCCTGGTCTACACCACGGCAAGCATCTCGCAGACCTTCTTCGCCACCGCCGCCGCCTTCGGCGCGCTGTCGCTGTTCGGCTACACCACCAAGCGCGACCTGTCGGCGATGGGCTCGTTCCTGATCATGGGCGTGTTCGGCATCATCATCGCGTCGGTGATCAACATCTTCCTGCAGTCGTCGGCGCTGACCTTCGCCGTCTCGGCGATCGGCGTGCTGGTGTTCGCCGGCCTCACCGCCTACGACACGCAGAAGATCAAGGAGATGTATTTCGAGGGCGACGCTTCCGATGTCGCGGGCCGCAAGGCCATCATGGGCGCGCTGTCGCTCTACCTCGATTTCATCAACCTGTTCATGTTCCTGCTGCAGTTCATGGGCGACCGCCGCTAAGGGCTAGCCTCGGACTTCACTGGACCATCGAGTTTGGAAAGGGCGGCCCAACGGCCGCCCTTTCTTTTTGCACCGGGCTTTGCTCTTATCGGAGGCACAGAAAGGGCATGCCTAAATAATGAGCAATATTGCAATACGGGCGGCGACCGAGGCCGACCTCGACACCATCACCGAAATCTATGCCGACGCGGTCACCCATGGCACGGCAAGCTATGAACTGGAGCCGCCCGGCCGTGTCGAAATGGGAACGCGATTCGCCTCACTGACTGGCGGCGGTTTTCCCTATCTGGTGGCGCAAAAGGATGGCGCCGTGCTGGGTTACGCCTATGCCGGGCCGTTCCGGCCACGGCCTGCCTATCGCTTCATCGTCGAGGATTCGGTCTATGTGGCGCCTGACGCCAAGGGCCAGGGCGTCGGGCTGAAACTGATGCAAGGCCTGATCGCGGCGGCCGAAGCGGCGGGTTTCCGTCAGATCATCGCGGTCATCGGCGATGGCCACGCCGACAGCGCGTCGGTCAAGCTGCACGAGAAGCTCGGCTTTCGCCATTCCGGACGCCTCGAGGGCTCCGGCTACAAGCATGAGCGCTGGCTGGACACGGTGTTCATGCAGCTGTCGCTGAATGGCGGTGCGTCAGTGCCGCCGGATCCGGATTCGCTGCCGGAGCGGAAGTTTCGCGGGCTGGGGAATTGAAGAACTGGGGAACTGGAGAATTGAAGAACTAAGGAAAATTGAGATTTCAGGTGCTTAGCGCCCTTTTCCTCAATTCATCAGTTCTTCAATTCCCCAATTCCAATTTCCCCTCAGACCTGGACGACCTTCAGCTTCGCGTCGAACACACCAAGCACCCGGCCGAGCTCCTGGCCGCGTTTGAGGATGCGTCCGCCCGCCGCGATGACGGCGAACGCGCCCTGCTTGCGCGCCAGCTTCGGGTCCTTGACGATCTGGAACAGCGGTATTTCGCTGGCCCGTCGGAAGACGGAAAACACAGCGCGGTCAGTGAGATGATCAATGGCATAGTCGCGCCATTCATTGGCGGCGACCATACGTCCGTAAAGTCTCAGGATCTGGTCAAGCTCGCGCCGCTCGAAGCGCACCGGCTGGTCGAGACGCTCGCGTCGCGCCTCGTTGAGCGGGATCAATATCGCGGATGCGTCTCCATCCCCCATCCCGCCGCCGTCATCGGTCATGCCTCGATCCTTCAAAATGAATCTTTGCCAACCAAAGTTGGCCTCTTCGCAGCGCAATTGCAAGAGCCGGCGAAGCGAAGGCGGCGGTGTGCGGTTTCCGTCACGTCCAGTCACTTTTGTAACGCGGCCTGTTGGAATTGGTGATGCTTCGCCACAATCTCGCCATTTTTTATCCGCGCTCATGCCCCAATGTCCGACGAATTTACCGGCGTTGCCTGAGACGGTTCGGTCCGGCACCGGCTCGTAAACCCCAAGCCCCCCGCCCACGGGTCTGCGTCGGATCGAACCAACCTCGGCTTTTCCTCGGAAAAGCCAGGTGCGACGATCCCAAAACCTAAATGACCGGCGTCAGAAGCAAGCTGACGTCGGTTTTTTCATGCCTGAAGCCGCTGAAGCGGATCAGAGCCGCCGCAATCGGCATCGACGTCCCGGCAGAGACCGGCGAAATGAGCGATCCCCTTCGTTGCAAAGCGCGGCAGACTTGGTCCCTGTTGCCCTCGCTTGCCATTTCCGATGTCACTTAATAAGGTGTTAAGTGAAACGGGAACGGCAATGCCACGAGCGTCCAACTCCGCGGTAAACGAGCTGAATGGCGTGGCGTCGGCCGCGCCGGAGGCCGGCGGCGTCGGCCCCCGCATCAAGGCGTTGCGCACGGCACGGCGCGTCTCGCTGCGCCAGCTCGCCGACATGACCGGCACGACCGCCAGTTTCATCAGCCAGCTCGAACGCAATCTGTGCGGCGCCAACACCGGCACGCTGCTGAAGATCGCCGGCGCTCTGGACCTTGGCCTCAACGACCTGTTCGAAGACGGTGGCCGTCCCTTGCACAAGGTGCTGCGGCGCGAGGAACGGCCGGTCGTTCCAGTCGGCATGCAAGGCCGCAAGATGCTTTTGTCGCGGCGGCCGATCCATCAGTTCGAGGTCTATGCCGGACATTTCGAGGTCGGCGGCTCGACCGGCGACGAGGCCTATGTCCATAGCGGCGAACACGAAATGTTCATCGTGCTGAAGGGTACCGTCGAATTGACGCTTGCCGACGAGCGCCATGTGATGTGCGCTGGCGACAGCGTCGAATACGCGACTTCGGTGCCGCACCGCACCGTCAATGTCGGCGATACACCGGCGGAGGTGCTGTGGATCATCGGCCCGCCCACCGCCGGCGCTCTCGAACTCGATCAATACAGGCCCGGAAACCGCTCGCATCCGGGTGAATGACAATGAACGCGGGCTCTGGAATGGGAGATTGGACATGAGACTGAAGTTTGGACATGCGGCGTGCGTCGCCGTGCTTCTGACGGCAACGGCCGCGCTGGCGCAATCGAAGCCGGTGGCGGGCGCGGTGGCAGAGGGCTCGCTGAAAGGCAAGACGCTGACATTCGTCTCTTATGGCGGCATCTACCAGGACGGCCAGGCGGCGGCGCTCAAGGAGTTCGTCGACAAGTCCGGCGTCAAGCTGCTCAATGACGGCCCCACCGAGATCGCCAAGCTGCAGGCGCAGGTCGAGTCCGGCAATGTGACCTGGGATGTGGTCGATACCGACGATCTGCCGCCCTATGTCTATTGCGGCAAGCTGTTCCAGAAGCTGGATCTGAACAAGCTCGACGTTTCGAAAATCCCGGAAGGCCAGGTCGGCGAATGCTCGGTGCCGGCGATGAACTACGGCGTCGTGCTGATGTACAACACCGAGAAGTACAAGGATAACCCGCCCAAGAGCTGGGCCGATTTCTTCGACACGCAGAAATTCCCCGGCGTACGCGGCATCGATGGCTCCGGCAGCCCGACCGGCGGCCTGCTGGAACAGGCGTTCAAGGTTGCCGGCGGCGACCCGAAGGCAATGACCGTGGCTGACATCGACAAGGCCATCGATGTGGTGCGCAAGCTCGGCCCCGATACGATTTTCTGGAAGACGGGTGCCGAATCGCAGCAGCTGGCGGAATCCGGTGAAGCCGACATGCTGATGATGTGGACGGGCCGCGCCATGACCGCGGTCAAGAACGGCGCCAAATACACGCCGGCCTGGCAGGACTGGCTGGTGGTGATGGACCAGATGACCATCCCGGTCGGCGTCAAGGATACGGACGCGTCCTACGCGCTGATCAATGCCTATCTCGGCAAGCATTCCCAGGAGGTCCTGGCGGAACAGACGTCCTACACGCCCATCAACAGCGAGGCGCAGCCCAAGGTCGACGCTTCCGTCTCCGCCTTCCTGACCAACTCACCCGAGCGCCAGAAGCAGGGCTACAAGCAGAACTTCAAGTTCTGGGTGCCGAACTTCGCGGTCGCGCAGGAGAAGTGGTCCGCCTTGATGGCCGGCAACTGACCGGCTCACGCGGGAGCAAAGCCAGGTGAGCGCGCTCGACCCGACGACGCCTTCGGCCCCGAAATGGGCCGGCAGGGCATGGCGGCCGTTCGCGCTCACGCTGCCGGCGCTTCTGCTGCTGGCGGCCGTTATCGGCTATCCGCTTCTCACCATCGTCCTGCGCAGCCTTTCGGAGCCGCAATGGGGCGCCCAGAACTATGTCTGGTTCTTCGGCACGCCGGTCAATCTGACGGTGCTCCAACGCACCTTCGTCATTTCGGCCTGGGTCACGCTGGTCTGCATCATCTGCGCTTATCCCTACGCCTACCTGATGACCGCCGTCGGGCCGCGCGTGCGGCTCGCACTGGTGCTCTGCGTGCTGATCCCGTTCTGGGTGAGCGGCGTCGTGCGCACGCTCTCCTGGGTGATCCTGCTGCAGGATTCCGGCGTCATCAACTCGCTGCTCAGATCGGCCGGTTTTGACGGCGTCCGGCTGATCCGCACCCAGACCGGCGTGGTGATCGGCATGGCGCAGGTGCTGCTGCCTTTCATGATCCTGCCGCTCTACTCGGTGATGAAAGGCATCGATCTGCGGTTGATGCGGGCGGCGCAAAGCCTCGGGGCGCGGCCATCCCGCGCTTTCTTCACCATTTATCTGCCGCTGTCGCTGCCGGGGGTGTACGCCGGCGCGATCATCGTCTTCATCCTGGCGCTCGGCTTCTACATCACCCCGGCGCTGCTCGGCGGGCCGCGCTCGACCATGTTGTCGACGCTGGTGCAGACGCAGGTGCTCAGCCTTCTGCAGTGGGGCCGGGGCGGCGCCATGGGCGTGGTGCTGCTGGTTGCCACCTTCGTGCTCCTGGCGCTGGCGGCGCCGGTGATGCGCTCACGCTACCGGGAAGCGGGGCGGCGCTGATGGAGATGAAGCCGCTCACCCGCGTCATTCTCGGCCTGGTCTGCGTGCTGGTGGCGGTATGGCTGGTCGCGCCGACGCTCGTCGTCATCCCGATGTCGTTCAACGAAAACAAGTCGCTGGCGTTTCCGCCGCAGGGTTTTTCCTGGCAGTGGTACCAGAATTTCTTCACCAATCCCGATTGGTCGTCGAGCTTCCTCAACTCGCTGAAGGTCGCCTCGATCGTCGCGGTGCTGGCGACAGTGCTGGGCACGCTGGCGGCCTTCGGCCTCGACCGGATGCGGGCACGGCCGGCCACCGTCCTGCGCATGCTGATGCTGACGCCGATGGTGGTGCCGGGCGTGGTGCTGGCGATCGGCATCTATGCCGTCTATCTCGACGCGCATCTGGTTGGAACACTGACCGGCTTCGTGCTGGCGCACACCATACTGGCGCTGCCCTTCGTTCTGATCGCCGTCTCTGCCAATCTGGAAGTGTTCGACAGGCGGCTGGAGACGGCGGCGGCAAGCCTGGGCGCCGGCGCGGTGACGACATTCCGCACCGTGACGCTGCCTCTGATCCTGCCCGGCATGCTGTCGGGCCTGCTGTTCGCCTTCGCCACGTCCTTCGACGAGATCGTCGTGTCGCTCTTCATCACCAACCCCTATCTCAAGACATTGCCGGTGCAGATCTTCGCCTCGATCACGCGCGACGCCGACCCGACGGTGGCAGCAGTCGGCACCATCCTGTTTTGCGCCACGACACTGCTGATCGGCGGCGGCATGCTGCTTCTCGGCCGCGAGCGGAAAGGACGCCTATGAACCCGCGAGCGGAAAATCGGGGTGCCGCGATCGACCTCGCCAAGGTCAGCAAGGCCTATGGAAACTTCAAGGCGCTGGACGGCGTGTCGCTCAGGATCGAACCCGGTGAATTCATGACGCTGCTCGGACCGAGCGGGTCAGGCAAGACGACGACGCTGAACGTCATTGCCGGCTTCACCGACGTGACCAGCGGCAGCCTGCTGGTCGGGGAAAAGAGTGTCGTCGGCGTGCCGGCGCACAAGCGCAATATCGGCGTGGTGTTCCAGCACTATGCACTGTTTCCGCACATGACGGTCGGACGCAATGTCGCCTATCCGCTGGCGCTGCGCGGCATTGCCGGGGCGGAACGCGAACGCCGTGTCCGCCAGGCGCTGGACATGGTCAAGATGGCCGATTTCAGCCATCGGTTTCCCAGTGAGCTTTCCGGCGGCCAGCAGCAGCGCGTGGCGCTGGCGCGCGCCATCGTCTTCGATCCGCCGCTGCTGTTGATGGACGAGCCGCTCGGCGCGCTCGACAAGAAGCTGCGTGAATGGCTGCAGCTCGAAATCAAGCGCATCCACCGCGAGCTCGGCACCACCTTCGTCTATGTCACGCACGACCAGGAAGAGGCGCTGGTGCTGTCGGACCGCATCGCCGTGTTCAACCGGGGCGGCATCGAACAGATCGGCACCGGGCGGGAACTCTATGACGAGCCGGCGACGTTGTTCGTCGGCAAGTTCATCGGCGATTCCACGGTGCTGCGCGGCGACGCTGCCACCTCCGGAGGCGAAACGGCGATCGAAATATCAGGCCAGAAAGTGGTGACGGCCAGGCGTCTCGCCAATGGCGGCCGGCCGGTCATGCTGCTGCGGCCGGAAAAGCTGGCGCTCGCCCGTCGCGGCGCGGCGGATGAAGGCCGCAATCGGCTCGCCGGGCGTATCGGCGAAGCCATCTATCTCGGTTCGGGTTCGAAATATGAGGTCGATCTGGCCGACGGCTCGAAGGCGATCGTGCGCTCGACGCTCGAGGCGCAGTCCTTCGCCATTGGCGATGAGGTCGATCTGCTGTTCTCCGGCAGCGACGTGAAGCTGCTCGCCGATGACGACCAGGCCGACCTGACCCTCACCTGATTTCGAAACGGATCTGAAAAAATGCAAGCCGAGCACAATGGCGACGTGTCGTTCTGGTATGCCGACATAGGCGGCGTGCCTCGATATCGCCCGCCTCTGCCTGGCGATATCGAGGCCGATGTCTGCATCGTCGGCGCCGGCTATACCGGGCTGTGGACCGCCTATTACCTGAAGAAGGCGCAGCCTGCGCTGCGCATCGTCATCGTCGAGAAGGAGTTCGCCGGGTTCGGCGCCTCGGGCCGCAATGGCGGCTGGCTGTCGGGTGGGTTCAGCTGGTCGCGCGAGAAATACGCTAAGAGGTCGTCGCGCGGCGCGGTGATCGACATGCAACGCGCCATGTTCGGTTCGGTCGACGAAGTGATCGCGGTGGCAGAGGCCGAAGCCATCGATGCCGATATCCGCCGCGTCGACAACATGACCGTCGCCACCAATGCCGCGCAGCTGCAGCGCGCCAGGGCCGAGTACGACGAACTGCTGGCGTGGGCGATGCCGCCGGAGCGGCTTGCCTTCCTCGACGCGCGCGAGGCGCGCCAGCGCATCGCCATCGACAAGGCGCTCGGCGGTTTCGTGGTCCGCAATGTCGCGCGCGTGCAGCCGGCCAAGCTGGTGCAGGGGCTGGCGGCGGCGGTGGCGCGCGCCGGCGTTCCGATCTATGAGCAGACGCAGGTCCTGGCGATCGAGAAGGGCAAGGTCACCACGTCAAGGGGCATCGTGCGGGCCGAAAAGATCGTCCGCGCCACCGAAGGCTTCACCGCGGGCATTCCCGGCTATGAGCGTCTCTGGCTGCCGCTGAACAGCGCCATCGTGGTGACCGAGAAGCTGCCGCAAGAACTCTGGGACAAGATCGGCTGGAACGGCTACGAGGTGCTGGGCGATGCCGCCCACACCTATTGCTACGCGCAGCGCACGCGCGAAGGCCGCATCGCCATGGGCGGCCGCGGCGTTCCCTATCGCTTCGGCTCGCGCACCGATGTGCGGGGCCAGACCCAGCAGGCGACGATCGATCAGTTGCACGAGGTGCTGACCCGGCTGCTGCCGCAGACCAAAGGCGTGCGCCTCGACCATGCCTGGTGCGGTACGCTCGGCGTGCCGCGCGACTGGTGCACCACATCAGGCTTCGACCGTGAGAGCGGCATCGGCTGGGCCGGCGGCTATGTCGGGCTCGGGGTGTCGAGTTCCAACCTGTCGGGCCGCACCTTGCGCGACCTGGTGCTTGGCCGTGACACCGAGCTGACCCGGCTGCCGTGGGTCAACCGCACGGTCAAGAAATGGGAACCCGAGCCGCTGCGCTGGCTCGGCGTCCACACCATGTACCAGCTCTACCGGATCGCCGACCGGCGTGAAGCGAACGGTTTGGGCCGGACCTCACGCCTCGCTGCCTTTGCCGATCGCCTGACCGGGCACTAGCACTGCTTGAGGGACCCGTGCGGAAATCGCCCGCAGGTCACTGCGCCGGAGCGCTGCCGCTTACGGTCGAGGCAGGCCCGGATCAGGGTTTGTGGATGAAAGCCGCACCCAGGATCGGACCCGGCAAGCCATCCTTGCCGACCGACTGCAGAAGCACGGCGCAGCCGCCCTTCTTGGTGATCTCGCTCAGCGGCAATTCGAAGCGCTGCGCCTTGCCGTGCCACATGCCGGCGGTCTGGATTCCGGTGACCGCGTTCCAATAGGTCATCTTGCGGCCGGAGTTCTCGCCCTGGGCGATTTTGACGGCCTGCGGCGCCTCGAAATAGACGATGACGACATGGGCATCGTTCGGACCCTCGCCGGCATCGCCGGTGTCGATGATGACGCGGTCGCTGGTGCGGCTGACCTTGATGGGCACGCGCATGCCTTCGCCGTTTCGGGCCATTCGGGCGAGCGCGCCGTCGACCTCGGCGCGATTGCCGCCGTTGACATGCACACGGCCGTTAATGACGGCCTGCGGCGTGTAGACCGAACGGCTGCCGAAATAGCGCATATAGTCATATTGCCGCTCGGTATTCTCCTTGCGGCCGAGCGTGTCCTTCCAGCCGAGATAGTCCCAATAGTCGACGTGATAGGCGAGCGTGACAAGGTCTTGCCTTGTCGCGAGTTCGGCGAAAAAGGCATCCGCAGGCGGGCAGGAGCTGCAGCCCTGGCTGGTGAACAGTTCGACCACGCCGAGCGGCTTGTCCTGCTGCGGCTTGTCCGCCTGAATTCGTTCGGCCTCGCCCGCATGCCCGGCACCGGCAAACGCCGAGAAAGCCAGCGCGAAGGCTGCCAGCCACAGGAATCTTCGCGAGGCCATGACCATTCCAATTCCCGCCGGTGATGCCGGCTTTGTTCTGCTTTGTCGAAGTATGTGGCAGAACCGGAAGTCAACGGGAAGTCACGTTGCGGTGAAATTTTACCGTTGCAACTAAGGGGTAAGCCCGCAATAGGAGAAGCCACTGCATTTCCAGGCGTGGTTCGATTCAGCGGCGGCATCATCCCCATGTGGCAGGTTCTCCTCACTCCCGTCGATCTCTATTGCGAGCGCACCGGCGCTGGACTTTGGTCCGAGCCGGTCAATGCTTTGACGAATCTTGCCTTCATTGCCGCTGGACTGTGGGGCGTACGGGAGGTGCGACGGCGCAAAACCGGCACCTTCGCCGAGATTCTGGCCTGGTGGGTGGTGGCGATCGGCATCGGCTCCACCATCTTCCATACCTTTGCCACCAAGGGCACCGTCTGGGTCGACGTGCTGCCGATCGCCGGCTTCACGCTGGCCTATACGCTGTTCAATCTGCGCCGCTTCCTCGGCCTGGACTGGGGCAAGGCGATCGTTATCTTCGTCGTCTTCTATATCGTTGCGGGCGCGATCACGTTCGTTGTGCCGGACTGGTTGCGCCAGGCGTCGAACGGCACGACGGGCTATCTGCCGCCATTCCTGGCGCTGGCCTTCTTCGGTGTGTGGGTGGCGGCGAGCGGCAACCGGGCCGGCTGGTACAATCTGGCTGGGTCGGCGATCTTCGTCGTGTCGGTCATCTGCCGCATGATCGACCCGGTGGTCTGCGCCAGCTTCCCGCTCGGCACGCATTTCCTGTGGCATCTCCTCAACGGGCTGATGCTGGGGGTGTTGCTGGCGGCGACGGCGCGGTTCGGGCGGGGCAGGCAGTAGTGAGTAGTGAGTAGTGAGACTGGTTTCCCTATTCACTACTTCCTACTCACTACTCCCTATCTTTATGCCGCCAGATCGCGCAGCACGTACTGCAAAATGCCGCCGTTCTTGAAGTAGTCGAGCTCATCCAGCGTATCGATGCGGCAGACGATCGGCACGTTCTTCACCGTGCCGTCGCCATAGGTGATCCTGGCGGTCATCGTCTGGCGCGGCTTGATGGCGCTGAGGCCGTCGATCTCGACCAGTTCGTCGCCCTTGAGGTTGAGGGATGCCCAGGAGGTGCCTTCCTCGAAGACGAAGGGGATGACGCCCATGCCGACCAGGTTCGAACGATGGATGCGCTCGAAGGATTGGGCGATGACGGCGCGGACGCCGAGCAGGTTCGTTCCCTTGGCCGCCCAGTCGCGCGACGAGCCGTTGCCGTATTCGACACCGGCGAAGATGACCAGCGGCACGCCTTCCTTCTTGTACTCCATCGCCGCGTCGTAGATCGATTCCTCTTCCTTCGACGGGTAATGGATGGTGTAGCCGCCTTCCCTACCGTTCTCGCCCAGCATGTGGTTGCGGATGCGGATGTTGGCGAAAGTGCCGCGCATCATCACCTCATGATTGCCGCGCCTTGTGCCGTACTGATTGAAGTCGGCGACGCCGACGCCATGGTCGGTCAGGTACTTGCCTGCCGGGGAAGCGGCCTTGATCGAACCCGCCGGCGAGATGTGGTCGGTGGTGATCTTGTCGCCGAACAGGCCGAGCACGCGCGCGCCCTTGATGTCGCCGATCTTGCCGAAGCCCGTGGTCATGCCGGCGAAGTAGGGCGGGTTCTGCACATAGGTCGAATTGTTGTCCCAGGCATAGGTCTGGCCTTCCGGCGCCTTGACGTTCTGCCAGTACTCGTCGCCCTTGAAGACGTCGGCATATTTGCGGGCGAACAGCTCGCGGGTGACGTTCTTCTCGATGAACTCCTGGATCTCGGCCGAGCTCGGCCAGATATCCTTGAGGTAGACCGGATTGCCGTTGCGGTCCTCGCCGAGCGGCTCGGTGGTCAGGTCCTTCGTCACCGTGCCGGCCAGGGCATGCGCCACCACCAGCGGCGGCGAAGCCAGATAGTTGGCCTGCACGTCGGGCGAGACGCGGCCTTCGAAATTGCGGTTGCCGGACAAGACAGCGGCGGCGATCAGACCCTTGTCGTTGATGGTCTTGGAGATCGGCGCCGGCAGCGGGCCGGAATTGCCGATGCAGGTGGTGCAGCCGAAGCCGACCAGGTTGAAGCCGATCTGGTCGAGTTCCTTCTGCAGGCCCGACTTCTCCAGATATTCGGCGACCACCTGGCTGCCGGGAGCGAGCGAGGTCTTCACCCAGGGCTTCTGCTTGAGGCCGAGACGATTGGCGTTGCGCGCCAGGAGACCGGCGCCGATCAGCACGCTGGGGTTCGAGGTATTGGTGCAGGAGGTGATGGCGGCGATGACGACATCGCCATGGCCGAGATCATGATCGGTGCCTTCGACGGCGTAGCGCTTGGAGATTTCGGCCGCCTTCCTGTACTCGGTCTCCATCGCCTTGGCGAAGCCGGCCGGGATGCCTTCGAGCGCGACGCGGCCCTCGGGGCGCTTGGGGCCGGCCATCGACGGCACGACGCTGCTCAATTCGAGTTCGAGCAGGTCGGTGAAGACCGGATCGGCGGAGCCGGCCTCGCGCCACATGCCTTGCGCCTTGGAATAGGCCTCGACCAGCGCGATGCGGTTTTCCTCGCGGCCCGACATGGTCAGGTAGCGGATGGTTTCCGAATCGACCGGGAAGAAGCCGCAGGTGGCGCCATATTCGGGCGCCATGTTGCCGATGGTGGCGCGGTCGGCCAGCGTCATGTTGGAGAGGCCCGGGCCGAAGAACTCGACGAACTTGCCGACGACGCCCTTCTTGCGCAGCATCTGGGTGACGGTGAGCACCAGGTCGGTGGCGGTGACGCCCTCCTTGAGCTTGCCGGTCAGGCGGAAGCCGATGACCTCGGGCAAAAGCATGGAGACCGGCTGGCCGAGCATGGCCGCCTCGGCCTCGATGCCGCCGACGCCCCAGCCGAGCACGCCAAGGCCATTGATCATGGTGGTGTGCGAATCGGTGCCGACGCAGGTGTCGGGATAGGCTGTGGTTTCGCCGTCCTCGGTGTTGGTCCACACGACCTGACCGAGATATTCGAGATTGACCTGGTGGCAGATGCCGGTGCCGGGCGGCACGACGCGGAAGTTGCGGAACGCCTGCTGGCCCCATTTCAGGAACTTGTAGCGCTCTTCGTTGCGCTCATATTCGAGCTCGACATTGCGGGCGAAGGCCATCGGCGTGCCGAACTCGTCGACGATGACGGAGTGGTCGATGACGAGGTCGACGGGCACCAGCGGGTTGATCTTCTGCGGGTCGCCGCCCAGCGAAGCCATGGCGTCGCGCATGGCGGCAAGGTCGACGACGGCCGGAACGCCGGTGAAGTCCTGCATCAGCACGCGGGCCGGGCGATAGGCGATCTCGACGCCGGCGGTGCCCTTGTCGGTCAGCCAGCCGGCGACCGCCTGGATCGATTCCTTGGTGACGGAGCGGCCGTCCTCGTTGCGCAGCAGGTTCTCCAGCAGCACCTTCATCGAATAGGGCAGCTGGGCGATGCCGGTGAGGCCGTTCTTCTCGGCCTCCACGAGGTCGTAATAGACATACTCGGCCCCGCCCGCTGTCAGCGTGCGGCGGCAATTGAAACTGTCGAGGGATTTAGACACGTGCGATCCGTCCTTGTCTGTTCAGCCTGAAAGGGAACGGACTCCGATGGCATGCAATCACGCGCAAAGGTGCGGGTACGGCCATTTCCGCTGTCCGCTCCCAAGCAACCCGAGCCGTTCAAGGCGGCGCGTGCGCTGGTTCGGCGCAAATTCTGTTCCCGTGCCGACCGCTGGCACGGATGACCCGCATATAGAGAATTTCCTGGAATAGTTCTAGACAGTTGCAAAGCAAATTTGTGCGATGCGGCAGCGACCGTGCCGCATCGTTGCGGGGACAGGCAAGGGATGCGGCTGATCGCCGAAAATCTGGGCGGCGAGCGCGGCGGCGAGGCGGTGTTTTCCGGCATCGACTTTGCGTTGGAAGCCGGGCAGGCGCTGGTCGTCACCGGGCCGAACGGTTCGGGCAAGTCCACCTTGCTCAGGGTGGTGGCCGGGCTGCTGCCGAAGGCTGAGGGCAAGGTGGTGGTCGAAGGCGGCGGCGATGAATTCCCGTCGGTCGCTTCGGCCTGTCACTATCTTGGCCATCAGAACGCGATGAAGACGGCGTTGAGCGTGGCGGAGAATTTGCGCTTCTGGCGTGACTTCAACGGCGAGGGACATCTCGGCGTCGGAAAGGCGCTGGAAACGGTTGGTCTTGATGGCATCGGCCATCTGCCGTTCGGCTATCTCTCGACCGGGCAAAGGCGGCGGGCGGCGATCGCGAAATTGCTGGTCAGCCATCGGCCGGTGTGGCTGCTCGATGAGCCGACGGCCGGGTTGGACAAGGCTTCGGAGGAACGGTTCGCGGCGCTGATGCGCGGGCATTGCGCGGAAGGTGGGATGATCGTCGCGGCGACGCATCTGCCGCTGGGGATTGATGGACAGGGGCTGGTGATGGGGGCGGCCGGTTGATGTTCGCGCGAGGCGCCCCTCTCTGTCCGGCCGGACCCGGCCCTTCGCTGCCGCTTCGGGCGTTCGTCGTTCGGAAAGCCAAGCAATTGGCTTCCCGTCCGCTTCGCGGACCACTCCTCACCCCCCTCAAGGGGGGAGATCAGATGTCGTCCCGACTTTCGCCAATCTTCAACCTTGGCAGGCTGGCGCGGCGTATAAGCTGCCAATCTCCCCCCTTGAGGGGAAGATGCCCGGCAGGGCAGAGAGGGGTGCCCGGGCGCGGGCGTCTCCCATCATGCTAGCCCTCTTTGCCCGCGACATCCGCCTCAATATCCGCGCCGGCGGTGGGGCGCTGACCGGCGTCATCTTCTTCCTGGCGGTCATCGCCACCATCCCGTTCGGTGTCGGGCCGGACCTCAAGCTGCTTTCCCGCATCGGCCCGGCGATCCTGTGGATCGGCGCGTTGCTTGCATGCCTGCTCGGGCTCGACCGGCTGTTCCAGGCCGACCGCGAGGACGGCTCGCTCGATCTTTTGGTGCTGGGCCATGACCGGCACATGCTGGCGCTGACGGTGCTGGTGAAATGCCTGGCGCATTGGGCCGGGAGCGTCCTGCCGCTGGTGGTCGCGGCACCCCTGCTCGGCCTGTTCATGAACATGGAGCCGCTGGCCATAGGCGCCACGGCGCTGACTTTGCTGGTCGGCACGCCGGCCATCACCTTTATCGGTGCCGTGGGCGCCGCGGTGGCGGTGGCGCTGCCGCGCGGCGGGCTGCTGATTTCGGTGCTGGTGTTGCCGTTGACCATCCCGGTGCTGATCTTCGGCGTTTCGGCCAGCTATGGCGCCACGGCCAATCCCGATCCGTTCCTGCAGCCTTTCCTCATTCTTGCCGCGCTGACGCTGTTTCTTGCCGTGCTGGGGCCGGTCGCGGCGGCGCTGGCGTTGCGCCATGGCGCGGATTGATCGGCCAGAGGGCTGCGGCGCGGCGGCCAATTGCGCGGGCGAAGGCGCGGGGTTAAGGGAAGGCATGGTCGAACGAGGCGGAAGGATCCGGTTGGCAGGCGGCGCGGCAATGGAGCGCCGCGCATGAGCGCGCACGCGCTCTATGTCAGCGCGGCCTACGGCATCACGGCAATCGTGCTGGCCGGGCTGATCGGCTGGATACTGCTCGACCGGCGAGCCCGCAAGCGCGACCTGGCCGAGCTCGAGGCGGCCGGGGTGCGCCGCCGTTCCGACAAGGCGGCCAAGCCATGAGCCTGGAGACGGAAACCCAGCCGGCCCGTCGCCGCCTGTTCGTGTTCTTGCCGCTGCTGGTGTTTCTCGGGCTCGCCGGTCTGTTCCTGTCGCAGCTTTTGTCGGGACGCGATGTCGCGGAAGTGCCCTCGGCGCTGATCGGCCTGCCGGCGCCGCCGACCAACCTGCCGGCGCTGGAGGGATCGAACCTGCCCGGGCTCGATTCGAGCGCCTTCGCCGGCAAGGTCACGCTGGTCAATGTCTTTGCGTCGTGGTGCGCGCCGTGCCGCGAGGAGCACCCGGTGCTGCTGGGGCTGGCGCAGGACAAAAGATTCGTTATGGCGGCGCTGAATTATAAGGACCGGCCGGAAAACGCCCGCCGCTTTCTCGGCGATCTCGGCAATCCGTTCCAGGCGATCGGCGTCGACGAGGCCGGCCGCACGGCGATCGACTGGGGCGTCTATGGCGTGCCGGAGACCTTCGTCGTCGGCAAGGACGGCAGGATCGCCTACAAGCATGTCGGCCCGCTGACGGCGGACTCGGCGCGGAATCTGTTGCTGCCGCAGATAGAAAAGGCGCTGGCGGCGCCGAATTAGGCGGTAGCGCCACGCCCCCTCATCCGGCCGCTACGCGGCCACCTTCTCCCCGTGGGGGAGAAGAGGAAGGCGTCGGCGCAAGACAGCTCCTCTCCCCTCGGGGGATAGGTCAGATTGCCCCGAATTGCCCTGCAATTCGGTTTTGGCAATCCGGGTGAGGGGGATTCCCTCAGCCAGGCTCAGCCGTAGATCTGTTTGTGGATCTGGTAGAGCATTTCCGAGCGGTCGGCGCGCATGTCGGCCAGATCACGGCTGGAGAAGCTGTCGATTTCGGCGACGAGGCGGTTGTAGTGCTTGCGCTTGGCGATGCTGGTGCGAGCGCGGGTCACGAGATCGTTAAACATGGCAAGGGTCCTTTCGTGCCGCATTTGTCGCGGCGAGTTCTTCCTCCCTTGGTCAATACGGAACATGACATAGGATTGGTGCGTTGCAAAAAGAAGATGTTGCAATGCACCATTGCATGCAGCGCATAGCCGGTTAATTGAACCCTAAGGCGCGTCCTGCCTGCACAGTCGCGGTCCGGACCTGGCCGGGCGGTCGTGCTCGCCGTTTTGTCATACAAATTGCGAAGGCTCCGTCTTGCCAGATCGATCGCGGGCTGGCTTGATCCGGCGTCACGTGATGCCTGGAGGATATGCATGGCGGCCGCAGATTATTATGAAGTTCTCGATCCGCGCTTCGCGCGCCTGTTCAACGGCAACGCCCAGGTGGACAAGCTGTTCACCGGTTGCCGATGGGCGGAAGGGCCCGCCTGGTTCGCCGCCGGGCGTTATGTCGTGTGGTCCGACATCCCCAACAACCGCATGCTGCGCTATGACGAGACCGACGGCAGCGTCAGCGTCTTCCGGCAGCCTTCGGGCAATTCCAACGGCAACACCGTCGACCGTCAGGGCCGGCTGGTCACCTGCGAGCATTCGGGCCGCCGCGTCAGCCGCACCGAACATGACGGCTCGGTCACCACGCTTGCCGCCAAATGGAAAGGCAAGCCGCTGAACTCGCCCAACGACGTGGTGGTGAGGTCGGACGGCTCGATCTGGTTCACCGACCCGACCTACGGCATCGACACCGACTATGAAGGCGACAAGGCCGAGAGCGAGATCGGCGCCTGCCATGTCTACCGGATCGATCCCGACAGCGGCGAGATCGAGGCCGTCATCACCGACATGGTCAGGCCGAACGGGCTTGCCTTTTCGGTTGATGAAAGCCTGCTCTACGTCGTCGACACCGGCCGTACCCATGGCGCGCAAAATCCGGCGCATATGCGGGTGTTCAATGTCGGCAAGCACGGCAAGAAGGTGTCGGGCGGCAAGGTGTTCGCCGATTGCACGGCAGGCCTGTTCGACGGCTTCCGGCTCGATGCCGACGGGCGCATCTGGACAAGCGCGGCCGACGGCATTCATTGCTATGATCCCGACGGGACGCTGATCGGCAAGGTCAAGGTGCCGGAGGTGACCGCCAATTGCGTCTTCGGCGGCGCCAAGCTGAACTGCCTCTACATCGCCGGCACCACCTCGCTCTACAGCGTCCGGTTGATGGTGAACGGAGCCAAGACCTATTGAGCCTGCTCGAAATCCTTCTCTGGCGGCCGCTGCTGGCGTTTATGCGGCTGGCCGCGGCGCCCGCCGCGCCACGACCTTGCGAGCCGCCGCCAGGCGCGTCGCCGGAGCGGATTTCCAAGCAGCCTCGTTTCGCAAACCAGCAAATCCCAGGGGAGGGCGTCATGCCATTCGTCAACATCCGCATCGTCAAGGAAGTGATCGCCGCCGATCCGGCCGGCAAGAAGGCTGACATCGCCAAAAAGGTGACCTCGGCCATCATGGAAGCCACCGGGCTCGGCAATGACGATGTCTGGGTGGTCTTCGAGGAGGTCAACGCCCGCGACTGGTATGTCGGCAAGACCGATGTCGAGACGCTGCGGAAGGGGTAACTTCGGCGCACGTTGAGGCACGGGCGCTCCCCTCTCCTTCGTCATCCTCGGGCTTGACCCGAGGATCCATTCCGTGACTTCGACGTAGGATGCGGCGGTGCATAATTCTGTTATCGTTGCAACGCTTTAGCGCCACGGCATGGATCCTAGGGTCTGCGCCGCGTCGCTGCGCTCCTTGCTCCGCCCTAGGATGACGACCTCATGTTTGCCGGCGGATGAAATCCGCGAAGGCCTGCACGGCTTCCCGCATTGCCTGCCGGTTCGCATCCTCGCCCAAAATCGCCTCGACCTCTGCCGGCTTCTTCCCCAGCAGCGCAATTTCCAGCTCGCCCTCGTAAAGCGAAAACGACATCGTCCGCATGATCTCGGCAAGTGCTGCGCGGGCAAACAGCGAGCGCGGCGAGGCGTGGACCAGCATCGCCGGCTTGGCGACGGCGGCGTCGCGGGACACCAGCCAGTCGAGCGCGTTCTTCAACCCGCCCGGCACGCCATGGGCATACTCCGGACAAGAAACGATGACGCCGCCGGCGCTGGTGACTGCATCGATCAGCCGTGCGGCTTCGGGTGGCGTACGCTCGCCCTCATCGTCGGGGTTGAATATCGGCAGCAGGCCGAGCCCGTCATAGATGGTTACGCGACAGTCCGCAGGCACGTTCGTGGCCAGCGCCGCCACCAGCGCGGAGTTGGTCGAGGCGGCGCGCAGGCTGCCTGATATGGCGACGATTTCGATCAAGGGAGAGAACCGGGCGAAAGAGTGAGTCGTCCGGGAAGGCTACCACATCGTCTGTTTGTATTCGTCGTCCAGCCAGCGGTCGGTCGCCTCGGCGGAATCGGCCAGCGCCAACTGGTCGCGCAGGATCTGGCCGAGCGTCGGCAGTGTGGCGCGATCATACCAGCTGTCGGGTTTCCACAAATCAGAGCGCATGAAGGCCTTGGCGCAATGCATGTAGGCGGCCTTGACGGCGACCACGATGACGCTGAGCGGCTCCTTGCCGTCGACGGCGAGCCGCTCGCGCAAGGTCGGGTCGACGGTGATGCGGGCATCGCCATTGACGCGCAGCGTCTCGTTCATGCCGGGGATGAGGAAAAGCAGCCCGACCGAGGGATTGCGGATGATGTTCTCCAGCGTGTCCAGCCGGTTGTTGCCGGGCCGGTCGGGAATGGCGATGGTCTTCTCGTCGATAATGGCGGCGAAGCCGGGCTTGTCGCCCTTCGGAGTAACGTCGGCATTGCCGTCGCCGTCGGAGGAGCCGATCAGCACGAAGGGGCTCTTGCCGATGAAGGAGCGGCAATGGCCGTCGAGCGCCTTCAATTCCTTGCGGATCGAGCCATCGGTCGGACGCGGCGTCTTGTAGATCGTCCGCAGCGCCGCGTGCGTGGTGATGAAGTCCATGGCTCTCCCCCTATTCGCAGGCCTATTTGCCGGCCTTCTCTTCTCCGCCGGCCTTCTCGTCCAGCGAATGGCGCAGGATCAGCGGCATCTGGCTGAAGGTGAACAGAAGCGTGATCGGCATGATGCCCCAGACCTTGAAGGTAACCCAGGCATCGGTGGAAAAATTGCGCCAGACAATCTCGTTGACGATGGCCAGGAACAGGAAGAACAGGCCCCAGCGGAAGGTGAGCTTGCGCCAGCCCTCGGCATCGAGCTTGAAGGCGGACTCGAAGACATAGCCGAGCAGCGAGCGGCCGAAGAACAGGCCGCCGAGCAGCACGCCGCCGAACAGTGTGTTGACGATGGTCGGCTTCATCTTGATGAAGATGTCATCCTGCAGATAGAGCGTCAGCGCGCCGAAGATGAAGACGACGACGCCCGACACCATCGGCATGATCGGCAGGGTGCGGGTCAGCAGCCATGAGGCGATCAGCGCGATCGCGGTGGCGGCCATGAACAGGCCGGTGGCGACGAAGATCGGGCCGCCGAATTCAGCCAGGACGGGAAATTTCTGTGTCAGCCATTCGCCGCGTGCGTTGGCGAAGAAGAAGACCAGCAACGGTCCGAGCTCCAGCACCAGCTTGAGCACGGGATTGACGCCTTCCTTCTTCTCTTTCTGCGGGTCTGACGGATCGCGTTCGAGAATGGGTGGGTTCATGGTTTCCTTCTTACGCATGACCGGCAAGGCCCGGGCCTTTCCGGCGTCATGCCGTTATGCCACTCCAGCGATCGCCCTGGCGAATTCGCTGGCCGAGAAAGGTTCGAGGTCGTCGACCTGTTCGCCGACGCCGATGAAATAGACCGGCAATCTGTGCTTTGCCGCGATCGCCACCAGAATACCGCCGCGCGCCGTGCCGTCCAGCTTGGTCATGACAAGACCGTTGACGCCGGCGATGTTGCGGAAGATCTCGACCTGGTTGAGCGCATTCTGGCCGGTGGTGGCATCGACCGTCTGCAGCACGGTGTGCGGCGCTTCCGGGTCGAGCTTGCCCAGCACGCGCACGATCTTTTCCAGCTCCGCCATCAGTTCGGTCTTGTTCTGCAGGCGGCCGGCGGTGTCGATGATCAGCACGTCGGAGCCTGCCTCCTTCGCCTTCTCGAAGGCATCATAGGCAAGGCCGGCGGCATCGGCGCCGAGCTTGGAGGCGACGACAGGCGATTTCGTGCGTTCGCCCCAGATCTTGAGCTGCTCGATCGCGGCGGCGCGGAAGGTGTCGCCGGCGGCCAGCATCACCGACAGGCCGCCATCGGTCAGCTTGGCGGCGAGCTTGCCGATGGTCGTGGTCTTGCCGGTGCCGTTGACGCCGACCACCAGGATGACATGCGGCTTGTGCGAGAGGTCGAGCTCGAGCGGTTTTGCGACCGGGGCCAGCACCTTCTCCACCTCGGCGGCCATGACGGCGCGGACCTCCGAATCGGACACATCCTTGCCGTAGCGGCTGGAGGCCAGGGAATCGGTGACGCGCAGCGCCGTTTCGACGCCGAGATCGGCGCGGATCAGCACGTCCTCGAGGTCCTGCAGCGTCTCCTCGTCCAGCTTGCGCTTGGTGAAGACGCCGGCAATGTTGCCGGTCAGCTCGCGCGAGGACCGGGCGAGCCCGTCGCGCATGCGCTGGAACCAGGAGCGCCGCGGCGCAGGCTCCGGGGCCTTTTGCTCGTCGGCCTTCTGCTCGACCTTTTTGGCGACCGTGACCTTGCCGGCTGATGGCGCGGGCCTGGGCTGTGGTGCTTCTTCCTTCTTCCCGTCACTATACGGGGAGAAGGTGCCGGCAGGCGGATGAGGGGCGGCGCCAACTTTGGAACTTGGCTGTACCGGGGCCTGCGTGGGCGGTGCTTCCACCGGTGCAACAGGTGGCACCTCCATCGGCGCCGGCGTCTCCACTGGAACCTCGACCGGTGGCGTTGGCACCTCGACCGGTGCGGGTTCCGGCTGTTCTTGCGGACGCGACGGAACGATTTCGGGTTCGGCCGGCGGCGGTGGGACGTCGTGCGGCTTCGATTCCGGCACGGGCTCGGGGACGGTCGGCGGTGCCGGGACTTCCTCGGGCGCCGGCGGTGGAGCGGGCGCAGGCTCGGGAGCCGGCTCCTCGACAGGGGCGGGCTCCGGCAGCGGTTCCGGCTCGGCAGGAACAATCGGCTCCGGCGCCGGCGGAATGGTCGGAGCGGGCTCGGGCTTGGGTTCCTCGGGAACAGGCTGCGGCGTGTCCCTTACCTCCCCTTCGATGGGGGAGGTCCCGAGCGAAGCTCCGGGGTGATTGGCGCTAGCGTCGGCGGCGTCGGCGCTGTCACCCCCCTCGGTCGCTTGGCGACCACCCTGCCCGTCGAGGGGAGGGTAAAGGGCCGGCGCTGCTTCAGCCTCGACTACCGGCGCCGGCCCAAGGTCGGGTTCGGGCAGCGGTTCGTCGCGCTTCAGAAACTCGGGCACGACCTGCTCGGCGGCCGGCTTCAGTGCATCGAGCTGGTCCCATTTGATCGGCGGCAGCGGGGCCGTCTCGTCGACGCGCTCCTCGACGACCTCTTTCTTGCCGAATGAAAATATCTTCTTGAAAAAACCAGCCATGCTTTTTGCGTTCTCAGGCGGCGCGGGCGGCAAGGGGGGCGGCGATCAGCCTGGCGCCGTCATGGCCCGATATTTCGGCCTCGACGATCTCTCCCGGCGCGCCGGCGCCGAGTGCGGCAAGGGTGAACCCTTCGGTCCGTCCAAGGCCGTCGCGCTCGATCAGGATCGATTGGCGGCTGCCGGCGAGCGACGACAGATGCCTGACATAGGCGGCTTCGCCGGCGGCACGCAACCGGGCGGCGCGCTGTTTGACCAGCTCGCGGCGCACCTGCGGCATGCGGGCGGCGGGCGTGCCTTCGCGCGGTGAAAACGGGAAGACGTGGAGATGGGTCAGGCCACACTCGGCGACGATCTTTTCCGAGTTCTCGAACATGGCGTCGGTCTCGGTCGGGAAGCCGGCGATGATATCGGCGCCGAAGACGATTTCAGGACGCAGCTTGCGCACATCCTCGCAAAAGCGGATCGACTGGTCTCGGCTGTGCCGGCGCTTCATGCGCTTCAGGATCATGTCGTCGCCAGACTGCAGCGACAGATGCAGATGCGGCATCAACCGCGGTTCGGTGGCGATGGCGTCGAGCAGATCGTCGTCGGCCTCGATCGAATCGATGGAGGAGAGGCGCAGCCGCCTCACGTCGGGCACCTGTCTCAGGATGGTTTTCACGAGTTTGCCAAGCTTCGGCGTGCCCGGCAGGTCGGCGCCGAAACTGGTCATGTCGACGCCTGTCAGCACGATCTCGGCATAGCCATTGCCGGCCAGCCGCTTGACCTGCTCGACCACGGCGCCCATCGGCACCGAGCGCGAATTGCCGCGGCCGTAGGGGATGATGCAGAAGGTGCAGCGGTGGTCGCAGCCGTTCTGCACCTGCACGAAGGCACGCGCCCGGCCCTCGATGGCGTCGACCATGTGGCCGGCCGTCTCGCGCACCGAGAAGATGTCGTTGACGCGCGCCTTCTCGGTGTCGTTGACGCCAAAATCCGGCAGCGCGCGGTAGGAATTGGCCTTGAGCTTTTCCTCGTTGCCGAGCACGAGGTCGACCTCGTCCATGGCGGCGAATTTCTCGGGCTCGGTCTGCGCGGCGCAGCCGGTGACGATGATGCGCGCGGCCGGGTTGTCGCGGCGCGCCTTGCGGATAGCCTGCCTGGCCTGGCGCACCGCCTCGCCGGTGACCGCACAGGTGTTGAAGATGACGGCGCCGCCGGTTAGCGCGCCGAGACCGGCGCTCTCGGCCTCGCGCCGCATTACCTCTGATTCATAGGTGTTGAGGCGGCAGCCGAAGGTCACCACGTCGATGCGGCTGGCTTGCTTCGCCTCGCCCACGTCCTTGGCAAGAGCCGACATCAGGCCGCGCTTTCGGTGTCGCGGGCCCAGTCTCCCGTCGCGGGATCGAAGCTGCCGGAAAACTCCCATTCGGCCGCGCCGGTCAGGATGACGTGGTCGTTATCCAGCCACTCGACATGCAGCGTGCCGCCGCCCGGGGTCAAGAGGTTGACGCTGCGGCCCGTGCGCCTGGTGCGCGCCGCCGCAACGACAGCCGCGCAGGAGGCGGTGCCGCAAGCCTTGGTGAGGCCCGCGCCACGTTCCCACGTGCGGATAATCATCGAGTCGGGCGAGGTTACCTGCGCGATGGTGATGTTGGCGCGCTCGGGAAAGATCGGATGGTTCTCCAGCAGCGGCCCGAAACGGTCGAGCTCATAGCTCCAGACGTCGTTGTCGACCCAGAAAATGGCGTGCGGGTTGCCCATCGAGACGGCCGAGGGCGAATGCAGCACCGGCGCATCGATCGGGCCGATCTGCAGTTCGATCATGCGGGTGTCGCGGAATTCCTCGGCCAGCGGAATCTCCTGCCAGTCGAAGCGCGGCGTGCCCATGTCGACCGAGATCGTGCCATCGGCATGTTCCACGGCGTTGAGGATGCCGGCGCGGGTCTCGAAGGTGAAAGTCTTCTGCCCGGTCTCCGCAGCCAGCGCCTGGACGACGCAGCGCATGCCATTGCCGCAGGCCTGCGCGCCCGAGCCGTCGGAATTGAGGATGTCGACGTAATAGGCGGTGCCCTCGGTTCGCGCGTCATGGATGGCCATGATCTGGTCGAACTTGGTCGCCGCGCCGGCGTTGAGCGCGATGGCGGCCGCGGCCGTCACCCGATCCGCACGGCCACGCATGTCGGCAACGATGATCTCGTTGCCGATGCCGTTCATCTTGGCGAAGGGGGCAGTCGCTGCCATTGCTCCGAAAATTCCGTGTCCGTTCGGCGCTATATGGCGGAAACGGGCGGCAATTACCAGTGTGCAGCGGTTTTACGTCACGGCGAAGATGCCGAGCACCACCAGCAGGAAGATGACCAGAACGATGCCGATGAGGACGCGTGCGCCGGTGGCCGCGGCTCCGGCCAGCGCCGGCATGCCGAGCAGGCTCGCCGCGGCGGCGACGATGAGAAGAATGATGATCCATTTGATCATGGCGATGCCTCGCAAGCCGGTGAATTTCGAACCGGTTGAAAAACGCGGCTGTCGTGCTTGGGTTCCCGAGGGTCGCGGGCGCCTTGCGGGCGTCGTTTCAGCCGGCGCCGATCGGCCTGATGACGCGGGCCGGATTTCCGCCGACAAGGGTATTTGGAGGAACGTTCCTGGTGACCACCGCGCCCGCGGCCACAACCGCGTTTTCGCCCACCGTCACCCCGCCGATGATGGTCGCGCCTGCCGCGATCCAGACGTTTCTCTCGATCACGATGGGCTTTCCGATGGTGGTGCGGCGCTGCGACGGGTCGAGCGCATGGCCCGTCGTGATGATGCTGACATTGGGGCCGATCATCACGTCGTCGGCGATGTCGAGGCCGCCGAGGTCATAGAAAGTGCAGTTCTGATTGATGAAGACGTTGCGCCCGACGCGTATTTCGTCGCCGCCGGCCGTATAGAATGGCGGGATCAGCAGAAAGCTGGCGTCCACCTCCCGGCCGACGAGCTGGCTGAACAGGGCCCGGACTTCATCCGCATCGTCGAACGTCAAGCGATTGAGCCGGGCGGTGATCGCCATCGCCCGTTTGACGTTTGCCAGCATCGCGGCCGATTCCGGCGTCCTGCGGTGAATTATCCTGGTGCCGTCTCCCTCGGACATGCCCGCGAACCGCCCTAACCGGCGATCTCGACATCCGTGCTGAAGGGCGCCGTCTTGCTCGAATTCTCGTCATGCATGACGAAGTCGCACCGGTATTTGCCGGGCGGCAGGCCGGTCAGGGAAAGGTCCAGCTTGAAGAACAGTTCGCGGTTGTGCGACCGCGAGGCAACCTGCACGCGGCCGATCTTTTCGAAAGTGCCAAGCTTTTCGCCGGCCTCGGAAAGGACGGTCAGGTCGACGGAGAGCGCTATCGAGCTGTTGCCGAGCCCGTCGGAGCCGTAACCGTAGCCGACCCGCTCCATGTAGAGAACGACCTGTTCGCCGGGTTTGTAAACGTGATTGGCACGCTCGCTGTAGATGCCGAAACCGGAAGCGCTATCGACCTGATTGACGTTCATCACGGCAAGCGGCATCGCCTTCCAGAACGCTTCCTCGGCGCTTTGGAACTTCGCCAGCGCAGCGGGGCCGTCACCCGACTGCAGAAGTTTCTCGGCCTCGGCCGCGCGGTCGCCGATCTCGCCCGCGAAAGCCGCCGGTACCGAGACGGCCAGCGCCAAAACACCCGCCATGATCGACTTCATCTGATTCCCCTATCCTTCTGCGCGGACGACCATCAGCGAAAACCTCGGCAGCGTAAACGGTCTTCTGGCCGTCGAGGCCATCAAATGCGTGGCACATCCCAGACTTCACCGGGCTGCAAGGCGCGAAAGCGCTCACGCGCGACGCCGCGATCGTCGAGCGCCTCGGCAAGTTTTCGCGCCGGCTCGTCGAACGGCTCGTCGGTAAGCTGGAACGTGCCCCAGTGGCAGCCGGCGGCAAAGCTGGCGCCGCACAACAACATACCCTGGACCGCTTCTTCGGGGTTCTGGTGCTGCGGCGCCATGAACCAGCGCGGCTCGTAGGCGCCGATCGGCAGGACGGCGAAACGGAAGCCGCCATGCTTTTGCGCCATCAGCCGGTAGTTGATGCCGTCGTGGAAGCCGGTGTCGCCGGCGAAATAGATTTTCCCGCCCGGTGTCTCGATGACGAAACCGCCCCAAAGCGCCATGCGCCGGTCGCGCGCCCCGCGCGCCGACCAGTGATGCGCGGGCTCGACGTGGATGGCGATGCCGTTGCTCAGGACCCTGTCGCCCCAGTCATGCGCCGAAAGCCGCATGCCCGGTATCGCGGCGGCGATGATGGCGTCGTTGCCGAGCGGCGTGATGACAAGCGGATCGTGCTTGTCCTTCAACTCTCTCAGCGTGGCGAGATCGAGATGGTCGTAGTGGTTGTGGCTGACCAGGACGAGGTCTATTCGCGGCAGGTCGCCGAAAGCGATGCCCGGTGCGTTGACGCGTCTGGGCCCGGCAAAGGAGAACGGCGAGGTGCGCTCGGACCACACCGGATCGGTGAGGATGTTGAGCCCGGCGGTCTGGATCAGCAGCGTGGAATGGCCGACCATGGTCACGGTCAGATCGGCACCATCGACCGTCGCGGCCGGCTTTGCCGGCGCGAACGGGCTCGGGCTGGCAGGCGGCCATTTCGAACGCTGGCCGCTGAACTGCCATTTCAGGAGATCGGTGAAGCGGCCGGGCATCCGGCCATCGGGATTGAAGAACAGGGTGCCGTCGAAATGGTCACTGGGCGGACCGCTGTAGTAGCGGTTGGCGGCTTTGTGTCTGGCGGCCACTTTTGCGGGCTCCGGCGGGTTGCGTTCCCCAGAGATAGGCCGAACGCCCGTCGGCGCAAGCTTGGGGCAGGCCAAGCGCCAGGGAGATGTGTCGGGTGAGATCTTCAAGGGCAACCGGCCGATGTTTCTTACTCTGGTGCCGGATCTGAATTCTACTGTAGGATCACCAGGCATATCGAGAGGAAGCACCATGCGCTGGCTGGCGGTTCTTGCGGTTCTCGGGCTCGTGTCGATCCCGCCTGCGGTATCCGCGCAGACACAGCCGGGCGCTTGCAGCTACGCGCCAACGATCCTGGCAGCCGCTGATTTTCTCCTTGCCGAACCGGCGACATTTCCGAATTTCTGGCGCGACCGTTACGGTGACGACGCCGCCTATCTCAAAATCCACTATGGGAACCTGAACGACACCGAAGGCTCGGCGCTGCTGTCGGGTCTGGAAAAACGCAGCCATCCGCCGCTGCGCATCGCCGAACTCAGGCTGGCCTACGCAACACCTGCCGAGCGGGCGGCCATCATTGCCGGGATGCAGCCGGCGCCCAACAAGAAATCGGTTGTGGGCCAGCTTGGTGAATCCGCCTTGCGCGCACTTGTCGCCGAGGACGGCGGCACCTGGCTGCTGGGCGAACTGGCGCGCCTGCAGACCTTGGATCCCGCCGATGCGTCGAGCGCCGCGACGGCGATCGCACAGACGCTGACGGATCTCGAGGCCGACGCAAAATCGCGCCTTGCCAAGCGAGCGCAAGACGCCGGTGTTGTGACACTGGCGCTGCCTCTGCTGGCTATCAAGGACAGTCTCGCGGACTACATGTCGTATCTCGATCGCCTTCCTCCGGCCGCGCTCCCGAACAAGGACAGCCGCGGGCAGATGATACGCAAGGCATTGTACGCGTCGGCCCTGCGTCCTTCCTTCGACATTTCGAAACAGCCCGCGGAGGTGCAGGCGGTCTATCGTCAGAACGATATGGCGAGGGCTTTGCAGCCGATCGGGCAATTGGTGAACCATGCTCCCGTGGCCGAGATATTGCTGACGGCGGTAAACCAGAGTGGCGACCTGCGCGTCGGTACCGTCGTTGCCGCCGGACTCAATGCGCGGATTTCGGCAAAGCAACTGGACCCGGTCGGCGATCCCGATGCCTTGATTGCCTCGATGGTCGACGGGCTCGACTATATATTCGGGCACTCTGGCCGCGAGGGCATTCTGGTGACCTTCGGAGTCACCGGAATGCAAGGTGAAACGGCCGAGGAGTTCGTCGACAGGGCTTTGGCGCGGGTGGCGTTGACACCGTTCCTGCAAGGCATCGCGGCGGAATCGCCATCCCGCCCCGCGCAGCTCGCGGCGACATTTCCCTGGGAGCTTTGGGTTGGACTGGCTGGTCGGCTGAAGGCTGGTGGAGCGATAACTTCCGAAGATCATATCGTGGCCGCCGACCTGATGCTCGCGGCCGGCCGGCCGGCGGACGCCCTGCGTGCGCTCGAAACGGCCAGCGACTGGAAGACGGCGCTGTTACGAAGCCACGGGCTGGCGTTCGCACTGGACCGCCGTTGCGCAAACCTTCTGGGTCGCCCGATACCGTTCTCGCAACCGCTCTATCGCTTCTGACCCCGCTGGGACATCATTCGAGCCAGAGCCAGTGATTCCGGGACAATGCCATGGCGATGAAGCGGACCAAGACCCCATGGATGAAGGCCGAGGATTTCGGCCGCTCGCTGCCGCGCGGCGTCGGCGTCAATCTGCTGGTATCCGACATGGCGGCGATGGAAGCGTTCTGCCGCGATGTCCTCGGTGCCCGCATCATCCATGCCGACGAGGATTTCGCGGCGATCGAGCTTCTGGGGTCGGTGTTCATGCTGCACGCCGACCACTCCTATCTCGACAATGCGATGAGCGGCGTCATAGCGGGCGCCGAGACACGCGGTGCCGGCATCGAATTGCGCCTCTATGGCGCCGATCCCGATGCTGTCGAGGCGGCGGCACTGGCCCACGGCCACATCGTGCTCGCCGGCGCGATCGACAAGCCGCACGGGTTGCGCGAGTGCTATATTGTCGGGCCGGACGGATATGTGTTCGTGCCGAGTGCCGCCCTGGCGCAATGATTGCGATAAATTTGCAACAATCTTGCCGCAAACCCTATTTTAACCATATCGGGTTGAAATTTCGCCACCTTCTCCATCTTGGTGGAGGTGAGATTGCGCGGACGGCATCCCCCCAGCCGGATCCGACGGAGGTTGTGATGAATTTTTCGAAAGGCGGCCTGGTGGCCGTATCCCTGGCTGCACTCGTTGCGAGCGGCTGCTCAACCTCACGCTTCTCGTCGATGGACGACCAGCAGCCGGCACCGCTGCAGCCGGCTCCGGCCGGCCAGGTGAGTTCGAATCAGTTGCCGCCGCCGGCCGCGCCCGGCACCACCGATCCATCGCAGTTCCCGACCGCGCCGGCAAACACGCAAGTGGCCTCCTTGCCGCCGGACGGCACGGCGCCGGCCGGCGCGGCGGACGTCAGCGCGGCAGCCGTCGCCGGTGTCTGGAACGTCAGCGTTTCGGGCCAGAGCTGCAAGGTGGCGACGCCGCAGACCAAGTTCGGTGCCGGCTTCCGTGCCGGGCCGCTGCATTGCCCGCCGCCGATCGACGGCATCAAGTCGTGGAACGTCGCCGGCAAGCAGCTGACGCTTTATGACGAGAATGGCGGCTCGCTGGCGCGGCTCTACTCCTCGGGCGGCTCGAAATTCGACGGCCAGACCTCCAACGGGCAGCCGATCTCGCTTACAAGATAGGCTAGATATGCCGATATCCAGGTGATGCCGGCCTGCGAACGGCGGCTTTCTGCGCTTCCGGCGCTCGCGTACTTTAAGTACGCTCCGCTCCGTTCTCGAAAGCCACCATTCTCGGCTCGGCCTGACCTGAATCTCGACACATCTAGTCCTCGTGGCCTCCTGTTCTGAACAAACGACGTGACCGATGCATCTGCGTGACGGCCTCCAGACCCATGCGACCGTCCGGCAGCGCTACGACCACCTGGTGGCATCAGGCGCGATTGAACGAGACGCGGCGCAGGAAGAGATCGCCGCCGCGCTCGACCGGCTGACCGTGGAAATCTCGGCCAAGCGGCTGGCGCACAAATCCAGTGCGCTGGGCTGGCTGTTTGCCCGCAAGCGCGAGACGCATGAGGCGGTCAGGGGCCTCTATATCCATGGCGGCGTCGGCCGCGGCAAGACCATGCTGATGGACATGTTCTTCGAGCTGTTGCCGGTCCGGCGCAAGCGCCGCGTCCACTTCAACGATTTCATGGCCGACGTGCAGGACCGTATCCAGAAGCACCGGCAGGCGCGCAAGGAAGGCACTGTCCGGGAAGACGATCCGATCCCGCCGGTGGCCAAGGCGCTGGCCGAGCAGGCCTGGGTGCTGTGTTTCGACGAATTCTCCGTCACCGACATCGCCGATGCGATGATCCTGTCCAGACTGTTCTCGGCGCTGTTTGCCAGCGGCGTCGTGCTGGTCGCCACCTCGAATGTCGCTCCGGAAAATCTCTATCGTGACGGGCTGAACCGCCAGCTCTTCCTGCCGTTCATCGCCATACTCGAGCGCCACGCGCAGGTGCTGTCACTGGACAGCGACAAGGACTACCGGCTGGAGAAGCTCGCCCGCACGCCGGTCTATGTTACGCCCGCCGATGCTGCGGCCGACCAGGCGCTGGACGAAGCCTGGAAGGCGATGACGCATGGAGCGCCGACTGCCCCGACATCGCTGGCGCTGAAGGGGCGGCAAGTGGTCGTGCCGTCCGCCGCAGGGGATGCCGCGCGTTTCTCTTTCGCCGATCTCTGCGAAAAACCTCTCGGCGCGCGCGATTTCCTGGCCATTGCCAATCGTTTCTCGACCATCTTCATCGACCATATCCCGGTGCTTGGCGAAGGCCGCCGCAACGAGGCCAAGCGCTTCATCCTGCTGATCGATACGCTTTACGACCATCATGCGCGCCTCGTGGCGAGCGCCGAGGCCCCGCCGCAGCATCTCTATGTGGCCAAGCGCGGCGTCGAGGTGTTCGAATTCGAACGCACGGCATCGCGCCTGATCGAAATGCAGAGCCGCGACTGGCTGGAGGATTGGGCGGAGCGGCGGAAGGCGAGGGCGGACGGCCAGGCGCAGAATACCATGCCTTCTTCCACGAGCACTCAAAGCTTATAAACATACATCACGAACGCTTCCGCCTCCTCACGCGGCTCCTGGCGCGCCTCATAAAGCGCGCGGGCGGGGCCGTTGTCCGGTTCGGTGCCGACCCAGGCCTCCTCGCAGCCGTTCTGCTTGCCGATCTCGAACATCGCATCCAGCATCTTGCGCGCGATACCCTGGCGTTGGAAGGCAGGGGAAACGCCGACCTCGTCTATGTAGAGTTCGCTGACCTTGTCGGGATGGCGGTGGATGACGGCGGCACACTGCCCGACGACGAGGCCGTCGGCGAACGCCACGACCATGAAATGACCCGGCGCGGCGAGGTAGGCCGCCAGCCGGTCAGGCCGGACGGGTTCGTCAAACACATCCGGCGCGATCCGCATCACAAGGGCGTCATCTCCGGGATAGAGCCTTCGGATGTTCACATTCATTGTGTAACTTCTCCCCAGTCGGCTTACAAATTTTGACGTTTACGTAAATCCCATACACTCTAACCGATTGAAAATGCTGAGTCGAAAATAATCGTTTGAATTTATCGCGCGCCGGAGCTATTGGGTGCGGCGAAATCAGCGGTTCCCCGCAGCATTCCGGCCTCTTCCTCGACGCCGTGTTGGCGCCGTCATCGACAAAGGGAAATCATCCTCACATGGCACGCAACAAGATAGCGCTTATCGGCTCCGGCATGATCGGCGGCACGCTGGCTCACATGATCGGCCTCAAGGACCTCGGCGACGTGGTTCTGTTCGACATCGCCGAGGGCATCCCGCAGGGCAAGGGCCTCGATATCGCGCAATCGTCGCCGGTCGATGGCTTCGATTCCCGGCTGACCGGCGTCAACGACTATGCCGGCATCGAGGGCGCCGATGTCTGCATCGTCACCGCAGGCGTGCCGCGCAAGCCGGGCATGAGCCGCGACGATCTGCTCGGCATCAACCTCAAGGTCATGGAGCAGGTCGGCGCCGGGCTGAAGAAGTACGCGCCCAAGGCGTTCGTCATCTGCATCACCAACCCGCTCGACGCCATGGTATGGGCGCTGCAGAAGTTTTCCGGCCTGCCCAAGACCCATGTCGTCGGCATGGCCGGCGTGCTGGATAGCTCGCGCTTCCGCTATTTCCTGGCCGAGGAATTCAAGGTCTCGGTCGAGGACGTCACCGCCTTCGTGCTCGGCGGCCACGGCGATTCCATGGTGCCGATGATCCGCTATTCCACCGTCTCCGGCATTCCGCTGCCCGACCTAATCAAGATGGGCTGGACCTCGAAGGAAAAGCTCGACCAGATCGTGCAGCGCACCCGTGACGGCGGCGCCGAGATCGTCGGCCTGTTGAAGACCGGCTCGGCCTATTACGCGCCGGCCGCCTCGGCCATCTCGATGGCCGAAGCCTATCTCAAGGACAAGAAGCGCGTGCTGCCCTGCGCGGCGCATCTCTCCGGCCAGTATGGCGTCAAGGGCACCTATGTCGGCGTTCCCGTGGTAATCGGCGCCGGCGGCGTCGAGCGCATCATCGAAATCGATCTCAACAAGAGCGAGCAGAAGATGTTCGACGCCTCGGTAGCGACCGTGCAGGGCCTGACCGACGCCTGCGTCAAGATCGCGCCGCAACTCGCCTCGAAGTAAACCCCAGCCGTTGATCTGGAGACAATCCCCATGAACATCCATGAATATCAAGGCAAGGCGCTGCTGAAGTCGTTTGGCGCGCCGGTGGCCGAAGGCGTGCCGGTGTTCAAGGCAAGCGAGGCGGAAGCCGCGGCCAAGGCGCTGCCCGGCCCGCTCTATGTGGTGAAGAGCCAGATCCATGCCGGCGGCCGCGGCAAGGGCAAGTTCAAGGAGCTCGGACCGGACGCCAAGGGCGGCGTGCGGCTGGCGAAGTCGGCGGCGGAAGTCGTCGCCAATGCCAACGAGATGCTCGGCCACACGCTGGTGACCAAGCAGACCGGCCCGGCCGGCAAGCAGGTCAACCGGCTCTATATCGAGGACGGCGCCGATATCGAGCGCGAGCTTTATCTGTCGATCCTGGTGGATCGTTCCGTCGGTCGGATCGCCTTCGTCGTCTCGACCGAGGGCGGCATGGACATCGAGGCGGTCGCGCATGACACGCCCGAAAAGATCATCACCGTCGCCATCGATCCGGAAAAGGGCGTCACGGCCGACGACGTCAAGGCGCTCAACGGCGCGCTGAAGCTCGACGGCGATGCCGCCAAGGACGGTGGAACGCTGTTCCCGATCCTCTACAAGGCCTTTGTCGAGAAGGACATGAGCCTGCTCGAGGTCAATCCGCTGATCGTCATGAAGAATGGCAGGCTGCGCGTGCTCGACGCCAAGGTGTCGTTCGACAACAACGCGCTGTTCCGCCATCCCGACCTGATGGAACTGCGCGACACCACCGAAGAGGACGAGAAGGAAATCGAGGCGTCGAAATACGACCTCGCCTATGTCGCGCTCGACGGCAACATCGGCTGCATGGTCAACGGCGCCGGCCTTGCCATGGCGACGATGGACATCATCAAGCTCTACGGCGCCGAGCCGGCCAACTTCCTCGACGTCGGCGGCGGCGCTTCGAAGGAGAAGGTGACGGCGGCTTTCAAGATCATCACCAAGGACCCGGCGGTGAAGGGCATACTGATCAACATTTTCGGCGGCATCATGAAGTGCGACATCATTGCCGAGGGCGTCATCGCCGCGGTCAAGGAGGTCGGCCTGAAAGTGCCGTTGGTGGTGCGTCTGGAAGGCACCAACGCCGAGCTTGGCAAGAAGATCATCAACGACAGCGGCCTCAACGTCGTGTCGGCCGACGACCTCGACGACGCGGCCAAGAAGATCGTGGCGGCGGTGAAGGGCTGAGCTCATGCCTCCGCGCAAGATAAACCTCGTCGAGGTGGCGGATCGGACGATTAAGAAGGTCTTCGATCCGCATGTCGCCGGCGATGTCAATGACAGCCAGGCCAAGGTCGCCAAGTTCGGCGAGATGTTCGATTGGCACGCGCATGAGCATGAGGACGAAGCGTTTCTCGTGCTGCGCGGGCGCATCGCCATCGATTTCCGCGATGGCGATGTCGAGCTTGGCGAGGGTGATTTCATCGTCGTGCCGCGCGGCGTCGAGCACCGGCCGCGCTCGCTGACACCGGAGCCCGTGGTGCTGATGTTCGAGCCGGCAACGACGCTCAACACCGGCAATGCCAAGAGTGACCTCACCGTCACCGACCTGAAGCGGCTCTGATGCGATGAACGCGGCCTCCTTCTCCTCGCTCTCGGCCGACCACCAGCGCCTGCAGGCGCTGGTCGGCGCGTGGCGCGGCGAGGAGGAGATTGCGGCGACGCAATGGGCCGATGAGGGTGCGGCAACCTCCGAAGTGACGGCGGAAGCGCAGTTCGGCGGCCTGTTCGTGGTGCAGCGCTACCGTCAGCGCCGCGACGGCACGATCTCCTTCGGCGCGCACAATGTGTTCGGCTTCGACCAGCAGAACGGCCTCGTCACCATGCATCAATTCGATTCCATGGGGTTCGTGCCGATGTCGCCCGCCACGGGCGCATGGAATGGCGACGAACTGGTGCTGGAGCGGTCGTCGCCGCGAGGCGCGGCGCGCGTGAGCTATGTTTTCAACGATGCCGACGCCTATCGCATGCGATTGCAGTTCAAACCCGCCGGCAGCGATGGCTGGCAAGACATGGTGAGCGGCGTCTACCGGCGCGTCTCGCTTTCCCCGATCAACGGTTAAAAAGGGCTCCGATGTCCATTCTTATCGACAAGAACACCAAGGTGCTGGTGCAGGGCCTGACCGGCAAGACCGGCACGTTCCACACCGAACAGGCGCTCGCCTATCACGGCACCAAGATGGTGGGCGGCATCCATCCCAAGAAGGGCGGCGAGACCTGGACCGGTTCGAAAGGCGAAAGCCTGCCGATCTTCGCCTCCGTCGCCGAAGGCAAGGAAAAGACGGGCGCCAACGCCTCCGTCATCTACGTGCCGCCGGCCGGTGCGGGCGAAGCCATCATCGAGGCGATCGAGGCGGAGATCCCGCTCATCGTCTGCATCACCGAGGGCATCCCGGTCATGGACATGGTCAAGGTCAAGGCGCGGCTCGATCGTTCGAGGTCGCGGCTGATCGGGCCGAACTGCCCCGGGGTGCTCACCCCGGACGAATGCAAGATCGGCATCATGCCCGGAAACATCTTCCGCAAGGGCTCGGTCGGCGTTGTTTCGCGCTCGGGAACACTTACCTATGAGGCTGTGTTCCAGACCACCAATGTCGGCCTCGGCCAGACCACCGCCGTCGGCATCGGCGGCGATCCGGTCAAGGGCACCGAGTTCATCGACATGCTCGAAATGTTCCTGGCCGACGACGAGACCAAGTCGATCATCATGATCGGCGAGATCGGCGGTTCGGCCGAAGAGGACGCCGCGCAGTTCCTCAAGGACGAGGCCAAGCGCGGCCGCAAGAAGCCGATGGCCGGCTTTATCGCCGGGCGCACCGCTCCCGCCGGCCGCACCATGGGCCACGCCGGCGCGGTCATCTCCGGCGGCAAGGGCGGCGCGGAAGACAAGATCGCCGCGATGGAATCGGCCGGCATCAAGGTATCGCCATCGCCGGCGCGGCTGGGCACGACGCTGGTCGAGGCGATCAAAGGTTAAGGCAGTAGTGAGTAGGCAGTAGTCAGTAGTGAAAAAGGGAAGATCAGGCGAGTAGCAGCCGAGCAGGAATTTCGTTTTTCTACTCACCACTGACTACTCACTATTCCCCTCGAAAGGAGACGGAGCCGGGCTCCGCGGACAAAATGGCACGACAAGATCAGGCCAACGACCAATTCTCGCTCACCTCGTTCCTCTATGGCGGCAACGCCGATTACATCGACGCGCTCTACGCCGCCTATGAGGATAATCCCGGTTCTGTCGATCCCGAGTGGCAGGAGTTCTTCGCCGGTCTGAAGGACGATGCCGGCGATGTGCGCAAGAACGCCAAGGGCGCCTCCTGGGCCAGGCCATCCTGGCCGCTGCAGGCCAATGGCGAGCTGGTCTCGGCGCTCGACGGCAATTGGGGCCTGGTCGAGAAGCATCTGGAGAAGAAGGTCAAGGAAAAGGCGGTCGTCAACGGCGTGGCGCCGTCCGACGCCGACGTCCACCAGGCAACGCGCGATTCGGTGCGCGCCATCATGATGATCCGCGCCTATCGCATGCGCGGCCATCTGCACGCCAATCTCGACCCGCTCGGCATCGCCAAGCCGCTCGAGGACTATAATGAACTTTCGCCCGAGAATTACGGCTTCACCGACGCCGATTACGACCGGCCTATCTTCCTCGACAATGTGCTGGGACTGGAATTCGGCACCATCCGGCAGATGCTGGAGATCCTGACCCGCACCTATTGTTCGACGCTGGGCGTCGAGTTCATGCATATTTCCGACCCTGAGGAAAAGGCCTGGATCCAGGCCCGCATCGAAGGCGCCGACAAGGAAATCTCCTTCACCGCCACCGGTAAGAAGGCGATATTGCAGAAGCTGGTCGAGGCCGAGGGCTTCGAGCAGTTCATCGACGTCAAGTACAAGGGCACCAAGCGGTTCGGCCTCGACGGCGGTGAATCGCTGATCCCGGCGCTGGAGCAGATCGTCAAGCGCGGCGGCCAGCTCGGCCTCAAGGAAATCGTGCTCGGCATGGCCCATCGCGGCCGCCTCAACGTGCTCAGCCAAGTGATGGCCAAGCCGCACCGCGCCATCTTCCACGAGTTCAAGGGCGGCTCGGCCGCACCCGACGAGGTCGAAGGCTCGGGCGACGTGAAGTACCATCTCGGCGCCTCGTCGGACCGCGAGTTCGACGGCAACAAGGTGCATTTGTCGCTGACCGCCAACCCCTCGCACCTGGAAATCGTCGATCCCGTCGTGATGGGCAAGGCGCGCGCCAAGCAGGATTATCTGTTCGGCCGCGGCCGCGAGGAGATCGTGCCACTGGAAGAGCGCGCCAAGGTGCTGCCGCTGCTCCTGCATGGCGACGCCGCCTTTGCCGGCCAAGGCGTCATCGCCGAAATCCTCGGCCTGTCGGGCCTGCGCGGACACCGCGTCGCCGGCACGCTGCATTTCATCATCAACAACCAGATCGGCTTCACCACCAATCCGCGCTTCTCGCGTTCGTCGCCCTATCCGTCCGACGTCGCCAAGATGATCGAGGCGCCGATCTTCCACGTCAATGGCGACGATCCGGAAGCCGTGGTGCACGCCACCAAGGTGGCGATCGAATTCCGCATGAAGTTCCACAAGCCCGTCGTGGTCGACATGTTCTGCTACCGCCGCTTCGGCCACAATGAGGGCGACGAGCCAGCCTTCACGCAGCCGCTGATGTACCGCAACATCCGCACCCACAAGACGACGGTGCAGATCTATGGCGACCGGCTGATCGCAGAAGGCCATATCAGCCAGGCCGAACTCGACCAGCTCAAGGCCGACTGGCGCGCGCATCTGGAAGCCGAGTGGGAAGTGGGCCAGCACTACAAGCCCAACAAGGCTGACTGGCTCGACGGCGCCTGGTCGGGCCTGCGCACGGCCGACAACCAGGACGAACAGCGGCGCGGCAAGACGGCCGTGCCGGTCAAGACGCTGAAGGAAATCGGCAAGAAGCTGACCGAGGTGCCGAAGGATTTCGAGGCGCACAAGACGATCATCCGCTTCCTCGAGAACCGGCGTCAGGCGATCGAGTCCGGCGAAGGCATCGACTGGTCGACGGCGGAGGCGCTGGCTTTCGGCGCGATCCTGCTCGATGGCAATCCGATCCGCCTGTCGGGGCAGGATTCCGAGCGCGGTACCTTCTCGCAGCGTCATTCCGTGCTCTACGACCAGCGCGACGAGACCCGCTACATCCCGCTCAACAATCTGTCGGCTGCCCAGGCCGGTTACGAAGTCATCAACTCGATGCTCTCGGAAGAGGCGGTGCTCGGGTTCGAATATGGCTACAGCCTGGCCGAGCCGAAGGCGCTGACGCTCTGGGAAGCGCAGTTCGGCGACTTCGCCAACGGCGCCCAGGTGGTGTTCGACCAGTTCATCTCGTCGGGCGAGCGCAAGTGGCTCAGAATGTCGGGCCTCGTCTGCCTGTTGCCGCATGGCTATGAAGGCCAGGGCCCAGAGCATTCCTCGGCACGTCTCGAGCGCTTCCTGCAGCTTTGCGCCGAAGACAACATGCAGGTGGCCAACTGCACGACGCCGGCCAACTACTTCCACATCCTTCGCCGGCAGCTGAAGCGCGACTTCCGCAAGCCGCTGATCCTGATGACGCCGAAGTCGCTGCTGCGCCACAAGCGGGCGGTGTCGACGCTGCCGGAAATCTCGGGCGAAAGCTCGTTCCACCGGCTTTTGTGGGACGATGCCCAGCTGTTGCCGAACCAGGCGATCAAGCTGACCAAGGATTCGAAGATCCGCCGCGTCGTGCTGTGCTCGGGCAAGGTCTATTACGACCTCTACGAGGAGCGCGAGAAGCGCGGCATCAACGACATCTATCTGCTGCGCGTCGAACAGCTCTATCCGTTCCCGGCCAAGGCGCTGATCACCGAGCTGTCACGCTTCCGCAACGCGGAGATGGTGTGGTGCCAGGAGGAGCCCAAGAACATGGGCGCCTGGTCGTTCATCGATCCGTATCTGGAATGGGTGCTGGCGCATATCGACGCCAAACATCAACGCGTGCGCTACACCGGCCGCCCGGCGGCCGCGTCGCCGGCGACCGGCCTGATGTCGAAGCACCTTGCCCAGCTTGCCGCCTTGCTCGAAGACGCGCTCGGCGAATAAGGCGGAATTGGGCGAACAAGAAACAGAACCGACAGAAAACGGACAGGCACAATGGCTACCGAAATCCGCGTTCCCACTCTGGGCGAATCCGTCACCGAGGCGACCATCGGCAAATGGTTCAAGAAGGTCGGCGATGCCATTGCCGCCGACGAGCCGCTGGTTGAACTCGAGACGGACAAGGTGACGGTGGAGGTGCCTGCCGCCGCCGCCGGTACGCTCAGCGAAATCGTCGCCAAGGAAGGCGAGACCGTGGGCGTCGGCGCGCTGTTGGGCTCGATTTCGGCCGGTGGCGCGGCTGCCGCTGCCAAGCCGCAGGCGGTGGCGCAAGCTTCTAGCCCTGAAGCCGCCCACACCACCAAGCAGGCCGCGGCCGAGACCGCCAAGATCGCTGGCGACGGCCCGGTCGAGCCGCGCACCATGCCGCCAGCGCCGGCGGCGGCAAAACTCATCGCCGAGAACAATCTGTCGGTCGACCAGCTCGCCGGCTCTGGCAAGCGTGGCCAGGTGCTGAAAGGCGATGTGCTCGACGCCATTTCCAAGGGCGCCCCCTCGCAGCCGGCTGAAACGCCCAAGGCTGCCCCGGCGCCCGTTGCCGTCCGCGCGCCATCCTCCGGCGACGACGCGGTGCGCGAGGAGCGCGTGCGCATGACCAAGCTGCGCCAGACCATCGCGCGCCGCCTCAAGGAAGCGCAATCGACCGCGGCCATGCTCACCACCTTCAACGAGGTCGACATGTCGGCGGTGATGGCGCTCAGGACCAAGTACAAGGACATTTTCGAGAAGAAGCACGGCGTGAAGCTCGGCTTCATGGGCTTCTTCACCAAGGCCGTCACCCATGCGCTGAAGGAAATCCCGGCGGTCAATGCCGAGATCGACGGCACCGACATCATCTACAAGAACTTCGCCCATGTCGGCGTGGCGGTCGGCACCGAGAAGGGCCTGGTGGTGCCGGTCGTGCGCGATGCCGACCAGATGTCGATCGCCGAGATCGAGAAGGAGATCGGCCGGCTGGGTATCGCGGCGCGTGACGGCAAGCTGTCGGTGGCCGACATGCAGGGCGGCACCTTCACCATCTCCAATGGCGGCGTCTATGGCTCGCTGATGTCGACGCCGATCCTCAACGCGCCGCAGTCCGGTATTCTGGGCATGCACAAGATCCAGGACCGGCCCGTGGTGGTCGGCGGCCAGATCGTGATCCGGCCGATGATGTATCTGGCGCTCTCCTACGATCACCGCATCGTCGACGGCAAGGAAGCCGTGACCTTCCTGGTGCGCGTCAAGGACAGCCTGGAGGATCCCGAGCGGCTGGTGCTTGATCTCTGAGGTGATCGGATGGCGGCTCATGCTCGGAGCGGCCTATGATGGCCCGTTTGCTTGCGCCCGTCACGGTCGGCTTAGTGCTGGCAGCAGCCAATGCTGATGCCGCCTGCCCGATTGAACTCGCCGTCTATGGCGACGCGCAGAGCGGCAGCGAGATCGACTTCACCCCGACTGGCACGTCCGCGACCGTCACCAACACGTTCCGGCTGATCCTCGACAATAATGTGGTGCTGAACGGCATCGTCATGTGGACCGCGGATGTCGCACGGCCGAACGGGGCGCTGATGTACAAGTGCCCGGAAGGCGACGTGACCGGCGCCGAGCTTGCCGCCTGCACGCTGTGGAACGGCGTGATCTATACATCAGACGACAAGGGCGCTGTCGGCCTGTTGCCGGCCGAGGGTGTGGCGGCGCCGCAGACGCTGATCCTGCCCGATCTCGGGCCGGTGCTCAGGCAATCCAAGGTTTACGGCGGCAGCGGCTTTTCGAAAGTGCCCTCGGATGTGTTCGCGATGAAGGGATGCCAGGAATGAGCGAGGCGCAAAAGGTGCTGCTGGTCACCGGCGGCAGCCGCGGCATCGGCGCCGCCGTCTGCCGGCTTGGCGCGCAGGCCGGCTATCGCGTGGCGGTCAACTACGTTTCCAACCAGGCTGCCGCCGAGACGGTGGTTGCCGACATAAAGGCCGGCGGCGGCGAGGCGTTCGCGGTCCGGGGCGATGTCGGCAGGGAAACCGATATCGTCGCCATGTTCGGCGCTGTCGACCGCGCCTTCGGCCGGCTCGACGCCTTCGTCAACAATGCCGGCATCGTCGACGTCAAGGCGCGCGTCGACGAGATGGATGTCGCGCGGCTGGAACGCATGATGCGCATCAACGTCACCGGCTCGTTTCTCTGCGCCCGCGAGGCGGTCAAGCGCATGTCGACCCGGCATGGCGGCAGGGGCGGCGCCATCGTCAACCTGTCGTCGGCGGCGGCCAGGCTGGGCGCGCCCGGCGAATATGTCGACTACGCGGCGTCCAAGGGTGCGATCGACACCATGACCATCGGGTTGGCGCGCGAGGTGGTGAGCGAAGGCATCCGCGTCAACGCGGTCAGCCCCGGCATCACCGAGACCGAAATCCACGCCTCCGGCTGCCAGCCCGACCGCGTGGCGCGGATGCAGGACCTGCTGCCGATGAAACGCGCCGGCACGTCGGACGAGGTTGCCAGCGCGGTTCTCTATCTTCTGTCGGATGCGGCTTCCTATATAACGGGCGCGATCCTGAATGTGAGCGGCGGCCGCTGAAGGCCGGCAAAAAGGACAAGACCATGGCTTATGACGTCGTAATCATCGGATCGGGACCGGGCGGCTATGTCTGTGCCATCAAGGCGGCGCAGCTCGGCCTGAAGGTCGCCGTGGTCGAGAAGAATGCGACCTTCGGCGGCACCTGCCTCAACATCGGCTGCATTCCGTCCAAGGCGCTGCTCTATGCCTCCGAAATGTTCGCCGAGGCCGGCCATTCCTTCGACACGCTCGGCGTCGAGATCGCGGCACCGAAGCTCAATTTGAAGAAGATGATGGCGCACAAGGACGCGACGGTGTCGTCCAACGTCAACGGCGTCGCCTTCCTGTTCAAGAAGAACAAGATCGATGCCTTCCGCGGCACCGGCAAGGTGATCGCCGCCGGCAAGGTCTCGGTGACGGCCGAGGACGGCAAGGTCGAGGAGATCGAGACCAAAAACATCGTCATTGCCACAGGCTCCGATATCGCCGGCATTCCCGGCGTCAAGGTCGATATCGACGAGAAGGTCATCGTCTCGTCCACCGGCGCGCTGGCGCTGGCCAAGGTCCCGGAGCGGCTGGTTGTGGTCGGCGGCGGCGTCATCGGGCTCGAGCTCGGCTCGGTCTGGGCCCGGCTCGGCGCCAAGGTGACCGTCGTCGAATTCCTCGACACCATTTTGGGTGGCATGGACGGGGAAGTGTCCAAGCAGTTCCAGCGCTTGCTCTCCAAGCAGGGCTTCGAGTTCAAGCTCGGTGCCAAGGTCACCGGCGTCGCCAAGGCCAAGAAGGGTGCCACCGTTACCTTCGAGCCGGTCAAGGGCGGCGCCGCCGAGACCATCGAGGCGGACGCAGTGCTGATCTCGACCGGACGGCGCGCCTTCTCCGACAGCCTCGGGCTCAAGGAAGCCGGCGTCGAGGTCGACGAGCGCGGCCGCGTCAAGACGGATGGGCATCTCAGGACCAACGTGCCCGGCATCTATGCCATCGGCGACGTCATCGCTGGACCGATGCTGGCGCACAAGGCCGAGGATGAGGGCGTGGCGGTGGCGGAGACCATTGCCGGCCAGGCCGGCCACGTGAATTACGATGTCATCCCGAGCGTCGTCTACACCAGCCCGGAGATCGCCTCGGTCGGCAAGACCGAGGAAGATCTGAAGAAGGCAGGGATCGACTACAAAATCGGCAAATTCCCGTTCACCGCCAACGGCCGGGCGCGCGCCATGCTGCACACCGACGGTTTCGTGAAGATCCTCGCCGACAAGACAAGTGACCGCGTGCTCGGCGTGCACATCGTGGGCTTCGGCGCCGGCGAGATGATCCACGAGGCGGCGGTGCTGATGGAATTCGGCGGTTCGTCCGAGGATCTCGCCCGCACCTGCCACGCCCACCCGACAATGTCGGAAGCGGTGAAGGAAGCGGCGCTGGCGACGTTCTTCAAGCCGATCCATATTTAACGGGCCAAGAGGCCCGGCGTCGTCGACGATATCGTCCGTTTCGCTGAGTGCTTCCCAAAACAAAACGGCCCGCCTTTCGGCGGGCCGTTCGTATTTGGTATCGCGCCGATCAGTTGGCCGGTGCAGGCGCGGGAGCTGGTGCCGGAGCAGGTGCCGGAGCGGGCGCTGGTGCAGGGGCCGGAGCGGGAGCCGGTGCGGGCGCAGGAGCAGGCTCTGCCGGCTTCATCGGTTCAGCCGGCGCGGGCGCCGGGGCCGGTGTGCTGGCCGCTGGCGGCTCGGCGGGTGCCGGGTGCTCGCCACTTCTTCCGAAAACATAATACGCGACTACAGCCAGAATAACGACGACCAGCGCAATCAGCCAGGGGCTGCCGCCACCGCCGCTCGGCCTGGGAGTGTCGTTCGATGGATTCGCCATAAAAGTGTCCTCCGTGGATGAAAATGATCAATCAACAGCCATCAACGCGCAACCGTTGAATGGGTTTCACGCTAGCGGACGAAAACGCCGGAAACGCGGCGTTTGCGAGCCTCCGCTGCCATCCGACTCAATTGACGGCGGCGACAGTATAGCCGGCTTTGCGGAAATCCTCGACCGGTCACTGTGGGAAGATGCAGCGCCGACGGCCATCAAGGCGTCGGCGTGGCGGCGTTTCGCCACGCAGCAGGCCAAACCAGCCGGTGATATCGTTGCTCAAGAGGGATTTGCCGGCATGACCTCCATTACACTGACTTTTCCCGACCCCGAAGGCGCTCTTGCCGGCGCTCAGTTCGCCGACCGATACGCGCTGACAACCGAGGGTCTGGCACTGACCGCGATGGGCGCGGCCGAACGCGTCCTGGCGCGAACACCGCGATGGGTCGGTCGCCTTACGCAGCTGCGAAACCTCGCCGTCGGTCCATTGGGGTTGAAGACCGGGGCGGATCCCGGCGCGCCGCCGGAAAGCAGGATCGGCATATTTCCGCTGATCAGTCAGGCACAAGGCAAGGTCGTCCTCGGTCTGGACGATTGGCATCTCGACTTCCGTGTGCTGGTGGAGGTGGCCGATCTGGGCGCGGGCCGGCAGGAGGTGGCCGCGTCGACGATCGTCAAGACGCACAACCTGTTTGGGCGGGCCTATCTCGCCATCATCAAGCCGTTCCATCGGATGATCGTTCCGGCGATGCTGGCCCAGGTTTTGGCCAAGTAAGGCTAAAGCCCCACAGCCGTCACGGTATAGCCGGCCTTGCGGAAATCCTCGACCAGTCCCTCCGGACCGGGAAGATGCAACGCGCCGACCGCCATGAAAGCGTTGCCCCTGGCCAGGATCGGCCCGGCATGATCGGCCATCACCTTGTTGCGGCTGGTGATCATGGTCTCCTCGAAGGCGGCATAGCCGGCGGGGTCGTTCTGCTCATCGGGCATGGCGGCGCGGAACAGCGGCCAGAACATCCCGGTGTCGCCGCGCTGGTAGAGCACGATCATGGTCTCGTTGATGTCGTTGACCTTGTCGCCCAGCTTCAGCGTGTCGACCAGGCCTTTCATGTGAAAGGCGAGTGGCAGCGAGGCCATGGCGCGTAGCTGGCTTTCGGCCGTTTCCAATCCTTCCACCGGCTTGCCGGCGGCCTTGGCGCTTTCGGCCAGCTTGACGTCGAGCACCGGCGCGCCGCCGGACTGGCGGGCGAGTTCGCAAGCCGGAAGCGCCATCATGGCCGACAGCATCCACGGCTTCATCTTGGCGACGGTTGCCGGCGGAATGCCGCGCGCGTCGAGCGCGGCATTCATGGCCGCCGCTTCCTGCGGCGACAGCAACGACGACAGCGTGGTGGAGTCGGTGAACATCATCAGGTCCGGCTCCTTCAGCATCGCCGTCATCATCTTCTGCTTGTCGAGCACGTCGGTGGTTTCGATGATGAGGGTGCCGGCGGCGTCGAACGCCTTCTGGGCATATGCCGGCAGCGTGGTGACGCGCGGATCGGTCATATGCATGGTACCGAACAGATAGGACGGCTGTTCGCCCGGTTTCTCCAGCTTCCACAACAGGCCCTTGCCGTTCAGCGTGGCGGCGGCCTCCGCCTCGATCTTGTCGTAGGTGGCGGGGTTGCTCTTCTGCAGAGCCGACAGCATGTCGGCACCGCTACAGGTCGGGACTTCGGCATGCGCCCTGCCGGCGGCGAACAGCAGGACGGCAAGGAAGGACAGGAAAAACAGCACGTTGAGCGCGACAAGCAGCTTCAGCGAGGCGGAAGCCGCACGGTCGGCGATGGCGATGACACGTTTCATGATGCCTTTCTAGGATCGAAAAGCGGCAAAACGGTTAATCGGGACGGCAAAATTGAAGGGTTCATGCCCTTGGATGGGCCTGCTCATAAATTTCCAGCAGCCTTGCGGTGTCGACGCCGGTGTAGACCTGCGTCGTCGACAGGCTGGCATGGCCGAGCAGCTCCTGGATGGTGCGCAGATCGCCGCCGCGGCCGAGCAGATGGGTGGCGAAGGAGTGGCGCAATGCATGCGGCGTCGCCGTGTCGGGCAGGTTCAGCGCCGAACGCAGCCTGGCCATGTCGCGCTGGACGATGGCCGGATTGAGCGGTCCGCCGCGCGCACCGCGAAACAAGAGCCCTTTGGGATCGAGATGATAAGGGCAGAGCCGGCGGTATTCGGCGATCGCGCGCAGCGCCACCGGCAGCACCGGCACCAGCCGCGTCTTGCCGCCCTTGCCGGTGACGCGCAGCACGGTGTCGGCCTCCGATGCCAGATCGCCGGCGCAGAGCCCAAGCGCTTCGGAAATGCGCAGGCCGGAGCCGTAGAGCAGCGTCAGCACGGCGGCATTGCGGGCCGCGATCCACGGCTCCTCGGCCAGTTGGCCCCCGATCGAAACGACCTGTCTGGCATCGCTCGCGGTCAGCGGCTTGGGCAGGGATTTGGGTTGGCGCGGCGCTCGCAAGGCGGCGGCACCGGCCGCATTGGCGAGGCCGCGCCGTTCCAGAAAGCGCAGCAGCGAACGGATACCAGCCAGTCCGCGGCCAAGCGTGCGTGCGCCCGCGCCGGCATTGCGGCGGGCTGCGAGGAAGCCGCGCAGATCGGCGGGGCGCAGGTCGGCAATGTCGGAAATGCCGGGCGGTCCGCCGATATGACCGGTGAGGAAGTGCAGGAACTGGCGTGAATCGCGCTCATAGGCTTCGACGGTTTCCGGCGACAGCCGGCGCTCGCGCGCCAGCATCTTCAGCCAGTTTTCGCGCGCCGCCTGGAGATCCGATTTTGCCGGGATGAGGAATTCGGGCATGGCGTCTGTTCCGGTTCGTCTGCATTTTCCGGCAGCCGGGTTAGGAAGCGGTGAAGAGGCCGTCATTGAAATGACAGCGAGGCGATCATTGAAATGACGCCGGGGCGGCGCTAGAGCAGGCCAAAGGATATTTCGCGATGATCAAGCCGCAAAACCCCGTCCAGATGGCCGTTATCGGTGCCGCCCACGGCATCAAGGGCGAACTCAGGGTGAAAACCTTCACCGGCGAGCCGATGGCGCTCGCCGATTATGGACCGCTCTATGCCCGGGACGGGCGCGCCTTCCAGATCACCGACATCAGGCCGGCCAACACGGTCGTGGTGGTGCGCTTCAAAGGGATCGGTGACCGCAACGCCGCCGAGGCGCTTGCCGGCACGGAGCTGTTCGTCGACCGTTCGATGCTGCCCGACGATGGCGAGGAGGATGAGTTCTACCATGCCGACCTGATCGGGCTCGAAATCCGGGATGATACCGGCGCGGCCATCGGCAAGGTCGTCGCGGTGCACAATTTCGGCGGCGGCGACATCCTCGATGTGACGCTCGCCGGGCGCAAGGGTGTGCTGATCCCGTTCACGCAGGCCGCCGTGCCAGCCGTCTCGGTCGCCGAGGGCTTTGTCCGCATCGATCCGGTGGCCGCCGGGTTGGTCGACGACGAGGATAGCGAGGCGCCGCGTGAGGACGATTTCGACCCCAAGGGCAGGCCGCGCGGCCCGCGCGATGCCGGGGGCAACCGGTGAGCTTTTCGGCCAGCGTGCTGACGCTCTATCCCGAGATGTTTCCGGGCGCGCTCGGCCTGTCGCTGGCAGGCCGGGCGCTGGAGGCCGGCACATGGTCGCTTTCAACGATCCAGATACGCGACTTCGCTACCGACAAACACCGCACCGTCGATGACACCCCGGCCGGCGGCGGCGCCGGCATGGTGATGCGCGCCGATGTGCTGGCCAAGGCGATCGACCATGCCGCGCCAGCCGGCGACCCGCGTCCCAAATTGCTGATGAGCCCGCGCGGCAAGCCGTTGACGCAGGCACGTGTGCGCGAGCTCGCCGCCGGGCCGGGCGCCGTCATCCTGTGCGGCCGCTTCGAAGGTGTCGACCAGCGGCTGATCGATGCGCGGGGATTGGAGGAAGTCTCGATCGGCGACTACATACTCTCCGGCGGCGAACCGGCGGCGCTCGTGCTGCTCGACGCGGTCGTGCGGCTGCTGCCAGGCGTCATGGGCAATGCGGTATCAGGCGAGGAGGAGAGCTTCGAGAACGGTCTGCTCGAGCATCCGCACTTTACACGGCCGCAAGAGTTCGAGGGCCGGCCGATCCCGGACGTGCTGATCTCCGGAAATCACAAGAAGATCGCCGAATGGCGGCGCAAGCAGTCGGAGCGGCTGACGCAGGAGAGGCGGCCGGATCTGCCGGGCGCTCAGCCCTTGGTGAAATAATAGAAGGCGAGAAACAGGCCGACCGCGATGACGAAGCCGCGCACCACGTTCTGCGGCACGCGCTTGGCGATCCAGACGCCGGCATAGCCGCCGAGCGCGCCGCCCGGGATCATGACGATGGCCTGCGGCCAGGCGACGACGCCGCCCGAGACGAAGACGATGATGGCGACAGCCGCGATGACCACGGCCAGCATGTTCTTCAGCGCATTCAGCCGGTGGTAGTCGCCGGCCTGGGTCAGGCCGAGCGTGGCCAGCATCATCACGCCCATGCCGGCGCCGAAGAAGCCGCCATAGATGGCGGTGACGAACTGCGCCAGCGATCCGGCGAGTGAACCCACCGCCGCCTCATGCCCGGGTTTCGGCGCCGGTTTCAGCCACGGTCCTGCAGCAAACAGCGCGGTCGCGCCCAGAAGCAGCCAGGGCACCAGGACGCGAAACGAAGGATTGTCGAGCGCCAGCAGGATCAGCGCGCCGGCAAGCGCGCCAATGGCTGAAATCAGGCAGAGCAGCAGCGCGCCGCGCCAGAAATGCCTGATGTCGGCCCAGTAGGCGAGCGTCGAGGTGATGTAGCCGGGAAATTGCGTCACCGAGGAGGTGGCGTTGGCCACGATCGGCGGCACGCCGACCAATGTCATGGCGCCGAAGGTGACGAAGGTGCCGCCGCCGGCGACCGCGTTGGCGGCGCCCGAGAGAAAGCCCGCCAGGAAGAGCAGGATGGCGTCGAAGACAGACATGGAGGCCGCCGTCAAGAAATGTGCTATGTCTGGCTTAGGAAGCTTGCCGGACCGGCGCAACCCGGCACGGCAGGATTACGATGGTGCCATGCCGGGAAGCCATGCCGGCAAAAAATGCATGGGCAAGGCGTGACAAAGCGCCGAAATAGCTGTATGTGCCCGCCCGTACCGGACAGAAGAATCTGCCGGACCCGTCAACAATGACGGTGTAGTCGCCCCTGTCCGATGTTTTTGAAGACAAATGTCTTGGAGACAAAGGACATAGCCGAGCGGTCGAAAAGTACTGCAAGGCGAGCGCCGGGCGCTCTGACTGTCGGAAGAACAAGAAGTGGATTACCGAGATGGATCTCATCCGTCAGCTCGAGGCCGAACAGGCCGCCAAGATCGAAGCCAAGCGCAAGCTTCCCGAATTCCAGCCCGGCGACACCGTGCGCGTCCAGGTCCGCGTGACCGAAGGCACCCGCACCCGCGTCCAGGCCTATGAGGGCGTCGTCATCGCCCGTTCCGGCGCCGGCTTCCAGGAAAACTTCACCGTCCGCAAGATCTCCTACGGCGAAGGCGTCGAGCGCGTGTTCCCGGTCTACTCGCCGATGGTCGAAGGCGTCGAGATCGTGCGCCGCGGCAAGGTGCGCCGTGCCAAGCTCTATTACCTGCGTGACCGTCGCGGCAAGTCGGCCCGTATTTCGGAAAACACCGGCGTGCGCGCCCGCAAGCTCAACGATGAGGAGCGCGACGCGCTGAACGCCGAGAAGGCCCGCATCGAGGCCGAGAAGGTAGCCGCCGCCCAGGCGCTGGCCGCCGAGACGGCCGCCAAGGAAGCCGCCGAGAAGAAGGCCGCCGCCGAGGCCGAAGCAGCAGCCAAGGCTGCCGCCGATGCAACTCCGGCCGAATAAGGCTCGACGCAAGATTTTTGAAAAGGCGGCTTCGGCCGCCTTTTTTCGTTTCACCGGACTGTGAACGTTTCCCGCCCCGGAAGTCGGGAGAGCTGGTTGACATCAAATTATATAGTGTACTAAATAATCGTGTACGATATAAATGGAGATTATGACATGGCACTCTACACGACACAGGCTCACGTTACCGGCGGCCGCGCCGGCCATGGTGAGACCAGCGACGGCCTGCTCAAGGTCGATCTGGCCATGCCCAAGGAGCTTGGCGGACCGGGCGGCGCCACCAACCCCGAACAGCTTTTCGCCATCGGCTACGCCGCCTGCTTCGAAAGCGCGGTGCGCTTCGTCGCGCGTAAGCAGAAGCTGCCGCTGACGGATGCGGCGATAACATCCACCGTCAGCCTGCTCCCCAATGGCGAAGGTTTCAGGCTCGGCGTCGCGTTGGCAGTGGAGACGAAAGGCCTTGATCAGGCGGCGGCGGAAGCGCTTGTATCGGAAGCGCATCAGATTTGCCCCTATTCGAACGCCATCAGGGGCAATGTCGAGGTGGCGCTTTCGGTAAAGGCGGCATGACGACAAAGACCGAAGCGAAAGCCAGCGAAGTCCCGGCGCAAGCCGCCGGGGCGATTCCGGTGCCGCGGCTCGATCAGCAGCTCTGCTTCGCGCTCTATTCCGCGAGCGGGTTGATGACGAGGGTTTATCGCCCGTTGCTGGCGCCGCTTGGCCTCACCTATCCGCAATATCTGGTGATGCTGGCGCTGTGGGAGCGCGCGCCGAGCATTGTGGGGGATCTCGGCGAGGCGCTGGGCCTCGATTCGGCGACGCTGACGCCGCTGCTCAAGCGCATGGAGGCGGGCGGCCTCGTCACCCGCAGGCGCGATCCCGCCGACGAGCGCCGGGTGCTGGTCGAGCCGACCGCGAAAGGCCAGGCGCTGCGCGGCGCCATGAAGGATGTCCAGGACGGGCTCGCCTGCGGCGTGCCGTTGAGGCCTGCCGAAGTGAAAGCCCTGCACGCCACGCTCACTCAACTTGTCGCGGGCCTGCGCGAAGCCACGGCCGATGACCGCCCGACGAAAACGGATGGCGCAGTCTCAGACAAGGACAAACTCTAGCTGCCAGGCGGGCGCCATTCAGGCAGCGGATCATTCCGAAATCCCAGGCCCGAAATCGTGGGATCAAGGTATTCGAATCCGTTTTCGCATGGGCTGACGAAGTGGAGCGTCTTGCATGACGCATGCGGAAAGCTAAAGTCGGCGCCGTATTTTCTGCAAGCCCGGCCGATATCCGGGCGCTTTCAATTTCCGGGAGTGTGTCATGACCAAGTCGAAACTGCTGCTGGCCGGCCTGCTGGCCCTCGTCCTGGCGCCTGTCGCCGCCTTCGCGCAGGCGTTGCCCGATCTCGGTGGCAAAAAGGTCGTGGTGGTGACCGAGAACGCCTATCCGCCGCTGCAGTTCATCGACCCCAAGACCAGCAAGCAGATCGGCTGGGAATATGACGCCATGAACGAGATCGCCAAGCGGCTGAATTTCAAGGTCGAGTACCAGAACACGTCCTGGGACGCGATGATCCAGGCGGTTTCCGACAACCAGTACAATATCGGCATGACCGGCATCACCATCAAGGACGACCGCAAGGAGAAGGTCGATTTTTCCGACCCCTATATGCGCTCGGAACAGTTCATGCTGGTGCGCGGCGATGAAAGCCGCTTCACCGACGCCAAAACCTTCGGCGCCTTCAAGGACGGGCTGATCGGGGCGCAGGCCGGCACAACGCCGTTCTACACCGCCGTCTACAGCGTGCTCGACGGCAATGAGCAGAACCCGCGCATCAAACTGTTCGAAACCTTCGGCGCCACCGTGCAGGCGCTGAAGTCGGGTGACGTCGATGTGGTGCTGACCGACGGCACCGCCGGCAAGGGCTATGTCGACGCCTCCGAGGGCAAGCTGAAACTGATCGGCGGCCCGCTCGGCACCGAGGATTTCGGCTTCATCTTCCCGAAAGGCTCGGATCTGGTGAAGCCGGTCAACGCCGCGATCGCGGCACTCAAGGCCGACGGCACGTTCGATGCGCTGAACAAGAAGTGGTTCCTCGATTACAAGATGGGGCAGTAGTTCCATTTTGTTGACGGCAGTGGCTGTGCACGAAATCGCGCCGGGATTGCGCCCGGGGCCCCCTCTCTGCCCTGCCGGGCATCTCCCCCTCAAGGGGGGAGATTGGCTGTTTCTTCCGCTTTCGCCAATCACCAACGCTGCAAGAAGAGTGCCGTCGACGAAGCTGCTAATCTCCCCCCTTGAGGGGGAGATGGCCGGCAGGCCAGAGAGGGGGGCCTGGGCGCTTCTGTCTCCGGATTTCTACGCCGGTTGCCTCGCCTGATGGCCGCACCCTCCACGACCAAATCCGAATTCCCCTGGTGGCTGGCCGTTGCCTGCGTGCTTGCCCTGGCGGCGGCTTTGTTCATCGCGGCCAGCGATCTCTATGCCCAAGTCTTCGCCACCGTCGCCAAGGGCATCGGCATCACCGTCTTCGTCACCGTGGTCGCTTTCGCGCTTGCCTCGGCGATCGGCCTCGGCATCGCGCTGATGGGCCTGTCGGGTTCGCAATGGCTGCGGCAGATCGCGCGTTTCTATGTCGAGATCATTCGTGGCGTGCCAATCCTGGTGCTGTTGTTCTGGATCGCGTTTGCCGGCGCGCCGGCCTTTGTCGCTGGCTGGAACGCGCTGACCGCACCATTGCAAAGCGCGGGCATTCTCGGCGAGTTGCTGGTGCGCGACGTGTCGTTGCTGTGGCGCGCCATCATGGCGCTGACCATCGGCTATTCCGCCTTCATCTCCGAGGTCTTCCGCGCCGGCATCCAGTCGGTCGAGAAGGGCCAGATCGAGGCGGCGAAGGCGCTTGGGCTGACGCGGGCGCAACGCTTCCGGCTGATCGTGTTTCCGCAGGCGATCCGCACCATATTGCCACCGCTCGGCAATGATTTCGTCGCCCTGGTCAAGGATTCCTCGCTGGTCTCGGTGCTCGGCGTCGCCGACATCACCCAGATGGGCAAGGTCTATGCCGCCGGCTCGTTCCGCTTCTTCGAGACCTATTCGATAACGGCCTATATCTATCTCATCCTCACCGTCGGCCTGTCACTCTCGCTCAGGGCGCTGGAGCGGCGTCTGCGCCGCCAGCACGAGGAATAGTTTTTCGGCAAGGACAGGGTTAGTGTCCTGTCGACATGGTTGGGGAGGTCTCATGATCGTCGACAAAGCCAATGCGGCGCTGGATTCCGTCTATGGTGCCGACAAGCCCGAAACGCTGGCGCAAGCCTATGCCGCATGGGCCGCGACCTATGACAGCGAAACCGCTTCGCTTGGTTATCTCCTGCCGTTCCTGATCACGGCCTGGGTGGCGCGGCACGTGCCGGCGGGCGAAGGGCCGCTGCTCGACGCGGGCTGCGGCACCGGCCTGTCCGGACCGTCGCTTAAGGCGCTGGGCTATGGCGACATTGCCGGGCTCGACCTGTCGGAGGACATGCTGAAGATAGCCGGCGGCCGCAATGCCTATGGCGAATTGAAGCAGGCGATGCTGGGCGGACCGTTGCCCTGGCCCGACGGTCATTTTCGCGCCTTCTTCTCGACCGGCGTGTTCACCATCAGCCATGCGCCGGCGTCGGGCCTGCACGAACTGGTGCGCATAACGAAGAAGGGCGGCCACGCCATCTTCACCGTGCGCGACCAGGTTTTTGAAAGCGGCGGGTTCCAGGCGGTGTTCGACGCGCTTGCCCGGGCAGGGAAGTGGCGGCTGGCCGAGGAGAGCCCCTGGTTTCGCTGCTACGCGATCGGCGACCCTGAGGCGCTGGTGAAGACGTTCGTGTTCAACGTGCTGTGAGGGGCACCCACTTCCTTCCCCCACAAGGGGAGAAGGGAAGAAGTGCACCGCCCACGCTGCAATTGCCGAAAAGCCAAAACATTGCTATCTACCCCGGCATGGAAAAGCTTTTCAGCGATCCGGCCTACAAGGGGTTCGTGCTGCAGGACAGAAAACGCCTGCCGTCGCGCTTCTCCGCGCGCGTTTCCGGCGCCCTGACCAGCCGACTTCGCTGATCCCTGACGGCCGGCCGCGGGCTTGCGGCATCAGCTTTTTCCCATTCTCATATCGACGGATTTACGCACATGAGCGCACCGCGCACCCTCTACGACAAGATTTTCGATGACCATGTCGTCGACCGCCAGGACGACGGCACCTGCCTGCTCTATATCGACCGCCATCTCGTCCATGAAGTGACCAGCCCGCAGGCCTTCGAAGGCCTGCGCATGAGCGGCCGCAAAGTCCGCCATCCGGAAAAGACACTGGCCGTGGTCGATCACAATGTCTCGACCTCGCCCGAACGCAAGTTCGGCATCAAGAACGAGGAAAGCCGCATCCAGGTCGAGGCGCTGGCCAAGAACGCCAGGGATTTCGGCGTCGAGTATTATTCCGAGAACGACATCCGCCAGGGCATCGTCCACATCATCGGCCCGGAGCAGGGCTTCACGCTGCCCGGCATGACCATCGTCTGCGGCGACAGCCACACCTCCACGCATGGTGCTTTTGGAGCATTGGCGCACGGCATCGGCACGTCGGAGGTCGAGCATGTGCTGGCCACGCAGACGCTGATCCAGCGCAAGGCCAAGAACATGCTGGTGCGCGTCGACGGCGTGCTGCCGGAAGGCGTCACCGCCAAGGACATCATCCTGGCCATCATCGGCGAGATCGGCACCGCTGGCGGCACCGGCTATGTCATCGAATATGCCGGCGAGGCGATCCGCTCGCTGTCGATGGAAGGCCGCATGACGATCTGCAACATGTCGATCGAGGGCGGCGCGCGTGCCGGCCTGATCGCCGCCGACGAGACCACCTTCGCCTATGTCAAGGACAAGCCGCGCGCGCCCAAGGGCGCCGCGTGGGATGCGGCGCTCGAATATTGGAAGACGCTGCAGTCGGACGAAGGCGCGCATTTCGACAAGGTGATCATCCTCGACGCGGCCAAGCTGCCGCCGATCGTCTCGTGGGGCTCCTCGCCCGAGGACGTGGTTTCTGTGCAGGGCGTCGTTCCCAACCCGGAAGAGATCACCGACGAGAACAAGCGCACCTCGAAGATCCGCGCGCTCGACTATATGGGGCTGACGCCCGGCACCAAGATCACCGACATCGCGCTCGATCGTGTCTTCATCGGCTCCTGCACCAATGGCCGCATCGAGGATCTTCGCGCCGTGGCCAAGGTGGTCGAAGGCAAGACGGTCAGCGCGCATGTCGATGCCATGATCGTGCCGGGCTCCGGCCTGGTCAAGGAACAGGCGGAAGCCGAGGGTCTCGACAAGATCTTCATCGCCGCCGGCTTCGACTGGCGCGAGCCGGGCTGCTCGATGTGCCTGGCCATGAACGACGACCGGCTGAAGCCGCATGAACGCTGCGCGTCGACCTCGAACCGCAATTTCGAGGGCCGGCAGGGTTTCAAGGGCCGCACCCATCTGGTGTCGCCGGCCATGGCGGCGGCGGCGGCGATCGCCGGCCACTTCGTCGACATTCGCGACTGGAAGTAGGCCGTCTCGATCCCGAGCGCATGTCAGGCCCCGGACGGCATTGCCGGCCGGGGTTTTTTCATGCATGCGGCCGCATACTCGGCTTGGCTTAACCGCTTGTTTGCGCTTGCCCTCTATGATCTTCCCCGACGTTAGCAGAGGGAAGTCACCGTCCTTTGGACACCGGCCTGTTCATAGCGTTGCTCAATCCAACGATCGCGCTGGCGCTCGGCGCGGCGTTCCTGGTGCTGTGGTTCCACCAGCGCCATCGCCCCTATCTGGCGGTGCTGGGGACAAGCTACGGCGTCTCGGCGGCCGGCTTCCTGCTCCAGTACTTCACCTTGCCGATCGGCATGCAGCTGACCAAGCTGGCGTCCAACATCTGCTTCACCTTTGCTGCCTGCTGCCTGTCCGGTGCCATCGTCGCCCGCTACAGCCGGAGGGTGCCTTATGTTGGTATCGGGGTGTTCGCGGGAGGCGGGCTGGCGTCGTTGTGCTGGTTCCTGTTCGTCGCGCCGGATCTGACCTGGCGCATCCTGGCGATGAATTTCGCCTTCGGCGGCCTGAGTCTGCTGGTCGCCGCCGAACTGCGGCCGGTGCGCAACCATGGGCCGACCGAAAAAATCTTGTTCGTGCTGTCGCTCTTGTCCGGGCTCAACTTCTTCGTGCGCACCCTTGTCGTCGTCATCGCGCATGGGCCGTTCACCAGCTATGACGGCTTCTACGGCTCGTCCTACTGGACGACGGCGCTGTTGTCGCACGCCCTGCTGTCGCTGCTGATCGCGCTTTGCCTGTTCACCGCCGCCGCGCTCGACGTGATGAAGGCGCTGAAGACGGAAACCTATACCGATCCGCTGTCGGGGTTGCTCAACCGCCGTGGTTTCGAGGAGCGTGCCGCCATGCTGTTGCAGCGTTGCGCCCAGGCCAGGTTCCCGGTGGCGCTGGTGCTGGCCGACCTCGACCATTTCAAGGCCCTCAACGACGTGCATGGGCACGCCGCCGGCGACCGGGTAATCGCCGACTTCGCCGCCAAGCTGCGCTCGGCCACGGGAGCACGAGGGGCGGCGGGGCGCATCGGCGGCGAGGAATTCGCCGTGCTCCTGCCGCTGACCGATCTTGCCGCCGCGCGGCTGTTCGCCGAGGCGGTGCGCACGATCTATTCGGCTGGCGGGGTCGACGGGCTTCCCGCCGGCACCAAGGTCACCGCCAGCTTCGGCGTCGCGGCCCGCAGCGGTGACGAGACGCTGGAACCCTTGATGCGCCGGGCCGACGAGGCGCTCTACAAGGCCAAGAAGAACGGCCGCGACAGCGTACGCCTGTCCTACGAACGACCCGAGACGGTGTTCGTGCCCGAGCCGCTCAAGGCCGGTTGACCGCGGGCTGCCGCGCCTGGCGTTAACGTCTTTTTCGCCCGTCGATGTTTAGCTGTCGGCAGGGTTTGAGGATTTATGAGCGGCGCCAACTTCATCCTGTTGATCAATCTGGCGGTTGCCGGCCTGCTGGCGGCTTCCTTCATGGCGGTCTCATTCCAGGATGTCGGGCGCGCGCCGGCGCGCTGGCTGGCGTCGGGGTATGTCCTGGGCATGGTCTATTCGGCCATCGAATTCAGCATACCGGCCTTCAGCGACGCGCGGCTCCCGGTGGTTGCCGCCTTCGCCGTTTTCCTTGGCGCCACCATTGCCTTCAATGGCGGGCTTGCTCGCAAATACGGCGTGGCGCCGCCATGGACGCCGATGCTGGCCTTCCTGGCCGCGGCCACCGTCGCGGTTTATGTCGTGCAGGATCTGCCGCGCCAGTCCCTTACCCGCATGATGGCCTATCAGCTTCCCTACGCGGCCATGCAGTTCGTCGGCCTCGGCATCGTCTGGTCTTCGAGGCAAAGCCGTGGTCGCCTCGACCTGATCCTGATGATGGTGCTGGCCGCCAGCGGCCTGCAGTTTGCCTCGAAGCCGTTCATCGCGCATGCGCTCGGCGGCTGGGGCGCCAATCCGCAGGCCTATCTGCAAAGCAGCTACGCGCTGGTGTCGCAATCACTCGGCACCGTCTTCGCGCTGGCGCTGGCGCTGCTTGTGCTGGCCATCCTGGTTCGCGACGTGCTTGCCGACGTGACGTCGAAGTCGCAAGTGGACACGCTGTCGGGCCTGCTCAACCGTGGCGGCTTCACACGTCACGCCGAGCTGGCCGTGAACGGCGCCACCCGGCTCGCCATGCCGGTGGCACTCGTCATTGCCGATCTCGACCATTTCAAGACCGTCAACGACAGCTTCGGCCATGCCTCCGGCGACCGGGTGATCGAGGCCTTCGCCGGCCTCTTGCGTGACGCAGCCGAGGGCCATCACGTGGTCGGCCGCATCGGCGGCGAGGAGTTCGCCGTTATCCTGACAGGAGCCAATCTCGCGGCCGCCCGGCTGTTCGCGGAAGGCGCCCGCAACGCCTTCGGCGCATTGCCCATCGACGGCTTGCCGGCCAACAGCCGCTGCACGTCGAGCTTCGGCATCGCCGAACTCCACGCGGGCGAAGGCTTCCCGGATCTGATGCGGCGCGCGGACGAGGCGCTCTATCTGGCAAAGAATGCCGGCCGCGATTGCGTGCGGGTCTCCACCGGGCCGTCCGATGGGCTGGCCGCGATAAGAGCCGGTCAGGTCCGTATCAACGGCAGGGGCTGAGCTGCGGCATCTCGCCTTCGGAAAGGCCGTACATATAACTGCGGCCCTTGACGAACACCGGCGGGCGATAGCAGTCGGCGCCCGATATGTCGTCTGATTCGTTCTGGTAGATCACCTTGGGCTGGCCGGCGCTGGTGTAGTCGGACAATTGCTTGGCCAGCCGGCCTTCGCCGACGAGGATGCGCTTGTAGCCGGCAGCGCTGTCGATGACGAGATTGCCGAAGGAATCCGCGTAGACGCGGTCATGGTGGCGCAAGCCGGCCTCGGCCGGTGCGGTCACCGCGACGGCAAGTGCCGCCAGGGTGACGGCGGCGAGGTTTGCCCGCACTGATTTCGAACGCATGTCGCTCTCCCTTTGTCGGCGCGGGAGGATCGCGCCGATCCGAATCGGAAATTAACCCTTTCTTAACCTTTGTTAAGAGGAGGAGCGCGCCGACGGCCCTTTCTTAAGGAACATGGTTAATTTTGCGCGGCCTGGCGAACTTGATCTTGGCGCGCCGCGTGGCTAGCGTGCCCGCACATGAGAGGGCAGTCCATGACGTTTGGCCGAGCGGTTCGGGTGTCGTTTGTTATTCCGCTGCTTGTCGCGGCCGGTGCCTGCGTGCCGGAGAATGGCGCGCCCAAGGCTGCGAACCCGGTGACGCCGGTGGTGTCGCCAACCGCTCCTGCCCAGCAACCGCCGGCGCCGCCGGCGACCAAGATCACCACGGACCTCACCGCGCCGCGCATCGCCACGGGCACGGCCACCTACAGATGCGGCAATGGCGGCATGATCACGATCCAGAATCTCGGCACGTCGCTGCGCGTGGTCGGCCAGGAAGGCACTACCGAGGACTTCGCGGCGTCGCCGGCCAACCAGAGCAGCCGCTACCAGGCGGTGACGCATGACGCAATCGTGATCGACGGACGCGAGGCGCTGGTGATGAAAAGAGGGTCGACCCCACAGACCTGCACCCGCTGAACCGGAGCGCGACGGGGTGGCGCCCGTTGCGGACATGTTGCACTGCAGCGATATCGAGCCGGCTTGCGGCTTCAGCCCCTAATCGATTGAAGCGCGGACCGGCCATTTATTCAGACTAAATTACGTTTTCGAAACGGTTTTCTGGCTTTGACGCGGTGCAAAAAGAGCATTAGAAACCGGCTGTCCGAAGTCGCAACCGGAAGCGGCAATGCCGCATTTCCACCTGAGGCGGGAGACGCCGAACTGGGGCAGCCATGAGCAAATCACCAGCCACCCAAGCCAGACGCGAACGGCCGCTTTCGCCGCATCTGACGATCTACCGGCCGCCGATCACGATGACGATGTCGATCATCCACCGCATCACCGGCGGGGCGCTCTATTTCGGCACGCTGCTGGTTGCCGTTTGGCTGATGGCGGCGGCAAGCTCGCAAGCGACGTTCGACTGGGTCAACTGGGCGTTCGGCACCTGGCTCGGCCGGCTTGTGCTGTTCGGCTACACCTGGGCGCTGATGCACCACATGCTGGGCGGGGTGCGCCATCTGATCTGGGACACCGGCGCGGGACTGGAGAAGCACACCGCCTCGAAGATTGCGTGGGCGACGCTTGCAGGGTCGGTCCTGCTGACGATCCTGATCTGGGTCGCCGGCTATATGGCACGGGGAGCCTGATTGTGAGCGGCAAGAGCAACACCGACATGCGCACGCCGTTGGCCAGGGTCCGCGGTCTCGGCTCGTCCCACGAGGGCACGCAGCATTTCTGGCGCCAGCGGCTGACGGCGCTCGCCAACATTCCGCTGACGCTGTTCTTCGTCGGATTCCTGATCGCGCTCAACGGCGCCGGCTACGCCGAGGTGCGGGCAGCGCTCGCCAACCCGTTCGTGGCGCTGGTGATGATCCTCTTCCTGATCTCCGGGCTCTACCACATGCGTCTCGGCATGCAGGTGATCATCGAGGACTATGTGACCAGCGAAGGTCTCAAGCTGCTGACGATCGCGCTCAGCACATTTTTCACAGTAGCGGTCGGCGTCGCCTCGATCTTCGCCCTGCTCAAGCTGGCATTCGGAGGCTGAGTTGGCCAAGGACGCGAAAACAGCCAACACGGCAGGCTACACCTTTGTCGATCACAAGTTCGACGTCGTCATCGTCGGCGCCGGCGGTGCCGGCCTGCGCGCCACGCTCGGCATGGCCGAGCAGGGCCTGCGCACGGCCTGCATCACCAAAGTGTTCCCGACGCGCTCGCACACGGTCGCCGCGCAAGGCGGCATTGCGGCCTCGCTGTCCAATATGGGCCCGGATTCCTGGCAGTGGCACATGTACGACACCGTCAAGGGCTCGGACTGGCTGGGCGATGTCGATGCCATGGAGTACATGGTGCGCGAGGCGCCGGCGGCGGTCTACGAACTCGAGCACTACGGCGTGCCGTTCTCGCGCACCGAAGAGGGCAAGATCTACCAGCGGCCGTTCGGCGGCCACATGATGAATTACGGCGACGGTCCGCCCGTGCAGCGCACCTGCGCCGCCGCCGACCGCACCGGGCACGCCATCCTGCACACGCTCTACGGCCAGTCGCTGAAGAACAACGCGCAGTTCTTCATCGAGTATTTCGCGCTCGACCTGATCATGGAGCCGGACGGCACCTGCACCGGCGTCGTCGCCTGGAACCTAGACGACGGCACAATCCACCGCTTCTCGGCCAAGATGGTGGTGCTGGCGACCGGCGGCTATGGCCGCGCCTATTTCTCGGCGACCTCGGCGCATACCTGCACCGGCGACGGCGGCGGCATGGCGGCCAGGGCCGGACTGCCGCTGCAGGACATGGAATTCGTGCAGTTCCACCCGACCGGCATCTATGGCGCCGGCTGCCTGATCACCGAAGGCGCGCGCGGCGAGGGCGGCTATCTCGTCAATTCGGAAGGTGAGCGCTTCATGGAGCGCTACGCGCCGTCGGCCAAGGACCTGGCGTCGCGCGACGTGGTCTCGCGCTGCATGACGCTGGAAATCCGCGAGGGCCGCGGCGTCGGCAAGAACAAGGACCACATCTTCCTGCACCTCGATCATCTCGATCCGGCGGTGCTGCACGAGCGTCTGCCGGGCATTTCGGAATCGGCCAAGATCTTTGCCGGCGTCGATCTCACCAAGGAACCGATCCCGGTGCTGCCGACGGTCCACTACAATATGGGCGGCGTGCCGACCAATTACTGGGGCGAGGTGCTCAACCCGACCGCTGAGAATCCTGACCGGGTCTCGCCCGGCCTGATGGCGGTCGGCGAGGCGGGCTGCGCCTCGGTGCACGGCGCCAACCGGCTGGGTTCGAACTCGCTGATCGACCTGGTGGTGTTCGGCCGCGCCGCGGCGATCCGCGCCGGTCAGGTCATCGATCGCAAATCGGCGATCCCGTCGCCCAACGAAGCCTCGGTCGAGAAGATCATGGACCGCTTCGACAGGCTTCGCCACGCCAATGGCTCGACGCCAACCGCCGCCTTGCGCGAAAAGATGCAGAAGGCGATGCAGGAAGACGCCGCGGTGTTCCGCACGCAGGAATCGCTGGAAAACGGCTGCAAGCGCATCTCGGAAATCTGGACCGAGCTGAAAGACATCAAGGTCTTCGACCGCTCGATGATCTGGAACTCCGACCTCGTCGAGACGCTGGAGCTGGAAAACCTGATGGCCAACGCCATCACCACCGTCTATGGCGCCGAGGCGCGCAAGGAGAGCCGTGGGGCGCACGCGCGCGAAGACTTTTCCGCCCGCGACGACGCCAACTGGCGCAAGCACACGCTCGCCCATCTCGGCGAGGACGGCAAGGTGACGCTGACCTACCGGCCGGTGCACACCGAGCCGCTGGTGGCCGAAAAGGACGGCGGCATCAGCCTGGCCAAGATCGCGCCGAAGGCCAGGGTGTACTGACGATGGCGATGGCGGCGGGATATTCCGGCACGCCCCTTCCGGCCAAGCTCGGTCTGAAGGACGGCATGATTGCCGCCTTCATCGCGCTGCCGCCCGAACTCGCTGATATCGCCGAGGCCGTCGATTTTGCCGAGGTCGACCGGCTCACCGAATGGTCCGAGATCTCGGACGCAACTCTCAAATACGACGCGGTTCACGCTTTCACCCGGCAGCGCGCCGAGATCGAGGATCGCCTCGGCGATATCGAGGCGGCGATTAAGCGCGACGGCATGGTCTGGGTGTCGTGGCCGAAGAAGGCCTCGAAGGTGGCCACCGACGTCACCGAAGGCGTTGTCCGCGCCGAAGCGCTGAAGCTCGACCTTGTCGATGTCAAGGTCGCCGCCGTCAACGAAATCTGGTCCGGGCTGAAGCTCGTCATCCGAAAGGACCTGAGGTAATGGTCGAACTCACGCTTCCGAAGAACTCGAAGGTCCAGCAGGGCAAGACCTGGCCCAAGCCTGAGGGCGCCACCAATCTGCGGGAATACCGCATCTACCGCTGGTCGCCGGACGATGACGAGAACCCGCGCATCGACACGTATTTCGTCGACATGGACGATTGCGGGCCGATGGTGCTCGACGCGCTGCTGTGGATCAAGAACAAGATCGACCCGACGCTGACCTTGCGCCGCTCCTGCCGTGAAGGCATCTGCGGCTCCTGCGCCATGAACATAGACGGTTCCAACACGCTGGCCTGCACCAAGGGCTGTGACGACATTTCGGGCGCGGTCAAAATCTATCCGCTGCCGCATATGCCCGTGATCAAGGACCTGGTGCCCGACCTTACGAATTTCTACGCCCAGCACGCCTCGATCCAGCCCTGGCTGCAGACCGTCTCGCCGACGCCGGCCAAGGAATGGCTGCAGAGCCACGAGGACCGCGAAAAGCTCGACGGGCTCTACGAGTGCATCCTGTGCGCCTGCTGCTCGACCTCGTGCCCGAGCTACTGGTGGAACGGTGACCGCTATCTCGGCCCGGCGACGCTTTTGCAGGCCTATCGCTGGCTGATCGACAGCCGCGACGAGGCCAAGGGCGAGCGGCTCGACAATCTGGAAGATCCGTTCCGGCTCTATCGCTGCCACACCATCATGAACTGCGCGCAGACCTGCCCGAAGGGCCTCAACCCGGCCAAGGCGATTGCCGAGATCAAGAAGATGATGGTGGAGCGACGGGTTTAGACGTAGCGGATTTGCTGCAAACCTCGGACGTAGCGATCCGCCGCGCCCTCCTCTGTCCTGCCGGACATCTCCCCACTTGGGGGAGATTGGTTGTCATCGCGGCTTTCGCCAATTTCCACTGTTGAAGGATAACGCGCTGTCGGCGAAGCTGCCGATCTCCCCCCAAGTGGGGAGATCGGCAGGACAGAGGGGGCGCTGTCCCGCCAGCCTCAGAAAGGATTGTAATCCAGTGAGCGAAGACCTTCCCATCCTGTCCCCCGCCGAAGCCCGGGTGCTCGGCTGCCTGATCGAGAAGAAGGAACTGACGCCGGACGTCTATCCGCTGACGCTCAACAGCGCGCATGCGGCCGCCAACCAGAAGACGGCGCGCGAACCGGTCATGGCGTTGGAGCAGACCGAGGTGCACCGGGCTTTGAAGCTGCTCGAGCAGAAGGGTCTGGTGCGGCAGATGTTCGGGTCGCGCGTCGAGCGCTACGAGCACCAGATGGCGCAGCGCTTCTCGCTGACCACGCCGCAGACCGCCTTGCTCGGCCAGCTCCTGCTGCGCGGGCCGCAGACGGCGCATGAGCTTCTGGCGCGGAGTGAGCGCATGGCGCGGTTTTCGTCGATCGAGGATCTGCGCGGCGAACTCGACATGCTGATCGGCCGCCGGCCGGCGCTGGTCCAGGAGATACCGCGCGGACCGGGCCAGCGCGAGGACCGCTACGTGCATCTGCTCGCCGGGCCGGTGGACATGGCTGCCTTGTCGGCGCAGCGGAGTGCGGCTGCCATGCCTGCTTCCGAACTGGAAGCGAGGGTGGAGGCGCTGGAGCAGGAAGTCGCGGCCTTGCGCGCGCGGCTCGACGCGCTGGGGGCTTAGCCGTAAACGGACAGGTTGGCGCGAGGCCCCCCTCTCTGTCCTGCCGGACATCTCCCCCTCAAGGGGGGAGATCAGATGTCATGCCGGCTTTCGCAAATCACCAACGTTGCAAGAGAAGCGCCAGCGCTGGAACTGCCAATCTCCCCCCCTTTGAGGGGGAGATGCCCGGCAGGGCAGAGAGGGGGGCGAAGGATCTCTGCCCCTCAGATAGAAACGCCGATCACCCCAGCTTCGCGTCGAGCGACACTTTGATCGCGCCGAGCGCCTTCGACACCGGGCATTCGGCCTTGGCCTTCTCGGCCAGTTCCTTGAACTTCGCCGCATCGATGCCGGGCACCTTGCCGACCAGCGTGATGGCGCTGCCGGTGATGCCGGTGCCGGGGACAAGCGTCACCACCGCCTTGGCGTCGAGTTCGGCCGCGGGCGTGCCGTTCTCGGCCAGGAAATGCGAAAGCTGCATGGCGTAGCAGCCGGCATGGGCCGCCGCGATCAGTTCCTCCGGATTGGTACCGGATTTGCCGGTCTCGTCCTGGAAACGCATCTTGAAGGAATAGGGTGCGCCTTTCAGGGCGCCGCTTTGCGTGTCGAGCGTGCCTTTGCCCTCGGTGAGATTGCCTTTCCAGACGGCGTTCGCGGTGCGGTCCATGGAGTCCTCCTTGGTTGTCGTGGCCTTGTATCGCCGGGTCGAACCCCGGCGTCGGGTCAACTATAGCGCGGGCGTCCGCGAAGACCACTGCGCCGTTTGCAGCACACCAAGATGACAGCGCAGCGCGCCCCCGCAAAAATAGCCGCGCGAAAATGTAGACTTCCGTCCGGTCCGGCCGTCCTGCGGTTGGCCATATCATCGGTGGCCGGATGGAGATTGTCATGGACGACATGTTTTTCACAATGTGGCAAAGGCCGGGCCGCGGCGCCGGGCGAAGGCAGGATTTCTGGCTTGATCCGCCGGCCTCGGGCCTTGGCCGCCTTCTGGCCGCGCTCGTCATCATCGGGGCCTCGGCCTGTCTTCTCGATCACGCGGCTGCCGGCAAGGCCGACATGCCCATCACCGCATCTTATGGTTCATCGCAGCAAGGGAGCTCGAAATGAAGTATGTCTGTCTGGTCTATGGAGAGGAAAAGGACCTTTACGCCCTCACCGCCGAGCGGGGGGCCAAGCTCAACGCCGACTCGCTGGCCTATGACAGGACACTGGACCAGCAGGGCAAGCTGATCGTCGCCGAAGCCCTTCAATCCGTGTCATCGGCCAGGACGGTGCGCCGGCGCGGGGGCAAGCGGCTGGTCCTCGACGGTCCGTTCGCCGAAACCAAGGAGCAATTGCTCGGGTTCATCATGGTCGAGGCGGGTACGCTCGATGAGGCACTCGACATCGCCGCCGGCATCCCGCTGGCCGAAATCGGCACGGTCGAGGTGAGGGCGGTCTACGACATACCGGGATCGTAGACTGGCCGGGATCGTAGACTGGCCGGGATCATGGCGGGCCGGGATCATGGCGCGGCCCTGACCCCGGCGGTCGTGCTGGCGGAATCAGGCTTGTTATCCGCCTAAGTTTCACCAGTCGTGAATTGAATTTTCTTCACGCAAGGCAACTCTTGCGTGTTGAAGCAGGGCGCGGGTTCTCCTATCGTCGCGGCGATTTCGAGGGGATTTCGAGATGCCTTTCCTGATTGCGATCCTTGGCGCGCTGGGCGCGGCGGCGTTCTGGTGGTACCGGATGAAGGCGATGAACGATGCCGCGCGCGAGGTCGCCGACGTCGTCGGCCGCGTGCAGGGCAACATCAGGCGCAAGAAGTTGCGCAAGCAGGCGGCGCTGTCGCCGCTGACAGCGATCGACGATCCGGTGGTGGCGGCCGCGACGCTGATCACCGCGATGGTTTCGGAAGACGGCCCGGTCCTGCCGCAGCGCGAAGCGGTCATCCGCGAGGTGATTTCGCAGATCGCCGATGGCCCCAAGAAGACCGATGAAGCGGTTGTCTACGCCAAGTGGGCCGCCGCGCAGATCGACGACACCACCATCGTCATCGACAAGCTGGCGCCGTTCCTGCGCGAAAAGCTCGATCCGCATGAGCGGGAAGACCTGCTGCAAATGCTGAATCGCGTGGCCCAGGGCGGCGAACAGCGCCTGAAAATCCAGGACCAGCGAGTGTTGCGGCTGAGGCAGAAGCTCGGGTTCGAGGTCAACTGAGCACGGAATCGGCTGAAGCCTCGGGTGCTGGCGAGGCTCAGATCGCCTCGCCCTTCAACAGCCTCGGTGTGCCGGCCGACAGCCCCGAGGCCTGGCGGATGAAAAAATCCTTCAGCCTCGGCATGCGCTCGACGAGACCAAGGCCGATATCGCGCACGGTGCGCAGCGGCGTGATGTCGTTGGAAAACAACCGGTTCAGCACATCGGTCGTGACGCCCATCTGCACGGTGTCGAAACGGCGCCATTGCTGGTAGCGCTCCAGCACGTCGAGCGCGCCGATGTCCTGGCCGAGCCGGTCGGCCTCGACGATCACCTCGGCAAGCGCGGCGACGTCCTTGAAGCCGAGATTGAGGCCCTGTCCGGCGATCGGATGGATGCCATGGGCGGCGTCGCCGGCGAGTGCGATGCGCGGTGCCACGAAGGCGCGCGCGATGGTCAGTCCAAGCGGCCAGGCGCGCGGCTTGTCCGCGACGCGGATCTCGCCGAGCTGCAGGCCGAAGCGCTGTTCGAGCTCATGCTCGAAGACGAGATCGTCGCCCTCGACGAGCGCCTTGGCATCTTGTGCCCGCTCGACCCAGACGATCGACGAGCGGTTGGTGCCGTCCTCGCCGGGTTTCAGCGGCAGCGTGGCGAACGGGCCGGCGGGCAGGAAATGCTCTTCGGCGCGGCCATTATGCGGCCGTTCATGCGCCACGGTGCAGACGATGCCGGACTGGCCGTATTCCCATTTGACAGTCTTGATGCCGGCCATGTCGCGCAGCCTGGAGTTGACGCCATCGGCGGCAACCAGCAGCCGCGCCGTCAGCGCGGCGCCATCGGCCAGATGCACCGATATGCCGGCGCCGCTGGTTTCGAAGCCTTGCACCGCCACGCCTTCGACGATGTCGATGCCGAGCTTCTCGGCCTTAGCCCGCAAGGCGCCGTTCAGCGCCCTGTTGGCGACCATGTGCGCGAAGGGTTCGCCCGCCGCCACTTCGCCGCCAAAGGTCAGGAAGACCGGGCGCACCGGATCGGCGCTGCGCGAATCGGTGATGATCATCTCGGTGATCGCCTGCGCCTGTGGCGCGATCTCAGCCCAGACGCCGAGCTGGTCGAGCATGCGGCAGGCGGCCGCCGCGATGGCCGAGGCGCGGCCGTCTCTTTGCCATGAGCCGGCGGGCGCGGCATCGACCAGCGCCACGGCAAGGCCTGGGCGGGCCTGCTTCAGCGAGACGGCGGCGGCCAGCCCGACATAGCCGGCGCCGGCGACGAGAACATCGAGCCCGGATCTGGTCTTGGCGTCCGCCTTGCGGTCCATTGTCTCGGCTCCTTCTCTCGGCGACCCTTTGGGCGTGCCTGCGGGGCCCTGCGCCCTTGACGGCTCGTGCTTCCTGTCGGAAACCGCCATAGCAATTTTGCGGCGAGGTCACAAAACATGATGGCGGCGATCGACGAGCTTCTGCGCATTCTCGACCTCGAGAAACTGGAACACAATCTGTTCCGTGGTCGCAGCCCCCAGGTGGAGTGGCAGCGCGTGTTCGGCGGCCAGACGATCGCGCAGGCGCTGGTGGCGGCGCAGCGGACGGTGGAGCCGGACCGTTTCGTGCATTCGCTGCACGGCTATTTCATGCGGCCCGGCGACATCAAGGTGCCGATCATCTATGAGGTCGACCGCATCCGCGACGGCGGCTCCTTCACCACGCGGCGTGTGCTGGCGATCCAGCACGGGCAGGCGATCTTCTCGCTGGAAGCCTCGTTCCAGGTCGACGAGAAGGGGCTCGAGCACCAGTTCGCCCTGCCCGACGACGTGCCGCCGCCCGAAGGGCTGAAGACGCAGCGCGAATTGCTCGAAACGGCCGACCGCGTGCCGGAAGCCGTGCGCCGTTTCTGGGCGCGCGAGCGGCCGCTGGAGCTGAGGCCCGTCAACCTCCAGCACTATGAGAGCCGCGACAAGCTGCCGCCCCGGCAGAATGTCTGGATCCGCCTGGCCGGACCGGTGCCCGACGACCGCGCGCTGCAGTCGGTGCTGCTCGCCTATCTCTCCGACATGACGCTGCTCGACACCTCGACCTTCGCGCATGGACGCGGCCTGTTCGACCCCGACATCCAGGCGGCAAGCATCGACCATTCGATGTGGTTCCACCGGCCGCATCCGCTCGACGGCTGGCTGCTCTATGCGCAGGACAGTCCCTCGAGCTCGGGATCGCGGGGTTTCAGCCGCGGCACGCTCTATGCCCGCGACGGTACGCTGATCGCCTCGATGGCGCAGGAAGGGCTGATCCGGCTCAAGCGTTGAGCACTCCCGACGGCAGAAGCTAGCGAATTAGGCAATTTCGAAAAATTGCTTAATTTCTGAGCATATGCTGTGCCGCGATTCATCGCGCGGGGCCGCCGCGGTGGCCTCAATCCCTTTATTTACAACAGGTTAACACCCTGCTTCGGCACTTGGCACGGAGCTTGAATCCTTGGGAGCACTCTCCGGCTCCTCGGGATCGGTGAAGGTGTGCAAACGCGGGAGACCGCAACAGCAAAGGGTGAAACCTTATGAAAATCGTGATGGCAATCATCAAGCCGTTCAAGCTGGACGAGGTGCGCGAAGCGCTCACCGCGGTCGGCATCCAGGGCCTGACCGTCACCGAAGTCAAAGGCTACGGGCGTCAGAAGGGACATACGGAAATCTATCGCGGGGCGGAATACGCGGTCTCTTTCCTGCCGAAGATCAAGATCGAGGTCGCGGTCGGCGCCGACATGGTCGACAAGGCCGTCGAAGCCATCACAGCCGCGGCCAAGACCGGCCAGATCGGCGACGGCAAGATCTTCGTCTTCGGTATCGACCAGGCGGTGCGCATCCGTACCGGCGAAACAGACAGCGACGCACTCTAAGCGGCGAACACGTATTCCAATGGAGATTTCAATGAATATTCCTTCCACCTTGAAGACGACGGGACGGGCGGCCCTCCTGGGTTCGCTTGCTCTGGCCGCGTTGGGCAGCGTCGCCGCCTTCGCGCAGGAAGCCGCACCGGCCGCTGCCGCCGCCGCGCCGGCCGCGACCCCCGCACCGGTGCTCGACACCGGCAACACCGCCTGGATGCTGACCTCGACGGCGCTGGTGCTGATGATGACCATTCCGGGCCTCGCGCTGTTCTATGGCGGCATGGTGCGCAAGAAGAACGTGCTCGCCACCATCATGCAGAGCTTCGCCATCACCTGCCTGGTGACGGTGCTGTGGTTCATGTTCGGCTATTCGCTGGCCTTCTCCGATGGCGGCAGCATGAATTCCTTCATCGGTGGCGCCTCGAAGTTCTTCCACCACGGCATCACCACATCCTCGCTATGGGCGCCCGGCGTGGCGAACATTCCTGAATTCGTGTTCTCGATGTTCCAGATGACCTTCGCCATCATCACGCCAGCGCTGATCGCCGGCGCCTTCGCCGAACGCATGAAATTCTCGGCATTGCTGATCTTCATGGCACTGTGGCTGCTGGTGGTCTATGCGCCGGTCGCTCACTGGGTATGGGGCGGCGGCTTCCTCGGCTCGGCCGGCGTGCTCGACTTCGCCGGCGGCACGGTCGTCCATATCAACGCCGGTGTCGCGGGCCTGATCTGCGCGCTGGTGCTCGGCAAGCGCCAGGGCTACGGCACCACCAATATGGCGCCGCACAACCTGGTCTATTCGGTGATCGGCGCCTCGTTGCTGTGGGTCGGCTGGTTCGGCTTCAACGCCGGTTCCGAACTCGCCGCCGACGGCCTTGCCGGTGCCGCCATGCTCAACACCCAGGTGGCCACCGCCGCGGCGGCCCTGGCCTGGATGTTCGCCGAATGGATCGTCGCCAAGAAGCCGTCCGTGCTCGGCATCATCTCGGGCGCCGTCGCCGGCCTGGTCGCGGTGACGCCGGCTTCCGGCTTCGTCAACCCGACGGGCGCGTTCATCGTCGGCATCGTCGCCGGCGTCGTCTGCTACCTCTCGGCGGTCAAGGTCAAGCATGCGCTCGGCTATGACGACTCGCTCGATGCCTTCGGCGTGCATGGCGTCGGCGGCATCGTCGGTGCGCTGCTGACCGGCGTGCTCGCCGATCCGGCGATCAACAGCCTGTCGTCGGGCGCCTCGCTCGCCAAGCAGGCTTACGGCGTCGGCGTCACCATCGTCTGGACGGCGATCGCCACCCTCGTGATCCTCTACATCGTCAAGGCCCTGGTCGGCCTGCGTCCGTCGACCCAGGAAGAGGTCGAGGGCCTCGACATCTCCCAGCATGGCGAAGTGGTGCCGTAAGGCATCCCCGCCAAGGGACCGGCGGAACCCTCCTCCCGCCGGTCCCCTGTCTCCACGCAATTCACAAGGGAAGCGAGAGGCACTTTCCCGGAATTGCTTCAATCCCGTCGTGAAGCTCCCCGCAAGGAGTTCACGCTTTGAGGCCCGGATCGCATCCGGGCCTCTTTTTTGGAATTCCGTTTCTGCCGCCCAATGATTTCGGTGGTCACGTTCTCGTGAAGAGGATTTTCAAGGAAACATCGACCGCCCTCTCTGCGAAGTCATGGAGGCGACCGTCGTTCCGACGCTCGTGTTTGAAAACACAGGGAAGGAGTTTTCTCATGAACCTCAAGAATATCTGCCTCGGTGCACTCGCGCTTTCCATGGTCAGCGGCTTTGCATTTGCCGGCGCACTGGACGAGCCGGACAATATGGCGCCGTTCTTCACCGATTCCAGCATGAAAACCATGAAGCCGATGGAAGAATTCAAGGCGGCGTTCATGGCCATGCCGAAGGAGAAGCAGGACGCCATGATGAAGGAATGCCAGGACGCGGCGATGAGCAAGCCGCACGCCGAGTTCTGCGCCAACCTGAACATGCTCGGCGGCGCCAGCAAATAAGGGCCTCACCCGAACGAACGGATGGCGGGCCAGGGCGCCCGCCATTTCCGTTGGTGCGGCGCATCGAAAGATTTCCCCGCCAAGCAAAGTCGCCGGCCGCCTTATAGTTAATGCGCCCTTAACCTTCCCCCGCCTAGTCTGGCATCCGAATCTGCCGGAGTGCGTCATGCGCTCGGGCCAGGCACGCACAGACGGGGAAGAGCATGCGTTCAGGGGCTTCAGCACCGCTCGCGCTGACCGATACGGGGCACGGCATCCAGGCGTTCGCGCGGCGCCAGGTCGGCCGGCTGGTCGGCGCCGGGCTGTTCGCCTTCACAGCCTTCGCCGTAGCCAGCCTCGCGACCTGGAACGTCGCCGATCCGAGCTTCTCGCACGCCACCGCCAACACGGTGACCAACGCCATGGGCTATGCCGGCGCGGTCTTCTCCGACCTCGCCATGCAGTTCTTCGGTCTTGCCGCGGTCGCCGCGCTGGTGCCGGCCGTCATCTGGGGATATCTCCTGTTTTCGGCGCGCGGCGTCGACAGGATGCCCAAGCGCGGGCTGCACTGGTTCGGCTTCGCGCTGCTCGCCGCAGCGATCGCGGGCTGCATCGTTCCGCCCAAAACCTGGCCACTGCCCACCGGCCTCGGCGGCGTGTTCGGCGACATGGTGCTCAAGATTCCCGGTATCCTCGTCGGCGGCTATCCGACCGGGCTGATCGCCAGCGTGCTCGCCGTTCTGCTGGCGGCACCCACGCTGTGGCTGTTCGCCTATGGCGCGGCGCTGATCGGGCGCAAGAACGGCTTCGCCGTGATGGAAGAACCAGCCGCCGCGGAACCGCGCGAGGACGAGCTGCTGTTCGACAATGACGAGGACGAAGGCGACGAGGGCATACTGGCGCTCGGCGCGATCACGCATTGGTGGCTCTCGCTGCGCGCCTGGATGCATCGCCGCGCGGTGCGCCGCAGGCAGGAGCGCGACGAGTTCGAACCCGAGATGGAGCCGCGCGCCAGCGCCTGGCGGCGCGCCGCCGAACGGGTCGAATCGGCCGAGTTCGCCGAATCCCGCATGAGCCAGGACGGCCGCGCGCGCGTCGAACCGGAATTCTTCGCCGCCATGGTCAATGACCGCAGCGTTTCCGTCGACCCGGACGATGACGATGTCTTCGACGATCGTTTCGAAACCGGCGAGGACGATATCGACCTCGACGACGAGCCGGTCGTCGCGCGCCGTGCCGCGCCTGGCGCCAAGGTCCAGCAGTTCCGTTCCGACGCCGCCACGCGTGTTGCCGCCCCGGCACCGCGCCCGGCTCCGGGCGCCCGCGTCCAGCGCGAAGCCCAGACCTCGCTGATCGGCTCAGATACGTTCGAAATGCCGTCGCTGCATTTCCTGTCCGAGCCGAAGAACGTCGCCAAGGATGTCAGCCTGTCGAAGGATGCGCTGGAGCAGAATGCGCGCCTGCTCGAGGGCGTGCTGGAGGATTTCGGCGTCAAGGGCGAGATCATTCATGTCCGTCCCGGCCCTGTCGTCACGCTCTATGAACTGGAGCCCGCGCCGGGCATCAAATCGTCGCGCGTCATCGGCCTTGCCGACGACATTGCCCGCTCCATGAGCGCGATCGCGGCGCGTGTCGCCGTCGTCCCCGGCCGCAATGCCATCGGCATCGAGCTGCCCAACGCCAAGCGCGAGACGGTCTATCTCAGGGAGATCATGGCCAGCCGCGACTTCGAGACCACGAAGATGAAACTGGCGCTGGCGCTGGGCAAGAGCATCAATGGCGAGGCGGTCATCGTCGACATCGCCAAGATGCCGCACGTGCTGGTCGCCGGCACCACCGGCTCCGGCAAGTCGGTCGCCATCAACACCATGATCCTGTCGCTGCTCTACCGGATGACGCCGCAGGAGTGCCGGCTGATCATGATCGACCCGAAGATGCTGGAACTTTCCGTCTATGACGGCATCCCGCATCTGCTCACGCCGGTCGTCACCGATCCGAAAAAGGCCGTGGTGGCGCTGAAATGGACCGTGCGTGAGATGGAGGACCGCTACCGCAAGATGTCCAAGGTCGGCGTGCGCAACATCGACGGCTTCAATGCGCGCGTGCAACAGGCCGAGAAGAAGGGCGAAAAGATCTCGCGCACCGTGCAGACCGGCTTCGACCGGGAGACCGGCGAGGCGATCTACGAGACCGAGAATCTCGATCTCGAGCCGATGCCCTACATCGTCGTCATCATCGACGAAATGGCCGACCTGATGATGGTCGCCGGCAAGGACATCGAGGGCGCGGTGCAGCGCCTGGCGCAGATGGCGCGCGCCGCCGGCATCCATGTCATCATGGCCACGCAGCGCCCCTCGGTCGACGTCATCACCGGCACCATCAAGGCCAATTTCCCGACCCGCATCTCCTTCCAGGTGACGTCGAAGATCGACAGCCGCACCATTCTGGGCGAGCAGGGCGCCGAGCAGCTGCTGGGCATGGGTGACATGCTCTACATGGCCGGCGGCGGGCGCATCCAGCGCGTGCACGGCCCGTTCGTCTCCGACGACGAGGTCGAGAAGGTGGTCGGCCACCTCAAGCTTCAGGGCGTTCCCGAATATCTCGACGCCATCACCGAGGATGATGAAGAGGACGAGGACGAGCCGTCCGGCAAGGGCGGCTCCGGCGGCGGAGGCGGCGGCAATTTCGAGGATTCCGACGACCCCTACGACCAGGCGGTCTCGGTGGTGCTGCGCGACGGCAAGGCCTCGACCAGCTACATCCAGCGGCGTCTGGGCATCGGCTACAACAGGGCCGCCTCGATCATCGAGAAGATGGAAAAGGAAGGCATTGTCGGCCCGGCCAACCATGCCGGGAAACGCGAAATCCTGGTGCCGACCGAAGACGACAAATTCTGACGGATGGGAGTTCGCCGCAACTTTGAACCTTCTGGCGCGTTCAAGCGACTGAGCAGCGATCGCATCGCCAAACTTCAGCCCAACTGGGGGTTCACGACAGCGACCAAATCAGGAATCAGACGAGAGTGACCGATATGAAAAACGATCTTTCAGCGCTCAGCGATCTTGCCCCGACACGGCGCCAGTTGCTTGGCTTCGGCCTGGTCATGGCGGGCGCCGCCGCGCTCAATGTCGTGCCCGGATTCGAACTGCTGGCCTCGGCGCAGGCAGCCGTGCCGGCGGCGGCGCAGAAGATCGCCGATCATTTCTCGGCGGTCAAATCGATGAGCGGCGAATTCGTCCAGTTCGCGCCGAACAATCAGCAGACCGGGGGCAAGTTCTTCCTGGAGCGTCCCGGCAAGATCCGTTTCAACTATGACGGATCGTCGAATTTCCGGGTGATTTCCGACGGCAAGTCGGTGGTCATCCTCAACAAGAAGCTCAACACGTCGGATCTCTATCCCCTGTCAAAGACGCCGCTGAAGCTTCTGCTCGACGACCACATCGATCTCTCGGGCGGCCGCGTCAAGAATATCAAGGAAGAGAGCGATCTCACCACGATTCAGCTCGCTGACAAATCGGTGTTCGGCAATTCGAAGATCACCATGATGTTCGATCCGAAGACCTATGAACTGCGCCAGTGGACGATCACGGATGCGCAGGGCAAGGATACGACGGTGATGATCTACAACGTCAAGGAAGGCGTCAGTTTCGCCGCCGACACCTTCGCCATCGACTATACGGCGAACCGCGAACTGAATACGAAAACCAGGTAGGTTTCGTCTCGGGCGCATCCCGGCGCCGCGATTTGACGCTTCCCTTGTCTTTCCGGCGTTCGGCTGGCAGTAGTTCGGCTCTCTCTTGCCGGACTTTGCCGTATGCCCTTTTCGATCGCCACCTGGAACATCAACTCCGTGCGCCTGCGCATGCCCATCATCGAACGCCTGCTCGACGAGTACGCGCCCGATGTGCTGTGCCTGCAGGAAACCAAGGTCCCGGACGAGCTGTTTCCGGAAAAGGCGTTCCGCCGGCTCGGCTACCAGCACATCGCCTTCCATGGCCAGAAGGGCTATCACGGCGTGGCGACGGTGGCACGGCGGCCCATCGAGGTGGTCGAAAGGCGCCGCTTCTGCGACATCGAGGACAGCCGGCACCTGTCGGTGAAGGTGCGGGCCGGCGGCAAGGCCATCCTGGTGCACAATTTCTACGTTCCGGCCGGCGGCGACGAACCGGATCCCGAAATCAACAAGAAGTTCAGGCACAAGCTCGACTTCGTCGCCGAGATGAATGCTATCCGGGCCGAGCACGACGAAGTGTCGGCCTCGGTGCTGGTCGGTGACCTCAACATCGCGCCGCTGGAGCATGATGTCTGGTCGCACAAGCAATTGCTAAATGTGGTCAGCCACACGCCGGTCGAGACCGAAAGCTTCGAGGCGATGCGGCTCTCCGGCGGCTGGGTCGACCTGATGCGGCACAACGTGCCGCCGGAACAGAAGCTCTACACCTGGTGGAGCTATCGCGCGCAGGACTGGGAAGCGTCGAACCGTGGCCGGCGGCTCGATCATGTCTGGTCGTCGCCCAACCTGGTGCCTGATTTCACCGGCTACGAGATTCTGCGGGCGGCGCGCGGCTGGGACCGGCCGTCGGACCATGTGCCTGTCGTTGCGCGGTTCAACCTGGATTGACGTGGCGGTTGGAAAGGCGCGCTGCCGGTCGCCATCCTAGTCCAGGGTCTGCGCGCGTCGCTGCGCTCCTTGCTCCGCCCTGGAATGACGAACCCGCTTTTGAGCCGTCTGTTGCGCCTCACCCCGAAAAGCGCGGACCCAGTGCCTCGATGCGGCGGATCATGGCCTGGAACTCCTCGGAGATGCGCTGATGCAGTTTCAGCGCCACTTCCGGATACTCCTCCAGGATGCGGCGGAACATCTTGCGGCTCAGCCTTATCACTTCCGCGTCGGTGGCGGCGGAGGCGCTGGTCAGCCGCCTGGTATCGGCGATGAGCGCCAGCTCGCTCAGCATGGTACCGGGTCCGGCGGTGCCGATCGGGATGCGCTCGCCGTCCTGTTCCCGGTAAAGGGCGATCTCGCCCGAGACCACGACATAGGCTGAATCGGCTTCGTCGTCCTCGCGGTAGAGCTTGCGGTCGGCATTGAGCAGCGTGGTCTCGGCACCGAAGGCGAGCAGGCGCAATTGTTCCTGCGTGAAGCCCTCGAAAAGCCTCACGGCGGACAGGATGCGGATGTCGTCATCCAGCGCCATCTAGCTGTGTCCCCGAACGGTCAGTCCAATCCCTCCTCTGCGGTACGGTCCAGAATCCCCCTCCAACAGGATCGTACCCGAAAGCGGCCCCCGCCCAGACCGCTTATTGGATCGTAAAATGTTTAAGGAACCAGCTTGTAGCCGCCGCTTTCTGTCACAAGAATTTCGGCATTGGAAGGATCGCGCTCGATCTTCTGACGCAGACGATAGACATGGGTCTCCAGCGTGTGCGTGGTGACGCCGGAATTGTATCCCCATACTTCTTCCAGCAGCACATCGCGCGTCACCACTTTCTGGTCGGCGCGATAGAGATATTTGATGATCGAGGCCTCCTTCTCCGTCAGCCGCACCTTGCCGCCGCGCGGGTCGATAAGCAGTTTCTGGCTGGGCTTGAAAGTGTAGGGGCCGACCGAGAAGGTCGCGTCCTCGCTCTGCTCATGCTGGCGCAACTGCGCCCGAATGCGGGCAAGCAGCACCGCGAAGCGGAACGGCTTGGTCACATAGTCATTGGCACCGGCCTCGAGGCCAAGGATCGTGTCCGAATCGGTGTCGTGGCCGGTCAGCATGATAATGGGCGCCTTGTAGCCGCCCTTACGCAGGATCTTTACCGCCTCCCGGCCATCCATGTCGGGCAAGCCGACATCCATGATGAGCAGATCGATGAGGCCGCCGCGCGCCGCGGTGACGCCTTTTGCCGCAGTGGCTTCCTGGAGGACGTCGAATTCCTCGTAGAGGGAGAGTTGCTCGACGAGCGTGCCGCGCAGGTCGTCATCGTCGTCGACGATCAGGATGGTGCGTGAAGTCATGGATCAATCCGTTGTTTTGAAAAGTGAATTCAGTTGACCGCTGCGTATTTATGCGGAAGCTGGCTGACACAATAGCCGATCACAGTGATTTGTTCCGTGGCACGATCATACAAGAAAAAACGCGATCGCAATGCAGCCGGCGCAATTTTGCCGAAAGGGCTGGGTGTGCTGACCGTGCGGGCCCGGCCCGGCCACCCCACTCAGGGCTTGCTGCAGGCCGGCAAAACGGTGTTTGCGTGCGCGTTGGGGCGCGGCGGCATCAAGGCCGACAAGCGCGAGGGGGACGGCGCGACACCGCTCGCTTCGATGCGCATCCTGGCGGGCTATTTCCGGGGGGATCAGTTCGCTGCCGGCCGCAGAACCCGCCTGGCGATGGCGCCGATCGGGTCTGATCTCGGCTGGTGCGAGGTATCGGACGACCGCAACTACAACAGGCCGGTCAAGATTCCCTATGGCGCCAGCCACGAACGGATGCGGCGCGACGACCGGCTCTATGACGCCTGCCTGGTGCTCGACTGGAACATCGCGCCGCGCCGCCGCGGGCGCGGCAGCGCCATCTTTTTCCACCTGGCGCGTCCCGGCTTCACGCCGACGCAAGGCTGCGTGGCGGTGACCGCGCGCACGATGGCGCGGCTTTTGCCGCTGCTGTCGGATCGGACGGTGGTGAGGGTGGTGAGGTAGGGAGTAGGGAGTAGGGAGTAGGGAGTAGGGAGTAGGGAGTAGGGAGTAGGGGTTCTCTTCTAATGCCTACTGCCTATTCCCTACGGCCCAATCCCTATCTCCTTGGCTGCTGCCAGCCTATGTCCAGCAGACCGATCCGGCCAAGTTCCCGGTCCATCGCCTTCGCGACGTCCTTGCGGGCGGCGCCGATATCGCGCAGCTGGCGCTCGGACAGGTCCTCGACATTCTGGTGCGGAAGGTTGACCGCGACCCTGGCCTGACGCAGCCAGTCACGGACAGCCGACAGCCAGCCCGGCCGGGCGATGTATGCAGGGTCAAGAGCGATGTGGGACATGACGTGATCCGTATTCTCCGGATATCAAATCCGGTTTGATGGTGTTTTGATGCTGCAATCATGCCGGATTGAAAAACAAACGGGAAACGAGTAGTTCTTTTCAGATCATCAAGTTTTATTTGAGGATCAAGAGGCCATGAGCCGCCGTTGCCGAGTGACACGCTGATGGCAATTCTCTTGCCGGGGACGCGAGCGCTCAGAACGCTGGAAGCGGCGGCCCGGCACCTCAATTTCACCCGCGCCGCCGAAGAGCTCGGCCTTACGCCGGCCGCCGTCAGCCACCAGATCAAGGAAATCGAGGATCAGCTCGGCATCGTCTTGTTCACCCGCACCAGCCGTACCATCCGACTGACGGAGGCGGGCACGGTGCTGTACGAGGCGGCGACCGACACGCTCGATCTGCTTGGCCGGGCCGTCATGCGGGCACGCAAGCTGGCGCGCGGCACCGAATTCCTGAAGGTGACGCTGGACGCGCAGTTTGCGGCGAAATGGCTGATGCGGCGCGTCGAGAATTTCCGCAAACAGTACCCGGGCATCGAGCTGAGGTTCGACATCGCCTATGGCTTGCGCGATTTCGATCTCGACGACGTCGATGTCGGCATCCGCTTCGGCGCCGGTAAATATCCGGGGCTTTGCGCGCATCGCCTGTTCGACAACATCATCATTCCCGTGTGCAGTCCGGGTCTTCTGACATCGGGACCGCCCTTGCGCGAGCCACGCGACCTGTTCAACCACACGCTTGCCCATATCGAATGGGCGCGGCAGGGCGTGACATGGCCGAACTGGCGCATGTGGATGGCGGCGGCCGGCGTCGACGATTTCGACGACAGCCGCACCGTTGTCTTCGGCACGTCGACGGATGCTGTCCAGGCGGCGCTCGACGGCAATGCCGTGGCGCTCGCCGATTTCGCCATGGTGGCAAACGACCTGTCCGAAGGCCGGCTGGTGCGGCCCTTCGAACTCAGCATCAGGGTTGCGCCGGAATTCGCCTATTTCCTGGTCTATCCGCAGGCGATGACCGACGATCCCCGCATCGTCGCCTTCCGCGAATGGATTCTGGAGGAAGTTGCCAGGACGCGAACGGCGGACAAGGTCTAGGCCGCCCTCGGCCGGCAACGTTGTCTCAGGACCGGGCGTTGTGGCCGAAAACCATCCTGGTGTATTTCTTCCACTTCCATTTCAGGCTTTTGTACAGACGCGGATATCGCTTCGCGGAAATCGAGGTCTCGAACGCTCCGTTCTCGCTTCCCTGCTCGACGATCGGCCGTTCGAACCACAGCATCTCGACGCCGAGCTTTTCGTCCATCTGTTCGACCTGGTGGTCGATCGAGGTGGATATCCTGTTCTGCGCGATCCAGGCGCAACGGGCCTCGGCGACCGGGCGGGTGATGAGGTAGGAATCGGTGCATCTGGCATGGAGCGCGGGGTAAAGCCTCTGGCCTTTCCGCAAGTTCCAGCTCGGCGTGTAGTAGTTGCTGCCATTGCCGAGATAGATGACGGCTTTGCGCGCCGGGCTGCCCAGTTCGGCGAGCCCTTGCCGGAATTTGGCGACGAAATCGCGCGCGAGGAAGACGTCATCCTCGAACACCAGGCAGTAGGGCAGGTCGGTTTCGAGGAAATCGCGCCAGATGCCGAGATGTTTCAGCGCCAGCGAGACGGCCGGTGGATGTTTGAAGGCCGGAGCGACGAGCTCGGCCCGGATATCGGCCGTAATGTCGGGCTGGTCCCAGTCGGTGTAGAAGGTGACGGGCACGCCGCGCCGCTCGAACTCGCGCACGATGTGCCGGCGCCGGTCGTCATAACCGTTTTTGACATGACAGATCCGGCTGAACACCAGGTCGCGTGGAAAGCCGGGTTCGTCCGCCATCAAAGCACTATCATCCCATTCAAGCCGCGACGGCGCCGAACCAACCGATCACCGCGCCGATGATCAGCAGGACGCCGAGCCAGTGGCCGCCATCGATCAGGGTCAGGTCCCAGCCGAAATTCTCGTAGCGGTGGTTCACCGACAGCGTCGTGGCGACAAAGCCCAGCCAAAGCACGAAGCCGAAGATCAGTCCGGCGAGCCAGGTCGGTTCCCCACCGGTCATCGCGCCGACGACCAGGGCCATGACCAACGCCATGATGAGCTCGGCGATGAAGGAGATGACGAAAGGCAGCGGCGATTTCTTCATCGTCGCCGGGTCGAGCCTGGCGGCTTTCAGCCAGGGCTTGCCGAGCGCCATGTACCAGACGGCGCCGAACAGCCAGGCGACGATAGCGGCGGCAACCACCGCTACCCAGTTCACTGCGGAAAAATCCATGAGTTCCCCCTCTGTGCTGTTTTATGGAAACGCCTGTTCGGCGATGGCGTCAAGCAGGCGCCACACGGTCGTGCGCTTGACCTCGGCATCCTCGAGCGCCCGTGTCACCGGCACCTGGTAGACGCCAAGCGGTTCCAGTCCCGATCGCGGCAGGTAGGAGCGGCCGGGATCGCCGACCAGTATATCGGCGCCGCGCCGCTTGAGTGCCGAAAACCACGGCATCAGCCGGGCGGCGAAGGGTTTGTCATAGAAAACGTCTCCGGCGAGCACGACATCCCATCCCGCATCGGTGCCGACGCAGTCGGTGCCGAGGAAATCGATCGCGACGTCGTTGGCTTGCGCATTAAGGCGAACCGCGGTTTCGCAAAACGGATCGATGTCGGCGGCGATCACATCCGCCGCGCCGGCTTTGGCGGCGGCGATGGCGACAAGGCCGGAGCCCGAGGCGAAGTCGAGCACGCGCTTGCCCCGTACCGTGTCGGGATTGTCGATGACATGGCGGGCGAGGCCCTGGCCGCCGGCCCAGGCGAAAGCCCAGAAGGGCGGCGGCAAGCCGATCTCGACCAGCTCCTCCTCGGTCCGCTGCCACAAGTCATGCGCTTCGTCGGCGAGATGAAGCGTGATTTCCGGCACATGCGGCGGCGCCATCAGCGCCGTATTGTCGAGAATGAACTGTCTGGCGCTGTCGGGGGTGAGTGCCGTCACGGCGCCGGCGTCAGGCCGCCCATGCGGCAGACTTCCTTCCATTCGGCCGGCGTCACCGGCTGCACGGAAAGCCGTCCAAGCCGCACCAGCGCCATCTCGGCCAGCTTCGGATTGGCCTTGACGTCCGCCAGTGTCGGCGGATTTGGCACATCCTTGAAGGCGCGGATATCGACACATTCCCAGCGCGGGTCGTCCGACGTGGAGTCGGGGTGGGCGAGCGCGCAGACCTCGGCGATGCCGACGATGTCGAGCCCTTCATTGGAATGATAGAAGAAGCCGAGATCGCCGACCTGCATGGCCTTCATGTTGTTGCGGGCGGCATAGTTGCGTACGCCGTCCCATTGCGTGCCGGACTTGCCCTTGGCCTTCAACGCCTCGAAGGAGAAAACCGAGGGTTCGGATTTGAACAGCCAGTAGTTCATTTTTTCTCCTCCATGCGATCCAGTCGCGGGCGCCGGGAATTAACTAGCCGCCGGCTTGTTGAACGTCCAGTTCCACTGCCGGATTTCGACGCTTTCAAACAGTCCGGCCTTGGCATAGGGGTCGGCGGCCGACAGAGCCTGCGCACCCGCCATGTCAGGCGCCTCGACCACGACGAGGCTGCCATTGGGCTTGCCGTCGGCATCGAGGAATGGACCGGCAAAGGCCAGTTTCTTGTCGCCGTTCAGTCCTTCGAGAAAGGCGACATGTTCGGGTCGCGTGTCGAGGCGCACTTGCAGGCTTCCGGGCTTGTCCTTGCAGATCAGAGCAAACAGCATGGTCTTTCTCCTGGATCAGAGTGAGGGGGTCAATCGTTGGTTTCGGTCTTCAATGGCCGCGTCATCAAGGCCGTCACCGCCTGCTGGACGGTGATGGTGCCTTCGATTATCGCCGCCACGGCAGCGATAATCGGCGCGTCGATGCCGCGCTCGGCGGCGATGCGGGCCGCGATGGCCGCCGTCGGCACGCCCTCGGCCAGCGGCAGTCCAGAAAGCGCCTTGCCCTGTCCGAGCGCCAGCCCATAGGCGAAATTGCGCGATTGCGACGACGCGCATGTGAGCAGCAGGTCGCCAAGGCCGGAAAGCCCCATCAGGGTCTCGGGCCGGGCGCCAAAGGCGGCGCCGATGCGGCGCAGTTCGACGAAGCCGCGCGTGACCATGGCGGCCTGGGCACTGGCGCCGAGGCCGGCCCCGGTAACGGCGCCGGCGGCGATGGCGAAGACGTTCTTCAGCGCGCCGCCGATCTCGACGCCGATCAGGTCGTCGCTCGAATAGCAGCGCAGGTTTTCCGCCGAAAAACGGGCGGCAAGGTCGGCCGCCAGGGTCTCGTCGCCAGCAGCCACCACCACCGCTGTCGGCAGGCCGCGGGCGACGTCGCTGGCAAAGCTCGGCCCGGACAAGGCGGCAACCGGGTTTGGCGGCAAGATTTCCGCGGCGATCGCCGACAACAAGGCGCCGGTGTCGCGTTCGATGCCCTTGGCGCAAAGCACGAGCGGAATGCCAGCCGGCATATGATCCCTTGCGCTCGCCAGCGTCGTCCGCAATGCCTGCGCCGGCGTCACCGCCAGCACGCAATCGCTTCCGGTGAGCGCCGCCTCGATGTCGCTCGTCGCCTCGATGCCGGGCGCAATCGCGATGCCGGGAAGGTAGCGCGGGTTCTCACCGCGGCCGATCGCGGCGACCGTTTCGGGATCACGCGCGAACAGCCGCACCGAATGGCCGGCGCGCAGCATGGCCAGCGCCAGCGCCGTGCCCCAGGCGCCGCCGCCGAGCACGGTGACATGCCAGCCGCCTTTGCCGCCAGTGCCCGCGCTCTTCATGGCTCGATCGGTCATGCCTTTGCTCCGCGCCGGCCGGAGCCGACCATTGGCGTCGAGACGCTGTCCAGCGGCCAGCGCGAGCGCGGCACAAAATCGAAGCCGTTCTCTTGCGCCATTCCCTCGCGCAGCCGCTCGATGCCGGCCCAGGCGATCATCGCCGCATTGTCGGTGCACAATTTCAACGGCGGCGCGACGAAGGCGAAACCGGCCTTGGCACAGAGCCCTTCAAGCGTGGCTTTGATGGTGCGGTTGGCGGCAACGCCTCCGGCAACGACCAGCGAGGGCCTTTTGGTGCCCGGGAACGTCTCGCTGAAGCGCGCAAGGGCGCGAGACACGCGGTCGGCCAGCGCATCGGCGACCGCCGCCTGAAACGAGGCGCAGATGTCGGCGACATCCTGTTCGCTCAACGGCTCGATTGCCGTTGCCGCCTGGCGCACGGCCGTCTTCAGGCCGGAAAAGGAGAAATCGGGCTGCGCCGAGCCTTTCATCGGCCTGGGGAAGGCAAAGCGCGAAGCATCGCCCGACATCGCCGCCTTCTCGACATTGGGACCGCCAGGATAGGGCAGGCCGAGCATCTTGGCGGTCTTGTCGAAAGCTTCGCCGAGCGCGTCGTCTATGGTGGTGGCCCAGCGCTGGTAGTCGCCCACGCCGCGCACGGCGAGGATCTGCGTGTGGCCGCCGGAAACCAGCAGCAGCAGGTAGGGAAATTCGAGACCGTCGGTCAGCCGCGCCGTCAAGGCGTGGCCTTCGAGGTGATTGACGGCGATCAGCGGCTTGTTCGCCGCGGCGGCGATGGCCTTGGCCGTCATCAGACCGACAATCAGCCCGCCGACGAGGCCCGGCCCGGCGGTGGCTGCGATGGCGTCGACGTCGGCCAATGCCACGCCCGAATCGGCGAGTGCCGCCTCGATGATGCCGTCCAGCGCCTCGACATGGGCGCGCGCGGCGATCTCCGGCACCACACCGCCGAAGGCGGCATGTTCCTCGATCTGGGAGAGCACGATGTTGGACAGGATTTTCGGCGCGGCGTCGCCCTCCAGCGCCACGACGCTGGCGGCGGTCTCGTCGCAACTCGTCTCAATGCCCAGTACGCGGATCAATTCGTCGCTATCCCAAGAGATTGTGCAGCCGGGCTTTCCCCGTTAGGAGGTCAGCCGATATTCAGGTGATGCCGGCCTGCAAATGGCGGGTTTCTGCGCTTCCGGTGCTCACGTACCCAAAAGTACGCTGCGCTCCGGTTCTCAAAACCCACTATTTTCGGCACGGCCTGACCTGAATCTCGACAGACCTCGATCTGCTCGGGGGTTATCACGGACCGCTCGCCATGCAAACAATCTTGAAAATCGGAACGCGCGGCAGCCCGCTGGCGTTGGCGCAGGCGCATGAAACACAGGCGCGGCTGATGGCCGCGCATGGCATGCCAGCGGCAGCGTTCGAAGTCGTCGTCATCTCGACCAGCGGCGACCGCATCCAGGACCGGCCGCTGTCGGAAGCCGGCGGCAAGGGCCTGTTCACCAAGGAAATCGAGGAAGCGCTGCTGGCCGGCGCGATCGACATCGCCGTGCATTCGTCGAAGGACATGCCGACGCAACTGCCCGCCGGCCTGGAACTCTCGGCTTTCCTGCCGCGCGAGGATGCGCGCGACGCCTTCGTCGGCAAGGCGGCCAAGACGATCGCCGAGCTGCCGCGTGGCGCAAAGGTAGGCTCGTCGTCGCTCAGGCGCCAGGCGCTGATCCGGCGCATGCGGCCCGATCTCGACGTGGTGATGTTCCGGGGCAACGTGCAGACGCGGCTGCGCAAACTAGAGGAAGGCGTCGCTACCGGTACCATCCTGGCCTATGCCGGACTGAAGCGGCTCGGACTGGAACATCTGGCTACCGACCTGATGCCGCTCGACATTTTTCCGCCGGCGCCGGGACAGGGCGCGATCGGCATCGAGACGCGTATCGGCGACCGCGACGTCGAGAAGATGCTGGCGGCCATCCACGACGTGCCGACCGGACAGGCACTTGCCTGCGAGCGCGCCTTTCTCGCCGCTCTCGACGGCTCCTGCCGCACGCCGATCGCCGGCTATGCGGCGGTCGAGGCCGGAAAACTCTCTTTTGCCGGGCTGATCATCTCGCCCGACGGCACGCAGTCGCACACGGTCGAACTGCGGGGGTCGGCAGAAGATGCCGCGCGCATCGGCGATGAGGCGGCGAGGACGGTGCGGGCCAAGGCTGGCGAAAAGTTCTTCGACGGCTGGCTCTGACATGCTTCGCGTCCTGGTGACCAGGCCGGAACCAGGCGCGTCGCGCACGGCGCGTCGGCTTGAAGATGCAGGCTATGAGCCGCTTCTTTTGCCTCTGACCGCGACGATTGCCTTGCCTGTCGATGCCGGACTGATCGGAGGCGACGCCGTCGTCGTTGCCGTCACCAGCGCCAATGCCCTGCGCCATGCCTCGAAGGAGACGATCGCGGCGCTTGCCGACCTGCCTTGCCACGCCGTGGGCGCCAGGACCGCCGAGGCCGCGCGCAAGACAGGTTTTGCGTCCGTCGTTGACGGCCCCGGCGATGCCGGATCGCTGGCCGATGGCCTCGCGGCGGCCTTTCCCGGCAAGGGTATCGACTATCTCTGCGGACGCGTGCGCTTTCCGCTGTTCGAGCAGAGGCTGGAAGCCTCTGGAGTCCGGGTCCAGGCCGTCGAGACATATGACACAGTAACGGTGGGGTATCAGGACGAGGCCATCCTCGCGCGGCTGTCCGGCCGACCGGTCGATGCGGTGCTGCTCTATTCGGCCACGGCGGCGGCGGCGATGCGAGCCCTGATCGGGAAACCGGCCCTGAGCGGTATCTTTGAAAGAACACGGTTTTTCGCGCTTTCAGCGCGCATCGCCGCCGCCTTCGGCGACGCCGCCGGCAAAGCAATCCACAGCGCGGCCAGGCCCGACGAGGAGGCGCTGCTGGCGCTTTTGCGGACTCCAGGTTGAGCCGCGTCATCACACCGCCCCTTTTCACCGCTTGGTGATGTGCTAGACCCTTTCTGAGAACCATCACGCGCCGCCGGGCGTTGAGACGAAGCGAATTTTGCGGAGCCATGCATGGTCAAGACGCCGAAGATGCGACACTCGAAAAGCCGCCGCGAGCCGGTGACCATCGATCTCGAGCCCGGCGCCGTCTCGCGCATCGTCGACGAGGATGCCGCCCAAACCGATGACACGAAGACCGATGAAGCCAAGGCCGAGGAGGCCGTGACCGCTTCCCAGCCGCAGGCTCCCGAGGAGCCGATGCATGCCGACCAGACCGATCTCGAACCCTGGGAGCATGCCGATGCCGCCGCCCGGCAGGCCGGCACGGAGGCGCAGCCAGGCGCCGAAAGCAAGGCCGGAGAGCCGGAATTGCCTTATCCCGGTTCGAATGCATCGGAGAGCCGTGCCAAGGCCTCCGACTACAATTTCGATGATGCCTCATCGAAGGGCGGCGACGACAACAAGGCAAAGACCGAGACGCGGAGCGAGAAGATGGCGCCGACGCCGCCTGAGGCAAAGCGTGGCGGCCTCAATGGCATTGCCGCCGGCATTGTCGGCGGTGTCATCGCGCTTGTCGGTGCCGGTGGGCTGCAGTTTGCCGGTCTGCTCGGCGCGCCGGGCTCCGGCGCGGGTGTGTCGCTCGACGGGGTCAATGGCGAGATCGCTTCGCTCAGGACCGAAATCGCCGGCCTGAAGGAAACCGGCGGCGACAACGGCGCCTCGGCCAAGGTCGACGGCCTGTCGTCGGCGCTCGACCAGGTCAAGAGCGATGTCGCGGCGTTGAAATCGGCGGTCGAACAGGGCGGCGCCGGCGACAATGCCGGGCTTGCCGCCCTTGGCGACAAAGTCAAGCAGATCGAAACGGCGGTCGCGGCGCTCGGCAAGGCCGGCAGCGCCGCCCCCGTCGATCTTGGCCCGATCAACGAAAAGCTCGCCGGCCTTGATGCGCTGGTGAAATCAAGCGGCGAGGCGGCGAAGGCGCAGGAGGGCCGGCTCGCCGCGCTGGAGCAGTCGGTGTCGCAGCTTTCCGGCAAGGTCGACGCACAGGCATCGCAGCCGAAGATCGCGCTCGCCATTGCCGCTTCGGCGCTGAAGGCCGCGCTCGACCGTGGCGCGCCATTCTCGGCTGAGCTCGATACGCTGGCCGCGATTTCGCCCAATGCGCCTGAGCTCGCGACCTTGCGCCCCTATGCCGAAAAGGGGGTTCCGACCCGCACCGAGATCGCCTCGCAGATGGATGCCGCGGCCAATGCCATGGTCGCCGCCGCCACCCCGGTCGACCAGAATGCCGGCTTCCTGCAAAATCTGATGGCGAGCGCCGAATCGCTGGTCAAGGTGCGGCCGATCGGCGCCGTCGAAGGTAAGGGCGCGCCGGAAACCGTGGCGCGCATGGAGGTTGCGGTCACTCAGGGCGACTACGCCAAGGCGCTTTCGGAATATGACACGCTGCCGGAGGCCGTGAAGGCGGCGGGCGCCGACTTTGCCGGCAAACTAAAGGCGCGCATCGAGGTCGAAACCCAGGTCGACGCGCTGATCTCCGGCGCGATGAAGGCATGAGGGCAACACGATGATCCGCCTGCTCGCCTTCCTCATCGTCGTCTTCGCTCTCGGGCTGGGCTTTGCCTGGCTGGCCGACCGGCCGGGCGACATGGTCGTCACCTTCAACGGTTACCAGTACCAGGTCAGCCTGATGGTGGCGGCGGTGGCCGTCGTCGCCGTTGTCGCGGCGGTGATGATCCTGTGGTGGCTGGTCAAGTCGCTGTGGAACAGCCCCTACACCATTTCGCGCTATTTTCGCGTGCGCCGCCGCGACCGTGGCTATCAGGCGCTGTCGACGGGTATGATCGCCGCCGGCGCCGGCGATGGCGCGCTGGCCCGCAAGAAGACCAAGGAAGCGGCCAAGCTGATCCGTTCGGACCAGGAGCCGTTGATCCATCTGCTCGAGGCGCAGGCATCGCTGCTCGAAGGCGACCATGAAGGCGCGCGGCAGAAGTTCGAGAGCATGCTTGACGATCCCGAAATGCGGCTGCTCGGCCTGCGCGGGCTTTATCTGGAAGCCGAACGGCTGGGTGATCGCAACGCCGCTCGCCACTATGCCGGCCGTGCCGCCGCGGTGGCGCCGCAACTGGCCTGGGCCGCCGAATCGACGCTGGAGGAACTGACCGCGCGCAGCGACTGGGACGGCGCGCTGAAGCTGGTCGAGGCGCAGAAGTCGACACGGCAGATCGAACGCGACGCCGCCAGCCGCCGCCGGGCCGTGCTGCTCACGGCCAAGGCCCAGGCGCTCGCCGATAGCGATCCTGCCGCCGCCAGGACAGCCGCAATGGAGGCCAACAAGCTGCAGCCTGACTTTGCGCCGGCCGCGGTTGCCGCAGCCGCCGCGCTGTTCAAGCAGAACGATGTCCGCAAGGGCTCCAAAATCCTGGAGACGGCATGGCGAGCGGAGCCGCATCCGGAACTGGCTGAGCTCTATACCCATGCCCGGCCGGGCGACGCGGTGCTGGACAGGCTGAACCGGGCGAAGAAGCTGCAGGACATGAAGAAGAACCATGCCGAATCGTCGATGACGGTGGCGCGCGCCGCGCTCGATGCGCAGGAATTCGCGACCGCCCGCCGCGAGGCCGAAGCGGCGATCCGGATGGACCGCCGCGAGGGCGCCTATCTGCTCCTGGCCGACATCGAGGAGGCCGAGACCGGCGACCAGGGCAAGGTACGGCAACTGCTTTCCAAGGCGGTGCGGGCGCCGCGCGATCCGGCCTGGGTCGCCGACGGCGTGGTCTCGGAGCGGTGGGCACCGGTATCGCCGGTCACCGGGCGGCTCGACGCCTTCGAGTGGCGCGCGCCGATGGAACGGCTTGGGCAGCTGATCGACAGCCGCGAGGATGCGCCGGATGCTCCAGTCGCGGCCATCGAAGCGCCGCCGAAGCCCGTCGCGGAAAAGCCGATCGACGTCATCGATCATGCCGCGGTTGGAAGCGAGAGCAAGCAAGCCGACAACCAGGCGGATCACGTCACGCCGGTGACGGCGGCGGCGTTCGCGGCGGTGCCAACCGATGCCGAGGCCGTCGAGCCGGCGGAAGAGCTGGCGCGCCTGCCGGATGATCCCGGCGTCGATCCGGACGAGGACGCGGAAAAGTCGCCACGCCGGTTCCGGCTGTTTTGATTTTGGCCCGCGGGCGATAGACCTGGCCGCCGGGCCGTTTGGGAATGGATTGATGTTCGAGCGCGTTCTGTCGTTTCTCAGGGATTTGCCGGCCGGTTCGGGCAGCCACACCAGCACGGACGATCCGCGCGTCGCGGCTTCGGCGCTGCTCTACCATGTGATGAACGCCGATGGCGTGCGCCAGGATGTCGAATGGGAGCGCTTCAAGGCGGTGCTGGCGCAGAGCTATTCGATCAGCGGCGCCGAACTCGAAGCGCTCGCCGCCGCCGGTGAGCGCGCCGACAACGAAGCGATCGACCTCTACGCCTTCACCAGCGTGCTCAAGCGCCATCTCGATGCCGAGGGACGCAAGGCCTTCATCGGCCTGATGTGGGAGATCGTCTACGCCGATGGCGAGTTGCACGAGCTCGAGGACAATACGGTGTGGCGCGTCGCCGAGCTGATCGGCGTCGAGCGCCACGACCGGGTCGAGGCGCGTCGCAAGGCGGCGGCGCAGGCGCCGGGCGCGCGTGGAACGTCGAGCGACGAATAGACGGGATCCCGCCTGACGATGCCGCGCAGACCAAGCCCGAAGCCAAAGATCCTGATCGTGCTGCATCAGGAGAATTCGAGCCCCGGACGCGTCGGCCACATGCTTTTGCAGGAAGGCTTCGATCTCGACATCCGTCGGCCGCCGCTCGGCGACGCCTTGCCGGAAACGCTAGACGGCCATGCCGGCGCGGTGGTGTTCGGCGGGCCGATGAGCGCCAATGACGAGGACGAGTTCGTCCGCCGCGAAACCAATTGGCTGGAAGTCCCGCTCAGGGAAAACCGGCCGCTGCTCGGCATCTGCCTCGGCGCGCAGATGCTGGCCAATCATCTTGGCGGCAAGGTCGAGGGCCATGGCGATGGGCTGGTCGAGATCGGCTGGTATCCGCTCAAGGCGACCGAAGCCGGCCGGAAACTGATGCATTGGCCCGAAATGGTCTACCAGTTCCACCGCGAGGGCTTTTCGTTGCCTGATGACGCGACGCTGCTGGCCACGAACGAGACCTATCCCAACCAGGCCTTCCGCTATGGCGACAATGCCTGGGGCATCCAGTTCCACGGCGAACTGACCAGGGTGATGATGCAGCGCTGGGTGGTGCGCGGCGCGCACCGCTTCGAACTGCCCGGTGCGCAGCCCGGCCGCGACCATCTCGGCGGCCGGCTGATCTGGGACATGCATCTGAAGCGCTGGCTGGACGAGTTTTTGGGTATGATCTTTGGCAAGCCGGTGGCGCGGTAGCGGCAAGCCGGCGGTCGAAACGGCCGATGGCCCGGTTTTTGAACCGGGAGGCGACGCGCTTCGGTTACGCCGAAAAACTCACGCTCACGCCACGCTGGCGGAAATAGGCCTGCATCAATTTGCGGCCCGAGCGGTTGTTCTGCGCCAGCTTGGCGGGATCGAACACTGCCTGCTTTTTGCCCTCTCGCGTCAGCGCGGCCTTGAGCGTCGCGATATGGGCGTCGATGTCGGCATTGTCCGCCCGCAGCGACGCGTAGATGCTGTCGGTTGCCTCGGCCACGGTCGGTTCGCTCACTTTTTTCGTCCTTTGTTGATCGGGCGGCGGCTTAGCACAGATTCGCGGCTGCGCCGATACCGATGAAACCGTCAATTGCGGCTGTTCAAATGCCGCACGCGCTGCAGCGCCGGGAACAGGTATGCCCACAGGCCGGCAACCGCGACGGCGCCGACGCCGCCGATCACCACGGCCGGAACCGTGCCGATCAGCGCCGCCATGGTGCCGGCGCGGAATTCGCCGACCTCGTTGGAGGCGCCGACGAAGACCTGGTTGACGGCGTTGACGCGGCCGCGCACCTCGTCGGGTGTCCACAGCTGGATCAGCGTTTCCCTGATGTAGACGCTGAACATGTCGGTGGCGCCGAGCAAGGTAAGCGCCAGGATCGACAGCCAGGTGACGGTCGACAGGCCAAACAGGACAGTGCATGCACCGAACGCGGCGACGAAGCCGAGCATGATCTTGCCGGCATTGTCACGAAGCGGGTGCCCGGCCAGCCAGACGGCGACGCAGATGGCGCCGATGCCGGGCGCCGAGCGCAACAGGCCGAGGCCCCACGGACCAAGCTCCAATATGTCGCGGGCATAGACCGGCAGCAGCGCCGAGGCGCCGGAGAGCAGCACGGCAAAGAGGTCGAGCGAGATGGCGCCGAGCACAATCTTCTCGCTCCAGATGTAGCGAAAGCCGGCAAACAGCGTCTCCATCGTCGGCTTGTCGGTCGCGGTCTGCTGAGCAGGCTTGGGAATGGTGAAGATCAGCAGGCCGGCCACCAGCATCAGCACGGAAGCGACGGCGTATGCGGCTTCGGCCGAGACGCCATAGAGCAGGCCGCCGGCGACCGGTCCGATGATGGTCGCCGTCTGCCAGGCGGATGAGTTCCACGCAATCGCGTTGCCGAAATCTTCCGGCGGCACCAGATTGGCGAACAGCGACGATGATGCCGGGCCGTAGAAGGCACGCGCCATGCCGAACAGCGCGAGAACGACGAAGATCGGCAGCGGACTGACGAGGCCGCGCAGCGTGAAGTACAGGAGAACGAGGGCACAGCATGCCTCGACCACCGTCGCCAGCGCCATGATCAGGCGGCGGCCGAAGCGGTCGGCGACGACACCGGTGACCAGCACCAGGAGCAGCGATGGGAGGAACTGGACGATGCCGACAATGCCGAGGTCGAAGGGGTCACGCGTCAGATCATAGATCTGCCAACCGACGGCGACGGAGACGATCATGGTCGCGAAAGTGGTGAGAAAGCGGGCCGTCCAGTAACTGAGGAAGGCCTTGTGCCGGAAAGCCGCATAGCGCTGCTCCGGCGAAGTTTGTTCAGGCATCATTGGATATGGCCCCGTTGCGATGGCATCGGCTGGCGGGGCACTTCCCGGATGGGCGCTGGTCCGACCAATGGACTTGGTGAAGTTCGGCGCGCATATGCGTCAAAATCAGGCGTGGATCAAGGGACTTTCGCGCGGCGGCGTGGATCGCACGATGAAGTTACCGCCGCAACGCAGCCGAAATCGCCTCGAGTCCGCCCTTCAACTCGGCCTCCGTCGGCCAGCCGAAGCCGACGCGGAAGAAGCGTTTTTCCATTTCGAACCAGTGGCCGGGCCCGACATAGGTGCCGTGGTCTTCCAGCAGCCTGACATAGAACCGGTCGAGGTCGAAGCCGGGATCGACATCGAGGCGCGGGAAGCCGACGACACCGCCCTCGGGCCGCACCCAGTCCACCAGGGGCTCGCCATCGATCCAGGCCTGGACGATGTCGCGGCGCTTTGTCATCTCGGGCAGCAGCGTGGCCAGGAACGCGTCGCGACGCTCCAGCATGCCGCGCGCGATGCCTTCGTCGATGACGCTGCCGCAGATGCCGATCTGCTCCTTGGCGGCGAGGAATTTTTCCTGCAGGGCGGCATCCCTGGTGATCAGCCAGCCGATGCGGATGCCGGGAATGCCGAAGGCTTTCGACAGCGACGAGACGCTGATCGCCTTCGGGCTCAGCGATGCCGCCGCGGGCAGGCGCCTGCCATAGGAGAGATCGCGATAGGTCTCGTCGACGAGCAGCCGGCAGTCGCTCGCCTCGGCGAGCGCGACCAGCGCGTCGAGATCGGCGCGGCGCATCATGGTGCCGGTCGGGTTGTGCGGGCAGGTGACGCTGATCAGCCTGGTGTTCGGCCGCATCGCGGCCTTGATGGCCTCGATATCGAGGGCGAAGCCGTTCTTGAAGGCGAGGTCGACGAAGCTGATGGCGCAGCCGATGGCCCTGGGCGTTTCGATGTTGGTGGCGTAGTTGGGCCTGATGACGACGAGATGATCGCTGGCCGACAGAAGCGAGGTCGAGATGATGAACAGAGCGCCGGCGGCACCCGCCGTCACCAGCACGTCGTCGGGCGAAATGCCGGCATCCTGAGCCGCGACCAGCGCGCGCAACTCCCTATCACCGCGATGCTCGCCGTAGAAAAGCGTGAGATCGGGAAGGGACAGGCCGATGTCAGAGAGCTTCTGGTCGGCGATCGAGCTCTCGGAGAGATTGTAACGGATACGGTCGTAGCCGTATTCCTCCGGCGCTTCCTTCTCGATCACCATCCTGGTGTAGTTCATGGCTTCCCCCGGATCACCTTTGTCGGATCAGGATGACGCTGGCTGGATCGTCATGCTGATCATCTGTCAGTTGAGCATGATCTCTGGACAAACGAAAACCGTTTGTCCGAGAAGACCGGCCTCCACCTTTCGGGATCATGCTCCGACTATCCAAGCCACAAAAGCACGAAGCCTGCCAAGGCGGATTCGCCGGCAGGCTTCTATTCCAGTTGTCCTAACTATTGGCTCAGGGGGAATTGCTCAGGCCGAGACCTTCGCCTTGCGCCCCTTGGCCTTGACGGGTGCGACATCGACGGCCTTGCGGCCGAGGCCGATCGACTTCGCCAGTTCGGAACGCGAAGCGGCGTAGTTGGGGGCAACCATCGGATAATCGGACGGCAGGCCCCATTTGGCGCGGTAGGCATCCGGCGTCAGGCCGAAATGCACGCCGAGATGACGCTTGAGCGATTTGAACTTCTTGCCGTCCTCGAGGCAGATGATGAAATCCGGCGTCACCGACTTCTTGGGGTTGACCGCCGGCACCAGCGGTTCGACGACCGGTGCGGCCGGTTTGCCAAGCCCGCCGATGGAGGTGGCAACGCTGGCGATCAGGTCCGCCAGACCGGAGGCGGGCAAGCGGTTCTTCTCGACATAGGCCGATACGATGTGGGCGGTCAGCTCCAGAAGGTCGATATCCTTGCTGGCGTGGCTGTTTTCGTCGGTCAATTTATTCCTCCATCCATGGCGCATGACCTCGAAAATGGGGCCGTTTTCAAAAAGGATAATGCGCAAATTAAAGTGCGTCGTCTCTGTGCGTCCCGCGCGACGCGATGTAGTAGGGCTGAATTCCTAGTCGGCAAATCTCGGCAATGCAATCTATCGGCGCGGCATCACACGCTATTTTGAACAACTATACTAAACTGTAATAATATCAGACGATGAGGGCCTTGTCGCGCCACAGACGAAATCCGCCTTCGAAGGCGCGTGTGTTGTCGCCGCGCCTGGAGTTGGCGGGCAATTCGTCGAGCTTGTCAACATTGCCGCCGCCGATGACGACATAGTCTGGCTGCAGGGCGGCGCTCAGCCGGTCGACGACGTCGAAGACATAGCCGCGCCACTTCTTCTTGCCACGCTTTTCCAGGCCGCGCTCGCCGACATAGTCCTCGAAACTGTGGCCTTTCCTGTAGGGCAGGTGGGCGAGTTCCATCGGTTGGGCGACGTTGTCGAAGACCATCGCCGCGCCGAGACCGGTTCCGAGGCCCAGGAACAGCATGCGACCGCCCTGATAGCTGCCGACGGCCTGCATCAGCGCGTCGTTCACCACCTTGACCGGCTTGCCGAACGGCGCGGCGAAGTCGTAGCCGGCCCAGCCCTTGCCGAGATTCTTGGGATCGAGCACCGGTTTGTTGTGACGCACCGGACCTGGATAGCCCATCGAGATGACGTCGTAGGACAGGCCCTGGGCGAGCTTCTTGACCTTGTCGATCATCTGCTTCGGCGTCAGGTCCGGGCCGGAATCGGCGCGGCGTTCCTGGCCGCCGTCGCTGGTCAGAATCTTGACGTGCGAGCCACCGATGTCGATCGCAAGGACGACCTGCCCGGTATCCGATGCAGCCTGCTTCACCGCCTTGGCCATCTTGTCACTCCGCTCATGCCACCGGGTCGATCCAGCCATTGGGCGGGCCGAAGCCGGCCATGGCGTCGGCCGGCCCCCATGTCTTGGGTTCGTAGAGATGCGGCGGCGTGGTGTCGCCGAGCACCGGACCGACGATGCGCCAGGCGAGTTCGGCCGCATCCTGGCGGGTGAAGAGCTGGCCATTGCCGTTCATGGCGTCGCCGATCAGCCGTTCATAGGGCGGCATGTCGCCCTTCGAATCGTCGAGCGCGGTCAGTTCCACCTGCTCGCCGATCATGTCGTCGCCGGGCGCCTTGCGCTGCGCGCCGATGGCGATCATCACCTGCGGGTCGATGCGGAAACGAACGTAATTCTGATCGGCGGGCTTGATCGGGTCGAAGACGTCGAGCGGCGGCCGCTTCAGCCGCACCACCACCTCGGTCACATGCACCGGCATGTTCTTGCCGGCGCGGATGAAGAACGGCACGTCCTGCCAGCGCCAGGTGTCGACGAAGAAACGCACCGCCGCGAAGGTCTCCACCGGCGAGTTCGGGGCCACGCCGGGCTCGGCGAGGTAGCCGGCGAACTGGCCGCGCACAACATCGTCCTTCGTCAATGTCCGGATAGCGCGCAGCACCTGCACCTTCTCGTCGATCAGGTCGTCGGCGGAACGGCCGACCGGCGGCTCCATGGCAAGCAGCAAAAGGATGTTGAGCAGATGGTTCTCGATCACGTCGCGGATCGCACCGACATCGTCATAGAATTTGCCGCGGCCCTCGACGCCGAAATCCTCGGCCATGGTGATCTGCACGCTTTCGACGAAATTGCGGTTCCAGATCGGCTCGAGCAGGGAATTGGCGAAGCGGAAATAGAGCAGGTTCTGGATCGCTTCCTTGCCGAGATAGTGGTCGATGCGGAAGATCGATTGCTCGTCGAACACCAGATGCAGCACCCGGTTCAGCCAGCGGGCCGACTGCAAATCGTGGCCGAAAGGCTTTTCCACCATCAGCCGCGCGCCCTGCGCGGTGCCGGATTGCTCCAGCCCCTGCACGACGGTCTCGAACATGGACGGCGGCACCGCCATGTAGTGCAGCGGCCGCCGGGCGCTACCGAGCGCGGTCTTCAGCTTCTCGAAGGTTGCCGGATCGCGGTAATCGCCGCTGACATAGCGCAGCAGCGAGGCAAGCTTGGCGAACACCGTCTCATCGACGGCGCCGAGGGCATGGACTATGCCGTCACGGGCGCGGTCCTGCAACTGCTTCAGATCCCAGGCGTCGAACGCGACGCCGATCACCGGTTCGGTGAGCGTGCCCTTGGCGACCATCTGGTAAAGCGCTGGAAATATCTTCTTGTGGGCGAGGTCGCCGGTTGCTCCGAAGAGCACCAGCGTGTCGGACCGTTCCTGGCTCATGCGTGCGTCTCCCCTCTCGCCGTCACTTGCCGCCCTTCGGCTTTTCGATGTGGCCGCCGAAAGCATAGCGCATCGCGGACAACAGCTTGTCGGCGAATTCGGATTCGCCCTGCGAGGAGAAGCGGTCGAACAGAGCCGATGACAGGACCGGCGCCGGCACGCCGGTGTCGATCGCCGCTTTCAGCGTCCAGCGGCCTTCGCCCGAATCCGAGACGCGGCCGCCGAAGTTCGCAAGCCCCGGATCGCTCTTCAACGCGCCCGCGGTAAGATCGAGCAACCAGGAACCGATGACGCTGCCATGCCGCCAGACCTCGGCCACTTGGGGAAGGTCGATGTCGAACTGGTAATATTGCGGGTTTTCCAGCGGGCTGGTCTCGGCGTCCGCCGTGCGCTGCCTTTTGCCGGCATTGGCCGATTTCAGGATGTTCATGCCTTCGGCATAGGCGGCCATGACGCCATATTCGATGCCGTTGTGCACCATCTTGACGAAGTGACCGGCGCCGCTCGGTCCGCAATGCAGATAGCCATAGGGGGCGGTGCCGGCGGTCTTGTCGGGGGTGGCCGCACCGGCGTCGAGCCCCGGCGCCAGCGTGGCGAAGATCGAATCGAGGTGCTGCACCGCCACATCGGGCCCGCCGATCATCAGGCAGTAGCCCCGCTCCAGCCCCCAGACACCGCCGCTGGTGCCGACATCGACAAGATGCATACCCTTGGCGGCGAGTTTCGCCGCCTGGTCGACGGCGTCGTGATAGTAGGAATTGCCGCCGTCGATGACGATGTCGCCGGGCTCCATCAGCGCCGCGACCTGGTCGATGATCTTGCCGGTGATCGCCGCCGGCAGCATCAGCCAGACACAGCGCGGCTTGGCCAGCTTGCCGACGAATTCCTCCAGGGAGGCTGCTCCCAAGGCGCCGTCGGCGACCAAGGCCGCGACGCTGGCCGGATTGATGTCATAGACGACGCATTCGTGGCTGTCGCGCATCAGGCGCCGCACCATGTTGGCGCCCATCCGGCCCAGTCCCATCATTCCGATCTGCATGGTTTTGTCCCTGTTTCCTGAAAAAGAGTCTCGGGTTTCCCTGGGGAAGGGGGTCTACTGGCTATCCTGCCCGCCTGATATGACAGAGAAGTCGACATTCTCCCAATCGCCGCTGCCGGGCCAGAAAAAAGTGAAGATCAGGGTGCTTCCGCTGGGGAGGCTGGCCGTCGGCAGGTCGACAAGGTGGATGCCGAAGGTGTTTTCGACGGTCTGGCTATCGCGCACTGTTACCCAATTGTCGGCGCTCCAGTGGACGGTGGCGGCGGCCAGAAGTTCGATGCGCAGCGTCTTGCCTTCGGGCAGGGCGCGGATCTTGTTGTTGAAGCGCCATGTCCTGAACGGCGAGACGGCTTTGTCCCTGATGTAGCGCGTGACGCCTTGCGGCGGCATGTCGAAGACGGCGCCGTCGCGCAGCGAGCGCAAGAGCTTGATGTGCTCGGAATGCGCCCAGACCAGCGGCATGGCGCTGCCCGAAGGCTTGCCGTGCAGCAGCTCGCGGTCCGCAATATCGGCGCCGTCCCAGACCTGTTCCGGCAGCAGGCCGCCGGATCCCGCGGAGCCTTCCAGCGCATCGAGCAGGCTGGCCGCCTTGTCCTTGCGCCCCGCCGCCAGCTCGTAATGGGCGCGTTCGCCGGCAAGCAGCGGCCAGGGCCGGCCCTGGCCGGTGCCGTCGAAGGGCGAGCCGTCCTCGTGTTCGCCATAGCCGTCGCTGTTGTAGCGGTACCAGAGCGGACCTTGCGGCAATTCACAGCGCAATTGCGCGTCGATGACCTTGACCGTGTCGAGGATGCGCGGATCGCTGGCGGCCCTCAGGCCAAAGCGCACCAGCGCCAGCGCGTCGGGGCTGACGATTTCCTCAGCGGGCCGGTCGGTGTCACCCGGCGGCCGGTTCTTGATCGGGACATAGCCATCCCTGGGCGAACCGGCATCGGCGCTATCGGGCGGCGCGATGCGCACGTAATAGCCGTCGACGCCCATCGCCTTGCAGGTGGCGGTGCCGGTGACATAGGTCCAGCGCTCGACCTGGTCGTTCCAGCCATCGGCGGTTTCGCGCAGATAGGCCGCTTCTTCCTTCCTGCCACAGGCGTCGAGCAGGTCGGCGCCGGCAAGCAGTGCCGCGATCTCGACGGCCAGCGTGAACGGGCTGTAGCCGGCGTCTTCTTCCCAGCGGTCCTCGCCGGTGACGGGGCCATTGCGCACGACATAGGAAGCGGCGCGCTCGATCATCGGCAGAAAGGCCTCGAGCCCGGTGGCCGGCAGATGGCCAGCGCGGTGCAAGGCGTCGGCCAAGAGGAGAGGAAAGGCGCACTCGTCCATCTGGATACCGGGCCAATAGGCGGAGCCGTCAAGCCAGGCATTCTGCGGCCAGTGGCCGTCCGGCTGCTGGATGGAGCGGAGGTATTCAAGGATCTGGAGCGCCGAGGCGGCATCGCCGGCGGCGAGAAAGCTGCCCGCCGTCTCCACCAGGTCGCGCGGCCAGACCAGGTGGTAGCCGCCGAGATCGTCGTCGCCCTTGTTGAATCCCCAGGGGATCGACAGGCTGGCCACCGCGGCGCCCGGCATCGCTGATGACCGGTGGGTCGCCAGCACGGCGGTGGAGACGCGGTAGCTGTTGATCCCGGACGCCGCGCGGCGGTCCAGCGGCAGCAGTCGCGCCTGCCATTCGCGCCATTTTCCGACGTAGGATTCCGCGGCCGGCTCAAAACCTTGCCTCAGGCTGGCGAAGGCGTTCCCGGCGGCTTCGTCCGGAGTCGCGCCAAAACCCAGCGCCAGCACGGCCTTTGTCTTCGTGGCGGTGAAGCCGATCTCGCCGGTCAGCGCGACATTGCCGTCCTCGGCGCGCCGGCAAGCCGGATCGAGCTCGCCGGCATGGTTCAATTGCTGCCAGCCATCGGAAACACCGACATAGCCGGCCGAACAATCCTGCCAGGGCAGCGAGGAGGCCAGCGCCAGGCAGGTGCCGCGCCCCGAGGCAAACAGGACGGGCTGTGCCTCGTACTCGCCGATCCACGCGGTGTTGCCCATGCCGGCGTTGACGAGATGCGGCGCCAGAAGCGCGTAGACGCGGTAGTCCGCGGCAGTGCCCTTGAGCGGCGTGAAGGCGACTTCCTGCAGCAGCACCGGGCGGGCAGGATCGGCCAGGATGCGCTTCTCGATCCGGTAGGCGCCGTCATCGGCCGTATTGGCCAGCATGTAGGCCGGCACGCCGTCCTCGAACGGCTCGATGGCGTGCGCGGCGTCGCGCTTTTCTTCCGAGAAATATCCGCCCTTGCCGGTGACGATCAGGCCCAGATCGCGCGTGCAGGCGCTGTCGACGCGCGGATAGTAGATTTCGTTCAGGATGCCGTGGCTGAGGGTGAACCAGACCTGGCCCGCCGGCGAAAGCGCGGTTCCGACGCCGCTCTTGGCGCTTGACGTCCAGCGCGCCGGAATTCCCGGTGCGCCTGGGGGAACGATCGGCGTCGCCGTCATGCTTTCAGCCTCATATCCGCATGCCTAGCCCATCAGCCGAAGCCTTTTCAATCGTCGCACCGCAATGTGATCGTGGGCTCCTCACCGATTGCAGTTGACAGCTTGCCGGCCCTTCTGCACTTTTGTCTGACAATAGATAAAAAACAGGGCCACTTTCCACACCACTTTGATCCGCAGGCAGCCAGACCATCAACACTCGGGAGGAGTATGACATGAAGAAACTGTTCGTTCTGGGCACCCTTGCAGCGGTGCTCGCAGCCGGGACGGCTTTCGCCGACACCAGCGGCAAGAAGATTGCGTTTTCCAACAATTACGCCGGCAATTCGTGGCGCCAGGCGATGCTCGACAGCTACGGCATCGTCACCAAGAAGGCGGTCGACGACAAGATCGTCGGCGCGGCCGACGTCTTCACCACCGCCGACAAGGAGGTGCCGACGCAGGCCGCCCAGGTGCAGAACCTGATCCTGCAGGGCTATGACGCGATCGTCATCAACGCCGCCTCGCCGGATGCGCTCAACGGCGCCATCAAGCAGGCTTGCGATGCCGGCATCGTGGTCGTGTCCTTCGACGGCACCGTCACCGAACCCTGCGCCTACCGCGTCGTCGTCGACTTCAAGGACATGGGCAAGCAGGAAGTCGAGCAGATGGCCAAGTTCCAGCCCAAGGGCGGCAATCTGCTGGAAATCCGTGGCCTGGCCGGTACCTCGATCGACGATGCCATCCATGCCGGCATCCTCGAAGGTGTCGCCGCCCATCCCGAATTCAAGATCGTCGGTTCGGTGACCGGCGACTGGGACCAGACCACGGCGCAGAAGGCGGTGGCGACCATCCTGCCGTCGCTGCCCGACATCGTCGGCATCGTCGACCAGGGCGGCGACGGCTATGGCGCCGCGCAGGCCTTCGCCGCGGCCGGCAAGCCGCGCCCGACCATCATCATGGGCAACCGGCAGGACGAACTGAAGTGGTGGAAGGAGCAGAAGGAGAAGGACGGCTACCAGACCTGGTCGGCGTCGATCGCGCCCGGCGTCTCGACGCTCGCCTTCTGGGTGGCGCAGCAGGTGCTCGATGGCCGCAAGGACATCCCGCACGATCTCCTGGTGCCCTACCTCGCCTTCACGCAGGACGATTTCGAAGCGGCACTGCCCAAGATCAAGGAGGGCGGCGTCGCCACCCACGAATACACGCAGGAAGATGCCATCGCGGCCATCAAAGCCAACATCAAGTGATGTGCCGTTGCCGTCCGTATCGCCGAGCGGATATCGTTGAGCATGGCTGATGCCGACGTCATAAGGCTGAACGGCGCCGAGAAACATTTCGGCGCCGCCAATGTTGAGGTCGTAAGACTTGACGGCGCCGAAAAGTATTTCGGCGCCGTCAGGGCCTTGGCTGGCGTGGATTTTCATGTCGTATCAGGCGAATGCGTCGGCCTTGTCGGCCACAATGGTGCCGGCAAGTCGACGCTGATGCATATGGTGGCGGGCACCCTCACGCCCGACGCCGGCACCATCGGCGTGCATGGCAATGCCGAGGCGCACTATTCGGTGTCGCGGGCTCAGCAGCTCGGCATACGCTGCGTCTTCCAGGAGCTGTCGCTGTGCCCCAATCTCAGCGTCGCCGAGAACACGCGCATCAACCACGCTGCGCTCTCCGGTTTTGGCTGGCGGCGCAGGGCGGCCGACCTGATCTCCGCCAAGCTCGACGAAATCTTTCCCGACCACGGCATTTCGGCGTGGGACATCGTCGGCGATCTCTCGATCGGCCGGCGCCAGATGGTCGAGGTGGCGCGCGCCTTCACGGTGACCCGGGACCGGCTCGATCTCGTCATCCTGGATGAGCCGACCTCGTCGCTCGATGCCCATACGGCAGGCCAGTTGCTCGCCTTCGTGCGCCGCTTCGTCGCCGGCGGCGGCAGCTGTATCCTGATCTCGCATGTGCTGGGCGAGGTGTTGCGCAACGCCGACCGGATCGTGGTGATGCGCGACGGCAAGGTGGTGGCCTCGGACGCGGCCGGCGCCTTCGACCGCGACCGTCTGGTGACGGTGATGGGCGGAACGGAAGCGCGCGAGAGGACCGCCGCGCAGGCCGCTGCCGCCAAACCGGGCGCCAGTCCGCTGCGGGTTCGGGCGCGGCCCGCCGGGCAGGCCGACGGCAAGGATCTTGTCGCCTGCGCGGGCGAGATCATCGGCCTTGCCGGGCTGGCCGGTCATGGCCAGACCGACTTGCTGCTGCGGATCTTTGATGCTGCCGCGCGCGCCAAAGCCGGCATCGAGGTCACGGCGCCGGTGGCACTGGTGGCCGGCGACCGCCAGTCGGACGGAATTTTCCCGCAATGGTCGATCGCGCAGAATATCGGCATCCGTTCGCTGGCGCGTCTGCGCAACGGGCTGCTGATCTCGCCGCGCCGCGAGGCCGAACTGGCCACGCTCTGGCAGAAGAAGATCGGCATCCGCACGCCCGACATGGACAACAACATCTTCTCGCTGTCGGGCGGTAACCAGCAGAAGGCGCTGTTTGCCCGCGCGCTGGGGTCGGATGCCGAGATCGTGCTGATGGACGACCCGATGCGCGGCGTCGATATCGGCACCAAGCTGGAGGTCTACGACCTCGTGCGCGAGGAAGCCGCCAAGGGCCGCACCTTCCTGTGGTATACGACCGAAACCGAAGAGCTCGACAATTGCGACCATATCTATGTGTTCAAGAACGGTCGCATCGTCGCCAACCTGACGCGCGACGAGCTGACCGAAGAGAAGATCATCCAGTCCTCTTTCGGCGATGCGGCCTGAGATGAGCGCGCCCATCGACAATGGCTTCAAGGGTTCGGCGGCGCGCAACGCGGCGGCGCGGGCGCGCCTGTTGCGCGGCTTGCTGCCGGCATTGTCGCTGGCGCTGGTCCTGGCGGCAATCGCCTGGCTCAATCCGCGCGCCATCAGCTATTTCGGCTTCAGCCTGATGCTGAACCTGGCTATTCCGATCGCGCTGGCGACGATCGCGCAGATGTTCGTCATTGCCGGTAACGAGCTCGACCTGTCGATCGGCACTTTCGTCGGCTTCGTCGGCTGCGTCACCGCGACCTGGCTCAAGGACGCGCCGCTCATCGGCGTCGCCATCCTCGCCGGCTCGATCGGTATCTATGCGCTGCTCGGCGCGCTGATCCACCTGCGCAATCTGCCGTCCATCGTGGTCACGCTCGGCATGAGCTTCGTCTGGCAGGGGCTCGCCATCCTCGTCCTGCCCAAGCCCGGCGGCAAGGCGCCGGACTGGCTGCTGGCGATCATGTCCTTCAAGCCGCCGCTCATTCCGTTCCCGATCATCGCCGCGCTGCTGATCGCGGCGGTCGTGCATTTCGGCCTGATGCGCACCTCCTACGGCGCGATCCTGCGCGGCTCCGGCGGCAATCCGGCGGCGCTCAGGCGCGCCGGCTGGTCGCTGCTCAAGACCAAGATCGTGCTGTTCGCGCTGGCCGGCCTGTTCGGCGTGCTGTCGGGCATGGCGCTGATCGGCATCACCACGTCGGCCGATGCCAATATCGGCAATGGCTATACGCTGCTGGCGATCGCCGGCGTCATTCTGGGCGGCGGCGAGTTCGTCGGCGGCCGGGTTTCGCCGATCGGCGCCGTCATCGGCGCGCTCACGCTGGCGCTGGCCGCGTCGCCGCTGCTCACCTTCATGCACATCCCGCCCGACTGGCAGGTGGCCGCCAATGGCGCCATCCTGATCATCGTGCTGGCGGCACGGGTGCTGATCAGCCGCAGGGAGAGGTGAGCCATGGCCTCGCTGAAAACGCTGCTCGCAAGACCCTGGATCTGGTCGTTCGTCGGCGCGCTGCTGGTGTGGCTGGCGACGATCGCCTTCACCGGCGGCTATGGCGCCGGCGGCATGGTCACCGCGGCGCTGTCGCTTGCCGTGTTCACCGTCATCGTCGGCGTCGGCCAGATGTTCGTCATCACGCTCGGGCCGGGCAATGTCGACCTGTCGCTGCCGGCCAATATCGGCCTCGCCAGCGCGGTCGCCATGAAGGTGATGGGCGGCAGCGACGCCATGATCGTGGTGGGCCTGCTCGCCGCGCTCGCCTGCGGTGCCGCGATCGGCGCCATCAACTATCTCCTGATCTGGGCGCTGCGCATTCCGCCGATCATCGCCACGCTGTCGGCGAGCTTCATCATCCAGTCGGTCGACATCAGCTATGGACGCGGGCTGCAGATCAAGCCGCCACCGGGCTTCGCCGATTTCACCAACTGGCAGGTGCTGGGCATTCCCGTGCTGGCGATCCTCACCGTGCTGTTCACCATCGGCGCGGCCATCGCGCTGCAGCGCATGATCTATGGCCGTTCGGTGCTGGCGATCGGCCAGAACATTCGCGCCGCCTGGCTCGCCGGCGTCAATGTCGGGCGCATCCGCTTCCTCACCTACACGCTGTCGGGCGCGCTCGGCGGCATCGACGGCGCCCTGCTTGCCGGCTATTTCCGCGGCGCCAATGTCGATATCGGCAATGAATATCTGCTCGCCTCGATCGCCGTCGTCGTCATCGGCGGCACGTCGGTCGCCGGCGGCAAGGCCAATGTGCCCGGTGTGTGGGGCGCGGCGCTGTTCCTGGTGCTGCTGTTGACCATGCTCAACACGTTCGGCGTCAGCGCCGGCGTGCGGCTCCTGCTGACCGGACTGATCATCGTCGGAGTGATCACCGCTGCAGGCGGCGAGAAGACGGTGCGCTGACTCAGCCTTCTAGGTGCCGCGCCAGCATCAGCCTCAACTCTTCCAGGACGCCGTCGCGCAAGCGTTTCTCACCAACCAGGGCCAGCGGGATGCGCATAAGCTGCGGCACGATCACGGCCAGCCGCTCGGCCTGACCAGCCGGCAGCGGCGGCTCGGCTTGCGCGAATAGCGCCGCGATCTGCCCGCGCCGGTGTGCGCGCATCTTGCGTCGCCAGCCTTCGTCGCCGGGCAGGTCGAGCAATGCCGAATAGGCAGCATGCGTGGTGAGAAAGTCGCCGAGCACGCCAAACAGCGCATCGGCGATCGCCGCTGCGTTCAGGCCGCCGGTACGCTCGCGCAAGACATCGAGCCGGGCCGACAGATCCTCGGCGTTCTCGGCCAGGATGGCTTGCGCCAGCGCCTCCTTGGTCGGAAAGAACAGATAGAGCGTGCCTATCGCGGCACCCGCGCGGGCGGCGATCTCTGTCATGGTCGTCGCCTCGAATCCCTTCTCGACGAATAGCGCCGAGGCGCTCGCCGTCAGCGCGGCGACCCGCTCGCGGCCCCTTTTTTGCTGCGGCGCACGCGGATTCGCTGTCGGGGCTCTTGCTTTTTCCGAGGCCATCCTCATATTTCCAAACCTGAGACTATCCTCATATATTACGCTGACGGCAATCGCGCCAGCGCCGTCGAGAGTTACCACCATGAATACCGCCGCAGACAGTCGCCCGCAGAGCCACAAATGGATGGTTCTGAGCAACACCACGCTCGGCATGCTGGCCGCCGCCATCAACGGCTCTATCCTGCTGATCAGCCTGCCGGCGGTGTTTCGCGGCATCGGTCTCAAGGCGCTCGACCCCGGCAACATCAATTACCTCTTGTGGGCGATCATCGGCTACATGATCGCGACAGCGGTGCTCGTCGTCGCCTTCGGCCGGCTCGGCGACCAGTTCGGGCGCGCGAAAATGTACAATCTCGGCTTCGCCATCTTCACCGCCGCTTCGATCGCGCTCAGCCTTTTGCCGGGCCAGGGTGATTTCGCCGCGATCTACCTGATATCGGTGCGCATCATCCAGGGCATAGGCGGCGCGCTGATCATGGCCAACTCGACCGCGCTGCTCACCGATGCCTTCCCCGAAAACGAGCGCGGCTTCGCGCTCGGCATCAATGTGGTGGCGGCGATCGGCGGGCAGTTCGTCGGCCTGCTGATCGGCGGCCTGCTCGCCGACACGGACTGGCGGCTGGTGTTCTGGATCAACGTGCCGTTCGGCCTTGTCGGCACGGTCTGGGCATATCTCAAGCTGCATGACGCTCCGAACCGCTCGACGCACACGATCGACTGGCTCGGCAACGTCAGCTTCGGGCTTGGGCTGGTTCTGATCCTCACCGCCATCACCTATGGCCTGCAGCCCTATGGCGACCAGGTCATGGCCTGGTCCAGCCCGAAAGTGCTGGTGCTGTTTGCCGTCGGCTTCCTCTCGCTGATCGCCTTCATCCTCATCGAGCAGCGCGTGGCCAAGCCAATGCTCGACCTGAAACTGTTTCGCATCCCCGGCTTCGCCTATGGCAATATTGCCAATCTCGCCTCGGGCATTGCGCGCGGCGGGCTGCAGTTCATGCTTATCGTCTGGCTGCAAGGCATCTGGCTGCCGCTGCACGGCTATTCCTTCGAGGAGACGCCGCTGTGGTCGGCGATCTTCATGCTGCCGCTGACCGCCGGCTTCCTCATCGCCGGCCCGGTGTCGGGCTATTTCTCCGACCGGATCGGCGGCGTGCCCTTCGCGGTCGGCGGCATGGTCGCGGGCGCGGTGAGCTTCGTCGCCTTGATGGCGCTGCCGGCCGACTTCTCCTACGCGGCCTTTGCCGGCCTGCTGTTCCTCAACGGTCTCGGTTCGGGCCTGTTCGTGGCGCCGAACTCGACTCAGATCATGAATTCGGTGCCGGCGCGCGAGCGCGGCCAGGCTTCGGGCATGCGGGCCACCACCACCAATGCCGGGCAGGTGCTGTCGATCGGCCTGTTCTTCAGCCTGATGATCGTCGGCCTTGCCGCCAGCCTGCCGCAAAGCATGGAGGCGGGCCTGCTGGCCCAGCACGTGCCGGAAGGGGTGGCGCACCAGATTGCCAACATGCCGCCGGTCGCCAGCCTGTTCGCCGCCTTCCTCGGCTACAATCCGATGGGCGAGCTGATACCGGCGGATGTGCTGCACGCCCTGCCGCAACAGAGCATCGACACGCTGACGGGCCATGCCTTCTTCCCTGAATTGATGTCGGGGCCGTTCAAGCATGGGCTGGTCTTCGCCTTCACTTTCTCGGCCTTGCTCTATCTCATCGCGGCTTTCGCCTCCTGGCGCGGCGGACGCGGCAAGGATGCCCTCATGCCGGAGATGCTGGCCACGGAGGCCGCCGGTCGAAGGTAGGTTTTGCCGCTAATCATTGTGCCAGGGCGGCATCCGGTTCCCTTCCGCACGATGGCGCTGTAAGTCCTGTTCGCGCGGCGATCGCCGCTACCATTCTGGGAGGTTTGCGTGTCCGATTTCCTGACGGTCAGCCGGGACGGCGATGTCGCCATCGTCACCATCGACAATCCGCCGGTCAACGCGCTGAGCTTCCATGTCCGCGAGCCGCTGATGCAGGCGCTGGTTGCCTTGCGCGACGATCCTTCGGTCGCTGCGATCGTGCTCGCCTGCGCTGGGCGGACCTTCGTTGCCGGCGCCGACATCACCGAATTCGGCAAGCCGGAGCGGCAGCCCGATCTGCGTGCCATCGTGGCGGTGCTGGAGACAATCGCCAAGCCGACGGTCGCGGCCATCCACGGCACCGCGCTCGGCGGCGGGCTGGAGCTGGCGCTCGGCTGCCATTTCCGCGTTGCCGATCGGGGCGCCAAGCTCGGCCTGCCCGAGGTCAAGCTCGGCCTCCTGCCTGGCGGCGGCGGCACGGTGCGGCTGCCGCGCCTTGTCGGTGCCTTGAAGGCGCTGAGGATGATCGTTTCGGGTACGCCGATCAGTGCCGACGAGGCGCATGGCGCCGGCCTGGTCGACGCCGTCTTCGACGGTGATCTGACCATACACGCCGTGAATTTCGCCCGCGAAATTGCCCGCAAGGGCGGCCCGTTCACGCCAATACGCGATCGCGTTGCGGGGGACACCGATCTCGTTGCCTTCGATGCCGAGGCGGCGGACCTTGCCAGGAAGGCGCGCGGCCTCGAAGCGCCGATCGCCTGCGCGCAGGCGGTGCGCAATGCCGTCACGCTGCCCTTCGACGGGGCGCTGGCGGCGGAGCGGGCGCTGTTCGTGAAACTCGTCGCCGGCGACCAGTCGCGGGCGCAGCGACATCTTTTCTTCGCCGAGCGAGAGGCGGCAAAGCTCCCCGGCAAGGACACGCCCAAGCGCAGGATCGGCCGTGTCGGCGTCATTGGCGCCGGCACGATGGGCGGCGGCATAGCCATGGCTTTCGTCAATGGCGGGTTCCCCGTCACGTTGCTGGAAACCAGCCATGAGGCCTTGCAGCGCGGGCTGGCGACGATCGAGAAGAACTATGCGGTCTCCGTTTCGCGGGGTTCCCTGACCGAAGACGCCAGGCGTCAGCGGCTTAGCCAGTTCAAGGGCTCGACCGACCATGCCGATCTCGCCGATTGCGACCTGATCGTCGAGGCGGCGTTCGAGGACATGGCGGTCAAGAAAGAAATCTTCGGCAAGCTCGACGCGGTGGCGAAAGCGGGCGCCATCCTTGCCACCAACACCTCCTATCTCGACATCGACGAGATCGCCGCCACGACCTCGCGGCCGCAGGACGTGCTCGGCCTGCATTTCTTCTCGCCAGCCAATGTCATGAAGCTCTTGGAGATCGTGCGGGCGCAGAAGACCGCGCCGGATGCGCTGGCGACCGTCGTCGACCTGGCGCGCCGGATCGGCAAGGTAGCCGTGGTCGTCGGTGTCTGCCACGGCTTCGTCGGCAACCGTATGCTGGCCGCGCGTGGCGCCGAATCCGAAGCGCTCCTACTCGAAGGCGCGACGCCCAGCCAGATCGACAAGGCGTTCACCGATTTCGGCTGGCCGATGGGTCCGTTCCAGATGGGAGACCTCGCCGGCCTCGACATTGGCTGGCGCAACCGCAAGGCGCGAGGCCTGACGGCCGTGATCGCCGACACGCTGTGCGAACAGGGGCGTTTCGGTCAGAAAACCGGCCGTGGCTTCTACCTCTACAAAGCCGGTGCCCGGTCAGGCGTTGCCGATCCCGAGGTCGAGGCGCTGATCCGCGACAAGGCGGCCGAGGCAGGCATCGCCCCGCGCACCATCGGCCCGGACGAGATCATCGAGCGCACGCTCTATCCCCTGATCAACGAGGGGGCGAAGATCCTGCAGGAAGGGATCGCGGCCCGCGCGTCCGACATCGATGTCGTCTGGGTCAACGGCTATGGTTTTCCCGTCGGCAAGGGCGGCCCGATGTTCTGGGCCGGCCTCGAAGGCGCGGGGAAGATCGTCGCGCGGCTCGAGCATTGGCACGAGCGGACCGGTAAGGACGTCTTCAAGCCGTCTCCGTTGCTGAAGCGGATGGCCGAGACCGGTTCCTGGGGAGACGGCGCGGCGGCCTGATCGGGGTTTACCTTATCCGCGCGTCGATGATCTCGACGAAGCGGGCGAAGAGACCGGCCTGCGACTTGATCTTGAGCTTGCGGTAGATGTTGCGGCGATGAACCTTCACGGTTCCTGGCACGATGCGCATGGCTCTCGCGATCGATTCCGTCGAATGTCCCTGCAGCACAAGGTCGACCACATGCTTTTCGCGCGGCGTCAGCGACAGGCTCTTCCAGATATGGGCGCGGTCGAACTCGTTGACGGCGGCTATCGTCTCATCGTGCTTCGCCTCGGCCGGTTGTTCGGCCGGAAGGGCAGGCCAGCGCAGCCTGGCGAGCTCGATCACCGCCGGCGCCATGTCGCGCAGCAGCCTTGCGTCGGCCGTGCCGAACGGACCTGATGCGCTGAGCCGCATCAGCGACAGCACCAGCGCGTCCTTGCCCGCCAGCGGCACGAAGAAGCCGACCTCCTCGGCCAGTCTGGTCTGGCTGTAATAGGAGCGGAAATACTCGCTGGCGTAGAAACGGTCGGGCGCAAGCTCGCGCATGCGCCAGAACCCCTCCTTGCGCTCGACAGCCGCGTGGTGGAACGGATCGAGCAGATAAGGTCCCTCCTGATAGAGGGCGACGAAGACATGGCTTTCGGCCGGCGAGAAGGTCTCGAACAGCAGCGGTGGTCGCGAGGCGCCGCGATAGCCGAAGATCACGCAGTGATCGAACCCGACATGTTGCCTCAGCCAGTCGACCATCGCCTTGCCGAAGAGGTCGCCGCCGGTCTCCCGCGTCGCCGCGACAAGGGCCGCGAGCTTTCGGTATTCGTCGTTGCGGGACAATTGATACCCCCCTGAGCGAGAAAATAGATCAGATATACCACCGCTGAGGTATATACTAGCCGGCATTGGCTCTGGTAGCGTTCTCAAAATCGATCCCGTCGCTGGAGCCCGCAGCCTTTGACCGCAGTGCCCGACATCGAGTTTCGCGGCGTCACCAAGCGCTATGGCGCGGTGACCGCGGTCAGCGGCATCGATCTCTCTGTCCCGCCCTCCGCCTTCGTCGCTCTGCTCGGGCCGTCCGGGTGCGGCAAGACGACGTGCCTGCGCATGATCGGCGGCTTCGAGCAACCGAGCGAAGGCCAGGTGTTGATCCGCGGCCAGGACATGGCCGGCACGCCGCCCTACCGGCGGCCGGTCAACATGGTGTTCCAGCAATATGCGCTGTTCCCGCATCTCGATGTGGAAGCCAACGTCTCCTACGGGCTGCGCCAGGCAAGGCCCAGGCTGTCGTCGTCCGAGATCCGCCGGCGGGCGGGCGAGGCGCTCGAAATGGTGCGGCTCGCCGGCTATGGCGGCCGTAAGATCCACGAACTGTCCGGCGGGCAGCAGCAGCGCGTCGCCCTGGCCCGTGCGCTGGTCAACAAGCCTGCCGTGCTGTTGCTCGACGAGCCGCTGGCGGCGCTCGACAAGAAGCTGCGTACCGACATGCAGATCGAACTGCAGAACCTGCAGCGCGAGATCGGCATCACCTTCGTGCTGGTCACCCATGACCAGGAGGAAGCGCTGTCGATGAGCGACTTCGTCTGCGTCATGAATGGCGGGCGCATCGTCCAGCTCGGACAGCCGAGCGAAATCTATGACGAGCCGGCCGATCTGTTCGTGGCCGATTTCGTCGGCAAGACCAATCTGCTTGCCGGCAAGGTTGCCGGGCATGCCGGCGATCTCGTGGACGTGGCGCTGGCGGACGGCACCGTCATTACGGCACGCAAACGCACGAGCCTGCGACAAGGCGAGGCCGTCTCGGTCAGCCTGCGCCCTGAATCACTCAGCCTCGGCGCTTCCGACAGCGGCCCGCTCAAGGGCGTCGTGCGCAACCGGATTTTTCTGGGCTCGACGGCGGAATACGCGATCGAGGTCCAGGGCATCGGAACATTGCTCGCCAAGGCCGACCATCTGATCGGCCAAGGCAATCTCTTCAAGCCGGGTGAACCCGTCGCCATCGGCTTTGCCAAGGGAACGCCGCTTGCGTTCCCGGAAACCAAGAACAGCGGGACCAACCAGAGGGTAAACAACCATGTCGAAATCATATCGTGACGGACTGCCGATAAGCCCCGAGAATTTCGTCGACCAGCTGATGCGCCTGAAGCGCGGCTCGATCGGCCGCCGCGACTTCCTCGGCCTCACCGGCCTTGGCATCGCGACCGCGGTGATGGCGCGCGAAATCGGCATCCTGCCGACGCCGGCCTTTGCCGCCGAAAACCTCGGCGACCGCATGTCGATCGCCACCTGGCCGAACTATCACGACCCGCAGACCTTCGAGAATTTCATGAAGGATACGGGCGTCGCCGTCGAAGTGAATGTGTTCGGCTCCAATGAGGAGATGCTGGCCAAGCTGCAGGCCGGCGCCTCGGGCTGGAGCCTGTTCGTGCCGACCAACTACACGATCTCGACCTACAAGAAGCTCGGCATCATCGAGCCGCTGGAGATGGCGAAGCTGCCGAACTTCGACGGCACGCAGGAAGACCCGCGCTTCACGTCGGAGGGCACCATCGACGGCACCATTTATGCCGTGCCGAAAAACTGGGGCACGACAGGCTTTGCCGTCAACACCAAGAAGCTCGCCAAGCCGATGACGAGCTGGAAGGAATTCTGGGACACGGCGATGGCCGAGGGCGATGGCCGCACGATGGTGCACGACTATCAGCTGACCACCATCGGCAATGCGTTGAAATACTATGGCTACTCCTTCAACTCGCTGAAGCAGGATGAGCTCGCCAAGGCGGAAGAACTGCTCTTGAAGGTCAAGCCGCACCTGTTCGCGGTCTCCAGCGACTATCAGCCGGGGATGCGGGCGGGCGACGCCTGGATGACCATGTGCTGGACAAATGACGGGGCGCAGCTGCATCGCGACATTCCCGAGATCGCCTATGTGCTGGGCAAGGAAGGCGGCGAGATCTGGACCGATTTCTACGCCATTCCGAAGGACGCACCGAACAAGCCGGCCGGTTACGCCTTGCTCAACTATCTGATGAATCCGCAGGTCGCGGTGAAGGAGCATCTGGCCAACGGCGCGCCCTCGACGGACGCGCGCGTCAACAAGCTGCTGCCCAAGGAAGTGCTCGACAATCCGATCCTCTATCCGGCCGCCGATCTCTTGACGCCGCTCGAATTCGGCGCGGCGGCAACGCTGACCGATCCGGGCCGCGCCGAGCTGATGGCGCGCTTCAAGTCAGCCTGAGGCCGGCCTGACGCAAACGGAAAACCGGCGGGCCTGGGTCCGCCGGTATCGGGACGGTTCCATGCACGGCAACAGATTCAAGCACAATGTCCTGACGGCGCTGCTGCTCGCCCCGGCCACATTATGGCTGGTGGTGTTTCTGGTGCTGCCGTTTATCGCCATTGCCGTGTTCAGTGTCGGCGCGCGGGCACCGGAGGGCGGCTACCAGGCGGCCTTCACGCTGGCGCAATATGCCAACCTCCCGGCCCGGGCGACCGCTTTCTGGAACACCATGGTGCTGGCGCCGGTGGGCGCGCTCGCCTGCCTGCTCGTCGCCTATCCCGTCGCCTACTACTTGGCATTGAAGGCGCCGCAGCGCTGGCGGCTGATCCTGCTGGCGCTCGTCGTCATTCCATTCTGGACCAGCCTTTTGATGCGGACCTATGCCTGGATGTACATCCTGGGCGGTCGCGGCATACCGGCCCTGCTCGCCTTTGTCGGCATCGAGGATGTCAGACTGATCAACACGCCGGGCGCTGTCCTGCTCGGCATCGTCTACGGCTATCTGCCGCTGATGATCCTGCCGATCTATGTCAGCCTCGAGCGGCTCGACCGCAGGCTGTTGGAAGCTTCCGCCGATCTCGGCGCGACACCGCTCTCCACCTTCCTTGGCGTGACCCTGAAGCTGTCGCTGCCGGGCGTCATGACCGGCTTCTCGCTGGTGATGATCCTGCTGCTTGGCGAATATCTGATCCCGACGCTGCTCGGCGGCGGCAAGGTGTTCTTCATCGGCAATGCGCTGGTCGACCTGTTCCTGCAGTCGCGCAACTGGCCGTTCGGCTCGGCCATCGCGATCACGCTGGTGGCGGTTTCGGTGGTGGTGCTGATCGCGGCCAACCGCATTTCGAGCCGGGTCTCGGGCGCACGCCGGGTGGATCTGATCTGATGCGCGCCTTCGTCACCGCCGTCTTTGCCTTCCTCTATCTGCCGATCGTGCTGGTCGTGCTGTTCTCTTTCAATGCCGGTCGCCATGCCAGTGAGTTCACCGGCTTCTCGGTGCAGTGGTACGGCACGGCGCTGTCCAATCCGTTCCTCGTCGAGGCGCTGAAGAACAGCCTGTTCATCGCCACCACCAGCGCCCTGCTGGCGGCGGTGTTCGGCACCGCGGCAGCCCTTGGCCTGGCGCGTGTCGGCATCAGGACCCGCGCCGTCTTCGACGCACTGCTGGGTGCCGCGATCGTCGTTCCCGGCGTCGTCATCGGCATCTCGACCCTGGTCGCGCTCGTCCAGCTGTTCGGCGTGCTCAATCCGCTCCTCGCCTCGATCTGGCCCGACGACCAGCCGCCGCGCCTGTCGCTCGGCTACGGCTCGATCATCGCCGCGCACGGCCTGTTCTCCATGGCGCTGGTGACGATGATCGTCGGCACGCGTCTCGCCAGCCTCGACCGCAATCTGGTCGAGGCGTCGAGCGACCTCTACGCCACGCCGCTGACGACCTTCCGTTCGATCGTGCTGCCGCAGATCATGCCGGCGGTGGTCGCCGGCTTCCTGCTCGCCTTCACCTTCTCGTTCGACGATTTCATCGTCGCCTTCTTCGTCGCAGGCGCGCAGACGACGCTGCCCATCTACGTCTTCGCCTCCATCCGGCGCGGTGTGACGCCGGAGATCAACGCCATCGCGACGATCGTGCTCGTTGCTTCCGTGTTGCTCGTGGTGCTTGCCCAATGGCAGTTGCGCCAGCGCAAGCCGTCAAACTGAAAGCCGCTCCATGATTCTCAAAGACCGCATCGCGGTGGTGACAGGCGCCGGCTCCGGCATCGGGCGCGCCGGCGCCATGATCATGGGCAGGGAAGGGGCGGTCGTCGTCATCGCCGACAGGGACGGGGCCGCCGGCGAAGCCACGGCCGCGGACATCCGCATGGCGGGCGGTCGGGCCGAGGCGATCGTGACCGACGTCGCGAACGACAATGCGGTCGAGCAACTCCTTGCCAGGACGCTCGACAAGCACGGGCGCATCGATATCCTGCACAATCACGCCGGCATTCAGGTCGGAGGCACGCTGACCGAGGTCGAGACCGGCGGCATGGATGCCTCGTGGCGGGTCAATGTGCGGGCGCAATTCCTGGCGGCGCGGATCGTCATGCCGTCGATGATCGCGCAAGGCGGCGGCGTCATCCTCAACACGGCCTCGAATTCTGGTGTGTTCTACGACCGTGAGATGATCGCCTACGCCACGTCGAAACATGCCGTGGTGGCAATGACCAGGCAGATGTCGCTGGACTATGCCCGGCACAATGTGCGCGTCAACGCGCTATGCCCGGGCTGGGTCGATACGCCCTTCAACGAACCGTTCATCGCCCAGATGGGCGGACGCGAGGCAATCGAGACCTATGTCCGCACCAAGATCCCTATGGGGCGCTGGGCCGTGGCCGAAGAGATCGCCGAGGCGATCCTTTTCCTCGTCTCGGACCGCTCCTCCTTCATGACCGGCCAGGCGCTGGTGATCGATGGCGGGGAAAGCATCGGCTAATCGTCACTTTCCCGCCCAATCGCGGACGAAAAGCCGCTACGCGCGGTTTCCGGAATTTGTCCTAGGACCATGGTCCGGCCGGCATGGGACTTCAGTAGCACTGCAGTCCAGGATCGTATATCTTCTTTTAATATCAAATGGTTGCTGCCATCTATGCTTGCGCTGATCGCGCATTGAGACCGCATTTATCTAAAGTTTACTGCGCAGAATTAGCGCCTTCTCATACGAACTTGCCCTAGCGGCTGGGCACCGGGCGGCGATTCCCAGAGGAGGTTACGATGGCCAATCGAAAAACTTTGCTCGCGGCGCTTGCCGCATTGGCGCTGCTGGCGTCTCCGGCGCTTGCCGGAGCCGGCGGTAACGGGCACGGCAATGGCGGAGGTGGTAATGGTAATGGTGGCGGCAATGGCAACGGTCACGGCAACGCTGGCGGCAACAGCGATAGCAACGGGGGCGATGCCTCGCATGGCAAGTCGTCCTCGGCGCCGGGGCATGTAGCCAGAACGGACACCGACACGACGGCCAGCACCACGGTCGATACGACGACACAAGCTTCGCCGAAGGAGAAGAACATCCACGCCAAACTCGGCCGGCTGAACTCGCTGCAGCGCAATATCAACGCCTATATGAACTCCAAGAGCAAGAAGTTCGCCGGCATCCAGGCGTTCGTGACGCAATCGGCGAAAGCCAAGGTCGCTCAAGCCCAGCTGGACGTTCTGAATTCGCAACTGGCCGCGCTGACATCGCTGACCCCGGAACAGATAGCTACCATGTCGCCCGAGGATCAGGCGGCCCTGCCCGGAAAAATATCGGCTCTGACGGACGAGGTCGCCGCCCAGCAGGACGCGGTGGATGCGGCGGCGGTCGGTACCGACCCGGCGACGCTCGACGCGGCACTGACGGATATGGCCAACAAGCCTGTCGACGCCGAGGTCACCACCTGGGCCCAAGGCGTCCTGGCCGACAAGATCGATCAGACGGCGGCCAGGCTCCAGGCCGAAACAACGCCGTAGCGGATCCTCACCGAAGGCGGCAGCTGTTCAAAGAAGATGCCGCCGGGCCTCTCCCGGCGGCATTGCTTTTTTCCGGCCTCCCCGACGAACGCCGCTACGCAGTTTTCCTGGAATTGCCGGTGGTCGTCTCGGCCTTCAACCACTCGGCAAAGAGTGTCATTGCCTGCGAGTTCTGGCGCCGGCGCTTTGCCGACAGCCAGTAGCGGCCGACATCAACGGTGCTGTCAAAAGGCTGCACAAGCTGTCCGCAATCAAGCTCCCGGCGGAACATCGAGACCGGGAGCAGGGCCACGCCCGCGCCCTGGACAGCGGCGTTGGCCATGGTGACGGAGGAATCGAAGACGATGCCCTTGATCGGCGGGCAGTGGCGCCCGGCCGCCTCGAACCAGCGCAGCCATTCATCTTCCCGGTAAGAGCACAGCAGCGTTTCGCGTGCGAGATCGGATGGATCTTGCAGGCGTGCCGCGATGTCGGGCGCACAGGCCGGCGAGAAGGCGCCCGGCAGCAGCGGTGTGTTGTCGGTCCCCTGCCAGGAGCCATCGCCGAAGCGGATGGCGAAGTCGAGACCGTCGGCGGCGAGATTGACCCGGTTGTTGTTGGTCGAGATGCGCAGCTCGATGTCCGGATAGGTCTGGTGGAACAGCGGTAGTCTCGGGATCAGCCAGCCCGAGGCGAAGGTGCCGACTACGCCGACGGTGACGATGTCGTGGAAGCGGCCACCCTCGAAGCGATCGAGCGTGACGCCGATCCGGTTGAAGGCATCGCTCAGCACCGGCAGCAAGGTTTCGCCTTCCTCGCTCAAGGCGAGCCCATGCGGCAGCCGGCGAAAGAGCCGGACGCCAAGCACCTCCTCGAGACCCTTTACCTGATGGCTGACGGCGGCCTGGGTGACGCGCAATTCAAGGCCGGCTCCGGTGAAGCTCAGATGCCGCGCGGCGGCCTCGAAGGCGCGCAGGCCGTTCAGCGGGAGGTGCGATCGCTTCATGAGCAGCCCAAATTTTTCTTGTGACGGGGACGATGTTTACTCGTTTGCGGCGCGTGTGAAACCGGTCCAGTTCTGCGTCGCGGGGCAACAGAGAGTATGGACATGACAAGCAGACGCGGTTTCATCGGTGGTCTCGCGGTGGTTTTGACGGCCCCGATCACTCTGGGTGCAATTGCCAGGGCGGCAACGAGCCCGACAAAATTTGATGGGGTCTTGCCGAAAATAAGGCGGATCGAGGCGAAAAGCGGCGGCAGGTTGGGTGTGGCTTGCCGGATTGCCGGAACGACCACGCAGTTCGGCTACCGCGAGAATGAGCTGTTTCCGATGTGCAGCACCTTCAAGGCGCTGATGGCGGCGCTTGTCCTGCACCGTGTCGATGGCGGCATTGAACAGCTCGAGCGGGTCATCAAGGTTCCGCACAACGCCGTCATCGCCAATTCTCCGACGACCAAGAAATTCGCCGGCGGCGAGATGACGGTGGCGCAGCTTTGCGAGGCGGCTGTGACCGTCAGCGACAATGGCGCGGCCAATCTGCTGCTGGCCTCCTTCGACGGTCCGCCGCAGCTGACGGCCTATCTGCGCTCGATCGGCGACACGGTGACTAGGCTCGACCGCATCGAGCCGGAGCTGAACGAATCCGTGCCGGGCGACCCGCGCGACACGACCTCGCCGCTGGCCATGATCGAGGACTATGAGCGTCTCGCTCTCGGCGACGCTCTTTCGCCGAAGAGCCGAAAGCAATTCGTCGACTGGCTCGTGGCCAACAAGACCGGCGATGAGCGCATCCGGGCCGGGCTGCCGAAGGGCTGGAGATGCGGCGACAAGACCGGCACCGGCGCGCGCGGCAGCACCAATGACGCGGCTGTCATCTGGCCGGCTTCCGGCAATCCGATCCTGATATCGGTCTATCTGACCGGCACGAAACAGGCGCTGGCCAAGCGCAACGCGACGATTGCGTCCGTGTCGCGGGCGCTCGTCGAAGCGATCGAGGCATGAGGCAATGACAGGCGCGCGGTTGTCCCGCGCGCCTGTTCAGACGTGCTTGCGGCCGCCGGTCTCGCGGAACCAGCTGTCGGGATAGGGATACCACCAGTCCTGGATCGCCGGCTTGTGGTCGATGATCACCATTTTTGAGCGGCGGAAAGCGTCGAGGCCCTGGCGCCCGAGTTCGCGGCCGAGCCCGGACGCCTTCCAGCCGCCGAAGGGCAGGGCGTCATTGTCGATCAGCGGGTTGTTGACCCAGACCATGCCGGCCTCCAGCCGTTCGGCCGCCTCATGCGCTTCGGCGAGGTCTGTGGTGAAGACCGAGGCGCCGAGCCCGAAGGGGCTGTCATTGGCAAGCCTGATGGCTTCGTCGAAATCCTTGACCCGGCAGATGGCGGCGACCGGGCCGAAGCACTCTTCGCGCACGATGGCCATATCAGGGGTGACACCGGTCAGGATTGTCGGTTCGTAGAACCAGCCGGTGTTGTGCGCCGGCGGAATGCGGCCGCCTGTGACAGCGGTGGCGCCGTTGCGGATTGCGTCATCGACCAGCCGCATCACCTTGGCCCGTGCGGCCTCGCTCACCAGCGGGCCGATCTCGGTCTTGTCCAGGCCGTTGCCGATGCGCAGCGCCCGCGTCTTCTCAGCGAACAGATCGACGAAGCGGTCATGCACGGCATCGACGACGAAGAAGCGCTCGGCCGAGGTGCAGACCTGGCCGGTGAGGTGGAAGGCGGCGGTGACGCTGCCGGCGGCCGCCACGTCAAGCGGTGCGTGCTGGCTGATGATCAGCGGATCGCTGCCGCCGGCCTCGATGACGCAGGGTTTCATGCGCTCGGCGCAGGCGACCGCTACCGCCTTGCCGGCGGCGACCGAGCCGGTGAAGGCAACGGCATGGGTCCGCCCGGACGCAATCAGCGCCTGCGCGGTAGCGGCTCCGCCGGGCAGGCAGGAGACGAGGCCTTCGGGCAGTGAGCGGAACACGGTCATGTAGTCCAGCGTCGACAGCGTCGTCGCCTCGGCCGGCTTGATGATGCAGGCATTGCCGGCGGCGAGCGAGGCGGCCACGGTCCAGCACATCAGCAGGATCGGGAAATTGTAGGGCATGATGTGGACGGAGACGCCATAGGGCTCGTAGCGGGCATATTGGAACGAGCCGGCCTGTGTGGTGCCTGCGATCTTGCCGGCATCGTCGCGCGCCATCTCGGCATAGTAGCGGAAGATCGGCGCGCAATTGGCGATCTCGCCGATGGCTTCGGGATAGGGCTTGCCCATTTCGCGCACCATCAGCTCGGCGCAGCGCGTGAAGTCCGCTGCCTCGATGGCATTGGCGACGGCGTGCAGATGCCGGGCGCGGCTCTTGGCGTCGAGCTTCTTCCAGGCTGCCTGCGCCATGGTGGCGGCCGACAGCGCGGCATCGATCTCTCCATCGCTCGCCGACGCTATGGCGCCGACCGTTTCAAGCGTTGCGGGATCGATGACCGGCTTTGCCGTGCGGCCCATCGGGCGAAAGTCCGGATTGACGAAGAAGGTCGGCCGGTCGGGGGAGAAATGCATGTTGTCCTTCTCCACGCAGGGAGCCTTCTCTGGGGATTGGCCGCCGGGAATCAGCGGATCATGTAGACCTTCTTGATGGTCTCATGGACGGTGCAGACGCCCTTCCAGTCCTGCGGGAAGAAGGCCGCCGTGTCGGGCTCGATCTCGATCACCTCGCCCGACTCATGCACATAAGTGCAGCGCCCCTCCAGGAAATGGCAGAACTCGTCGCGCGTGACATGACAGTGCCATTTGCCCGGGGTGCAGACCCAGAGTCCGCATTCGGAGCGGCCTTCCGGCCCCTTGTGGAGCAGCTTGCCCGAGGTGTGGGATTGCCCCTCTATCATCATTGGGATGACGCCCCAGTCGACGACGTCGGTGATTGCAAGCGGCGACTGCATGATCGGCGTGGTCATATGGATTTCCCTGGTAAAGTGCTCAGCGGCACATGAAGGCCTTGGTCAGCGTTTCAGTGATGATGGAGATGCCGGTCCAGCCGGCCGGGAAGAAGACGAGCGCGCCGGCTCCGACCGGGATTTCCTCGCCGTCGTCCCTGACATAGCTGCCGCGTCCCGACAGGAAATGGCAGAATTCGTCGGCGGCAAAGCTGACCTTGCGCGTGCCCGGCGTGCAGGACCACAGGCCGCATTCGCTCGATCCGTCGGGATTTTTCGAAAGGATCTTGCCCGATGCGCGCGGCGCGCCGGCGAGCGTGTTGGCGCCAGCACCCCAATCTTCCAGTTCCACGTTCGCGGCGGCAGGCCAATGCGGTGTCGACATGTCTTGCTCCTGATCTGAGAGGTCACGCCAGCATGTAGACGTTGCGCATGGTCTCGTGAACCGTGCATTCGCCCGTCCAGCCGGCTGGGAACATGACCACGGTCCCGGCCGAGACTTCTATCACTTCACCGACATCCGAACGGTAGGTCGCGCGGCCGGAGACGAAGTGGCAGAGTTCGTCGCGCGGAATCGCCAAGCGCCAGCGGCCTGGCGTACAGACCCAGATGCCTGATTCCGGCTGGTTGTTCGGACCCTTGTGCACGAGTTTTCCGCTGGAGTGCGATGCGCCCTCCAGCGCGTCGGGCTGGGCGCCCCAGTCGACGAGGTCGGTGCGGGTGGAGGCCTGGTGAAGGTGCGGGGCGGAGGAGGTCATGGTCGTGCTCCGCGGTTATGACGCCCAGCATTGATGCGTTGCCGCCCTACGAGGCCCCTCTCTGTCCGACAGAGAGGGGTGCCCGGGCTCGACATTTCAATCGGTCTCACAGCAGCGCCTCCAGCAACCCTGCGGCTTTTTCCGGTCCGTTCTGCGCCCGCATGCTTGCGGAGGTGGCGGCCAGCTTGGCCTTCATGGACGGATCGGTCAGACAGGTTTCGATCTTCGCGACCAGCTCCGCATCGCTCCAGTCGTAGCGCGGCATGCCGAAACCGTGGCCGGTTTCCTCGACCCGGGTGGCGTTGTCGTGGCCGTCCCAGACATAGGGCATGATGATGGCCGGTTTGCCGAAATAGAGGCACTCGGTGAACGAGTTGTTGCCACCATGATGGATGACGGCGTCGACCTGCGGGATGACCGAAGGCTGCGGGAACCAGCTATCGACGATGACGTTACCGGGCACGTCGGTGTATTGGTCCTTGTAGCCGCCGACATTGACCAGCGCGCGGTAGCGCGTCTTGCCGAGCGTGGCGATGATGCGCTTCAAAAGATCGACGTCGCCGGCGCCGAGGCTGCCGAAGGAGACATAGAGCAGCGGGCCGTCATTGTTTTTGGTAAAGCTCGGCACGGTATACGGCTTTTCCTGCCGCACGCAGCCTTCGAGATACTGGAATTTTGCCGGATCGAGCGGATGGCGGCGCTTGAATTTTGCCGCTTCCGGATAAAGCAAGAGGTTCAGGTAGGGCGAAGCCTCGAAGAACTGGCCGATCGGATAGGGCGCCTCGTGATTGGCCTTCAGGAAGGCGTTGAAGTCGTCGTGGATCGGCTTGATGACGGCGTTGAAATGATCGCGGTAGCGCTGGTGGCCGGCATGGTCGTTCTCGCCGCAACCGGAGAGATGGGGCGGGATATCCTCGTCCTCGATCTCGTTTTCCGAGCAGGAGATGACGCGCACCCAGGGCTTGCCGAACTGCTTGATCGCCGGGAACAGGATGACGTTATCGACGCAGATCACGTCCGGCTTGATCGCCGCGAGCACGCGCGGCAGGTCCTTCTGCGCCCATTTGGCGCTGTCGACGATCGCCGTCCAGCAATCCTTGACGTAATTGTCGACCTGATCGTAGGGCGATTTGCGGAAGTTCGGGATATGGCCGTTGATGAAGTCCTCCCAGAACTTGGCCATCTGCTCGGGCGGCATCGGTTCGGAGAGGTTCACAGGATGCGCCTCGAAGCCGTAGCCTCTGTAGACCTCGACGAAGCCGGGGTCGGACAGGAACACCGCCTTGTGGCCGCGCGCCTCGACGGCCTGCGCGATACCGACGGAATTGAGCGCCGGGCCGTAGGCGGCTTCCGGGAAAAACGCGATCGTCTTTTGCGCCATCAGGGCTTCTCCTCCAATCATTCCTTGAAAATTCTGACGTCGGCGGCGTCCCAGCCGAGTTCGACCTGGTCGCCGGACGAGACCGGCCGGCGGTCGGCGGCATCCGCGGTGACGCGCACCAGGAATGGCTTCGGCGACAGCGGCGTGCGGATATGCAGTTGCAGGTCGAGGCCCTGATAGGCCAGCGCTTGAACCGTTCCGGTGGTGCGGTTGGCGGTCTCCGCCGATGGGAACAGCCTGATGCGCTCGGGCCGCACCGAGGCGACAGCTGCGGCACCTGGGGACAGCGCTGACGGAACCTTGCCGGCGATGCGCGTGCCGTTCGTCGCCGCCACGCCATCGGCGGATACCTTGCCGGGCACAAAATTCATCACGCCGATGAAGTCGGCGACGAAACGGTCGGCGGGATGCTCGTAGATCGCGTGCGGCGTTTCGCACTGCAAGAGCCTGCCGTCTTTCAGCACCGCCATTCGGTCGGCCATGACGAGGGATTCTTCCTGGTCATGGGTGACGATAACGAAGGTGATGCCGACCTCGTGCTGCAGCCGCTTCAGTTCGAGCTGCATGGCGCCGCGCAGTTTCTTGTCGAGCGCGCCGAGAGGCTCGTCGAGCAGCAGCAGGCGGGGGCGCTTGACCAGCGCACGGGCGAGCGCGACGCGCTGCTTCTGGCCGCCCGACAGTTGCTCCGGCTTGCGGTCGGCGAAGGGCACGAGTTCGGTCGTCGCCAGGATGGCGTCGACGCGCGACCTGATTTCAGCCGCGGGCAGACGCTCCATCTCCAGACCGTAGGAGACGTTGGCGCGCACGCTCATATGCGGGAACAGCGCGTAGGACTGGAACATCAGATTGACCGGCCGCTTGTTTGGGGGCGTCCTGGCGATGTCCTTGCCGTCGAGCAGGATGCGTCCGTCGGTCGGCGTCTCGAAGCCGGCAAGCATGCGCAAGAGCGTGGTCTTGCCGCAGCCGGAAGGTCCGAGCAGGGCGAAGAATTCGTTTTCCCTGATGTCGAGCGAGATGCCGTCGACGGCAGTGACGCGGCCGAAATTCTTCGACACGCCATCGATGGCAAGCAGCGTGCGCGGTTCTTGAACGAGGCCATGGCGTCGGGCGCCATATAGCCGTCCCAGTTGGAGATGACGAGGTCGGCGGCGTAGGCCGGCGCCGACAGCACCATGGCAAGGCCGAGAGCGAGCGAAGATATTCTGGGCGCACGGCGCCGCAGGCTGTTAGCGGTCATGGCAGTCTCCCATTCCGGTTGATCGTCGAATTCATTGGCGGACCCCGCGCGACAGTGGCCGCAGCGTCGGTCCTGTTCCCTCGGTCTTTTTATTGCCGATTGCATTGACAGTACTATTGCAGAAAAAAGTACGTCAATCCATAAATTGCCAACCGGCTGCGGAATCTGGCCGATTGCGTCCCTTAGGGCGATCGGTCAAACCATGCCGGCAATTTCGACCACGAGACCACATATGCAAGCCGCAGCCCGACGACCTCGCACCAACCATCTCGACCTGGCGCAGCGCATCCTCGACGTGGCGCGGCAACGCGGCTTCGCGCCCGGTGCGCGCCTGCCCGAGCAGCAAATCGCCTCGCTGTGCAATGTGTCGCGCACGCCGGTAAGGGCGGCGCTCAGCCTGCTGGCGGAGCAAGGCGTCGTGCGCTGGGAGGCCGAGACCGGTTATGTCATGGCCGTCGACCTCGCCGCGCAGCCGGCAATATCGGCCGAACTGCCCGCAGCCGAGGAGAATGAGCTTGCCGAGATGATCCTGCGCGACCGGTCGGCGCGGCGCCTGGACCAGACAGTGACCGTCGCCGGATTGATGCGGCGGTACAATGCCGAGCGCAAGACGGTACTAAAATCGCTGAACAGACTAACTGAAGAAAATTTGCTCGATCGCGCACCTGGCCAGTCCTGGCTGTTCCGGCGCGCGCCCGACGATCCCGAAGCGCAGGGCGAAAGCTACGAGTTCCGGCTGTTGCTGGAGCCGGCGGCGATCCTGGCGCCGGGCTTCCGGCTGGACGGTGCGCGGGCCGCCGCGCTGCGACAGGGCATGGAGGCGCTGTCGGCGCTGCCCGATGCCGCCTTCGACACGCGCGAGTTCCAGCGGCTCGACATCGATTTCCACGGCATGATCGCCGAGGGCAGCGCGAACCGCTTCGTCGCCGATGCGCTGGCGGATCATCTGCGGCTGCGCCGCCTGCCGGGGATCTATGCCGGGGTCAATGTATACAGGCTCAAGCAATCGCTGCTGGAACATCTGAACATACTCGACCATCTCGAAAGCCGGCAGTATGAGGTTGCTGCCGACTTGCTGCGCATCCATCTGCGGCTGTCGCGCAGCCAGCGGCCGCAAGCGGCCAGCCGTGGCGCTCCCGCGCTGTTCGGCATGATCAGCCGGCCGGAATGAAGAGGATTAATTGACGCGCCGAGCGAGCCCGACCATCGCGCTGTTTCCCGAAGCCAGTTTCGGGGCGGCGTTGAATTGCGTCGGCATCGCGCAGGCTTTGCGCGCCCGGGGCGCCAGGCCGGTCTTCATCTGCCATGCCGGCTTTTCCGGCGTCTTTGCCGAATATGGCTTCCAAGAATACCAGCTGCCGACCGACGAGCCGCTGAGCGACAGCGAGCGCCAGAGCTATTGGCAGGCCTTCGTTCGGCGGCATCTGCCGCATTTCCGGCTGAGCCCGATCGACCAGCTCGAAACCTATGTCGCGCCGACCTGGGAGGCGATCGTCGACACGGCGGTCAATGCCGAGGCGCCGCTGCGGCAGTTGCTGGCGCGGCTGAAGCCCGATGCCGTGGTGCTCGACAATGTCGTCATGTTTCCGGCGATATCGGCCGCCGGCTGCCCGTGGGTGCGCGTCGTCTCCTGCGCCGAGACCGAGCTGCCGGATGCCGCGGTACCGCCCTATCTCTCCGGCATGGGCGCTGACGATCCGCAACGGGCAGCGTTCGAGGTGCGCTATCTCTCAGCTTCGGCGCCGGCGCATGACCGCTTCAACCGGTTCCGCGCCGATTGCGGCCTGGCGCCGCTGCCCAAGGGCCAGTTCCTCGAAGCCTCGCCCGACCTCAATCTGCTCCTGACGCCGTCGATCGTGAAGCGCGAGCGCGCCGCGCCGCTCGATCCCGGTCGCTTTGTCTATCTCGAAGGCTGTGTGCGCTCGGAAGGGCCGTTCGAGGTGCCGGTGTTCCCGCGCAATGGCGGGCCGCTCGTCTATGTCAGTTTCGGCAGTCTTGGCGCCATGGATGTCGGCCTGATCGAGCGAATGCTTGCCGTGTTCGACAGGCTGCCGGCGCGCTTCATCGTCAATGTCGGCGGGCTGCGGGATGCCTACCGCGCGGTGCCGGACAACGTCTATCTCGATGCCTGGTTTCCGCAGCCCTCAGTGGTGGCGAAGTCCGACCTGTTCATCCACCATGGCGGCAACAACAGTTATTGCGAGGCGCTGCGGTTCGGCGTGCCGTCGCTGATCATGCCCTATTGCTGGGACGGGCACGACAATGCGCGCCGCGCCGAAGAGACCGGCACCGGCGATCATATCGGCCGTGACGGCTGGACCGAAGGAGTACTGGAGAGAGCCATTGTCGGCCTGCTGGCCGATGACGCCATGCGCGCCCGCCTCAAGGACAATGCAGCCCAGATGGCGCTGAAACCGGGAACGGACGTGGCCGCGCAAGCCATACTCTCTCTGATACGGACTTGAACGAAATGCCTGACAAAAACACGAATACCGCGACTTCCATCAACGGCAACGACCCGAAGGCCTGGCTGGCGCGGCACGGCATCAACGAGGTCGAATGCCTGGTGCCAGACATGAACGGCGTGTTGCGCGGCAAGGCGCTGCCGACCGCGAAATTCCTCAAGGCGCTGGAAGACCGCGCGCTTTATCTGCCGAGCAGCGCCTTCCTGGTCAGCATCGACGGCCGCTATTCCGGCTCCATCGACGAGGGTTTTGCCTATTCCGACCCCGACACTCGCATGGTGCCCGATGTCTCGACGCTCTGCCTGGCGCCGGGCGGCGGTGCGGGCAGGGCGTATGTTTTCGCCGATGCCTTCCACATGGACGGCAGGCCTTGGATGGCCTCGCCGCGCCATGTGCTGCGCGCCGTGCTCGACCTCTACCGCCGGCGCGGCTGGCGCGCGGTGGTGGCGCCGGAGCTCGAATTCTATCTGACCGCGCACAATCCCGATCCGGACAAGCCGCTGACCGCGCCGGTCGGCGCAAACGGCCGTGCGGAAGGTGTCCAGCATCCCTACGATATGGCCGCGCTCGAGGAGTTCGAGCCGGTGATCCGGCGCATCTATGATTATGCCGCCGCCGCCAAACTGCCGCTCGACACGCTGATCCATGAATCGGGACCGGGGCAGCTCGAAATCAACCTCCTGCATGGCGATGCCTTGCCGCTCGCCGACCAGGTGCTGCTGTTCAAGCGCTTTACGCGCCAGGCCGCGCAGCAATGCGGCATGCATGCGACCTTCATGGCCAAGCCGATCGCGGCCCAGGCCGGCAGCTCGATGCATCTGCACATGTCCATCGTCGACGAGGCCGGCAACGCGCTGTTTGCCAGCGCCGACGATGCCGACACCGAGATGTTCGGCCATTTCATCGGCGGCTTGCAGAAATACGTGCCGGAGATCATGCCGCTGTTCGCCCCGAACGTGAATTCCTACCGCCGCATCCGGCCGAACCACAGCGCCCCGGCCAACATCGAATGGTCGCACGATAACCGCTCCTGCGGCCTGCGCGTGCCGGCCGGCGGGCGCATGGCGCGGCGGGTGGAGAACCGGCTTCCCGGTGCGGATTCCAATCCCTATCTGGCGATCGCCGGGTCGCTGCTTGCCGGCTATCTCGGTGTCGAGCAGAAGCTTTCGCGCTCCGCCGAGGCGTCGGGCAATGCCTACAAGATCAGGAGCACGCTGCCGAAAACCATGGAGGAGGCGCTGGACCGTTTCGAGGCGTGTGCCCCGGTACGAGAGCTGTTGGGCGAGGACTTCTTCCAGACCTATCTGCGCGTCAAGAGCGTCGAACTCGACCTGTTCCAGAGCGTGGTGACGAGCTGGGAACGCGATCACCTCTTGCTGAAGGTGTAATCATGGCATCTTCAACGGGTTTCAATTCCGGTCTCGATATCGGCAAATCCTACTATGTCGCCACCGCCAATCCGGCGCCGGACCATCCGGCGCTCGCCGGCGATGTCGACGCCGATCTGGTGGTGGTCGGTGGCGGCTGCACCGGCCTGTCGGCCGCTCTTCACGCCGCCGAGCGCGGTCTGAAGGTGGTGCTGCTCGAAGGCGGCAAGATCGGCTGGGGCGCGTCGGGCCGCAATGGCGGCCAGATGATTCCAGGCCTGCGCAAGGGCGCCAAGGGCCTGGTCAAGCTCTATGGGCCCGAGCGTGCCAAGGTGCTGTTCGACCTTGCCTTCGAGGCACGCGGCCTGGTGCTCGACATTATCGAGCGCCACGCCATCGATTGCGATGTGAGGCTCACCGGCCATCTGGTCGGCGCGGTCAATGGCTCCGACCTCAGGGATCTCGAGGAAGAGGCCAAATGCCTCGAGAGCGTGATGAAATTCCGCGAGGTCGAGATTCTGTCGGCGGCGGATGCGCGGGCCAAGGTCGACACGCCCTATCACGGTGCCATGTATGAGCCGCTCGGCGGCCACATGCATCCCTTGAACTACACGCTCGGCCTTTCCCGCGCGGCGGTCGCCGCCGGTGTCGTCATCCACGAGAACTCGGTGGCGGTGAAGCTGGAGCGCGAGCCGTCGATCCGGGTTTCGACGGCCAAGGGTTCGGTGCGGGCCAGGCACGTCGTGCTGGCGGGCGACGCGCTGCTGCATGGGCTGGAGCCACGCGTCAACAGCCGCATCATGCCGGTCGGCAACTACATCGTCGCCACCGAGCCGCTGGAGGGGGCGCGCAATGTCATCCCGGCCAATGTCGCGGTGTCCGACACGCGCTTCGTCGTCAACTACTACCGCATGTCGGCGGATGGACGCCTGCTGTTCGGCGGCGGCGAACGTTACACGCCGACGCCGCCGGCCGACATCGCCGGCTTCGTGCGGCCGCATATGGAAGGCACGTTCCCGCAGCTCAAGGGCTGCCGCATCGACCACGCCTGGGGCGGGCTGGTGTCGGTGACGACGTCGCGGCTGCCGCATGTCGGGCACTATGGCGAGGTCTATTTCGCGCATGGCTATTCCGGCAAGGGCGTCATCCTGTCGACGCTGTCGGGCAAGCTCTTGGCCGAGGCGATCACCGGCGACGCCTCGCGGCTCGACCTGTTCTCGACGCTGACGCCGCTGCCGTTCCCCGGCGGCACGGCGCTGCGGGCTCCGCTCTATGTGCTGGGCATGCTGTGGTACGCGATGCGGGATCGCATCAAGCATTGAAGGGGGTACGAACGCACGCAATTCTTGTGACGTCGGCGGGACAGGCCCGCTGACGTCGAAAACGATAGGCTCCCCTCAAACCACGAATAAATCCTCGATCCGCTGCTTCGCTTCAAGCAGCGCCGGCAGAATTTGCCGCTCCATCTCCATCACCGTAAATCGCGCCGACTGGGTCGAGACGTTGATGGCCGCGACCGTGCTTCCCGAGCGGTCATGGATCGGCACGGCGATGGAGCGCAGCCCGAGCTCCAGCTCTTCGTCGACGATGGCGAAGCCGTCCGTTTTCGCTTTGGCGATGGCGCCGGCCAGCAATCTGGGGTCGGTGATCGTCTTTGCGGTCCGTTTCTCGATCGTCGCCTGGCTTAAAAACGTGTCGAGCTCGGGAGGCGTCAGGCCGGCGAGCAACATGCGCCCCATCGAGGTGCAATAGGCCGGCAACCTCGTGCCGACATCGAGCGACACGCTGAGGATGCGGCGGCCGGGAATACGGGCGACGTAGACGACATCCTGGCCCGACAGGATCGCGGCCGAACAGGCTTCGTTCAGCTGCGCCGCGACGGCGCGCATGATCGGGGCGGTGAAGCTCCATAGCGAGGTTCCGCCGAGCCAGGTTCGGGCGACGGTCAGGAGGCGCGTCGACAGCGAAAACACACGGCCTTCCTGCGTCGCATAGCCGGTGGCCGTGAGCGTCAGCAGGAAGCGGCGGGCGCCAGCGCGGGTCAGGCCGGCTTTCTCGGCCATCTCGGTCAGGGTCAACCCCTGGGGGTGCCGGGCGAGGATTTCCATGACGGCAAGGCCACGTTCCAGCGAACCGACATGGTCGCGCGACACAGCTTCCTCGTCCATTTCGCCTCCGCGCCATGCTGTCTCGGCCTGGATTGACTTGGAGTCAGATCATGGCTTAGAAAGTATCACATATAAAACAAAAGTTCGCAATACGAACTTTTTTTGGACCTGGAGCCGATGCGATGGTCAAGTTCCTGCCGCTCAAACAGGCGGTTGCGGAGAACCTGAACGATGGCGATAGCGTCGCCTTCGAAGGCTTCACGCATCTGATCCCGACCGCTGCCGCCCACGAGGCGATCCGTCAGGGCTTCCGCGACCTGACCCTGATCCGCATGACGCCGGACCTGATCTACGACCAGATGATCGGCATGGGCATGGCGAAGAAGATCGTCTTTTCCTATGTCGGCAACCCAGGCGTCGGCCTGTTGCGGCGCGCCCGCGATGCCATCGAGAATGGTTTTCCCCGGCCGATCGAGGTCGAAGAACACAGCCATGCCGGCATGGCCAATGCCTATGAGGCGGGCGCGGCGGGCCTGCCCTGCGCGGTGTTTCGTGGCTATCGCGGCGCGGGGCTGGCCGAGGTCAATCCGAACATCCGATCAGTCACCTGTCCGTTCACCGGCGAGGTGCTGGCGGCGGTGCCTTCGATTCGGCCCGATGTCAGTTTCATCCATGCGCAGAAGGCCGACAGGAAAGGCAATGTTCTGGTCGAAGGCATCATCGGCATCCAGAAGGAGGCCGTGCTGGCGGCCAGGCGCGCCATGGTGACGGTCGAGGAGGTGGTCGACACGTTCGACGACTTGCACCCGAACCTGACCGTGCTGCCGCGCTGGACGATCGCGGCGATTTCCGTCGTGCCCGGCGGTTCGCACCCGTCCTATGCGCATGGCTATTATGCCAGGGACAATGCCGCCTATCTCGAATGGGACGAGATCGCCGCCAACCGAGAAAAATTCCAGGCCTGGATGCAGGCGAACGTCATCGAGAAGAGCGCCGACGATTTCGCGGCCCGAGTCGAGCATCTGAGGAAGGCGGCATGAGCGAGCTCGGTTTTACCCCAAACGAGATGATGACGATCGCCGCCAGCCGCGCCCTGACGAACGACGATGTCTGCTTCGTCGGCATTGGCGCCCCGTCCGCCGCCTGCAACGTGGCGCGGCTGACGCATGCGCCCGACATCACGCTGATCTACGAGAGCGGCACGATCGGCACCGCTCCGCAAGTGCTGCCGCTGTCGATCGGCGACGGCGAACTGTGCGAAACGGCGGTGACCACCGTCTCGGTGCCGGAAATGTTCCGCTACTGGCTGCAGGGCGGTCGCATCTCGATCGGCTTACTGGGTGCTGCCCAGCTAGACAAGTTCGGCAACATCAACACGACGGTCATCGGCGACTATCATCACCCGAAGACCAGGCTGCCGGGCGGCGGCGGCGCGCCCGAGATCGCGACCTCGTCGAAGCAAGTCTACATCACCATGGCGCAGTCGAAGCGCGGCATGGTTGAGAAGATCGATTTCTTCACCTCCTTTGGACATGGCGAAGGTGGCGATCATCGCAAGCGGCTTGGCATCGATACCGCCGGTCCGACCTTGCTGATCACCGATCTCGCGATCTGGAAGCCGGACCCCGTGACCAAGGAATTCACGGTCGTCTCGCTGCATCCCGGCGTCACCTGTCAGCAGGTGCAGGACAGCTGTGGCTGGGTGGTTAAGTTCGCGCAGGCGCTTGACGAAACGCCGGCGCCAAGCGAACTCGAACTCCAGACATTGCGCGACCTTCAGGCCCGCACCAAGGCGGCGCATGAAGGGACCGGAAAAGGGAAAGCCGACTGACATGGCCGAGGCCTATATCTGCGACTATATCCGCACGCCGATCGGCCGTTTCGGCGGTTCCTTGTCTTCCGTGCGCGCCGACGATCTGGCCGCCATTCCGCTCAGGGCGCTGGCCGAGCGCAATACCGGCGTCGACTGGCAGGCGGTCGACGACGTCGTCTATGGCTGCGCCAATCAGGCGGGCGAGGACAACCGCAACGTGGCGCGCATGGCGCTGCTGTTGGCCGACCTGCCCAAGGAGATACCGGGCTCGACCGTCAACCGGCTGTGCGGCTCGGGCATGGATGCGCTGACCATCGCGGCACGCGCTATCAAATCAGGCGAGGCTGAATTGATGATCGCCGGCGGCGTCGAATCGATGAGCCGGGCGCCCTTCGTCATGCCCAAGGCCGACACGGCGTTTTCGCGCAATGCCGAGATTTACGACACCACCATCGGCTGGCGCTTCGTCAATCCGTTGATGAAGAAGCAGTATGGCGTCGAATCCATGCCGGAGACCGGCGAGAACGTGGCCGAGGATTTTGCCGTGTCGCGCGCCGACCAGGATGCGTTTGCGGTGCGCAGCCAGGACAAGGCGGTCGCGGCGCAGGCCAACGGCCGGCTGGCTAAGGAAATCACTGAAGTGACGATCCCGCAGCGCAAGGGCGATCCGGTCGTCGTCTCGAAGGACGAGCATCCCCGCGCCGGAACGACGGTCGAGGCGCTGGGCAAGTTGCCGACGCCGTTCCGCCAGGGCGGCACGGTGACCGCGGGCAACGCATCGGGCGTCAATGATGGCGCGGCAGCCCTGATCGTCGCTTCGGAAGCGGCGGTGAAGAAATACGGCCTGACGCCGATCGCCCGCATTCTCGGCGGGGCCGCCGCCGGCGTGGCGCCGCGTATCATGGGCATCGGCCCGGCCCCGGCGACGCGGAAGCTGTGCGCGCGGCTTGGCCTGACGCCGCAACAGTTCGACGTCATCGAGCTCAACGAGGCGTTCGCCTCGCAAGGCATCGCCGTGCTGCGCCAGCTCGGCATCGCCGAGGATGCACCGCACGTCAACCCGAATGGCGGCGCCATCGCGCTCGGCCATCCTCTGGGCATGTCGGGCGCCCGCATCTCCGGCACGGCGGCGCTGGAACTGCGCGAGCGCGGCGGCCGCTATGCGCTCGCCACGATGTGCATCGGCGTCGGCCAGGGCATCGCCATCGCGCTTGAGCGGGCTTGAGCAGAGCAATCGCGACATAACGGCGATCGTGCTGCCAAACTTGTGGCGGAAACTGCAAATTGCCGAGGTTGGCGCGGCGCCAATCTGAAGCGATTGGCCGTACTCTCAAATTTGACCATGTGGACAAAAGTCCGCACCCGTTCCATAGTTCCCCGTCTTGAAATTTTCACGAACGGCCGGCTCGACACGGCTGTCGAACAGAGGGGAATGCAATGGAAAACCGGAAGAAACCAGTCCAGATAAAACGCGATGGGCTGTCGCGGCGCAACGTCCTGGAGCTTGGCGCGCTGGGTCTCGCTGCGGCGATGCTGCCGGGTGCGGCCTTCGCCAAGGACAAGAAGCTGAAGGTGGCGGCGATCTTCGCCACGCCGATCGAGGAACCCTGGGACAACCAGGTCCATGTCGCGCTGCTGAAGGCGCAAAAGGAATTGGGCATCGATTACAAATGGTCGGAGAAGGTGCAGACCGCCGATTTCGGCCGCGTCATGCGTGAATACGCGCAGGGCGGCTATCAACTGGTGCTGGGCGATGCCTTCGCGGCCGAACGCGAGTCGCGCCGCACCGCCAAGCAGTTCCCGAAGACCGCCTTCTTGTTTGGCTCGGGCGCCGGCCCGGCGGAACCCAATTTCGGCGTCTTCGACAACTGGATCCACGAGCCCGCCTACCTCTCAGGCATCATCGCCGGCAAAATGTCGAAGTCGGGCACGGTGGGCGCCGTCGCGGCGATGGGCATTCCGGAAGTGAACCGGCTGGTCAACGCCTTCTTCGCCGGCGCCAAGGAGGTCAATCCGAACATCAAGAAGAAGGTCTCTTTCATCGGCTCCTTCTTCGATCCGCCCAAGGCCAAGGAAGCGGCGGTCGCCCAGATCGACGCCGGTGTCGACGTCATCTATGCCGAGCGTTTCGGTGTCATCGAAGCGGCGGTGGACAAGAAGATCCTCGCCATCTCCAACATGTCCGACCAGTCGAGCCTCGGCCCCGATACGGTCATCACCGGGCCGGTCTGGGACATGTATCCGACGGTCGAGCAGGCGATCAAACTGGTCAAGGCCGGCGTCTTCACCGCGCAGGACTATGGCGACTTCTCGCGCATGGCCAAAGGCGGTTCGTCGCTCGCGCCCTACCACAAGTTCGACAAGACGCTGCCGGCCGACGTCAAGGACCTGGTCGAGAAGAAGAAGGCGGAGATTCTCGAAGGCAATTTCCGGGTGGATGTCGACGAGAACACGCCGGTTTCGGATTGAGACCTGGTTGAGGGAGGCGTGAAGCCCCCCTCTCTATCCTACCGGACGTTCGTCATTCGGAAAGCCAAGCAATTGGCTTTCCGGGTAGCGTCTTCTTAACAGCGCTGGAGATTGGCGAAGGCCGATGTGCCATCAATCTCCCCCCTTGAGGGGGAGATGGCCGGCAGGCCAGAGAGGGGGCCTCGCGCTACCCTCCGCGACTAGCCGGATCGCAATTCAGGAGCACCCTTGTCCGCCCCACTCATCGAAATGCGCGGCGTCACCAAGAGCTTCGGCGCCGTCAAAGCGAACGAGGCTGTCGAGCTCATTGTCGCGCCCGGCGAAATCCTCGGCCTGCTGGGCGAGAACGGCGCCGGCAAGACGACGCTGATGAACATATTGTTCGGCGCCTACGCGCCGGATGCCGGCGAGATCCTGATCCAGGGCCAGCCGGCGAGAATCACCAGCTCCGCCGATGCGCTGGCTGCCGGAATCGGCATGGTGCACCAGCATTTTCATCTGGCGCCACGGCTCACCGTGCTGGAGAACCTGCTGATCGGCATTCCGGGCAGATCGGGGCGGATCGACCGTGCAGGCGGGCTGGCGCGGCTGGCCGAAATCAGCCGCCAATACGGGCTGACGCTCGATCCCGACCTGCCGGTTTCGGCGCTGTCGGTCGGCGAGCAGCAACGGCTGGAAATCGTCAAGGCGCTGTTTCGCGGCGCCAAACTGCTGATCCTCGACGAGCCGACCGCGGTGCTGGCGCCGAGCGAGGTCGACGGACTGTTTTCGGCGCTGCGCTCGATGGCGGCGCAGGGGCTCGGCATCATCTTCATCTCGCACAAGCTCAACGAGGTGCGGGCACTCACCCATCGCTGCACGGTGCTGCGGCATGGCCGCGTCGCCGGCCGTGTCGACGACCCCGCCAACACGACATCGGCCGCCATGGCCGAGCTGATGTGCGGTCACGAGATCGTGCCGCCGGCGCGCGGACCCTCGACGCCAGGGGCCGAGGTGCTGAAGCTCGACGGCATCTCGACCTCGAAGCATTCCGGCACGGCGCTGCGCGACGTGTCGCTTGTCGTGCGCGCCGGCGAAATCCTTGGCATCGCCGGTGTCTCCGGCAACGGTCAGCGGGCGCTGGCCGAGGTGATCTCCGGTGTGCGGGCGCCGAATGCCGGGCGGATGGCGATCGCCGGCCATGATGTCGCGCGATTCTCGCCGCGCGAGGTGCAGGCGCTCGGTCTCGGCCGCATCCCGGAAGACCGCATGACGACCGGACTGGTGACCAATCTGCCGCTCGCCGATTCCATGGTGCTGCCGCGCATCGGCACGGCTGCCTTCTCCGCCAAGGGGCTGCTCAAGCCGGACGCGATCCGCGCCTTCGCCGAGGAACAGATCAAGGCGTACGACATCAGATGTCCCGGTCCCATGGTTCGCGCCGGGGCGCTGTCGGGCGGCAATCTGCAGAAAGCGCTTTTGGCGCGCGAGCTGGCCTTCGATCCCAAGGTCCTGATCGTCTCGCAGCCGACGCGCGGCCTCGACATCGGGGCGGCCCGCTTCATCCATGAAAAGTTCCTTGCCATGCGCGCCAAGGGCTGCGGCATCATCGTCATCGGCGAGGACCTCGAAGAGCTGCTGGTGCTCTGCGATCGCATCGCGGTGATGTATGAGGGCCGCATCGCCGGCACGCTTGCGAGCGCCGATGCGACCGTCGCGCGGCTCGGACTGCTGATGACCGGCGCGGAGGGCCACGGCTGATGTTTCGCCTGGAAGCCCGTAGCTCCACACCGGCCTGGTTCAACCTCGCTTTGCCGCTGCTCGCCATCGTGGCCACGCTCGTCTTGTGCAGCGGGCTGATCGCGCTGGCCGGAGCCGGCGTGCTCGAATCCTATGGCGTGATGTTCACCGCGTCACTCGGCGACAGCTATGCCATCACCGAAACGCTGGTGCGCGCCGCGCCGATGATCTTCACCGGGCTGGCGGTGGCCGTCGCCTTCCGGGCAAAATTCTGGAACATCGGCGCCGAGGGGCAATTGCTGGCCGGCGCGGTGGCAAGCTGCTTCGTCGGCGCCATCCCGATGCCGGGGCCGCTCGCCATGCTCTTGATGGCGCTGGCCGGTGCGGCCGCCGGGGCCGCTGTGGCGCTTGTCCCCGCGACGCTGCGGGTCAGATTCAAGGTCGACGACGTCGTCAGTTCGCTGCTGCTCAATTCGGTCATCTATTATGCGCTGATGGCGCTGATCGAAGGGCCGTGGAAGGATTCCTTCAGCGGCTATCCGATTTCGCCGCCGATCGAGGATTCGGCCAATTTCCCGGTGCTGATCGAAGGCACGCGGCTGCATCTCGGCGTCGTCGTGGCGCTGGTCGCGGCGCCCTTGATCTGGTTCCTGATCGTGCGCACCACGCTCGGCTTCAGGATCCGCGTCACCGGCGAGAATCCGGAAGCGGCTCGCTATGGCGGAATCCATGTCGAGCGCGTGCTGCTCTCGACCGCGTTGCTGTCGGGTGCTCTGGCGGGACTGGCCGGTGTCGGCGAGGTGGGCGGCGTGCACTTCCAGGTGATGAGCGACATCTCGCCGGGCTATGGCTATTCCGGCATCGTGGTCGCGATGCTGGCGCGGCTCAATCCTTTGGGCGTGGTTCCGGCGGCGATCTTCCTGGCTGCCGTGATGACCGGGGCCGAGGCGATGTCGCGGGCGACAGGCGTGCCGGCCTTCCTCAGCGATGTCATCCAGGGCACGGCATTGCTTGCCATGCTGGTGGCGCTGCTGTTCACCGCCTATCGCATCCGCCGCGTCGGAGCAGTCTCATGAGCGCGGTGTTCGAGCAGATTTTCCAGGTCGGCTTTCTCGCGGCTATCATCCGCATCGCCACGCCGCTCGCCTTCGCGACGCTCGGCGAAATGTTCTCCGAGCGGGCCGGCGTGCTCAATCTCGGCATAGAGGGCATCATGCTGCTCTGCGCCATGACCGGGTTCACTGCCGCCAGCCTGAGCGGCAGCCTGTGGCTCGGCGTGCTCGCCGCGGTGCTGACCGGCATGCTGATGAGTGCGCTGCATGCGCTGTTCACGGTCGCGCTCGGTTTGAGCCAGCATGTCTGCGGCATCGGCGTCACCCTGTTCTCGTCGGGCCTCGCCTATTTCCTCTACCGGCTGATCTTCGGCCAGCAATCGGTGCCGCCAAGCATCAAGGGTTTCGAGACGCTGCCGATCCCGGTTCTCTCCGATATTCCAGTGCTCGGGCCTGCCGTGTTCAACCAGTTCGCGCTGGTCTACATGGCGATCCTGGCCATCCCGCTCGCCGCCTTCGTGCTCTACCGCACGCCATGGGGCCTGTCGGTGCGCATGGTCGGCGAAAATCCGCGCGCGGCGGATTCCGCCGGCGTCAGCGTGGTTGGAACGCGCTTCCAGGCGGTGATCCTCGGCGGCGCGCTGATGGGGCTCGCCGGCGCCTTCCTGTCGATGGCGCAGTTCAACGCCTTCACCTTCGGCGTGGTCTCGGGGCGCGGCTGGGTAGCGATCGCGCTCGTCGTGTTCGGCCGCTGGGATCCGTGGCGTTCGGCGGGTGCGGCGCTTCTCTTCGCCTTCGTCGACGCCTTGCAACTGCGCATGCAGGCGAGCGGTTTGGGACATATCCCCTACGAGGCGTTCCTGATGCTGCCCTTCATCTTCACCATCGTCGCCATGGCTTTCATGTCGCGCAACGCGGTGGCGCCGTCGGCTCTCTTGAAGCCGTTTCGGAGGGAAGAGCGGTAGGAACCACTTCCTTGGGAGAATAGAGCTGCCAGGCGCCGGCGCCGCCCCTTGTATCTGCACGGAGGAGAGTTTGTGCGATGTAAGCGACTGAGCCTCGGACCGGATGGCCATCCGG
>NZ_VFVY01000020.1 GCF_006442315.1 Mesorhizobium sp. B2-3-4 | reverse complement strand
CGAGCGCTTGAAACTCGCACTGTGTCTGGACATACAAAACCCCCGAAGGTTGTGTCCAACTTTCGGGGGTCAGTTCAGGCGACCCGGGCTTTTCTGCGTCAGGGCAGGCCGGCATCATTCCTTGCCGACATACTCGCTGATCAGTTTTTCGTTGCGCGCCTTTTCGATCTTGGCCGTGGTCTCGGCGGAGATGCGTTCGTCGGTGCGATACTTGACCAGGTTCACCAGGCTGCCGGTGAGCAGCAGGATGCCCATGCCCCAATAGCCCTTGGTCGAGAGGTCGACAGGCGCCAGCCACAGCGACAGGCCGAGCATGAAATAGGCGGCGCCAACCGAGATGGTGTTGAACATGATGTAGGTCTGATTGCCGTTCATTGTCGTGTTCCTTTGATTGGATCGAAGTTGGGTCCGATAAGATCGTTGTCAGGTCCTGGAGGCTTCAGTCGACGGTCCTCAGGCGTTCGAGCACGTCCTTGGCGCGTACCTTCACCGCCGGGCCGTGTCCGGCGTCGGCAAGGCGGTCGCGGATCGCGTCGTGACGCAGCTCGCCGTCGATCTCGTCGAGAATGCCGGCCTCCTGGAACGGGTCGCTGGCGCCCTGCGGGCCAGAAGCTCCTCGGCGTCGTTGAGGCTCGCCGAACGGCCGATCGACCTGACGAGACGTGACTGCGCCTTGCGCTCGGCATCGATGGCGCGGGCCGAGATCATGCCCTGGTTGAGGTCGATGATGCGGCGGTGCGCCCGCTCCACCGAGACCCGCATGCGCAAGGTTTTTTCGCCGAGGCTCTGCACCGTGGCGCGGCGAACCTCGCGTTCGTTCTCCAGTTCGGCGATGGCCGCCGCACCGCTTTCGGCCAGCCCGCCATTGCCGGCCGCCAGCGCGCTGAGCGTGCGTGTTTCGAGGTCGGCGTGGCGGCGTTCGAGCTGGTCGAGGCCGGCCTGCTCGGCGCGCTGGCGCACAATCAGCGTGGCAAGCGTCTGCTTGGCGGCGGCGAGGCCCGCCTCGGCGTCGCGGATGCGTTGCGCCAGAAGATCGATGGCGAAGCGATCCTTGAGGCCGTCCTCGGCGCGCGCGCTGGCGCCGTCGAGCAATGTCTTGATCAGGCTAAGCATGGTTCTTCTCCCTGCGAATTTTCTTGTGAACGATGTTCACGAAGTCAACATAACAGGAAATGAACGTTGTTCAAGATCTTTTTTGAACGCTGTTCACGACACCCTGGATATGGTAAACGAAGCGGCATCGGGGTCGAAAACTACGGGCCGTTCGCAAGGCGCGCCCATCAGAAGGAAAAGCATGGCACTGGACAAGGAAGAGACGGGTGAGCGGGTTCTGGCCATTGCCGAAGTGCTGCTCAACGAAGGCGGCATGGACAATCTGAAGGCCAGGACCATCGCCGAGCAGGCGGGCATCTCGGTCGGCTCGGTCTACAATCTGTTTTCCGACCTCGACGGTGTGCACCGCGCGGTCAATATGCGGCTGCTCGACCGGCTGGGTGTCGCGGGGGCGGCGGCAATGGCCGATCTCGGCAGGCGCGGCGTCACCGACGTGCGCGACCGGCTGCTGGCGCTGGCCGATGCCTATGTGCGCTTCGTCGAGGCGCATCCCGGCAGCTGGCCGGCCCTGCTTGCCTTCAACAGGCGGCGTCCGGTGTTGACCGAGCCCGATGTCTATGAGGCGCGGCTCGACCAGTTGTTCGAGATCATCGCCGGGGTTCTTGCCGATGGCGGCTTCGATCTCGACGAGGACACGCGCCGGATCGCCGCCAGAACCCTATGGTCGAGTGTGCATGGCATCGTCACCAGCGGCTACGCGGCCCGGTCGGTGCGCCGGCAGGCGGACGAGATCGATCGGCAGATCGCACTGCTGGTCGGCGTCTTCATCAGGGGGCTGGAACGCGGCGGCACATTCGCGCATGCTGGGGGGACAACGTCGTGAATCGCATGCGAAGGCGGTCACCGGCGACAAGGAGATTTGAGCGATGTCTTTTCTGAAACGTCTTTTCGGCGGTGGCGGCGGCGGTGAAGCGGCCGAACCCGGCAGCGCCGCACCGGCCAAGCAGGTCGAACACAAGGGTTTTACGATCAGCGCCACGCCCTACAAGGCCGATGGCCAGTACCAGACCTGCGGCGTCGTCTCCAAGGAGGTCGATGGCGTGGTCAAGGAGCACAAATTCATCCGCGCCGACCGTTTCGCCGGGCTGGACGATGCCGTCGACATCTCGATCAAGAAGGGCATCCAGCTCGTCGACGAGCAGGGCGAGCGGATTTTCGGATAGGGCAGGGCCGTTCCCGAAGAGCGGGGATTGCGCGTCGGCGAGCCGATACCCTCGAGCACTGCGATCGAAGCGCTGGAGGTCCTTGGAGCGGTTCAGAGTTTGATAGAATCTCTGACCCGTCCAACGTATTGTTTTTACGCAATTTCCAGGGGAAGCGCTGCGCGCCTCTCCCGGGAAAACCACTCCGCACTTTTCCCGGAATTGCTCCAGCCGGTGCCGTCCAGACGGATTTCATCCGCGCTTCTGGATGACGGCGTAGAGAACGTTGCGGTTCTCGCCGAAAAACACCTGGGCCTCGACGGTGTTGCGGTCGACGCTGGCGTTGATGATGTTCCACATGTCGACTTCCGACCGCAGCAGCAGCACCCAGTCCATGAAGGTTTCGCGGTAGCCGGCGTCAGGCGTGCCCTCGGCGTAGTTGGCAAACAGGAACGTGCCGTTCGGCTTCAGCATCTGCAGGCAGGTCTTCGTGAGTTTCACGGCGACGTTGTGCTGGAGGTAGTCGTAGAGGCCCGAGGCATAGATGAGGTCGAACTTGCCGAGCTTGTGGCCGCGGGTCAGCACGGTCCGCACCGAGCCGTCGATGGCTTCGACCGCCGTGCCCCGGAAGTCGCGCGCGATCAGTCCGACGCTTTGCGGGTCCTGGTCGAGTGCGACCCAGCGCTTGAGGCCGCCTTCGGCGAGCGCGACGGAGCGGTTGGCTTCGCGCAGATGGCCGGCGGCGATCGCCAGCACTTCCGTGTCGGGGCCATGCCTGGCGGCGGCCTCGTCGACATAGCGGGTCAGGAGATCGCGCCGCTCGCGAGCCGCCACGCAGGACGGAACGTTCTGGGTGTGGCTGTAAAGCGCCTTGCCGATCTCGGAGGCGTTGGCCACGCTCTCGGCCACGTGCGGGTCGCAATAGATATAGTCGAGCAGTTCGGCGTCGCCGGAATAGCCCCTGGGCTTGGTGAACGACCAGTTCGTCAGCGGATCTTCGAGGAAATAGTTCTGCAGCGGATGGTTCTGCGCCACCGGGATCAAGGCCTGCCAGACGTCGGGATGGACCTTGTCGCGCAGCGCGTTGAGCAGCGACAGCAGCCGGCGAACGATCTCGGCGGGGAATTTCTGCTCCTCGATCTGCTGCTGTGTCGCGTGCAGGATGAGTGCCAGTTCCGCGCGCGCGGTCTCGAATGCTTCGCCCTGGTGCTCGGGATTCCGATGGAGACTGCCGGCGATCATCTCGGAAGTAATCAGACTTTGGCCATCAAGGACAGTTTGCACCGCAACGCTCCATAGTTAACAGTCAGTTAACTTATTGCGTAGAATGCACGGTTTGCCAATGCGGGTTCCAGCGCAATTTAGCGGTATGATTAATTTCTGGTTAACCATCTCGGCTCATTAGAGATCTTGCAGATAAGATTCGGGGGTCGAGTTAACGCAAACTTGTCTTGCACCGTTGCATTTTACTGCGTGGTAGATCGTGCCGTGACCCAAGGAGTCGGCCTGCGTGGGGGCAGAAGCTGGAAAAGAGCTTGAAGCGCAAAGTTCCCCACAGCGGGGGTTCATCGTGAACGAACGCGCGTCATTCGGATTGGCCGACACGGCGCCCGCGGATACGTTCGACCCACGCCACGAGCTTGGGGCCGACGAACTGCGCATCCTCTACCGCACCGAGGCCCAGTCCAAGCGACGCAAGGACGCCAGGCCGGGGCTCTGGATCGCCGTCGTCATCTATGTGCTGTTTTCGGTGTCGGATCTGTTGCTGATACCCGACGTGGCGGCCTATACGATCACGGCGCGCTTTGCCGTCGGGCTGACCGCCTTGCTGATCCTGGAAGCCCAGCTTCGCCGGGGAGCCGCCACCGAGTGGCTCGACGTGACCTGCGCCGCGGCCATCATTTTCGGCTATATTGGCTGGCTGTATCCGGCGTCGATGGGCGCGAACAAGGAAAGCGTCGCCTACTACATGGTTTTCGGCACCATCTTCATGATGAGCGCCAACCTCTTTTTCACCTTCAGCTTCAAGGTCTCGATCGTCACATCGACGATCATCCTGTGCATCCTGTACGTGGTGAATTATTTCGTGCCCGCGTCGCTGACCTACAAGATGGTCTTCGGCACGTTCTACGTTTCGTGCTTCACCTTCACCTCCTATGTGAACTGGAAGCTGAACGAAGAGCGCTACAACGTTTTCCTGAACGCGCTGGAAGCCAAGATCCAGCACAATGAGGCCACCGAACGCGGCAAGGCCCTGCTCAGGCTGTCACGGACGGATCCCCTGACAGGTCTGGAAAACCGGCGGGCGATCGACGAGAAGCTGCGCGATTACTGGAATGACTGGCAAAAGCTTGGCCACGGTTTCGCGGCGATCCTCATCGACGTCGATTTCTTCAAGAAATTCAACGACTGCTACGGCCATCAGGAAGGCGACCGTTGCCTGATCCAGGTCGCCAATGCGCTCAGCGATCTGATCAGGCAATATGACGGTTCCATCGGCCGCTATGGCGGCGAGGAATTCATCGTGCTGGCGCGCATGGAGAAGAAGGACCAGGTCGCCGATCTCGCGGAAGCCATTTGCCGCACGGTCGAGAACCTGGCGATCGGGCATGAGTTGCGCCGCGACGGCATTTCGATCGTGACGGCGAGCGTGGGCGCGGCATTCACCAGGAAGCAGACCGCCGCCAAGCTGGAGAAGATCATCCACGAGGCCGATCGAGCGCTCTACCTGGCGAAAGCCGGCGGCAGGAACTGTGCCCGGCTGTTCGATCCGACCGATCCCCAGAGCAGCGACGAGAGCGAGAACCTCGCGGCTCTGCTGAAGATCGCGATCGGCCAGGATCTGGTTTCGCTTGTCTACCAGCCCATACAGGACGTCACGTCGGGTGGGGTCGAGGCCGTCGAGGCGCTGATGCGGCTCAAAATGCTGGACGGCACCCTGGTTCCGCCGAGCCTGTTCATTCCCGTCGCGGAACGGACCGGCGCCATCCTCGAGCTCGGGCGTTGGGCGATAAGGACCGTGTGCGCCGAATTGCTGGCGCAGGACCATGTCCGCGTCGTCAGCGTCAACGTATCGCCGATCCAGCTCAAGACGCCCGGTTTCGCGACATCGGTCGCGACCATTCTGGGCGAGACCGGCGTGACCGGCAACAGGCTGGCCTTCGAGATCACCGAAGGGCTGGAGATGGAGATGCACTCGGACATCCTGCGTTGCATCAGCGACCTGAAGCTGCTCGGGATCAGGATCTGGCTCGACGATTTCGGGACGGGCTTCGCCGGCCTTTCATGGCTTCGTCTCATCGATTTCGATACGGTCAAGATCGACCGCTCGTTTCTCCACGACTGCGGCACCCCCAAGGGCATGGCGATGCTGCAGGACATCATTGCCCTGGTCAGAAATCGTGGCCACAAAATCCTGGTCGAAGGGGTGGAGACCGAAGAGCAGATGCTGCTCATGCGCCAATTCGGCATCGACAAGGTCCAGGGCTTTCATGTCGGCCGGCCGGCTCCGGCGGCAAGTTTCCAGGTCAAACGGCCGCTTCAGAAACGGGCGTTCACGGTCCTCAAGTCGGCTTGACGCAGGCCGGGCGGTGGCTTGACGGGCGATTGGCCCGCCAAGCCACGACGTCGAGAGGCCTCACTGTGCTGCCTGGCCCCGCCTATGCCGCCTGCAACGCCCTGCGTGGCAGCGGCGGGAAGGCGATGGCTATGCCCGCGGCACCGAGGCCAATGAGAGCCGAGCCGATGAACAGCCAATGGTAACTGGCATAGGCGTCGAAGATCATGCCGCCGGCAAGCGGGCCAAGCGCCATGCCGAGACTGGAGAGCATGGTGGCGGCGCCGAACACGGTGCCGAGGATGCGCTGACCGAAATACTCGCGTGCCAGCACCGCGTAGAGCGGCATGACGCCGCCATAGGTGGCGCCGAAGATGATGGCCAGCATATAGAACTGGTCGAGCTGGCTGATCGAGAGATAGGCGGCAATGACGACCGCCTGGATCGCCAGCCCCGCGATCAGCACCGGCTTGACGCCGAGCCGATCGGCCAGCACGCCGTAGAGCAGCCTGCCGCCGAGGCCGGCCAGGCCCTCGACGCTGTAGATCGAGACCGCGGCCATGGGGGCGACACCGCACAGCATGGCGTAGCTGACCATGTGGAAGATCGGGCCGGAATGGGCCGCGCAGCAGGCGAAGAAAGTCAGCCCCAGCACGATGAATTGCGGCGAGCGCAGCGCCTGCCCGACCGTCAGGCCGGCGCCGTCGGCGACCGGCGTCGCGGCCGCATCGGCGGCCGCGGGCTTCGGCGGCTGGCGCACCAGCAGGACGGCGGGCAGCAGCAGCACCCAGGCCAGGAGACCGATGTCGAACATGGCGGTGCGCCATTCATAGGCCGTGATCAGCCAGCGGGCGAAGGGCGAGATCGTCATCGGCGCCACGCCCATGCCGGCCGAGACCAGCGACACGGCCAGTCCGCGATTGGTGTCGAACCAGGCCGTGGTGAGCGCGATCATCGGGGCGAAAAACGCGCTGGCCGCCAGCCCCACGAGCACGCCATAGGTGATCTGGAAGGTGAGAAGCGAACCGGCGCGGCTTGCCAGCACCAGCGCCAGCCCGAGCAATACCGCACCGATCGCAACGACGATGCGGGCGCCGAACCTGTCGGACAGGGCGCCCCAGGCGAAGCCGCCGAGACCCATCACCAGGAAGTTGAGCGTCATGGCGCTCGAAATGCCCGCGCGCGACCATTGTGTGTCCAGCGCCATGGGTTCGAGGAAGATCGCCAGCGAGAACATGGTGCCGATGGCGACGCAGGACATCAGCGCGCCAGCGGCGACGATGACCCAACGGTAGGAATGGTTCATGGTTCTCTCCCATGCCGGAACGCAGTCTTGTGACGGCACGGTCCAGCTTCGCCGTGCCATTGCGTCCGTAGGACGCCGGCGCGGGCATCCATCCTACAATCCGGTTGCATTTTTTATCCAGTCTGGACGCGCAGATTTGCGGCGGCGCGGCAAACGGGTCGCGGAATGCGCCCGGGATCAGCGCTGCCGTTTCGATCCCGCTTCCGGGGCCAGGCTTGATTGCCCTAGACGTGGCTCTGTGCCAGCGAGCAGCCGCTGGATGTTGGCGCGATGGCGCGCGATCACGTAAATGCCGCCGGCAATCACCAGCAGGCGGTAAGGCAACGGATGCTCGAGCCCGCAGATCAGGGCGATGGCACTCAACGCCGCCAGCATGGAACCGAGCGAAACGATCCGAACAACTGCCAGGACGAGACCGAAAATCCCGGCCGCGCCCAGACCGACGGGCCAGGATATCGCCATGAGCACGCCAAGGCCGGTCGCGGCCGATTTGCCGCCCGTGAAATTCAGCCAGATCGACCGGCCATGCCCGAGCAGCGCGGCAAGCCCGGCCAGGCAGACGGCCCACGGCACAAAGGTCTGCGCGGCAAGCGCCGCCGGCGGCGTGACGGACGGCATGGTGAAGAGCCAGGCGAAAAACCGGTTTGCAAAGGCGATCGCCGCCGCGCCTTTCAGCACATCGACCAGCAGCACGACCAAGGCAGGCCCTTTTCCCAGGGTTCGCAATACGTTCGTGGCTCCAGTGGATCTGGAGCCGTGCTTGCGGATATCGATACCCCCGAGCAGTTTGCCCACCAGATAACCCGTCGGAATGGAACCGAGGAGATAGGCAATCGCCAATCCAGCCGCACACGCTATCCAGAACACCACGGAATTCATCTTGAGGCCCTCGTTTCGGCGCGCATGCGGACCTGTCCTAGATCGGCAGTTCCGACGTGTATTTGATGGTCTGGCTCGGCACATCGGTCTTGACGTTCTGCACGCCCTTGATGCGGCTCAGATGCTCCGATTGGAAGCGGCGGTAGTCGTCGATGCCGGCCGCCACCACGCGCACCATGGCGTCGCAGTCGCCAAGCATGAGGTAGCACTCCATGACCTGCGGCAGCTTGGCGACCTCGGCGGCGAAATGTTCGATCGTGTCCTCGTCCTGCGCCTTCAGCCAGATGCGGGTGAAGAAGGTGAGGCCCTTGCCGATGCTGGCCGGATTGAGCACCGCGACATAGCGGTCGATGATGCCGGCTTCCTCCAGAAGCTTGACGCGCCGCAGGCATGGCGAGGGCGAAAGCCCGACTTCCGTTGCCAATTCATTGTTGGGAATGCGCCCGTTGCGTTGAAGGGCGCGCAGGATACGCCTGTCGATGTCGTCCAACTTCATGGAGTGGTATTTCAACCTCATGATATTTTCTGGCATTCAATGCCAATATGGCAGGAATAACAACAATGTTCGCAACCAAATTGCGAAGGCAAGTTTATATGGTTGCGTCGGTACCACCGAAACGGAGCCGCGAGTCCGGCAGTCATGAGCATTTCCCAGGCAGCAGCTTCCGAGGCCGTCCACGGCCGATCGGGTTCGGAGTTCCGGCGCGGCGTCATGTCGTGCCTGCCGGTGCTTCTGGGCACGGTACCTTATGCCCTGGTGTTGGGCGCGCAGGCGCGGCAGAAGGGGCTGAGCGCGCTGGAATTGCCGATGATGACCGGACTGAACTTCGCCGGTGGTTCGGAATTCGCGGCGATACAGCTGTGGACGTCGCCGCCGCATATCGTGCTGATCGTGGCGATCACTCTCCTGGTTAACAGCCGGCATCTGCTGATGGGCGCGGCGCTCGCGCCGTTCCTGCGCCACCTGCCTCGGCGCAAGGCGTTCGCGGCGCTGTTCTTCATGTGCGACGAGAGTTGGGCGCTCGGCCTGGCCGACGCCAGGCGGCGCGCCGGCGCGAATGTGACGCCCGCTTTCAGCCTTGCCTATTACATGGGCGCGGCGCTTGCCATGTATGTGGCCTGGGTCGCCTTCACGACGGCTGGAGCGCTGCTTGGCCCGTTGCTCGGCAATGTCGAGCCTTATGGTTTCGACATGGCGTTTCCGGCCGTTTTCCTGGTGCTGATGGCCGGCATGTGGAGGGGCGTCGCGGCGGCGCGGCCCTGGCTGGTCAGCCTTGTCGTCGCGGCGCTGGTTTATCTGCTCGTTCCCGGCGCCTGGTACGTTGCCGCCGGCGCGGTCAGCGGACTGGCTTCAGCATGGCTGATGGCGGGTGACGCATGATCGACATGGCAACACTTCTCGCCATCGTGCTGATGGCCTGTGTCACCTACCTGACGCGCATCGGTGGATACATCGTCCTGCGAAACCGCGCGCTCAGCGCCCGCGCAACGGCCGTGATGGAGGCCGCGCCGGGCTGCGTGCTGATCTCGGTCATCGCACCGAACTTCGTCTCAAGGAACCCCGCCGACCTCGCAGCGCTTGCCGTCACCATCCTTGCCGCCACGCGGCTGTCGATGCTGCCGACAGTGGTGATCGGAATAGCCTCGGCGGGATTGCTGCGGCATCTCCTGGGTTAGAAACGAAAAAGGCTGGCCTGAGGCCTGCCTTTTCAGTTCATGCGGAGGATGGATTACGCGGCGAGGTTGCGCGCCTCTTCCACCACGGCATCCACCTTGGCGGTGGCCTTGGCAAGTGCTGCGGTCACCGCCTCAGGCCCCATGCCGACGCCCTCGATGCGGATGACGTCGACATCGGTCATGCCGAGGAAGCCGAGCACGCCGCGCAGATAGGGAACGGCGTGATCGAACTGCACGGCCGCACCTTCCGAATAGATGCCGCCCGAAGCTAGCACGATGTAGACCTTCTTGCCGGTGACGAGGCCCTTGGGGCCGCCTTCTCCATAAGCAAAGCTCCTGCCCGAGCGGGCGACATGGTCGACCCAGGACTTCAGCGTCGAGGAGATGTTGAAGTTGATGAAGCCGGTGGCCAAGATCACCGTGTCGGCGGCAAACAACTCGTCGAGCACGGCGTCGGAGACGCCGACCACCTCGGCCTGGCGCGGGGTGCGCGCCTCGGCGGGCGTGTAGATGCCGGTCGAATAGTCGGCATCGATATGCGGCAGCGGGTTGGCGACGAGGTCGCGCACGACCAGCGTGTTGGACGGGTCGGCGGCGATGAGTTTTTCAGCGAACTCGGTGGCGATGCGGGTCGAGTGCGAGGCAGCGCCGCGCGGGCTCGAGGTAACAAGAAGAATGGACATGGCGGGTCTCTCCAGTGGAATGAATTGTCCCGCCACATATGGGGCTATCGATCCATCCGATAAACTGGTATATTTTCTATATGATCCATCTATAAAATCGATAGCGCGATGCAGCCCAATCCAACCCTCGACCAGCTCCAGATCCTTGTCGCCGTTGCCGACACCGGCAGTTTCTCGGCCGCCGGCCGCAAGCTCAACCGGGCGCAGTCGGTCATCAGCTACGGCATCGCCAATCTCGAGGCGCAGCTTGGGCTGAAGCTTTTCGAGCGCGAGGGCACGCGCGAACCGCAGCTGACCGAGATCGGCCGCGCTATGCTTGAGGACGCGCGGCGCATGATGGGCATGCTGCAGCGCATCCGCTCGCGCGCCGACGGCCACCATCACGGACTGGAGGCCGAGGTCGCGCTGTCGGTCGACGTGGCCTTGCCTTCACCGGTGCTGGTGGGGGTGCTGAAAGCCTTCGAGGCGCAGTTCCCGACGGTGACGTTGCGCCTGCATATCGGCACGCTCGGCCTCATTCCCGACCTCGTCGTCAACGGACAGGCCGATCTCGGCATAGGCGGCCTGCTGGGGGAGGTGAATGTGCATCTGGTGCGCATCGGTTTCATGTCGATGGTGCCGGCGGCAGCACCCCACCATCCGCTGGCCCTGCTGCCGAAGCCGGTGGCGCTCGAGGACCTGCGCGAACACACGCAGCTTGTCGTCACCGACCAGTCGGAGCGTACCAAGGGGCGTGACTACGGCGTCTTCGCCTACCGCACCTGGCGACTGACCGACATGCGCACCAAACACATATTGATGCGCGAGGGGCTGGGCTGGGGCGGCCTCCCGCGCTGGCTCATCGCCGACGATCTGGCCTCCGGGCGGCTGGTGGAACTCGATCTCGAACCCTACAAGGAAACGAGCGCGCCCTTGTTTGCCATGCACCGCACCGACCGCAGCCCGAAGCCGGCCGCCGCCTGGCTCATCGAGCGGTTCAAGCGCGGGCTCGGCTGCTTCAACGAGTTCGAACCGGGCGAGGTGCCCGAGGAGGAACCGGAGGTCCATGGCGGCCCGGGCTCCGGTATCTGATCCGGCAACGCCCAAGCCCCGCAGCTCGCCCTGGAATCACTGGATCATCGTCACCCCGGAAACCACGATCTGCGCCGTGCGTGCGGTCAATTTTTCGCGCTTGCGTAGTGTCGGTTTCTCATAGGTCTTTTTCATCTGTCGGTCCCGAGTGCTGGCTCCCGCCGGGTTGGTAAGCTCAGTCATAACGGCATCGCGCTGGTTCGGTTGCGTCGCGCGGCGGTTTTCATCGTCACCGCCGGAGCGCGGATGCGTGCTGCCTGCCAGCTAGGCGCGGGACAAGCCATCGATGAGCGCTGTCAGAACGGCGCGGTACTCCTCGGCCGGTGCGCCCGCCTCGATGGCCAGCGCCGCCCGGTCGAAAGCGGCGGCAAGAAGGGCCGTCAGCGCCTCCGCCGGCAGCTTTGTCATCGATCGCGCGCGCATGGCCGCGACAAGGCCCTCACGCAGCGAACGGTTGCCGTGGCGGTTGTCGATGGCATCCATTTCGGCGCGGCCAAGCACGGCCGGGCCGTCGAGCAGCAGAAGCCGCGTGCGGCCGGGTACCCGCATGGCGGCAAGATAGGCATCGGAGCCGGCAAGCAGCGCATCGCGGGCACCGAGCGAAGGCGGGGAGGCGCGGTCGATCTCGCCCGCTACCGCCGCCGCTTCCTGTTCGACCACGGCGGCGAACAGCGCCTGCTTGTCAGCGAAATGGTGATAGAGCGCGCCGCGCGTCACCCCGGCCGCGGTGACGATCTCCGGCGTGCTTGTCTCGGCGTAGGATTTCTGCGTGAAAAGTCTTCGCGCCGCGGCGATCAGCTCGGCGCGCGTCGCCTCGGTGCGGTCGCGGTTCGAGCGGCGCGCGGAATCCTGTTGCATACATGCAGCCTGTATGTTAATTCAACTTACATGCAGACTGTATGTTAATTGACGGGAGAAAGAAAGATGAAGACGACGAGCTACTATCCGGTGCTGATGACGGGCGATGTCGCCGGCACGGCGGCGTTCTATGTCGAGCATTTCGGCTTCCAGCCGCTGTTTGAAAGCGACTGGTACGTGCATCTGCAATCGGTCGACAGCAAACGCGTCAATCTCGGCATCGTCCAGGGCGACCACGAGACCATTCCCGAGCAGGGGCGGGGGCGGACGTCGGGCCTGCTGATCAATTTCGAGGTTCGCGACCCCGATGCGGTCTATGCCCGGATCCTTGCCGCCGGCCTGCCGATCCTGCGGACACTGCGCGACGAGCCTTTCGGCCAGCGCCACTTCATCACCAGGGATCCCAACGGCGTGCTGATCGACGTGATCAAGCCGATCCCGCCCAGCGAGGAATTTCTGGCGCAGTATGCGGAAGGGGCGGCGGGGGCGTGAGGGGTCCTGCCGGCAGGCGCCGCCGGGATGCCGCTCGCGCCGTCTTGCCTGACGCTGCCCGTCCGATGGCTTGCCGGCGGCAAGGTGATTGCCGCGACATTATAATCGGTCTTGTTTCAAATCTTGGCTGAAAAGGGCCGGTTCAACTTCCCGAATGCAATAATCCTTGCTGAAAACTTTCCGGCCTGCTGTATAATTCAACAGGGTTGGCATCGGGGGGAGCCATGGCCACCGACTTCAAGACGGTTCTGCGGTCCGAGTATCGTTCGATCATCCATCGCCGCAAGAGACTGGGCGTGAAGGTTTCGAACGATGCCAGCGGCGGTAAGCCGGATTCCGTTCCCAGGCATGATCCTGCCTGGCTGTTCGGCGTTGCGCTGTCGGGCGGCGGGATAAGGTCGGCTTCGTTTTGCCTTGGCGCGTTACAGGCGCTCGACCAGTACAAGCTCATACCCAGGATCGACTATCTGTCGACGGTATCGGGCGGCGGCTATATCGGATCGGCGATGGTCGCCGACATGACGCGTCAGGAACTCAAGCAGGCGAGGAGAGGCAACGACGATCAGCTCGATTTTCCCTTCGCCTCCGACGACGACGTGCATGACAACAAGCTCGTCGGCCATATCCGTGACAACAGCCGTTTTCTGGCGCCGCGCGGCTTTCGCGACATCACCCTTTCTGTCGGCATCCTCATGCGCGGCTGGATGGTGAATTTCCTGCTGCTGCTGACCCTTGTCCTGCCGCTGGCGACATTCATCATCCTGACGAACCCGACCACCGATCATCTCGGCCACAGCATCGTTCTCGACGTCGCCAACTGGCTGTTGGGGGCCGACTGGGGCATGACCGGATGGGGTGCCAGCCTGCGATCGATGATCGCCAATCCTTTCGTGCTGTCGCGCTCGGCCCTGGTGGTCTTCGCGGTGTGGCTGGTTGGATGGGGGCTGCGGCGATCCTACTCCGACAGCTATGCCATCGCGCGCAAGGGCGAGCATCTGGAACAGGACAGCCTCTGGGCCAAGGATGGCCGTACCTTGCTGCTGGTCACGGCCGGCCTGTTCCTGATCGAAGTGCAGCCCAAGATCATCCTGTGGCTGATCGAGGTGACCTCGCCGAAGTCCGGCCACCGGCAGACCACGTTGGAAACGCTCAAGGCGCTGATCACGGCCGCCGCGGCGATCGTCACCGCCACCGCGGCTTTCAGAGGCTTGCTGATTTCCTGGGTGCAGAAGGCGCTGAATTCGCCGAAGATCGGGCATCAGATCCGCGGCTACCTGGCGCGGGCGGCGTTCCTCGCGCTAGGCCTTGCCTTGCCGTTGCTGATCTATGGTTTCTTTCTGCTGATCACGCTCTGGGGCATCAAGATATCTGCGATCACGTTCCTCGGCTTCAACGTGTCGTGGTTCTTTGGCCGTGCCAGCGGTTACGCCTACGGCCCGGCCTGGCTGACCGCCGACAGCCACCTGCTGTTCACCTGCCTGGCCGTTTGCACGGCGCTGTTCCTGCTGGGGCGAACCTTCGCGGTCCGCTATCTTGCCGACGATCTGGCGCCTGGCCGGCTCACCGCCTTCTTTGCCGCGATGAGGCATGACTACAGCGGATCCGTGGTCGTGAAGGTGGTTCTGGTGCTTGCGAGTTCAGGTCTTTTCGCCGTGGCCGCCAGGATGTCGGGCGGTTTCTGGCATGCCGACGAATTCACGGTGCTGCTCAATTATCTGGCCATTACCGTGATCGTGATAACGGTGGCCTTCAATTTCACCGAGAATGCCAATGGCCTGCACCGCCTTTACCGCGACCGGCTGCGCTGGGCGTTCCGGCTCGGCGGCAGCGAAGGAATGCCCGACATCGCGTTGAAGGGGCTTGGCGCCAAGGCGCCTTATCTCTTGATAAACGGCACGTTGAATGTCCGTCACGCCAGGCAAGCCGCCGGACCTGCGAGAAAATCATTCGTCGCCAGCGCGGTCCGCTGGGCGGGCAAGAAGATTGCCGCCGCGATCAGGTTGAGCGCCTGGTGGGGCGGGCCCGACATCACGCTGCCGCCCCGCCGCCAGCCTCCGGCAAAGGTAGCCGCCAGCCTGCCGCTGGCCGATCCCAGCAAGCGGGGACGCAATGCCGAGTTCTTTCTGTTTTCAAAACACTTCGTCGGCAGTGAATCGACAGGCTACGTGGCATCGGCCGCGATGGCCAAGGAGGAAGGCCAACTGGATCTCGCGGCGGCGGCCGCGATTTCGGGTGCCGCCATCTCTTCGAGCATGGGACGGATCAGTCTCGGCCTGCTTGGGCCGACGCTGGCGTTGCTCAACCTGCGGCTGGGATTCTGGCTTCCCAATCCAAGCCGGGTCGCGCTTGAAAGCGAGCGTGCCATCCTGGGCCCGGTCGCGACCGAAGAGGAGCGTCCAAGGCGCAGCTGGGAGGACATATTGCGGCTGTACCTGCTTGCGGAGGCGACGGGACAGTTGAGGTCGGACAGTTCGCGCGTCTACATCACCGATGGCGGCCATATCGACAATATCGGTCTCTATCAATTGCTGAAGCGCAAGTGCAAGCTGATCATCGTCGTCGATGCCGAGGCCGATGCCGGCATGAATTTCGGCGCCTTCACCGATGTGCAGCGCTTCGCCAGGATTGATCTCGGCGCACGCATCTCGCTCGACTGGCGGCCGGTGCGGGATGCGGCGCTGGCGCGCGACGCCAACCGCACCAAGATCATCCCGGCGGAATCGGAACTGCATCTGCGGCATTTCGCTGTCGGCAAGATCCTCTACGAGAATGATCCGGTCGAAGGCATCCTGCTTTACGTCAAGGCGTCGGTCACCGGTGACGAGCCCGACTATGTCCTCGACTACGAACGACGCTACCCGCTTTTCCCCAATGAGCCGACCAGTGATCAGTTCTTCTCCGAGGAGCAGATGGAAGCCTACCGCTCGCTCGGGTTTCACGCCATGCGCGTGGCGCTTCGCGAACGGCAGCAGACCGCAAGCGTCCAGGGTCTGGATTCAATGCAGGCAAGCCGCGTCACCTTGCTGAAGATGCGGCTGGGCAATCAGGGACTGGAAATCAACTAGGGCAGGGGCGGGCCGAAGGTCCGCCCTTCTCAGGTCAACTCGCCCGTGCCACCGGCGTAACCGCCACCTGGCTGACGCCGGTGCGGCGTACCACGGTGCAGAGCGTCTCGCGGCCGATGCGCTCGGCGTCGAGCATGCGCACGAGATCGTCGACGCCGGTGACCGGGCGTCCGTCTATCGCCGCGATGATGTCGCCTTCCTTGAGGCCAGCCTTGGCCGCCGGGCCGCCCTTCTCGACACTGCGCAGGCGCACCGCCGTGCTGGTCGATACCTGCGACAAGAGAGCGGCGCGGCGCGGCAGATTGGTGGTGTCGGCGGAGACGCCGATGAAGGCGCGCCGCACGCGGCCAAAGCGGATGATCTCGGAAATGACGAACCTGGCGGTGTTGGAGGCGACCGCGAAGGCGATGCCTTGCGCGCCATGGATCATGGCGGTGTTGACACCGATGACTTCGCCCGCTGACGACACCAGCGGCCCGCCCGAATTGCCGGGGTTCAGCGCGGCATCGGTCTGGATGACGTCGTCGATCAGCCGGCCGGTCGAAGCGCGCATCGAACGGCCGAGCGCGGAGACGACGCCCGAAGTGACGGTCCATTCGAAGCCGAGCGGGTTGCCGATGGCGATCGCGATCTGACCGCGCCTGAGCCGCTTGGAATCGCCGAGCGGCGCCACGTCGGCAAAGCTGCCGTCGGCGCGCACCAGCGCAATGTCGGTGTCGGGATCGCGGCCGAGCACGCGGCCCTCGCTCGAGGCGCCGTCCGGCATCGAGACGCGCACTGTCCTGGCGTCACCTACGACATGGAAGTTGGTGACCACAAGCCCATCCGGCGCGATGACGAAACCCGAACCATGACCGCCCTGGCCGCCAACGCGCTCGATGCGGCAGACGGCCGGCCCGATGCGGTCGACGGCATCCGCGACCGTCGTCGAGTAGGTGTCGAGCAGCAAGCCGTCGGCCAGCGCTTCATCGGTTTCAAATTTCTGGGCGGCAAGGGCCATGGACGGGCTCCTATTGTCAGGCGCAACGATGCGTTTCTCGTGTATGTGCCGTCATCCCGAACTGGTGAGCACTTTTGGCCGGCACGCACTATATGTGCGGAGCGGCGCGAACCGCCGCGACCTGACCAGATGGCCAGTCAAGTCAGCAACTAGCCGTCAGGCGAGTACCTGCAAGCGCGCCGTCGAGCGATATCTGGGACATGAGAGAAACCCAGGAGACCCATATGAGCGACTTCAATCCAAGCGCGTTTTCAGACGCCATTGCCGATCTGGCCGCGAAGGCGGCTCTCGCGACGGCGAGCTTCGCCACCCATCATCACCGCACCGTAAGCGCCTTCCATTGGCGTGACGGCTATTTCGTCACCGCCGAGGAGGCCGTCGAGGCCGGCGAGGAGATCGAACTGACGCTGGCCTCAGGCGAGACGGCGAAGGCCGAACTCGTCGGCCGTGATCCTTCGACGGGCGTGGCCCTCCTGAAGCCGGCGGATGCGGCCGCCGCGCCTGTCCTTGCCAGGGCCGATGCCGTGCGGCCGGGCAACATCGCCATCGCCGTCGGCAGCAGCGAGGGTTCGTTGCTGGCGGTGTCGGGCTCGGTCGGCGAGGTCGGCCCGGCCTGGCGCTCGATGCGCGGCGGCACGATCGACCGGCGCATCAACCTGGCCGTCGGCGCCGGCGGCCGCTTCGAGGGCGGTCCGGTGCTGGACGCGAAGGGCGCGCTGATCGGCATGCTTTTGTTCGGGCCGCGCGGGCGCGCGCTGGTCATGCCCTACGAGACGATCGAGCGGGCGGCGGCGACACTGCGCGAAAAAGGCCATGTCGCGCGCGGCTATCTCGGCGCCGGCCTGCATCCGGTGCGCGACCGCGACGCCAAGGGCGCGATGGTGATGAGCCTCGACGACAATGGCCCGGCCAAGGCCGCCGGCCTGTCGCTCGGCGACATCATCGTGGCCTGGAACGGCGAGGCCGTGCATGGCCCGCGCGATCTGATCCGCAGGCTCGGACCCGACAGCGCCGGCGCTTCGGTGACGCTTGGCGTCGTGCGCGGCGGCGAAAAGCGCGACGTGCAACTTACCGTCGGCGAGAAGCCGCTCTCCTGAGAGGAATGATGGACATATCGGCCAGCGATCGCATCATGAGTGACAGCACCACCGCGCGGCGGCTGGTGGTGCTGATCGCGCTTGGCGACGCGGCGCGCGCCGAACAGCTTGCAGCCTCTCTCGCCGCCAGCGAGGATCTGTTGCCGGTCGTGGCCGGTCCGGCCGATGTGGCCGTCGTCGACGACAGGAGCAGCGATGCCGTGCCGGCCTCGACGCCGCGGGTGCTGCTGTCGGGCCGCGCCGAGGGCGAGCGGCCAGCCGGCGAAGTCCTCGCCGTCATGGCCGCCGGCGCTGATGATCTGCTCATCGCATCGGCGGTGCGGCTGGCGGCGGTGGGTTATCGGATTTCCGCCGGTGTGCGCGCCAGCCCGCAGGATTTCCGCGGCGGTGAAAGCGAGCCGCTGGAAGAGGAAGCTTCCGACGAGCATGCCGCTCATCCGGCGCTGTCGCCACGCGAGGCGGAAGTGCTGGCGCTGCTGGCCGAAGGCGCGCCCAACAAGGTGATCGCGCGGCGGCTCAATATTTCCGTACACACGGCGAAGTTCCATGTCGCCGCGATCCTGATCAAGCTCGGCGCGGCGAACCGGACAGATGCCATCGCGATCGCCATGCGGCAGGGGCTGGTGCTGGTTTAGGAACCCAAGTTCTGTGAGACCCTCCGCAGCGTCACCATAACTTCGCGCCAGAAGCTCTTGTATCCCGCTGCGGCGCGCGCAAGGATCGCGCAACGAGACAATTCACGCGGAGGAAAAATGTCGCTCAAGGGAAAGACGCTGTTCATCTCCGGCGGGTCGCGCGGCATTGGGCTGGCGATCGCGCTGCGGGCGGCGCGCGACGGCGCCAATGTGACGATCGCCGCCAAGACCGCCGAGCCGCATCCGAAGTTGCCGGGCACGATCTACACGGCGGCCGAGGAGATCGAGCAGGCCGGCGGCAAGGCGCTGCCCATGTTGTGCGACATTCGCGAGGAGACGCAGGTCGCGGAGGCGGTTGCAAAGACGGTGGAAAAATTCGGCGGCATCGACATCTGCGTCAACAATGCCAGCGCCATCCAGCTCACCGGCACGCTGGAAACCGACATGAAGCGCTACGACCTGATGCATCAGATCAACACGCGCGGCACCTTCCTGGTGTCCAAAATGTGCATTCCGCACCTGAAGTTGGCTGAGAATGCTCACATTCTGAATCTGGCGCCGCCGCTCGACATGAAGGCCAAATGGTTCAAGAACCACGTCGCCTACACCATGGCCAAATTCGGCATGTCGATGTGCACGCTGGGGATGAGCGCCGAGTTCGCCAAGGACGGCGTCGCGGTCAATTCGCTGTGGCCGATCTCGACCATCGACACGGCGGCGGTGCGCAATCTGCTGGGTGGAGCGACGGTTGCCGCGATGAGCCGTTCGCCCGACATCATGGCGGATGCCGCGCATGCCATCTTCATGCGTCCGTCGCGCGAGGCGACAGGCAATTTCTACATCGATGAAGAGGTGCTGCGCGCGGAGGGCGTCAGCGACTTTTCCATTTACGCACCCGGCGCCACCGGCCCGCTGGCCGGCGACTTTTTCGTGCCGGACGAGGTGTTCGCCAATTCCGACACCAAGATCAGGACAGCTTTCTGACGCGGCCGCGAAGACGCGTCCGGCGCGTCGTCGCCCGTATCACTTTCGGAATGCGATCCAGGCACCCCAGAACAGGCTTGAGAAAAAGCGCTGCGGCCTTGTAAAGCCGGACTGCGAAAGCAGGGCGAAGACGGCATCTTCCGATTGCGGCGGGTCGGCTCCTTGCAGGATTTTGCCAAGCTTTGCCTCGATCTCGGAAGGGGTCGCTCCGTTCATTCGCCAACGCTGAGCCCAGGCCGCCATCATCAGCGGCTGCGAAGCGTAGGCATGGTGATTGCCAGCCAGGACAAGCGGACCGTCCTTTTTCACACGCCTGGCGATGTCGCCGAGGATTGTCTGCTTGGCTTCGTGGCCGGGCAGATGATGCAGGACGCCGATCAGCGTCGCGGCATCGAAGCCCCCGTCCTCGGGCAGGTCCGACACGGTCCCCAACACCGTCTCAGTCCGATCCATGAGCCCGGCGGCCTCGATGCGCGATGTCGCCAAATCCAGCATCGGCTTCGACGGGTCCACGGCGACGAAGGTCCAGAACGGTTCCAGCCTTGCGGCAGTGATGATCTCGCGTGCGGTGCCGCCGGCGCCCGCGATAAGTATGCGTGAGCTCGATTCGGTGCCGAGCGACGCCGCGAGCATGCAGGCGGCGAGCTCATGGCAGGCATCATAGCCGGCAAGCGCGATCCTGCTTTGGGTTTCGTATTCGGCGGCCCGCGACGGGTCGAACTTGGCGGCGGCATCGACTGACATGGCGGTCCAACTCTGATGTGTCAGGGGTAGCTCTATCAAGGAACGTCACTTTGGCATAATCTCGATCACGATTACCGGGTGTTGCATGATCGAGAATCTGATTTCTGGACGAAAGCATGATCGGCTGACGGCCTTCATGCAGGCGTTTGGCCTGCGGGCCGTGGTGACCGACCGGCTGGAGGCAGACGCCAACCTCTTCCTGGTCAGCCGAGAAGAAGAAGCCGACGCCTCGTACGTCGTCTTCCGTGCCGCGGGAGGCGCTCCCAGCGACCCGACGTTTTCCGTCCTGGTGGCGGCCAGGATCGATTTTGGCGGGATCGACAATCCGCTTGTCGGGGCCTTGCCCGAGGAACTGGTGTTGGCGTTGGCCGAGCACCCGCGGATGCGGGGTCTTGCCGACGCCTTGATGATGGAGACCGAGAACGCCAGTTGCGGTGGACGCACCGTCCAGGAACGCCTGTGCGAAATCATCGTGGTCCTGGCGGTGCGGCGCGCGATAGACATGGGGCGCGTCGGCGCGGGACTTCTGGCCGGCCTTGCCCATCCGACCCTGCACCCATGCCTTGTGGCCGTCCATGACAGGCCGGCTTTTGGCTGGCGCACCGAGACGCTCGCCCAATTGGCGGGACTGTCCCGCGGCCACTTCATCGCGCAATTCACCGGGGTCGTCGGGACGACGCCCGCTGCCTATGTGACGGCCTGGCGGCTTGCGCTGGGCCGTGCCGAAATCGCTGCCGGCCACAGCGTCAAAGCCGTCGCACACAGGGTTGGTTTCGGCAGCGCGGCGGCGTTTTCCCGAGCCTTTTCCCGCAGCTACGGCTATCCGCCCGCGGAGACGCCCAAAGCCAGATCGCCGCGATGATCCTAGCCAACCCGCCGGGCCAATGCTGGCCTCACTCCTCGTCCTTCTTGCCTTTGCTCAGGCCCATGAGGCGGTCGATATAGGCCAGCATCAGCGCCGAGACGACGAAGGCGAGGTGGATGATGGTCAGCCACATCAACTGGTCCGTCGAATAGGAGGACGAGTTGAGGAACACCTGCAACAGGTGGATGGAGGAGATGGCCACGATGGTCGAGGCGACCTTGACCTTCAGCGAGCCGACATCGATCGTGCCCAGCCAGTGCACGCCGCCGTCGCTATCCTGGGCGTCGAAGCGGCTGACGAAATTCTCGTAGCCCGAGATGATGACCATCACTACCAGCGAGGCGACAAGGGCTGCATCGATCAGGCCGAGCATCTTCAAGATGGTGTCGGTGTCGCCAAGCAGGAACACCGTGGTGATGAACTCGTAGAGCTTCTTGCCGAACGACAGCGCGTAGACCGCCAGCGCGAGGCCGAGCCCGATATAGAAGACGACCAGCAGCCAGCGCGAGGCCAGGATGATCGATTCGATGGCGAGTTCGAGACGCTTCATGGGGCCGGTTCCGCTTGGTTCTCTTGTCCGTCGGGGCGTATTTCGGTCACCCGGCGACAGTTTGCAAGACAAAATCAGAAGCAAAAAACCCCGCCGGAGAGGGGACCCGGCGGGGCTCAATGCGTCCCGCTGGAGTCGGGACGGGGCAGGGAACGCCCAGTCCTGAATCTGGGGTAGGCGGCCTCGCGATTCAATGAGCGGGACGGCCTGGCTGGACAATTCTTGTTGAATTGGGTGGTCATGCGGGGCCGGACCCATCCCGGCGAACCGGAATGGGCCTTTCTTGCCGATCTGATTCCAGAGGCCGCCTCAAGCCTCTGGAAAAACAGACATTTGACGGGCCATGGTCTTTTGGGAAAGGCGGTTTCCTTTCCGGTTCATGGTCAGTTGTTGCTGGCAACCGGCGCCACCAGCGAGGTGATGCGGCGGATGGCGACGCGCCGGTTCTCGCGGTTGGGCGCGGAGGTGTTTACCTTCAGATACTCCTCGCCATAGCCCTGCGTCGTCAGGTTCTCCGGCGGAATGCCAAAGGCATTGGTCAGCGCCTCGGCGACCGCTTCGGCGCGACGATCCGACAGGGCAAGGTTCGCCTCGGGTGCGCCGACCGCGTCGGTATGGCCTTCGATGAGGAAGGTCTCGGCCGGGTTCTTCTTCAACAGCTTCTCCATGGCATCGGCGACGCCTTCGAGCTTCTGCACCTCGGTGTCGGAGATCGAGGAGGAACCGAATTCGAAGTTCAGCGTGTCGAGATCGACGCGGCGTGCGATGTCGCGCACGCGGGCCGAGCGCTTGACCTCGTCGATCGAATAGAGGCGCTGGACCTTTTCCACCGGCGGCTGTTCGAGGAAGGTGTAGTAGTCGTCGGGGCTTTCGACATCCTCCGAATCCAGGATGTAGTCGCGACGCGGGATGGTCAGCCGCATCGGCGGCAGGTCGTCGCCGGGATCGCGCCAGTCGCCATCGTCCTGATAGCTGCGCTCGTCGACATAGCTCAGCACATATTCGCGGCCATCGGAGCCGATGCGCGAGCGCTGGATGACATCGCCGTAGCGGTTGCGGATGGTGACGATCTGGACGCCATTGCCGCGCTCGACGGTTTCGCGGGTGCGGCCCTGCGGCAGGTCTTCGTAGTAGACATCCTTGGCGCCACGGTTCATGCGCGGTCCGTCATTGCTCTGGACGATCGTCTGGCCGCCGAGCTGGATGATGACGCGGTCGCCGATCTCCTTGAGCACGTCGACGCCCTTGGGCCGGCGGCGGTCACGGATGTTCTCGTCGGGGGCGCGATCGAGGCGTTTGCCCTTCTCCTGCGTCACCGGGACGATCTTTTCCGGCTTGATCGCTTCCTGGGCGGCCTTGTCGTCGGTGGGAGGCGGACCCTGATCGACGGGTGCCACGACCGGCTTCTGGCCCTGGTCTCCGCCCTGCTGGGCATTCTGCCCGCCATTCTGCTGCCCGTCATTTTGTTGCTCGCCGTTCTGCTGGCCGTTCTTGTCGCCATGCTTGCGGCCGCCGCCCTTGCGTTCGGCATCCTTCTGGCTGTCGAGGATCGGGGCGGCATTCTTGTCGGCGGGTGCTTCGCCCTGGACAGGGTTTTCGCCCTGCACAGGCGCCGCCTTGCCGCCGTTAGCTGGCTGCTCTCCCGTCGCCGGCTGTTCGCCGGTGGCGGGCTGCTTGCCGGTGGCGGGCTGTTCGCCGTTTGCGGGCTGTTCGCCATTCGCCGGTTGTTCGCCAGCCGGTTTCCTGCCGTGCTTCTTGGTCTTGTCCTGGGACTGCTCGCCCTGGACCGCCGGCTGTTCGCCGGCGGGGGCCGGTTCAACCTTCGGCGTTGCTTCGCCGGCGGGTGCCTCCTTCGGCGTCGGAGCGGTCTCCGGCACCGCGGCGGGCGCCTCTTTCTGCTGGTCCTGCTTGTGCTTCCTGCCGGGTTTGGCCGGCTGGTTGTCATTGGCAGGGGCCGCCTCGCCGGCGGGCGCCTGTTCGGTCTGCTGCTGCTTGTCGCGCTTCTTTTTGCGCGGCTGCTGTTCGTCTGTTGCTGGCGCCGCCTCGCCGGCGGGCGCCTGTTCGGTCTGCTGCTGGTCGCGCTTCTTCCTGCGCGGCTGCTGCTCGTCTGTTGCTGGCGCCGCCTCGCCGGCGGGTGCCTGCTCGGTCTGCTGCTGCTGATCGCGCTTCTTCTTGCGCGGCTGCTGCTCGTCGGTCGCGGGGGCGGCCTCGCCGGCCGGGGCCTGTTCGGTCTGCTGCTGCTGCTGCTCGCGCTTCTTCCTGCGCGGCTGCTGCTCCTCGGTGGCGGGGGCGGCCTCTCCGGCCGGGGCCTGTTCGGCCTGCTGCTGCTGGTCGCGTTTCTTCCTGCGCGGCTGCTGCTCTTCGGTGGCCGGTGCCGGCTGCTCTGCGGCGGGGGCGGCCTCCGTTTGCTGCTGCTGCTCGCGCTTCTTCCGGCGCGGCTGTTCCTGATCGCTCTGTCCCTGGTCGGTGGGCGTATCCTGCGCCAGGATGATCAGCGGTGTCGCGTCGCGTTGCATGGGGCCGAACGCGGCCGTTCCCTGCAGCGGGGATGCGCCTAACGGCGCGGATGCCATTAGCAGGCCAAGGGCGGTGCCTGCCAGAATCCGTGGTTGGCGTTTCATCGAAATTCTCCTTGTGGGGTCCCATCCTTGCCGAAACCGCTTCTAACGAAATTGGTTCCAGCTGCCCATGGTTAGGAGCCGTACGGGGCGATTGGCCGGCCTTTTGAAGGCAAATTCGTGTCATTCGGCCGGGTTGCCGCCCCATTCCGGCTGTTGTCGCGCTTGACCTGGGCGGCGGCTGGGGCCACATGCCGGAAATGGAAACGCCGTTCTGGAAAACCAAGACGCTGGAAGCAATGAGTCCCACGGAGTGGGAATCGCTCTGCGACGGCTGCGGCAAATGCTGCCTGTCGAAGCTCGAGGACGAGGATACCGGTGAAATCTACTGGACCAGCGTCGGCTGCCGGCTGTTCGACGCCAGGAACTGCCGCTGTGCCGACTATGCCAACAGGCTGGCGCGCGTTCCCGATTGTGTCGGGCTGACGCCGCAGAATGTGCGCACCATCAGCTGGCTGCCCAGCACTTGCGCCTACCGGCTGGTGGCCAAGGGGCGCGATCTCTATTGGTGGCACCACCTGGTCTCGGGCAGTGCCCAGACCGTGCACGAGGCCGGCATTTCGATGCGTGGCCGCGTCAAGGCGAGCGAGACCGATCTGGCCGAGCCGGAAGATTACTTCGACTATATGCTCGACGACGAGCCTTGATGCGCGGGGATATCGTCCGCTGTTGGTGACCAAATCGCTCGTTGCCGGGAACCGGGCGAAGGGGCAAGGCGTTTGGCGCGATATTGTTTGATACCGGCGGGGATTTGACCGGGTTAGAGATTTGCAAATGCCGGCGATTTGCCCGCCGGCGCCACATGAACCGCAGATGAACGGCGAGTTCGTAAATAGTTCAGACAGGCCAGTGCATTCTCCCGCTATCGGTTTCACGAGGACGGGCGCCAGCCCGCAACAAGGAGAGAGAACCATGTACACCACCATCAAGACGGCTGCGCTTTCGGCCCTGGTCGGCCTCGGCACGCTGGCGGCCATTCCCGCCCATGCCGACAGCCTCTACCTTGGCTTCGGCAACAACCAGGATCCGCGCTTCGGCGTCTATGCCGGCGACGACGGCTATCGCCACCGCCGGGACGAGCGCCGCGACGATTGGCGCCGTGGCTGCTCGCCGGACCGCGCGCTGGACAAGGCCGAGCGCATGGGCCTGCACCGTGCCCGCATCGTCGATGTCAACCGCCGCGTGGTCAAGGTGATGGGCCGTCAGTATGGCGACCGGGTGGTCATCGTGTTCGCCAACGAGCGCGGTTGCCCGATCATCAACCGCTGAGGCGTTCTTCTGCGAGGATCGGCCGGTGCAGATCGGTAGCGGCATAATCCTCTGCGATGACTAGCTTGGAGACTCGATCTTCCGAGAAGATCGGTCTGGAGTAGTGAGCCCCTGTCTTGTCGACGGGTGCGGCTCGAAAAAACCCCGCGGGATCGATCCCGCGGGGTTTTTCATGTGTGCCGGATGGCGATCGATGGCCGGCAGGGCCGGCCATCGTCTTCAGGCGCTTACTTCGGTTCGCCAATCATTTGAGTTCGAAGGTCACGGTGACCTGGACATTGTAGGCGTTCTCGCCGGCCTGCACGGGGGCCGCGCCGGCGGCTGCGTCGAACGCCTTGGCGTTGATCGGCATCGGTGCCGGCCTGATGTTCTGATCGGTGATCTCGAGCACCCTGCCGAGGCTGACCCCGGCCGCCTCGGCCAGCGTCTTGGCCTTGGCCATGGCGTCGGCCACGGCCTTCTTGCGGGCCTCGGTGACGGTGGCCGCCGGATTGTCGTTGGTGAAGGCGATGCCGCCACCCTGGTTGACGCCGAGGGACACCGCCTTGTCGAGGATCTCGCCTGTCTTGTCGACGTCGCGCACGCGCACCGAGAGCGTGTTGGTGACCTGATAGGCGACGAGTTCGGCCTCCTGGCTGCCGTCCGGCTTGTTGGTGTAATTGTAGCGCGGGTTGATCTGGATGCCCGCGGTCTGCAGGTCGCGATCCTTGATGCCGGCGGCCTTCATGGCGGCGATCACGGCGGCCATCGCATCATTGTTGGCGTCGAGCGCGGCGCGCGCCGTCTTGGCTTCGCGCATGACGCTGAGCGTCAGGACGGCAAGGTCCGGGGCCACGGTTGCTTCACCCTCGCCGGACACGATGATGCGCGGCGGCGTCGGCAGATCGGTGGCTCCAGCCATCGCCGGAAAAGCGATTGCAGCGGCGAGCGCGAGGGGCAAAAGATGTCTGGTCATGAAAATCTCCTTGGTCCGCGATCAAAGTCGCAGGCGTCGCGTAGAGCGCGATTATGGGATGATTTGGGCGATCTGCGAAAGCCAGCCGGTAAAGCCTTGTGCCGCGATGCGAAAGACATTAATCCAGCCCGCGTGGGGCCTGTAGCTCAATGGTTAGAGCCGGCGGCTCATAACCGCTTGGTTGGGGGTTCGAGTCCCTCCGGGCCCACCATTATTGTCCGCCATTTAGGCGCGTTCTCCGTGGATTAGCCGGCGTGTGAGCGGCAAGGCTTGGCCGGGATCGCCAGTCCCGGCCATGGAGGCGGCCGTCCTTTCGCCGGGACCGCACGCGTGATCTCAGAATTTTGCGTCGAAGGTGGCCTTGACCGACTGGTCGGACAGGCCTGACCCGTACTGGCCGTCATAGGTCACATCGAGTTCGGCGTCGGGGCCCAGGGCGAGGTCGAAGCCTGCCTCGACTTCGGCCGTGTCGCGGGCGGTCGGAACGCCTGCGATCGTGAAAGGATCGCCGCCGGCGGCAAAGCGCATCGTCGAGAGCGGCGTGACGTCGCCGAAGGCGTGACGCCAGCCCAGCGTGCCCTTTGCCGTCACCGTCGCGCCATTCACATCGAAGCTGGTCGAGGCGTGCAGGCCGAGCGTCGTGAGTGTCGCATCGGTCGTCGCCTCCTCGACGGTCAGCGCGGCAGCGCCGCCCTTCTCGGCAAAACCGTCGGTGTGGGCGCTCACATAAGCGAGGTTGGCAAAGGGCTCGAGCCGGGCGTCGCCAGTGGCGATGCCGTAGCCGACTTCGCCGAAGACCTGCGCCGTGCCGGCGTCGTAGTCGGCCTTCAGACTGTCGCTGAAGCCCGGGAAGGCCACGTCGCGGTTCGTCGCGACGTCGTGCCAGGCGTAGGCGGCGCCCGAGCGGAAGGCAAGATTGCCCCAGTTCGTGCCGGCATAAAGGCCGAGATGGTAGGTGTCCGCCGAAGCCGAGGAGTGGCGATCGTCAACGTCGAAGCTGGTGTTGGCGTAGCCGGCCACGACGCCGAAGCGCCAGCTGTCGAAGATCGGCGCATCCGCGCCCATCAGGAAGCCGCCGGTCGAGCGGTCGAGGCGCGCGGCATTGCCGTCGCTGTTCCAATGGCCCCAGGACCCGAAGGCCTGGCCCCAGACGGCGAAGCGGTCGGTCGTGGCGGGTGCAAGTTGCGGGGCGCCATCGGCATAGGCCATGACCGGCATGGACGAGGCGCCGACGCTGTCGAAGGCCGCACGGATGCGATCCTCGACGGTGTCGCGGATGAAGCGGCTGTCCTCCAGCATGGCGGTGTGGAGCGATGGGTGAATCTCGCCGGAGAGCTGGTCGAAGGCATAGCGCGCCTGATCGGCCGAGAGGTTCAGCACCGCATCGTAAATCGGGTCGCTGGCCCCCAGGCTTTCGACGCCGCCGGCGGTAGCGATCTGGTTCGGGGTCAAGCCGACATTCTGGAAGCCGATGTCGTTGCGTGTCATCGTCAGATAGACGTCGTTGGCATCATAGCTGAGCGACGGGTTGAGGAAGGCGAGGTTCGAGGTTACGGTGTCGAACTGGCCGTTGCGGCCGCCATTGGCGGCAAGGATCGTGTACTGCGTCTGCGGCGCATAATTCCCGGCGCCGGCCAACACCTTCACCGAGCCGCCATTGATGGTGGCCGCACCCGTCGCCGCGATCTTGTCGGACTGCCCGGCATCGTCCACTTCGACCTCATAGATCGAACCCGGATTGAAGGCGATGCCGCCGGTCACGTTCAACGTGCCGATCGAACCGCCCGGCGCGACTGTGCCGTCGACGACGGTGTCGCCGACCGTGCCGGAGCCTGCAAGCCTGGCGCCCGTCTGGACATCGACGGAGCCGCCCAGCGTCCCGTCGACGCGCAGGGCCCCTTTGATGACATTCGTCAGGCCGCTGAAGCTGCTGCTGTCGCCGGTCAGCGTCGTCGTGCCGGTGCCGATCTGGCTGATCGCGCCGGTTCCCGAGATCACGCCCGCGAAACTGAAATCATCCGAGCGGTAGAAACCCAGCACGCCGGCATCCGCGACGTTCCCCGCAATCGATCCGCTGGTCCCGCCATCACCGATGGCGAGGGCTGCGCCGCCCGAGATGATCGTGCCGCCGGTGTAGTTGTTGTCGGCGGTCACCGCCACGAGGCCGGCGACAAGCTGCACCGAACCGGAACCAGTGATCGCGCCGGTGAAAACCAACTCGTCCGAACGGACAAACGCAAGTTCCCCGTTGTCGGTGACGTCGCCTGTGATCGACCCGGTGGTGCCGCCATTGCCGAGTGCCAGCGAGGCGCCGCTGGCGATCGTGGTGCCGCCGGTATAGCTGCTGTCGGCGGTCAACGAAACGCCGCCCGCGATCAGATTCACCGAACCCGAACCGGTGATGGTGCCCGCGAAAGTCAGGTCGTCGGAACGGTCGAAGGCAAGCACGCCATTGTCGGCGACGTCGCCGGCGATCGACCCGCTGGTGCCACCATTGCCGATCTGGAGCGTGCCGGCGCCGATGATGGTGCCGCCGGTGTAGCTGTTTTCGCCGGTCAGGATCAGCGTGCCGAGGTCGTCCTTGACCAGGCCGCTGGCGCCGGTGAGTTCGGAGCCGATGGTGGCGCTGTAACCGGCGCCGGCCGCCGTTCCGTCGCCGACGCGGATGGTGGTGTTGCCGCCGGCGCCGGCGAGCGTGACCGGATCGCCCGAGACGGTCCACCCCGCGCCGATGAACTGCATGCCGGTCGTCGCGATCGCCCCCGCGGAGCTATCGACCGTCACCGTGCCCGGATTGGTCTGGAACACCGCGAACTGGCCGCCCCAGGCGCTGGCGGTCGCACCGTTGGCGTCGGTCCAGTTCGTCGGTCCGGCGATCCAGGTGCCGTTGCCGCCGTGGATGGTGCCGTCGGCCGTCGTTGTCGAGCCGTTCCAGAACTGCGTGTCGTTGACCGAGACGACTAGGTTGACCTGGTTCGCCACGGAGGTCTGCACAGCGCCGTTGTTGCCCGCGGGCATCATGCCGACATTGAGGCCGTTGTCGGTGAGCGCGCCGGTATAGTCGATGATACGATAGACACCCTGGCCGAAACCGCCGGCATCGGCGACGTTGAGCGCGCCGTCGAGCGTGAGGTTGCCGTTGACCTTGAACAGGCCGGTGGTGTTGCCCGCCGTACCGAGTGAGACGTTGACGTTCGAGGCGGAGGCGAGCGTGAGATTGCCGGTGGTCAACGTCTGGCCCTGAACGCCGGCGAGCGTGCCGCCATTGGCGACGGAAACGGCGCCCACGGTGCCGGAGCCGGCAAGCGTGCCGCCGGACTGGACGGCGACCGAACCGCCAAGCTTTCCATCGACCGTCAGGCGCCCGCCGGTAACATTGGCAGCGCCGGTGAAGCCGCTGGAGTTGGCGGTCAGGATTGTGTTGCCGGCAATCTGGTTGATGGTGCCGAGGCCCTGGATCTTCGGAGCGAAGCTATAAGCAGGATCGGAATGCTTGAAGTTGATCGTGCCGGTGCCGGCGCCGAACGACACGGTGCCGGCATTCAGCGTGCCCGTGGCCACCGGCGCCTGGATGGCGGGCGCGCCGATGTCCAGCGTGCCGGTCGAGCCCGCGAGATCCGCGATGATCACGGAGCCGCCCACGTTGACCGCAGCGCCGTCCTGTACGATCAGAGTTCCGGTGCCGCCATAGCCGACGAAGAGGTCGTGGGTCGTGGTCCAGGCCGAGCCTGCGCCGCTGACAATCACCGCTGCGTTGCCGATCGCGCGCTCAGCCAGATAGCCGTTGTCGCTCGCGACTTTACCGCCATTGGTAACGCTTAGGAGCGCGGTGCCGTACCCGGCAACAGTCAAGTCCGAGCCATTCGTCCACGTCGATCCGGAGCCATCGACCTTGACCGTGCCAACCGCCCCGTTGGAGGCGGCCAGAGCGCCTCGCAAGGTGTTGGCCACCTTGGCGCCATTGGTGATCGTCAGCGAGCCCACCCCGCCGGTTGAGCTTTCACTGCCGCCGACGACCATGCCCGTGCTGCTGGTCCAGGAGGAGCCGGCGCCGTCAACGGTGACAGTACCCGTTGCACCGCCGAGCCAGCCAACGCCACCGTCGCTGCTGGTCACCACGCCCCCGTTGCTGATGGTCAGCGTGCCAGTGCCTTGATCTCCGACGAGAAGAACGTCGCCGTTGATCCATTTCGAGCCAGCGCCATCAACGGTCACGGTGCCGGTCGCGTTGGGCCCAAAGCCAATAAGTCCTTTGGCGTTGTGAACTTGGCCACCATTCTGGATGGTCAGCGTGCCGGTGGCGGCGAATCCGGCATAGAGATCGTTGACAATGGTCCATTGCGAGCCTGCCCCAGTCACCGTCACCGTGCCCGTCGAACCGGGGTTTACGCCCACTCTGCCGGCAGTGCTGCCAACCGTTCCTCCGGTCTGGATGGTAAGCTGGCCCTTGGCGAGGACGCCCACATCGAGGGTACCGGTCTGTGCGCCGGGCGCACCGACGACCGTAGGATTCGGAGAGATCCTGTCGATGTTCGTGAGGACCGCGCCTGGGACGCCGGCCGTCCAGTTGGACGCATTGAACCAGTTGGAGGAGGTCGTACCGGTCCAGTCCGTCGCCATGGCAGGAGACATCGGCAAGAGAAACAAGGCGGTGCCGCCAAGCAACGCCCGCGCGCGAATTGCGCACGCTCTATTTTTCATCGAATTCCCCCGGTCTTTCATGCTACGGGCAGCGCCCGCATCCGTGGCGGAATCTACAGGCTCGGCGCATGCGGTCTTGGGCAGGGGCGCGCTCAATCTTTGGCTGAAGCGCAGTCGGCATCGTTTGCCGATGCGTGTGGTCTTTCGGCAACCCACCCCAGGGTTGATTGAGTTGCTGCGCAGTTTCTTGTGCTGGAGCGCATAGCTGCGTCAGTTTGACGCACAAATCGCGTCCGTCTCCCGAGCGACGGCAATGCGGGACTCCAATAACCTGCACCAACTCAACAAATTGTCGTGCAATGACCCCGAAATATCAGCCGGTTCGATTGTCGACGGACGACATTCCCGAGAAGCATCGCGATGAGATGATCCGCGACTTCTACGGGAAAATCGCGATGCGCATGGAGGTCGCGCCGATCTCCGATGAACCAATCTGGATCGATGCCTACACGCATTCCTTGCCAGGCATAATGGTTTCTCTTGGAAGCTTTTCAGCCGTTTCGGGCGAGCGCACGAGTGAATTGCTCTCCGACGGCAATGACGATATCTTCATTTCCGTTGCCGCCGATGGCTTCATCGCTTCGCGCAACGGCAACGAGGCGTTGCGGACGACCTCGTCGGAGGCGGTGCTGACCTCGCTGTCGTCCCGCATTCGCTTCATGTCCCCGCGCACCTCTCTCAGGACCGTGCAGATCAAGCGCGGGCTCGTCGCTCCGCTGTCGGACGCGATCGACGACCCGCCGATACGCGCGCTTTCGCTGAGCCGGCCCGAGGTGCGATTGCTGTTCCACTATGTCGACGGACTGGCGGACCTCGACCTGTCGTCGCCGCAGGTCAAGCAGACCGTTGCAACGCATCTCACAGACCTGGTCTCGCTCGCCATAGGCGCGACGCGCGAGGCCGCGGAAATCGCACAATTGCGCGGCCTGCGCGCCGCGCGGGTGCGCGAAGTGCTCTCCGAGATCAAAGCGGGTTACGCGAACCCGGCCTTCTCCGTTACCGACATAGCGCGCAAGCTAAGGCTATCGCCTCGCTATGTGCAGGACCTGTTGCACGAAACCGGCACAAGTCTCAGCGCCCGCATCCTGGAATTTCGCCTGCAGAAGGCGCATGCGATGCTGGTCGACCGCCGCAACCTCAGTCTGCGCGTCAGCGAAATCGCCCTCACATCCGGTTTCAGCGATATTTCTTATTTCAACCAATGCTTCCGCCGCCGCTACGGCCTGACGCCGTCGGATATCCGCGCTGCCAGTCACATGAGCGGGTAGCGCTGGGCCCTCGGCGGTTGCGACAACCTGTCGGTAGCGGAAATTCCGGCGGCCTTAGACGCCGAGATAGCGCTGCAGCAGTTCCGGCTGCTGCTTCAGCTCCGCAGCCGGGCCCTCATGCGCGATGTGGCCGTTGTTGATGATATAGACCCGGCTGGCGAGCGCCAGCGTCGCGGCGAGGTTCTGCTCCACCAACACCATGGTCTGTCCGGCCTGTGCCAGTTCGCGGCAGGCACGCACGAGGTCGTGCACGATGACGGGGGCAAGCCCTTCGAAGGGCTCGTCGAGCAGCACGATTTTCGGATCGCGCACCAAAGCGCGCGCGATCGCCAGCATCTGCTGCTCGCCGCCGGACAGGTCGGTGCCGCGGCTGCCGCGCCGCTCCTTCAGCCGTGGGAACATGGCGTAGATACGTTCCAGCGGCCATTTGTTCTGCGCGGTCAACCCGGCGAGAATGATGTTTTCTTCGACGCTCAGGCTGCCGAAGATGCGGCGGTTCTCGTGCACGAGCTGCATCCCGCGCCTGGCGATGCTGTGCGCCTTCTTGCCGGCGAGTTCCTCGCCGTCCAGTTTGACGCTGCCGGCGCGCGGCGTCACCACGCCCATCAGGCTCTTCAGCGTCGTCGATTTGCCCGCGCCGTTGCGGCCGAGCAGCGCCACCACCTCGTTCTTCTCGACCTTCAATGCGACATCGAACAGGATGTGGCTGTCGCCATAGTAGCTGTTCAGTCCGCTGACCTCGAGCAGGCTCATGCCATCTCTCCATGCACGCCGCCGAGATAGGCTTCCTGCACCTTTGCGTTGGTCTTGATCTCGGCCGGCGTGCCTTCCACCAGCACCTTGCCCTCCTGCAGCACGGTCACCTTGCCGACCAGTTCGAACAAGGCATCCATGTCGTGGTCGATGATGATCATGGTGCGGCCGCGCGCGATCGCCTTGAGCAGCGCCACGGTTTCGACGCGCTCGCGCGGGCTCATGCCGGCGAGCGGTTCGTCGAGCAGAAGCAGGCTGGGGGAGGTGGCCAGCGCCAGTCCGATCTCCAGCCGGCGCTTTTCGCCATAGGCGAGCTCCGAAACGGGGACGTCCAGTCGCGCCGTCAGGTTGACCAGCGCCGCCGTGCGCTCGACCTGTTCGCCGAGACCGGGAACGCCGTGAAGACCCTTGAACAGATCGAGCCTGAACTTGCCGCGGGTCTCGCCCAGCGCCGCGATCGTCAGATTGCGGCGCACGGTCAGCCGGTCGAACAGCTGGTTGATCTGGTAGCTCTTGGTCAGGCCGAACTGGCACACGTCGGTGACGCTCTTGCCGGTGATGTCGCGGCCCTCGAACATGATCGTGCCTGACGTCGGCGCGATCTCGCAGGTCAGCATTTTGAAGAAGGTGGTTTTGCCCGCGCCGTTCGGCCCGATGATGCCGCGCATCTCGCCATGGTCGACGGAAAAGTCGATGTCGCTGTTGGCGGCAAGGCCGCCATAGCGCTTGGTCAGGCCACTCGCTTGCAGGATCGGTCCGGAGGTCGCCGCGTCGCCGCGTCGCCGCGCCGGCATCGGCTCAATCGCTGCCGGGTCGAACGCGGCTGCCGCCGTATCGACCCGCTCGGCCGGTCGAGCGTTCTTGCCGGCTTTCGCAACCAGCCGGTACAGGTCGACGATGGCGCCGACGATGCCGTGCCGCAGGAATACCACGAGAAGCACGAAGACGATGCCGAGCACCAGCTTCCAGGTTGCGCCAAGATGCAGCGTGTTCTGGAAGAAGTCGCTGAGATAGAGCCACACCGTGGCGCCGACCAAAGGCCCGAACAGCGTGCCGGTGCCGCCGATCGCGGTCTGCATGACGAGTTGGCCGGAGGTGTCGAACATGAAGGCGTCCGGCGGCATGAAACCCTGCATGGTGCCAAGCAGGCCGCCGGCGAAACCGGCATAGATCGCCGCCACGACGAAGGCGGTCAGCTTGTAGCCGTGGATGTCGTGACCGAGTGCCGCGGCGCGCAGCGGATTGTCGCGGATGGCCGAAAGGATCGCGCCGACGGGTGAGCGAACTATACGCAGCGCGGCGGCGATGCCGATGAAGTACCAGAAGGCCAGGAAGATATACATCGTCCAGTCGGTGTTGAATTTCAGCACCGTGAAGCCGAGATTGAACTCCGGCGTCGGCACGCCGGGAAGGCCGTTCTCGCCGCCGGTATAGGCCGAGAGGGGGTTGAATTCGACGAAGAAGAACACCTCGGCGATCGCCACCGTGATCATGGCGAAATAGATGCCGGTGCGCCGCAACGCGATCAGGCCGATAAGATAGCCGACGGCGCCGGCCACGACCGCACCGAGTATGATGGCGACCATGACGTAGTCGAAACCCGCCTCGGTGAGCAGGTAGGCGGCAAACATGCCGCCGGTGCCGTAGAAGGCGGACTGGCCGAAGGACAACAGCCCGGTGTAGCCGAACAGGATGTCGAAGCCGAGGCCGAACAGACCCCAGATCAGGATGCGGTTCATGGTGCTCGGCGAAAAGCCGAGATGGGGCAGGACGAATGGCGCCAGGATCAGCGCCAGGGCGGTGATCAGCTCGGCCAGATAGGGGCGTTTCATCTGCATGACGGGCACCCCTATTCGCGACCGGCCTGGCCGAACAGCCCGTGTGGGCGCAGCACCAGAACCAAGGTCATCGCCACGAACAGCATGATGTAGGAGTAACCCGGGTTGAACATCGAGGTGATCGATATGATCTCGCCGGCGATGAGGCCGCCGATGACGGCGCCGGGGAAAGAGCCGACGCCGCCGATGACCACGACCACGAAGGTCTGCACAAGGATCGCCTCGCCGACATCGGGTGCGATCGATACGACGGGCGCGTTGACGATGCCGGCGAAGCCCGCCGCCATGGCGCCGATGCCGAACACCAGCATGAAGACCTTGTAGACATCGATGCCGAGCGAATCGACCATCCCCGAATCCTCGATGCCGGCGCGCACGATCATGCCGATGCGGGTGCGGTAGAGAACGAAATAGAGGATCAGCAGCGCCACGGCGACGATGCCGAGCAGGGCCAGCCGGTAGGTCGGGTAGATCATGAAGCCGAGATTGGTGATGCCGACCAGCGGCCCCGGCGGCGGCACAGTCTGCGACAGGGAGCCGAAGAAAAAGCGCACCGCCTCGACGAAAACGATGCCGAGGCCAAAGGTGACGAGAAGCTGGTCCTCATATGGCCTGGTATAGAAATGGCGGATGATCAGCCGCTCCATCACGATGCCGACGACCATGACGAACAGCGAGCCGGCGGCGACCGCGGCAAGATAGGAGCCGGTATAGCTATAGGCGAGCCAGCCGGCATAGCCGCCCAGCATGAACATCGCGCCATGCGCCAGGTTCAGCACGCCCAGCGTGCCGTAGATGATTGTCAGGCCCGACGAGATCAGCGCCAGCAATGCGCCCAGCACCAGCCCGTTGAAGCATTGTGAAATGAAGTTGGCCCAGTTTATCACGCTGCCGTCCGCATTGAGGTTGAGGTAAATCCGTGTTGCCCGTCACTGCCATCATGGCAGTGAATCGGCGAACTTTCGACAGCCCATCGCCATCGATGGATTGTCGGTGCACCCTGCCTCGGAACGGCTGTCCGGTCACAGGAAGAGCCTTCTCCACCCCTAGGGGCGGAGAAGGCTCGGGAGAGGGTCAGGGTCAGGTGTAGTCGCCGAGCTGGCAGCCGAAAGCGTCGGGCTTCTGCATCAGGCCTTCGCCCGGGACGACTTCGAGCACCTCCCAGAAGTCCTCGTCGTTCTTCATGTCCTTCTTGGCCTTGCCGCGAACGATGACGACGGGACGGATGCACTGATGGTCTTCAGGCCGGTAATGGACATCGCCGAGCAGGGAGGGAATGGTCTCGCCCTTCTCATATTGCTTGATGACATCAGGCGGATAGAAGCTGCCTGCTTCGGAGACCATGCGCGCCCAGTGGGCGAAGCTGACATAGCTGTTCTCGGCGCCCCATTCGGGCCGATATCCGAACTTGGTCTGGAACGCCTCGACGAACTGCTTGGCCAGCGGATACTGGTCTTCCTGCGTCCACCAGAAATCGGTGGCCGCGAAGACGCCCTCGGTGATCTCGGGACCGACTTCCTTGGCCAGGAACGGGATCTGGTAGGGGATGACGAGCTTCATGTTGGGCAGGAGGCCGAACTGCTTGGCCTGCTGCGACGACAGCACCGCGTCGCGGCCCCAATTGACGTTGATGAGGAATTCGGCGCCGGAATTGGCGATGTTGGTGAGATACTGGCTGAAGTCCTGGGTACCGAGCGGGGACACCTGGTTGGTCACCATCTCCCAGCCGCCCTCCGAGGTCAGGTAGTCGTTCACCGACTTGGTCACGGTGTGGCCGTAAGTGTAGTCCGGCGTCATGAACGCCGCCTTCTTGCCCTTGCCGAACTGCTTCAGGAGCACCGGGCCGATTGCCGCGGCGGAGGTCTGGCCGAAAAGGTTCTGGCGGAAGCCATAGCGGACGCAGTCCTTGCCGGTCGTGTCGTTCGAACCGGAAATGCCCGCTACATAGAGGACCTTCTCGCGCTGGGCGAATTTGTTCAGCGCAACCGCGACCGCCGACGACGTCGAGCCGGTCATCAGGATAATCTTGTTCTGATTGATGTAATTCTGCTCGACCTCGACGGCCTGATTGGGCTTGGCAGCGCTGTCGGCGGACACCAGCTCCACCTTCTTGCCGAGCAGCCCTTTTTCGACCTTCGGCGCCAGCGCCTTCATCAGCTCGTGGCCATTGTTGATGTGCTCGACCGCGAGCTGCCAGCCCTTGAGCTCATCGGCTCCCTGCAACGCATAGGCGCCGGTGAGCGGCACCGCGGCGCCGATATAGACGGTGTCGCCTGCCGACCCGGCCGGCCAGGTGCCGATCGCGGGCTTGTCGTCGGCCGCGAAGGCGGAAAAACTGAAAGCGGGCAGCATGGCGCCGCCCAGCAAACCGGCACCGGCGTGCAGCACGGTACGGCGCGATATGGTGGCGGCCTGTCGATCGTCGAGCGGCATTGTGTTCCTCCTGAACCTTGAAGCCTTCCAAGGCTCTCGTTGTTGTTCCCAGATTGCGAGACCGGCTTGTTCAAGCGAGACGGTAAAAACACACCTGCCTGCATGGGGCATTCGCAGCGGCGGGGGCGGGGTAGTCAATACAACTTTCGTTTGATGATTCTCTTCATTAATCTGGATTAATAGTCCTGTAGAAGTTTCGCCGCAGATCACGAGCCTTAGGATCCTGGCATGCCGCTGACCGGCCACCCCGTCGTGACCCGATTGACACGCGCGATGAAGTTGAATTCGGCCGACATCGAAAACCTCGCGGCAATCTTCGAGCGCGATCTTTCGATCCGCAAGCGGGAGGAACTCGTCGTTCACGGTTCGGAGTTCCGGAGCCTGTGCTTCGTCAAGGACGGCTACGCGATCCGCTACAGGCTGCTTCGCAGCGGCAAGCGGCAGATCCTGAAGCTCATCCTGCCCGGCGACGTCATCGGGTTTCCGGTCAGCTTCTTCGACCGGTCGAGCGGCGCGGTCGTTGCCGTGAGCGAACTGACATACGCCGTCTGTCCGTTCGATGCCTATGTGCGTCTATGCTATGAGCAGCCGCAATTCGGCCTGGTCTTGAGTTGGATCGCCGCCCAGGAGGCGGCGACCTATGCCGAACAGATCGTCAATCTGGGCCGGCGCACCCCGATTGAAAGGCTGGCGCATCTCCTGCTCGAGATTCACGCGCGTCTCTTCGAGGTCGGGCGCGCGGGCGAGGCAAGTTTCGAACTGCCGTTTTCGCAGGAAATCATGGCGGACGCGCTTGGCTTGAGCGTGCCTCACCTCAATCGTGTCATTCAGCAATTGCGCGCCGAGCAGCTCATCACCAGCAGTTCCCGCTTCATCGAACTGACCGATCTTTCGGGCCTGCGAAGGCTGGCGCAGTACGAGCCGATGGCGCTCATTTCGATCCCGCTGCCGGGCCATTTCTAGCGATCATGCGATCAGGTCGGGACCAATCCGGCTGAACGCCGGCGTGCCCGCGAGTTTCAGCCCGTTGGCGATTTCTTCCAGCAGTATTTCGAGCACCCTGGTCACGCCGGCCTCTCCGGCGACGGCGCCGAACAGGGCAGCCCGGCCGATCGCGGCCGCGCGCGCGCCGCTTGCCCCGGCCTTGATGACGTCCATGCCGGTGCGGATGCCGGAATCGATCAGGATCGGCACGTCGGCGCCCAGCGCATGGCGGATCGCCGGCAAGGCGTCGATGCTCGATATGGCGCCGTCGAGCTGGCGGCCGCCATGGTTGGACAGCCAGATGCCGTCGGCGCTCGCCGCCACGAGGCTTGCGGCGTCGCCGGCATGCAGCACGCCCTTGACCACGAGCCGGCCTTTCCACCAGTCGCGGATGCGGCGAAAATCGTCCCAGTCGAAGCCGGCATGAAGGTTGGCGCCGACGCGCGCGGCGATGGTCAGTCCGGCGCTGGTGTCGCCGAGATAGCCACGCACATTCTCGAATTGCGGCAGCCCGCCGCGCAGCAGGCGCAGCGACCAAGCGGGGTGCAGGATGCCTTCGAGGAGGTGGCGAGCCGAGGGGCGCAGCGGGATCGAGATGCCGTTGCGCAGGTCCTTCTCGCGCTTTCCACCGGCCTGCAGGTCGACGGTCACCACCAGCGTCGAATAGCCGGCTTCCTGCGCCCGCTGCACCAGCTGCCTGTTGAAGTCGAAATCCTTGAGCACGTAGAGCTGGAACCAGAGCGGGCCCTCGACGGCCTTAGCCATGCGCTCGATGCCGGTCGTCGACATGGTGGAGAGCGTGTAGGGGATGCCGCGCGCCGCCGCTGCCCTTGCAATGGCGATGTCGGCCCCAGGCCTGACCAGCGCGCAGGACCCCATCGGGCTGATCACCAGCGGCGTCGCGAAACTTTGCGACCATAGCGACGTGGACAGATCCGGCCGCGACACGTCGGTCAGCACGCGCGGTATCAGCCGGATGCGCTCGAAGTCGGCGCGGTTGGCCGCGAGGGTCAGCTCCTGTCCGGCGCCGCCGTCGACGAATTCGAAGATCGATCCGGGCAGGCGGCGGCGGGCGAGCTGGCGAAAATCCTCGACCGAAACCAGGCGATCGACCGATCCCATCTCAGATCGAGCCCGTCAGCCTTGCGCGGCTCATGCCTGGCCCGCGAGGCGCCCGCACACGGCCTGGGTAATCTCGCGGGTCGAGGACGATCCCTTGAGATCGGCGCTGAGCAGGCCACCGGCAAGGCAGGCTTCGGTGACGGCGCGGATGCGGTCGGCTGCCCGGTTGAGCTTTGCATCGACATGCTTGTGACCGAGCCAGTCGAGCATGGAGGCGGCCGACAGGATCGTGCCGTAGGGATTGGCGATGCCTTTGCCGGCAATATCCGGCGCGGAGCCATGCGCGGCCTGGAAGAAGCCGTTTTTCTCGCCGATCTCGGCCGACGGCGCCATGCCCATGCCGCCGACCGTGGCGGCGGCAAGGTCGGACAGGATGTCGCCGAACATGTTCTCCGAGACGATGACGTTGAAATGGCCGGGTTTCAGCACGAGATGCATGGCCATGGCGTCGACCAGCGCATGTTCGGTGGCGATGTCGGGGTAGTCCTTGGCCACCCCGTCGAAGACGGAGCGGAAGAAGGCGTAGCTGCGCAGCACATTGGCCTTGTCACAGCAGGTCACCCGGCGCACGCCGTCGCGCGGCGCGCCGTTGGACTGGCGGGCCAGTTCGAAGGCCTTGCGCACGATGCGCTCGATGCCGTCGCGGGTCTGCACCAGCGTGTCGACGGCGACTTCGCCACGCAGCAGGGCGCCCGAACCGCGCGCGGCGTAAAGCCCTTCGCTGTTCTCGCGCAGGATGATGTAGTCGATGTCGCCGGCCTTGATGCCGCTCAATGGACTTTGCACGCCCTCGAACAGCCTGATCGGGCGGATATTGGCATAGAGGTCGAGCTCGAAGCGCAGCTTCAGCGTGAAGTCGAGGCCGGCTTCGGTGCCGTCCGGGTGCACGACACCGGGCAGGCCGCCGGCGCCGTGGAGGATCGCATCGGCGTTCCGGCAGGCCTGAAAGGTCGGCTCGGGAAAGCTCTGTCCTGTCTTGAGGAAATGCTCCGCGCCGGCCGGATAGTCCGTGAAGCGCAGGGGATTGCCCGGCCCAAGCGCCGCCTTCAGCACCTCCACCGTTGCGGCGCAGACTTCAGGGCCGATGCCATCGCCATGCACCACCGCGATTTCGTAAGTTTCCTTCATCGGTGGGCACCCATATCCCTGAGCCTCAGATGCACTTGCCACCATCGACGTTGAGGTCGACGCCGGTGATCATGCTGGCCTCGTCGGAGCACAGGAAAGCCGCCGCATTGCCCATGTCCTGCGGCGTCGACAGGCGGCCGATGGGAATGGTGGCGATGACGCGGGCGCGGTTCTCCTCGCCCGAGCCGATGAAGGTGGAGAGCAGCGGCGTGTCGCCGGCAACCGGATTGATGGCGTTGACGCGGATGCCGAAGGGGGCGAGCTCCACCGCCATAGCCCGGGTGGCGGCGATCGCCCAGCCCTTGGAGGCATTGTACCAGGTGAGGTTCGGACGCGGCGAGACGCCGCCGGTCGAGGCGACGTTGAGGATGGCGCCCGCCTTGATCGATTTGAAATGCGGCACCACGGCACGCGCGCCATTGTAGATCGAGCGCATGTTGACGTTGGCGATCCTGTCGAACAGGCCTTCTTCCATGGTCTCCAGAGGCAGCGGCGGCTGTGCCACGCCGGCATTGTTGACGAGGATGTCGAGGCCGCCAAAGGCGGAGCGGGCAAGATCGGCGGCGGCGGCGAAACTCTCCAGCGCCGAGACATCGCCGGCGATCGGCCGCACATTCTGGCCGACCTCTCCTGCGACACGGGAGGCGGCTCCTTCGTCGCGATCCATCAGCACGACCAGCGCGCCTTCCTCGACGAACTTTCTGACGATGCCTTCGCCGAATCCCGAACCGCCGCCGGTGACGATGGCGACCTTGGCTGCAAGTCTCATATCCGTTCCTCCGTTGGCCAAACCATCGGGGAAGTCGCGGCAATTGCACAGTCCGATTATCTGAACGCCCTTTTAGCTTTCCTTGTTTGAGGTCGCCCGTACCGGGCGTAATAGTCGCAGCGGAATTGCCGAGGAGGAGAAGATGACGCTGAATTTCGACCCGAGGGCGAAGGCCATGACGCTCTACCATGGCGAATTCCGGCCGATGTTCATCGGCGGCAAGTGGGTCGCGGCGCAATCCGGTGCGGTGATGCAAGCGCTGAACCCGGCCACGGGCGAGGTGCTGGCCACGGTGCCACGTGGCGGCGCCGCCGATATCGATGCGGCGGTGGCAGCAGCCCGCGCGGCCTTCGAAGGCCCGTGGTCGAAATTCTCGCCCTACGAGCGGCAGTGCGTGCTGCTCAGGATCGCCGATCTGTTCGAGACGCATTGGGAAGAACTCAGCGTTTCCGACACGCTCGACATGGGGCTGCCGATCACGCGCACGCTGGCCAACCGGCGTCGGGTCATCGGCATGTTGCGTTTCTATGGCGGCATGGCGACTGCCTTGCACGGCGAGACGATCGACAATTCCATTCCCGGCGAGATCGTCTCCTTCACAAGGCGCGAGCCGATCGGCGTGGTGGGCGCGATCATCCCGTGGAATGCGCCGACAGCGGCCTCGATCTGGAAGATTGCGCCGGCGCTCGCCACCGGCTGCACCATCGTGCTGAAGCCTTCCGAGGACGCGTCGCTGACGCCGCTGCTGATCGCCAGGCTGATGCAGGAAGCCGGCGTTCCCGACGGTGTCGTCAACATCGTCACCGGTACCGGCGCGGAGGCCGGGGCACGGCTCGCCGAACATCCCGACGTCAACAAGATCGTCTTCACTGGCTCGACTTTGACCGGCCAGGCTATCGCCCGGGCCGGCGTCACCAACCTCAAGCGTGTTTCGCTGGAACTCGGCGGCAAGTCGCCGGTGATCGTCTGCCGCGATGCCGACATCGACAAGGCCGTGCCTGTGGCGGCGATGTCGGTGTTCGTGCATTCGGGACAGATCTGCATCGCCGGCTCGCGGCTGTTCGTGGCGCGCGAAATCCATGACGAATTCGTGCGCCGGCTGGCCGAGTTCGCCGGCAAGCTGCGCATCGGCCATGGCATCGAGGCGGAGACGGAAATCGGGCCGCTCATCAATGCCAGGCAGGCCGGCAAGGTCGAGGGCTATATCAAGGCCGGTAGCGACGAAGGCGCCGAACTGATCGCCGGCGGCTCGCGGCTGACGGGCGCGCTCTACGATGGTGGCAACTTTATCGCGCCGACCGTCTTCGGCGCGGTGTCGGACAAGATGACGATCGCGCGGGAGGAGATTTTCGGACCGGTGATTTCGGCGATGCCCTTCGACACGCTGGACGAGGCGGTCGCGCGTGCCAATGCGACACCTTATGGGCTGGCGGCCGGCATCTTCACCACCAATCTCGGCACCGCGCACAAGCTGGCCAAGCGCGTCAAGGCCGGCTCGGTCTGGGTCAATATGTACCATGCCATCGACCCGGCCGTGCCGTTCGGCGGCATGAAGATGTCAGGCTATGGCCGCGAGGGCGGCGTCGAGCATCTGCATGAGTATCTGGAAACCAAGGCGGTCTGGATTCAGACCGACTGACGGGTGTACCGATATTCAGGTGAGGGCGGCCTGCGAGTGGCCGACAACTGCGCTTCCCCAGCGTTCGTCATCCTAGGGCGAAGCAAGGAGCGAAGCGACGCGCGCAGACCCTAGGATCCATTCCGTGACATCAAGGCGTTGCGACGGTGCAGAACGGTCACCACCCGGTTCCGCGGAAAAGCTCAAACCAATCTGGATTCGCTTTCTCGATGAGGTCAATCTTCCACTGTCTTAACCAGCGCTTCAGTGATTTTTCTCGCTGAATAGCATCGGTGATATCGAAATATTCTTCGTACCAGACCAGCCGCTGCACGCCGTACCGACTGGTGAACTGCGACCCTTGCCCGGACTTGTGTTCGGGCATGCGGCGGCCAAGATCATTGGTGACGCCGATATAGATCGTGCCGCGCTTCTTACCTGAGGTCATGTAGACATAGCCGGTCATCGACTGACGTTAGCTGTCAAAGCGAGCGCCTTCTATCCTGGACCGCAGCATTTTTCGACCGACGTCACGGAATGGATCCTAGGGTCTGCGCGCGTCGCTTCGCTCCTTGCTTCGCCCTAGGATGACGAAGTAGGGGGGGCTTTTCTGATCTCAATCAATGTGCCAGTTCGCGCAGGTTGGTGCGGATGAGGTTCATCAGCTGTTCGGAGAAGGAGTGGTGCACGTAGCCGCGCGCGGTGATGATGCCGACGGAGCGGTGGGCGTCGCGATGGTCGATCGGCACGACGCGCATGCGCTCGTCATTGCGCGAGATGGCGATGCCGGGCACGACGCAGACGCCCAGTCCCGAACACACCAGCGCCACCGCCGTCTGGGCGCTCTCGACCTCGTATTGCGGCTTGAGCTCGATGCCCTCCGCCGCCGTCAGCCGGTCGACGAGGCCGCGCACCGCCGTCTTGCGATTGAGCAGGATGAGCGGGAAGCGTTGCAGGTCGGACAAAAGCAGCTTCTTTTCGCCGCCATGGATTTCGGTGGGAATGCAGGCCATCAGCGGATCGTCGAGGATCGATTCGAACTGGAAGTCCGTCAGGTTCGGCAATTCGGGGCCGATATAGAACTCGACTTCCTGCTGTTGCAGCAGGCTGAGTGCCGCCTGCGGCGGCAGTTCGATGACCTCGACGATCGAGCGGGGATAGCGCAGCTTGAAGGTGGCCAGGATGTCGCCCAGCCGGCTTGCCGCAAGGGTGGGCGCGCAGGCGATCTGCACCTTGCCCTTGCGGCGCGCGGCGATCTCGGTCAGCCGGTCGAGGCTGGTCTGCACCTGCGACATGGCGTTGGCGATCTCCTCGAACAGGATCTGCCCCTCCGGCGTCAGGCTGGCGCGCTGCGCGGTGCGGATGAAGAGCGAGATGCCGATCTGTTCCTCGAGATCGCGGATCTGCATGGAGACGGCCGATGGCGAGCGGTTGCTCTCTTCGGCGGCGCGCCGGAAGCTGCCGTTTTCGGCGGCAAGCAGGAATGTCTGCAGAAGTTTGAGGTTGATGCTGGACATGTCCGTTCGGGCAGGTGATCTGGCCTCCTGACCTATTGAGACGCGGAAGTGATTGCAAGGCAATAGGCCGGGCCAGGCGTTGGTCCTGGATTAGCCAGCAAAGCTATCCGGTTCAGCCGGGGATCAATGGACCGCGGCGAACATGACGCGTTCCTCGGTCGCTTCCGACAACATCATCTCTTCCACCACACGGCCACGCTTGACTACCAGGATACGGTCGGAAACCGCAAGAATCTCAGGCAGATAGGACGAGATGACGACGACGGCCATGCCCTGGTCGGCGAGCTCGCTGATGAGCTGATGGATCTCGACGATGGCGCCGACGTCGACGCCGCGCGTCGGCTCGTCGAAAATCACCAGCTTCGGCTTCTGGATCAGCGATTTGGCGATCACGACCTTTTGCTGGTTGCCGCCGGAAAGCTCGATCATCCGGGCACGGTCGCTGATCTGGCGCAGGCTCAGCCGCTCGCCCCATTCGCGGGCGAGCTGCCTGGCGCGTGCCAGCGACACCATGGAGACCGGATTGGCGCCGTCGGTCAGTTCCCCCATCTGCAGGTTCTCGCCCGCCGTCATGGTTTCGAAGAAGCCGTCGACCTTGCGGTCCTCGGTGACATAGACGATGCCGTCGCGCACCGCGGGCCTGGGCACGCGGTAGCGCACCGACTTGCCGAGCAGGCGGATTTCGCCGCCATGGAAAATGTTGCGCTTCAACAGGCCGGCCACGACCTTGGCCATTTCCGTGCGGCCGGCGCCGACAAGACCGAACATGCCGGTGACCTGGCCCGAGAACACCGAGAAGGAGGAGTTGCGCACCAGGCCGGCGCAGGACAGGTTCTCGACCGAAAGCACCTTGTCGCCATAGGGGCGCGCCGTGCGCTTGACCTCGCCATGCAGCGTCTCGGTCAGCGTGCGGCCGACCATGGCCTGCACGATCGAGGCGCGCGTGAAGCCCTTGGCATCGCCGGACGCGACGATCTCGCCATCGCGCATGACGGTGATACGGTTGGCCACCGCAAGCGCTTCTTCCAGCGCATGGGTGATGAAGATCACCGCGATGCCTTCCTTCACCAGGCGCTGCAAAAGGTTGAAGAAGTGGCTCTTCTCCTCGGGCGTCAATGTCGCGGTCGGCTCGTCGAAGATGATGACGCGGGCCTTGTGGTGGACGGCGCGCGCGATCTCGACCATCTGCTTGTGCGCCGCACCCAGCGTGCTGACCTGCGCGGTCGGATCGACCTGGAAACCCATGCCGGCGAGGAACTGGCGCGCCTGGATGTAGAGGCCGCGCAGCCGGTTGAACATCTTCTCCTCGCCGAGATAGAGGTTCTGCGCCACCGTCATGGCCGGCACGAGATTGGTTTCCTGGAACACCATGGCGATGCCGGCGCGCAGGGCTTCGGCGGGTGTCGAAAAGGACACCTCCTTGCCGTCGAAGGTCATCTTGCCCTCGGTCAGCTTGAAGACGCCGGCCATCACCTTGGTCAAGGTCGACTTGCCGGCGCCGTTTTCGCCGAGCAGTGCGTGGATTTCGCCCTTGCGCAGGTCGAAATCGACGTTCTTGAAGGCGGGGATGCGCGAGAAGGCCTTGGCCGCGTTCCTGAGTTCGATGATGTTGGCGTCCGACATCGCTTAACCCCGCTTGCCGCCGGCGGCGGCGGCCACACGCACGATCCTGGAGCCGCCGCGCGAGGCGACGAGCAGGTCATCGCCCGCCTCGCAGGCGCTCAGCGTGCCGTGCACCTTGCCGTCGGCGCGGGAATGGAAGCTCGACAGCGGCTTCATGTTCTGGTCGCAATGCACCACCAGCCCGTAAGACCGGGTGACGGCGTAGGGCTTCAGCACGTTCATCTGCTTCAACTGGCTGCCTTGCATCGGCTCGCGATAGTCGCGCCACGAGCCGAGCGACGGCGCCATCCAGTAGGCTTCCGGGACTTCCGCCAGCATGCGCTTGCGGTAGGCCTCCTCGCGCAGGATGAACTCCACCAGCTGGTTGCGCACGGAATAGAAGGTCAGCCAGTAGCCGGCGTTGAAGGCCGGCGCGATGCGGGCTGGATAGGCCGGCAGATGTTCCAGCACGGGCAGCGTCGCCCTTGTGGCAAGGTCGATCGCCAGCACGCGGTGGCGCCAGGCTTCGGTGACGTAGACGCGGTTGGATCCGGTGGTGGCGATGCCGGCCGGCCAGGCGAGGCCGTCGCGGATCAGCTCCAGCCGGCCGCTTTTCAGATCGAGGCGCCAGAGCGAGCCGGACGCGTTCTTCTGCATCAGGTCGCGGCGCCAGCCGCTTGCCGGCAGCGTCCCCGAGCCGTTGGCCACCAGCAAGGTGTTGCTGTCGAGGAAGGTGAGGGCGGTGACGCAGGAGAGACGCCGGGCCTCGTCACCGGTTGCTTCACGCCCGTCATGCAGGCCGCCGCGAATGACGACGCCCTTGCCGTCGATGGCCATCGCGGTCATGCCGCGGGCATGGGCAAGGGCCGTGATGTCGCCGGGAAATTCCTGCAGCGTCTCGGCATGGCCGTCGGCGCCGAAGCGCATCAGCCGGTTCGCGCTGCTGGCCAGGATGCCCTTGTCGGTGCGCACGAGATTGTCGGCCTCGGCGAGACCGGCAAATGGCTCGGCCTCTTCCAGCCTCTGGTTGGGCAGGAGCGGGCCGTCGAGGGTCGGCACCGTGACGGCCCAATCGCCACGGCCGAGGAAGCGGTCAAAAAGCTGGCTCAAACCGCTCATGGCTTCTTGCCCCAGTAGGAATCCGAGCTGAACCAGTCAGGATCGACGCCCTTTAGGGGCAGCGTGCCCATGCGGTTGTTGAAGATGCCGCAGAGATAGAGGATGCCCTTGTGCTCGCGCATCGAGGTGATCATCGGATGCTTCTCGCCGACCTGGTCCCACAGGCTTTCGAGGATCTGGCCGTTCTCGTCGAAGCGCAGCACGCAGCCGGTGTTGAGATTTGGCATCAGCCAGGCGTCCTCCGACACCCGCCGCGCCATGCGGCGGCGGAAGCCCGGCATTTCCAGCGACAGGTCGAGCGCCGGCGTGCGCATGCCCATCAGCGCCAGCCAGTAGGTGCCGTCGGAGGCGCGGTTGATGTTGTCGGGATAGCCCGGCAAACCTTCGAGAACGCGCTCGACCTTGCCCTTCTTGGGGCCGTCGAAATAGTAGCGGCTGATGCGGCAGGCCCAGCTTTCGGCGAACAGAACCGACTGGCCGTCGAAGGCCGTGCAGATGCCGTTCGGGAAGACGAGGTTGGACAAAAGCGTGCGCGTCGCGCCGGTCCGGGGATCGTGGACAATGATGCGGCCATTGCCGCGGCTTTCCAGCGCGTCGGCATACCAGTCGTGCATCTCGAAGCGCACGGTCGCCTCGGAGAAGACGATGCGGCCATCGGGCAGGATATCGCAGTCGTCGGCGAGCTTCATGGTGGAGTCGTCGACCACCGATGTCAGCGAACGGTTGGTCTCGGCCGTCAGCAGCTTGACATCGCCATTCGGGGCGACCCGGTAAAGGCCCATGCCGGCGACGCAGATGACCAGGTTGTCGTCGCGGTCGAAAGCCATGCCGAGAGGCGAGCCGCCAATATGGGCGAACACTTCGCTCTCGGTGTAATGCGGCGGCTGGAAGCGCAGTATGTCGCCCTGCCGGCTGCCGGTATAGAGGCGGTCCTGCCGGTCGAAGATCACATCCTCGGCGCCGTCGAGGAAGCCGAGGCCGATGACGCCGACGTCCTTCAGCCGGTCGTTCACCGCCATTGGCGCGCCGGGCGCCGTCGAGATCGCCTGCGGCATCTTGGCGAAGGTCGGCGAGATGTAGACGCTGCGCAGGATCTTGTGGCGGTTCTTGACCCAGCGGACGTCGAGCAGCACCGAGAGCAGCAGCACGAAGCCGAGGATCAGGAAGTTGACGGGGCCGGGCACGGCGAGCGCAAGCAGGCTGTTCGACAGGACGAGCACGAAGACGGTGCCCATCAGCGCCTTGGCGACCGAGCCGCGCCCGCCGCCCAGAGAAATGCCGCCGAGCACGGTGGCGGTCAGCACCTGCAGTTCGAGCCCGGTCCCGATGTCGGAAGCCGCGCTGCCGATGCGGGCCGAGAAGAAGAAGCCGGAGAGCGCCACCAGCACCGAGCAGAGCACATAGGCGCTGAACAGGGTGAAGCGCACATTGATGCCGGCATTGTAGGCGGAGCGGCGCGCGCCGCCGACCGCGAACAGGCGCCAGCCATAGCGGGCGCGCGACAGGACGAGGTGGATCGCCAGCGCGATGACGACAAAGACGACGAAGGAGGTCGGCACGCCCCAGATCGTGCCGAAGCCGAGGAAATCATAGGCCGGCGAATCCGGGCCGCTGGTGACGATGGGCGTCGAGACCTGCGGGAAGACGATGTCGAAGGTCGAGCGGTAGATGATGAGCGTGACCAGCGTGGTGAGGAACGCCCGCATGCGCAGGAAGCCGACCAGGAAGCCGTTGATGGCGCCGCAGACGACGCCGAGGCCAAGGCATGCCAGCAGGCCAACCCCAAAGCTCCACTGCTCGACATTCATGCCGTAGAGCGTGACCAGCACGGCGAGCGCGAAGGTCGAGCCGACCGACAGGTCGATGCCGCCCGACACCATGACGATGGTCATGCCGAGCACGACCAGGCCAAGCTCGGCGGTCTGGCCGCTGAGGTTGGTCAGCGTCGTCAGGTCGAAGAAGCCCGGCACGATCGAGCCGAAAATCGCGCACAGGATCACCAGCGCCGTGAAGGGGATGACGCTGTCGATCCACTTCTTGGTCAGGATCTCCCCGACCACGTGGTCGGGGAGGAGGCGGTAGCGCCAGCGCACTAGGCTTTCGGCCAGGCTCATCAATGAAGTCCGTTACTTGAGCTCGTCCAGCTTCCAGCAGTTCCTGCCGGTTGCGTTGGTCTTGTCGACGCGGGTGATCGGGCCGAAGAAGATGGTCTTCTCGCTGCCGGCCTTGCGGTCGGGCTGCTGCAGCAGTTCGGAAATCTGCTGGGCGGCGATCTCGGCCTGGATCGGGGCGTTGAAGTTGAAGATCACGTCGAGCAGGCCGTTCTTGATGCTCTCGCAGCCGGTGGCGCTGCCGGCGCCATTGGTGACGATCGTCACCTGGTCCTGCTTGCCGGCGGCAACGACGGCTGCACCCGCGCCGACCTCGGCATTGTCCCAGATGCCCATGATGCCGCACAGGTCCGGATGCTGCTGAAGGACCGTCTCGGTGATCTGGCGGGCCTTTTCGCTCATGTAGTCGGCCGGCTGGTCGGAGACGAGCTGCAGCTCGGGATTGGCCTTCAGCACCTCGTCGATGCCGGTGCGCATGTAGATGTTGGCCGCGCCCGTCTGGACGCCGGCAAGCCAGACCACCTTGTGCGAGACGGCGTTCGGCCCGGTGCAGTGCTTGGCCAATTCGCCCATTTCGAGGCGGCCCATCTCGATCCAGTCATTGCCGACATAGGAGTCGGTCTGCGTCGCCGACTGCATGTTGACCTGCAGCACCTTGATGCCGGCGGCCTGCGCCTGCTTCAACAGGCGCGCATAGGTCTGGACATCGGGGTTCTGCACGATGATCAGGTCGGGCTTCTCGGCGATGGCGCCCTGCATGGCGCGGATGCCGGCATTGGTGTCGCCGGAGGGATCGCGCACTTCGAGGCTGAAGCCGTAGCGGGCGGCGTGCCGCTGCCACACCACCACCCAGGCCTGGTTGAGGTCCATGCCCTGCGAGATCGGCACGAAGATGACCTTCTTGCCCTTCAGCGCCTCGAGATAGGTCGAGCGGCCGACCTGGTCGGTTTCCTGTGCGGTGGTGACTTGCGCCGCACCCAGCAGCGTCAGCGCTGTCAGGCCCGCCAGCAGGCAGTTCTTGAACAGTTTCATTGGTTTCCTCCCTGATTTGATGTGAGTTCTTTGTTTCAGATGTCGCCGCTCTGCGAGGTCTGCTCGTCGCGGGGATTGATGATGGCGTCGATCGCCAGCGCGCCCAGCAGGATCACGCTCTTGATCAGGTTCTGGCTGGTGTAGCTGAAGTTCAGGATCGTCATGCCGTTGGTCAGGATGCCGACCAGGATGGTGCCGACGATGACGTTGCGCACGCCACCCTGGCCGCCGGAGAGGCCGATACCGCCTAGCACGACGACCAGCAGCACGTCGTAGATCAGGCTGGAATTGTAGAGGCGCGTGTCGATGCCGGTGACCAGCCCCAGCATGATGATGCCGGCGGTATAGGCAATGAGGGCGCTGATGACATATTGCGTTACGATGATCGGGCGCGTCGGCAGGCCGGTGGTGCGGGCCGCGTTCGGGTTGTCGCCGGTGGCATAGACCAGCCGGCCGAAGCGGGTCTTCCTGAGGAAGAAGCCCATGAGCGCGGCCACGGCGGCGAAGATGATGACGGACATCGGGATGCCCAGGATGGTGCCGTTGCCGACGAATTTCAGCCAGCCGATATCGGAGGGGGCATAGAGCACGTCGGACGCAAAGACGATGCGGCCGGAGCCGTAGACCGAGGAGGCGATCGCCAGGGTGGCGAAGATCGGCGGGATTTCGGCCACCGCCACCATGATGCCGGTGAACAGGCCGATGACCGCGACCAGGATGGCGCCGCAGATGACGGCCAGCGTGAAGTCGACGCCCCAGGTGGAGATCCAGATCGAGAAGGCGACGCCGACGACCATCACAGCCACCATGGTGAGATCGATGCCGCGGCCGACGACGATGAACCCCATGCCGACGGCAAGCGTGCCGAGGATCGAGACGTTCTTCAGAATGGCGAGGATGTTGCCCTGGCTCAGGAAATTGTTGAGCGTCGCCGAGAACACGACGAAGAGGACGGCCGAGATCGCCACGACGACGAGTTCCTGGGACATTTTGATGCCCGGGCGCGCGGTGTCGGATTTGCCCGAACCAGCCAATGTCCTACCTCCCTCGCTGCCAGCTCCAAGCGGCAGCCTGCCGGCAGCCCTGCCGTCCGGCAATTCCTCCGCAGCCTTGAGCCGGCTGCCTCCCACCAGACCATCGCGGCTCGGGGCGGCAGGGGCAATTTCGATTTTCTGATGCGCTGTGCAGTTCGGTCCGGACGCGGACGGCGCCATGGTCACGTCGCCTCACCCGGAACTTTTGTCTCTTTGACGATTTTCGCTATATTATGGACTTTAGGCAGTCAGGAAGGTTTTGCCGATGACCATGAAATCGCTTGCGATATGCGCTCTCGCACTGGCCGTGGGTTGCGGCGCGGCTTCTTCGGCGTTCGCCGGGACCAGGCATTACAAGCACATCGACCAGCAGCGCTATGTGCCGGCAGACGACAACCTCTTCGACTTCCTGTTCGGCGGCCCGCGCTATTATGACCAGCAGCTGTTCACCACCGGCGCAGGGCCATGTTCCTATGACCGTACAGGCCCCGATGGCTTTGCCATCAACCACATCAACGATCATCACTGCGGGAAATAGACTGTCGGGACGATCCCGCCAGCTTGCCGTAGCGCTTGATCAGCCGGTCGCGCCTCAGGCGTGAAAGCCTCTGAATCCAGAACAGCCCGTCGAGCTGGTCGATTTCGTGCTGGTGGCAAACCGCCAGCAGACCCTCTGCCTCCTCGACATGCTCGGCGCCGTCCAGGTCCTGGAAGCCGACGCTGACGCGGGCGTGGCGCTCCAGCTCCTCGGTCACGCCCGGCATCGAAATGCTGCCTTCGGTGTGACGGATCATCTCGGTCGAGGCCTCGACGATGGCCGGATTGACATAGATGGAGGGCTTGCCGGCGCCGGGCAGCTCGATGACGACGACACGCTGCAACACGCCGATATGCGAGCCGGTGATGCCGATGCCGGGCGCGGCACGCATGGTGTCGACGAGGTCCGCCGCCAGCTGCCGCAAATCCTCGTCGAAATGCCGGACGGGATCCGTGACGATCCGCAGAAGGGGGCTGGGGTATTTCACGATCGGCCGAACCGCCATGGAACCTCGTCCTGAATTTGCCAGCCATCTCAGGCAGCAGGCTGCCAGCGAACACTGGCTGGCATAGCCTACCACGGAGCCATCAAGGTTCCGCCAGCTCGGCACGGATTTCGGCGTCGTGCTCGCCGCGCGCGGGGCTTTTCGCCGGCATGCCGTGCGTCCATCCGGAAAAGCGTGGCGCGGCCGCAGCCTGCAAGGCGCCGTCCGCTGTCAGCCATGTGCCGCGCGCGGCCATGTGCGGATGCCGCGCCGCTTCATGGGGGCTGAGGACAGGTCCGACACAGGCGTCCGACCCTTCGAACAGCTTGACCCACTCGTCGCGTGGCCGCGTGGCAAAGATCGCCGCCAGCCGATCGCAAAGCCCGGGCCACAGATCGCGATCGAACTGGCTGGCGAATTGCGGATCGGCGGCAAGGCCAAGCCTGTCGAGGAAGAGGGCATAGAATTTCGGCTCCAGGCACTGGACGCTGATGAAGCCGCCGTCGGACGTGCGGTAGACGCGGCACCAGTGCGGCCCGTCGAGCAGGCCGCGGCCGCGCTCGGCGGCAAGCGCGCCGGACTGGCCGAGCGACATCAGCAGGTTCATCATGTGGGCCGAGCCGTCGACGATCGCGGCATCGACGATGGTGCCTTCGCCGGTGGCTCGGGCGCCGATGATGGCGGCCAGCATGCCGATCGCCAGATAGAGCGCGCCGCCGCCAATGTCGCCGACCAAAGTCGGCGGCGCCATGGGCGGTTCGCCCGGCGCGGAGGCGTACCAGAGCGCGCCGGACACGCCGGCATAATTCATGTCATGACCGGCTGTGTGGGCCAGCGGCCCCTCCTGGCCCCAGCCGGTCATGCGGCCATAGACCAGGCGCTTGTTGACCGCGAAGCAGTCTCGCGGGCCAAGCCCGAGACGTTCCATGACGCCGGGCCGGAACCCTTCGATCAGCCCGTCCGCGGTGGCGATCAGGCACGTCAGCACGGCCGCGTCGGCCTCATCCTTCAGGTCGAGCGCGATGGAGCGCTTGCCGCGATCGAGCAGCGAGCGCTCGGGCATGCCCGGCATCGATGCCTGCTTGCGATGGACGACGATGACGTCGGCGCCGAGGTCGGCGAAGAGCATGCCGGCGAAGGGCGCCGGCCCCAGCGCCTCGATCTCGACGATGCGGATCCCCTTCAGCATCCCACCCTCCATGGCGGTCAATCCCTTCGGCACGCCGAAAGGCGACGGTGTGTAACCCTGCTCTTTCGCCATTGAAGCATGTGCCGCCCGCATATACTTCATGACCATGAAAAAAATCGGTTTCCTGTCATTCGGGCACTGGACGCCCTCGTCGCAATCGCAGGTGCGCTCGGCTTCCGACGCGCTCTTGCAATCCATCGATCTTGCCGTCGCCGCCGAGCAGCTGGGCGCGGACGGCGCCTATTTCCGCGTGCATCATTTCGCACGCCAGCTTGCCTCGCCATTCCCGCTGCTGGCGGCGGTCGGCGCCAGGACCAGCCGCATCGAGATCGGCACGGCGGTCATCGACATGCGCTACGAGAACCCGCTCTACATGGCCGAGGACGCGGGAGCGGCCGACATCATCGCCGGTGGGCGACTGCAATTGGGCATCAGCCGTGGCTCACCCGAGCAGGTCATCGATGGCTGGCGCTATTTCGGCTATGTGCCGCAGGAGGGCCACAGCGAGGCCGACATGGCGCGCCATCACGCCGAGGTTTTCCTCGACACGTTGCGCGGCGAGGGTTTTGCCCAGCCCAATCCAAGACCGATGTTCCCCAACCCGCCCGGCCTGCTCAGGCTCGAGCCGCATTCGGAAGGCTTGCGCGAGCGCATCTGGTGGGGCGCGGCCACCAACGCAACCTCGGAATGGGCGGCCAAGCTCGGCATGAACTTGCAGAGCTCGACGCTGAAATTCGATGAGAGCGGCAAGCCGTTCCACGTCCAGCAGGCCGAGCAGATCCGCGCCTATCGCGAAGCCTGGAAGGCGGCCGGGCACAGCCACGAGCCGCGCGTCTCGGTCAGCCGCAGCATCTTCGCCCTGGTCGACGACCGCGACCGGGCCTATTTCGGGCGCGGCAATGAGAGCCGCGACCAGATCGGCTTCATCGAGGAGAACACGCGCGCCATCTTCGGCCGCAGCTACGCCGCCGAGCCTGACGTGCTGATCAGGGAACTGGCGCAGGACGAGGCGATCGCCGAGGCCGACACGCTGCTGCTCACCGTGCCCAACCAGCTCGGCGTCGACTACAACGCTCATGTGCTGGAAGCGATCCTGACCCATGTCGCGCCGGGGCTGGGCTGGCGCTGACGGCCGCGCCGTGTAACCATCCGCGGGGAGCAGGATGGAGTTCACGGCATGCAGAAGACGGCGTTGATTGCCTGGGGCGGCTGGGAAGGCCACACGCCTGAGCGCAGCGCCAAAATCGTGCGCGACATGCTGGAGCGCAATGGATTCACGGTGACGCTCGGCCATGGCACCGAAATGTTCGCCGATCCAAACCTTGCCTCATTCGATCTCATCGTACCCGTCATCACCATGTCGGCGATCGAAAAGGCCGAGTTGAGGAACCTGACGCAGGCCGTTCGCTGGGGAAGCGGGCTCGGCGGCTTTCACGGCACGATGGGCGACAGCTTCCGCAACGAGCCCGACTACCAGTTCATGACCGGCGGCCAGTGGGTCGCGCACCCCGGCGATATCATCGACTACACTGTCGTCATCTCAAGGCCGGACGATCCGATCACGAGCGGCGTCGGTGATTTCGCCTATCGGTCGGAGCAGTATTACATGCATGTCGATCCGGCCAACGACGTGCTGGCGACGACCAGCTTCACCGACGCGCATTTCCCAGGCCTTGGCGGCGTGGTCATGCCGGTGGTGTGGAAGCGCCGGTATGGCGCCGGCAAGGTCTTTTACAGTTCGCTCGGGCACACGGCGGATGAGTTCGCCGTGCCGGAAATGGCCACCATTGCCGAGCGTGGTCTGCTGTGGGCCGCGCGTGGATAGCTACCAGTCCGCTACCCGGTCGCCGCCGGTGAACTGCGCGCTCTTGCCGGTGTATTCGAAGAGTTCGATCTTCACGCCATTGGGGTCGCTGAGCCAGGCCTGGTAGGTGTCGTCACAGGCGAGCTTCCTGGCGGTGACCTCAACGCCCCTGGATGCGATGTGCGCGATCGCGGCGTCGATGTTCTCCACCTCCAGACAGAAATGGTTGATCTGGTTCGTCTCGCTGAACCTGGCTCCGTCCTTCTGGAAAACCTCGACATGGCTGCGGCCGCCGCAATCGAGGTAGAAACCGAACACCGCGCCGTCGCGCAGGAAATTGAACCGAATGTCCATGCCCAGGACATCGCGATAGAAGCGCCGTGTCTCTTCGAGGTCATTGGCGAAGATGCAGACATGGGCGAGTTGCTTGACCTTGATCATGGCTGATCCTTGAAGCTGTGCGGGGCCGCATGGTCGGTGCTGTAGCGGCGCAACACAAGCGGCGAGCGGGTCGGCCCGTCCTTTCATGCATTCTCACCGTTGAATGCTCCATCGGCGATGGCTGGAAAGCCGGTGAATCTGGCACTAATGTCCCCGTCGATGGCAATGGGCGAAATAGGAATGGATCATCAGCGGAGGGTGTTCTTGATCGGAGGGGGCACGGGCGGAGACGAGGAAGCCGTGTTTACACTGCATGTCGAGGGCGCAGTCTGCAGCTTGACATGTGCCTACCGGGACAAGGTGATCAAGGCGGAAGAGGAAGACTTTTTCGAAGCTCTGTTCCAGATCCGTCAGGCGCTGGAAGTCGATGGCTTACTGCCCTTCTGTTATGGAGCAAGTGCCAATGTCTATCCGGAAAACACGGTGATGGAGAAAAGTCGCGGATTGATAGCCTGCAAGGTGAAGGCGGGGCAATTTCCCAGGAGACCGATCTGGTCGACATATTTGATGATGGCGTCGACGTGGTTCCGGTTTTCGTCCATATGCAACAGGAATTTTGGGAAGAATGGCTGGCTTCGCTGCCTTCCTAATCGCCGGCGCTCATCCAATCCCGCCGGTCACCACATAGGCACCGGCGGCGCGGCCATCCTCCAGTCGCACGACCGCCGTCACGATCGACCCATAGGAGCCGCGCCAGACGCTGTGGACGCGCCGGTGCTCGGCGGCTGGAACGAGCGCGCGGCCAGTGAGGCGCGCGCCGGCCCGCCGCATCTCGACGGCCTGTCCATTGACATGCAACTGGACGTGGAGTCCCTCGTTGTCGGCCGCGTCATCGGGCAGGTCGAGCATGATGATGATCTCGTCCCTGTCGCCCGAAACCAGCGTCTCGGCAGCGAGCGTGATGGCGACCGCCGCGGTGTTGCTTCCGCCAGGCCGGACCGGCCGGCGCGAAAATGCCTCGCCCGCCAATTCCGGCGTGCGCGGCGGCCGGGCGCGGCGCCGCGTGGCGCGCTCGTAGTCGCCGGCCATGCGCAGCAGGTTTTCGTCGTCATAGGCCCTGGCGGCGAAGGTGAGGCCGACCGGCATGCCGATGTCGGCCATGGTGCCCATCGGCACGGTGACGGTCGGGATGCCGAAATGGCGCCAGACAAGATTGCCGTTGGCGACCCAGGTGCCGTTGCGCCAGGCAAGATCGGCGGACGCCTCGTCGATGTCGGCATCGGCCGGGCCGACATCGGCGGCGGCCGGCAGCACCACGGCATCGAGCCCGTTGGCGGCGAGCCAGTCCTCGAAATCGATGCGCCTTGTCGCTTCCAGCCCCTTCAGGCCCTCTTCCAGCGTCGGTATATCCCTGAACGGCGTGACGCCGGTTTTGGCGCGCTCGACATACTCCCTCAGGTCGAAGCCACCTTCGTAGCGGTCGGGCAGCGTGCCGGGCGGCTGCGGGAAGATTTTCGGGCCGTCGACCGAGGCGAGATCGGGCAGGGCCGGGTCGGCATTGGCGCGCAAAAAGTCGTCCCAACCCCAGATGCAGAGGTCCCAGAGTTCGCGGCCGGCGAAGTCCTGCGGCACCAGGCCGCGCTCGACCATGGTGTGTGCGCCGGGACGGTCGCGCTCGTAGTTGGAGACGACGGGAAAATCGACCTCGACCAATTCGGCGCCAAGCCGGGTAAGATCGGCTGCCGCCTGCTCCCAGAGATCAAGCACCGAGGGGCGGGTCTCGATCGGGGCATCGGCGCCGTCGTCGCGGCCGATATACATGCGCGGCACGCCGAGCCGCTTGCCTTTCAACGATCCCGCCAGTGGGAGATCGGTGTAGCGTTGCGGTCGTGACGCGGAGCTTTTGGGCAGGGCGACCCAGGGCTGCGCGCGCCAGAAATCGCCACGGGTTTCCGGGTCGTCTGCGACAATGACATCGAGAAGCTCCAGCATGTCGGGCACGCTGCGCGTGTGCGGCACCACCACGTCCATGGTCGGCACCAGCGGCCAGTTGCCGCGCACGGAAATCACGCCGCGCGAGGGTGTGTAGGCGACCAGCGCATTGTTGGTGGCCGGCGCGCGGCCGGACGACCAGGTCTCCTCGCCGAGCCCGAAGGCGCAGAAGCTGGCCGCCGTCGCGGTGCCCGAGCCGTTCGATGAGCCCGAGGCGAAGGCGGCGGTCAGGAAGTCGCCATTGTAGGGGCTTTCGGCGCGGCCATAGACGCCGCGCTGCATGCCGCCATTGGCCATGGGCGGCATGTTGGTGAGGCCGATCAGCACCGCGCCGCCGGCGCGCAGGCGGGCGATGGTGAAGGCGTCCTCATTGGCGACGAGATGCTCGAAGGCCGGCGAGCCGGCGGCGACAGTCAGGCCCCTGACCTTGTAGCTGTCCTTGGCGGTGTAGGGGATGCCGTCGAGCGGCCCGAGCAGGGTGCCGTTACGCCGACGTTGGTCGGAAGCTGCGGCCTCCTCGAACATATCGGGATTGAGCACCGGGACCGCGTTGAGGCTGATGCCATGCCGGTCGAAATGCGCGATGCGCCTGAGATACGCCGCGACCAGTTCGACGCTGGTGACGAGGCCGTCCTCCAGCGCGCGGCGCAGTTGGTCGATCGTTGCTTCTACGAGGTGCAGGCTGGCATCGGTCATCATTGGTTCCAGGGAGAGGCGGTATTGCGGATGGTCGACAGCGATCCTGCTTCATGCAGGGCGGCTGGGCAAGCAGCCGCGCCGTCCGCCAACGTGGCTTGCTCGCAATCAAAACATTACGTATTCCTGATCAAGGGGAGCATGAAAGATCGTCTGAACATCATACTTGTTCACGGCACATTCGCGCGGCATGCGAATTGGTGCAAGGAGAACTCATCGCTCCATAGCATGCTCGTGGGGGAGTTTCCCGACGCCGATATCAAGGTGTTCAACTGGTCCGGATTCAACCTGCACCGGGCGCGGCTCCGGGCAGGCAAGAACCTGGCGAACTTCGTTGCCCGCAATTTTGCCGAAGACGACGAGGCTCCGCTGATATTGATAGCCCACAGCCATGGGGGTGCCGTGGTCCAGTATTCGATGAGGAGCGAGACGGTGGCGCGACGGGCGTCCGGCGTCGTCACTTTAGCCACGCCGTTCTTTGTCGTCGAGGCGCGAAGCTTCACTCCCTTGCTTTACTGGATCGTGCGGCTTTTTGCCTTGCAGGCAATCTCATTGCTGGTCCTGGCAATGGTCGCCGCGATCACCCTGGTTGGTATCTATTCCGGCGATATCGTCGAGCGCATCCTCCACAGTGGCGGGTTCATCAATCTCGTGGCCTTGCCCATCCTGTACGGCTTGTTCAAGCTGTTGAAGGAGGTCTACCTGGGCTTCATCGCAAGCAAGACGGTAGCGATTGCGGAGAGACTGTCAAAGACGCAACTGGGTCTATTTGCGGAGCTGTGTCCGCCATCGATCAGTGGAATCCCGCTGCTTGCGTTTGCGCCAGTTGGCGACGAGGCGCGCAGGGCCCTCATTGGAACCTTCACTTTGAGCCGGACGCTCTCGAACCCGGTCTTTTTCATCTGCGGCGTCAGCCTGATCGTTCCCTATCTCGTTTTGTGGGTGATGTTTCGGCCCGACTATAGTGCAGACGAGATCATGACCCTGTACTTCTGGCTCGGTCTGCCCGCCGCCTTCCTGGCACTGCCCATCACCGCCGGCATCGCCCTTTTGCCGACGCTTGTGATTCCGCGCGCATTGCATGCGCCGGTATTCGGCGAGGAAGGCATCGTCGAGAATTTCCTGCTGTCCATTACCGCCGCGGCGACACCTGCCGCATGGGAGCCCGTTTCGGAGGAGGTGGTGAAGATCAAACCCGCATTTCTCAGCCTTCGGCATAGCTCGATCTACGAGGACAAAGGTACGCTGGCGGCCACCTCGACCTGGATAAGAAAAACCCTCGACCAGGGCAGCAAGGATGCGGCCCGGATAACAACTCCGGCCTATTCGATCGGCCCTTTCGCTTCGCCGAGCCAGCTTGTCGATTTCGTGTTGCCGCCGGACCGTCGGTAGTCGACTCCACGCGAGGCTTCAGCGCCGCCCGCTCTGCTTCATCTTCTCGATGATCCCGGCCATCAGCGCCAGGTCGCGGCGGGAGTCGGCGAGGTCGGTCAGTGGCCTGGTGCCTTCCTGGATATGGCGGTGGAAGGTTTCCAGTTCGTTGGAGAAGGCGTCGCCATAGAGCGGGCCGAAGCTCTTCGTCACCGGGCCGAGCGGGCCGGCCTCGGTCACCTCCAGCCGCGTCGGCAGGCTTCTGATATAGGGCGTGTCGTAGATGATGCGCACGCGCCTGGTGTTGGAGCGCACCTCGATCATGGCGTCGAACAGGCCGAGATCGTCGACCACCGCGTCGTACAGGCAAGCGAAGTGGCCGTAGTCGAAGGTGATCGAGGTGTTGGCGCCGCCATTGGTGCGGTGCGCTGAGACCACGCCCTTGGGCTCGCCAATAAGCCCGCGCATTGCCGAGATGTGGTGCGAGGACAGCGCCGTCAGCCCGCGATAGGCGCGCACCAGGTCCGCCGGCGCATCGGCGCCGACCACTTCGCGGATCAGCGCATCGCGCTCCCTGGCGCCGCGCGCCAGCAGGGCAGGGTCGATGTCGCCGGGATAGAGGACATTCTGGCTCTTCTTGAGGAAATGCCGGCCCTCCGAGATCAGATCGAAGATGCGGACATGGGTGATGTCGGCATGCGCTGGCAGCTCATCCCTGGCCGCGAGATAGGCCGGCGCGTAGCGACGCATGTAACCGACGAAAAGGGTTTTATTATAGGCCGGCATCAGCGCCAGCAGCTCATCTATCTCGCGCACCGTGAGACAAGCCGGCTTTTCCAGCAGGATGTGTTTGCCGGCCCGCATGGCGGCGCGCACGAAGCGGCTGTGGGTGTCGTCGGACGAGAGCACGAAGGCCACGTCGATGTCGGGTGATTCGATCAGCGCCTCGGCGGTTTGGTAAGCTTTCGCGGGTGCGTATTGGGAGGTGGCCAGCGAGACCAGGCTTGGCGAGACGTCGTACACGCCCGCGATCGACCAGCGGTCGCGCTGGTCGGCCAGGACAGGCAGATGGATCGACTGCGCGACCTCTCCAAGACCGACAAGTCCGACACGAAGTGGGTTCACTCGAAAAACTCCTTCCGATTTCATGCTCGGTGCCGGCCGTGCCGGCGGCCAGACGTGGATTTGATGGAGATCACGCCGCGCCGGTGACCAGCGCGACCAGTTCGTTGCCCGAGGTTTCGGCGGCGCGCACGGTCGCCGCCATCTTGCCGGCCCGCATCACCCAGATCTGGTCGGACAGGCGGCGCACCTGATCGAAATTGTGGCTGACCAGGATGACCGAGACCGATTGTTCGCGCAGGCGCCGGATCAGCGCCTCGACATTGGCGGTCTCCTGCACGCCGAGTGCCGCCGTCGGTTCGTCCATCACCACCAGCTTGGCGCCGGAGCCGACGGCGCGGCAGATCGAGATCGCCTGCCGCTGGCCGCCAGACAGGCGGCGCACGCGCTGGTTGATCGACGGCACGTTGATCGACAGGCGCGACAGCATCGAGCGCGCTTCGCGCTTCATCGCCTTGCGGTCGAGGAAGGCGAACGGGCCGATGCGGCGCACGATCTCGCGGTTGAGGAACAGGTTCTGCGCCACCGTCAGTTCGTCGATGAGCGCCAGGTTCTGGTGCACGGTCTCGATGCCGGCCTTGCGGGCGCCGTCGGGGTTGGAGAAGGGCTGCTCGCGGCCGTCGAACACGATCGAGCCGGTATCGGGCACATGCACGCCGACCAGGCAGCGGATCAGCGTCGACTTGCCGGCGCCATTGTCGCCGATGACGGCGGTGACCTCGCCGCGGCGCGCCTGGAAGGCGACATCGGTGAAGGCGCGCACGCCGCCAAAATGCTTGCTCATGCCCTGGCAGGCGATGATTGCATCGGAGGCGGGAAAGGGGAGGACGACGCTCATTTCTGGTACCGCATGATCAGCGCCGCCAGCACCACGATGGCGCCCACGGCGAGCGGTTGGTAGAAGGCCGAGACGCTGAGCAGCGTCAGCCCGTTGACGAGGGCGGTCAGCATCAGTGCGCCGATGGCCGGGCCCAGGATCGAGGCGCGGCCGCCGAAAAGGCTGACGCCGCCAAGCACCACGGCCGCCACGGAATTGAGCAGCAGGCTGGTGTTGATCAGGGGTTCAGCCGAACCGATGCGCGCCACCAAAAGGATGGCGGCGATACCGGCGCAGAAACCCGAGATGGTGTAGGCGGCGATCTTGACGCGGCCGGTGCGGATGCCGAGCGCGCCGGCGCTTTCGGCCTGGCCGCCGGTGGCGAGCAGATGAACGCCGAAGCGCGTGTGGTAGAGCACGACATGGGCCGCGACGACGGCCGCGATCGCCACCCAGACCGGATAGCCGAACGGACCGAACGAGCCCGAGGCGAGTTTCAAAAGGAAGGTAGAGCCGACCATGGTCGGTTCGCCGCCCGACAGGATGAGGCCAAGCCCCGTTATGGCCGACAGCGTGCCGAGCGTCACCACGAAGTCGGGAATTTTCCCGACGGTGATGATGAGGCCATTGAGGAAGCCGACGGCGCTGGTGGCAAGCAGTGCAAGCACGCAGGCGAGGACAATGCCGTAGCCGGCGGCGTTGACGAGGCCGAGAATGATGGCGCCGAGCATGACGGCCGCCGCCAGCGACAGGTCGATGCCTGATGTCGCCACGACGAAGGTCTGACCGATCGACAGCACGACCAGGATCGCGGATGCCAAGAGCAGCGCCTGCAGATTGGCGACGCTGAGGAAGACCGGCTGGGCGATGCCGAAGATGATGACGAGGCCGACCAGGCCGACGACGGATGCCCAGTCGGCCCAGAAGGAAGGATCAAGGAGGAGAGCCGACAGGGAGGGGCGGCTCTCCTCCGCCGCGCCAGCCGAATGGGCGGCGGGCGCGTTTTCGGTGGAATTGCTCACTTCAGTATCTCACGCAACGGATCGGGGTAGTCGCCGCCGGGGCGCGGGAAGTTCTTCAGCGAGGCCTCGGCATTGTCCTTGTTGATCAGGAGCACGGGCGCCGGCACATAGGCCGGCAGTTCCTTGCCCTTGACCGCCACCTTGCAAGCCTCGACGCCCATGGCGCCGACGACGTAAGGATATTGGGCGACGGTTGCGGAAAGCTCGCCCGCGGCGACCGATTTCAGCGCGTCGACGATGCCGTCGAGGCCGATCACCTTGACGTCCTTGCTGGAAGTCTGCACGGCGCGCTCGACGCCGAGCGCCATGATGTCGTTGGCGGCGAAGAAGCCGGCCAGATCCGGATGCGCCGCCAGAATGTCCGTGGCCGCCGTCAGCGCCTTTTCGCGATCCCAGTCGGCACTCACCATCACGACGACCTCGAGCTTGCCTTCGACGGCCTGCTTGAAGCCCTTGATGCGGGCGTTGGAGCCGACGTCGCCGACAATGCCAGCGACCAATGCGACCTTGGAGCCCTTCGGCACCAGCTTCAGCATTTCCTCGCCGGCCAGGGCACCGGCGGCGACGTTGTCGGTGCCGATATAGGTGGAGACGGTGAAGCCGGCGGCCTTGGCCTGCTCGGCGTCGATGGTCGAATCGATGTTGATGATCGGCTTCTTCTTCTGCGCCACCGGCACCAGCGCCTGAACCAGATTGGAAACGCTGATCGGGTTGACCAGGTAGCAGTCGAAATCCTGCAGCGCCATGGCGGTCAGCCGGTCGGCCTGGCCGGTGGCGTCGCCCATATTGGCGGCGGCCTGCACGGTGACGTCGACGCCGTCGGCCTGGGCCTGTTCCTCGATGCCCTTCTGCATGGTCTGGAAGAACGGGTTGTCGAGACCCTTGACGATGGCCGCGACCTTCGGTGCGTCCTCGGCATGGGCAGGCGCCATCATCGTCGTTGCAAGCAGGCCGGCGCCAATCGCCAGGCTATTGAACACGCGCATTGTCTTCCTCCTCCGAAATCCTTGGTTGCCGGCATGGTTTTCCGCGAGGCGATATCCGACAGCATGCAAGCAACCCCGATGCTTGCATTGAACGGACCGGCCGGGGCAGCGACCCCGGCTCAAGTCCCTTGCGTGTCAGGCATTGCTCCTCCCAGAGCGCTGACTTGATGCCGTGTCAGCATTTCCGCATGTTTCAGAAAAAATTGACACGCGTCAAGATTTAAAATTGTGCGCCGCGATTCTTGCGGCATGTCATTCAATTTGACCGCCCATGATCTGAAAAAAACGATTTTTTATGCAACCTCTGATGGGCGCGTGCGTTACAAGGCTCCCTAGGGGAAGGGGCTCCCTGGGGGAAGGTGAGGGTTGCTATTGGACCGTTTCGAGATCCTGAACGAGCCGACAGGCACGTATTCCATTTTCGACAGATTCACCGAATTGCCGGTAACGGTGGGAGGCAGGACTTTAATCGGTCTTTATCGACACGAAGTGCCGCTGGCCCTGCTCGCCGCCATGGAGCATGGCGACAGCGGGATACCGTCGCTCTTGCCGCTGAGCGGCTCTTATCAAGACGACCATCAACAAGATGACTTGCAAGCATAGCTGAACGCTCGCATAAGTTGCGGAAAGGTGCAATGTCACGACAGAAAATGGTGCCGTTACCATCGCATGAAAGGGGAATCATGCCTGACCAGAACACGCTTGTTCGCGCGGCCATCGCCCGGCTACTGTCCGAAAAGACCGGGGTTGCCGTCATTTCGATGAGGGAGAGTGTCACGGAATTGTTGGCGATGACGGGAGCCGCGCTGACCATCGACAGCCTGCAGGATTTGCTGCTGGAAATGGCGGAGGTGCGCGGGATGATGGTGGCGCTCGACCTTTAGGACGGTCCACCGCTACGGGAGAATGAACCGCTCTGCCTTCCTGTCTCGCGCAATTGCGTGGTCAAGCACCGTGCGCTTTTCGCGGGAAGCCGCTTCACGCTTTTCCGGGATTGCACTTGCCCGGCTGGATGCCGGTCGGCTACGGCTTCCTTCGGCTGCTACGCCTTGCGCGCCGGCACAAGCGTGCCGTCGCCATAGATCATGCGCCCGGCACGGAAGGTGGCGCGCACGCGCGCCACGGGCTGGCGATCGGCGACGACAAGGTCGGCCAGCAGGCCAAGCTCGATGGCGCCCCGGTCCGTGAGGCCCAATGCCCTGGCCGGATTGGCGCTCGCCAGTGCCGCCGCCGCCGCCAGGCCGCCTTCGCCCGACTGCGCCAGGCCGAGTATGGCAGGCAGGATCGAGGCCGGGTGATAGTCGCTGGCCAGCATGTCGAGCAGCCCGGCCTCATAGGCCTGGCGCGCGGAAAGATTGCCCGAATAGGACTGGCCGCGCAGCGCGTTGGGCGCGCCCATGGCCGTATACATGCCCAGCCGGCGGGCTTCCCGGGCCGCTTCCAGGGTCACCGGGAATTCGCTGAGCACGGCTCCCAGGCCGTGGACGAATTCCACCTTTTCCAGCGTGTCGTCATCATGGGAGGCAAGCACGACGCCACGGGCGCGGGCGAGCGCCGACAGGCTCTGCAGCGTGCCGAGCACGCCGCCATGGCCGATGCGGTCGGCCATGCGCTTGCCGACGATCTCGGAGACATCGGCAACGGACATGCCGCGCTCCTTGGCCAGGCGGGCGATATACAGTTCGACGTCGCGATACTGTCCCTGACCCGGCGTGTGATCCATCAGCGAAACCAGGTGCAGCTTGCCGGCATCCATCAGCCTCTCCAGCACGCCGACGGCCGCGGTGAACGTCACCTCGAAGCGGGCATGGATGCGGTGGTCGACGAGAAGGTCGTCCTTCAGCCCGGCCATGGTCTCGATGATGGCGGATGTGTGCTCCTCCGAACGCAGCAGGGCGGCCGTGGCGCTGGTGCCGATGAAGGAGAGCGCGGCATAGGCTGTCGTCACGCCGCAGGAGGCCAGTCTTTTGTCGAGTTCGGCGATGCCGATTTCCATCGGCACGTGAACGCCGGTGCGCGGCTCCACTTCCCGCTCCACCATGTCGCCATGCATGTCGATGAAACCAGGCAGCAGCAGGCGACCGCCACCGATGACGTCGGCATTCTCGACGGGCTGGTCGCGGATCTCGGCGATCCGGCCGTTTTCGATCCTGACGGCGCCATTGGCGATGACACGGTCGCGCAGGACAATCTCGAATTCACTCAGCCAGATATCCCGGCTCTCCATCGACCCGTCCCGGTGGCGGGCAGCGCTGTCCATTTGTCCATCCATGGTCGTCTCCAAAAGAGCCCGCGTTCCGGATCGGATACCGGCCAGGCGGTTTCAAGGCATATCATTCGAATGTTTATTTTCGAATGACCCGGATACCCCGGTTTGATGACAATCATGTGTAGGGCGGACAGATCGATCTGTCATGCCGCCACCCGAGGAATGCCGCGCATGTGAGGATGCGGGGCGTGCGTTGCCAATCCTGTCCGCGACAGCTATGATTCATTCGAATGATATTGCGGCAGAGAACGGGCTGTCGCCAGGGGTGATGTGAATGCAGGGCAAGATCGCGCACGGCCAGTGGCAGCAGGTCGAGGAGGAACTCGCCGCTGACATCGCCGCCGGCCGTTTCGTCGGCGACAGCCGGCTGCCCAGGGAAACGGAGCTGATGGCGCGTTTCGGCGTCGGCCGGCATTCGGTCCGGCGGGCGATGCAGCAGCTGCAGGATCGCGGCCTCGTCCAAGTCGAACAGGGCAAGGGCACGTTCGTCAGGGATGCCCGCATCGATTATCGCCTGTCGGAGCGGACGCGCTATTCGCAGAACCTGTTGGAGCAAGGCCGTGAGCCGCTAGGGCAGGCTATCGAGGAGGAAGCGATCGCGGCGCCGCGCCGGGTGAGCGAGGCGCTGAGGCTGCCGCCGGGCGAGCCCGTCTATCACATCGTGCGGCTTGGTCTGGCCGACCAGGAACCGATCGACTTTTGTCATGCCTATTATCCGGTCCGAAGTTTCCCCGGTTTCGACAAGGCCAGGCGCAACGGCCGCAATGTCAGCGCCATCCTCGCCGAGTACGGCGTCGCCGATTATATCCGCTTGCGCACCGACATCATCGTGCGGCTGCCGACCAGGGAAGAGGCGCGGCGGCTGGCGCAGCCCGAGACGCAGCCGATCGTGCTGACGAGAAAGGTGGACGTGGACATGAAGGGCACGCCGATCTCCTATTCCGAAACGGTCTGGGCGAGCGAGCGCGTTCAGTTCTCGATCGACAATACGAGCCAGTTGCTGAACGCGCTGGCGCAGGCTGCGAACGGTGAGGAATGAACGGCCGAGTTCGCCGGAGATGACAGTTCCCAGGCTCACCACCGCAAGGCTCGTGCTCCGGGCGCCGGGCGAAGAGGATATCCCGGCATGGTTTGCCCGTGCGAGCGATGTCGAAGCCGCCTCCCTGGCCGGCGATCGGGTTCCCGACGACATCAGCGATGGCGCGCGATGGCTCGCCCTTTCACGTCAGCGGTTCGCCGAAGGCAAGGCGGTCAAATGGTCGATAGACCAGGCAGGCGTGGCGGACGCGATCGGCACGATCACCCTGTCCTTCGGCGCGACCGAGGCCAGGACGGCCGCCCTGGGCTTTGTGCTGGGGCGCGCGCATTGGGGGCAGGGACTGGGCAGCGAGGCCGCGCGTGAAGTGGTCCGCTACGCCTTCGAGACCCTGGCGCTCCAACAGGTGAGCGCCGAGGCGGCGGCGCGCAACGTTGCGTCGCTGCGGATTCTGGCGAAGCTCGGCTTCAGGCATGTCGAGAGCTTCATCGACGACGCCGACGGCGAGCGCTGCGAACGTTTCGTGCTCGGCGCGGACATAAAACGTTAGTCCTGGCGAACCAGGCTTGGATCATCGGAGCACGCCAAAGGATCGCCGTGCCCCCGCAAGTCAATCACAGCTGGTCGCGGCCTTCAGCGCTTCGGCGCGGGCGGGTTGCGGCAGATCGGCGATGCGTCGAACGGAAGCGTAGAACCTCGGATAATTGCTGGAGCAGAGCTCGAACAAGCGAAGGAACGCCGGAACCTGTTCGCCGTAGACGGACGTCGCGGCGAGCTTGGCGTTGTTGATCGGAGCATCGAACCAGGCATCGTATCCCTTGTATCCGGCCCAGCGTTTGTCGCGCATCTGCCGATAACGCGTCCGCATCCTGTCGATCGCGGCTTCCTTGGCGGCCGCCATCTTTTCCGGGGCGCGGGGGCTTCCATAGACCTGCGCCAGTTCTACCCGCGTTTTCGACACCAGTGCGAGAAAATCGGTGCTGCGCCCGCGATCGGCTTCGTAGCGGCGCAATCCGGCGCGGTCGCCGGCGGCGCGGAGCCATTTTCGCGTGCCGCTGGTTTCGACGGCGACCGCGAAAGCCTCGTTGAACGCGGAATCGCCGTTCACATAGAGGCGCTGATGCGCCAGTTCATGAAAGATGAGGCTCGCAAGATAGGTGTCGTCCTGGCGCAGCATGGTCGAGAGCAGTGGGTCGCTGGTCCAGCCCAGCGTGGAATAGGCGGTGACGCCGCTGACATAGACGTCCCACCCCTGTCGATGCAGTGCGACAGCACTTTCCGCCGCGGATTTCCGGTCGAAATATCCCCTGTATGGAACGCAGCCGAAAACCGGAAAACACCATGTCTTCGGCGCGAGCGAGAATTGCGGGGCGGCAAAGACGGCCCAGGTCACCGCATCCCGGTGGATGTCGACATAGCTGCGGTAGCTGCTGTTGTCGGGCAGTGCCAGTTCATCCGTCGCGAACCGTCTTATGGCGCTCGCCGAGGTCAGCTTGGCGCGCAACGCCCGCGGCGTCGAAGGGGCCTCGATCAGTCTTGCGACGTCCTGGCGCGCGGCCATGATCCGGACATGGCCCTCCAGCGATTGCGCGTAGTAGGAAACGCTGGTGCAACCCGCCACCGCCGACACCATGACCGCCGCGGCCAACAATCGAAAAACGCGCTTCACTTCGTCCCCACCGCTTCGTCACCAGTCCATGGAGCACATGTGCGGCGGACCGTCCACTGGGCACGGCCTCGAAGCCGCCGGCCGGCAGCCATGGCGCAAAGCCACATGGCCCGCCATGCGCCTCAGCTCGGCCTTAGGGTGCGTGCTTGTCTCCCGTCAAGGAGGCTGGTCAGTTGCCCTTCGATGGGTTGACAGGAGCCTGCGCGCCCTTGAGGAGCGCCACAAGTTGTGCCTGATGGTGGGTGCCCGTCTTGGCGAATATGCGTTCGAGATAGGTGCGGGCCGTGCTGTATGTGATGTTGGTACGTGCCGCTACAGCCTTGAGATTGTCCCCCGCGCTCAACGCAGCCGCCAATCGCGCCTCGGCGGGCGTGAGGTCGAAAAGGCCCGTCAGGACGGTGGGCGACGGCACGAGATTTGTCGGATTGAGCGCAGTGGCCGCGATGAGCATGTCGGCGCCTGAAAAAAGTTCGTGCGCCAGACGGCGAAGCGGAATGATGTGGACAATCATGGCGTCACGGTCTTCGCCCGGCGGTATGGGAATGGATCGGACAGGCATTTCGACATCCGTTCCATAGGTGGTCGTCTGTTGGAACAGCCTGTTTGCCTCGGCATCGGCAATGGCAAGTCCATCGAAGGCGGTCGGCACGAATACCTGGGGGAGGGCTTCGAGCAATCGGTTGCTGGACAAAACACGTCCCTTGCTCGTCATCACCGCGGCGGGCAGACCGATGGTCGTCAGCGCTTCCGTCGCGGCCCGCGCGCGTTCCAGCCTCAGACGTGCGCCGATCAATCCCGAGCGCGCCAAATGCGGCCGCATCAGATTGAGCCGGTCCAACTCCTCCCTGGAGGGACGGTCGTTGGTCAGCCACCGCTCCATCACGAACAACAGGAGCTCGCCGGTCGGCAGCGGTATGAACGTCCCTATCTCGCCTCCAATGCCCATGGGTCGCGTGCGGTCAAGCCGCGTTCGATTGGCCTCCAGCGCCTCACTCGGGAAATAGTCGGCGTCGTAGACGAAGGCGGGCGGTGGCGGAAGCGTCATCAAAAGCGATGTGACGCTGCTCGTTTTGAACCCGCCTTCCGCGGCAATGCCTTCCAGCACCGGCTGGATCAGCTCCGAGGCAATCAACGTTGGCTCCAGCCGCTCATCGAACAGGCCAAGGCCGCCACCGGCTGAATTGGACAGATCGCTCAACCTGTCGAAAACGTCCGGCCAGATCTCCGGAACGAATGCCGCTTCATAGATCCGGTCGACAAGGCCTTCGATCATTCAGCGGGCCTCGGTTGCAGCCACCCCAACTCGTATCGGTTGTAGAGTGCGTCCATGCCGAGTTCAACGTTTCACGCGCCGCATGTTCATCGATGGTGAACACATTGCCTGGAGCAGGACGCCAAATCTTGCGCATGCGCCGACTCTTTTCCCGGCCCTCGAACGTCTTAGCTACAGTCAAACACTGGAGCAGGGTCCAATGAGTCTCAAGGACAGGAAAATCGTGGTGACCGGCGGCAGCCGTGGGCTTGGCCTCGGTCTGGTCGAAGCGCTGGTCGAGAAGGGCGCCGAGGTGACCGTCGTCGCCCGGGGCGCCGAGGCGCTGGAGGCGGTTGGGGCTCGGCTCGGGGTTGCCGCGATTTCGGCCGACGTCACGGATGAGGACGCGGCCTATCGCATTCTTGGCGAGATGCGTCCCGACATACTGGTGCTCAACGCCGGTGCGACGCCTCGCATGGGGCGGCTGGACCAGTTGAAATGGGAGGATTTCTCCATCGCTTGGGAGACCGACGTCAAGGCGGCACTCTATTGGCTGCAGGCGGCGCTGAACCTGCCGCTCGGGCCGGGCAGCCGGGTGCTGGTCGGGTCGAGCGGTGCCGCCGTCACCGGGTCGCAAATGTCGGGCGGCTATGGCGGCGCCAAGCGGATGCTGTGGTTCATGGCCAAATACGCCAATGGCGTGGCGCGGGAGAAGGGCCTCGACATACGCTTCCAGGCAATCCTGCCCCGCCAGATGATCCTCGGCACCGGGGTCGGCGATGCGGCGGCGGGCGCCTATGCCGGCTCGATGGGCATCACACCGGAAGAATTCGTCACCCGCTTCGGCGCGCCGATGCCGCCCCGCGCGTTCGGCGACAGGGTCGTTTCGCTGCTCGAGGATCCGCATTATGCGGACGGCGTCGTCTTCGGCCTCAATGGCGACGCGGGCGTGACGATCATGGAGGGTGCCGGACCTTGAAAGCGGGAGAGGCAGCCGTGGAGCGCGACCGGCAGGAAGGGTTGCTTGCCCTTGCCGCCGCGCTGCGGCCGGAACTGCACCGCTATTGCGCCCGTCTGATGGGATCGGTCATCGACGGCGAGGACGTCGTGCAGGACACGTTCGCGCGGGCCTTCGTGGCGCTCGACGAGTTGAACGAGGTGCCGCAGCTCAGGCCCTGGTTGTTCCGCATCGCCCACAACCGGGCGCTCGACCTGTTGCGCAGCCGCGCGATCCGCGCCGCGGAGCCGATCGAGGCGGCGTTTGAAATTGCCGACGACACCAAGCCCGACCCGGTGGAGATGCTGATGCGCAGGCAAGCCGTGCAAACCGCCGTGTCGCGCTTCGCGGAACTTCCGGTGCCTCAGCGCAGCGTGGTCATCCTCCGGGATGTGCTGGACGAACCGCTGGCCGAGATTGCCGCGCTGCTCGGCATCACGGTCGACGCGGTGAAGGGGCATCTCGCGCGCGGCCGCGCCCGGCTCAGGCACATCAATGCCGAGGCCAGTCCGCTGCCCGACGCGCGCATCGCCTCGGCCGCCGTGGTCCGATACGTCAGTCTGTTCAACCAGCGCGACTGGGACGGCCTGCGGGCGCTGCTGGCCGACGATGTGAAGCTTCAGCAGTCCATGCACCCGCCGCGCTCGGGTGCCGGCGATGTCGGCATGTTCTTCACGATCTATGCCAGGAGTGACGGTGTGTGGCTCCGACCGGCCTGGGTCGAGGGCCGCGAGGTGATAGCGGTGTTCGAGGACCGGGCCGATCCGAAGCCCAATCATTTCATGTGGCTGGAGTGGCGCGAGGGGCGGATCAGCTTCATTCGCGACTACCGCTATGTGCGCTACGTCCTCGACGAGGCGGATCTGGTGCTGGCAAGAGAGGCCGGATTTTCCCGCCGCACTGACCGGTAATCCGGCGCACATCGTCGGTTTCCCGCAACGTGCTCAAATGGCGGACGAGGGGGCAGCAACTCCGACCTTGACACATACCAACCGTATGGTATGTATTCTTTATGGCAAGACCCACCAAACATTCGCCCGAACGCGGCGGCGCGCGCATCCGGCTCCTCGAGGCGGCGCGCGACGTCATCCGTGCCAAGGGGTTCGCCGCCACCTCGGTCGACGATATCTGCGGGGCGGCCGATGTCACCAAGGGAGCGTTCTTCCATCATTTCGGCAGCAAGGACGCGCTTGGCGTGGCCGTGGCCGAGTTCTGGACCGAGACGACGACACAATTTTTCGCGGCGGCGCCCTATCACGAGCCGGCCGATGCGCTGCGGCGCGTTCTCGCCTATGTCGCCTTCCGCAAGGCGATCGTCACCGGCGACCTTGCCGCCTTCACCTGCCTGGTCGGCACGATGGCGCAGGAGGTCTACGCCAGCGCACCGGCCATTCGCGACGCCTGCGGCCGCAGCATTTTCGGCCATGCGGCGACGCTCGAGGCCGATATCGAGACCGCGCGGCGGGATCGCGGTATATCAGGCGACTGGACGGCGGCAAGCCTGGCGCGGCACACGCAGGCCGTGCTGCAGGGCGCATTCGTGCTGGCCAAGGCGGGCAACGATCCGCAACTCGCGCGCGAGAGCCTCGACCATCTGGACCGCTACATCAGGCACCTGTTTCATGTCACGGAGGAGGAGACACAATGAGCGCGAGCTGCGAAATCGGATGCGCCTGTGGGCGCACGCGCCTGGAGGTGAGGGGAGCGCCGATCCTGGTGTCGGAATGCCTGTGCAACAGCTGCCGCGCCGCCGCCGGCCGCTTGGCAAGGCTTCCCGGCGCCAGGGACGTGCTGACCTCCTACAGCGCGACGCCTTGCGCGGAATATCGCAAGGACCGGGTGCGGATCCTGTCGGGCGCGCAGCATTTGAGTGAATTCAGGCTGTCGGCGGACGCCGGCACGCGCCGCGTCGTCGCCACCTGCTGCAACACGCCCGTCTTCCTGGAGCTGAAGGGCGCGCACTGGCTGAGCCTCTATCTTCAGCTGTGGCCCGCCGCGACGCGGCCGAAGGCGGAGCTTCGGACGATGACCGGCGACCTCGCCGACCGGTCCGGGCTGCCGGACGACATCCCCAATCTCAAGACCCACACGGTGGCCTTCTACGCCAAGCTTCTCGGTGCCTGGATCGGCATGGGGTTCCGCAATCCGAAGATCGAGGTCGCGGGCCGGATCAACGCCTGACGGCAGTCGCCGCAAGACGCCGCATCCGAATGAGGTGCCGGTCAATCACGACGGGATCAGGGCAGCGACCTCGCGGTCGGATGGCCGCTCGCTCGCCGCCAGCCCCGCGACCACGCCGGCACGGTCGGCCGCGTTGCGGTTCTGGCTCATCTTGCGCTTGCCCTCCAGCCTGGTGACCCGCATGCGCAGGCCGACAATGCCGCGAAGCTGCGACTGAATGAAATCGGGCGGCGCGTCCGACACCGCCCAGGGTGTGGCGCGCGTGCCCTCATGCAGGTTGGTCAGCCGCGTGACGACTTCGAGCAGCCTGTCGGCATCGTCGAAGAACTCGACCGGCCCATAGGCGTGGACGGCGGCGTAGTTCCAGGTCGGCACGACCTTGCCGGTTTCCTGCTTGGTCGCGTACCAGGCCGGCGTCACATACGCGTCCGGCCCCATGAAGATGGCGAGGCCGTCGCCACTCGCGGGAACGCGCCACTGCGGGTTGGCCCTGGCCAGATGGCCATGGATGACGCCGTGCTCGCCCTCGGTCTCGTCGAGAAAAAGCGGCAGCGGGGTGGCGAGCGGCCCGTCCGCCGTGGCGGTGACGAGGTTCGCCAGCCGCGCGGCGCGGACCGTCGCCATGAGGCTGTCCCTGTCGTCGTCGCGGAAGGCGGGCGGCGTGTACATTTTCGAACTCCTCGCGTTTTCGAACGTCTTGCGTTGCAGCGACAGATGCCAGACAATCTGGCCTGTTGGAAATATCCAGTTTCGAAGAGTTTAGGTGGTCCAGTTGAGATGACCAAGTTGACTGGCGACGGCGCCGCGCGCCGCATCGTCGCCGATATCAAGGAGCAGATCCACAATGGTGCCTATCGGCCGGGCGACCGCCTGCCGTCGACCCGGCTCTTCGCCGCCGAATGGGGGGCGTCGCGCACGACGGTGACGGCGGCGTACGGCCAGCTCATCGCCGAGGGATACCTGACCTCGCGGGCCGGGGCGCGTGCCGAAGTGGCGCAAGGGCTGGGGCGCGCGGCGGCACCCAAACCCGCAATCGCGGCCGCGCCCCGACACCTCTCGGCCTTCGCGCAACGCCTGGCTGGCCTGCCGGTACCAGCCCTGGCGCAGCCGGCGCGGATCGCGGATTTCCGCTATGGCGACCTGTCGGGCGCCGATTTCCCGGTGCTGGCCTGGCGGCGGGCGATGAACAGGGCGAGCGTGCGGCGCGGCGCGCGGCTGGCCTATGGCGATCCGCAGGGATCGGCCGACCTGCGCGCGGCGCTGCAAGGCTATCTCTGGCGGGCGCGCGGCATTAGCTGCACGCCGGACCGGATCGTCATCGTCAACGGCTCGCAGCAGGGGCTCGATCTTTGTGCCCGGCTGCTGCTCGACGCCGGTGACCGCTTCGTCATCGAGAACCCTGGCTACCTGCTTGCCCGCCAGGCCTTCGCCGCGGCGGGCGGTGCCGCCATCCCCATTGCCGTCGACGGCGACGGGCTGAGGACGGATGCGCTGCCGCCGGCGCGACTCGCCTATGTAACCCCCTCGCACCAGTTTCCGCTCGGCGGCATCCTGTCGGCGACGCGCCGCCGCGCGCTGCTGGCCTGGGCGGCGCGGGAAGGCGCTTATGTCGTCGAGGACGACTATGACGGCGAATACCGCTACGACGTCGCCCCGATCCCGCCATTGCAGACGCTGGACGCGGATATGGTGATCTATGCCGGCACGCTGTCGAAGACGCTGTCGCCGACGCTGCGGCTCGGCTACCTCGTCGTTCCCGCCGGCCTGCGCCAGGCTTTCAGCGCGGCCAAGCGGCTGACGGACCGGCACTCGCCGCTGCTCGAACAGGAGGCGCTGGCCGACATGCTGGCGAGCGGCGCCTATGAGCGCCATGTGCGCGCCATCAGAAGGAAGAACGCCGAGCGAAGGGCGCTGCTGCTGCGGGCGCTGGCGGACAGGCTCGGCGCGTCGGTCACCGTCGAGGGCGCCGATACCGGTCTGCACGTCGTCATCTGGGTGAACGGCGTCGGCGCCGGGCGCGTTGGCGCCATCGTTGCGGCCGCGCAGGCCGCCGGCATCGGCCTCCACCCGGTGTCGCCGCTCTACGACCCGGCGGGGCCGCAACCGGCGACGGCTGGGTTCATCCTGGGCTATGCCGGGCTCCATGCCGATGCCTTGCGGCAGGGCGTGGCGGTGCTGGCGACGGTGCTGGCCGGCTTCCGCTGAAAATCAGCCCAGAAGATTGCGCGCAGTGCGCATGAAGATCTTCGAGCCGATCGGGATAAGGTCGTCGGGAAAGTCATAATCGGGATTGTGCAGCGCCGGGTGACGTTCGCCGGCGCCGAGGAAGAACATCGCCGACGAGGCGCTGTGGCCGAACAGGCCGAAATCCTCCGAGGCGCGCATCGGCAGCGCTTCATCGCCATGCGCGACGCTCTCTTCATCGAGCGCACGCCGCAGGTGCTCGACCGCGTCCGGCGCGTTGACGCTGGCGACGAAGATCTCGTGGTAGTCCGAGCGGGCGGCGAGGCCGTGACGGCCGGCAATCTCCTTGACCAGCGTTTCGGCGGCGGCACACAGGTCCGCCATGCGCTCGTCGCGGCGAGTGCGCAGCGTCGCCCAGACCTCGGCATGGGCTGGCGCTATACCGAACACGGCTTCGCCCATGGCGGCATGGGTGACCGTGACCATGGCGAAATCGTCGTCGGCGAAGGTGGCGCGGCCGAGCGCGGGCAAGGCCGGCATCAGCTCGGAAATCGCCTTCATCGGCGAAATGCCGGTCTCGGGCATCGAAGAGTGGGCGGTCTTGCCTTCGAGCATGATGCGCATGCCGCGCGAGGCGCAATTGACCACGCCGGGCTTCAACCTGACCTCGCCGAACGGCACGCCGGGCAGATTGTGCAGCGAAAAGGCGAAATCGGGCGCGATCTCGCCAAAGCGGGGATCGGCGACGACGCCGGCGGCGCCATTGCCGGTTTCCTCGGCCGGCTGGAACATCAGGACGACGCGGCCGCTGGCCGGCCGCTCACGGCCGAACTGGCGGCCAAGCGAGGCCAGGATCGCCGTATGCCCGTCATGGCCGCACATATGCGACTTTCCAGGCACTTGCGATGAATGCGGCACGCCGGACAATTCCTCGATCGGCAGCGCGTCGAGTTCGGAGCGAAACAGGACGGTCGGTCCGTTTTTGCCGCTGTCATAGACCGCCGCGACGCCATGGCCGCCGAGGCCGGTCAGCACCTTGTCCGGCCCGGTGTCGGCGAGGAAGGCGACAACCGCTTGCGCCGTCTTCTCCTCCTCGTTGGAGATTTCCGGCTGCCGGTGCAGGCTGCGCCGCCACTCGGTCAGTTCGACGATGTCGCGATTGGTCAGGGTCATGCTGTTGGCCTCCGTCGCATTCCTGTCAAAACGTGCCCGGCCACCCGGGTCAGAAACCGATGCCGATTGCTATCGGCAAACGGCGGCGCGGGCCACGGTCCAAACGCGGGGGCTTCAGCGGGCCAGACTTGCTGCAATCCGCTGGCCAGAGGCTAGCGCACGCGGCTGGGCAGAGCGCCTTGAACCGCTCCAGCGTATAGACTTCGGTGATCAGATAAGCGGCGGTCACATCCGTGCCGTTGTTGCGGCCCTGGAACAGCATGTCCGCCCAGCTTCCGGCTAAAGCGGGATCGCGGCCTCAAATATCGGGTGAAGTTTGCGGCAATAGAAGCAAGAGGTCCGGCTGGCGCAAGCCAATAATTTTCTTGCTTCGACTGAAGGCCACAGTACTGTCGAACGATTGGCTTGGTGGCTATCGACATGCCTGACTTCAAACCCATTCGCAAGGCGATGGTGGTCATCGCGGTATCCAACTATGATCCGCCTTACGAGGCGCTGCCCGGTACGCTGACCAGCGCCCGGCGCATCGCCGACTGGGCGAGGGGGCCGGGCGACGGGCGAAACTACAAGGTTGTCGAGATCACCGATGCGCCGGTTGGCGGCAAGCCCGGCGCCGCCGTCACCGTCGAGCGGCTGCGCACCGCGATCACCGACCTGCTCGACACGACGATCATCGATCGTCTCGTCGTCTATTTCGCCGGGCACGGCGTCGTCCGTTCTACGGCCGAGGAGTTCTGGCTGCTGACCCATGCCGGCAAGGACAGCGGCGAATGCGTCGGCGTCATGCAGTTCATGGAAGGGCTGAAGAATTACGGCATCGGCGCGACCAGCCAACAGCTGAAAAAGGGACAGTTGGTCATCATCGCCGACGCCTGCCGCAACGTTCACCAGGATGGCCTCGGCTTCGTGGCGAACGCGGTGATGACCAGGAAGGGCAAGGCGGTCGGATTGCAGACCGATCTGTTTCGCGCGACCACGGCCGGGGCCTATTCGTTCCAGGTCAAGGCGGTGGACGGCGCCGAGCCCTATTGCCTGTTCTCCTCGGTGCTTTGCGATGCCTTGGAGGGCAAGGTCCCCGATGTGATCGACAGCGAGTTCCATCCGTTCAAGCCGGTCATCTCCAACGACGCGCTTGCCGACTATCTCGACGCGGAAGTGCCGAAGCGCGCGGCCGAACTCAAAGAGACGATGGAGCCCGACAACCAGGCCGGCATCCGCGCATTCCACAATTACTACGATATCTTGCGACCCGGCCCGGTGGTTCCGCCGATCCAGGAACAGCAGCAACAGCAACAACAGCAGCAGCAACAGCAACAGCAGGGCGACCGCGTCACGCTGCCCGTGACCACGGTGACCGAGATCCTTCGACAGCTTTCGCGGGCCAATGAAGGCTTCGGCGTGGGCAAGCCCGCGACGGCGCCGGACACGGTCGACATCAAGAAGATCATCGAGGACGTCTTCCGGCGCAACAACTGGCCCGGCAGCATCGATCCGCCCGCCAAGACCACGCTGCCTGGAAAGGACCTGCCGGGCCAGGTGACGCTACCCGACAAGCCTTTTGTGCCCGGCCGTATCGACCTGCCCGGCAAAATATCCCTGCCGGATGGAGGCGGGTTTGGCGGAGGTGCTTCTTCTGGCGATTTCGATTGGGAAGCGCTCGCGGAAATCCTTCGCGGCATTCAACTGCCGGCTCCGGACGAAGGCGTGCCGAAACCACGGATCGAAATCGACCTGTCGGAGCTGCTGAAGCCAAAACCTCGCGCGGGCAAACGCGTGGCACGCATGCAGTTCGAGCCGGAACCGGACGCGGCCGCCGGGTTCCGGCGATCGCTGCAGCGGGCGAGCCAACTCGCGGATGCCTTACTGCATGCCGAAGTGCCCCATGTCGTCTTCGATGGGAATGGTCCTGTCGCTGTCCCGAAGGCGGGAGCCAATGCTTTTTCGCGAGTGCTTTTCGGCTGGAACTATGTGCCGTCGGCGAGGATTCGCGACCTGCCGTTGTTCATGCGGCAAGAGCATGGCTGGACACTTGCTCCCTGCCTGCGGAATACGGTCTCAGCCCTGCTTGAGGAATTGCCGGGGGAGGTCCTGATGCGCCCTCGCTATTTTGGTGATTGGGACGTTTCGCTGAGCTCCGGTGCACGGATGGGCCCGGGGGCAACAAGCCGGGTATCGGACGCAAAAAAGCTCGGCGACAGCAGGCGTTTGCTCAAGGAGGAGCATCCCAATGACGGTATCCGGGCGGGCTATCTCTACCGGTTCGCCGGCGATGACGACAACATCGTGCGCACCGCCAATTACATGGCCGGCTATGGTCTGCCGTTCGATCTTGCCGCGCTTTCGGCTACTGCGATGACGTGGCAGCAGCGCAATGGGAGGTGGCAGGTCATCGCCGACTTGCCGGCCGTCGAGGCCGATACGGACGAAAGCCGTCCCTATTACGCAAACGCCGCCTTCGCCGCCAGAAAATCCGTCCGGGTCTGGGGCCTGTTCCCGATCCATCGTCAGGGCTGGCAGCTTCTCGCCGACGCCGATCATCTCGACGTGCCGCAAGTGCTGCGCGACGTGGCGGCAGAGCTGGTCGGGGCGGCGGCCGTGGTGCTGCCCGGGTCGGCATTGGAAAGGCTCGCCGACCATTTCGGCTATGTCATCGTGAATCCGTCGAAAGCCTGATATCCAGCCTGCTGGAGGGAGCAATATGCGGCGTCTCGTCTTCGTACACGGCATCAACAACCAGGACCTGACCAAGGCCCAGATCGAGGCCAGCTGGTCCAGCGCGTTCCGGGGCACGCTGGGCAGGCTCGCGGATAGCTGGTGGGACGATGTGGAGATACGCACCGCCTACTACGCCGATGTTCTCTACGCCGAGGAGCAATCATGGGACGGCGGCGCCGAGGCCGTCGCGGCGATGGCGGCCGGAGGGCCGAACACCGATTATGCGCCGAACGATCTTGCCGCGCTCTATCTCGAACTGCAGCGCGCCCACAACATCAGCGACGCGCAGGTCGAAGCGGAACTGCGGCCGGGTGAGCAGAAGCAGGCCAGCCGCATGGCGGCCGGCATCCACAAGAGCTGGCTCAAGGCCATCACGCGGGCGCTCGAGAAGGTCATTCCGGGCGCCAGCGGCGGACTTGCCGAGAAATTCCTGCGGCAGGCCGCGACCTACCTCAACAAGCCGGGCGTCTACGACAAGATCAACGCGCTGGTTCGCGGCCAGGTTTTCGGCGATCTGGCCGACCCCGGGCAGACGGTCATCGTCAGCCATTCGCTCGGCACCATCGTGTCCTATGTGCTGTTGCGCCAGATGCCGGAAGCGCCGCAATTGCCGCTGTTCGTGACGCTCGGCTCGCCGCTCGGCATCCGCATGGTGCGCGACCGGATCCAGCCGCCTTTCATCACGCCACCTATTGCCTCGAAATGGCTGAACGGCGCCGACAAGGAGGATTTCGTGGCCTTGCAGCCGCAACTCGACGCCGACACGTTCGGCCCGGCCAAGCTGACCAACCTGGCCAACCTCGACAATGGCTACGAGGATGCCCATTCGATCGAGAAATATCTGGCGCAGCCGGCGATCGCGCTGGCCATCGGCCAGGCCCTGGTATGAGCGATCCCGGGGCCGGAGCGGACGACGCCGGGTTCCGCTTCGTCATGGATGCCGACGAAGCGCCCGCCGGGCTCGATGCCGTCGGCGTCGATCCGGCCGACATCCTGTCGCTGGCCGACGGGGCGTATCTGGGGCTGCATCTGCTGCCGGTCACCATGGCCGACGCGGATCATTTCGACAGCCGCGACCATGTGCGCGAAGATGGCAAGCGGCTGCGCTGCGCGTCCTTCTATGTCGACCGGCTGGACGCCACCGCATTTGCCGGCGTCATGGAGAGCGGCGCCGTCGCCGCGCTGGACGGCGGCCATGTCGCGCGCATGACCTGCATCTGCGACCGGCTGACGCCGGCGCTGCGGCGGGTCGTCGATCCGGACCCGCAGCCGGAGCCCGCGCGCGACGTGCAACTGGTGCGCCTGCTGCGCCGCCTTGCCACGCCCGGCTGGGCGCAGGCCGATGAGGTCGCCAAGGGTTTTCCCGATCCGATGAAGCAGGGTGCGGCCTATGGCGGCTATATGGCGCTGTCGGACCTTGTCCGGCTGATCTGGGTGCACGAATGGGCGCACATCCTGCTCGGCCATGTCGATATCGTGTCCGCCATGGGCCAGGCCGGCAGGCTGGACGAGCATTCGCCGCGGCGCGCCGACGGCGCCGCGATCGAGGGCATGCCATGGCCGCACATCCTGCAGGCCTTCGAGTTGCAGGCGGACCAGTTCGCCGTCAGCTTCGCGACACAGCAGATCCTGCGCGGCTACGACCCCGCGGGCGCCATGGCCGGGCCGGAAACGAACCTGATCCACCGGCTCTGCATGCTGGCCGCCGCATGCGCGGTGTTCGCCGTGGACGCCGAACTCAAGCAAGGGCCGCGCGATCCCAACACCGCGACCCATCCCAGCGCGGCGCTGCGCTATATGTGCATGCTTCAGCAGATCGACGGCATCTGCGTCGAGACCGATCCGGGACTTGGCTATGCCCAGTTCGCGGCCTTCAACCTGATCGGCGACCTCGCCAGGCTGTGCGAGGATTTCCACGGACTGCTCGAAGTGACGCCGATGATCGCCAAGACACCCAAATACAAGGCGATGCTGCAGGTGGCCGACTATCTTTTCAATGTCGGCGGCAGGATGGACGCGGTCCGCCGCCCCTATGTCTATTTGCCCCGCCGCTGACACCGCGCGGCGCTTGCCCGCCGAGCGCGATCCGAGCCTCCATCCTGCGGCATCTGGCCCAATCGCCTCGGCCCACGAACCGGATGGCCTTTATGAGGTGATTGTTTATAACGGTCGGCGAGATCGCGATACCAAGGGGAGACGATGCGCTACATACGTCCGCTTTCAATCGAAGATGCCGTCGGCCAATTGGCCAGGGCGGTCGGCCCGGCCGCCATTCTCGCCGGAGGCAGCGACCTGCTGGTGCGGATGAAGGGCGGCTTTGTCGAACCCGAGCTGATCGTCGATATCAAGGGCATAGCCGGCCTGTCCGAAATCCGGGAGACGGCCGAGGGCTTCAGCATCGGTGCTGCCGTGCCTTGCGCGGTGCTGGGCGAGAACGCTGCCTTGAAGAAGGCCTGGCCCGGCGTGGTCGAGGCGGCCAAGCTGATCGGTTCCAAGCAGGTGCAGGGGCGCTGCACCATCACCGGCAATCTGTGCAACGCCTCGCCGGCGGCCGACAGTGTGCCGGCGCTGGTGGCGGCGGGCGCGAAGGCGGTGGTCGTCGGCCCGTCGGGTACGCGCACCGTCGCCGTCGAGATCGTGCCGACGGGGCCCGGCAAGACATCGCTCGCCAAGGGCGAGATCATTGAGGCGATCCTGCTCGGCAAGCGGGCGGCGCATTCGGGCGATGCTTATCTCAGGTTCATTCCGCGCACCGAAATGGACATCGCCGTGGTCAGCGCCGGCGTGAACCTGACGCTGGACGAGCAAGGCGTCGTCAAGGCGGCGCGCGTGGCGCTGGGCGCGGCGGCACCCACCGTGTTGCTGGTGGAAGAGGCCGCCGAGGCGCTGATCGGGCGCAAGCTCGACGAGGCCGCGCTCGAGCGGCTGGCCAGGATCTGCTCGGGCGCCTGCCGCCCGATCGACGACAAGCGGGGCACAATCGAATTCAGGCGCAAGGTTGCGGGCGTGCTGGCCAGGCGGGCCGCCACCACTGCCTATGCGCGCGCGGGAGGCAAATGATGGCTGGCGTAGCGGTATCAACTGTCATCAACGGCGACGCGGTCGAGTATCTCTGCCAGCCCGACGAGCCCTTGCTTGATGTGCTGCGCGACCGGCTGGGTCTCACCGGCGCCAAGGAAGGCTGCGGCACCGGCGACTGCGGCGCCTGCTCGATAATTCTCGACGACAGGCTGGTGTGTTCGTGCCTGGTGCTGGGCGCGGAAGCCGAAGGCCGCCGCATCGAGACCGTCGAGGGCATGGCGCATGGCGAGAAGCTGCACACGCTGCAGCAGAAGTTCCTCGAGCATGCGGCCCTGCAATGCGGCATCTGCACGCCGGGTTTCCTGATCGCGGCCAAGGATCTCCTGGCCAAGAACCCGGACCCGACCGAGGAGGAAATCCGCTTCGGGCTGGCCGGCAACCTGTGCCGCTGCACCGGCTATGACAAGATCGTGCGCGCCGTCCAGGACGCGGCACAGGTGATGAAGGGAGCCTGAGATGAATTTCGATCCGCGTTACTCCGGGCGCAATTTCTCTTCCGTCGGCACCCGTCCGATCCGCCCCGACGGCGTCGACAAGGTGACCGGCCGCGCCCGCTATGGCGCCGACTTCAACATGGCCGGCCAACTGGTGGGCCGCGTGCTGCGGAGCCCGCACGCGCATGCGCTGATCAGGAAGATCGACACGTCGAAGGCCGAAAAGCTCGCCGGCGTGAAAGCGGTGATCACGGCGAAAGACCTGCCGGACCTGACCAATGGCGATGCCGGCATGTACGACATCCTCGACAATTGCATGGCGCGCACCAAGGCGCTCTATGACGGCCATGCGGTGGCCGCGGTCGCCGCGATCGACGCCCGCACCGCCAGGCAGGCGCTGAAGCTGATCGAGATCGACTATGAGGTGCTGGCGCACGTCACCGATGTCGACGAGGCCATGCAGCACCATGCCCCGCTGATCAACGACGCCATTTTCACCGAGGGGCTGGAGGAAAAGCCGGTCAAACCGTCCAACGTCACCAAGCGCAGCCAGTTCGGCCATGGCGACGTGCATCAGGGTTTTGGAGCCGCCGATTTCATCGTCGAGCGCTCGTTCAAGACCGAGCAGACGCATCAGGGCTATATCGAGCCGCATGCCTGCGTGGCGAGCGTCAATCTCGACGGCACGGCGGAGCTGTGGGTGTGCACGCAGGGCCATTTCGTCTACCGCCAGCATTGCGCCCAGCTGCTGGGGCTTGAAGCCTCGAAGCTGCGCGTCACCTCCTCGGAGATCGGCGGCGGTTTCGGCGGCAAGACCCATGTCTGGGCCGAGCCGGTGGCGCTTGCCCTGTCGCGCAAGGCCGGCCGCCCGGTGAAGCTCGTCATGACGCGCGACGAGGTGTTCCGCGCCTCGGGCCCGACCAGCGCCACCTCGATCGACGTCAAGATCGGCGCCCGCAAGGACGGCACCATCACCGCCGCCGAGGCGACGCTGCGCTATTCCGCAGGCCCCTATGCCGGGTCCTGGGCAGAGATCGGCGCCATGACGGCCTTCGCCTGCTATCGTCTAGACAACGTCAAGACGGTGGGCTTCGAAGTGCTGGTCAACCGGCCCAAGACCGCCGCCTACCGCGCGCCTTCGGCACCGATGGCGGCCTTCGCGGTGGAAAGTGCGGTCGACGAGCTCGCCAAGGAGATCGGCATCGATCCGGTCGAGTTCCGCATCAAGAACGCCGCCCAGGAAGGCACACGCTCGTCCTACGGCCCGGTCTACGGGCCGATCGGCATCGGCCCGACGCTGGAGGCGGTGAAGGCGCATCCGCACATGAAGGCGCCGCTCAAGCAAAACCAGGGGCGCGGCATGGCCTGCGGCTTCTGGTTCAATTTCGGCGGCCAGACCTGCGTCGATCTCAACATCGGCATGGACGGCTCCGTCTCGCTGGCCGTCGGCACGGTGGACGTCGGCGGGTCCCGCGCCTCGCTGTCGCTGGTGGCGGCGGAGGAACTGGGCATCGACTATGCCCAGCTCAAGGCCGTGGTCGCCGACACGTCGAGCCTCGGCTACAACGACATGACCGACGGCAGCCGCGGCACCTTCTCCTCCTCGATGGCCACCATCTCGGCCGCCCGCAACGCGATCAAGATCCTGCGCGACCGCGCCGCGCAGATGTGGGACATTCCGGTCGACGATGTCGTCTGGGAACAGGGCCACGCGGTGGCCAAGGGCGACAAATACGGCAATCTCGGCAAGCTGTCGCTGAGGGATATCGCCGCCAAGTCGGGCACGACGGGCGGGCCGATCGCCGGCCATAGCGAGCTCGTCGCCGACGGCGCCGGCGTCTCCTTCGCCACCCATATATGCGACGTCGAGGTCGACCCCGAGACGGGCGCGACCAGGGTGATCCGCTATACGGTGGTGCAGGATGCCGGCAAGGCCGTGCACCCGACCTATGTCGAGGGTCAGTACCAGGGCGGTGCCGCGCAAGGCATAGGCTGGGCGCTCAACGAGGAGTATATCTACGGCAAGGACGGAAGGCTGCAGAACGCCGGCTTCCTCGACTACCGCATCCCCGTCTGCTCCGACCTGCCGATGATCGACACCCAGATCCTGGAAATCCCCAACCCCAACCACCCCTATGGCGTGCGCGGCGTCGGCGAAACCTCGATCGTGCCGCCGCTGGCGGCGATCGCCAATGCGGTCTCGAACGCGGCCGGCGTGAGGATGACGCATATTCCGATGTCACCGCCACGGATTCTGGCGGCGATCGAGGCGGAACGGGGCTAGGCCGGGGCCGACCGGCGATGGTCGAAGTCACCCTCTGGGGCGCGCTCAGCCAGCTTGCCGGCGGCCAAAGCAAGGTCGAGGTCGAGGCCAAGGATATCAGGGAGCTGTTCAGGAAACTGGCTGAACAGTATCCCGCGTTTGAGCCGTGGATCGACAAGGGGATCGCCGTGGCGATCGACGGGGTGATTTATCGGGATACGTGGGGGAAGACGCTGCCGCTGGGGGCGGAGGTGTTTTTGCTGCCGCGGCTGGCGGGTGGGTGAGGGGGAGGGCGCCTCGGTGCCAACGCCTCGCATCAGGTTCTCGAACGTCTTGGTAGGGGCCGTTTGCTGACTGTCCAGTCAATAGGAGTCGTTTGGCGAAAAGCTGCCCTTAGGCACCGCCCGTCAGACAAAGTTGGCTCTTCCGCTCACGAACGTATTGCCGTCGAAAGGTTTGACTGAGATATCGATTCGGGGCCGGAGCGGCCATGGCGCAGTCTATGGGACCGGACGGAAGACCATGCCTGACGAAGCTCGTCCAGGTTCGACGGCGAAAGCTGAAGTTTTCGGGCCAGCCAACCGTCGCCGAAATCCAGCATGGCATCGACGTCTCCAGAGCGATGCACTTCGAGGAAAGCCGCGAATTCCTCGTCAGTAGGCTCGTGATAGGCGAGGGGCAGGTTGCGGAACTCAACCGGGGAAAGCTCCAATACCCCGCCTCCGTAGAACCGACCGTCCATCTCGGCGAACAGGAACGTGAGCGAGTTATAGAACGAATAGCAAATGCCGCGAATGGTGCACTCCGACTTGGGCGTTATGCCGTAGACGTTGTCCGTGACGTAGACGCCGGCCTCATTGATGACCAGCCGCGGAAACTCGTGCGATCGCCGGAACACGAAACCTGCTGCCGGCGTGACCAGAGGGACATTATACCAGAGTTTTCGGTTGCGGCACTTGTAGCGCTCGTCCAATTTCCGGAGTTCGCCCGTCACAACATAGGAGAGCGCCGCATCCGTGAGGTTCTCCCTAGGCGCCGTGATCTTAAGCAGTCGACTCCGCTCGCGCACTGCCAACTCGTCGAAGTCGGCGGAGGTGAATATCGGCGACTTCTTCGGAAGGCTTCCCCTCTTAAGGATCGGCAGCGCGAATTCGCCCAGACCAAGCTCGTTGACGCGATCAATTGACTGAATGAAGAAGTCATTTGCTGCGGTCACGATGCCGGGCGCGGTCGAACAAAAATCGGAGATTCGCGAGACGCCGGATCGCATACTGCGAAGCCTGTCGATGGTTCCGCGATTGATCAGGAAACCGTTGAGCTCAAGAGACAGGTCGGTAGGTTCGTCCAAAGACACCGGGTGTTCGGTCGCGGTCGACAGGTCGCTCAGCGATGCCACGTGCTGCAGCCAAAGGCCCCGCTGGTCGTCGAGACCCTTCCGACCGAAAAGGATGATCGCGTCTTGGTCGATCTCGGGGAATGCCCGCTCGTTGGAAACAAAAAGGTCGATTCGATCGAATACTTCCAGGAGATGGGACAGGGCCGTCTGACCGTACGCGACCGTCATCAGCTCGTAGGGTAAGACAAAGGCCACAAGTCCGCGCTCGCCGATCAGGTGCGCGGAGGCGACGAGGAACGCAGCCCAGCTGTTCTTGAGCCATTTCGCGGGGTAGTGCGTCAGTGCGCCTAACCGCTCGACGAGGTCGCCGAATTCGCCCGAGAAATTGTGTTTGCGGATGAAAGGCGGGTTGCCGACGACCATGCCGAAAGAGGGTTGGCCGGCTTCGAGACGGTCGCAAGCGAAGCTCAAGAAATCGCCGGCATGGAATACCGACCGCGCGGGAAACTCGACCTTCCTGGTCCGAAGACGCTCGATCACTACGCTGTCGATGTCGACCGCGGTGAAGGGGTACGACGGCAGCGTGCGCGCCAGCGCGGACAGGAAAGCGCCGTCGCCGACGCTCGGTTCAAGCACGTGCCCATCGATACCAGTGGAGTGGGCGGCGACCAGCTCACTGATTGCCCGCGCGACCGGCTCGGGCGTGTAAACCGCGCCGGTATAGCGGATAGACCGCTTCGCTTCAGACATAGGCACGAAGTTCATAGTCCTCGATTGCTCGGCTCAGGGAGCGGTAGCGCTTCAACAACTCGTGGTGACCGTACCCGTCGCCTTTGCCGCGCGCCTCGAGTTCATCGATAAGCCTTTCCACTTCGTCGCGAAGCTTCCTGGCCCTTCTGGCCTGCCAAAGGAGCTCGTGGCGGATCAGGTTGAGCTTGAGTTTGCCGACGATGTAGCGCCCCAATTCGGTCTTTCCGACTATTCGGCCAGATGTCAGCCTCTGAAGATGTTTCTCGTAGTCCTCGGAGCAAGGATCGATGAACCCCTGTTTTCCATCGTGATGGACCGCCGCGTCCTTACCGATCCAATGGTCGGACTTGCTCACGTTGCAATAACGGCAGGCGTAAACAAGGTTGTGGTAGGAGACGGCGAGGTCGGGGAACCGCGACTTGGGCGCGAAGTGGTCGATGTGGAAGACCACAGCATCCACCCGCACGTCTTCGTCGCCGCAGTATCCGCATGCGCCTTGGAAGTCGCGTTTCAGATCCGCGCGGTATGATTGATAAATTTTCTGTGCCGCCACCGCCGTTCGGGTCGGCATTCTCCCCCGTACAACCAATACCTCACTCATCCAGCGTCTTCCGGATATCGGCGACGAGACGCTCGGTCTCGGCGATCAAGGCTTGCCGACCTTCGAAAACGTTATTTTCGAGGACCGACCGTTTTGACGGACCGGGCATGGAATCGTCGGAGCCGAGCCCAGATTCCAACCATGCGTCGAGAGCGAGAATCCTGTCGATGGCGTCGGCCGAAAGCTTGGACCTGTCCTGTTCGAGCAGCTCGGACAACTCCGCGGTCCAGGCCTCCACCTGCCTGCGGTGACGCGTCACCTGCAAGCCGACGCGTTCGAGCAGCGGGCGTATATCCTGCGAAACCTGGTCTTCCTTGGCGTAGACCGTGTTCACGTCTTCCGCTTCGTGTAGGGCTTCGCGCTCGTACGACGTCCGGATGAAGCAGGGGAAATCTTGCCTGACTCGGCCGAAACGTTCGACCAGTTGGGCTCCGTTGTAGTCCACGGGTGCCGCATCGGCCAACCTGAAATCCGAGACCAGTGCCTCGAACTTCAATTCCATCAGGGCGGCGATCATATCGTCGAGACGAGGCTCAGGACTAAGCAGGACGATCGATGAAAAGAGCCCCGACTTTTTCGCGTCGGTACCGAAGTCCTCAAGCGCATCCAGGTTCTCGTCTACATAAACGATCGTGGGGAGTTCATTCTGGTCCTGTTCCATCGAGCGCCTATTCATTCGTGCCGGAGGTCGGCAGCATGATACGGATCGCGAAGCCCGGCTGTCCTGGCTCGCAGTCGAGTTTGACCTTGCCGAAATACTCGTCGACCACGTTCTTGAGCAGCCACATGCCGAGGCCGGTCCCCACAGCATCCCCGGCCGCTTCCTCCTTCTTCGAGGTCACCCCGAAGAGGAAAATGTCGTCACGGGTCGTGAATTCAGCCGACAAGCCCGGACCGTTATCCTTGTATTGGATCTCGACCCCGCCGTCCTCACCTGACACCACCCTGACTGAGATCTCGCGGCTGGTCTGGGCGGAGGGGCGGACGAGAGCCTCGACCGAATTGTTGACGAGGTTGTAGAAGACGCTGTCCAGGTCGATCTCGTGCGCCAGGACACTCAACTCGGCACCGCTTTCCACGTAGGTCTGCAACTTGATCGATCTGGATGTCAGGAAATCACCCCAGTAGGTGTGCATGCCCGCGAGATATTCTCCTAGATCGATCCGGCGCCTGCGGCGCTTGGCCGGTGAGACGGCCGTCAAGGCGAAATTGACCCATCGGCTTACCTTCTGGTCCTGCAGTCTAAGCCGCTCGAGGATACGGAACGGGCTGCTCATCTCGTCGACCGCCGCCAGCTTTTCGTCGCTCACAACGTCCTGGATGGCATCCGAAAGGCGCTGGGATCTGGTTTCGATATTGGCACGGATCTGGCGGAGTTCGTGGGTGAATGAGACCAAGACTGTTCCCAGGGTGGCCATGCCCCGCATGACTTGGATGTCGTCGCGTAGCGCCTCGTTCTTCTTCCGCTCCGATCCGTATGCCTTGGAGACCTTGAGCAGGTCATCGCTGCTACCGGCTGCAGGCGCCGATGGCGCGGGCCTCAGGTCCAGCTGGGGCTCGGTGGTATCCCCTGCCAGCGATGACTTATCCGCTTCCAGGGCCTTTTCGGCGATCGCGCGGCCTTCCTCCACCTCCGCAGGTTCGGGATTGTCCAGCTCGAAGGCTTGCTGGAAGTGCTGGAGCACGTAGGCGCGATCGCGTTCGAATTCCCGGATCAGCGCGATGACAATTCGGCGGAAGGCGGAGAACGCACGTTCGTTGATAATGCCTTCGCGATTGGACTGGTCGGTCAGCGAGGGATTGTCACGTTTCGTCAGATGGATTGTGCCCGCGACTTGGTTGGGCCCCACGCGCCATCCCGGCCTTGACGCCTGCGCCGGGTTCCGGGTCGAACGTTCGCCCATAGAGAGCCAGTCATATGCGGGAGATCGCGGTTCGCCGAACGGTCGGACACGGAAATTGTCGCGATACAGCCGTACGCCGCCAGAATTGGCGAGCCAGCGTCTGCGGGCAGCCACGTCAAAGTTCTTCTGCGGGAAGCGTTCGAGGTTCTCGGCGGTCGCGTTAGTGAGCTTGAAGAAATAGAGCGTGAAGAAGAACGGGCCGATGTCCAGGAATGGGCGGGGGTCTTCCTTGGGGTCGATCAACTCGGTCAATGGTTTGGAATATGTGATCTCGCCGGCTTTGAAGTCGGCGCGCCTATATAGTGGCTTTTGCATCGCCGGAAGCTCGAAGAAGGTCGGGCTGATACGATCAAAATCGATCTCCTGGCGCTGCAGGGTGATTTTCACTTGGCCGTCCGCCGTCACATCGGCTAGCATGCGATAGTCGAACTGGTCGGGCGGGAAATTGTCGATGAACCCGCTTTCGAACGGTACACGATGGTCATGCACGAAGATGTCGAAATCGCCCCGATCGTGGGGTGGGAGAAGCGCTTCCAGCGTTTCCTTGAGCCGGATGCTGTCCTTCTCGTCCCATATGTCGTTCAGGAGGCCGATCCTGATCGCGGTGCCGGTCGAGTAATCGATCGGATGCGACACGCCTTCGCGCTCGGGAGTGTTCTTGGGCAAGATGTCTTCGAGCCCGTAGTCCCGATACAACGACACGAGTTGCCGACGCTCGGACTCGAGAACCGCCTCCACGTCGCCGATGACCTTGCCGGTACCTTCGAACGCCGACCAATCCACCAGCCAGTGGGAGATCTCGCCGGTTCGCCCTGCGGCAGAGAACAACTCGCACTCGCGCCCTAGCCGATCCAGCGCGAACCGTCCGATTCCTTTCGCACCGGTGACTACTCGACCGCCTTTCGACGTGGCGTTGAGATCCTTTGCGTCGGTACCGATGACCATCCAGCGGTCCTCGATCGTCTTGACAGACATGCCTGTGCCGTTGTCGACGATCCACAGATCGAGCACCCTTGAGTGCAGGTTGGCGATCGCGGACTCTTGTGTCGCGGTCCAATCGTCCTTTGCCTTCCACCTGCCGCCAACGAGTTCGAACATCTCGTCGGTCTCGGGAAGGACGGCCTTGAGCGCTTGGCGCTCGTTGTCGTCGAGTTCGGTGGGGACGGTCTCCCAGCGTGGCATGAACAGGACGGCCGAGACGGATGCGTCCGCGTCGTAGGCGTTCTTGACCAACTCGGTCACCGCGCCCTGCGAGGTGGCGACGTTTTCCCTCCCGATCAATCGGGCCGCTCGTGCGGAGACTGTGAAGGGCACTTTGGCCAAGTTGCGACGCTCTCATTCGATAAGGCACCGAAACTGTTACAATGAGCGCTCGGCTATCGCAACGTAGCCGTGAGTCGCGAAGGCGAGATCCAAGGCCGCCACTTGTGAGAGGGGGCGGAACGTCCGCTTTCAGGTGAGAGCAAAGTTTGCTTGAACGTCCGGGATGAGGCGCATTGCCGTCCGACAGCTTTTGGCCGCAAGAGGGACCGTCCAGTTCCGGCATTGAGGGCAAGGGAGCAGACCTGCCGTCGACCCCTGTCGCCATTCCCCCAAAGCCACCCATCGAATTCTTGCAGCTTTATCCCCACCCATGCGCTATCCCCTAACCAACACCATCCCACACGGAGTTACTCCCCATTGAGCGTAGCCTTTGCCAAGGAGGAAAGTGCGGAGGCGGCATCGGAGACCATCCTGCCGGCTCGGCCTGTCTCCGATCGGATCAACCTCGTCACCGAGGCGGGGCTCAAGATGTTGCATGATGAGCTGGCGCGCGCCCGGCAGGCGCTGGAGGCGGCCAGCGTGCTGGAGGATGTCAATGAGAGGCGGCGGCAGTCGGCGGTTCCGGTTCGCGATGTCTCCTATTATGCCGAACGCGTCCGGACGGCTCGGCTCATGCCGGTGCCGACGTCCCATGATGTGATCGCCTTCGGGCATACCGTTACATTCGCGCGGGACGATGGCCGCACCCAGACCTTCCGTATCGTCGGCGAGGATGAGGCCGACCCGTCCCGAGCGTCCATCTCACATGGGTCGCCGGTCGCCATAGCGCTGATCGGCAAGGCCGTTGGCGATGTTGTCCAGCTGGGGCCGCGCGAACTCGAGATCCTGTCCATTTCTTAGAGCGTTTCACCGTTTCGCGGAAACGGAGACGATGACGCGGTCGCAGCAAGGCACCGTTTCGGCCAGCCATGGCAGGGCCTGTCGGTCGTCATGGTGAAGCTTGCGGGCTTGCGCCAGATATCATCGCAGCCGGCGTATTTCGAGCGTACCCACGTCACCACACTTTCGGGGCCGCCCCCAAATCCCCCCCGGTTGAGTTCTAACCGAACCAATGCTTAGCTGGCCTCGGGCTTATGGGGATTAATAAATGCTATTTTCGAGAACTGTGCCTTTGGTCGTGGCGGCCTTGGCGATGTCGGTTGGCGTGTCGCGCGCGGATACGATCATCCGGGGGGTCTGTATCGCCGGAATCGCGGGCAAGACGGGGCAGGTGAATTTCAGCGCGAAGGTGTGCGACGAGAACTTCGAGAATTGCGTCGACGACGGCGCGCTCAGTGTCGAGAACATCACGCCGGGATACTCGTTCCGGCCGACGATCGCGGGCATGCAGGCCGAAGGGGACATCAACGATCCCGACGATTCCAAATGGTTCGTGATCGTCAATTTCGACGCGTCCTACGTGCCGGGCTATCAGGAAAAGCGCTACACCTTGCCGGCACGGCGCGCCTATATGGGCGATTGCAGTCTTCTGCCCAACTACCACTTCGCGGAGGTCGCGGGCGGTGTCGAACTCTACAAGGGGTGCAGTCCCGTGCAGAGCACCGAGTGCTGGTACTGAGGGCCGGCAAACCCGCATCGCGACGGTGCCGCGGACCGGAGTGACCAGGCCGCCGCGCAAGATCCTGCTCGTCACCAGCGGCGCCGACACCATGATCGCGCGCCAGATGCGGCAGTTCTGGATGGAAAGGGTGCGCATCTACCACCCCGATGCCAGCGTCCCGGTGACGGCGGCCGACGATGACTTCGACCAGATCGCGCTTGTGCTTCTCACGCCGTCGCTGGTTGCCTGCGACAAATGCCTGCGTTTCCTGGAGGAGATGCAGGAGGCGGGCAAGGAGATCGTCACGCTCTATTTCGGTTATCTGAACTTGCCCGTTCCGGACGTGGCAAAGCCACGAAGCCTGGTCTTCGAGGTCATCGTCGCGACGAACTACGAGCCGGCCCGGCTGATCGCCAGCGACGTCTGCTGGAAACGCTTCGCCGGCTGGCTCGACAAGCTCATCGCGTGGCGGAACGGCAACTGGCAGGAATAGCCGCGGCGGGCAAGGGCGGGCCTGGGGATCGGTCCCGCCCACGGCAGCGGCATTGCTAGGCGGCGACCACCCCTGCCATCTTCGCCCTTTGATACACCAGCCCCGCCACCGCCAGGTCCCCCACGGCCAGCCCCCGGAACACGAACGCCGTCGTCTCATGTGCGTTCTCCCGCCCGGCAAAATCCCCGCACACCAGCCCCGTCAAATCGCCGGCGGCCGTGGCGGGGTCGATCATGGGCCTGGCCATGGTCTTCTCCTGCTCCAGATCGTCGACGATGATGCGGTCGAAGCGGGTCATGGTTTCGGCCAGCCAGGGCAGGGCCTGGTCGGTCATCACGGTGAAGCTTCCTGATTTCAGCCAGTTGGCGTCGAGGAAGGGCGTGGGCCTGGGCACCAGGGTCACCGACGTCACCACCATGTCGGCGCCTTCCAGCGCTTGCCTCGGCGTGTCGCAGGGGATGGCTTCCAGCCCCCGCGCACGCGCCATCTCGCACAGCGCGTCGCGGTTGGCGGCGCCGCGGCCGAAGGCGCGGATTTCGCGCAAGGGGAAGAGGTCGGCGAAGACTTCGAGGTGGCCACGCGCCTGAACGCCGCAGCCGATGAAGGCGAGCGACGATGCGTCGCTTGCGGCCATGCGCCTGGCGGCGACGGCGCTCAAGGCAGCCGTGCGTTTCTCCGTCACCCAATTGCCGTCGACCAGGGCGAGCGGCAGGCCGGTTTCGGCGTCGAGCAGCGTGATCAGCGAATTCAGCGTCGGCAGCCCGCGCCCGGCATTGCGCGGATTGACGACCAGCGATTTCGTCGCCAGCACCGGCGGCGTCGAGGCAACGCCGAGCGTCGCCATGATGTAGCGGTCGTCGCCGGGCTGCACGACGGCCTTCGGCGCGCACCAGACCTCGCCGCGCCGCTGGCCTGATATCTGGCGTTCGATCTCGTCCACCAAGTCGGCCGTGGGGATCGACAGGTGGTCGAGCAGTGCGGCCGACAGATAGGGCAAGGTTTCGGCGGAATTGTTCATCTTGTCATTTCCCAGGGGATCATCGAACCGCCGCTGCGCGCGAGGCCCTCATCGCGGGTCCGCGCGCCCTCACGCCTCCAGCGTCGGCTGCGTGTTCACCTCCAGCGCCTCTTCCGCCTCGTCCTCCTCGCCCAGCACCTCGCCGTGCACGCCGAGCGACCGGCCGATCCAGATCGGGTCGACCGTGTGGTCGCGCTTGGGGTTGGTGGTGTTGGGGTGGACGAGGATGCTCAGGCCGCCATGGTTCAGCATCAGCCAGGGCACCAGCGTGGCGAAGATTTCGGTGGCGAAGGAGACCTGGTACATGGCCTGCTCATGCGGGCCGACCGGCTCGTCGCGCCAACTGCCGAGGCGCACGCGGAAGCGTTCGCCGATGCGCTGGCGCAGCCATTCGGCGTGTCGGCGCTGGGCGGCGTCGCCGAAATAGATATGGGCGTGATAGCTGGCGATCTCGGCGAGAGGCCGTGGCTGCCCGGCCGGCGTTGGATTGGCTTTGCTCATCGCGATGCTCCTTCGCCCGGTTTCCAGCGAAACTCTAGCCGAAGCAGGGGCGGCTTGTCTTCAGCCGTGATCAGCCGGCACGCTTCCAGCAGGCGATGCCATGGCCGGTTCGGCCGCGCGCAATAGCTCCCTGCCGGCTTAGACCGGCGCCGGCTCAGCGCTGTTTCGCCAGGGCATTGCGCGATGCCGTCGGGTACGCTTCTATCCCTTTGTTTTTGACGCAATTCCGGACGGAAAACCGCTCACACTTTTCCTGGAATTGCTCTATCCCGTCGCGCCATGGGGGGTCATTCTTTGTCTGGCAGGAACCAAACGTCCACCGGTCACGAAGCGAGCGAGGCCGGCTGGCTCGATCTTCATTTCGAATCGTCGCGGCCCGAATACGAGGCGGCCTTGCTCGACGCCGGTATCCACCCGGGCTGGCGCGTGCTCGACGCCGGGTGCGGCAGCGGCGGCTTCCTGCCGCTCATCGCCAGGGCCGTCGGCCCATCCGGCTTTATCGCCGCGCTCGACCTCGCGCCTGAAAATATCGGCCGGGTCGAGGCGCTGGCGGGCACGCTGCCCGAGCCGCCGGAAATTGCCACTGAAGTCGGCAGCATCCTGTCGCTGCCCTTCGCCGACGCATCGTTCGATTGCGTCTGGTCCGGCAATGTCATGCAGTATCTGACGCCGGCCGAGTTCGAGCTTGCCGTCGGCGAAGCCAGGCGCGTGCTGAAGCCGGGCGGCATCTTCGCCGTCAAGGATTTCGATTCGACCATCCTGCAGATACTGCCCATGGAGCGGGCCCTTTTGGCGCGCTTCATGGCCGCCAGGCTGCAGGGGTTTCGCGACCGGGGCGTGCTCGGCACCGATTGCGGTTCGACGCTGCCGGCGCGTCTGCGGCAGGCGGGCCTCGAGGTCGTCAGCCGCAAGGGCTGGCTGGTAGAGCGCTGGGCGCCCGCGCCTGGCTTCACGCGCGACTATGTTCGCGACCTCCTGGCCTATTTTGCCAGCGTCGCGCCCGGTTATGCCTTGCCTGACGCGGACCAGGCCTATTGGCGGGAGCTGACGCAGCGGCCGGATCGCCTGCTCGACGATCCCGATTTCTGCTACCGCGAGTTCTTCGTCATGGCGGTCTGCCGGATTTAACGCTCGGCATCGAGCCGCTCAAATCGCCGGTGCACCGGCCTTGTCTCGGCGGATAGGGCCCGCCTCAGCCGGCACGTTTCCAGCAGGCGATGACATGGCCGGCTTCAACCTCGCGCGCCACGGGCTCCGCCTCGAGGCAGCCGGCATCGGCCAGCGGGCAGCGGCCGGCGAAGGCGCAGCCGCGAGGACCGTCTTCGATGACGGCTTGTGCTTCGGCCGTTGTCGCGGCCGGCGCCTCATTGGAAGACGCGGCCAGCAGCATCTGCGTGTAGGGGTGGTTGGGACCGGCAAAAATCTGGTCGGAGGTGCCGGTCTCGACCAGGCGGCCGCGATAGATCACGCCGATGCGGTCGGCCATGTAGCGCACGACGCGCAGATCATGGCTGATGAAGAGATAGGCGGTATCTTTCGTTTTCTGAAGATCGTTGAGCAGGTTGAGCACGGTCGCCTGCACCGAGACGTCGAGCGCCGAGGTCGGCTCGTCGAGCACCACCAGCCGCGGCAGGCCGGCGAAGGCGCGGGCAATCGCCGTGCGCTGGCGCTGGCCGCCCGACAGTGTGCCGGGCTTCTGTTCCGCCGTCGTGCGGGCAAGCCGGACCGAGGCCAGCAGGTCGCCCACGCGCTGCGGCACGGCGCGGCGCGGCAGGCCGGCCAGCCGCCGCAGCGGGCGGCCAAGGATGCGGCCGATGCGCTGGCGCGGGTTCAGCGTGCGGTCGGGCGACTGGAACACCATCTGCACGTCGCGGCGCTCGACCGGCTGTCGGCGCTCGACGAGCGGCGCGACCGCCTTGCCGAACAGTTCGACGCTGCCCGCCGCCGGCGGCTGCAGTCCGGTGACGATGCGCGCCAGAGTCGATTTGCCGGAGCCGGATTCGCCGATCAGCCCGAAGGTCTCGCCGGCGGCGATGTCGAGGTCGATGCCGTGCAGCACCGGCTGGCCGCCGAAGGATTGTTTTATCCCGCGGCAGGAGAGGGCGATCTCGCGCCGCGACGCGGGCAGGGCGTTGTCCTCGCTCTCGCCGGCAGGCGCATCCGAAGTGAGGTCCATGGGGCCGGCATCCTCGGCCAGCCTGCCGTCGCGCTTGGTGCGGGTCAGTGTCGGGATCGCGGCGACCAGCGCGCGCGTATAGGCGTGGCGCGGATTGTCGAAGACGTCTTCCGACATACCGGTTTCGACGATCGCGCCGGCCTGCATCACCGAGACGCGGTCGCAGGAGCGGCGGATCAGATTGATGTCGTGGCTGATCAAAAGGATCGAGGTGCGGTGCTCGCGGCGCAGATCGTCGAGGATGGCGATGATCTCGGACTGGACGCTGGCGTCGAGCGCGGTGGTCGGCTCGTCCATCACCAGCAGCGCCGGGTCGAGCGCTATCGCAATGGCGATGTTGGCGCGCTGCTGCATGCCGCCCGACAATTCGTGCGGATAGAGCCGCAGCACGCGCTCGGGGTTGGCGACGCGCACGCGGCCGAGCAGTTGTTCGGCGCGCGCCTGCGCGTCGTCGCGGTGCATCGCGCGATGGCGCAGCAGGGTCTCGGCGATCTGGCCGCCAATGGTCATACTCGGGTTCAGCGCCGAACCCGGATGCTGGTAGACGGCGGCGATGCGGTCGCCGCGCAGCCGGCGCAGCTCGACGGCCGAGAGGTCGCGGATCTCGCGGTTCTCGAAGGCGAGCTGTGCGGCCTCGACGCGGGCGTGTCTCGGCAGATAGCGAAGCACGGCCAGCGCCACCGAGCTCTTGCCGGAGCCGGATTCGCCGACCAGGCCGAGCGCTTCGCCCTGGCCGATCGCCAGCGAGATGTCATCGACCGCGCGATGGATGCGCCCGGCGCCGGCGTAGGAAACCGATAGATGCTCGACGTTCAGAACCGACGACGAGGATGGCAGAACTGACGACATGGGTGACCCGAAACCACTTTTTGCGCGCGCGGCGCGATTGGAGGCAATCGCTTCCGCTTTCATATGAAACAATCTCTATAAAATTACTCGAATTAAGCTCGGACGCAATCTAGCTTCTTGAGGACAGGACGATTTTCGGGGCACGGCCAGACGCCGTCGCGCTGCGGATTTCGGTCACCCGAAGGCAAGGAAACCAGAGATGTCGCACCTCATCCTCAGCGCGTTCTTCTTCAACCCGCAGGGCGACCATCGCATGGCCTGGCGCCATCCCCGCGCGCCGGGGCGCGAGGTGCTCGGCTTCGACTATTACCGTGACCTGGTGCAGGCGGCGGAGCGGGCGCGCATCGACACCATCTTCGTCGCCGACCACGTCTCGATCTGGGATTCGGTGAAGAGCGGCGTCGCCCACTATGCCAATGCGCGGCTCGAACCGTTGACGCTCTTGTCGGCGCTGGCCGGCGCCACCCGGCATATCGGGCTGATCGCCACGGCGTCGAGCTCCTACAGCGAGCCCTACAACATCGCGCGCCAGTTCGCCTCGCTCGACCATATCAGCGGCGGCAGGGCGTCGTGGAACGTCGTCACCTCGGCGATGGACGAGGAGGCGCGTAATTTCGGCCGCGACGGCAATATCGAGCACGCCTTCCGCTATGAGCGCGCCGGCGAGTTCCTCGATATCGTCAAGGCGCTGTGGGACAGCTGGGAGGACGAGGCGCTCCTCATCGACAAGCAGACGGGCTATTTCGCCGACCCCGACAAGGTCCACCCGATCGACCACAAGGGCAAGCATTTCAAGGTGCGCGGGCCGCTCAACGTGTCGCGGCCGCCGCAGGGCCATCCGCTGATCGTGCAGGCCGGCTCGTCCGAGGACGGCAAGAATTTCGCCACCGCGCAGGCCGACGTGCATTTCGCCATCTTCTCGACGCGCGAGGACGGGATCAGATACCGGCAGGACATCAACGAGCGGCTGGCGCGCCATGGCAGGCGGCCGGAGAGCTTCAAGATTCTGCCCGGCATCCTGCCCATCGTCGCCGCCTCCGAAGCGGAAGGGCGCGACAAGCAGGCCTATCTGCAGACGCTGCTGCCCGACCAGGTCGGCATCGACCTGTTGTCGAGCTGGAGCGGCATCGACCTGTCCGCCTATCCGCCGGACGGGCCGCTGCCGCCGTTGCCGGACGAAAGCACCTTCAATGGCGGGCGCACCTCGCTCAACCGGGTCAAGCAATGGTCGCAGCAGAATCTCAGCCTGCGCGACATCGCCCGCAAGCTCGCCAACAGCGGCTCGGTGCCGACGGTGGCCGGCACGCCAAAGCAGATCGCCGACCAGCTCGAAGACTGGTTCGTCTCGGGCGCCTGCGACGGCTTCAACCTGATGTTCCCGCTGCTGCCGGAAGACTGGGTGAATTTCGCCGAACAGGTGGTTCCGGAGCTGCAGCGGCGTGGCCTGGTCCCGGTCGAGTACGCGCCGGGCACGCTGCGCGACCGCTTCGGCCTCGCCCGCCCCGCCAACCGCTTCGCCGAGCAGCGCGCCAATGCGCGCGCCGTATCCTGAGGACCCGACCATGACCGCCGCGCCGAACCTCCAGCCCCGCGAAGCCACCACTCCGCGCCTCGTCAATGTGCTCCACAGCCCCAAGCGCATCCGCGTCAAATTCGGAGGCCGCACCATCGCCGACAGCCGCAATGTGCTGGTGCTGCGCTCCAACCACTTCCTGCCGATCTATTTCTTCCCGCCATCCCAGGTCGATGCGTCGGTGCTGAAGCCGTCGGCGCATCGCGAGCCGCACGCGGTCGGCGGCGAGACCGCCTATTGGGACATCGACAGCGGCGACAGGCGCGCCGCCAACGCCGCCTGGTCGTTCACGGCACCGCCGGATGAGAACCTGGCGCCGCTCGCCGGCCGCATCGCCTTCACCTGGAAGGCGGTCGACCAGTGGTTCGAGGAGGAAGAGGAGGTCTTCGTCCATGCCCGCGATCCCTATGCGCGCATCGACGTGCTGCAAAGCGCAAGCCATGTCCAGGTCTGGTTCGACGGCGAGATCGTCGCCGACAGCCATCGCCCGGTGCTTCTGTTCGAAACCCATCTGCCGACGCGGTTCTATTTGCCGCCCGAGGATATCAGGCTGGAGCGGCTGACGCCGTCCAACTCCGCGACGCGATGTCCCTACAAGGGCATCGCCTCCTACTGGTCGGGTGTTCTCAAGGACGGTTCGGTTCGCCCCGACATCGCCTGGAGTTATCGCGAGCCGGTCGACGAAGTTTCAAAAATCAGGGGCCTGATCGCCTTCTATCCGCAGGCGATCGACCGCATCCATCTCGACGGCCAGCCGGCCTGACGACGGTTTTCTCCATCTTCCCTTTCAAGCGAGACAGACAATGACAAAGCGTTCCGACATCGATCTTCTGCGCAATCAATCCGGCGACATCTGGAATGTCGCGGTGGATGAATACGCGCAAGGCTTCCTCAAACGCCGCGACCTCCTGAAATACGCCGCACTGCTCGGCCTCACCGGCCTTGCCGCCTCGCAGGGGCTGTTCACGTCGGGCGCCCGCGCTGCGAACAGTGGCGGCACGGTGCGCGTCGGGCTCGGACAACCGACCAAGGCGATCGACCCGGTGACGGTCACCGACCCCGCCAGCATCGGGGTCATCAGCCAGGTCGGCGAATATCTCATCCTCGACGACCCCAAGGACGGGCTGCAGCCGAAGCTCGCTTTGTCCTGGGAAGCCGATGAGACGGCCAGGCGCTGGACCTTCAAGCTCAGGCCCGGCGTGAAATTCCACGACGGCCGCGCCGTCACCGCCAAGGATGTGGTCGCGACCTTCGAGCGGCTGGTCGATCCGGCGACCGGCTCGGGGGCGTTGTCGGCCTACAAGGGCATTCTGTCGAAAGGCGGCGCCAAGCTGGTCGACGATGAAACAGTCGCCTTCGACCTCGACCAGCCCAACAGCAATTTCCCGTTCTATGTCTCGTCCGACGTGTTTAACGCCGTCATCCTGCCGGCCGACTATGCAGGCGACTTCGAAAAGACCTTCATCGGCACCGGGCCGTTCAAGTTCGATAGCTTCCGCCCCAAGCAGGGCGCCAGCTTCGTGCGCAATGCCGATTATTGGGGCGACAAGGCGCTGCCCGACCGGGTCGAGATCAAGTTCTTCGACGACGAGCAGGCGCAGGTGCTGGCGCTGCAGGCGGGCCAGCTCGATGTCATCCCGAGCACGACGCGCCTGGAGCTGGCGATCGAGGGCAACCCCAACTTCAAGCTGCTCAGCGTCCAGGCAAGCTCGCACGACCAGGTGCATCTGAGGACCGACCAGGCGCCGTTCACCGACAAGCGCGTGCGCCGCGCGCTGGCGCTGACGATCGACCGCGAGGCGGTGGTGAAGGGCCTGCTCAAGGGCCGCGCCATCGTCGGCAACGACACGCCCTTCGCGCCGATCTTCCCGTCGGCCGATCCGGCGGTGCCGCAGCGCAAGCAGGATATCGAGGAGGCCAAGCGTCTGCTCGGCGAGGCTGGCGTGCCCAACGGGTTCCAGGTGACGCTGACCACCGAGCGCGCCTACGACATTCCCGACTATGCCGTCATCATCCAGAACTTCGCCAAGAAGGCCGGCATCGACATCAAGCTCAACGTGCTGCCGCAGGATGCCTATTACGGCTCGGCGACGTTCGGCTCCTCGCCCTGGCTGGACTCCAATCTCGGCATCACCGATTTCGGCCATCGCGGCACGCCCGACATCTTCCTCAACGCGACGCTGAAAAGTTCGGGCGCCTGGAACGCGGCGCATTTCAACAATCCCGACTATGACGCGCTGCTGATCGACTACGGCAAGGCACGCGACCTCAAGGCGCAGAGGCTGGCGGCGGGCAAGATCCAGGCCTTGCTGCTCGACGAGACGCCGCTGATCATCGGCTATTTCTCGCAGTACAGCCGCATCGTCTCATCCAAGGTCGAGGGCGTGCGCTTCACCGCCATCTCGCATCTGCTGCTCGACAAGGTGTCGTTCGTGTGAGCGGCCTCGCCTCGATGGCGATCGTGCGGCCGCTCGCGGCGCGCGGGGCTTCGCTGCTTCTGACGTTGTGGCTGGTCAGCGCGCTGGTCTTCCTCGCCGGGCAGGTGCTGCCCGGCGATGTCGGCCGCGTCATGCTCGGCCCTTTCGCCGATGCTCAGGCGGTGGCCGAGCTCAACCGCAAGCTCGGCACCGACCAGCCTGTCCTGACCCAGTACTGGCACTGGCTGGCCAGGGCGATGGCGGGGGATTTCGGCGAGTCGCTGTCGATGCGCGCGCCGGTGGCGCCGTTCGTGCTGGAAAGCATCAGGAACTCCGCAGCCCTTGCCGGTGTCGTGCTGCTGTTCCTGGTGCCGATCGGCATCGGCGCCGGCGTCGCTGCCGGCCTGCGTTCGGGGAGCGTTGTCGACCGGGCAATCGTGCTCACCGGCGTATCGCTCTCGATCGTGCCCGATTTCGTCTCCGGCCTTTTGCTGCTGATGGTGTTCGGCCTGTGGCTGGCCTGGTTTCCGATCACGGGTGCAGCGCCGCAAGGCGCCGGCTTATGGACGACCGGCTATTATCTCATCCTGCCGGCCTTGCCGCTGGTCCTGAACCTCATCGGCTATGTCGCGCGCATGACCCGGGCAGGGGTGATCGAGGCACGCGCCGCCGATTACACCCGCACCGCCATCCTCAAGGGGCTCAGCCCCGCGCAAGTGCTGTTCAAGCATGTGCTGCGCAACGCGCTGGTGCCGACGGTGGCGGTCATCGCCACGCAAAGCGGCTTCCTGCTCGGTGGGCTGGTGGTGATCGAAGCGCTGTTCGGCATACAGGGCCTCGGCAATCTGGTGCTGACCGCGGCCAAGGCGCGCGACTTCCCGATGCTCGAAGCCGGCGTGCTGGTGATGGCTGCGATCTTCGTGTCGACGGCAGCGCTCGGCGATCTCCTGCAGGCGCTGCTCGACCCACGCCTGCGGCGCCGGAGCGCGCCATGACCGACCTGGCGCAATCTCCGATGCGCGGCGACATCAGGCTTTCCTGGATCGGCAGGTTGCGCGGCTCCTTGCCCGGTGTGGCGCCGTCGGCGGCGATCGGCTCGGCGGTGCTTCTGTTCTGGGTCGCCTGCGCGCTGCTCGGCCCGCAATTCGTGCCGTTCGATCCCTATGCCGAGGATTTCCTGTCGATGATGACGCCGCCCGACGCGGTGCACTGGTTCGGCACCGACCAGCTCGGCCGCGACGTGTTCTCGCGCATCATCGTCGGCTCGCGCGATATCCTGCTGGTGGCGCCGCTGGCGACATTGGCGGGGGTGGCCACCGGCAGCGTCATCGGCCTGGTGCTCGGCACGTCAGGCGGCCTGGTCGACGCCATCGGCGCAAGGCTGCTCGACGCGGTCATGTCGCTGCCCTTCATCGTGCTGGTGACGATGGCCCTGGTGGCGATCGGCCCGTCCAACCTCACCGTCATCGCGGTGATCGGCCTTGCCTATGCGCCGCTGGTGGCGCGCACCGTGCGCACCGCCGCGCGCGAACAGCGCGAGCGCGACTATGTCAGCGCCGCGCGGCTCGCCGGCGAGGGACGGCTAGCGATAATGTTCCTGGAAATCCTGCCCAATGTCAGGGAGACCATCCTGATCGAACTCATCACCCGGCTCGGCTACGCCTTCTTTTCGATCGCGACGCTCTCCTTCCTCGGCCTCGGCATCCAGCCGCCCTCGGCCGACTGGGGGCTGGCGATCGCCGACGGCTACGGCTTCCTCACCGGCGGCAAATGGTGGGTGGTGGTGTTCAACTCGGCCGCCATCATCTCGCTGGTGATGGCCACCAACCTCATCGCGCAGGGTATCGGGGCGTTCGAAAACAGCGATAAGTAGGCCGTAGCCGACCGTCGCGTAGGCCAGACCTATCGCCGCTACAGTTGGTGGAGGTTGGCCTCAGCCAGCCTTCGAAACTATTCGTAAACCATTCCAACAAGGTAAATATTTTATGGAGAACCGATCAGGTTGCAGTGGGTTGTGCACGGGTCTGCAACAAAGAGGCCCAACGCTATCATGCACCGTTTATCCGTCTTGACCGCCCTGATGATCTCTTTCGTTACGGCCTATGGCACATGCGTTTGGGTATTCTCTCCCTGTCCGATCGACCTGTTCCAAGCTCAGGCGTCGCCGTTGGAAATTCGTGGCTCGGAGTAGCTTCAATAGCTTCAGATGACGAAAGGATGGTTCCGGGGCGCTTAAGGACAGCTCTTGCGCACAGCTGGAGTGCAAAGCAGCCCTTCGGGTTGCTCTGTCTCGGAGTAGCGAACTAGTGCAGCAACCCCTGGATGGTCGCTGCAACCGCCGCCGGCGCATAGGGCTTGGGCAGGAAGACGCCGCCGCTCGGCATCGCGTCGCGGGCCGGCTGCTGCTTGCCGGATGTGATGATGATCTTGACCGGCGGCCAGCGGTCGCGCACGGCGGCCGACAGACGCAGCCCATCCATGGAACCGGGCATGTCGATATCGGTGAACAGTATGGCGATGTCTCCCCGGGTCTCCAGCAGCTCGATCGCCTGGTCGGCATTGCTGGCCTCCAGCACGTGATATCCGGCCTCGCGCAATTCGTCGGCGATGGAGAACAACAGGAACGCTTCGTCTTCGACGACGAGGACGGTGGCGGCGGGCTGAATGTTCATTGCAAGCTTACCTGGTCAATAGCGCGCTGTCGGCAATTGCGGCGCCGGCGCATCCAGCACGCATTCAACGCCATCGGGACGATAATCGATCTGGACCGATCCGCCGAAATCCGTGCCGAGCACGCGCTCGATCAGGAACCGGCCGAAGCCGCGCCGGGTCGGTGGTGTCACGGGCGGGCCGCCTTGCTCGCGCCAGCGCCAGATCAGCCGGGCTGCGCCCGATGTCTCCTGCGCCGGATGCAGCGCCCACTCAATCGTCACTCTGCCGCCCGGCGTCGACAGCGCGCCATATTTCAGCGCGTTGGTGGCGAGCTCGTTGACGGCGAGCGCCAGCGTCAGCGCCATCTTTGGGTTGATCGGCAGCGCCGGGCCGGAGATCGATATCTGCTCGAGCGGGAAGGTGGCCATGGTGTTGTCGACCACCTCGCGGATCGAGGCGCTTGTCCAGCGCGTCTGGTTCAGGATGTCGTGCGCGTTGGCAAGCGCGCGCAAGCGCTCGTTGAAGGTGGCGCTCGCCGTCGAGATATCGGTGTTGCGCAAGGTTTGCGACGCGATGGCCGCCACCATCGCCAGGATGTTCTTGATGCGGTGTTCGAGTTCATGGGTCAGCAGTTCCTGCCGCGCCTGCGCCTCGCGGCGGTCGGTCACATCCTGCATGACGCCGAACATCTTGATCGGTTTGCCGGTCTCGTCATGGACGAAATCGATGTGGCGCGACAGCCAGCGCAACTCGCCGGTGTCGGGCCGCCGGATGCGGTATTCGACAGCGGGCACGGCGGTGCCTTTCTCACGTGTCTCCTGATTGGAACGGACGTCCTTGTCGTCGGAAATGACGATGCTTTCCAATACCGAGATGTGCACGCTGTCGCGCGGTGACAGCCCCCAGAGTTCCCAGAAGCCCTCGGAGCCGACCACGATACCGGTGGCGATATCGAGTTCGAGCGCCGCGATGCCTGCCGCGTTTTGCGACAGCTGCAGGCGGCGCTCGCTCTGCAGCAGGGCCTGCGCCACCTGCTTCTGGTCGTCAATATCGGTGTTGGTCCCGATCCAGCGCAGAATGGCGCCATCGGCATCGCGAATGGGGACGGCACGCACGATGAACCAGCGATAGTCGCCGTCGTGTCGGCGAAGCCTGAACTCGGTCTCGTAGAAAGCGCCTTCGGCCAATGCCCCGCGCCATTTTTCGGCGGTCGAAGCAATGTCGTCCGGGTGGACGATGCCGGCCCAGGCGTCGCCGTCGAGCGTTCCTGGAGGGCTGCCCGAATAGAGGTAGACGCGCGGGTTGAACCAGTCGAGCAGTCCGTCGGGCGTCGCGGTCCAGACATGGTTGGGCATTGACTCGGCGAACGTGCGGAATTGCGCCTCGCTTTGGCGCAACGCGCTCTCGGCGATCAGCCGGTCGGTGACGTCGACGCCCTGGACAAAGATGCCGATGACGTCCCCGCCCGGATTGCGCACCGGCTGATAAACGAGATCGATGAAGCGATCTTCGATCGCGCCGCCCGGCGTGCGCTGCAGCTCGGCCTTCAGCGTATAGCCGACAAAGGCCTCGCCCGAGTTGAAAACCCGATCGAGCAGTTCGAAGAAGCCCTGGCCTTCCACCTCCGGCAAGGCCTGGCGGACGGGCAGGCCGATCACGTCGCGGTGGCCGACGAGCTGCATGTAGGCCGCATTGGTCAGCTCGAAAACATGCTGGGGACCGGACAGCATCGCCATGAAGCCCGGCGCCTGTTCGAACATCTGCCGCTGTCGATCGCGCTCGCTGGCGCGCCAGCGTTCGGCGGCGACCTTGGCGGTCGTTTCGATGACGATGGCGATGACGCCAGCCGGTTCGCCGCTTTCGTCGAGTACCGGCGAATAGTCGAGATCGAGCCAGACCTGTTCGGGCTTGCCGGTGCGGTTCAGCGTCAGGACCTGCTCGCGATAGGCGAGGGTGCCGCCGCCCAGGCATACTTTCATGATATTGTCGTTGAAGTCGGCCACCTCGGGCCAGCCCTCGCGTACTTTCGAGCCGAGCAATTGCGGGTGACGGCCGCCGGCGAATTGCGAATAGCCGTCATTGTAGATCATGACGCCGTCCTCGCCCCACAGCATCACGATCGGCACATTCGAGCGCAGGATCAGCGACACCGCCGTTTTCAGGCTCTGCGGCCAGCCGGCGATCGGCCCGATGGAGGTCGCGGCCCAGTCGAAAGCAGCGATGAGGCGGCCGAGCTCACCGCCGCCCGAAAGGAAAGCGAGGTGGCGATCGCCTATGGTCGCTGTACCGGTTTGCATGGCGCCTCGTTCGTCAGGGATCGGTTGATGCCTTTGCGTGTCGTCGGCCAGCGCGGAATCCTCGCCCGGGACCGGTGCGGCACCCAAATCGTCAATGTCGTCAAGATGGTGGACACGTCTGCAAGCCCCCGACCGCCTCAACCCCGGGACAAGCCGTTCGGTTCCCCAGCCCGTGGATTTTCCTTCGAAATGAGGCGTTGAAAGTCAGCGATTCGACCGAATTTCTTTGCAAGCCGTTAATGTGGCCCTGCTGTTAATCAGCCTTTACTAATTAAGTGGTGGGGTAGGACCATGACCAAGAATCTCGGCAACGCACGATATGTGCCGCCCAAGGACACAAAGGTTTCCTTCTTCAGCAAGGCGGCGCCGGCGCTTTTCCCGCTGGTCGCGGCGGCGCTGGGATATATGATCGGGCGGCAGTTCTTCGGCCTCTAGACCGAAGGCGTCAGGCACTGATTTCGGCTGCCGCCTCCTCGGCGCCGGCCTCGGCGCGCTTGACGCGCTCGCTGGCCAGAAGCACGACCGGGCAGGCTACGGAGGCCAGCACGGCGGTCGCCGTGTCGCCGAAGAACAGCTCTTCGCCAGGCCGCTGGGTGACGCCCATCACCACCATCGCCACGCCCTTGGCTGCCTCCCTGGCGATCGCCTTGTCGGGGGTGGCGCGCGTCCTGATCGCGGTCTCGACGGCGACGCCATAGCGGTCGGCGAGATCAGCGACATCCTTGAGCACGGCCTCCTCTCGGCGGTGCGAAACCGAGCTTGGCCGGCTGCCCTTGCGCGCCTGCGAGACATAGAGGACTTTTACGCGCGCCCGGTGGGGACGGGCCAGAGCGAGCGCGTAATCGGCCGCGCGCCGCGCTACTTCGGTGCCGTTGACGGGAACCAGAATGGTGGCGCCGGCGCGCAGCACCGGCATCTTGCTGGTGGATCCGGCGCCGTTCAGCACCAGACAGAGCGGGCCGTCGAAGCCGCTGGTGAGATCGTTGACCGCGGCGGTGAACGATCCCTTCTCGGTCAGCATGGTCTCCAGGCCGACCAGCAGCAGGCCATAGCCCTTGCGGGCTTCCTCGGCGATCGTTTCGGCGGTGGCTTCGAGCTCGCTACGGGCCGTCAGATGCACTTTCTCCACCGGCGTATCCTCGGCCTTGCTGACCGCCCTGGCGCTTCTGGCCGCCCCTTTCTTGACTTCCTTCGAGGTCCGCTCGGGACCCCTGGCGCGGGCTGTGCCTGACAGTCGGGCGCCCTCGAGGTGGAGCAGCGTGGTCGGCATGCCGCTGCCGCCACCGACGAGCCCGGCAAGATAGGCGGTGAACTTGCCGGGCGGGCTGTCGTCGACCAGAAGCAGCAGCCGCTCCAGCTTGGAGACGAAGCCGCGTTCGTCGAGCAGTTCGCGGTCGACGCGCTGCTTTTCGGTATCGCCGACCGGCAGCCGGCCGAGCGCCCAGCGCAGCATTGGCGGCATGGCCAGCGTGGTGATGACGGCCATGGTGACGATCATCGTGAACAGATTGTGGGACAGGATGTTCATCGACAGGCCGATCGAGGCGACGATGACCTCGGTCGAGCCGCGCGCGTTCATGGCGCTGCCGACGGCGGTGGACTCTTTCAGCGACATGCCGGCGAGCCGGCCGCCGAGGAAAGCGCCCGAGAACTTGCCGATGCTGGCGATCATCACCAGAGCCAGGGTCAGCAAGGCCAGCGTCGGGTCGGCAAGCACGGTGAGATCGGCGGACAGGCCCGCCATGCCGAAGAAGACAGGCATGAAGAGGGCGGTGATGACGCCGCGCAACTGGCCCTCGATATGGTCGGACAGGATCGGCGATTCGCCCACCAGTATGCCGGCGACGAAGGCACCCAGCACGGTGTGGACGCCGATCAGATTGGTGATCAGCGCCATCACGCCCATGATGATCAGGATGACCGATATGACCGCATACTCGCTGCGGAAGGAATCGTTGCTCCAGCGGATCAGCGTGAACACGAGGCGGCGGCCGATGGTGAAGGAGAACACCATGAACAGCGCCACTTCGGCGACCGTCAGCACCAATGGCAGCACCTGCAGGCTGCCATTGGTGGCGATGCCGAAGGTGATGGCGATGATCAGCCAGCCGATCGTGTCCTCGATGATGGCGGAGGAGACGATGATCTGGCCGAGATTACGGCGCATGAAGTTCATCTCGCGCACCACCATGGCGACGATCTTGACCGAGGAGATCGACAGCGCGGTGCCGAGGAACAGCCCCGCGACGATGCGTTCGGCCGGCTCGGGCAGGAGGGTGTCGGGCAGGAACTGCGCCAGCGCGAAACCGCAGGCAAAGGGTATGATGACGCCGGTGATGGAGATCGAAAAACAGGCCGCGCCCACCCGCCGCACGAGGCGCAGATCCGTTTCCATGCCGGTGAGCAGCAGGAGCAGCAGGATGCCGAGCTGCGAGACGGCATCGATCATGCTTTTCTGCGCCGGGTCGGTGGAAAAGATCAGGTGCTGGGCATCGGGCCAGATCCAGCCGAACAGCGACGGCCCCAGCAGGATGCCGCCGACCAACTGGCCCATGATCGCCGGCTGGCCGTAGCGCTGGAAGACTTCGCCCAGGCCGCGCCCGACCAGAAGCAGGAGCACGATCTCGGCGACGAACAGGCCTTCGGCCGAGCCGCCCATGCCGGAGGCGTGACCGGAAGGCTGCGCCGCCAGCGCGTGGCTTGCCGGCGCCAGAATGAGAATGGCCAGTGAAAAGCCAGCCGCGAGCTTCGACCTTGTTGCCGATGGAATCATTGAGCCCCTTCAACCCACCGCTGCGGACTGACCATCACAACGCGCGGCCGACGTTTGCGTTGCAGTCACTCAGGGCGAAGAGGAATCCATCTCAGACATGGACATCACCGAAGGAGAGTTCGCCGTCGTCGCCCGGGGTCAGGAAGGCGGCGGCCAGCAGGCCGGCATAGAGGAGGGCCACTCCGGCGACGATGGCGATGCCCGGAATGGGACCCAGCGCCGCCGCGGCGACCGCCTCGCGCAACGTGCCGACAAAGCCAGCCGGAACGGCCTGGTCGATCAGACTCGGGGTCGACAGTTTGAGGATCCAGGCGAGCAGCAGGATCAGCATCATGTGCAGGTAGTTGCGGCGCAGGCGGCGGGCCAGCGCCACGCGCTGCGAGACCAGGAATTTCGGCGTGCGCAGGCTCTCGCCGACGACAAGCAGCCAGTCGGAGGCGAAATCGGGCTGCGGCGAGAAGATCTGCGCGAAATAGTGACGCTCGAACTGGCGCACGCGGGCGCGATAGACATCGAAGAAGCGATAGCGGCGCGCCTCGATCCACAACAGAAGCAGCACCAGCAGCATGGCGAACAGCAGCACGCCATGATGGGCGCTGGCCGTCGACAGCGACACCGACAGCATCGCCGCGACAACCGTGATCGCCCAGTTGCTGGTGCGATCGAGGCGGTCGCGCCAGCCGGCCATGCGGGCGATCTCGGCGCGATGGAAATGCGACATCACGGTAACCAGTTCGCCTGGCGAAAGCGGCCTGCCGACGGGTGTTGCCGGCGCATCGTTCATGAGGTTCCTCCCAACCCGATAAAACGTTGCGGGAGCGATATCGTTCCACAATGGCCGCCGCCCCGCCAGATCGCCATGACCGCCGATTCGGTCGGCGGCGCGGATCGACGGGCGGACGGGGCCGGATCATGCCTCGCGCATCGTTTGCGGGGCGGTCGGGGCCGCCCGATGTCCCGAATTGTCCGTATCTGTCCCTAACTGCCGGTATCGACCACGCTCATGCGCCTCTAGCTTTTCGGGACGGGCCGCCGGCCGGCGCGCCCGAGGGGATGTTGCGCTGTCCGTAAAGGGCGGTCCGCGAGCCGTGGGGACAGGAACCGAATGGACAGACAGATGCGTCCGACAACAGGCCGCCGTGCCAAGCTCGTGCTGGCCGGCGCGGCGTTGCTGGTGTCGAGCTCGACGCTGGCGCTGGGCGCTTCGCTGACCTGGAACGGGTCGATTTCCAACAACTGGTTCACGCCTGGAAACTGGACGTCGCCCGCGCTGCCGACGGCCGCCGACGACCTGGTCATCGACAGCCTCGCCAACACAGCCACGATCAGTTCCGCCGGGGCGCTGGCCAAGACCGTCATCATCGGCAACGCGGCCGGATCGAACGGCGCCCTTGTCGTCACCGGCGCCGGCACGCTGTCGGTGGCAAACAACTATCTCATGGTCGGCAACAACGGCACCGGCACGCTGACGATCTCGGGCGGCGGCAAGGTCACCAGCGCCGGCGGTGTCGTTGCCAACAATCCGTCATCCTCCGGCACCGTCACCATCACCGGGGCCGGCTCGCAGTGGACGAACAGTTTCCTGTCGATCTCGGCCGACGCCGGCGCGGTTGGCCGCGTGCGCGCCGAGGCCGGGGGCAAGCTGTTGTCCAGCGGCAATGTCATGATCGGCGAAAGTTCCGCGCTGGCCGATGGCCAACTGATCGTCACCGGCAGCGGTTCCGATTTCACGATGAACAATCCCGGCATCGCCACCTTCATCATCGGCGTCACCGGCAAGGGCGATTTCCAGCTCCTCGACAACGCCACCGCCACCACCAAGCTCAGCTATGTCGGCGGCAATGCCACGGGCGTCGGCACCGCCACGGTTTCGGGCGGCGCCAGGTGGACGACCGAGAACCTGTCCGTGGGCGGGGTCGGCACCGGTACGCTGCTCATCTCCGCCGGCGGGCAAGTGACGAGCACGGCCAACCCTATACTGAGCACGCCGCCCGGCGGCATCACCAACGGCAAGGTGACGATCACCGGCGCCGGATCGCAATGGAAGCTCACCGGCGCCTACAACAACGTGCCGCTGGCGATGGGCTCGACCAGCCAGACCTCGGAGCTGAACGTTCTCAACGGCGGCAGTTTCCTGATCGATTCGACCGCCAGCAGCTTCCTCAGCGGCGATGCCAGGATCGCCAACACCGTCAATTCCAAGGCGGCGATCACCGTCGATGGCGCGGGCTCGAGCTTCACCACGCCCTACAGGCTCTATCTCGGCAACGCCACCAACTCGACCGCGACGGTGACGGTGTCGGGCGGGGGCAAGCTCAATACCGGCTACACCAACATCGCCAGCGCCAGCGATGCCACGGCGGCAACTTCGGATACGGTGACCGTGACCGGAGCCGGCTCGCTCTGGACGATCAGCGACACGCTTGGCTCCGGCCCCAGCGATCTGCAGGGACTGACCGTCGGCGGGACCGGCAAAGGCGTGCTGACCATCTCCGACGGCGGCGTCGTCAGGGTCAACGGTGGCACCGGCGGCATCGGCATCGGCGGTGTCGCCGGCTCCTCGGGCACGATCAACATCGGAGCCGCAGCCGCCAGCCCGGCGGCGGCGCCAGGCACGCTCGAGGCATCGACGGCGATATTCGTCAGCACCGCCGTCGCCCCGCAAGCGGTGAATTTCAACCATACGTCCAGCAATTACGTGTTCGCGCCGAAGCTCGACGGCAACGGGCCCGGCGCCGTCAACATCATTGCCGGCACCACCATCTTCACCGCTGACAACACCTATACGCCGGTCACCACCATCTCGTCGGGAGCCGTGCTGCAACTCGGCAATGGCGGCACGACGGGCGGCATTACGGGCAATGTCACCAACAGTGGCACGCTGATCATCGACCGCTCCAGCGATTTCGGCCTCGGCTATGCCGGCGTCATCTCCGGCAGCGGCCAGTTGATCAAGAACGGCACCGGCACGTCGACGCTGACGGGGGCCAATAGCTATGGCGGCGGCACCACGATCAACAGCGGACAGCTGAACCTCGGCAATTTCCTCGGCAACGGCACGCTGAACGGCGACTATGTCAACCACAGCAGGCTGCTGTTCTATTCCAACCTCACCCCCACCTATTCCGGCGTTATCTCGGGCGAGGGCAGTTTCGAGAAGTCAGGCAACGGCACGCTGACGCTGAGCAGCGTGCAGACCTATACGGGCGGCACGAAGCTGACCTTCGGCAGCCTGATCCTGGGCGGCAACGACCGGCTGGTGACGACGGGGGCGATCATCGGCGCTGGCGGTATCCTCGACCTCAACGGCTTCGACCAGACAGTCGGCGACTTCTCCGGCTTCGGCCGGGTGGAAATCCGGACCGGCACGTTTACAGCGGGCGGGTCGGCCAGCGCGACCTATCAGGGCAGGATCGAGGGCACCGGCACCTTCACCAAGCAGGGTTCTGGAACGCTGACACTCACCAGCGGCACCAGCGGGTTTTCCGGAACCACCAACGTCAATGCCGGCACGCTGCTCGTCAACGGCTCGATGGCGTCGAGCGCCTTCCAGGTCAATTCCGGCGGCGCGCTGGGCGGCACCGGCACGGTCGGCGCCACCACGATCGCCAATGGCGGCACGCTGGTCGGCGTTGCCGGGCAGACGCTGACATTGAGCTCGCTGGCGCTGAACGACACGTCGAACCTCAACGTCTCGCTGGGCGCGGCCAGCACCACGCCGCTCTTCAACGTCACCGGCGCGCTGACGCTGGACGGCAAGCTTTCGGTGAGCGATGCCGGCGGCTTCGGCAACGGCACCTACCGCATCGCCAATTATGGCGGCAGCTTCACCAACAACGGTCTCGTCATCGGCACCGTTCCGCCGGGCTTCAACCCGGGCGACTGGTCGATCCAGAGCGGTGGCGGAGTGGTCAACCTGCTGGTCGCGACCGGAGCGGGCGAACAATATTGGGACGGCGCCAACATGGCTCCGGGCGCGGTTGCCAACGGGCGCGGCGGCAACGGCACCTGGGATGCCGCCTCGACCAATTGGACGAACGCCGCCGGCGACATCAACGCCGCCTGGGCGAGCCAGAAAGCGGTGTTCGCGGGCACGCCGGGAACAGTCAGCGTGGTCGGGTCGCAGACCTTCACCGGCCTGCGCTTCGTGTCGCATCCGACCGACTGGACCTACACGCTGTCGGCGGGCGCCGGTGGCGCCCTGGTGACCAATTCGGCGGCCACCGAAATCATCGTCGCCGCAGATCCGGCGGCGACGGTCAACAACGCCATCATCAATGTCGGCATCTCCGGAACGGGAAGCATCGTCAAGCTCGGCGACGGCCGGCTGACGCTGGGGGCGGCCAATTCATACCAGGGCGGCACGACGATCAAGGAAGGCGAGCTCGTTGCGGCGGCCAACGGCGCGCTTGGCACCGGAGGGGTTTCGGTGACGGGCGCGCCGGCGGCAACGCTAAAGCCCAGCCTGCGCTTTGCCGGCGCGGTCAGCGCCGGCAGCCTTTCGATCTCGACCCAGAACGGCTCTGTCGTCTTCGACAACCAGTCGAGCGCCGGCAGCGCGACCGTCACCAACCAGGGCAATGGCAAGGCCGTGTTCCTGGCCGGCAGCAGTGCGGGCAGCGCCCTCATCACCAACGAGAGCGGCGGCACCACCGCATTCCGGGGCGACAATGCCTCGACTACCGCCAAGGTCATCAACCAGAGCGGCGGCAAGCTCGATATCTCGACCTTCGATGTGGCCGGACCGTGCAATTGCGTGTCGCTGGGCTCGGTCTCCGGCGCGGGCGACATCGCGCTCGGCGCGCACACGCTGAAGACGGGCGCGCTCAATCTCGACGAGACGATTTCGGGCATCATTGCCGATAGTGGCGCGCTGGCCAAGGGCAGCTTCACCAAGGACGGCACCGGCAAGCTGATCCTGTCGGGCGCTAACACCTATCTCGGCATCACCACGGTCAATGCCGGCACCTTGCAGGTCGATGGCTCGCTGGGTTCCGCCGATCTGACGGTGGCGAGCGGCGCCACGCTCGGCGGCAACGGCACGATCGGCGGCCTCGCCGGCGGCACGGTGACGATACAGGCCGGTGGACATCACGCGCCCGGCGCCTCGATCGGCACCCAGACCATCAACGGCAATTACAGGCTGGCCGGCACGCTCGACATCGAGGTCGACACGGCAAGCGCCGACAAGGTGGTGGTGACGGGCACGGTCGATGTCAGTGGCGGCACGCTCGCCCTGCACGAACTGACCGGCACCGGCTGGCAGCCGAGCCAGACCTACACCATCATCGACAACCAGGGCGCCGGCGCGGTGACAGGACAGTTCGCCAGCATTTCCCATGTCTATGCCTTCCTGACGCCCGACGTCAGCTATACCGGCGACGACGGCAACAATGTCGTGCTGACGCTGACCCGCAACGCGGTCGACTTTTCGTCGGTGGCGCAAACGCCGAACCAGAAGGCGGCGGCCGGCGGCATCGAGGCGCTCGGTGCTGGAAATCCCGTCTACAATGCCATCGCGCCGCTGTCGGCCGACAGCGCGCGCTTTGCCTTCGACCAGCTTTCCGGCGAGGTGCACGCGACTGTCGCCGGCGTGCTGCTCGACGACAGCCGGCTGCCGCGCGACGCGGCGCTGGCGCGCGCCGGTGCGGCGATTGCCGAGCCCGGCGCGCGGGGTTTCTGGATGCAGGGCGCAGGCCTTGCCCGTTCGCTCGACGGCGACGGCAATGCCGTGGATGCCGATGCCAGCACCGGCGCCTTCTTCGCCGGCATCGATACGACCATCGCCGACGGCTGGATGCTCGGCTTTCTCGGCGGCATCAGCGTCACGTCGCTCGACATCGACGACCGGGCCTCGTCGGCCGACGTCACCAGTGTGCATCTGGCCGCCTATGGCGGGGGCATGATCGACAGCGTCCAGCTGAAGTTCGGCGCCGGCTACAGCCATCACGACATCGACACGGCGCGCAATCCGGCCTTCGCCGGCTTCAGCGATGACCTGAAAACCAGCTATGGCGCCAGCACCGTGCAGGTGTTCGGCGAGGCGTCGCACGCTTTCGATCTCGGCCCGACAAAGATCGAGCCGTTCGCAGGCCTTGCTTATGTGCATCTGTCGACCGACGGCTTCGGCGAAGATGGCGGGCAGGCGGCCCTGTCCTCCGGCGGTTTGCGCAACGACGCCACCTTCACCACGCTCGGTGCGCGGCTGTCGCGGACGTTCGAGCTCGGCGCCTCGGCGCTGGACGTGAAGGCATCGCTCGGCTGGCGGCATGCCTTCGCCGACCTGCCGGCGGCGAGCCTGTCCTTCGCCGGCGGCGACGCCTTCACCGTGACGGGCGTGCCGATCGCACGCGACGCGCTGGCGCTGCAGGTGGGCGTCGACTTCAATCTTGGCCCGTCGAGCCGGCTCGGCCTGGTCTATGATGGCCAGTTCGCCTCCGGGGCAATGGAGAATGCCTTCAAGGCCAGTTTCTCGGCGCGGTTCTGAACGGCGCCGGACTATCCCCTGAGATCTCCGTGAAGCGGGGATGCAACTTGTCTTGACAAGCCACCGCGCGCTGCTTTCGCGGCGCCACCGAATTTGCCGAAAGTTTAATAAAATACCTTTTAGAAGAGATCGCTTTGTCTTCTATTGCCCACGAATCAGTGTCGCTTGACATATTAGGGAATATAAGAATACGATTTGGAGTTGCCGAATTGGGGGGCTCCAATGACGGACATTTCTATAAGTGCGAGCTTGCTGGCTCGCGCTGCGAAGAGGAATGGCTATGCCGTTCCTGCCAAGGGACTCGTTTTCTTTGGCATTCGTGGCCTGTCTCCAGATCATCCTTCTGACAATACTTTCGCGCAGAGTCAGCCGGCGCATTTCAGCGCCTACGATTTCCGCCACATGCGCTGCACTCTTGGGCAATGGAACGCGGATACCGGCGAAGTGGCGCTGTTTCCCGGTTCGACCGTGCCATCGCTGCCCAACATCACGAACGCCAAGGCCAAGGGCGGCTCGGGCACTAATCTGTTGATGCCTGGCCGCTTCGAGCATGAGCGGGGCACGCACAAGGCCGGCAAGCCGGGCGCCCACAGGGCCTTCCGCCAGGCGTCCTTCCAGCCGGTCTGGCGCACCGCCGACAATCTGGACTACGATCTCCAGGACAAACTGGATTTCGGCTCGAGTTCGGGTGATTTCGTCTGGGACAATATCCATAGCGCCTACTACGACAATCCCGAGACGGGCTATTCCAGCGCCGGCTGCCAGGTCGTCTGCGGCCTGCCGCAGTCGCCGGCGCGCGGCATGGCGCCGGAGACCGGACCCTGGCGCGCCTTCATCGACAGCGCCTACGGCACCAAGCAGACGCGCTTCGTCTATCTGCTCTTCACCGCCGAGGAACTGTCGTCGGTCGACAAGGTGCAGGACGCGGCGCTGAAGCAGGTCGTGCGCTTCGGCTCCTCGGGAGCGCTTGCCAAGAAGGTGCAGCAGGCACTGGTCAAGCAGGGCGACCTGCAAGATACGCCTGACGGTGTCTTCGGACGGCTGTCGCTGATGGCGCTGGTGGCTTTCCAGAGGCGTCAGTTCGGCGCCGGTGCCGCCGATGGCGTCTGCGGGGAAATCACGGCCGCGGCTCTTGGCGTGCCGCTTCCCACCGTCGCTGACGGGGGCACCGCGCCCATGCCGAGCGGCCCCGCCGATCAGGCGACGACCGGCAATCCGGATCTGCCCGACGAAACCGATCTGGCGCCCGATATTCTGAGCTTGCTGCTTGCCGCGCTGGGCCTGCAGCCGCCGACGGGTACGCCGCTCACCGGTGAGCCTGCCGTGACGCCTCCGGCCGTAACGCCTCCGGCGGTGACGCAGCCAGCCGTGACACCGCCGGTCGTGACGCCGCCGGCCGATGGCGGCAGGGCCAATTTCGAGCGGGCGCAGGCGATCGTGCGCGAGTTCGAAGGCGGCTATTCCGACGATCCGAAGGATTCGGGCGGCGCCACCAATTTCGGCATCACCTTCAAGACGCTTGCCGCATGGCGCGGCAAGCCGGTCACCAAGGCCGATGTCGCCAACATGTCCTATCAGGAAGCCAAGGAGATCTATTTCTCCCAGTATTGGTCGAAGTCGTCCTGCGGCCAGATGCCCGGCCCGCTCGCGCTCGCCGTCTACAACGTCGCCGTCCATGCCGGTCTGGGAAGGGCGGCGGAATTTCTGCAGCGCGCGCTGAACCAGAACGGCGCCTCGGTGGCCGTCGACAGCGGCATCGGCGGCGAGACGCTGGGCGCCATCCCGACGGTTCCGCTGCCCGATCTCGTCAACGATGTCATCGACCTCTATGACGCGAAACTGCACTCGCTGAAGAATTACGAGCATTTCAAGAACGGCTTCAACCGGCGCGTCAACAAGCTGCGGCTCGAAACCGAGCGCTGGCTCGAGGAAGGCGGCGAACAGACGCTTCCGATACCCACGCCGAACGTTAGCGAAGAAGGGGATCCTGTCGTGACGGACAAAGTGAGCGATATCATTCAGGCGCTGTTGGCGGCGCTGCAGCCGGGCACAACGACGACGACCACGCCGGCAACCACAACCACCACCACGACGCCGGCGGCAGCGGGAACGGTGGCGGCGGCCGCCGCGCTTGCCGCCCTGCTGCGCCAACTGGCCGGTGGGCTGGACGGTAACCCCGTCATCCTGCCGCCGGATTCCGCGGCCACCAACGTCTTGACACCGGTCAACGCCGCATTCGGCCAATGGCTGGGAAAGCTGCTCGATGGACGCAAGACCGCGCTCGGGATTCTGGGCGCTCTGGCCAGCAGCCTGCTCACCCCCACGACGGCTGGGGCAGGGCCGGAATCCTCGCCTTTGGGCCACCTCATTCCACTTCTGGCCGGCATACCCAATCTGGCGCCGATATTGATGCCGATCTCGGTGGCGCTTGGGCTCTGGGGAGCGCTCGGCAAGATGGACAAATACGTGCGCGCGGCAAAGCAATAGGCCTGACGCAGGGGGAAGCAATGGCCGATGTTCCAGGCAAACCATCGTCCCGGAACATCGTCGTCTTCGCCGACGGGACGGGCAACAGCGCCGCCAAGGCGTTCAAGACCAATGTGTGGCGGCTCTACCAGGCACTGGACCTGACCGGCGCCGACCAGATCGCCGTGTTCAGCGACGGTGTCGGCACCTCGCAGTTCAAACCGTTCGAAATCATCGGCCTGGCGCTCGGCTTCGGCGTCAAGCGGCGGGTTCTGGCGCTCTACAAGTTCCTCTGCCTGAACTACCAGCCGGGCGACAGGATATTCGCCTTCGGCTTCAGCCGCGGCGCCTTCACCATCCGTGTGCTGGTCGGCATGATCGCGCGCGAAGGGCTGGTCGACTTCAAATCGGAGGAGGAACTCGACCGCAACGCACGCGCCGCGTACCGGGCCTACAGGCCAAAGGCCTTTCCAGCACGGCGGCTGCCATGGGTCGCGTTCGCGCGCTACGTCGCCGCGCAATGGTTTACGCTATGGAACCAGATAACCGGAAGCAGTGACTACAACAAAGTCAAGCCGCGCACGCCCGATCCCCGGTCGGCCCACGATATCCGGATCGCCTTTGTTGGTGTCTGGGATACGGTTGCCGCCTACGGCCTGCCTGTCGATGAATTGACCAGAGCGGTCGACAAATGGGTGTGGCCGATCACCTTCGAGAGGCCGGTTCTGCTTGAACCCGTTCAATGCGCGAGGCAGGCTTTCAGCATCGACGACGAGCGGCGCACGTTCTTCCCGATTCCTTGGGAAGAGATGATCTCGGCAAAGAAAGCTGATGTCGGGGGCGGCGATGCGCTAACGGCTGGAGATAAAGTCCGTGATCCCCGCGTGAAGCAGGTCTGGTTCGCCGGCAGCCATTCCAATGTCGGCGGCGGCTATGCCGATGACAGGCTTGCGCATATTCCGCTGTGCTGGATGATCGGCGAGGCAGCCGAACAGGGTCTAAGTTTCAAGAAAGAGGTCGTCGCCGACTATTGGGATTATGCCTCGGAGGCCGGACGCATCTATGATTCCAGGTCGGGCGTCAGCGTCTTCTACCGCTACCATCCGCGTGACGCCCAGGATTTGATGCAGGGCAAGGGGCGGGACAAGAGCCCGGGTGTGAAGCCGCTGGTCGATGCGAGCGTCATCACTCGCATCGCAAAGGGCAGTGACGACTATGCTCCGATCGCTCTGCCGGAAGACTTCGATGTCCTGACCCCGCTCGGCTTCAAGGTGCCGCTGGCCACGCTGCTGAGCGGCGGGGCGGTGCCGACGGATCCTGATATCGTCGACAAACTACCGCTTCCAGATGAACGCCGGCGCGACCTGGCCGGTATAAACGCGAAATTCGATCGTGCACTTGGGGCGTTCAATCGGCAAAGTCCCAAGAGCCGCACGGAACGCTTTCAATTGATGCAGGACACGGTCTGGTGGCGGCGCGGGCTCTATTACGTGCTGCTGTCGATTGCCGTGCTGTTCGCGGCATTTCCGCTGCTTGCCGGATATGTCACGCTCGATGCCACCGGCCAGCTTGAACAGGCCGCAGGCGGTCTTATTGGGCCGGTCATAGGGCTGATAAGCGGCTTCCTCCCCGGTATCGCCGCACCCTGGGTGGACGCGGTGACAAAGCATTCCGCGGCGGCCGCGATACTCATCGTGGCGCTTGGCATCCTGCTGTGGGTCAACGGCGTCTTGCGCACACGCATAAACGATCGGGCGCGGTTGGCCTGGAATGTCAACAGGGGGCAAGGTGCAAGGGTGCCGTTGTCGGACAGGAACGACGCGCACAGGCGCAGTGCGTTGATCGGGGCGGTCGTCCTTGGCTTCTGTGCGCTGGCCGCAGGGCGACCTTGGGAGCACGGCTTCATCCTTGATTGGAAAAGCGCTGCGGAGACAGCCTGGATAGCTTGGGCGGGATTGTTTCTCGGTGTTGCGTCGCTCGGCTGTCTGGGCACCTACCTCTTCCTGAGCAATCGCGGCCCGCGCAGCGCGTCAACGCCTGTTTCCTTGAGGGCAGCCCGCTTGATCCGAGAAAACAAGGCTGCGTTGCGGCTCTACAAACTGCTCCGGGAGAAATTGCTTCCGGCGGCCTTTCTCGCCCTGTCGGCCTATCTCGTCGTGAACGCTCTCAACAAGACGGCATTCGAAGTCGCCGATTCCATGGGCGCTTTCTGTAAGGACCCTGCGCTTGGAAATCCAACGGGAGTTGAAAGGCTGAGCTTGATCCCTTCCGGTTTCAAGACGCGCGAAATGTGCAATGACACCGGCAATTGGCTGCAAGAAGGGGTTCGCTATGAAGTCATTGTTACGATCGATCCCAAGGACCCCTGGATCGACGGAGAAAAAGACACCGATCCGATCCGTGACCGAGGGTGTGCCGACACGCGGGGTGTCGCCGAGGGCAGCCTTCCCCACTACCTGGCCACATTGGCCAAGCGCTGGTGGGCCGAGCCGTACTTCAAGCCAATCGCGCGCGTCGGTCGGTTCGGCAATGACGAATACGTGCTCAATCCCGTTGGGCCGACGACCCTCGGAAAATGTCTCAACATGAAATTGACCGCCGAGATCAAGCCCAAGGCGTCGGGTGAACTCTATTTCTACGTCAACGATGCCGTGATCGCTCTGCCTGGCGTCTCCAACTTTTTTTATCGGCACAACAACCTTGGATCGGCCGAGGTGAGCGTCAAGAGAGTGAACGTATTCCCCTGAGCCGGCCGGCCGCCCGTCATTCCGGGCCGCCGATCCAGTCGACCAGCAAGGCGGCCAGGCCAAAAGCGACGCCGATCACGCAGACCGTGGGCCATCCGCCTGAGGCCCAGGCGACGCCGGCCAGCAATGAGCCGATGGCGCCGCCGATGAAGAAGATGCCGACGAACAGGCCGTTGAGGCGGCCGCGGGCTTCTGGTTGAAGCAGGTTGACGGCGCGGCGGCCGAGCGTCTGGTCGCCGGTAACGCCGATGTCGAGCAGCACGGCACTGGCACCCATCAGCACCAGCGGCAGCCATGCGGCTCCTGTGTGAAAGGAGCCGGCCCAGGCGGTGAGCGCCATGGCGCCGATCAGCACGAAATGGCAGAAGATGGTGGCGGAGCGCGTCCAGCCATGGTCGCCGGCGCGGCCGAACAGAGGCGTGACCACGGCGCCGCCGGCGCCGACCAGCGCGAACAGGGCGATGCCGCGCTGGCCAAGTCCGAAAGGCGGCTGCGCCAGCCGCAAGGCGACCGCGGTCCAGAACAGGCTGAACGCCGCCATCACCAGCGCCGCCGTCAGCGCACGGCGCCGCAGTACCGGCTCGGCGCGCAGCAGGCCGAACAGGGAAGCAATCAGCGCGCCATAGGATGATTTCGCCTGCGGCCGCCGTCGCGGCAGCGCGAAGGCAAGCACGATGGTGAGCAGCGCCAGGGCGGCGGCGCTGAGGCCGTAGAAGGCGCGCCAGCCCCAGGCGTCGGCGACGAGACTGGCGAGCGGCCGGGCCAGCAGGATGCCGATCATCAGCCCGCTCATCACGTCGCCGATGACGCGGCCGGCCTCGCCTGGCGGGGCCATGGATGCAGCGATCGGGACGAGGATCTGGATGGCCGAACAAGCCGCGCCGAGGATGAAAAGCACGATCAGCAGCGAGGCGGCCGTCGGCGCCAGCGCCGCGATGCCGGCCGCCAGGGCGGCGGCGACCAGCATGCGCAGGATCAGGCGACGGTTCTCGCCGAGATCGGCCATCGGCACCAGGAAGAACAGGCCGCCGGCATAGCCGAGCAGCGTCGCCATGGCGACGAGACCGACACTTGCCGCGCCGGCGCCGAGCGACGGGCCGATCAGGCCGACAAGCGTCTGCGGCGCGAACAGATTGGTGACGATGATGCCGGTCGAGGCGGCAAAGAGCAGCGTCTGCGGGCCGGTTATGGTTTGAGCCGGCAGCCGGCCAGCGATCTGGCCGTCATTGGTATCGAGCATTGGATCCTCAAGAAGCTGCATATCGTTAGAGGACTTTATGCTGAAGCGTTATCATGCTACAATTCAATCAATTCGATAATGATTATGCGAGATGCGCATGAATATCCACGATCTCGAAGCGTTCATCGCCGTGGTGGAAACCGGTTCCATCGTCGGCGCCTCGGCCAGGCTCAACCTGACCCAGCCGGGTGTTACACGCCGCATCCAGAACCTGGAGGACGGGCTGGCGACGGCGCTGCTCGACCGCCAGTCGAAACCGCTGAAGCCGACCGCTTCGGGCCGCGAAGCCTATGAGCATGGTCGCCGCGTTCTGCGTTCGCTGGAGGACCTGAAGGCCGGCGTCTCGCCGCGGGGTGAGGTGAAGGGCGAGTTCCGGCTCGGCATCATGCCCTATCTCTCCGACGCCGCACTGGCACTGCCGCTGGACGGCCTGCGTGCCGCCTTTCCGCACCTGACGCTGCGCATCGCTTCGGGCTGGTCGCCAAGGCTGGTGGAGCAGGTGGCGCGCAGCGAGCTCGACGCGGTGGCGGTGTGTCTTGCCGAGGGCCTGGCGCCGCCGGACGAACTGGTCTGCGACGATCTCGGCGCGCAATCGGTGCTGCTGGTGGCGTCTCCCGGGCTTGGCGTGCCGAAGCCGGCGAAGCTCGCCGACCTGTCACGCTTTGCCTGGGTGATGAACGAGAATGGCTGTGGGTTTCGCGCCTTTATCAGGCAGAGTTTCGAGGCGGCGAGGCTGCCCTTCCAGGTCGGGGTGGAGGCGCTCAGCGTTGACCTCAGAATGTCGCTGGTGGCGCGCGGTCACGGCATCGGCATCGTCACGCCGGGCGCCTTCGCCGACTGCCGCTGGCGCGATAAAGTGGAGGTCATCGACTGTCCGGACTTCAAACCGCAAGTGCGCGCCTGGCTGCTGCACCGCCCACCAGCCGGACGGCTTGCCCGCCCGATCGCGCTGTTCCGTGACACGCTGATCGACGGGCTGAAGGTGCCGATGCCGCTGGTGTCGTAACGGGGGCGAACAGGCCCTAATGCCGCAGCCCTTACGTCGATGAAACGCCTTGTGCGCCGGTGTGGGATCGCTGAGATTGCCGCGGGGTTTTGGAGCGGCATATGCGGATTGCGGCAGGGCAGGACTTTCTCGAATTTTGCGCGTCGACAAGCGACGTCGACAAGGTCATCGAGCGCTTCATCGAGGCGATCGGTGATTTCGGCTTCACCGCGAGTGCCGGCGGTGCCTGGGCGGGTGCCGGCGGCTCGCGGTCCTATCGCTTCTATTTCAACAATTGGCCGAAGGACTGGTTCGAAGCCTACATGGCGAAAGGGTACATGGAGATCGACCCCATGATCCTTGAGGCGCGCCGCCGCATGACGCCGTTCCTGTGGACCGAAATGGGGGACGCACGAACCTTTACCGTGGAAGGTGCCGCGGTCACCGCGGGCGCCATGGAGTATGGCTGGGCCGAGGTCATGGCCATACCGATCCATGGCCCGTCCAGCTACCAGGGGCTGGTCTCGGTCGCCGCCCTGGAGCCGGTGACGATGAATGCGGTGGAGAGAGCCATCATGCGCGCGATGGCGCTCGCAGTGCACGACAAGGCCTATGAAGCGGTGGGGTTCGGTTTCAGCAACCGGTCGCCGATTTTGCTGACGCCCAGGGAAGCCGATTGCATGCGCTGGGTCGCGGCGGGCAAGACCGAAGCGGAAATCGCCATCATCCTGGGCATCGCGCCGGCGACGGTCCACTATCATATCGAGAACGTAAAAAAGAAGGCCGGCACGCGCAGCCGCAGCGAAGCCGTGGCGCTGCTGGTACTGGCCGGAACCGTCTAGGCGCTCAAGCCTTTTTGCTTTCCTGGCGCACGTCATGTCGCGGGCGAGGGGGACTGCCACTCATTCCCCTCCGCTTTTCAGCTAGGATGCGCTGGCATTCGAACTGCCTTAGTCATTCCCGCATCAGCACATGAATCGCACCGATGGGTGCGTTGGCGGGAAGCGGGGCGGTCGTCGATGGACGAAAGCAGGACTGTTTTTGTCTGTCGCAACGCGGCAGCGGGTGGCTGGGCAAGAACGCCGGCCGGGCCGCGAGCCGCCGGCATTTCCAGCGATATCAGCCACGCTCCAGGATCCAGCCACAACCAACCCTGCACTGGGGGATCCAGTGTTCTTGTCCGGAGCCTTGCAATGAAAATCTTCTATGCCGTTGTGATAGCAGCGGTAGCACTTGTGAGTTCAAACGAGGCCTTCGCCCGCTACACCACCTCCAAGGGTCCTTGCGCGGTGGATGCCAATCGCTTCTGCGGCGGCGGCGTGTTGACCACGGGCGCCGCGCCGAAGTGCCTCGTCGAGCACAAGGACCAGTTGTCGGCGTCCTGCAAGGCGCGTCTGTTCAAGCACAAGAAGTAGCAGCCGGCCGGTCGGCCGTCATAGCGGAATGTGCGCCTTCAGGTGGGGCCGGCGGCCGCTTCATGGACGGCTCGCCCGGCCTCGATACCACCAGCCAGGCGCATGGGCGCCGATCCCCGGGCGGGGGATCGGCGCTCTCTTGTTGATGCGGCGGCACGGCAGGCACAACGTCAACCTGGGATGGGGATTTCAGCATGAGATTGCTTTTTGTCGGATTGCTCCGTTGCGCTTTTGGTCTTGCCGGCGTGGCAGCCCTTGGCCTGTCGGTCACTTCAGCCCTTGCCCAATCCACGCCGGCGCCGGTCGGCGTCTGGTACAGCGATGCGGGCGAGACGATGATTATCGGACAGACCTGCCAGATCGAGGCCAACGGGACGGTTGGCGCGATCGGCTCATGCAGCTGGGACCCGTCATACAATGGCGGCATCCTGACCATCATGAACGTCAACGCCTACCAGCCGGCACCGGTCTATTTCAATATCGTCTGGATCGACGAGTCCAGTTTCTCGATCTCAGGCGATGTCTTTCACCGCAGGGGATGAGTCACCGTTCCGCCTCCAGCTGCTGGCGAAACGTCTCCAACTCGCCATCCGCAATGCCGGCGAGTTCAGCCTCGGCCGGATAGCTGCCGCCGGCAACCTCCTGGCGAAACTCCGACAGTGCCTCGACGCGCGCGTCGCGGACGGCCTTGTGGAGCGCGGCCAGGTTGCCCCAGGCGCGGGCGTGGCGGGGCAGGCGGGCGCTTTCGCCCGAAATGTCTGACGTGAACAGGAACACCACGTCGGCCGCCGGACCCGAACCCAGCGAGACGGTGACCAGCCCGGTGCGGCGGTTGATCTCTTCCATCACCCGCGCCGGGATGATCTCGCATTCGACGGCGAAAGCGCCGGCATCTTCCAGGCGCTTGAAGCGGTCCCACAAGTCGAGCGCCTCGGTGGCTGTCTTGCCGACGGCCCTGATGCCGCCGACCCAGGTGGATTTGCGCGGCACGAAGCCGAGATGACCCATCACCGGGATCTGCTCGTTGGCAAGCATGCGCACGGTCTCGTGGCCGCGCCCGGTGATGACCGCGTCGGCACCGGTCGTTATCGCCGTGAAGGCGGTGCGCAGGACCTCGTCCGATGTCACCGCGTCGGCAAAGCCGAGGGCGGCGGTGACGAAGACACGGCGCGAACCTTCGCGGACGCGTGCCACGTTTGCAGCACGGCAGACGACCATCTCGATGCCGGCGGCTTCGGCCGCCGCAGCCTCGTCCGCCGTCTCGGCCGTCACCTGCGCAACGTGCCGGCCGCTGCCCTTCAGCGCGCGCAAGCCAGCCACCGTAACCGAGCGCTCGACCTCGCGGCCGCCGAAGTCGAAGATGCGGGGCATGTCAGCCCTTCAGCTTCTTGGCGTAGTAGTCAGGGGCCACGACGCCGGGCTTGGAGAACCATGCCGGCACGTCGACGCCGGAATAGAGCAGGATGTTGCCCCAGGGGTCGAAGGCGCCGGTGCGCACGATGACCTTGGCCTTTTTCGCCATCTCGCCAAGGATGGTCTCGTGTGTCGTGGCCTCGAAATCGGCGTCGGGGAACAGCCGCTTCAGCTTCTCAAGCAGCGGCGCGTTGTGCACCGGCAGCGTGTCGGCATAGCCGACGCGCTCGGCGATCAGGTTCTCGGCGATCGGTCCGAGCACCGTCTCCAGGTCCGGCACATCGGGCGAGATGGCGAGGTCGATGCGCCAGGCGCTCGACGGGATCGGAAAGCCCGCGTCGCAGACGATCATCAGGTCGCCATGGCCCATCGAGGCGATGGCGTGCGACAGTTCTGCGTTGAGCAGCCGGTTCCGGTTCATTTTCTCTCCTTCCGCGTTATTTCTGGAGCCATGTTGTCTCGAGGGCCTGCGCGAACAGCGCGTCGGCCTGCGCGCGCTCGGGCAGGCCGGGAATGACGCCGAGCCTGGTGCAGGCGATGGCGCCGCAGACGACGCCGAAGCGCACCGCGTCGACAATATCGCGGCCCTCGGCCAGCGCCACCGCGAAACCGGAGTTGAACGCGTCGCCGGCGCCCGTGGTGTCGACCACATCGACGGGCACGGCCGGCACCATGATGTCGAGCTCGTCGGTGAGGATCAGCGCGCCGCTGCGGCCGAGCGTCACCACGACGTTGCGCACGCCGCGACGGCGAAGCTCGCCGGCCAGTTCGCGCGAGGAGCGGGGATCGTCGGCCGGCAGGCCGAGCAGCATGCGCAATTCGCTTTCGTTCGGGGTGAGGTAATCGACATCCCTGAAGATCGCATCGGGAAGCTGGCGCGCCGGCGCCGGGTTGAGGATGGTGCGCGCGCCATGCCGGCGGCCAAGCTCCATGGCGCGGGCGGCGGCGGCGATCGGCACTTCGAGCACGGTCATCACCACATCGCTCCCGGCAATGCGCGCCTCGGCCGTGTCGACGACGGCTGCGTCCATCAGCTCGTTGGCGCCCATGTCGAGGATGATGAAGTTCTCGCCCTTGTCGTTGAGGATGATGAAGCCGACGCCGGTGGCGCGCTCGGTGCGCGTCGAGACCAGGCTCGCATCGACGCCTTCGGCGGCGTAGAGGTCGGTGGCGATGCCGGCCAGCTTGTCGGTGCCGATGATGGCGACCAGCGAGGAGCTGGCGCCCAGCCTTGAGGTCGCCACCGCCTGGTTCGAACCCTTGCCGCCGGCGCCCATGTCGAAATCGGTGCCGAGCATGGTCTCGCCGAAGATCGGCAGTTTCGGCGCGCGCATGGTCAGGCCGACGGCGAAGCTGCCGACAATCGTTATCTTTGGGGCCATTGGGGGTGCGGTCTCAAGTTTACTCATCACTCGCCTCGCTCAGGACGCCATGGCGCGCGCCAGGATCGCTTCCTCGTTGATGCCGGCTCCGGTCAGTTCGCCGGAGACGCGGCCATTGCGCAGCACCAGAACGCGTTCGGCGTTCATGATCAATTCGGGAATCTCCGACGAAATCATCACCACCGCCACGCCTTCGCCGGCGATGCCGCGCAATATGGCGTAGATCTCGGCCTTGGCGCCGACATCGACGCCGCGCGTCGGCTCGTGCAGCACCAGCACGCGCGGGTTGGTGACGAGGCTGCGGCCGAGGATGATCTTCTGCTGGTTGCCACCCGAAAGCGTGCCGAGTTTCTGGCCGAGATGTGAAATGCGCGCATCGAGCCTGGCTACCTGCGCGCGCGCCTCGCGGCGCACCGCGCCGCGGCGCATGAAGCCGGCCATGGAGAAGCGCGGCAGCGAGGCCGAGACGACATTGTTGGCGACGCTCATAGTCAACAGCGCGCCGGCGCCGCGCCGGTCGGCCGGCACCAGCGCCATGCCGTTGCGGAGCGAGGCCTGCGGGTCGCCGCCGCGCAGCTCCTTGCCGTCGATGGTGACACGGCCCTCCCGGCCGCACAGGCCGAACAGCGCTTCGCCCAGCATGTCCTTGCCGGAATCGGGCAACCCGCCGATGCCGAGGATCTCGCCGGCCCGGGCGTGGAAGCTCACCTCGTCCAGGCCGGGCGCGGTCAGCTTCTCGACGGAGAGCACGACCGGCGCCTCGTGCGAGCGGGCCTGCGGCTGCAGCGACCATTGCGCTGTTGTGTCGAGCTCGCGGCCGACCATGGCGCGGATCAGCCGGTCCTCCGACAGGCCATCATTGTCCATGGTCTCGATGGTGCGGCCGTCGCGCATCACGGTGATGCGGTCGGCAAGGTCGAGCACTTCCTTCAAATGATGCGAGACGTAGATGACGGTGACGCCTTCTGCGCGCAACTGCTTGACGATGTCGAACAGGCGGTCGCTCTCGCGCTTGGAGAGCGCGGAATTGGGTTCGTCCAGCACCAGCACGCGGGCGCGCTGGCGGATGGCGCCGGCGATCTCGACCAGTTGCATCTCGGCGACCGAGAGGCGCGAGACCTTGGTGTCGGGGTCGAGCGTGCCCATACCGAGCCGTGTGAGTGCTGCGCGCGCCTGGCGCCGCATCTCGTCGCGCGGCACCAGCGACACCACGGATCGCGCCGCCATGTCGGACATCATGATGTTTTCGGCGATGCTCAGCGTCGGGCAGAGCGCCAGTTCCTGGTAGACGACGGTGATGCCGGCGGCGCGGCTGGCGAGCGGCGAGGGAACAGTGGCCGGCTTGCCGTCGATGCGGATCTCGCCGCCATCAGGCTGCAAATCGCCGGCGAGAATGTTCATCAGCGTCGACTTGCCGGCGCCGTTCTCGCCGATCACGGCATGGACTTCGCCGGGCCGGAAGGCGACGGAAATGCGGTCGAGCGCCAGCACGCCGGGGAACCGCTTGGTCAGTCCGGAAATCTCGACGATCGGGGCAGGGGTCTGTTGTTCTGTCATGAACCTGCTGGCTTGGGGCTGGCTGAATGCGTGCAAGCGGCCGCCGGTCGATGCGGACCGGCGGCCGTGCCAGGTTGTCGATTACTTCTTCTTGACGACTTCGGCGATGTTTTCCTTGGTGTAGATGCCGACGCCGGTATCGACATTGTCGATCGGCTCACCCTTGAGGAACTTGACCAGCAGGTCGACGGCGGCGAAGCCCTGCTTTTCCGGGGCCTGATCGATGGTGGCATCGACATTGCCGTCCTGAACGAGCTGCACCGTCTGGTCGAGCAGGTCGAAGCCGACGACCTTGACCTTGTCTGATGCCTTGTTGCGTTCCACCCAGGTGCCGGCAGCGGGCGTCGAGCAGCATTCGAGCGACAGGATGCCCGTGATCGACGGATTGGCGAGCATGGCGTTCTCGATCGCCGAATAGATCTTCTGCGGGTCGGTGCCGGTGTTGAGCGTGTTGACGACCTCGATGCCGGACTCGGCCTTCAGCGCTTCGCGCGCGCCCTTTTCGCGGTCGAGCGACCACTGTGCGGCGGCGTCGATGGTGGTGATCATCACCTTGCCCTTGCCGCCGAGCACCTTCGACATCAGCTTGCCGGCCTCGCGGCCGGACTGAACGAGGTCCTGGCCGGCGAAGGCGAGGCGCTTGCTCTCGGGATTATCGGTGTTGAAGGTGACGACCGGGATGCCGGCGGCGATGACGCGGTCGATGACCGGTGCCAGCGCGTCGGTCGAAACCGACGAGATCGCCAGTCCGTCCATCTTGCCCATCAGCGTCTCGATTTCCGAGATCTGGCCGTCGGCATCGGCGCCGACCGGGCCGATGAACTGGGCGCCGACCTTGTCTTCCTTGGATGCGCGCTCGACGCCGGCCTTCATGAACGGCGCGAATTCGTTCGAGACGTCATGGTAGGAAACGTAGAAATCGAGCGGCTGGCCGGCGTCGATCTTGGCCTTGATGCGCGGCGCGAGCTGGAAGTCGGCGAGCTTGGACGCGGCGTGGGCCGAGAGCGGAAACAGGCCGATTGCCGCCGCCAGAATGACGTGTCTGATGTTCATGGATAGTCCTCCCTTTTTGCTTCTGGTTGCTTCGGTTTTGTAAATTTTGCCGGTTGGCTCAGCCGGTGCGGCGCGTGCTCCATTTGTCGATGCCGACGGCGATGATGATGACGAGGCCGATCATCAGTTCCTGGACGAAGGGCGACACGCCCATCAGCACCAGGCCGTTGCGCATGACGCCGATGATGAGCACGCCCAGGATGGTGCCGAGGATGGTGCCTTCGCCGCCCGACAGCGAGGCGCCGCCGACGATGGTGGCGGCGATGACGTCGAGCTCGAGGCCGAGACCGGTGCGTCCGGCCTGGCTGGAGGGCAGGAAGGCCAGCCCCAGAATGCCGGCGAAGGCGGCGAGCACGCCCATCAGGATGAAGGCTGATATCTTCACCTTGTTGACGGAGATGCCGGAAACCCGCGCGGCCTTGGCGCTGCCGCCGACGGCATAGACGCGGAAGCCGAAATTGGAGAAGGACAGCACCAGCCAGGCAAGCGCCGCGACGATGACGAAGAACACGAGCTGCATGGGGATGACGCTGAACAGATAGCCCTGGCCCATGAAGCCGAAGCTCGCCAGCACGTCGGGCAGGGCGCCGTTGCGGGCATTGACCGTCACCGGCTGGCCGTTGGTCAGGATCAGCGCCGCGCCGCGCACGATCGACAACATGCCGAGCGTGGCGATCAGCGAGGGCAGGCGGCCATAGGTGGAGAGCATGCCGTTGATCAGGCCGATGACGATGCCGGTCAAGAGGCCGGCGCAGATGGCCGGCAGCAGCGCCCAGCCGGCGATGATCAGCATGCCGGTGGCAAGGCCCGACAGCGCATAGGTCGAGCCGACGGACAGGTCGACCTCGCCGGCGATCAAAACGAACGTCATGCCGACCGCCATGATCCCGAGCAGGGAGACCTGGCGCCCGACATTGAGCAGGTTCAGCGATGTCAGGAATCCATCGGTGGCGAAGGACAGGAACAGGCACATCACGAGGAGCGCGATGAACACGCCCGCCTCGCGCGCCCGCAAAAGCCGCGCCAGCGTGAATCGGTCGGTGGCTGGCGCGCGCGCGCCGGTCCTGACCGCTTGGGTCATACACTATCCTCCCTCAGCGTGACCCGCCGGTCCTCACCGGCATCGCCACTCCTTCGTTTCATCGACCCGAGCCGAGCTCGGGCACGGGCCGATGCATCGAAGCCGCTCCCGAAGTGATTCAGGATCCGGCTCTATCTCCCTGTTCGGCCATGATCTTTTCGAGAGGGGATCATGGCCGGCACGGGCGCTGCCGCCCCTGCCATTGGTCGCGGCGTCAGGACGCCTTGCGGAACGAGCCGGCCGGCACCTTGCGCAATTCGTCGAAGTTTCCGTATTCGCGAACCTTTTTGAACGGCGCGTTCTCGACGGCGTTGTAGGAGCAGATATAGCCCCAGCGATAAGTGTCGGAACGGTTGGCATCGGAGCGGTGCAGGAGGTTGCCGTCGAAGATCAGCGCGTCGCCGGCTTCCATCTCGACATAGATGTGCTCGTAGCGCTTGAGCGCGGCTTCGAGGTGCTCCTGCTCGACATTGGTCTGGTCGTTTTCCCTAATGTGGTTGAGGCGGCCGAGCTTATGCGTGCCCTTCAGCACCTGCAGGCAGCCATTCTGGCGGGTCGCCTTGTCGAGCGCGACATAGATGCTCATCATCTCCGGCGCCAGGCAGCCGTAATTGTACCAATAGCCGAAATCCTGATGCCATTCCCAGGCGCCGCCCTCATTGGGCTGCTTCATCGTCATCTTGTGACTATAGAGGTAGATCGGCTTGCCGACGGCGTCTTCGGCGAGATCGACCATGCGCTCGTCACGGGCGAGCAGGCCGTATTTGTCGTCCTCGGCCTTGGTCCACATTTTCAGAAGGGTGGTCTTGCCCTCCTTGTCGCCCTTGGCCATCACGGCGCCGGTCTTGTTTTCCGCTTCCAGCTGAGCGCGGGCATGGTCGCGGAAATCGTCGACCTCGGCCACGCTGAGCAGGCCCCTGCGGATAATGTATCCGTCGCGGGCGTAGTCTTCCGCTTCTTTCCTCGTCATCGCCAACATTCGTCCTGCCTCCCTGGCATGCCTGGCCTTGGGCCACCCCGGCGCGATGCGCCGCGAATGGCTGGAAAATCGGGGACTTTGGCCGTTGCCTGCCGTTATCCCCGGCCTCATGAGAGCGACCATAGCGGCGCCGGACGGCCAACAAAATGGACAGCAGGGCGTTCCATTTGTATAAAACGCGCATGCTCACAAAGAACGCCGTCATCGAGAGTTTCCACTATGTACCGGCAGGCGGCTGGACGCGCACCGCATTCAGCGTGCCGCGAGCCGGCAAGGTCGCGGCGGCGCGCGATTACCGCATAGAACGGGCCTTTTATCCCGGCCAGGACATCCTCTACTGCGTGTCCGGGCGCGGCCATGTCGAGACGCTGGGGCAGCGGCTGGAGATGCGCGCCGGCCATCTGGTGTGGATGGCCAATGAGGCGCCGCATGTGCATTGTGCCGATCCCGCCGATCCCTGGACGCTGCTCTGGTTCCGGCTCGACGGGCCGGATCCGGTGGCGCTGCGGCGCAAGCTGTTCGGCGACGGCGCGCCGCGCGCCGTGTTCGCCGAGGCGGCGAGCCCGGCGCCCTGGTTCGAACGGCTGTTTTCGGCGCTGCGGCGGCGCGATGCCGGACTCGATCTGCGCCTCAACCAATTGGTCGCGGAGTTCCTGCTTCTGGTCGACCGCGCGATCGGCGGCACCAGCCATGACGATCTGCCCGGGCCGCTGGCCGCCGCGCTCGACGCCATGCGCGCCGAGCCCGGCTTTCCCTGGGCGGCGCCGGACCTGTTGGCGGTAACCGGCCTCGGCCCCTCGCGATTGCGCCGGCTGTTCCAGAAGCACCTGCGCACCAGCCCGCACCAATGGCTGATGCGCGAGCGGCTGATGCAGGCGCAGTCGCTGCTGGTGCAGGGCGACCAGCCGCTGGCGGAGGTGGCCGAAGCCTGCGGCTTCTGCGACGTCTATCATTTCGGCCGCGAGTTCAAACGCTCGGTCGGCATCTCGCCCGCCGCCTGGCGGCGCAGCGAACTGAGCGCGGCGCCGGGGCGGTAGGGCACTAGTCATGACGGATACTGTTGGGCGGCTCTGTCACATGGAGGTTGGTGCCTTTTGGGCAATCCGCCTGATCATTCACCCACGATTGGGCCGATCAACGACCATCGTCCATAGTATACATATTTCCACGTTCTCAATCTCAGGTCGTGTCCAGCGCAGCCGGCAGTTTTGTCAGGGATGAAGATCTGAAAGTCGCGGTCAACTTTCTTGGTGACAACGGTTCCATCGCAGTCGGCATCCCAAGCCGTCCGATGGAGAACGAGGAAAGAATCTTTCTGTCCGCTCTCATAGGTTTCAATCCAAGCGTCGCCCCCGGCTGGCCTTGTCCATTTTGTCCCCCGTTCGTCGTCCCCCTTCGGATATGTGAAAGCTTGGCGAACAGGGGCCGGCTCGGCGGCAATTTTCGGCGCGGGGTCACGTTGAAGCAGGAACCACCAGGCAAACGCAAGGATTCCCAAAAGTAGAAGCGGCAGCAGGATCTTCAAGGGAAGTTGCGTCAGAAGTCTTATGGACAACGGTAGTGGGGTAGGTGGGTCGCCACGTTTCGGCGGCTCACCCTTCAGAAATGGTATCCAGAACTCCTCGGCGAAGCTTCGCTTGAGAAAATCGCTATGTCCAAAACCGGAGTGCCATCGCGACTCGACTGCCGGCTGCATGAACCCGGTGTCACCAACCGAGCCATAGTCCCAGCCGGCGCTTTCGGCGAACGCCGGCCAGTAGTCCCGGGTGCCGATCTCGTTGATGAGCGGCGGGCTGAACCGGTCGAGATATTGGAAAAGCGGATAGTCGTTCCGAACGACACTGCCACAAAAGATTATGCGCGAGAAGTCAAGCTCAGGGTGTTCCGCCAGTATTCTCGAAACGATGTAGGTGCCAAAACTATGGCTTATGACAGAAAAATTTTTTGGGCGATATTTATGCAGTTCAGCATTTATCTCGGCGGTAATAAGATTAATTGCTTTGAGACGCAGCCCGTCGAAGGGCATCAGAAAGCGCAAAACGCCGTACACTCCATAACCCGTGACCGCGACCAGGAATCCGGCATCCTCTAGAGCCGGTTTTATCTCGTCCATCCAAAGTGCACGTGTGTTGATGCCGTGAACCAGAAAGACCATATGGCCTTCGGGTAGCCTATCTTCGCCCGACATTGACGCGTCCCCCCAAATACCTTCCCCTTGGGAATATTAGTACGATCGTAAGTAGGCAAAAAGAGGTAGGGCGAGACAATCGGCATTGTTTAGGGGGAGTTCACTTCGTTGTTACTGCAACATCCATGTGATCGATCGGATAATTGAGTTTGTAGTTTGGACTCTCGCTGACAAGATTTTTGACTGCTTGTTGAAAATTTCCGAGACCGGCGTGGCCGCCCAAGGCCGTGCGGTGCTGCGCCGCCCTTGAGAATCCCCCAGCCTTCAGCAACATGACGACATGAACAAGCCGATCTCCGTTGCTCCGCGTAAGTCCGCACCGCGCAAACCACCGATGGCGCTGACCGAGGCGCTGGTGGCGCGGACCATGCGGGCGGTCGAGGATGCCGGGCCGGTGCCAGGCATGACTCCGATGACCGACGCCGACTATGCGCGGGTGCGCTACGATATCCTGGCCTCGGCGCCGGCGGGTCCGCTGAAGCTGTTCGCCTATGGTTCGCTGCTGTGGAAGCCGGCCGGCGAGGTGAGGGGCGGCGAGCGGGCGGTGGCGCGGGGCTGGCACCGCTCGTTCTGCTTCACCGTGCAGCGCTTTCGCGGCACGCTGGAGCGGCCCGGCCTGATGATGGCGCTCGACCGTGGCGGCCAGTGCAAGGGCATGGTGTTCGAGATCGCCGAACCGGTCGCCGACCATCTGGAGGCGTTGCTGCGCCGTGAAATGACCATCCTGCCTGCCGTCAACGTGCCGCGCTGGCTGCAGGTCAGGACCGAAGGCGGGCTGAGCCAGGCGCTCGGCTTCGTCGTCGATCCGGCCAATCCGCGCTATGCCGGCAAGCTCGACAAGCCCGCGGTGGCGGCAACGCTGGCCAGCGCCGCCGGCCATTGGGGCTCGGGCGCGCAATATCTGTTCGAGACGATCCGCCATCTCGACGCCTGCGGCATACGCGACCGCAATCTGTGGCAGTTGCAGGAACTGGTGGCGCGGGAGATCGGGCGGGTGCATGCCTAGTTGGTTTGCAGGGAACAGTCGCCTGCGTTAACGGATCGCGTGTGTTGGTAATTGGCGGAAGCCTCCACGGCTTCGTCATCCACGGGCGCAGCAAGGAGCGCAGCGACGCGGAGCCAAGCCTAGCGGACCGATCCGTCGGGATAGCCGTATGACGAACCAGCTGTTGAGCCTCTTTCGGTTGGAAATCCCTTCTTGAACTCAATTCGGATGCCATGAAAGGCCTTGCTGTCCCGGTTTTCGATGTAGTGCAACGCCTGGGGCGGCAGCCTGACCACTACCGACAGCAGCGGCTCACCCTGGTCCGGAGAGGTTCGCTCTATTTCCTTACGGGTGACGCCGTCGAAGTCTTGCGCCTTGATGCCCCGATCAATGATCAGGACCGACGGAAGCGATGGTGGTGCGGCTTTTCCGTCTCGCCTGCTGGCAAACGGACCGACAGCACGCGGATAAAATCGTCCTCATGGAGCACGACATGGTTTTCTGGCGCCACACTCACCGCATCCAGTTCAGGATCCCAAGTGTTGGGGTCTCCGTGATCAGTGTTGACTGACATATTCCTCTCCTCATTGTCCATATCTGGGGGCAATCTGTTCACGACGCGGCGATAATAGCGACAGCCAAACGGGAACTTTGCCGTTTGAAAGCAGTCGGCCCTGACCCTAGCCGTCCGTCTGCATTCCCAGCGCTACGCGAACCACGAAATCTCGAAAGCTTTCCGGTGGCTTACCTGTAAGCGTGATGAAATCGCTTGGGGTTGAGGCATAGCGGCCTTCGGCGATCGAGGCGCACAACGTTGCAAAAGCCTCTGGCCATGGTTCTTCGAGGCGCGCCGAGGCTGAGGCCAGATAGTCGGCGGGGGAGCAGGGGCGATAGCGCAGGGGCTGGCCTGTCACGTCGGCATAAAGGGCGGCGATCGCCTCAAAGCCCAGCGGCTGGTTTCCCGTGATCGTGTAGAGCGTGCGGGACTTGTCAGGCTTGGCCACCACCGCAGCGATGGCCGCTGCCACATCATCGCGCGAAACCGGCGCAACCAGGCCCTGTCCGGCGGGAAGCGCCAGTTCCTCCGTGGCAGGCCCCAACCATGTGTCGAGGATGAAGTCGCTATAGAGGCCGCAGCGCAGGATGGTCGAGGGCACGCCGCAGGCGGCCAGCCGGCGCTCGGCGTCGCGATAAGCGGGCGCGTAATAGAAGGGCGAGGTTTCGCCGATGTCGACGATGCTGGTGAAGGTGATGTGGCGGACACCGGCCGCCCGAGCGGCGATGATGGCGTTGGCATGATGGCGCATGATCGCATCGGCGTCGCCATCGCTGGAGATCAGCACCAACGCATCGATGCCGGCAAAGGCTTTCTCCAGGCCGGCGGCGTTTTCGTAGTCGCCGATGCGCAAGGTTGCTCCCGCAGGCAAGCGCCGTTGCGCGGCCCCGGCGTCGCGAGCCAGCCCGGCCACCTCATGGCCGAGCGCCGACAGGCCGCGCAGGACGGCGCCGCCGACATGGCCGGTCGCTCCGGTGACGAGGATCATATCTTCGCCCTTATAATCTTCTCGCCTGTCAATTCCGCCGCTTGACGAACATATATCTCTGCGGTTATACGTCAACCTATAGCCAACGGGTTATTGATTAGGGATGCCGGACGCTCATGACATGCTCTTCAGGACGCTTGCCGATCCGACCAGGCGGGCGATCTTCGAGCGGCTTTGCCGCCAGGGAGAACAGACGGTCGGGGCGCTGACCAGCCAGTCCGGCGTGTCGCAGCCGGCGGTGTCGAAGCATCTCGGCGTGCTGAAGCAGGCCGGGCTGGTGCGCGACCGCCACGAGGGCCGCCAGACGCATTACAGCGCCCAGCTCAACGCGCTGGCGCCGCTGATGGACTGGACGCGTGACATGGCCGGGTTCTGGGAAAGCCGGTTCGACGACCTCGAGGATTTACTCAAAAGGATGGACCAGTGAACGATAGGGAGACCCGCACTGTCGTCGTCGAACGGGAAATCTCCCATCCGCCCGAGAAACTCTGGCGCGCGCTGACGCAACCGCATCTGATCGAGGAGTGGCTGATGAAGAGTGATTTCAAACCCGCCGTCGGCCATCGCTTCAACATCAGGGCCGAGGGAGCCGGCGTGCTGGACTGCGAGGTGCTTGCGGTCGAGCCGCACAAGACACTGTCCTATAGCTGGAACCTCACCCATCACGATCCGGCGTTCGATCTCAGGAGCGTGGTGACCTTCACGCTCACGCCAACCGCGACGGGAACCCATCTGCGCATGGAGCAGGCCGGCTTCCGGCCCGATCAGAAGCGGGCCTATGGCGGCGCTAGGATGGGCTGGCCGAAATTCCTGGAGAAGCTCGAAGAGCTGCTGGCGCGGACGGACTGAGGTCCGCCGGCCCGCGCAAGAACCACCCCTGTCGTCGACGCGGCGCGGTGCCGCGCGCGAAACCTATGGAGAAACGCAATGAAGATCAAACTGACCAGCATCTATGTCGACGATCAGCAAAAGGCGCTCGCCTTCTACACCGGCGTGCTTGGCTTTAAGGCGAAGGCCGATTTCAGCAACGGGCCGTTCCGCTGGCTGACGGTGGTCTCGCCCGAAGAGCCCGAGGGCACCGAACTGCAGCTGGCGCTGAACGACAATCTGGCCGCCAAGGCCTACCAGCAGGCGATGTTAAGCCAAGGCCAGCCGGCGCTCATGCTCTTCACCGACGACATCAAGGTCGACCATGAGCGCATCACGGCGAATGGCGGTGCCTTCGCCATGGCGCCGACGCAGGTGACCGGCTCGACCATCGCGCAGGTGAATGACGGTTGCGGTAATCTCATCCAGATCACGGAGCTTGCGCGCTGGTAGCGCGCCGGTTGCGGTAATCTCATCCAGATCACGGAGCTGGCGCGCTGGTAGCGCGCCGGCTGCGGCAAACTCATCCAGATCACGGAGCTGGCGCGCTGGTAGCGCGCCGGTTCCGGCAGACTCATCCAGATCACGGAGTTGGCGCGCTGGTAGCGCGCCGGGTTCCAACGCATAGTGCAAGAGGAGGCAGAATTGGGCTGGAGCAAATGGATACGGCAGGCGCATCGCTGGCTGTCGATCGTCTTCACGATCACCGTGGCCGCGAATTTCGCCACCATGGCGTTCGGGCAACCGCCCGCTTGGGTGGTCTATTCGCCGCTTGCGCCGCTGTTCCTGCTGCTGTTCAGCGGCCTCTATATGTTCATGCTGCCTTATGTCGGGAAAGCGCGCGCCGCGCAGCGCGCCAACGGGTAGGAACGGATGGCGAAATCGACGAAACCCGCCGCCAAAGCTGAACCGAAGCTGCTTTCAGGCGGCAACCCGCAGATCGCCAAGGGCCATGGCGATGCGCCGGTGCAGGCCTATATCGCGGCCATGCCGGGCTGGAAGCGCGCCGTGGGAGAACGCCTCGACGCGCTCATCAAGCAGGCCGTTCCCGGTGTGCGAAAGGCCGTCAAATGGAACTCGCCCCTCTACGGTGTCGAAGGCGAGGGCTGGTTCCTCGGCATCCATTGCTTCACCAGATACATCAAAGTGGCCTTCTTTCGCGGCCAGTCGCTCGATCCGGTGCCGCCCGGCGCGTCGAAGAGCGGCGATACGCGCTATCTCGACATCCGCGAGGACGACGCATTCGACGAGGCGCGGTTCAGCGCCTGGGTGAAACAGGCGAGCGTCTTGCCTGGCGAGCGCATGTAAGCGCGCTATTTCTGAAGTTCGAAGGAGAAACACCATGACGACCACGGCATCGCGGGAGAGCAAATCCGCCTCCGAATTGATCGATGGCAGGATCGAGGAATTGGGCGACTGGCGCGGCGAGATGCTGGGGCGTTTGCGCGCGCTGATCCATCAGGCCGATCCCGACGTGGTCGAGACCTGGAAATGGCGCGGGGTTCCGGTGTGGGAGGATGCCGGCATGATCTGCACCGGCGAGACCTACAAGGCCGCGGTCAAGCTGACTTTCGCAAAGGGGGCGGCGCTGCCCGATCCGGCGCGTCTGTTCAACTCCAGCCTCGAAGGCAATACGCGCCGCGCCATCGATTTTCAGAAGGGCGAAGAGGTCAACGAGGAGGCTTTCAAGGCGCTGGTGCGCGCCGCGGTCGCTCTGAACAAATCGAAGGCCCGGAAATAGCGACTCTGGCTGTTTACGATCTGGGAAGCTTGATGGTGCTAGATACCGCCGGATGATGGCTGGCCATCGGGGCCGGCCCGTTTGGATTCGCCGCCATGAACAGCAGCCCGACGCGCATGCCGTGGGTGGACACGGCCAAAGGTCTCTCGATCATCCTCGTGGTGATGATGTACTCGGCCTACAACACCGGCGAGTATACCGATGGCGTCGGCTTCCTGCACTATGTCATCGGCTTCGCGACGCCGTTCCGCATGCCGGAATTCTTCCTGATCTCCGGGCTGTTCCTGTCGCAGGTGATCGACCGGCCGTGGCGGCGCTATATCGACCGGCGCGTCGTCCACTACCTCTATTTCTACGTGCTGTGGGCGATCATCTCGATCGGACTGAAGATCGGTATCTTCAGCAGGGATCCCGGCGGCATGCTGCACGACCTGGCGATGGCCGTCGTCCAGCCCTATGGCGTCCTGTGGTTCATCTACATGCTGGCGGTGTTCGGCCTGGTGGCAAAACTCCTGCGTCAGTTTGCCGTGCCCGCCTGGATCGTCATTCCGATCGCGGCCGGCCTGCAGATGTGGGCGCCGAAGCCCGACAGCTATGCGGTCGAACAGTTCGCCGCCTATTTCGTGTTCTTCTATCTCGGCTTCGTCATGGCGCCGATGATCTTCCGGCTCGTCGAATGGACGCAAGGGCGCCCGGCACTCGCCGTCGCCGGCCTGGCCATGTGGGCCGTGGTCAACGGCCTGCTGGTCTATTCGCCAGGCTATGCCATGCACCCGGTCGACATGCAGATGGGGCTGGCGGCATGGCCGCCGCTGCATCTCGTCCTGGCGGTCGCGGGCGCGGTGGCGTTGTGCGTGCTCGGCGGCTTCCTGTCGCGGTTCGCCGCCTGGGAATGGCTGCGCTGGCTCGGCGAACATTCGCTGGTCGTCTATGTCGCCTTCACCATTCCGATGTCGCTCTTCCGTGGCGCGGCGCTGGCGAGCGGCCTTCTGACTGATACAGGCATGCTCAGCCTCGCGGTGCTGCTGGTCTCGATCATCAGCCCGGTCGTGCTTTATTTCATCGTCCAGCGCATCGGCTTCGGCATGTTCCTGTTCGAGCGGCCGGCCTGGGCGCATGTCGACAGGAGCCCGGCACCGAAGGCACCGCAGCCTGTGGCCGCCGAGTGACGTCCGAAACAGTCGCGGGCAAGATTTGAGGCGCCGCTGCCGGCCTCAGCCGTCGCGCAGCCACACCAGCATCTCGCCCGGCTCGCGGTTGTCCCAGGCGAAGTAGGGGATGGCGGTCAGGCGGGTTTCGACGCTGGCCGGCGGCTCGGACCGGTAGAGCCCGTCCTGCCAGCCGTCGCCGGCATCGGCCCAGGCGGTGGCTGAAAGCGTCACCACGCCCCCCAGCAGGTCCGGCGCCTCATGCGCCTCGATGCCGGCCGTGCGCGGCAAGGTCAGCCGATGCAGGCGACCATCATTGTCCGATGCCTCGACGCAGTAGATCAGCGGCCCGCGTGACAGCGCGACGCGACCGGCATCCTGCCTGACCTCGGGATTGGCGTAGAGGCGTTCGATCGGCATATCGAGATCGAGCCTGACACGGTCGCCCTTCTTCCACTGGCGCCGGATCGCGGCGTAGCCGTCGCTGGTCAAATCCTCGATCTCGACCGTCTCGCCATTGACGGCGAGGCCGGCATTGCCGCTCCATGCCGGCACGCGCAGGTGCAGCGTGAACTCCACCGGCGCCTGCGGTTCGACCGTGATCTCGACGGCGCCGTCCCAGGGATAGCGGCTCGCCTGCGTCAGCGTTACCGGCACGCCCGCAATGTCGAAACGCGCGGTCGAGTCGCCATAGAGATGCACGGCCAGCGCGTCGTCCGCCAGGCTGTAGAAATAGCTGCCGATCGAAGCCACCATGCGGCCGATATTGGGCGGGCAGCAGGGGCAGCGGTGCCATTTCCAGCGGTTGTGCTTGCCCCGGCTTTCCAGCGGATTTTCGTAGAAGAACAGTGAGCCATCGAGCGACAGGCCGGAGATCGAGCCGTTGTAGAGCGCGCGTTCCATCATGTCGGCATAGCGGCCGTTCGGCCCCATGCCGAGCATGCGGCTTGCCCAGAACACCAGGCCGACGGAAGCGCAGGTCTCGGCATAGGCGCTCTCGTTGGGCAGGTCGTAGTCGCTGGTAAAGCCCTCATTGTCCGCCGACGGACCGAGCCCGCCGGTGATGTAGAGGTTCTTGGTGGTGAGGTCGTCCCAGAGCCGGTCAAGCGCGACGCGCAGGCTGTCGTCGCCATATTCGGTGGCGATGTCGGCCATGCCGGAAAACAGATACATCGCCCGGACCGCGTGGCCGACCACCTTGTCCTGCTCGCGCACCGGGATGTGCGACTGGTTGTACTCATAGGTCTTGAAGTGGAAATCCTTGGGGTCGGCGCCGCGGGCGCGCGCCTCCAGGTCGAAATAATGCGGCTGCTGCCCGCGCTCATCGATGAAATATCTGGCCAGTTCCATGTATTTCGCCTCGCCGGTCACCCGGGAAAGCCTGACCAGCGCCAGCTCGATCTCCTCATGGCCGCAATAGCCCCTTTTCTTGCCGGCCTCCGGCCCGAAGGTCGCGGCGATATGGTCGGCATAGCGGCACATCACATCGAGCAGCTTGCGCTTGCCGGTCGCCTGGTAGTAGGCGACCGCGCCCTCGATCAGATGGCCGGCGCAATAGAGCTCATGGCAGTCGCGCAGATTGGTCCAGCGCAGGCCGGGCTGGATGCGCTGGTACCAGCTTGAAAGATAGCCGTCGGGCTGCTGCAGCTTCTCGTACATGTCGATGACGGTGTCGATCTTCTTCTCAAGTTCCGGATTCTTGCGCCGATAGAGCGAATAGGCGGCGGTTTCGATGGTCTTGCCCCAGTCGGAGTCCCAGAACATCTGCGTCGTCACGGTGCGGGCGGTGAAGCCGTCATTGACGTGGAAGGGGATGACGACGCCGGGCGAGGGGCGGTCCGGGTCGATCTGCTCCAGCATGCGTGCCTCCACGCAGCGCTCGTAGAGGATGTCGGCGGTGCGCGTGGCCACCGCCTCGGCGCGGTCGCCCCAAAAGCCGTGCACGTCGACCTGCGGCACCGGCAGCGGGCGGAAGGCGAGCTTCGGCTTCGCCGATGCGGACGCTCTGGGGGATGGCGATGCGGTCATGAACTTCACTCCATTCGATCTATTCTTGGTTGGGGCATGATCTTTTCCGAAAACCGGTTCCCACTTTTCGGGATCATGCTCTATTTGACGGCCCCGGCCATCAGGCCGCGGATGTAGAACCGCTGCAAAGCGAGGAACAGGATCAGGCAGGGCACCATCATCACGGTGACACCCGCCTGCACCGCACCCCAGTCGATGGCGCCGAAACGGCCCGACTGAAGCGCGGTCATCATCACCGGCAAGGTGAATTTGGACTGGTCGGTCATCAGCACCAGGGCTGCGAGGAACTCGTTCCAGGCGCCGAGGAAGGCAAACAGGGCGATGGTGACGACACCCGGCCAGACCAGCGGGAGCATCACCTTGACCAGCATGGTGGCGTTGCCGGCGCCGTCCATGCGCGCGGCTTCCTCGATCTCGCGCGGCACGGCATCGAAGGCGTTGCGCATCATGAAGATCGAGAACGGCAATTGCAGCGTCACATAGACGCCGACCAGGCCGGTCAGCGTGTTGTGCAGGCCAAGCTTGGTCAGCACCAGGAAGATCGGCGTCAGGATCGACTGGAACGGGATCATGATCGTCGACAGGATGAGGACGAAGAACAGATCCTTGAACGGAAACCGGAAACGCGAGAAGCCGTAGCCGGCGAGCACGCTGACGATGACTGACAGAACCACGGTCATCACCGAGACGTAGATGCTGTTCTGCGCCGAGGCCCAAAGCCCGTCGCCGAAATTGTTGAGCGTGGCGTAGTTCTCCAGCGAGAAGCCCGTCGTCGGCCAAGGCGGCAGCGGCGGCAGGCGCGCCTCGGCGGCCGGCTTGAAAGCCGACAGCACCGTCCACACGATCGGCGCCACGAACAGCACCGAGGCGACGATGCCGGTGGAGTGCCTGGCCAGGCGTGCGGCGAGCTTGCCTCTGGCCGATATCGCCTGCGCCATCAGTCGAGGCCCTCGGGCTTGCGCAGCAGCCAGAGCTGGACGAGGCTGAGCGCCACCAGGATGACCAGCAGCACCATGGAAAGTGCCGCGCCATAGCCGAGCTTGAACGACACGAAGGACTGGTTGAAGATCCAGTAGACCGCCGTCAGCGTCTGGTTGCGCGGGCCGCCGCGCAGGATGATGTAGAACTGGTCGAAGGCGAGGATCGAGCCGGCGACCGACAGGATCAGCGCCAGCGCCAGCGTGCGGCGCATCAACGGCAAGGTGATCGCGCGGAAGCGGGCGAACGGCCCGGCGCCGTCGATGACGGCGGCCTCCTGCAGGTCCTGCGGGATCGATTGCAGGCCGGTCATCAGGATGATCATGGTGAAGCCGGCGACCTTCCACACCACCATGGCGATGATCGACCAGAAGGCCGGCTGGAAGGTGGCGAGCAGGTTGAACTTCCTGTCGATCAGGCCGAGGTCGTAGGCGGCGGGGCTGAAGAGGCCGGAATCGACATTGAGCAGCCACGACCAGAGCAGGCTCGCGGAGGCGAAGCCGACCACCGCCGGCATGAAGAACATGGTGCGGTAGAGATTGGTCAGCGGGCGCGGCCGCTCGATGAAGATGGCGAGCGGAAAAGCGACGGCGAAGATCGCGATGGTGACGACCAGCGTGTAGAAGCCGGTGAACTTCAGCGCGTTCCAGAACCTGGTGTCGCGCAGGATCGCCCAGTAATTGCCGAGGCCGACGAAGGAATGTTCGCCCATCAGCGGCCAGTTGTGCAGCGACATCCACGCCGTCATGCCGAGCGGAATGACGAAGAACACCATCACCAGCGCCACGGCCGGCGCGACATAGATGAGGCCGATCCATTGCCGGCGCCCGGCGCCGGCGCGTTTTCTGGCCGGTGCGACCGATGTCGCGGGGATCGTGGTCATAGCTGGGCGCTCGATGCTGCCGGGGCATTGGCCAAGCGCCCCCTCACCCGGATTGCCAACCGAATTGCGAAGAGCAATTCGGGGCAATCCGACCTCTCCCCGAGGGGAGAGGAGGGAGCCGGCACGAGCGCCAGCCTCTTCTCCCCAGCGGGGAGAAGGTGGCCGCGTAGCGGCCGGATGAGGAGGTCTTGTCTCAACGCGATAGCCCTACCGTTAGCGATACGAAGTTCCGGCCGCCAGCCCAGGGAGACAGGCGGGCGGCCGGGCAGGCGCTACTTCTGCGGCGCCTGGTCGATGATCGACTGCATGGTTTCCTGCGCGTTGGCGATCGCGCCATCGACGTCGTCACCGAAGAACACCTCGTTGATCATCTGCGTCCACGGGCCATTGGCGGAGTTGATCAGATCGTTGAACACCACGGAGTAGGGCGTCTTGCCCTTGGCCATGGCCTCGGCGGCGATCTGGTAGCGCGGATCGAGATCCTTCAGTGCGTCCTTGGCGATGTCGCCGCGCACCGGCAGGCTGCCGTATTTGGCGAGGATCGTCTGGCCTTCGAGCGAATAGGCGAAGTCGAGGAACTCCTTCACCACGGCGAGCTTCTTGGTGCCCTTGGTGACGACGAAATTGTCGCCGCCGGCAAAGGACGACCAGTTGCCGTCCTTGCCCGGCAGGAAGGTGACGCCGTAGTCGACATTAGGATATTGCGTGTTGAGCGCGCCGATGGCGAAGGCGCCGGAGGGCGAAATGCCGATATTGCCGGCGGCGAAGGCGGCGAAGAAGTTGGCGCCGGTGTCGGTCTGCGCGCCCGCCGGCACCAGGTCCTTCTTGACCATGGAGCGGTAGAGATCGATGGCGCCGCGCAGTTGCGGGCTGTCCAGCGTCGCTTTCATGCCGTCCTCCGACAGGATGTCGCCGCCTGAGGCCCAGATCAGCGGCGTGAAGGTGAAGATGTTGCAGCCGCCGCAATTGCCGGAGAAATAGAAGCCCTTGATGTTGCCGCCAAGCGCGTTGACCTTTTCGGCGTCGGCTTCGATCTCGGCCCAGTTGGCGGGGCCTTTTTCCGGATCGAGGCCGGCCTGCTTGAACAGCTTCTTGTTCCAGATCAGCACCGAGGCATCGGCCGAGAAGGGCAGGCCGTAAATATGGTCCTTGTAGGTGCCGGTCTTGACATGCGCTGGCGACAGGCTGGCGAAATAGGGCAGCGACTTCGCCCAATCGGTGATGTCCTCCAACTGGCCGGCGGCTGCGAAGGAGGGTGTGTAGATCAGGTCGAGCGACAGCGCGTCGGGCGCCGTCCCGCCGGCTGCGGCGGCGCCGTATTTCGGGATGATCTCGGCATTGGGGATGATGTCGAGCTTGACCTGGTCCTTGTGCGCCTTGTTGTAGGCGTCGACGATCCTCGGCATGAAGTTCGAGCCGTCGGCGCGCACCCAGATGTTGGCGGTCTCGGCGGCGGCCGCACCCAGCCCGCCACCCAGAACGGCAGCGGCCATGGCCAGTTTGGCAATCAGGTTCCTCATGTTCTCCTCCTCCAGGGTTGGCCGCTATGCGCGGCTTGGCGCCGGTCGCGGCGCGTCGTTTCAGCCGTCCATGGGATGGCCGCAGGACTGACGCACCACCAGCCGGCACGGCAGTTTTCTGATGCCCGGCGCGGCGGGCTTGCCGCCAACCAGGGAAAGCAGGGTCAGCCCGGCCTCGCGGCCTAGCGCTGCCAGGTTCATGTCGACCGAGGTCAGCGGCGGGCGGGTCGCCTCGGCGACGATCTCCCAATTGTCGAAGCCGATGACGCCGACATCATTGGGCACGCCGAGGCCGCGTTCGCGCAGCGCATCGATGACGCCGCGCGCGATCTGGTCGTTGCCGCAGAAGACGGCATCCGGCTTTTCCGCGCCGCCGTCGAACAGCCGCGCGACGGCCTCGTGCCCCCAGGCCTCGGACCAGGAGCCGAGCAGCGGCTCCATGGCGGGCAGGCCGTGCTCCTCGAGAACGTCCCGGTAGGCCTGCGCCCGCGACGGCACCACGGCAAAGCTTGCCGGCCCGCTGACATGGGCGATCCGCCTGCGGCCGAGCCGGCAGAAATGCTCCACCGCCAGCCGCGCGCCGCCGGCGTCGTCGGAGACGAAGGCGATCGCGTCGGGATCGGGCTGGGTAAAGGCGTAGATCACCGGAACGCGCAGGTCGGAGAGATCGACCGGCAGATGGCGGTCGATGCGTTTTCCCGTGGCGATGATGCCGTCGACGCGCTTGTCGAGCATGGCCTCGACATGCAGCTGGCCGAGCCGCGGATCCTCCTCCACATTGCACAGGAACACCGAGACGCCGGCATCGACCAGCGCGTCCGATATTCCCGACATCAGCGGCAGCGAGAAGCGGCCATAGGTATCGTTGGTGAGCAGGCCGACGGTGAAGGAGCGGCGCCTCAGCAGGCTCTGCGCCAGGCTGTTGGGGCGGAAGCCGAGACTGCGCGCCGTCTCGCGGATGCGCTCGCGGGTCTCGGCCGTCATGCGCCCCTGGTCGTTGAGTGCCTTCGATGCGGTGGCAACGCTGACGCCGGCCCGCGCCGCCACGTCACGCAAGGTGACGGGCTTGGGAAAGACCGGAACTGCCTGGTCGTCCGATGCCATCGCGGCGAGGATCCTTAGCTGGGAAAAGGTTTTCCCTTAATCGCCGGAAGAAGGCCCGGCCAACGGCCGAGCCTGATCGGAAATGGATGGAAAAACCTTTTCTCAAAGTCAGGCTAGGCCAGATCGTCGGGCCGATCAAGAGCAAAGTCGTGCCAAGTTTCGAACTCGTCCCAATGTATTTTCGGATGCCGGCGCTTCCTCATGTCCTCTCCCGTTTTCGCCAAGCGCTGGCCGGCAAAGAAGCCAGCCGAGGTTCCGGCAGGCGATGAGGGCGGGCGGATCAGGGCAGCGCCGGCTTTGCCGCTTGACGGTCTCAGCCAAAGTCGCGGGGGATTTTCACTTGCTTGCGGCTTTGCGGGCTTCGTCGTCAGTGAAGTCTTAATGGCTGCCGGGCCATGGTGGTTCTCCGCTGGGAGTTCCGCCATGCCCGATAGTTCATACACTCCGAAAGGTCCGGCGCGGGCCTTGCAGGCGGGCGGCGGGGCGAGGCGCGAAAATGCCGCCACCATCGCCGGGCTCAAGGCGGAGCTGGCCGCGCAGGCGGCGCTGATCGCGAGGCAGGATGTTTCGCTGGCGCATAGCCGCAAGATCTTCGACCGCGCGTCCGCGGCGGCACGCATCGGCGTGTGGGAATGCAGCCTGCCCGACGAGCGGCTGACCTGGACCGACGTGGTGTACGACCTGTTCGACCTGCCGCGCGGCTCCGCGCTCGACCGTTCCGAGATCGTCAAGTGCTATCCGGCCGAATCGCGCAAGGCGCTGGACACTTTGCGCAGCCGCGCGATTGCCGAGCGCAGCGGCTTCACCCTCGACGCCGAAATCACCACGCTGGCCGGCCACACACGCTGGATCCGCATCACCGCCACCGTCGAGTGCGAGGCCGATGCGCCGGTGCGCATCTTCGGCATGAAGCAGGACATCACCGAGGAAAAGATACTGTCGGACAAGATGCGCTACCTGGCCGAATTCGACGCTATGACCGGGCTTGCCAACCGCGCCCGTTTCCAGGCACGGCTCGGGCATGCGCAGGAGGGTCGACCGCTCGGCGCGCTGCTGTTGATCGACCTGGACGGCTTCAAGGCCGTCAACGACACGTTCGGCCACGTCATTGGTGACGAGTGCCTGAAGGCGGCGGCCGAGCGGCTTGCCGCCGGTTGCGGCGAGGCGGAACTGGTGGCGCGGGTCGGCGGCGACGAATTCGCCGTACTGCTCGGGACGCATCTCGACCGGGGCGCCGTCTCCGGCGTGGCGCGCCATCTCATCGAGGCGATGGCCAGGCCGCTTCCGGTGCGTGGCCAGTCGCTCAGATTGGGCGCCTCGATCGGCGTTGCCTTCGCGGAGATGGGCCGGCCATGCGATCTGTTCGCGCAAGCCGACACCGCGCTCTACGCGGCCAAGGCGGCGGGCCGCAACACATTCCGGATTTTCAAGGCCGAGGCTGGAGCGAAAGGCCGTAGCGTGGCTGCGTGAGGGTTGGAACAGTTCACCGTTTCAGGAAAAACGCGGAGCCGCTCCAAGGCGTTGTTTGGACGCGGTTCCTAGAGAAGCGCCAACGCGCTTCGCCGTGATCAGTTCTGGGCCTTCTTCGCCGCGCGTTTCTTCTTCGGTGCCGGGTCCTGCGCTTCCGCAACGCGGTCTGCCTCTTCCTTGGCCAACCGCAACGCCCTCAGCCTTGCCGTCTTGATTTCCCGGGCCCGCGCCTCGGACATGTATTCGGCGGTCGCCCTGTTGCGCTCCGCCGTCTTCTTCTGCTTGTCGGCAAAGCGGGCTTCAGCTTTTTCCATGATCGTCTGATTGCCTTCCGCCATCTTGAAAATATCCCTTGTGTCTGGAAACGTAAAACTGGACTTTCCCGATAAATAGGTCGTCGGCTCGTAAAATTCAATTTTTTGAATTATTTGGCGCTTTGCGTGCCTCACAAAACGGCAGGCCGGAATAATACTTCTAGAGATTGAATTTCAGCGGCGAAGGATTTTTGCACGACCTCGCCGATCGGGCGCAAAGCGTTGAAAATGACATCGCGCCGTGTCGGCCGCTACACCCCATGCCAGCGCGAGACGACGTCGCGGGTCAGCGGTGCGAGGTCGATGCCGTTCGCCGAGGCACGGTCGAGCCAGATCATCTCCTCGATCTCGGCCGCCGCCACTGGCACTCCGTCCAGCGGCAGCGCGAACAGTTCGGCCTCGACGATGGCGTCCGGCTCGTTGGCGGCCGGCGCCGAAAACAGGCCGAGATACGATGCCGTGGCGGGATCGACCGCCAGGCCGAGTTCCTCGCGCAACTCGCGCACCAGTGCGGCGAGGGGCGCCTCGCCGGGCTCGATCTTGCCGCCGGGCTGCATGAAGGCGCTGGTGCCGCGCTTGCGCACCAGAAGCAGCCTGCCCGCCGCATCCGCGATGACGGCGGCGGCGATCCTTATCTTGCGGCTTTCGCGGGGGACGGAATTCACGCTCTAACTCTTTGTTTTGACGCTATTCCCAAGGGCAAGCGCTACGCGCTTGTCCCGGGAAACCGTTTCACACTTTTCCTGGAATTGCTCTAGTATGGCGCGGTGGTCGTTTGGTGCAGTGCTTTGGCAACGGATCGAGACGGAACCGCGATTCTCAGTTTGGAGACAAGCCATGTTTGCCGCCAAGGCCATCGACACGTCGGACAAGGCCGCCTTCTACCGCGACCTCGCCGCGCAACTGAAGGGGTTGCTGGAGGGCGAGGGCGATTCCATCGCCAACGCGGCCAACACCTCGGCGCTGATCTTCCAGATGGTGCCCGACCTCAACTGGGCCGGCTTCTACTTCCTGGCGTCCGACGAGGAACTGGTGCTCGGCCCGTTCCAGGGCAAGCCGGCCTGCGTGCGCATCGCCGTCGGCAAGGGCGTCTGCGGAACGGCAGTCGAGCTCGGCACCTCGATGCTGATCAAGGACGTGCATGATTTTCCCGGGCATATCGCCTGCGATGCCGCTTCGCGCTCCGAGCTGGTGGTGCTGCTCGAAGACGACGAAGGCGTCTTTGGCGTGCTCGACCTCGACAGCCCGCTGCCCGGCCGCTTCGACGCGGCCGACCAGGCCGGCATCGAGGCGCTGGCGGCGATCTATGTCGCGGCGAGTTCGTTCGAAGACTAGGTCCAGCATCCACCTTACGGCGCTACCTTGCGAACCTAAGGCGTTGCCTTCAGCGCGCGATTGAACGCGGCAGCCGTCATCTCGACCAGTTGCGCATGGATTTCGTCGCGCGGGCGGCCCCCGCCATCGTCGCAGACCGGATCGCCGATCTCCTCGGATATGACGAGCGCCGGCGCGCCGGGCTTGCACACGCCGAACATGCTGTAGTGGCTGGCATCGTCGATCGTCGAGTAGCTGGAATTGGAGATCGCTTTGGCGATGCCGGAAGCGTCGGCTGTGACAGGGATTTTTCCCGGCTGGCCGAGATTGACGATGTCGAGCGGGATCCTGATGCCGGCAAGGCTTGCGGCGTCGAAGACATCCGATGGCGCGGGGTCGATCGCCATGGCGAAGCGGATGCGCCTGTCGCTGTTGTCGCGGCCGGCAAGCCGCATGTCCAGGGCGTGGAGGTCGACCCCGCTGTGCCTGATCCAGCCGCACAACGAGGCATTGAGCAGATCCGTGTCGCAATAGGCGGCGAGGCGCTTCGGGTCGATGCGGGCGCCGGCAATGGCAAGTGCGGTGCTGCCGCCCATGGACAGGCCGAGCGCGCCCACCTTGCCTTCTTCGATGTGGTCGCGGAAGGAGGGCTCTTTCTCCATCGCGTCCAGTGTTGCCGAGAGGTCGGCGGGCCGCAGCCACAATTTTATCGTCTCGGCGGCTGACCTGTTTTTGCCGCCATTGCCCGGATGGGTCGGCGCGGCGACGATGAAGCCTTGCCTGGCCAAGGGCGTCGCGATCCAGCTCATCGCCTGCGGCGTGCCCGCCAGGCCGGCGCCGTGCGAGAGCAGGATGAGCGGGAACCTGCCCTGGGATATCGGCGCATTCTGCGCGGCGGCCGTTCCGGTGAAGAGTTCGCTGTCGCCAAGCGTCACGGTCACGCCGCCCGGCTCGGCCGGATACCAGACGGTGACGTCGAGATCGCCGCCTCGTTCCATCGATGGCGCGGCAACATGACGGACGCCGGCGGCGTCGCCGGCATGGGCCTGATGTTGCGGCGCAAGCGTGGAAGCGATGACGGCACAAAGCATGGTTCGAAATTTCATCGGGTTCTCCGTTTGCCGAAAAAATGCGCCATCGCCGTGGGCCGTGAAGCCTCCGGCCAGCGGCGTTTGGGGTGTCGATGAGGCGATATCGGCGATGGGAGCAAAACCCGCGACCTCGATCGCGATCGAGGACGTCCAGGATTGCGATCGAGGACCGAAAGGCGGTCCGCGGTTCAGCCGCCCGCAGGGTTCGCCAGGGCTGGCGCCCTGGCGTTCTTCTCGCGCCAGGCGAGCGGGCTCATGCCGGTCACGCGGCGGAATTCGCGGTTGAAGTTCGATTTGGTCTGGAAGCCGGCGGCGAACATGATTTCGGTGACGGACTGGCCGGTGTCGCCTAGCAGCCGGCAGGCCTCGGCGATGCGGTACTCGTTGACATATTGCGAGACGTTCCTGGCCATCGCCCGGTTGATGGCGGCCGAGATCTGCCGCGCCGGAATTCCGGCGCGCCGGGCAAGCCGGTTGAGGTTCAGATTGGCGTCGCCATAGAGTTTCTTGTCCCGCATCAACTCGTTCACCCGGCGAAGCGTATCGGCGTCTTCGCTTGCATCGGGCAGCGATGCAGCGTCCATCGGATCGGCGATGGCGCGGGGAACATGGCTCTGGCTGGCGGCGGCCGCCGCCACGCCGACAATGACGAGGATGAACAGATTGGCGATGCCGATCACCATCGCCGCGCGAGCGCCTTGCCCTGACGCTATTTCGAAGGATACCAGCATGTCGACCATGGCCGACAGGCACAGCGCCGATGCCGCCGCGATGATGGCCCTGTAGGCAGGCACCGCGCCGTCGAAAGGCGCCAGGCGAAGCCCATCCGCGCCGGACCGCAACAGCCACAGGATGGCGCCGGCGTAGATGAAGTCGATGGCGATCAGCGCCATGTCGACGGCGTCGCGCCGGACGATGACCAGCAGCATGACGATCGCCGCCGGCACCGCATGGAGCATCACCAGGGCCGGCCATGGGCGGTCGCTGGGGCGGACCAGCCTCGAGACACCGGCGTAGAGCAGCGCAGGCATGATGGCGGCGGAAACGGGGGCGATATAGCCGACTTCGCGCAGGTCATAGCCCCAGCGCAGCCCGGTCAACACGGATTGCAGCGCGGCAAGCAGGATCAGGCCGAGAAGCGGCAGGTTGGGCGCAGCCTCATCGTCGCGCCTGGCGACGACCCAGAGCAGGATGAACAGCAGCAGCGCGACGACGAAGGGCAGGGGAACGAACGGCATGGATCGGTTGAAGGCCCGCGAACTGACAGGCGAACCCTAGCCGATCTGGTTTCGATTCCCAATGAGCGATCGGCTCGACCCGTCTCAGATCAGCTTGACCAGCATCAGGCTGAAGCTGCCGATGAACAGGAAGGCGCAGAAGGCGAGCGCCAGCGGACGCAGGCCGCGCGAGCGCAGCTGTGAAATGTCGGCCTGCAGGCCCATGGCGGCCAGTCCCATGGTCAGCATGATGGTGGTGGCGAGGGCGATTGCCTGCTTCACCTCGGCGGGGATCGTGACGAGGCTGTTCAGCGCCACCACGGCGACGAAGGCGGCGACGAACCACGGCATGGGCGGCCGTGCCGCGGACTGGCCGCTTGCGCCGCGGCGCGCCATCAGGCCGAGCGCGACGACCATCGGCGCCAGCATGGCAACGCGCGTCAGCTTGGCCACCGTGGCGATCTCGCCGGACTGGGTGCCGTTCTGGAAGCCGGCGCCGATGACCTGCGCCACCTCGTGGATCGAGGCGCCGGCCCACAGGCCGAACGCATGCTGGTCGAGGCCGAGCAGCGGCGCCAGCAGCGGGAAGCCGAGCATGGCGACGGTGCCGAACAGCGTGATCGAGGCCACCGCATAGGTGACGTCCTCGTCGCGCGCGTCGGTGACGATGTTGGTGGCGACGATGGCCGAGGCGCCGCAGATCGAGGTGCCGGCGGCGATCAGTTGCGCCAGCTTGGCGTCGACGCCGATCAGCCGGCCGAGCGTGATGGTGAACAGGAAGGTGGCGCCAAGCGTGGCCACGACGATGCCGACGCCGCCGGCGCCGATAGAGACGACCTGGCCGAGCGTCAGCTGGAAGCCGAGCAGCACGATGGCGAAACGCAAAAGACGCTTCTGCGAGAAGGCGATGCCGGCTTTGGCGTGCGCCGGGGTGCCCAGCACATTGGAATAGATCATGCCGGCGACGACGGCCAGGATCATGGGGCTGAACAGGGCGAAGCCGGAGACATTGTGGGCCGAGAAGGCGACGGCCGTGATCATCGCCACAAGCACGACACCCGGAATGATGCCGTTCCACACCGAGTCGAGGCGCTTGCGGCCGGCGGCGAGATCGGCCGAAATCGTGCTTTTCGGAATATCGTTCGTGATGTGGGTGAAGGACGACAATGCAATTCTCCAGGCGAGTACGCCGGAGAAATGCCATTTCACAACCAATCTTTCCAACGAATTGTTTTGGTTATAATGATCGATTTTTACGAACGATTACCACCGACTGCAAGGAGGACAGGTCGGGCCTCAAAGCTGGGCTTCGATCGCCGCCTTGTCGATCACCGACCAGACATTCCTGATCCTGTCGTCCAGGAATTCATAGAAGACGTTCTCGCTGAAGGAGACCTTTTTGCCGTTGATGGGCAGCCCGAAGAACGTATCCTTGGGCGTGCAGTTGAACTGGATGCGGCTGGCGATGAAAGGCGGCTCGGCGATCAGCAGCTGGACGTCGAAATAGAGGTCGGGGATTTCGCGGAAATCCCGCTCCAGCATTTCGCGGTAGCCCGACAGGCCGACCCGCTCACTGTTGTAGTGCACCTCGTTATGCACGAAGCGATGCAGCCGCGCCCAATCCTGATTGTTGAGGCAGTCGATATAGCCGCGATAGAGGTCGGTTTGGCTCACGGCGATGTCTCCGCTGCTGGAACGCCCGACCGGAAAGATAGAACGCTCGCGTGCACAATCCAGCTCTAGCCCCGATACCGTAAAGCGTCGACCAGCAGCGAGAAGGCGGGCGTCGCCTGGCGGCGGCTGGGGTAATAGAGGTGATAGCCGGGGAAGGGCGGGCACCAGTCGGCCAGCACCCGCACCAGCCGGCCATCCGCCAGATGCGCCGCCACCTGGTCCTCCGGAAGATAGGCAAGGCCGAGGCCGGCAAGCACCGCATTCATGCGCAGCCCCGACGTGTTGAAGATCAACTGGCCCTCGACGCGCACCTTCAACTCGCGTCCCGCCTTTTCGAATTCCCAGGCATAGAGGCCGCCATAGGTGGGCAGGCGCAGGTTGATGCAGTTATGCACGGTGAGGTCCTGCGGCGCGCGCGGCTTCGGACGGGTCGCGAAATAGGCCGGCGATCCGACCACGGCCATGCGCATGTCGGGGCCGATGCGCACCGCGATCATGTCGTGCGCCACCTGCTCGCCCAGCCGCACGCCGGCGTCATAGCGTTCCGCGACGATGTCGGTCAGGCCGTAGTCGACGATGACCTCCACCCTGATATCGGGATAGTCCGGCAGCAGCCGGGCGATGGCCGGCCACAGCACTAAGTCGGCAGAATGCTCGCCGGCGGTGATGCGGATGGTGCCGGCCGGCTTTTCGCGCAGCTCGCTCAGCGCGGCGAGTTCGGTTTCGATCTCGTGCAGCCTCGGGCCGACCCTGAGCAGCAGGCGCTCACCGGCTTCGGTGGGCGAGACGCTGCGCGTGGTACGGGTGAGCAGCCGCACGCCCAGCCGCTCCTCCAGCGCCCGAACCGTGTGGCTGAGCGCCGATTGCGACACGCCGAGCTGTGCTGCTGCCCTGGTAAAGCTTTTCTCGCGCGCCACGGCGAGGAAAGCAGAGAGTTCATTCAGATTGTCTCGCGGCATTGATGAGCATTCTTCATAAGTACATGCCGGATATAGCATCTAATCGCCTGTAATCGGAGGCTCTAGATAGACGCTATCGCAATTGGATGCCCCGGGGTCGGCGGCCAGGCGGACCGGCGTGGCATCCTGTCCGGCATCGAGAAGGGAAAAACCATGGATATCAAGCGAAGCGGCTCGCAACCCTCGGCGAAGGGGCCGGCCGAATACTTCACCGGCACGGTGCGCATCGATGCGCCCTTCAAGGGCAGCGAGCCCGCCCGCGTCGGCGGCGCCACCGTCACCTTCGAACCCGGCGCACGCACAGCCCGGCACACGCATCCGCTCGGCCAGACGCTGATCGTCCTGTCGGGCGCCGGCCTGGTGCAGCGCGAGGGCGGGCCGGTCGAACAGATCCGCCCCGGCGACATCGTCTGGTTCGCGCCCGGCGAGAAGCATTGGCATGGCGCGGCGCCGGCCACGGCGATGAGCCACATCGCGATCGCCGAAGCGCTCGACGGCAAGGTCGTCGACTGGATGGAGAAGGTCACCGACGAACAATATGGCGTTTGACCCGCAGGCACCCCGCCCCATGTCCGGATACATCCATCAACGAAGGAAGCTCTCATGACCAACGCTCCCAAAAGCCCGTTCTCGGACATCGCGCCGGCGCTCGGAAAATACACCGACGAGGTGCTCTTCGGCGATGTCTGGAAGCGCCCCGGCCTGTCGCCGCGCGACCGCAGCCTCGTCACCGTTGCGAGCCTGATCTCGGGCTACCGGATCAACGAGATGCCGTTCCACATCAAGCGGGCGCTGGAAAACGGCGTCACCCCGGACGAACTGATCGAGACCATCACACATCTCGCCTTCTACGCCGGATGGCCTGCCGCAAGCACGGCGATCGGCGTTGCCCGCAAGGTCTTCGAACAGGCCGGCGTCGAGAAAAAAGGACAATGACAATGCAAAAACGCACACTTGGACAAAGTGGCCTCGAGGTCTCGGCCATCGGGCTCGGCTGCATGGGGATCAGCCAATCCTATGGGCAGCCGATGGCGACGCCGGATGCCGTCCGCCTGATCCGCTCGGCATTCGAGCGCGGCATCACTTTCTTCGACACCGCGGAGGTCTATGGGCCGTTCAAGAATGAGGAGGTCGTCGGCGAGGCACTGCAGCCGATCCGTGATCAGGTGGTGATCGCCACCAAATTCGGCATCGACATCGCCGGCACGGCCGGGCACGAGGGCATGGACAGCCGGCCGCAACACATCCGCGACGTCGTCGAGGCTTCGCTCAAGCGGCTGAAGACGGACCGCATCGACCTTCTCTACCAGCACCGCGTTGATCCGGTGGTGCCGATCGAGGAGGTGGCCGGTGCGGTGAAGGACCTGATCAGCCAAGGCAAGGTCAAGCATTTCGCCTCTCCGAAGCCGGTGTGCGCACCATCCGGCGGGCGCATGCGGTGCAGCCCGTTGCCGCGCTGCAAAGCGAGTACTCGCTGTGGTGGCGCGAACCCGAGGAGGCGATATTGCCCGTCCTGGAGGAATTGGGCATCGGCTTCGTGCCCTTCAGTCCCCTGGGCAAGGGGTTCCTCACTGGCGCCATCGACGCCGATACAAAATTCGACAGCAACGATTTCCGCAACACCGTACCGCGCTTCGCGGAAGACGCGCGCAAGGCCAACCAGGCGTTGGTCGACGCCATCGTCGCGATCGCGGCGTGCAAGAAGGTGACCCCGGCCCAGGTCGCGCTCGGCTGGCTGCTGGCGCAAAAACCCTGGATCGTGCCGATCCCCGGCACGACGAAGCTCAACCGGCTCGACGAGAACATCGAATCCGCCGCTGTGGCGCTGACGACGGACGATCTGGCCAACATCGAAAATGCGGTCTCGACGATTGCCGTGCAGGGCGAGCGCTATTCCCCGCAGCAGGCGGCACGGATCGATCGCTGAGCCGCAACCCGAAGGAAAAATACCATGACCGATAACATCAGGGACAAGGTCGTCGTCATCACCGGCGCCAGCAGCGGCTTGGGCGAGGCGGCCGCTCGGCTGCTGGCGGAAGGAGGCGCCAAGCTGGTGCTGGGTGCGCGCCGCCTCGACCGGCTCGAGGCGCTGGCATCGGAGCTTGCGCTCGGCAAGGACGCAATCGTCCAGACGGACGTGACCAGGGTCGATGATGTCCGGCGGCTGGTCGACCACGCTGTCGGGCTTCATGGCCGTGTCGACGTCGTCATCAACAATGCCGGGCTGATGCCGCACTCGCCGCTGGAGCGCGGCAAGGTCGAGGACTGGGACCGCATGATCGACGTCAACATCAAGGGCGTGCTCTACGGCATCGCCGCGGCGCTGCCGCACATGAAGACGCAGAAGCGCGGCCACATCATCAACGTATCTTCGGTGGCAGGCCACAAGGTCAATCCGGGCGGCGCGGTCTATGCCGCGACCAAGCACGCAGTGCGTGTCATCTCGGAAGGGCTGCGCCAGGAGGTGAAGCCCCACAACATTCGCACCACCATCATCTCGCCTGGCGCGGTGGCGACCGAACTGCCCGACAGCGTCACCGAGGCCGATGTCGCCCAGGGCGTGCGCGCGCTTTACGATCGGGTGGCCATCCCCGCCGATTCCTTCGCCAGGACGGTGGTGTTCGCCATGAGCCAGCCCGACGATGTCGACATCAACGAGATCCTTTTCCGGCCGACGGCGCAGGAGTACTAGGCCTCGGCAGGCCAACCGGCGCTGTCCGAATGGGTTGTTGCCGATGTCCCGGTCGCTATATTGGCGGCATGGTGGAAATACGCGTTTTTGACGATCGGGACATCTCGCTGCCCTTCGAGCATCTTCCTGTGTCGGACTGGCTATCAGCCCTTTATTATCTGGAGCAGTTCCATGAGGAATTGCCTCGGTCGGCCGAAGTGTTTGAGATCGTAGGAGGACCTGACGCGCGGCGACGCTATCGGGTCTCGGACTTGGGTACGGCTTGCTATCTGCGGCTCGACGTTGCTGGTCTAGCCACCGTTGGGTAGTGCCTCAGTTGGAAATTTGACGGCGCCAACTAGCTCAATAAGCGCGCATCGGCTGCGCATCCTCATTTCAAAGCGAACTAAAAGCGCGGCCCTTACAAAAAGCGCGATGTCTGATAGATTGGCCAAGCTGGCGTTCGGCCGAATGGTAAGGCCATGGTAACCCCATCTCTTTAAATAGACTGCGGGTTCGACTCCCGCCGCTGGCAGGGCCGCCCTCCAAAAGGCGGCCTTTTTCATTTTGGAATTTCAAACCGAGACACTACCCACCATTGTCGACGATTGCCGCCTTGCAGCTTGATGCCCATATTGACGGATCGATCTTCCTGCGCCAGCCTGCCGCCATGTTCGCTCCCGCGCCCACAGACAACAAGCGACGCGGCCCCTTTCGGGCCGGCAGGCTGATTGCGCGACGACGAGGACCGGCTTCATAGGTCCGCTTCGTGTCCCACAGCCCGCCCTCGCAAAAAAGCGCCGGCGGGTTTTTTCATGCCTGGAGTCTTATGATGACAAACAATGCCATCCGCTTCCGGCCGGCCGCACCTGCCGACGCCGCCGCCATCCGCGATATCGTGCGATCAGCCTATGCCAGATGGGTGCCGGTGATCGGCCGCGAGCCGCTACCGATGCGCGCCGATTACGACAAGGCCGTTGCCGAACATCCCTTCGACCTCGCCATCGAGGAAGGTCGTGTCGTCGGCATGATCGAGACCATGCTTGCCGACGATCATCTGTGGATCGAGAATGTCTGTGTCGCGCCGGAAGCGCAGGGCAGGGGTATCGGCAGGCTGCTGCTCGACCGGGCCGAGGACAAGGCGCGCGATGGGGGCCGCAACGAACTTCGCCTGCTGACCAATGGCGCCTTCGAGGCCAATGTGTTTCTCTACAAAAGGCATGGTTATACGATCGACCGGGAGGAGCCGTTCATGGGCGGCACGACGGTCTATATGAGCAAGAAATTGACGCGATAGCGGGCAGATCGGAGACACGACGATGGCTGCCAGGGTCAAATTGAAGCAACTTGCCGGATCGTACGCGATTTCGAGGCTCGGGGCGGGCGACGGCATTCCCGGCTGGGCGGACGGGCCGGGCTTCGTCAGCATCACCAGGACGGACGACGAGCTTTCGATCACGTGCCTGCAGGATCGCGTTCCAGGGACGGTCAAGCACGACGGCGACTGGGTCGCTTTCAAATTGCAGGGACCCTTTGCTTTCGATGAAACCGGAATCGTGTTGTCGGTCATCCAGCCGCTGTCGGAAAACGGGCTGGGCATCTTCCTGGTGTCCACCTTCGACGGCGATCATCTGCTGGTGAAGGCGACGGATGAGCAAGCGGCGAAACGGTTTCTGGTCGAAGCCGGCCACACGCTGCTCTAGCCTGTTCTGATCCAGCCGGCCCAACCCGTCTGGCTCAATCACTGGCGCACTGGCTCAACCACTTCGGGGGTTGCGTTTGACAGCGCCGTTTGTGCATCGTTATCTCTAGCCCGATATCACGGCCGGAAAGGCCTTTGCGGCATCCCAAGGAGAAAACCATGTCACACAATCTGCAGTTCTATATCGATGGCGCGTGGGTCGATCCTGTTGTGCCCAACACGTTCGATGTCGTCGATCCGTCGAACGAGGATGTCTTCGCGCAGATATCGCTCGGCTCCAAGGCCGATGTCGACAAGGCGGTGGCCGCCGCCAAGCGCGCCTTCAACACATACGGCTTCACTTCGGTCGAGGAGCGTCTCGACATCCTGAACCGCGTCATCGAGGTCTACAAGAAGCGCTCCAAGGACCTGGCGCTCGCCGTGTCGCGCGAGATGGGCGCGCCGCGCCAGATGGCGCTCGACAGCCAGGTCGGCATCGGGCTGGCGCATCTGACCAAGATGGCCGAGACGCTGAAGAATTTCGAATTCCGCCACGTCAAGGGCAACCATCTCGTGGTCAAGGAGCCGATCGGCGTCGTCGGCCTGATCACGCCCTGGAACTGGCCGCTGAACCAGATCACCTGCAAGGTCGGTCCCGCGCTCGCCGCCGGCTGCACCATGGTGCTGAAGCCGTCGGAAATCGCGCCGCTCGACGCCATCATCTTCGCCGAGATCATCGACGAGGCCGGCGTGCCGAAGGGCGTGTTCAACCTCGTCAATGGCGACGGTCCGGGCGTCGGCCAGGCGCTGTCCAGCCATCCCGACATCGACATGATGTCGTTCACCGGTTCGACCCGCGCCGGCATCCTGGTGGCAAAGGCCGCCGCCGACACGGTCAAGCGCGTGCACCAGGAACTGGGCGGCAAGTCGGCCAACATCCTGTTCCCGGATGTCGACCTTGCCACCGCCGTGACCAAGGGCGTCGCCGGCTGCTTTGGCAATAGCGGCCAGTCCTGCAACGCGCCGACGCGCATGTTCGTGCCGCGCGAGCGTCATGACGAGGCCGCCGGTTACGCCAAGGCGGCGGCCGAAAAATTCGTGGTCGGTCCCGCCGACGGCGCCGATACCAAGCTCGGCCCCGTCGTCAGCCAGGTGCAGTTCGACAAGATCCAGGACCTGATCCAGAGCGGCATCGACGAAGGTGCGACGCTGGTGGCGGGCGGCACCGGCCGCCCGGCCGAGCTCAACCGCGGCTACTATATCAGGCCGACCGTGTTCGCCGACGTCACCCACGACATGCGCATCGCGCGCGAGGAGATTTTCGGGCCGGTGCTGGCGATCCTGCCCTATGACACGGTCGAGCAGGCCGTAGAGCAGGCCAACGACACCGTCTACGGCCTTGCCTCCTACATCCAGGCCAAGGACCTTCAGAAGGCTCGCGACGTCGCGGCGCGCATGCGCTCGGGCAATGTCTACATCAACTACCCGACCTGGGACGCGGGCCTGCCTTTCGGCGGCTACAAGCAGTCGGGCAATGGCCGCGAATACGCCGAATACGGTCTGGAGGATTTCCTCGAGATCAAGGGCATCGCCGGCTATGAGGCGGCTGAGTAGGGAGCGATCGCGCGCGGCGACAGCGGCGCGCGCGATTTGCCGGACACCAGTTATCCGAGGCCAGCGCTGCCCCTTGTATCTGCACGGAAGAGAGTTTGTGCGATGTAAGCGACTGAGCCTCGGACCGGATGGCCATCCGGTCCGA
>NZ_VFVY01000002.1 GCF_006442315.1 Mesorhizobium sp. B2-3-4 | reverse complement strand
CGAGAAGACCGATCGCATCGATGCGGCCGTGATCGCCCATTACGCGTCGGTCAAGCAGATCGTGCCGACGGCGCCGCCCAGTGCCGCGCAGCAGCGACTGAGAGCCCTGGTTTCCAGGCTTTCCCAGGTCACCGGCGACATCACCGTCAACAAGCAGCGCAAGAGCGCCACCACCGACGCCGAGACGCTGGCCAGTCTCTCCACGGTGCTGACCTGCCTCAAGCGCGAGGAGAAGCGGCTGGCTGGCGAGGTGGCCTCGCTGATTGACGACGACCCGTTGTGGGCCAAGCTCGACAAGACATTCCGCTTCTTCAAAGGCCTGGCTGACCGCACCGTTGCCCGTCTGCTGGCGGAAGTGCCCGAGATCGGCATTGTCTCCAACAAGGCCATCGCCAAACTGGTGGGGCTCGCGCCCTTCGCCAACGATAGCGGCAAACGCGAGGGACCTCGTAACATTCGGGGTGGTCGCGCCGGGCCGCGTGGCATTCTCTTTATCATTGCCCGGCACGTCGCCAGGTACGATCCTCATCTGCACGCTTTCGCCGAACGGTTGCAAAAGGCTGGCAAAACCAAAATGGTCATTCGCATGGCGCTGGCCCGAAAACTCCTCGTCATCCTCAATGCAAAAGCACGCGATGCGCGCGTGGAGTTCGCAAATGCAACTTGACACAACAGATAGTCGCTCATTGCCCTGCCGGATGAGGGGCGGCGCTGACGTTCGCAAACCAGGCCGATCGGCAAGGGGCTACCTGAATGACAGCAATGACGACACCACCTTCTTGCCAAACGCCATCGCACTGCTATTCTTGCTGCTAAAATAATTTTACACACAGGCAACCTTGTTTCTCGAACCGCAAGGCTGAGATGAGCCAGTCGCCCTACCCCGCTGTCGCCGCCGGACCGCCAAGGCCAAGCCTCATCCTGAGGCCCGGCCAGATCGCGCTGCCGCCGGGGGTGGAGCGCTATACGATCCAGGGCAATGGCGCGGTGCTGATCGAGGTCGAGGCCGGCGATACGATCGCCGTGCGCAACACCGAAGGCGGCCAGGCCTGCGAGTTGCTGGCCTGGGACAAGTCAGGCGTCACCGATCCCGGCATTCTCGGCGAGAAATCCAACAGCAACGCCGCCGGCATCAAGGCGTTGCTCGCAGAAGGCGACGACAGTATCGCATCGCTGCGGCGCGGCCTGGAGGGCCGGCATGTGCAGTTCGACCAGGCAAAGGCGGTGCGCGTGTTTGGCGCCGCCACGCCGGCTGGTACGGAACAGACTTTCACCGTCGCGCGTCATGGTGCCATGCTGGTCGCGGCGCCGGGCGGGCCAATGCTGGTCGACGGTCACGACACGGCGACGCCGCTCACCGTCCTCGTGCGCCGCGCCACGATCCGGCTGAAGACGAGGGGCCAGCTTGGCGATCCGCTTGCCGATCCCGTGCTCGATCTCAGGGTGAAGTCGGCGACGGCGGAATCCTACTTCGTCAAGGCCGGCGACTATCTGCAGATCATCGATGTCGACGGGCGCCAGTGCACCGACTTCCAGTGCTTCTCGGCGCGCAAGCTCGACAAGGGTCTCGACCATCCGCTCGACGTGACGACGACGCGCACGCTGATGGGTGCGAGCTACCCGATGCCCGGCCTGCATTCGAAATATTACGACCAGGACATGGAGCCGCTGGTCGAGGTTATCCAGGACACATGCGGCCGCCACGATGCATTCGCACTCGCCTGTGCCGCGAAATATTACGACGACATCGGCTATCCCGGCCACACAAACTGCTCGGAGAATTTCAACGGCGCGCTTGCCGGCAAAGGCGTGAATGCCCGCGCGGGCTGGATGGCGATCAACTTCTTTTTCAACACGGCGATCGACGCGCATGGCGTGATGGTGTCGGACGAGCCGTGGTCCCGCGCCGGCGACTATGTGTTGCTGCGCGCGCTGACCGACATCGTCTGCGTCTCGTCCGCCTGCCCCGACGATACGACCCCGGCCAATGGCTGGGACCTGACCGACATCCACGTGCGGACCTATTCCGGCCAGCACAAATTCTCGCGAGCGATCGCCAGACGCATGACGCCCGATTCGGAACCGAAAATGACCCGCGAGACAGCCTTTCACCAGAGCTTTGCCAAGCACACACGCAACTTCGCCGAATACAGGGGCTACTGGCTGGCCAATTCCTTCGCCAAGGAAGGACCTATCGCCGAATACTGGGCCTGCCGGCAGGATGCGGTGATCATGGACCTGTCGCCGTTGCGCAAGTTCGAGGTCACCGGCCCGGATTCCGAAGCACTGCTGCAATACACGCTGACCCGTGACGTCAAGAAGCTCGGCGTCGGCCAGGTCGTCTATTCAGCCATGTGCTACGAGCATGGCGGCATGATCGACGACGGCACGCTTCTGCGGCTCGGCAAGGACAATTTCCGCTGGGTCGGCGGTGACGATCTGTCCGGCGAATGGTTGCGCGAGCAGGCCAAGAAGCTTGGCCTCAACGTGCTGGTGCGCTCGTCGACCGACCAGATGCACAATGTCGCCGTGCAGGGACCGAAGAGCCGCGACATCCTGAAGGAAGTCATCTGGACCTCGCCGTTGCAGCCTTCGATAGAGGAACTCGAGTGGTTTCGCTTCGCGGTCGCGCGCATCGGCGGCGGCAACGGCATTCCCGTCGTCGTCTCGCGCACCGGCTATACCGGTGAGCTCGGCTACGAGGTCTGGTGCCATCCGCGCGACGCCGAAAAAGTGTTCGACGCCATCTGGGAAGCCGGTCGGCCGCACGGGCTGAAGCCGATGGGCCTGCAGGCTCTCGATATGGTGCGCATCGAAGCCGGCCTGATCTTTGCCGGTTACGAATTCTCGGACCAGACCGATCCGTTCGAGGCCGGCATAGGCTTCACCGTGCCGCTGAAGACCAAGACGGATGATTTCATCGGCCGTGAAGCACTGATCCGGCGCAAGGAGCATCCGCAGACGAAACTGGTCGGCCTCGACATCGACGGCAATGTCGCCGTCGGCCATGGCGATTGCGTCCATGTCGGGCGCGCCCAGATCGGCGTCGTCACCTCGGGCATGCGCTCGCCGGTGCTGAACAAGAACATCGCACTGGCGCGGCTCGACGTTACCCACGCCGCGATCGGCACCGAGGTCGAGATCGGCAAGCTCGACGGCCATGCCAAGCGGCTGCCGGCGCGGGTCGTGGGCTTCGCGCATTACGATCCGCAGAAGACCAAACCGCGCTCCTAGAACGGTTCAAGCAGACGCCAGACCGCGTCCGCTGGACCTGCCCTGAAAAGCCTCCCAAGGCTGGTCCGACCTCCCGCCGGCCGCCACCGGCGGGTGGTTGGATCGATGTTTCGCAAGCGTGATGTGCACTGTTTCACAAATCGCTTGACGTGAAAGCGCGTCGGATCAATCTTCACTCTTAAGAAAAAAATACGACTGAGTGGAAACACCGCGGTTGGACGGTCATTTGCCGGGGAGCAAGCTTCGCGCAGCCGAGGCATCGCTGGCGGGGAACATCGAAAAGGGGAACTCATCGACATGAGCACGATAAGCACGGCCATGGAGCAGTCTGCGGAAAGCAAGCTGCTCAGGCATATTGACTGGCGTGGCGCCTTCTGGGTGGCGAGCGGCGTTCCGGCGCTGGTCCTGTTCTCGATCGGCGGCATTGCCGGCACGACGGGAAAGCTGGCCTTCCTGATCTGGACGGTGTCCATGATCATGGGCTTCCTGCAATCCTTCACCTATGCCGAAATCGCCGGCCTGTTCCCGAACAAGTCGGGCGGCGCCTCGATCTACGGCGCCACGGCGTGGCTGCGCTATTCCAAGTTCATCGCGCCGCTTTCGGTGTGGTGCAACTGGTTCGCCTGGACGCCCGTGCTGTCGCTGGGCTGCTCGATCGCGGCGGCCTATATCCTCAACGCGCTTGCGCCGGTGCCGATCTTCACCGACACCTCGCCCGAAGTGGTGGCGTATATCGCCGCGCATGCCGGAACCGCGCCCGCCGACGCCATCACCGCGGTTACGGCGGCAGCGACGCCCGCCATCCGCACCTGGTCGCTGTGGGGCCATACGCTCGGCCCGGTGTCCTTCACCTTCAACGCCACCTTCTTCATCGGTGCTGTGCTGATGCTGATCATCTTCTCGATCCAGCATCGCGGCATCCTCGGCACGGCCAGCGTGCAGAAATATATCGGCCTGCTGGTCATCATCCCGATGCTGATCGTCGGTGTGGTGCCGATCTTCACCGGCCAGATCGACTGGGCGAATTTCTCGCCGCTGGTACCGCTTGCCGCCGCCTATGCCCCCGAGCCCGGCTCCTGGAACATCGCCGGCTGGACGCTGGCGCTCGGCGGCATGTTCATCGCCGCGTGGTCGACCTACGGCTTCGAGACCGCCGTCTGCTACACGTCGGAGTTCAAGAACCCCGGCACCGACACGTTCAAGGCCATCTTCTACTCCGGTCTGCTGTGCATGCTTCTGTTCATCCTCGTGCCCTTCACCTTCCAGGGCGTGCTGGGCCTGAACGGCATGCTGGCAACGCCGATCGTCGACGGCTCCGGCGTCGCCGACGCGCTGGCCGGCATGGTCGGCGGCGGCAGGCTGATCCACAGCCTGCTCGTCATGCTGATGATCCTGGCGCTGGTGCTGTGCATCATGACGGCGATGGCCGGCTCCTCGCGCACGCTCTACCAGGGATCGGTCGACGGCTGGCTGCCGCGCTATCTCAGCCACGTCAACGAACATGGCGCGCCGACGCGGGCAATGTGGACCGACCTCTGCTTCAACCTGATCGTGCTGGCCATCGCCTCGGCCGACGCGACGAGCTTCTTCTTCATCCTCGCCGTATCGAACTGCGGCTACATCATCTTCAACTTCCTCAACCTCAATGCCGGCTGGATCCATCGCATCGACAACGGCCACATCAACCGTCCCTGGAAGGCACCGACCTGGCTGCTGGGCATCGGGGCGGTCTTCGCCTATGTCAACGCCATCTTCATGGGCGCCGGCGCCAAGGTGTGGAACCCGATGGCACTGTGGGCCGGGCTGATCACGGCTGCCTTGATCATCCCGGTGTTCTGCTTCCGCCACTATGTCCAAGACAAGGGCAAATTCCCCGAGCACATGCTGGCCGACCTCGGCATGGCGGGAGCCGATCTCTCGGTCAAGAAGGCTGGCATGCTGCCCTACCTGACCCTGGTCGCCGGCGTCGCGGTGATGCTGCTGGCCAACTGGTTTTTCGTCATCTGAGGCAGGTCGAAGGATGGGCGCGTCCAAACTTCGACACGCCCTGACGATCCGATACGAGCCCATTCCGCCAAATGCGGGATGGGCTTTTGCTTTTTGCGACAAGCCTATCGGCGAGACCAGACTTCGGTCTGGCAGAAGATCTTGAGCGCGCAGCCGGTGAGCTTGAGCGTGTTGCCAGCAAGCGTTGCACGGCCGGAATAGGTCTTGTTGTCACGCGGATCGGTCACCGTGCCTACGTAATTGTCAAACCCCACCGCCTCGAGCCGGCCAATCTCCTTGCCCGGCCAGTCGCCGGTCTTCATGACGATGCAGAAACGGTCGCCACACGCAGCGATGCGGGCGATGGATGTATCGGCTGTCCGCCACTCCCCCTCGATCGAACCAGCCCGCGCAATGGCGGGTGCCGCGAGCACGGCGATCACGACAGGCAAATGCAACAGCTTCATAGAAATCCCCAAGGAGAGCCCGGCGCAGTGGCAATCACCGCGCGAGCACTATCCCTAGGGGTATGCCCGGCAGGGCGCAATCCGGAGAGCGCTTTGCCTCCCCGTTCTGTCCTACTCGGCCGCGAGTGCGATTGGCGGCCTTTCATTGTCCTGCACGGCCTCGCCCGCCGGCGCGCTCACCTTCTTCGGCTCACGGCCGAAGAAGAGAGCGTAGCCCGCCGGCAGCACCAGGATGGTGAGCACGGTGGCGACCAGAATGCCGCCCATCATGGCGTAGGCGAGCGGGCCCCAGAACACGGCGCGCGAGATCGGGATCAGCGCCAGCACCGCCGTCATCGCCGTCAGCACGATCGGCCGGAAGCGGCGAACCGCCGAGCCTATGATGGCCTCGGACCGGTCCATGCCGGTGGCGATGTCCTGATCGATCTGATCGACCAAGATGATCGAGTTGCGCATGATGATGCCAAGCAGCGCGATGACGCCGAGAATGGCGACGAAGCCGAACGGCGCGCCGCTGATCAGCAGTGCCGCGGCCGCACCGATGATGCCCAGCGGACCGGTTGCCAGCACCAGCATCGCCTTGCCGAAATTCTGCAGCTGGATCATCAGCAGCACGACGATGATGGCCAGCATGATCGGCGCCTTGGCGGCGATCGAGGCCTGGCTTTCAGCCGAATCCTCGGCACCACCCTGGATCTCGATCTTGTAGCCGGGCGCCAGGCCGTCACGCAGGCCCTGCATGTCCTTGTACATCTTGGTGACGACGTCGTTGGACTGCACGCCGTCGGGCAGCGTGGCGCGCACACTGATCGTCGGCAGGCGGTCGCGGCGCCACTCGATGCCTTGCTCCATCACCGGCACGACCTTGGCGACCTGCGACAGCGGCACGAAGCCGCCGAAATCGGTCGGGATATAGACCGAGTCGACCGAGGACAGCAGGCTGCGGCTGACATCCGGCTCGCGGGCGACGATTGACACCGTCTCTTCGCCGTCGCGGAAGTCGTCGAGCGGCGCGCCGGACATCGCGGCCTGCAGCATCTGGCGGATGCGCTGCGAGGTGACGCCGAGCGCACGGGCGCGGTCCTGGTCGATGACCAGCTTCATCGCCGGCACCGGCTCCAGCCAGTCGTCATGCACGGCGCCCAGCAGCGGATCCTCGCGGAACTTCGCCTTCACCTGATCGGCAATGCGGCGCACTTCCTGGCGATCCGGACCCATGACGCGCATCTGCACCGGCCAGCCGGTCGGCGGGCCGAGGAAAAGGCGATCGACCTTGGCGCGGATCGAGGGGAAATCCTGCGCCAGAATGGTGCGCAGCTTGACGATAAGCCGCTCGCGGGCCGGCTCGTCATTGGCCATGACCAGCATCTGGGCGAAGTTCGGATTGCGCAATTGCTGGTCGAGCGGCAGGAAGAAGCGCGGCGCGCCTTCGCCGATATAGGTGGCGATGAAGCGCTTGTCCTTGTCGTCCATCATCTTGGCTTCGAGCGCCTTGGCCTGGTTCTCGACCTCCTTGATCGAGGTGCCTTCCGGCAGCCAGAGATCGACGAGGATTTCCGGACGCGACGATTGCGGAAAGAAGTTCTGCGGAATGAACTGGAAGGCCCACAGGCTGGTAGCGAAGGTCATCAGCGTCATGACCAGCACGATGATGCGGTGGCGCACGGCCCAGCCGACGGTAGAGCGCAGCCGGCGGTAAAAGCGCGTGTCGAAGACATCGTGGTGGCTGCCGGCATGCTTGCGCTGCTTGAGGATCATGTTGCCCAGCCAAGGCGTGAAATAGACCGCCACGAACCAGGACACGATCAGCGCGATACCCACGACATAGAACAGCGTGCGCACATATTCGCCGGCGGTCGACGCGGCAAAGCCGACCGGGATGAAACCGGCGGTGGTGATGAGCGTGCCGGTCAGCATCGGGAAGGCGGTCGAGGAATAGGCGAAGCTCGCGGCCTCGATCTTGACCAGCCCTTCCTCCAGCTTTCGCTCCATCATCTCGACGACGATCATGGCGTCGTCGACAAGCAGGCCAAGCGCGATGATCAAGGCACCCAGCGAGATGCGCTGCAGGTCGATGCCGAGCTCGTACATGATGGCGAAGGTGGCGGCGAGCACGAGCGGTATGGCGATGGCGATGACCAGGCCCGAACGCCAGCCGATCGACAGGAACGACACGACAAGCACGATCAGCAACGCTTCGCCGAGCGCATGCATGAACTCGCTGACGGCATCCCTGACGACTTCAGGCTGGTCGGAAATCTGATCGACCGAGACGCCGTAGGGCAGCGTTTCTTCGAAGCGCTTGTAGGTCGCCTCGACATCCTGGCCGACATCGGTGACCTTGAAACCCTTGGCCATGACGACGCCGAGCTGCACGCTGTCGTGACCGTTGAAGCGGTATTTGCGCTGGAAGGGGTCTTCCAGTCCCGAAGTGACGGTGGCGATGTCGCCCAGCCGGGTGACCTGACCGCCGGCGCGCAGGCGCAATTCCCTGATATCGGCGGCCTTGGCGACGTCACCTTCGACCGAGATGCGCACTGAATTGACGCCGGTGTCGACGGAGCCGGCGGGGTCGACATTGTTCTGGCCCTTGATCGCGTTCTGCAGGTCGGTCAGCGTCAGGCCGCGTTCCGCAAGAGCCTTGGACGAGACGTCGATATAAAGCTTCTCCGGCTGGTCACCGATGATGACGGCCTTCTCGACGCCAGGCGTCGTCAACAGCATGTCGCGCGCCTGGATCGCGAACTTCTTCAGCTCGGGATAGGAGAAACCGTCGCCGCTGATCGAATGCAGCGTGATGAAGGTGTCGCCGAACTCGTCGTTGAAATAGGGGCCGAGCAGACCTTGCGGCAGGTCGCCCGCGATATCGCCGACCTTCTTGCGCACTTGGTAGAAAGCGTCCGTCACCTCGGCGGCGTTGGTGTCGCCCTTGATCTGCACGGTGATGATGGCGCTGCCGGCGCGGGTGAAGGAGCGCACGAAGTCGAGATGCGGCGTCTCCTGCAGTTTGCGCTCGATCTTGTTGACGACCTGGTCCTCCATCTCCTGGATCGAGGAGCCCGGCCAGATGGCCTGCACAACCATGACGCGGAAGGTGAAGTCGGGGTCTTCCTTCTGGCCCATGCGCATCAGGCCGAGCGCACCGGCGATGATGATCAACCCAAACAGGAAGCGCGCGATGGAAGGATGGCCAATGGCCCAACGCGACAGATTGAAAGGCCGCTTTTCTTCAGTGGAGGTCGTCATCGGTGCTGGTCCACTTTGCTTGGTTGCCGGCGCATGGGTTCGCGAGAGCCCTGGCGCGGAACGAAATCATCTGCGTTCGATACTGGCTTCCGGGCGGCGAGCTTTTCCGAGCGCGGAGACACTCATCGCGGTGGGACGCGAGGATCGATGCGGGGGTACATCGGCCTTGACGTCTCGACCTTCGGGCACGCCGCCCGGAAACCTGCGGCCGCGGGAACGCGCGGCCGACCTGTCTGTCGTCAGCGCAGCTGGCTGGCGTCGTCGCTCTCGGCGGAGGCGGATTGCTGTTGCATGCCGCCCGCGAGCTTCACCTTCAGATTCTCGGTCATGAACTGCGTGCCGGCGGCGACCACGACATCACCGGGTTTCAATCCCTCCGCGACGCGCACGCCATCGGCGGCGAATTCGGCGACCTTGATCGTGCGGGCGTGGACCGTGTCGGCGCCGCGATCGACCGTCCAGACGATGGACTGACTGTCCTTCTGCGCCAACGCGCTCAGCGGGATGGACACAAGCTGCTTTTCGTTGGCCGCCGATGCCTCGATATTGGCGGTCATGCCGAGGAGCACGCGCGGGTCGTTGGGCAAGCTGACGCGGACGGCGAAGGTGCGCGACTGCGGGTCGGCGCTGCCGGCGACCTCGCGAACCTTGCCTTCGAGCGCCAGCGCGGCGTCGGACCAGAAGCCCGCCTTGACTGATTTGCCCGGCTTGAACTGCGCGATCTCCATTTCCGGAACCGCGATCAGCACTTCCTTTTCGCCGTCGACGGCAACGGTGACCACCGGCGTGCCCGAGCCGACCACCTGGCCGACATCGGCATTGACCGCCGTGACGATGCCGTCCCTGTCTGCCTTGAGATCGGTATAACCGACCTGGTTCCTGGCCTGGGCGAGCGTCGAGCGAGCGGAGTCGCGCGTCGCGACGGCCTGGTCATAGGTCAGCGTCGCCTGTTCGAGTTGCGACTTCGGCGCGAAACTCCTGTTGAAGAGCTGCTCGGCGCGCTTGCGGGCGAGCTCGACGGTCTCGACCTGCCGCTCGGCTGCATCGAGCGCTGCCTGCGCGCTCTTGACGGACAGTTCATAGTCGGAGGGATCGACGCGGGCCAGCACGTCGCCAGGCGCGACGTGCTGGCCGATGTCGACGAGGCGCTCGGTGATCTTGCCGTTGACGCGGAAACCCAGCGCACTCTCGGTGCGGGCGCGTACCGATCCGGAATAGGACAGCGTGCGGGTGTCATGCGCCTTTGCGATCTCGACGACCTTGACCGGGCGGATGATGTCCTTCACCTCGGCTTTTTCCTGCGAGCAGCCGGCAAGTCCAAGCGATGCGACGACCAGGCCGGCTGCCGGCAGTTTGCGAAGGATGGAACGGGACAAAAACATCTTGGTACTCCCGACTGGAGACGGACTGTCGACACCGGCGGCCGGCTGGCCGAGGCTATTTCAAGGCTCTGATGGCGTAATCGATGAGCTCGTCGGGCATCGCCCGGTTGGTCTTGGCGAGGCACTGAGCGACCATCTGCGGATGGCACAGAATGACGGTCGCCGCGCCGAAGCAGCGCGAGGCGACTTCAGCATCCTGCTGCCTGAACTCGCCTGCCTCGACGCCGTCGCGGATCACCTGCGCGAACAGATCGTGGATGCTGTTGACGTGTTTGTCGATCACGGCCCAGTCGCGCTCGAGTGCGACGATGACCATCTCATGGACCTTCTGGTCATCGAGCATGACTTCCATCGTCATCTTGTACTGAGCATGAATGTAGCGCCGCAGCCGCTCCTCGGCGCTGATCGGCAGATGCATGATCTCGTAGGCCATCTTGTAGCTGGCGCCGAGCATCCGGCCGCAGACGGCCTGGTGGATTTCGACCTTGGAGGCGAAGAAACGGTAGATGTTGGCCGGCGACATGCCGAGCTCGCGGGCAATGTCGGCAACGTTGGTCTTGCTGTAGCCATAGTGCCGGAACAGGCGCTCGGCGCAGTCGAGAATGCGCGTCACATTCTCCTGTCGGGCGGCATCGGCCAAGATGTTGGCAGCTTCGGACATCGTGCTTTCGTTTGATGAGTGACGAATTTTAATTTTCGTCACTCGTAAATCGAAAGCATCGAGGAGTCAACGCGAAATCGACGTACACGTATAATTGGTGACATATGGTGACAGTGTTGGATGGCTGTCGCAGTGCGCTGGCAATTGGCCGATGGCGCTGACCCAGTCGTCATTCTAGGGAGAAGCAAGGAGCAAAGCGACGCGCGCAGACCCTAAAATCCATACCGCAACGTCAATCGAAGAATGAGGCGGATCAAGATGTTACACGGATCGGCGGCACACCATTCGGCGCCGCCATTCCACGCCGCCAGAGCATTGCCGCAACGTCACGGCATCGATCCCAGGGTTTCCGCGACGTCGCTTCGCGGCTGCTTCATCCTAGGATGACGAAGTCAGAGGCTCTTCGCCATCTCCCGCAGCCGGAACTTCTGGATCTTGCCCGTCGAGGTCTTCGGTATTTCCGCGAACACCACCGCCTTCGGCACCTTGAAGCGGGCGAGCAGCGTGCGGCAATGCTCAAGTATCTCGGCTTCCGTCGCCGCCCTGCCCGGTTTCAGTTCGACATAGGCGACAGGCACCTCGCCCCATTTCTCGTCCGCGCGCGCCACCACGCCGCACGACGCGACGGCGGCATGCTTGTAGAGGGCGTCCTCGACCTCGATCGAGGAAATGTTCTCGCCGCCCGAGATGATGATGTCCTTGGAGCGGTCCTTGAGCTGGATGTAGCCGTCGGCGTGCATGACACCGAGGTCGCCGGAGTGGAACCAGCCGCCGGCGAAAGCCTCGTCGGTCGCCTTGCGGTTTTTCAGATAGCCCTTCATGACGATGTTGCCGCGGAACATGACCTCGCCGATGGTCTCGCCGTCGGCGGGCGTTTCGGCCATCGTCCCGGGGTCCATCACCGTCAGGCCTTCGAGCGCGGCATAGCGCACGCCCTGCCTCGCCTTCTTGCCCGCCCTCGCCCCCTTGTCGAGCGCGTCCCAGCCGCTATGCCATTCGTTGACGACAGCGGGACCATAAGTTTCGGTCAGGCCGTAGAGATGGGTAACGGCAAAGCCGGCGTCGGCCATGCCCGACAACACCGCCTCCGGCGGCGGGGCGGCCGCCGTGTTGAAGGTGACGGTCTGCGCAAAGGCGCGCTTGTCCTCTTCCCTGGCGTTGATCAGGACCGACATCACGATCGGCGCGCCGCACAGATGCGTCACGCCATGGTCGGCGATGGCGTCATAGATCGGCTTCGGCCGCACCCAGCGCAGGCAGACATGGGTGCCGGCCTGGACGGCGAGCGTCCATGGAAAACACCAGCCATTGCAGTGGAACATCGGCAAGGTCCAGAGATAGACCGCGTGCTTGGCCATGCCGGCATGAATGGTGTTGGTGTAGGCCATCAGCGCGGCACCGCGATGATGATAGACGACGCCCTTGGGATTGCCCGTGGTGCCTGAGGTGTAGTTGAGCGAGATGGCGTCCCATTCGTCGTCGGGCATCGACCAGGCGAACTCTTCGTCGCCATCGGCGACAAAGGCTTCATAATCCACGGCGCCGATCCGCTCGCCCTTGGGATAGGGCGCGTCGGCGGCATAGTCGGGGTCGTCATAGTCGATGACCAACGGGGTCACCTTGGCCAGCGACAGCGCCTCCTTGACGACGCCCGAGAATTCGCGGTCGACGATGAGCACCTTGGTCTCGGCATGGTCGAGCTGGAAGGCGATGACGGCGGCATCGAGGCGCGTGTTGAGCGAATGCAGCACCGCCTTGGTCATCGGCACGCCGAAATGCGCTTCCAGCATCGGCGGCGTGTTGGACAGCATCACCGTCACCGTATCGCCCTTGCCGATGCCATGACTGGCGAGCGCGGAAGCAAGCCGCAGCGAGCGGCGCCAGAAATCGCGATAGGTGAGGCGCTGGCTACCATGGATGATGGCGACATGATCGGGATAAGTCTTGGCCGCCCTTTGCAGATAGGTGAGCGGCGTCAGCGGCTGATGGTTGGCCGCGTTCCGGTCGAGATCCTGCTCGTAGGGATTTGCCATCCCGTCCTCCCCAAGTCCTTTCGAGCTTTCTAACCTCAGGCCTCTCATCAGGCCATCCCCCTCAATGGCCGAAAATGCTATGCTGCGCCGGCTTGGTGGAACGGTGATCTCTATTGAGCCGTGTCGGCGGATGATCGCTTCCCGCGCATCCAAATTTGACTTTTGTCGAGAGCCGTGACTAATGTCAGCCGAGGAGGCGGCATGGCGATCCGACCGGCAGAACAGCTCATCCACAAGGCGGCCTGGCTTTACTATGCCCATGGGCTTCGCCAGGACGAAGTGGCCAATCAACTCAACATTTCGCGCGCGTCCGTGGCCATGTATCTGCGCAAGGCGCGCGAGACCGGCATCGTCAACATCTCGACCTCGACGCAACTCTTCACCGACGACGTCATGGCGCGCAGGCTAGAAGATGCGCTGAAGCTCGACGCCGTCTGGATTGCGCCCGAAAACGCCTATCTCGCCGACCCTTCGACCGATATCGCCGTGCTGGCGGCAAGCGTCTTCCTGGAGCTCGTCAGGAAAGGCGACCGCATCGGCGTCGCCTGGGGCCGCACCGTCTACACCATCGCCGACATCATGTCCTATGCCGACCTGCAGGACGTGACCGTGGTGCAGCTTTGCGGCAATCTCGGCGCGCCCTATTCCTACCGGCCCGATCAGTGCACGATGGAAATCGCGCGGCGGCTCAATGCCAAGGGCCTCAATTTCTACGCCCCCCTGGTGCTCTCGACCGAGGAACTGGCGCAGGGCCTGCGTTCCGAGCCGGTGATCCGCGACCAGCTTGCCGGGATCAGCGACTGCGACCTCGCGCTCTACTCCATCGGCGCCGTCGATGCCGAAAGCCATCTGGTGAAATGCGGCGCGCTGACGGCGGTCGAGATGGCTGCGTTGCGCAAGGACGGCGCGGCTGGCGTCATCGCCGGGCAGATCATCGATGCCAGTGGCGAGCTGCTCGACTGCAGCTACAACCGCAGGGTCATCTCAGCCGGGCTCGCTTCGCTGCGCGTCATCGAGAAGCGGCTGATGGTCGTGCAGGAAGACAGCAAGTTCGAGCCGCTGCTCGCGGCGATCGCCGGAGGCCTCTGCACGCATCTCGTGGTCGGCGCGCACATGGCACAGCGGCTGCTCGACCATGCCGGAGCATCAGCGGAAAAGGCATCCTGAAAAACCAACCCTTTGCCGACGCATTGTCATCAAGGCGTCGCGGCATTCCTGTTTCACCATCAAAAGACAGCAACTGGACGAAGCGAACATGAAGAATTTGTGGAACGACGACGTGGCCGAAAAACTCGTTGCCGACTACGCCAAGAAAGGTATCGGCCGCGACCTCGCCTTGCGTGTCTACACGACGCGGCTGCTCGGCGGCGTGCCCCAGCTGGTGCTGCACGGCGGCGGCAACACCTCCTGCAAGATCAAGGCGACCGACCTCGTCGGCGATGAGTGGGACGTGCTGTGCGTCAAGGGCAGCGGCTGGGACATGGCCGTCATCGAGCCGCAGGGCCTGCCCGCCGTGAAGATGGGCGCCCTGCTCAAGGCGCGTAAGCTGGACAAGCTTTCGGACGAGGACATGGTGGCGCTGCAGCGGGCGAACCTCATCGATCCCTCCTCGCCCAACCCGTCGGTCGAGACGCTGCTGCACGCCTTCCTGCCGCACAAATTCGTCGACCACACCCATTCGACCGCGATCCTTGCCATTGTCGACCAGGAGGACTCGAAGCCGCTGGTAGCCAAGGTGTTCGGGGCCAAGATGGGTTATGTGCCCTACATCATGCCGGGCTTCGACCTCGCCAAGGCGGCGGCCGACGTCTTCGACGCCGACCCTACCGTCGACGGCCTGATCCTTGACAAACACGGTATCTTCACCTTCGGCGACGACGCCAGGCAGGCCTATGACCGGATGATCCACTATGTGAACGTCGCCGAGGATTATGTCGCCAAGCATGCCAAGCCGGCAGCGACGAAGGCGGCGTTACCGGCAAAGCTCGCGACGCCGGGAGCGATCTCGCCCATGCTGCGCGGCGCTGTCGCGGCGCCACGCGGCGAAGGCCGCTTCGACCGAATGATCAGCGACTTCCGCACCTCCGACGCGATCGTGGATTTCATCAACTCCGCCGAGATCGCCGACCTTGCGGGGCGTGGCGTCTCGACGCCGGACCTGTCGATCCGCATCAAGACCGGCCCGATGGCGGTGCCGGCGCCCGACGCCGACAAGGCCGGCGACTACAAGGCTGTCATCAAGAGCCATGTCGACGCCTTCGCCGGCGACTACCGCGCCTACTTCGAGACCAATGACGCGCTCGACGACGTCAAGCGCACCATGCTTGATCCGATGCCGCGGCTCACACTGGTTCCAGGCCTCGGCATGTTCGGCCATGGGCGCACGCTGAAGGATGCCAGGATCGCCTCCGATGTCGGCGAGATGTGGATCGAGGCCGTGCGCGGCGCCGAGGCCGTCGGCCACTTCCATCCGCTGTCCAAGGCCGACCTGTTCCCGCTCGAATACTGGTCGCTGGAACAGGCCAAGCTCGCTTCGAACAAGCCGAAGCCGTTGACCGGCCAGGTTGTGCTGGTCACGGGTGGCGCGGGCGCGATCGGCGCCGCGACCGCCAAGCTGTTTGCCGACAATGGCGCTCATGCCGTCGTCGTCGATCTCGACGGCGAGAAGGCGGCAGACGCGGCGAAGAAAGCCGGCAACAACTCGATCGGCGTCGGCGCCGACATTACCAACCCGGCGCAGGTGCGCGCAGCCTTCGACAGAGCGGTCGCCGTGTTCGGCGGCGTCGACATACTGGTGTCCAATGCGGGTGCCGCCTGGGAAGGACGGATCGGCGAACTCGACGACGCGCTGCTGCGAAAGAGTTTCGAGCTCAACTTCTTCGCCCATCAGTCGGCGGCGCAGAACGCGGTGCGCATCATGCTGGAACAAGGCACCGGTGGCGCGCTGCTGTTCAACACCTCCAAGCAGGCGATCAATCCCGGCCCGAAATTCGGCGCCTACGGCATACCGAAGGCGGCAACGCTGTTCCTGTCCAGGCAGTACGCGCTCGACTACGGCGCGTACGGCATCCGCTCGAACGCGGTCAACGCCGACCGCATCCGCTCGGGGCTTTTGACGGACGCCATGATCGCCAGCCGTTCGGGCGCGCGTGGCGTATCGGAGAAGGAGTACATGTCCGGCAACCTGCTCGGCCAGGAAGTGACGGCGCAGGACGTGGCGCAGGCCTTCCTGCATCACGCGCTGGCCGACCGCACGACCGCCGATGTGACGACGGTCGACGGCGGCAACATCGCGGCGGCGCTGCGGTAGCGGTCATGAATGCGGCAGCGCCCGGCGAGAAGGTGTCCGGCGGCCTTGAGATCAAGGCTGTCCAGGCCGCCGACTTGCCTGCGCTGGCCGCTCTCTACCAGCACCTCAACCCCGGTGATGCTGTCGTGTCACCGCAAGAGGCAGAGACTATCCTCGAACGGCTTGCAGCCTATCCGGGCAGTGTCGTGCTTGGCGGCTGGCATGGCGGCGAACTGGTGGCGTCCTGCACGCTTATCGTGATTCCCAACCTGACCAGAGGCGGGATGTCCTACGCGCTGATCGAGAATGTGGTGACAGCCGCGTCCCGCCGCAAACGCGGCTTCGGCCGCGCACTCCTGGAACGCGCGGTCTCGATCGCGTGGGAGCATGGCTGCTACAAGGCCATGCTGCTCACCGGCTCGACCGAGCCGGCGACACTTGCCTTCTATCGAGGCGCCGGATTCGAGCAGAACAAGACCGGCTTCCAAGTCAGGCGGCTGGCTGCGAGGCCCTGATATCGGCCCCATGTCATAAAAAGGGCCCCGCGAACGGCGAGGCCCTCTTTATCTTGGATAACCGCGCCTACTTCGCGTTCGGGTTCGGCATCCAGGCCGGCATGGCGACATCGGCATGGGCGAACTGCGGCAGCTTGGCCGACAGGTCTTCCATGTTCTTGATGTCCTTGTCGATCAGTTCCTTCTGCGTGATCAGGGTCGGCGGCACGATGACGTTGTGGCCGGGATCTTCACCGGCGAGCAACTGCGCCAGGGCGCGTACCGAGACCTGGCCGACGACGGCCGGGTTGGTGGCGGCGGTCGCCGCCCAGGCGCTGTCGGGCTCGCGCATCGCCGCGATGTCGGAGGTCGAGATGTCCGCCGAATAGATCTTGATCTTCTTGTTCAGGCCGGCTTCATCGACGGCGATCTTCACACCCTTGGCGAACTCGTCATAGGGGGCGAACATCACGTTGATGTCGGGATGGGCCGACAGCACCGAGCGTGCCTGGTTGGCGACGGAGTTGGCGATCGGATTGTCGAGCGTGCCGAACATCGCGACTTCCTTGATGCCGGCATACTTCTTCTTGACGTCGACCCAGGTCTCGTTGCGGCGGTCGAGCGGGGCAATGCCGGCGACATAGACATAGCCGGCGTTCCAGCTTTCGCCATTGTCCTTGACGGCCTGTTCGAGGGCGAGGCGGGCAAGGTCCTTGTCCGACTGTTCGATCTGCGGGATCTTGGGGTTTTCGACATTGACGTCGAAAGCCACCACCTTGATGCCGGCATCGACGGCGCGCTGGGCGGCATCCTTCATCGATTCCGTCAGGCCGTGCTGGATGATGATGCCCTGCACGCCGAGCGCGATGGCCTGGTCGACCATGTCGGATTGAAGGGCGGCGTCCTGGCGGCTGTCGAGCACGCGCAGGTCGATGCCGAGCGCCTTCGACTGCGCCTCGACGCCCGAGAGATAGGCCTGGAAGAAGTCGCCAGTCGAGAGATAGCGCACCAGCGCGATCTTGACGCCGGGCTTGTCGAACGGCGCCGGCTTGTCAGCGGCAAATGCGCCCGGCATCAGCATGGTTGCGCCGGCCAGCCCGAGCGCCACTTTCCCCAGAAGTCTTCTTGTGATGTTCACCTTGTTTTCCTCCACTCTTGTTGAGCCCAAAATCCTATCCGGCCGAAACTATCTCCGGCCCCTGCCCGAAAGGGCAAAGGTGAAGACAAGGGCGACGACCAGAACCACGCCCTTGACGAAATCCTGCGTGTAGTAAGGCGCGTTCATCATCGTCAGGCCCTGCAGCAAGATGCCGACGAACAGCGCGCCGACGGCGGTACCAAAGGCGTTCGGCTTGGCGCCGCCGAGCACCGCGTAGCCGATCAGCGCCGCGGCGACCGCATCGAGCAGCAGATTATTACCCGAGGCGATGTCGCCGCGTCCAAGCCGGGCGGCGAGCAAAATGCCGCCGATCGAGGCAAAAACTCCTGAAATAACGTAGGCCCAGATCTTGTATGCCTTGACAGGCGCGCCGGCGAGCTCGGCGGCGCGCTCGTTGGAGCCGACGGCATACATCATGCGCCCGAAGCGCGTGTATTCGAGGAAGAACCAGATCAGCAGCGCCAGCACCAGAAGCACGACCACCGACACCGGAATGAGGTTCGGGATGAAGAAATCGAAGCGGTGGCGGCCGAGCGCCAGGAAGGCGTCGGAGAACTTGCCGTTGGCGACCGAGCCATCGGGCATGGTCATGCCGGTGGCGATCGAGCGGCCTTCGGTCGGGATGCGCTGCAGGCCGACCAGCAGGAACATCATGCCGAGCGTCGCCAGGAGATCGGGCACGCGCATGTAGACGATCAGCCAGCCATTGATCAGGCCGACGAGGGCGCCGATCAGCAGGCAAGCGATGACCGCCACGAGCGCATTCTGCTCCAGCACCACCATAACATAGGCCGCCGCCATCATGGCCGAGGTCGCGACCGAGCCGATCGACAGGTCGAAGCCGCCGACAACCAGGGTGGCGGTGACGCCGAGCGCCAGCACGCCGGTGATGGCAACCGACTGGAAGATGAAGACAGCACTTTGCGGCGACACGAACCCGTCGGCGGCGATCGCGAAATAGGCGACCAGTCCCAACAGCAGCACGATGAACCCATAGCGGATGGCATAGTCGCGCAACGTCATTCAGCGCACCCCGGCGCCGCTGCCGTCTTTACCCAACTCGAACCCATGGTCTCTCCATTCCAATTCCATCGACCGCGCTCAGGCAGCGCTGTGCAGCGGTCCGCCGGCGACCTCGGCCAACAGGCGGTCGAGGTCGATATCGGCATTGCGGTGTTCGCCGACGATCGTGTGCTCCGACATCACCAGGATGCGGTCCGCCGTCTCCAGCGCTTCGTCGAGTTCGGTGACGAACACAAGCGTGGCGCGGCCATTAGCGCTTGCCCTCAGCTTGGCGGCGATATCGCGCCTCGCCGAAATGTCGACGCCCTGGAACGGCTCGTCGAGGATGAACAGCGCGGCGCTCTGCGCCATCCAGCGGGCGACCATGACCTTCTGCTGATTGCCGCCTGACAGCGCCGACATCTCATCCTTCTCGGAGCGGCAGACAATGCCCAGTTCCTCGATCTGCCGGCGCGCGGTGGCGCGTTCGAGACGGCGTTTCAGCACGCTCAGGCTAGACATGCGCCTGAGGAAGGGCAGGCTGACATTGCGCTCGATGTTGAAGCCGCCGACGATGCCGCTGGTCGCGCGATCCTTGGCGACCAGGAACACGCCTGCTGCGATGGCGTCGCCCGCCGAGCGCGGCGCGTAAGGCTTGCCGTTCATCGTCATGGCGCCGGCGAGCGGCCGGCGCACGCCGAACAGCGTTTCGGCAAGGGCTGTCTTACCGACGCCGACGAGGCCTGTGACGGCGACGATCTCGCCATCGCCAAGCGTCAGCGAGATCGGCCTGGCACCCTGCGCGATGCGCAGGCCGTCGACGGTCAGGACCGCCTTGGCCGAACTCCTGACGACGATCCGGTCGAGATGGACCTTGCGGCCGAGCATGGCGTTGACCGCGCCTTCATAGTCGAGCGGCTTGGCATCGAAGGCGCCCGAGACGACGCCGTCGCGCATCGACACGATGCGGTCGGCGAGCCGCCTGATGTCGGACATGCGGTGCGAGATATAGAGGATCGCCACGCCCTGCTCGCGCAGCCGGTCGACCAGCGCGAACAGACGGTCGGCCTCGACACTGGAGAGCGAGGACGTCGGCTCGTCGAGGATCAACACTTTCGGCTGGTGGGCGAGCGCACGGGCGATCGCCACCATCTGGCGGTCGGCCAGCGAAAGGTCGCTGACCCGCGCCTTCAAATCGATGGCCAGTCCCATGCGGTCGGCGACCGCCTTAGCCTCGCGGCGCACGCGGGCGGGATTGAACAGGGTCGGCACGCCCCGGCCGCTCAGCCGGTCGAGCGTGAGATTGGTCGCAACGTCGAGGTCGGCGACGACACCGTCATTGATGTTCTGGTGCACGGTGACGACGCCGGCGCGGATCGCCTCCGCCGGCGTGTTCGGCGCAAAATCCTGACCGGCCAGCGTCATGGTGCCGCCACCGCGCTCGTAGACACCGCTGACGATCTTGACCAGGGTGGATTTGCCGGCGCCGTTGGCGCCCATCAGCACGGTCACTTCACCGGAATGCAGTTCGAGCGAGATGCCGCCAAGCACCTCGTTGCGGCCAAAGGATTTCCTCAGTCCCTCTACGCGGAACACGGCATTGCCGACCATGCGTTCCTCCCTGACGATGACGCTATGGTCAATATCGGCAATTGTCAACACGATTGACAATTGCCAGACAGCTTCCTAGCTTGGCCCCGCCGCTCAGGCTCCCTTATGATCGGAGCCGATAGGCGGGAGGGACAGGGATGACTGAGAAATTGCCGTTCGAAGCACTGTCGGTGGAGACGCTCGCAACGCGCCTCGGCACGAACGAGGCGCTGTGCGCCAAGATCGGCAAGGACACTGGCGCCTGGAAGGTCCGCGAGGTCGGCGACGGCAATTTGAACCTGGTGTTCATCGTCGAAGGCGCCAATGGCGGCGCCATCGTCAAGCAGGCCCTGCCCTATGTCCGCCTCGTCGGCGACAGCTGGCCGCTGCCGCTCAAACGCTCCTTCTTCGAGTACCACGCGCTGACCCGGCAAGAGCGCAGGGCGCCCGGCTCGGTGCCGGCGATCTATCATTTCGACGAAGGGCAGGCGCTGATCATCATGGAATATCTGGCGCCGCCGCACATCATCCTGCGGCGGGCCCTGATCGAGGGCCGGCAACTGCCCAACATCGCCAGGGATATCGGCCTGTTCATGGCCCGCACCCTGTTCCGCGGCTCGGACCTGTCGATGGTGGCCCGGGAGCGCAAGGCCGACCTTGCGCTGTTCGCCGACAATGTCGAGCTTTGCGACATCACCGAGAATCTGGTTTTTTCCGATCCCTATTTCGATGCCAAACTGAACCGGCATACATCGCCGCAACTCGATGCCCTCGTCGCCGAACTGCGCGCCGACCGCGACCTCAAGGTGGAGGCGCAGCGGCTGAAACACATCTTCGCCGCCAATGCCGAGACCCTGCTGCATGGCGACCTGCATTCCGGCTCGATCATGGTCACCGACACCGAGACCCGGATGATCGATCCGGAGTTCGCCTTCTATGGCCCGATGGCCTTCGATGTCGGCATGTTGCTCGCCAATTTCTGGATGTCCTTCTTCTCGCAAAGCGGGCACGAGCAGAAAGGCAGCCGCGACGCCATGCGCGCCTACCTGCTCGATGTCACGACAGAGACCTGGGCGGTGTTCCGCGCCGAATTCTCCGTGTTGTGGCGCACCGAGCGCACCGGCATGCTCTACCAGAAAAGCCTGTTCGAGGTTCAGGGCGACAGGCTGGGCTCCGAGCAGGCGCTGGACAATGTGCTGCACCAGATCTGGGACGATCTGCTCGGCTTCGCCGGCATCGAAGTGCACCGGCGCATCCTTGGGCTCGCCCACAACGCCGATTTCGAGACCATTGCCGATGCGGATGTGCGCGCCGCCTGCGAGGCGAAGGCGCTGAAATTCGGCCGTCACATCGCCGTCAACCGGCGCCAGATACACAGCATCGACGAGGTCAACCATCTCGCCGCGCTGATCGAACAGGAGAAGAGCATTTGAACGTCGGCGACCGCCACTACCGGACCATCTGGCTGAGCGACGACGGTCGCTCGGTGGAGATCATCGACCAGCGCTGGCTGCCGCATGAATTCCGCATCGAGACGCTCGGTACGGTCGCCGCCATCGCCATCGCGATCCGCGACATGTGGGTGCGCGGCGCACCGCTGATAGGCGTCACCGCGGCCTATGGCGTCGCCATGCAGATGGCCGTCGATCCTTCCGACGCAGCCCTCGACGACGTCTGGGAAAAACTGCACGAGACGCGGCCGACGGCGATCAACCTGCGCTGGGCGCTGGACGAGATGCGGCGTTTCCTCAAGCCATTGCCAACGGCACAACGCGCCGCGGCCGCCTATGAGCGCGCCAGCGCGATCGCCGACGAGGATGTCGGGCTCAATCGCGCCATTGGCGAGAACGGGCTGGAAATCATCAAGCAGATCGCGGCGCGCAAGCAGCCGGGCGAGACGGTCAATATCCTCACCCACTGCAATGCCGGCTGGCTGGCGACGGTCGACTACGGCACGGCCACGTCACCGATCTATCTCGCCGTCGAAGCCGGCATTCCCGTCCATGTCTATGTCGACGAGACCCGCCCGCGCAATCAGGGCGCCCAGCTCACTGCCTGGGAAATGGCTGGCCACGGCGTGCCGCATACGCTGATCGTCGACAATGCCGGCGGCCATCTGATGCAGCATGGCGCGGTCGACATGGTCATCGTCGGCACCGACCGCACGACGGCCGATGGCGATGTCTGCAACAAGATCGGCACCTATCTCAAGGCGCTCGCCGCCGCCGACAACGACGTGCCGTTCTATGTCGCACTGCCCTCGCCGACCATCGACTGGACGGTGGGTGACGGTCTTGCCGAAATCCCGATCGAGGAGCGCTCGAGCGACGAGGTCTCGCTGGTCTGGGGCAAGACATCAGACGGCAGAATTGCACAGGTGCGCGTCTCGCCCGAGGCAACGCCGGCGGCAAACCCGGCTTTCGACGTGACGCCGGCACGGCTGGTCACCGGTCTGATCACCGAGCGCGGCGTCGCCAAGGCATCGCGCGAGGGGCTGAAGGCGATGTTCCCCGAGCGGGGATAGGCGCCTGCCCGGGGCCTGCTCGAACTCGGCTCAAGCCATGCCGCTCGCCGCGGCCTCCAGCGCGTTGACGAAGGTCAGCGAACGCTTGAGCGTGTCTCGAATAACAGCGAGACCGACAGGTGCAGATCCGCGCTGGGGATCGCCGCGCCCCGGGCGTTCCAGCCGCAAGGGCAGTTCGATGCTGGCCGGCATCGTGGCGGGCAGCATCGCCCAATAGGATGCATAGTCGACGGAGCCGTCGCCGACGGCGCAGAACACCCATCCCGTACCGGTGCTGACGACATCCTTCAGATGCGCATGGCCGACCACGTCGATGGCATCGGCGATATCTTGCGCGGGCTGCAGCGTCTCGCCGCTATAGGTGAAGATGTTGCCGGCATCGTGGTTCATGCGGACATGCCGCGATCCGATTTCCCTGACGAAGCCGGCCCCCGACCGCGCGCCGCCGAGCAAATCACCGCTGCCGTGTCCGGGGTTCTCGAGCGCCAGGACGATGCCGGCCTGTTCCAGGCTTGGCAGAGCGGCGTCGATCGTCGCGCGGATGGCGGCCCGGTTTACCGCCGGACCGGCATTGGTGATCAGGAAAGAAGCGCCGAGACCGGCGGCAAAGCCGATGCGCCGGGACAATGCGCCGATCGCATCCGGCCCCGACAGGTCGAGATGGGCCGACACGGCGTTGATGCCCAGTCCGGCATTTCGCGCCGTCCGGCGCAGCTTCAATGCCGACGCCTCGCTGAACATATGCTCGTCGAAATCGACATAGCCACGGATGAAGGCCGGCTCGACATGGGTGGCACCCGCTTGCGCAATCTCCTCGACGGCCAACTCCAGGGGATAGCCGTCGAAGAGCGCGGTCGATACCGATAGGATGCGCGAAGGCAGGACTCAGGCTCCCTTGCCGTAAACGATGAGTTCGGAGGCTTCCTTGACCTTGGCCGGCGAGAGCGCTTCGCGCCAATCGTCGCGAACCACGACGCCCTTGGCGAAGCGCATCAGGCGCAGCGCTGCATCGGACGGCACTTTCGGCGAGAAGCCGAACCACATGGCGATCTCGACGTTCAGATGGCCGATCAGGAAGTCGAGCGCAGCTTGCCTTGGGATGCCGTATTTGCGCTCGCACTCCTCGACCGCCTCGACCATGGTGTCGACGAAAGGCATGGCGACCATTTCGGACAGGCCTGGCTCAAGGATCGCCAGTTGCTCGACCGTGACGCGGTGACTGTCGATGATCGGCGACCACATCGCCTTGCACACTTCTTCGCCAAGCGCGTAGTCTTCTTCCGGGCCCTGCATGAGGGCGCAGACGATCGACTGCCTGGCGATGCCGCCATGATAGTCGCGACGCGCGGCCCACTCCGTCTCCTCGCCAAACAAGGGCGGATGGCAGGGATGGCCGACGAAATAGGTGAGATCCGGCCGGTCCTTCGGCAGGTCACCGGCATAGGGTGCGGCCGCATCCAGAACGAGGATCATGGTGCCCTTGGCCAGCATCGGCGAGATCTGCCGCGTCACCTCTCCGATGATATTGTCCGGCAAAGCCATCACCACGACCCTGGCGCCGGGAATGCCCTCCTCCATGGCGACGGCGGCGATGCCGGCCTCGGCCAAACGCTTGCGGCCCGCCTCGCCGACCTCGACGGCGCGCAAATCATAGCCCGCCCCGATCAGCTTGCCGGTCACGCGGAAGCCCATCTTCCCGCCGGCCCCAAGCACCGCTACGGATATCGTCATTTTCTTCTCCCGTTCCATGGTGATGGCGCGCCTTGGCGCCGGTTCAGCCGAACGTCAGCAGCGCGGCTTCGAGTTCAGGATGCGTGGCGGCATAGGCGCGCGCCGGAATGCCGGCGGCCGCGGCTTCGAAAGCGTCATGCAGGCTTCGAACGCCGGCGGCCGGACCGCCGGGATGCGCCATGATCCCGCCGCCGCAGCAATAGATGAAATCGCTTGAGCCGAGCCTTGCATAGGTCTCGCCCGCCTGGACCGCGGTCTGCCCGGAAGAAAACACCGGCATCACCGTATCGGGACGGTCGGCCCGGCCGAACATCGGGGTGAGGCAGGCATGGGCGGAGGCCATCACCGAATCGTCGGGCTCGCAGAATTTGTTGGACAGCCCGTTGACATGCATGTGGTCGATGCCGGCCAGGCGCCAGAATTTCTGGTAGGCGAGATAGCTGATACCGAGATCAGGCGAGCGGCTGTAGAGGCCCCAGCCGGCCCGGTGGCCATGCAGCGCAACGCCGGAATGACGGCGCATCTCGATGATGCCGGACAGGCCGACGGAATTCAGGACCAGCATAGCGCAGGTGCCGCCACGGCGCTCGATCAGGTCAAGCTGACGGCGCATGGCGTCGATGTCCCCGGAAATGTTGGCCGCGTACATCACGTTGCGCCCGGTCCTGTCAGCGTGCCGGTCTATGACAGCCATGACCGCTTCGAACCGGTGGCCGAACGGGGAATGCGGGGGATCTCCCATCAGTTCGTCGTCCTTGATGAAATCGAGGCCGGACGAAATCAGCGTGTCGGCAAGTGCGGCCGTCTCGTCCGGCGAGAGGCCGACGCTCGGCTTTACGATGGTGCCGATCAGCGGCCGCCCTTCGACGCCGGTCAGACGGCGCGTCCCTTCAACAGCGAAAGCCGGCCCCGGATAGGCTTCCGTGAAGACATCGGGGAAGCTGACGTCGAGCAGACGCATGGCCGAGAAATGATGCAGTTCGAACAGATTGCCGAGAACCGTCGACCAGACCGAGGCCAGCACGGTGCCGGTGTTCTCGATGTTCCAGGAAAGACCCACCTTGGCCCGGCGCGGCCTGACGGCGGCCGCATCTGCGGGCGCGCGTGAAAACGGAAGGGCCTCGCCGTCAGCCTCGCCAATATCCTCGATGAATTCGACCCTGGCGCCGAACCTGCGCAGCAATTCGGGCGTTTCGCCAGGTATCGGGCGGAACGTGCCGCTCGATTGCTCGCCCGCCATCGCGGCGGCGGCAATTGCCACGGGATAGCGGGTTTCGATCAGATAGGTGGCGCGCAGTCGACCGGTCAATGCAGGGTTTCCGGTTGGGATGATCTTCGAGGTGGCGAGCGATAGCACCAAAAAGATATCATGTCATCACATGAGTTTTCTCGGGCAAAAAATTTTTCGTCGTCAGCCTCCGCTGCCGCCGGCCAGTTTCGAATAGAGTTCGTTGGCGCGGCCAATATGATCGGCCATGGCGGCGGCGGCGCCTTCCGCATCGCCGCCGGCAATCGCCTTGTAGATGCGCTCGTGTTCCTCGACCGTCAGGCGCTCGGCGCCTTTCATGGCCACGAGATCGCGCTTGAAGCGGGACAGCCATTCGAGCATGCCCTTGGCCACCGCCGCGATCATCGAATTGCCGCTCATCTCCGCGATGACGGCGTGGAACTCCATGTCGGCGGTTACAAATCGCGCCTGGTCGCCCTTGGCGTCGCGCAGGTGGCGCAAGGTCTCGGCAAGCCGCTCTAGGCTCTTGGCCGTGGCGCGCCGCGTGGCGATCCGGACCAGGCCGGTTTCCAGCAAGAGCCTGACTTCCTTGAGTTCTTCCAGGCCGCGCGAGTTCGTCGCCAGCATCATGACCATCGCCGCGGAGACCTGGTCGACGATCACCTCGGGGGTCGGATTGATGACGCGCGCCCGTTCGCCATGCGAAATCCGGATGAGCCCCATCTGCTGCAGCGTCAGCATCGCCTCGCGGATCGACGGCCTGCCGACGCCGATCATCGTCATCAGTTCCTTTTCAGACGGCAATTGCGAACCTGGGGGAAACTCGGACGTCGAGATTGCCGCCATCAGCCGGTCGAGGACCTCGACATACAGTTTCTTCTTCTGGACCGGTTCCATCCGCATCTCCGTCATTCCTCTTCGGCATATCGAAGCGAGTCGCGCCGGCAAACAAGCCCCGCTCGACAATTGACATTACATATATGATGACCTAACGTCCACCGGCGATTGGCGCCACGAACCCGTTGGGCAAAGCTGCCGAAGCCACCGGAACCAACCCAGGCCCGACTGGACAGGGGCAAGGAGAGACGCGGCCGGAAGGTCGCATTTCGTTCCCGACGACCGATCGAACGAGTTCCGCTATCGGCTTGCCTATTTGGTATGCTGGTATAACATGTAAATGGTATGGCATCTTTCGGAAGAGACGCTATAAGGGAATGGCAGACAACCGACCGTGTTGGGCGGTCTTTTGGGAGGAGATATCCATGAAGTTTGCAATTGTGGCGGCGTTTGCCGCCGCCGCGCTGGCCGGCGTTTCGGTTCTGCCGGCGATGGCATCGTCGGACAAGCCGGTGATCGCGCTCGCCAACGCCTATTACGGCAACACCTGGCGCCACCAGATGGTGGAGGCTTTCGAGGCATCGGCCAAGGAAGCCAAGGCGGGTGGCCAGATCGCCGACTACATCATCATGAACGGCGACGGCTCGGTGGCGCAGCAGAACAGCCAGATCGCCGAGCTGATCCTCAAGAAGGTCGACGTGCTCGCTGTCGACGCCGCCTCAGAAACTGCGGTCAACGGCATCATCGAGAAGGCCTGTGCCGCCGGCATCATCGTCGTTTCCTTCGATTCGGTTGCTTCGGCGCCCTGCAACTACCAGCTCAACTTCGACTTCAAGGGCTACAAGGCGGCCCAGGCCGAAGCCGTCTTCAAGATGATCGGCGGCAAGGGCAATGTCATCCAGGTGCGTGGCGTGAAGGGCTCGGCGCCCGACAATGACATGTTCAACGCGCAGCAGTCGGTGCTGGCCAAATATCCCGACATCAAGGTCGTCGCCACCGTCTACGGCCAGGCCACCGCCTCGGTCGCGCAGGCGGCGATCGCCAACGTCCTGCCCTCGCTGCCGCATGTCGACGCCGTGCTCGGCCAGGGCGGCAGCGACGATGTCGGCATTGCCCAGGCCTTCGTCCAGTATGGCGGCGACTATGCCGGCAAGATGCCGATCATCGAGGGCGGCGGCGGCACCGACTTCGTCAAATGGTGGGCCGAGGAGAATGCCAAGAACGGCTATCAGACCGTGTCGATGAACACCACGCCGGGCATTGGCGGGGCGGCGTTCTGGCTCGGCCTGTCGCTGGTCAAGGGCGCCAAGGCGCCCAAGATGATGATCATGCCGGTGGCGACCGTCGATGCCAGCAACCTCAAGGAGTATGCAAAGCTGCCGGGCGGCCAGATCATCAGCCCCAGCTATTCGCTCGACTGGGTCAAGCAGAACCTGCTCAGCAAGTAAGTCGCGAATGCCCAAAGGACCGGGCGCCGCCAAACGGCCGCGCCCGGTCCTTGCCCGTACAGAAACGGAGGACGAATGTCCCATCTTGCCGTAGCCGACCCGGAAGGTGCCGCCACGATGCCGGCCGTACGGCCAGACGTCGTCTCGCTGGCCAAGATCACCAAGAGTTTCGGGCCGACCTTGGCAAATGCGGAGATCGACCTCGCCGTCTCGTCCGGTGACATCATCGGCCTGGTCGGCGGCAACGGCGCCGGCAAGTCGACGCTGATGCGCATCCTGTGCGGAGCGACGTCGCCGACGCTGGGCTCGATTTCGTTCGCTGGCCAGAGCGTAAATTTCGTAGACTACGACACGGCGGAGGCGCAGCGGCGCGGCATTCGCATGGTGCACCAGGAACTGTCGCTGTGCGCCAACCTTTCCGTCGCCGAGAACTTCTTTCTGGAGACGCCGGGCGACGCGGTCAACCGGCCTGGCTGGCGGGCACTCTACCGGGCGCGAGCCCGTGCGGCGCTTGACGCCGTCTTTCCCGCCAACGGCATCGATGTGAATGCCGAAGTCGGCCACCTCTCCATCGCCGAGCGGCAGATGGTCGAGATCGCACGCGCCGCGGCCACGCCCGGCGTCAAGCTGATCGTGCTCGACGAGCCGACCTCCTCGCTCGACCTCGACCGCTCCAGGCAGTTGCGGACCTTTATCCGCGAGCGGGCCAGATCCGGCCTCGCCTTCATCTTCATCAGCCACAAGCTGCAGGAAATCATCGACATCGCCACGCAGGTGATGGTGCTGCGCAATGGCCGCGCCGCCTGGCGCGGCGACGCCGCCGACACCTCGATCGGCCGGCTGGTGCAACTCATGGGCGGCGACGCCAACTCAATCCACCAGCACAGCGCCGCCACGCAGAGCAGCGGCGAGACGCTGGTCAAGCTGTCCGGCTTCCTGACGGCAGGGCTCGGCCACGACATCGCGATCGGCCGCGGCGAGATCATCGGACTGGCTGGGCTCGAGGGTAGCGGCCAGAAGGAGCTGCTGCACGCCATCTTCGAACCGGATACCGCCAGGGATGCCGCCGTCGCCAGAAGCGTTGACGCCGGCTTCATCGCCGGCGACCGCCAGAAGGAAGGCGTGTTCCCGCTGTGGAGCGTGCTTGGAAACATCAGCATCGGCAGCCTTGCCCGCCGTCCGGCACTGGGCCTGGTTTCGGAGCGCGCCAACCGCGACACCGCGGCCGATGCTGCCGGCCGGCTGCGGCTCGACGACAAACGCTTCGGCTCCAACATCCTCGAACTCAGCGGCGGCAACCAGCAGAAGGCGCTGGTCGCCCGTGCCCTCGTCGCCGACACGCCGATCCTGTTGCTCGACGATCCGACGCGCGGCGTCGACATCGCCACCAAGCAGGACTTCTACAGGCTCTGCAACGACATCGCGCGCGGCGGACGCACGCTGGTCTGGCACACGACCGAAGATGCCGAGCTTCTGGCCTGCGACCGCGTGCTGGTGTTTTCGGGCGGACGTATCGTCAAGGAGCTGAGTGGCGAAGCGATCACGGAATCGGCCGTCGTCGGCGCATCCTTCGCCCAGCAGGCAGACGCCGGCGTCGGTTCCGGGCACCGCGCCAGCGGCGTCGGACTTGCCCGCCGGCTGGTCAACGCGGCGCCCTTCATCGGCCTCGCCGCCGTGCTGGCGGTAATGATCTCGGCCAACCCGGCGGTCGCCTCGATCTTCGGGCTCGACCTGCTCTTGATGCCGGCGCTGTCGCTGGTGCTGGTAACGGCGGCGCAGATGTTCATCGTGGGCGGCAGCGAGATCGATCTTGGCGTCGGCGCCTTTGCCGGCCTGGTCAGCGTGCTCTCCGCCACGCTGCTCTATGACCAGCCATGGCTCGGCGCGCTGGCGCTGGCGGCGGCGGTCGCCGCCTATGCCGGGCTCGGCGGCCTGATCCAGGCACGCAAGATCCCGGCCATCGTCGTCACGCTCGGCGCCTCCTTCATCTGGATGGGATTGGGCTATGCGCTGCAGCCGACGCCGGGCGGCGCCAGCCCCGAATGGCTGTCGGCGATGTTCAACTGGTCGCTTGGCTTCCTGCCCACTTCCATCATCCTCATCGCCGCGGTCGCGCTGGTGGTGTTCGTGATCGACCGGCTGCCGCTCGGCGTGGTGCTGCGCGGCTTCGGCAACAATCCGACCGCCATGATCCGCTCCGGCTGGTCGCCGACGCGCTATGCGCTGGTGCGCTACCTCGTTGCCGGGCTGTTCGCGGCCGCCGCCGGTCTGTCGCTGACAGCGATCAACACGGCAAGCGACATCAATTCCGGCAGTTCATTCACGCTGCTCAGCGTCGCCGCCGTGGTGATGGGCGGCTGCTCGCTGCTGGGCGGTGTCATTTCTCCGGTCGGCGCCATCGCGGGTGCGGTCACCTTGTCGTTGATCGGCGCCCTGCTCGGCACGCTGAATGTGAGCAGCGATTTCAACGCCGCAACGCAAGGGCTGGTGCTCATCGCCCTGCTGACGTTGCGCAGCCTGACCGCCGACCGCAGGAGCGAACAATGAACGGCGCCGCCGCCTTCAGCCTCTGGGCGCAGAAGAACCGCTGGGTGTGGTCGGCCATCGGCGTGCTGGTGCTCTGGCTGGTGCTGTCGGTGGTCACCAACCGCTTCAGCCTCTCAAGTCTTTCGGGCATCATGCTGTCGGCCTCGTTCCTGACAGTCGTGGGCATCGGCCAGATGTTCGTCGTCACCACCGGGCGCGGCAACATCGACCTTTCCGTGGCCTCGGTGATCACGCTCAGCGCCTTCGTGGCGCTGCTCACCATCAAGGGGCAGGACGCCAACCTCGCCATCGGCGTCGGGGCGGCGATCCTGCTCGGCCTTGCGGTCGGCGCGCTGAACTCGCTGCTCGTCGTCGGACTGAACATACCGGCCATCATCGCGACGCTGGCGACAGGCTATGTGCTGGCGACGGCAACGCTGCTGTCGAACCGCGCCATATCGGGTTTCGCCGTCAGTCCGTTGCTGAAGACACTGGCGACGGGCCGCGTCTCCGGCGTGCCGATCATGGCGGTCATTGCCATTGCCGGCGTGGCCGTAACCGCCTTCGTGCTGCGCTACACGGTGTTCGGACAATTGCTGTCGGCGGTCGGCCAGAACCGCACCGCGGCGCGGCTGGCGGCGATCCGCAACAACCGGGTCATCGCTTCGGCCTTCATCATCTCGTCGGTGCTGGCTTCGCTGAACGGACTGCTGCTCGGCGCCTATATAGGCGGCGCCTTCCTCGAAATGGGCCAGCCCTACCTCCTGCAGTCGATCGCCGCGGTGGTGCTGGGCGGAACGCTGATCTTCGGAGGCTCGGCAAGTGCCGTCGGCACGCTGTTCGCCAGCATCCTTTTGATCCTGATCGTCACCACCATGCAGATCGTCGGCCTGCCGCCGGGCGCGCAGGACATCGTGCAAGGCATCGTCGTCATCTTCGTTCTGGCACTGGCCGGCCGGCAGGTGCTGTCGCGGCGAGCCGCCGTCAACGGCGCGGGCGACGCCGACGCGGTGAAACCCGAGACTGGCGGGATCGCGATCCGGCCGGAATGACAAAGCGGTGACGATTTCTCTTGCCAAGTCATGGTAGAGTGATCATACCAGTAGACAAGGTGACGATTGGTCAGACCGTCGTCCAAGGACCAGGGAGCAAGGGCTAGATGACGACGATCGCGCTGTTCGGTGCCGGCGGCAAAATGGGCTACCGCCTTTCCACCAATTTCCGCGGCTCGCCCTATACGATCCGCCATGTCGAGGTCAGCGAGGCCGGCCGTGAGCGACTGAAGACCGGGTTGGGCTTCGACACGGTCGGTGCCGACGAGGCGCTGGAAGGCGCCGACGTGGTGATCCTGGCCGTGCCGGACACCCATATCGGCAAGGTCGCGGCAGGCATCGAGAGCAAGCTCGCGCCGGGCACGATGGTCATCGTGCTCGACGCCGCCGCGCCGTTCGCCGGCCATTTGCCAGACCGTCCCGACCTGACCTACTTCGTCACCCATCCCTGCCATCCGCCGATCTTCAACGACGAGACCGACATGGCGGCAAAGAAGGACTATTTCGGCGGCGTCAAAGCCAAGCAGCACATGGTCAGCGCGCTGATGCAGGGACCGGAAGCCGACTACGCCAAGGGCGAGGCCATCGCCAAGATCATCTGGGCGCCGGTCATGCGCTCGCACCGCGTCTCCGTCGAACAGATGGCATTGCTCGAGCCCGGCCTTTCGGAAACCGTGTGCGCCTCGCTGCTGGTCGTCATGAAGGAAGCAGTCGACGAGGTTGTGGCGCGCGGCGTCGACCAGCAGGCGGCGCTCGACTTCCTGCTTGGCCACATGAACGTGCTCGGCGCCGTCATCTTCGGCGAAACCAAGGGCGTGTTCTCGGATGCCTGCAACAAAGCGATCGAATTCGGCAAGCCGGTGCTGATGCGCGACGACTGGAAGCGCGTCTTCGAGCCCGAAGAGATCGCGGCCAGCATTCAGCGCATCACCTGAGAGCGAAAGCGTTTCCCTTCCGCTCCCGTGGCAGAAGGCACGGCCCTCTCAGGTACATATCACCTGAATTTGTGGTTGACTCATTATACCAGTTGGCTAAGCTGTTTCCGGCTCGTACCGGGCACGCTTCGCTGGAAATTCGAAGCCGTGACGAGTGGAGGATGGCGGGGAACGGGAGCGCGGATCGGCTCTGAAGAGGCCGATCGACGGCTTGAGCCGAAGTGGTCCGCATTCTCCGCGGCCTGACGAATTCAGACGCAGACAGCGGCCTTGATCGATCGAGGCATTTTTTCAACGGGAGGACTTCATGAAACTGACACGCAGAATGACGCTCGCCGCCTTCGCCGGCGTGCTGGCACTCGGCACGGCGATGCCCGCCTACGCCGCCGACCTCATCGCCATCATCACCCCCTCGCACGACAATCCGTTCTTCAAGGCGGAAGCCGTCGGCGCCGAGGCCAAGGCCAAGGAGCTCGGCTACGAAGCGCTGGTGCTGGTGCATGACGACGACGCCAACAAGCAGTCCGAACTGATCGACACCGCGATCGGCCGCGGCGCCAAGGCGATCATCCTCGACAATGCCGGCGCCGATGCCACGGTCGCCGCCGTGCAGAAGGCGAAGGACGCCGGCATCCCCTCCTTCCTCATCGACCGCGAGATCAACGCCACCGGCGTCGCGGTGGCCCAGATCGTCTCCAACAACTACCAGGGCGCCCAGCTCGGCGCGCAGGAGTTCGTCAAGCTGATGGGCGAGAAGGGCAATTTCGTCGAGCTGGTAGGCAAGGAATCTGACACCAATGCCGGCATCCGCTCCAAGGGCTATCACGACGTCATCGACGACTATCCGGACCTGAAGATGGTCGCGCAGCAATCGGCCAACTGGAGCCAGACCGAGGCCTATTCCAAGATGGAATCGATCCTGCAGGCCAATCCCGACATCAAGGGCGTCATTTCCGGCAATGACACGATGGCGATGGGCGCCTATGCGGCGCTCGCCGCGGCGAACCGCAAGGATGTCATCGTCGTCGGCTTCGACGGTTCGAACGACGTGCGCGATTCCATCACCTCCGGCGGTATCAAGGCGACGGTGCTGCAGCCTGCCTATGCCCAGGCGCAGATGGCGGTCGAGCAGGCCAACGACTTCATCAAGAACAAGAAGTCGCCCGAGAAGGAAAAGCAGCTGATGGACTGCGTGCTCATCAACGGCGACAATGCCGCCAAGCTGGAAACCTTCGCGCTGAAGAACTGACCCGGCGCAATTGGACAGCGAGGGGCGACCTCAGGGTTCGCCCCTCGCCCAACTCTTTGTTTCGCCGCAATTCCGGACGGGAAACCGTTTCACATTTTTCCCGGAATTGCCCGAGTTCACGTTCCGGGTGCTTTTGACCGTCATGCCGAAGACATTGACCTGGCTGACCCCTTTTAGTTGGCTGACGCTTGCCGCGCTCGCGGGCCTTGGCCTCGGCGGCTGCAAAATATTGCCGACGCCGGTGGCGCAGAGCGAAAACAGCGCGCCTGCCTTCAACCCGGACAAGATGGTCGAGGACATCTGGGCCTCGAAAGTCATCCCCTATCTCAGCCAGAAGGCCGGGCCGTTCGCCGAGGTTCATGCGCTGGCGAAAACCGATCCGGCGGCGGCCGGCGCCAAATACGGCAATCCCAAGAAGCAGGCGAACTCGCCATGGACCTTCGCGGTGCGTGTCGAAGGCAAGATCGTCGCCGCCAACACGCAGTCGCGCGCGGGCACGATGGATATCGACGTGGATGGCGACGGCAAGGCCGATGCGCGCGTCCAGATCGGGCCGGCCATGCGCGGCACGGCACTGCGCGACAGCCTCGACTTCGTCCAGTTCAACGACTTCACCAACCAGATCGATTTCGCCCAGTTCGGCAAGGCCTTCAACGCCTATGCCGACAAGACGATGCTGTCCAAGCTGCCGCGCGAGGCACTCGAGGGCCGCACCGCCAAGGTGCTCGGCGCCTATACGATCGAAGCCGGCCAGGACCTGCCGCTGGTGACGCCGGCGGAGGCCGAGATCGGGCCGAAGCCATGAGTTCGGGCCACGATGTCATCCTCAAGCTGGAAGACGTCTCCAAGGTCTATGCCGGCACGGTCGCGGTCAAACAGGCGAACTTCGAGGTACGCAAGGGCGCGGTAAATGTGCTGGTCGGCGAGAATGGCGCCGGCAAATCGACGCTGATGAAGATCATCGCCGGCGTCGAACAGCCGACCGCCGGACGCATCCTGCTCGAAGGAGAAGCGGTTTCCTTCTCCTCGTCTGGCGACGCCGTGAACCGTGGCATCGGTATGGTGTTCCAGGAGTTGAACCTGTTCGGCAACATGACCGTCGCCGAGAACATCTTCGCCACGCGTGAGATCACCAACCGGCTGGGCAAGATCGACCGCAAGGCGCAGGAAAGGCGGGCGGGCGAATTTCTCGACCGGCTCGAAGCCGGCATCCGGCCCGACATGCTGGTCGAGGATCTGCGCATCGGCCAGCAGCAGCTGGTCGAGATCGCCAAGGCGGTTTCGCTCGACGCCAAGATCCTGATCATGGACGAGCCGACCTCGGCGCTGAGCGCGGCCGAAGTCGAGATCCTGTTCAAGGTGATCGCCGACCTCAAGGCGCGCGGCGTCGCAATCGTCTACATCTCGCACCGGCTGGAAGAGCTGATCCGCATCGGCGATTACATCACCGTGCTGCGCGATGGCCGCATCACCGGCCAGGAGGAGATGCGCAACGTCGACACGCAGTGGATCGTGCGGCAGATGATCGGCTCGGACGCCAAGGATTTCGCCAAGGCCGACGGCCATCAGCCGGGCGACGAAATCTTCCGTGCCGAGGAAATCTGCCTGCCGCGCGTCACCGGCGGACTGGCGGTCGACCATCTCTCGCTGTCGCTGCGCGCCGGCGAGATTCTCGGCATATACGGACTGATGGGCGCCGGCCGCAGTGAACTGTTCGACTGCATCATGGGCCGTCATGGCCATGCCAGCGGCAGGATCTTCATCGCCGGACGCCAGGTGAAGGAGCGCGACACGACGCGCCGCATTCAGCGCGGACTGGCCCTCATACCCGAGGACCGGCAGCGCGAGGGGCTGGTGTCGATCCTCTCGGTCGCCAGCAATCTGACGCTGGCCAGCCTATCGCGCTTCGTCAGCCTGTTTCACATTCGCGGTGCCGCGGAACGGCAGGCGGTGACGCAGATGGTTCGGGAGCTGGCGATCAAGGTCGCCGATCCCGCGCAAGAGGTCTCCTCGCTGTCGGGCGGCAACCAGCAGAAGGTGGTGATCGGCAAGGCGCTGCTCACCGAACCCAAGGTGCTGCTGATGGACGAGCCCAGCCGAGGCATCGATGTCGGCGCCAAGGCCGACGTCTTCCGCACCATGCGCAAGCTGTCGCGCGACGGGCTCGGCATCCTGTTTGCCACCTCCGATCTCGACGAGGTGATGGCGCTGTCCGATCGTATCGCGGTGATGAGCAATGGCAGGCTGACCGGCATGTTCGACCGTGCCGAAGCGACGGAAGCCGCGATCGTCGCGGCGTCGGCGCTTGGACATGGTCCCGCCGCACATCTTGCCCCCTCGGATGGAGAGCAACGCTGATGACTGACATTCCGGCCAAGGCGGCCGCCCCATCGGCCTCGAGTGGCTCGGCACTGCTGACACTGATGAAGCTCAGGACCTTCATCGCGCTGATCGCGGTTCTGGTGTTCTTCTCGATCGCGGCGCCCAACTTCCTGTCGGCGGCGAACCTGATCCTGATGGCCAAGCATGTGGCGCTCAACGCCTTCCTCGCCATGGGCATGACCTTCGTCATCATCACTGGCGGCATCGACCTTTCGGTCGGTTCGATCGTCGGCCTGTGCGGCATGGTGGCCGGCTATCTCGTGCTCAACGGTATCGACCTGCAGATCGGCTACACCGTCTATTTCAACGTGGTCGAGATCATCCTGATCACGCTGGCGGTCGGCATCCTGATCGGTGCGGTCAACGGACTGCTGATCACCAGACTCAATGTCGCGCCCTTCATCGCCACCCTCGGCGTGCTCTATGTGGCGCGCGGCATGGCGCTGCTGTCGTCCGACGGTCGTACCTTCCCCAATCTGGTCGGCAAGCCGGAACTCGGCACCACGGGCTTCGGCTTCCTCGGCGCCGGCCGGCTGCTCGGACTGCCGGTGTCGATCTGGATCCTGATCGTGGTGGCGCTGGGGGCGGCCTATCTCGCCCGCTACACCCCGCTCGGCCGCCACATCTTCGCGGTCGGCGGCAATGAGCGCGCGGCGCGGATTTCGGGCGTCCGCGTCAACATGGTCAAGATGTTCGTCTACATGTTCTCCGGCTTCTGCGCGGCGATCGTCGGCCTGATCATCTCATCGGAACTGATGGCTTCGCACCCGGCGACCGGCGAGAGCTTCGAACTGAACGCCATCGCCGCGGCGGTGCTCGGCGGCACCTCCATGTCGGGCGGCCGCGGCACGATCGGCGGCACCATCGTGGGCGCCTTCGTCATCGGCATCCTGTCGGACGGGCTGGTGATGATGGGGGTCAGTTCCTTCTGGCAGATGGTCATCAAGGGCCTCGTCATCATCGTCGCCGTTGTCGTCGACCAGGCGCAGCGCCGGCTGCAGCAGCGTGTTACCCTGATGCAGATGGCAAAGGCGGGTTGAGGATGGCTGAATTGCGTGGAGCGCTGATCGGCTGCGGCTTCTTCGCCGTCAACCAGATGCATGCCTGGCGCGACATAGAAGGCGCTGAGATCGTCGCCATCTGCGACCGCGATCCGCAACGGCTCAAGGTCGTCGGCGACCAGTTCGGCGTGGCGCGGCGCTACACCGACGCAGCCGCCATGTTCGCGGCTGAGAAGCTCGACTTCGTCGATATCGCCACCACGGTGGGCAGCCACAGGCCGCTGGTCGAGATGGCTGCCGGGAACCGCGTTCCGGTGATTTGCCAGAAACCTTTCGCGCCGACGCTGGCCGACGCCAAGGCGATGGTGAGGGCCTGCGCCGAAGCCGGCGTGCCGCTGATGGTCCACGAAAACTTTCGCTGGCAATCGCCGATCCAGGCGGTGCGCGCCGTGCTCGACAGCGGTGAGATCGGCACACCCTTCTTCGGCCGCATCTCCTTCCGCTCCGGCTATGATGTGTTTTCCGGCCAGCCCTATCTGGCGACGGGCAAGCGTTTCATCATCGAGGATCTCGGCATCCATATTCTCGACATCGCCCGCTTCCTGTTGGGTGACGTGACCAGCCTCACCGCCCGCACGGCGCGCATCAATCCGGCCATTGCCGGCGAGGACGTCGCCACCATGTTGATGGACCATGCCGGCGGCGCCACATCCGTCGTCGATTGCAGCTATGCGACGAAGCTTGCCGTGGAGCCTTTTCCGGAAACGCTGATCGAACTCGACGGCGGCGACGGCACGATCCGTCTGACGCAGGGCTACAAGCTCACCGTCGCTGGCAAGAGCGGCACCACCGTCAGCGACGTGTCGCCGCCACTGCTCGCCTGGGCCTCGCGGCCATGGCACAACATCCAGGAAAGCGTGCTGGCGATCCAGAAGCACTGGGTGGACAGCCTTGCATCGGGCAAGGAGCCGGCAACCTCGGGCGCGGACAATCTGAAAACATTCGCGCTCGTCGAAGCCGCCTATGCCGGTGCCGCCAGCCGCGAGCCGGTGCAGATCGATGCCCTGCTGAAATGAGGGCCGACGCTTTCGATCTTTACGGCACCAGGGCGACCGAAGCTTCGCCGATCCTGCTGCAGGCGGGTGCGCTGAATGCCGAACTGGTCAACGGCAATCTGCGCACCATCCGCCATGGCGGCACCGAAGTACTGCGCGCCATCGCCTATATCGTGCGCGACCGCGACTGGGGCACCTATGAGCCCGCTCTGACGGATCTCACAATCGACCAGCGCGACGACGGCTTCCGCGTCAGCTATACGGCAAGCTGCGCCGGTCCGGGCGGTAGCCGGCTCGACTTCCGCACGACGATCGAAGGGTCCGCCGACGGCAGCCTCAGCTTCGACGTCACCGCGCTGCCTGACAGCGACTTCGAGACCAACCGCTGCGGCTTCTGTATCCTGCACCCGATCGCCGGACTCGCCGGCAGTCCGGTGACCGTCGAGCACACCGATGGCAGCGTTGTGGAGACGGAACTGCCCGATCTGATCGACCCCTGGCAACCCTTCAAGGATTTGCGCGCCATCACGCATCAGGTGCGGCCCGGCGTTACCGCCGAGTGCCGGATGGAGGGCGACACATTCGAGATGGAAGACCAGCGCAACTGGTCGGATGCCTCTTACAAGACCTATGTGCGGCCGCTGGCGCTGCCGTGGCCCTATGTCTTGCCGGCAGGCGAACCGGTGCGCCAGACGATCCGCCTGCGTATTGCCGGCGAGGCAAGGACGCCGGCCGCCACGGCCGATATCGGGCCTGTCCGCATCGAGCTCGGCGAGGCCGGACCGCGACTGCCTGACATCGGTGTCGTCATCTATCCCGAAGACGTCGACGCGTCGCTTGCCAAGCTGCCGGAACTGGCCGGGCTCGGCCCACAGCAATTGCTACTCCACTTCGATCCGACGCGCGGTCACGGCATGGATGCATTGCGTGCCCATGCCAGGCTCGCCGCCGCCTTGCCGGCGGCGACAACGCTCGAATGCGTTGTCGCCTGCAACGGCGATCTCGATACCGAACTCTCCGAGGTTGCCGACATGGTGCGGCAGTCCGGCCTGCGGCTCGACGCCATCGCGGTGTCGCCCTCGGTCGACCGCCAGTCGACACCGCCGGGCAGCGCCTGGCCGGCATGCCCGCCGCTGGAGGATGTCTACGCCGCCGCGCGACGGGCCTTTCCCGACATCCGCCTCGGCGGCGGCATGTTCAGCTATTTCACCGAGCTCAACCGCAAGCGGGTTCCGGCCGGATTGCTCGACTTCGTCACCCACTGCACCAACCCGATCGTGCATGCCGCGGACGATCTCAGCGTCATGCAGTCGCTGGAGGCGCTGCCCTTCATCACCCGGTCCACCCGGGCGATCTTCGGCAACAAGCCGTACCGGATCGGACCATCGACAATCGCCATGCGCCAGAACCCCTATGGCGGCGCGACCAAGGACAATCCGCAGGGACAACGCATTGCCATGGCGAACCGCGATCCGCGCCATGCCGCGCAGTTCGCCGCCGCGTGGACGATCGGTTATGCCGCGCGCGTTGCGCCGGCGGGACTGGAAATGCTGACGCTTTCGAGTTTTGCCGGCCCGTTCGGCGTGGTTGCCGGATCAGGCGAACCCCTCGCGCAAGGAACGCCGCGGCCGATCCTGCGGGCCATCGAAGGGCTTTGTGAGCTGGCTGGGCTGACGCATCTCTCCGCCACGACGAGCGACGAGACGCGGGTCCTGGCGCTGGCCGGCCGCACTGCCTCCGGGGAAACCATCGTCTGGCTGGCTAACCTGACGGCGGACCATGTCCCGGTCGATGTTTCCGCGCTTGGCCAGGGCGATCTCGTCATGTCGCCCTATGCGATTGCCAGGCTCGTTTAGGCAAACAGGCTACTTCTCGGAATTCATCACATAGAGCGCACGGGACCGTTCAAGATGCTTGATCATCGCCTTCTCGGCGCCATCGGCATCCCGGTGCTCGATACGGTCGATGATCTCTTCGTGCTCGGTCAGCGTGTATTTTTCCTTGCCGGTCCAGATCAGCATTTCGGTGTGGTATTCCTTCAGCCAGCCCAGCGTGGCCTCGCTGACCGCGACGTAGATCGGATTGCCTGAGATGGACGCGATTTGGGTATGGAATTTCATGTCGGCCGAAATGAAGGCCTCGGAATCGCCGCGCGCAGCGCGCTGCTCGGCGACGGTCGCCTTCAGCAACTGCACATCCTCCGACGTGGCTTTTTCCGCGGCTTCCCTGACCATGCCGCGCTCGAAGAAGATGCGCGCGGTCTTCAGGTGCTCGAGCGTATCCCGTGACGAGGACAGGATGATCTTGGCTGCGCCGTCGACCTGCCTGATGATCGACTTTGCGGTCAGTTGCAGCACCTTGGCGCGCTCGCCATGCGATATTGCGACCAGCCCCATATTGCTGAGCGCCTGCATGGCCTCGCGGATCGCCGGCCGGCCGACCTCGAAGCGCTCCATCAACTCGCGCTCGGACGGCATGTCGTCGCCGGGCTGCAGCTCGCCGCTGGTGATCAGCCGCTTCAACCTTGCAAAGACTTCATCGGAAAGTTTGCGCCGGACGATCGGCTCCGAACGGTTCATCGTGACGAATCACTCCCTGGCCCGGTTCCTGTTTAGCATTCCCGGCAGGATTACCGGAATGCCTACGCCTGGAGCGGGTCGCTCCAGTTCTTCCGCGCGGTTCCGCACAGAAAACCGTGGCACGGTTTTCCCCGGAATTGCCGTCGTCGCCCCGCTCGTCGCGGTTCGGATATTTCTTGCAATACTTATGTACTCATTATACCAGATTTCCAACGTGACGAAACTTTTTTCGAACCCTTTTCGAGCGGCCGGCCGATCATGATCACGCTTACCTATCGCATCGAAACCCCTGGCAGCATCGAGGCCCTGGCGGCCAAGATCGCCAGCGACCAGTCGACCGGCACCTTCGTCGCTCTGCCGGGGGAGACCGAGGAATTGAAGGCGCGCGTGGCGGCGCGCGTGCTGGCGATCCGGCCCCTGCCCGATGCCGCGCAGCCATCGCTGCCCGGATCCGGCAGCGGACCTTTCCGGCGCGCCGACGTCGACATCGGCTTCCCGTTCGATTCAATCGGCACCGACCTTTCGGCGCTGATGACCATCGCCATCGGCGGCACCTATTCGATCCGGGGTCTGTCCGGCATCCGCGTCATCGACATGAAGCTGCCGGAGCAATATCGGGGCGCCCATCCCGGCCCCCAGTTCGGCGTTGCCGGCAGCCGCAAGCTGACTGGGGTCGAGGATCGGCCGATCATCGGCACCATCGTCAAGCCGGCGCTGGGGCTCAGGCCATACGAGACGGCCGAAATGGTGGGCGAGCTGATCGAGGCCGGCGTCGATTTCATCAAGGATGACGAGAAGCTGATGAGCCCGGCCTATTCACCGCTTGGCGAGCGGGTGAAGGCGATCATGCCTGAGATCCTCGACCACGAGCAGAAGACCGGCAAGAAGGTGATGTATGCCTTCGGCATCTCGCATGCCGATCCCGACGAGATGATGCGCAACCACGATCTGGTGCTCGAAGCCGGCGGCAATTGCGCCGTCGTCAACATCAACTCCATCGGCTTCGGCGGCATGGCCTATCTGAGAAAGCGCTCCGGGCTGGTGCTGCATGCCCACCGCAATGGCTGGGACATCCTCACGCGCCATCCCGGCCTCGGCATGGATTTCAAGGTCTGGCAGCAATTCTGGCGCCTGCTCGGCGTCGACCAGTTCCAGATCAACGGCATCGGCTCGAAATACTGGGAGCCGGACGATTCCTTCATCCGCTCCTTCGAGGCGGTGACGACGCCGCTGTTTTCGCCCCAGGATTGCGCGCTGCCGGTGGCCTGTTCCGGCCAATGGGGCGGCCAGGCGCCCGAAACATACGAGCGCACCGGCCGCACGCTCGACCTTCTCTATCTCTGCGGGGGAGGCATCGTCAGCCATCCGGACGGGCCGGGCGCCGGCGTGAGGGCCGTGCTGCAGGCCTGGCAGGCCGCGGTCGAGGGCATCGCGCTGGCGGACTATGCACGCCACCACGTCGAACTCGCCCGATCGATCGAGAAATTCGGCGACGGCAAGGCGGCATGAACATGGCCGCGCGCAACCTGCTCCTCAGCTACTATGGCGACGACCTTACCGGCTCGACCGACGTCATGGAGGCGCTCGAACTCGGCGGCGTGCCGACCGTGCTGTTCATGCGCCGGCCCGACCAGTCGATGCTCGCGCGGTTTTCCCATTGCCGTGCCGTTGGCCTGGCGGGCACCAGCCGCAGCGAGACGCCGCAATGGATGGAGGAAAACCTGACGCCGGCCTTCGAATGGCTGCGAAGCCTCGACGCGGCGATCTGCCACTACAAGATCTGCTCGACCTTCGATTCCAGCCCGGCGGTCGGCAATATCGGCCGCGCCACCGAGATCGGCAGGCGCATTTTCGGCGGGGCAAGCGTGCCGATGGTGGTGGGGGCGCCGCAGCTCAAGCGCTACACCGCCTTCGGCAATCTCTTCGCGGCGTTCCGGGGCGCCTATTTCCGCATCGACCGGCACCCGGTGATGAGCAGGCATCCGGTGACGCCGATGGACGAGGCCGACCTGCTCGTCCATCTTTCGCGCCAGAGCAACCTCAGTTCCGGCTTGATCGACCTCGCGACATTGCAGGCGGACGATCTCGCGCAAGCGGTCGACCGGCTCCTGCAGGACAAGGACATCGTGCTGTTCGACGTCGACGGCCGCGAGACGCAGAAACGGGTCGGCGAACAGCTTTGGCGCATCCACGGCAAGGGCCACGGCTTCGTCGTCGGATCGTCCGGCGCCGAATATGCCTTGCTTGCCGAATGGGCCGCCAAGGGCATCGTATCGGGACATGCGGCATTCGCACCGCCCGGCCCGGTCGATCGGCTCGCCGTCGTGTCGGGCAGCGTCTCGCCCACCACGGAAAAGCAGATCCGGCACGCGCTTGCCCACGGCTTCGACGGCGTCGAAATGGATGCGATGCGACTGGTCTCGGAGGGATCAGGCGAAGCGATCGAGCAGGCGGTCGCGGCCGGGCTGGCGAGCCTGGCCAGGGGGCGCAGCGTCATCCTCTACACCGCGCTCGGTCCACAGGCCGATCGCGGTGCCGAGATCGACCGCATCGAGGGCGCCAGGAACGCGCTCGGGCGGGCGTTGGGGACCATCCTGCGCCGGCTGATCGCCGAGCAGAAACTCAAGCGCGCGGTGATCGCCGGTGGCGACACGTCCAGCCACGCGCTCGGACAATTGGCCATCGACGCGCTGACCGTGCGCATGCCGCTGCCGCAATCACCGGGATCACCGCTCTGCGTCGCCCATGGCGGCGGCGCGATCGACGGGCTGGAGATCGCGCTGAAGGGCGGCCAGGTCGGCACCGACGCCTATTTCGAGACGATCCGGCTGGGAGGCTAGGCGGCAACCCGAACCGTTCAGTAGAGCGGCTTGCGCATGTGCATCGGCGACGGCCACTGCGTGGTGATGCCGGGCTGCACCGGCCGTTCGAGATAGGTCGCCAGAACCACGTAGCTGCGCGTCGAGGTGACGCCGGGTGTCTCGTAGAGACGCAACAGCAGTCCTTCGAGCGCCTTGGTGTCCTCGGTCCGCACCTTGAGCAGCACGCATGTATCGCCGGCGACGGTATGGATCTCCTCGACCTCGGGATATTGCGAGATCGCCATCAGCTCCGGGGTCTTGCCCCAACCGCTGGTGTCGATATGGACGAAGGCGAGCAGCGGTTTCCTCACCGCATTGGGATCGATGATGACTGATGTGCCGCGGATGGCACCGCTGCGCCGAAGCCGCTTGACGCGCTCATGCGCGGCCGGCGGCGACAGGCCGACGCGCTCGCCGAGCTCGGCATAGCTGACCGTCGCGTCATCGACCAGAACGCCTAATATCCTTCGGTCGATCGCGTCGACATCCCGAACCGTCGGCCTGTTCCGCTGAATGCCATCTGTTTCTTCATCCATGCCGATATTCCCGATTGTCACGGAATTTAATACGGCCATTATGAGGATATGTCGAACAACGATCAAGCTGCAACCTTGGGCACGGACACCAGGGCGCCCATCCCGGCGCTGGCCTATCTGCTGACTGGATGCATCGCCGTGATCGGTTCGAACTCGCTGGTGCTGGGCCCGATCGCGCCGGCGGTGGCCCTATCGTTTTCGACCAGCGTGCCCACGGTCATGATGGCGGCGGCGGCCTTCGGCCTCGGCACCTCGGCGAGCGCCCTGTTTCTGGCGCGCCATATCGACCGGGTCGGCGCGCGGCGCATGCTGCAGGCGGCGTTGCTGACGCTGGCGGCGGCGCTGGTCGGCAGTGCCGTGGCGCCGACGGTGGTCGCCCTGATCGCGGCTCAGCTTCTCGCCGGCATTGCCGCCGGTATCGCCATGCCGGCCATCTATGCCAGTGCCGCCGCCATCGCGCCGCCCGGCCGCGAAAGCGGCACGATCGGCGTGGTGCTGACCGGGTGGACGCTCAGCATGGTGGCCGGCGTTTCCCTGTCGGCGGTGCTTGCCGATCTCGTGCACTGGCGTGCCGTCTTCGCCGCCGTGGCGCTGCTGGCCACCGTGGCGCTCGGCGGTCTCACGGCATCTTCACTCCCGGATGTCAGGAAGGCCGGCCCTGCACCCGCCCCGCTCGCGGCGCTGAACATTCCCGGCATCGTGCCGCTTCTCATCGCGTGCGGCGCCTTCATGACCGCCTTCTACGGTGTCTATGGCTATCTTGGCGACCACCTCCACAGCGGGTTGGGGCAGCCGGTCAGCGCCAACGGCCTGGCCGCCCTCGCCTATGGCGCGGGATTTGGCACCGCCGCGCTCTTCGACGGCATCATCGACCGGCTGGGCGCCCGGCGCGTCATGCCCTTCGCCTACCTTCTCGTCGCCCTCGTCTACGCGGCGATCGCCGCGACCAGCGGCAGCTACGGCCTGACGCTCGCCATGGTCGCGGCCTGGGGACTTGCCAATCATTTCGGGCTGAACGTGCTGGTGATGCGCCTGTCGGCGCTCGATCCGTCGCGGCGCGGCACGATCATGGGGCTGAACAGCGCGGTGACCTATCTGGCGGTGTTCGTCGGCACAACCGGCTTCGGACCGCTCTATTCCGGCTTCGGCTTTGCCATATGCGCGTCAGTCGCGGCGGTGCTGATGCTGGTTGCCGCCGGTGCGGCGGCGTGGCGCACACGCTAGAACGACACGCTCGCTGCATTGCTCCAGTCGGCAAAACGTGATTGGCCACCGGCCCCTGCCGCGTTGACAGCGGCCACACCATCCTCGCATAGAAGACCCGTTAATGTTCTCAGGGCGGGGTGAAAGTCCCCACCGGCGGTGAGGACTCCTTAGTTGCGCATGATTCCTTTCCGAAAACCGGTTCCGGTTTTCGGGGTCATGCGCAGGGCCCAAGCCCGCGAGCGCTTTCCAAGACAATTGGAAAGGTCAGCAGATCCGGTGTGATTCCGGAGCCGACGGTTAGAGTCCGGATGAAAGAGAACGAAACGGAAAACGGACCGCCTCGGCGGGCCGGAATCCGTATCGTGCGTCCTGATTCTGGTTCGAAACGGAAGGATGGACCCATGAATCAGCATTCCCACAAAGACTATGAAACGACCCGCATTGCCGTTATTCGCGCGCGCTGGCACGCCGATATCGTCGACCAGTGCGTGCAGGCTTTCCAGGCGGAGATGGCCAATCTCGGCGGCGACCGCTTCGCCGTCGATGTCTTCGACGTGCCCGGCGCCTACGAAATTCCGTTGCACGCCAAGACGCTCGCCGAAACCGGCCGCTATGCGGCGATCCTAGGCACCGCCTTCGTCGTCAATGGCGGCATCTACCGGCACGAATTCGTCGCCGGCGCCGTCATCGACGGCATGATGAACGTGCAGCTGTCGACCGGCGTGCCGGTGCTGTCGGCGGTGCTGACGCCGCACAATTTCCACGACAGCGCCGAGCATCACCGCTTCTTCTTCGAGCACTTCCTGGTCAAGGGCAAGGAAGCGGCCAATGCCTGCGTGCAGATCCTGGCGGCGCGCGAGAAGATCGCGGCCTGAAATCTCCGCCGCCGGGTGGAAATCCCGGTAACAGACTATAGTATCTCGGCAAAATGCCGGGTTCGGGAGGATGCAGGTGCAGACCAAGAAGATCATCAATGACGGCAACCGCGCCGTCGACGAGATGCTCGAAGGGGTCCTCGCCGCGCATCCTCGCCACCTCAGGAGCGCGGACGGCAGCCCGCGCTCGATCATCGCCCGCGACGGTCCACGGCCTGGCAAGGTCGGGCTGGTGATCGGCGGCGGCTCGGGCCACGAGCCGACCTTTCTCGGCTTCGTCGGCAAGGGGCTGGCGGATGCGGCGGCCATCGGCAATGTCTTTGCCTCGCCACCCCCCGATCCCATCGTCGAATGCGCCAAGGCGGTCAGCGGCGGCGCCGGCGTCCTGTTCATGTACGGCAACTATGCAGGCGACGTGATGAACTTCGACATGGCGGCAGAAATGGCCGCCATGGACGACATCGAGGTACGCACGGTGCTGACCACCGACGACGTTGCCTCGGCGCCGCGCGACCAGCGGCAGAAGCGTCGCGGTGTTGCCGGCAATTTCTTCATCTTCAAGGCGGCCGGCGCCGCCTGCGACCAAATGCTTTCTCTCGACGAGGTCGAGCGCATCGCCCGCAAGGCCAATGACCGCACCTTCACCATGGGCGTCGCCTTGTCGCCGTGCTCGCTGCCGCAGACACGGCGGCCGAATTTCGAGATCGGCGGCGACGAAATGGAGATCGGCATGGGCATCCATGGCGAGCCGGGCATTGCGCGCGGCACGCTCATGACCGCCGACGAAATCACCGACGAGATGCTGGACAAGATTCTCGCCGAGATGGCGCCGAAACGCGGCGACAAGGTCGCGGTGCTGGTCAATTCGCTGGGATCGACGCCGCTGATGGAACTCTACATCATGAACCGGCGGGTCAAGCAGAGGCTCGACGCGATCGGCGTTTCCATTCACGCCACCTGGGTCGGCAATTATTGCACGTCGCTGGAAATGGCCGGAGCCTCGGTGACGCTCTTCCATCTCGACGAGGAGTTGCAGGCGATGCTCGACCACCCCTGCGACTGCGCCATGTTCCGCGCCGGCTGAGGAGCGTTTTCCATGAGCATCGACAGTGCCGGCCTGAAGAGAATGTTCGACGCCATCGCCGTGGCGATCGAGGCCGACAAGGACCGGCTCTGCCAGCTCGACGGCGTCATCGGCGACGCCGACCACGGCATCGCCATGGCGCTCGGCTTCAACGCCGTGCGCGACGCGCTGGCGCCGCTCGACTTGGCTGCGACCGAACCGACGGCGTTGCTCAACACGGCCGCGAAATCGTTCCTCAACGCCGTCGGCGCGTCGTCCGGTCCGCTCTATGCCACCGCCTTCATGCGCGCCGCCGCCGCCGTCAAGGGCAAGACGACGCTTGCCGATGGCGATGTCGTCGCCCTGTTCCAGGCGATGGCGCAAGGCATCCGCGACCGCGGCAAGGCCGAGATCGGCGAGAAGACGATGATCGATGCCTGGCAGCCCGCGGCCGATGCCGCCGGCGCCAGCAATGCGGCCGGCAAGACGCTCGCCGAGAGCCTGCGCGCGGCCCTTGCCGCCGCCGAGCATGGCGCGGAAGCGACCAAGGACATGATCGCCGTCAAGGGCCGCTCCTCGCGGCTCGGCGAGCGCTCGCTCGGCCATATCGACCCGGGTGCTGCCTCCGCCGTCACCGTCATTAGCGCGATGCGCGACAGCTTCGCCTAGCTCTTCGCTGAGTCGAGCCTGTCGATCGCCTGAACATTGCCGGCCGACGGACCTTTCTCGTCGAATTCGGAGGCCAGCCAGGTGTCGACGATCGCTTTGGCCAGTTCAGGACCGATGACGCGCGCGCCCATGGTGATGATCTGGGCGTTGTTGGATTTCGCCGCGCGCTCAGCCGAATAGGTGTCGTGGGTGAGTGCGGCACGAATACCCGGGACCTTGTTGGCCGAGATCGAGACGCCGATGCCGGTGCCGCAGAACAGGATGCCGCGCTCGTTCTCGCCGTCGACGATGGTCTGGGCGAGCTTTTGCGACAGGTCGGCGTAGAAGCCGGCCTGGCTGAGATCGCTGACGACGAGGCCGGGTTTGGTCGCCAGATGCGCTGCTATGACATCGAGCAGCGGCTTGCCGGCGCTGTCGGCTCCAATGGCTATTTTCATTTTTTGTCCTTTCCGGTTTCGTTTGTTTCAGATCGCCGCCGAGGCGCGGCGCAGGATGTCGATGTAGCCTCCGGCCTGCCAGGCGGAGCGGCCGATGAACAAGCCGTCGATGTTGGGCTGGCCGATCAGCTCGGCGGCATTGCCCGGATTGACGCTGCCGCCATAGAGCACCGGCGGCACCGATGGCAGCAAGCCGCCGGCAACCTTCTTGATCAGCGCCTGCTGCCTGTCGGCATAGTCGGAACTGGCCGGGATGCCCTTGTCGCCGATCGCCCAGACCGGCTCGTAGGCGAACAGGATTCTTGCCGCCTTCTCCTCGCCTTCGAGGAATTGCAGCGCGCCCTCGACCTGGGCGCTCAGCACGGCATCGGCCCTGCCGCTCTCGCGCTCGGCCAGCGTCTCGCCGACACAGATCAGCGGTGTCAGCCCGTGCTTCACCGCGGCCGCCGTCTTCAGCCCGACCGTGCGGTCGGTCTCGCCGAAATGCTCGCGCCGTTCGCTGTGGCCGAGTTCGACCAGGTCGAGGCCGCAATCGGCCAGCATCGGCGGCGAGACCTCGCCGGTCCAGGCGCCGGAATCGGCCCAATGCATGTTCTGCGCGCCGACCTTGACGCGCGTCGCCGACAGCGCCCGCTTGACCTCGCGCACCGCCGTGAAGGGCGGGATGACGAAAGGCTGGATGCGCTCGTCGAAACCCGGCACGAAGCCGGCCAGTGCGGCGGCAGAATCAAGCGCCTCGGCGAGCGTCTTGTTCATCTTCCAGCTTGTACCGACCCAGTAAACCAAGCGTACTCTCCTTGATCCTTCAATCCTTGTCGGCGACCACCGTCAGCGAAACCCCGGCCGTATCCAGCGTCGCGCGCATCCCGGCCTCCGGCTCGCGCCCGGTGAAGACGGCATCGAACGTGTTGAGATCGGTCAGGAAATGCAGCGCGCTGCGACCGAACTTGCCGTGATCCGCCATCAGGTACTTGCGTGTCGCCGCGGCCATCATCAGCCGCTTGCTCTGCACCACCTCCTGATCCTGGTGAAAGGCGGCGGCGCCATGGATGGCGGATGAGGACAGGAAGGCGACGTCGGCGCGCAGCGAGCGCAGCGACGCCTCGGCCAGCAGGCCGAAGAAGCCGTGGAATTTCTTCGAATACTGGCCGCCGAGCGCGATCAGGTTGATGCCTCCGGCACCGGCGAGGTCCTGAATGACGGCGAGGTTGTTGGTGATCACCGTCAGCGGTCTGAGATCGGCCAGATGGCGCGCGACGCCGCCAGCCGTCGAGCCGTCGTCGATGATGACGGTCTGACCGGGTTCGATCATGGCCACGGCCGCCGCCGCCAGGCGCTGCTTTTCGCCGGTCGCCTGCTTCTGCCGGTAGCGGAAATCGCTTTCGAACAGGCTGCTCGGCTGGATCGAGGCGCCGCCGCGCACCTTGCGCAGGACGCCACTCTCCTCGAGTTCGTCAAGGTCGCGATGCACGGTCATCTTCGAGACGCCGAAGCGCGAGGCAAGGTCGTCGACGCTTGCCGCGCCGGCGTCCATCAGGAAGTCCATGATGCCCTGTCGCCTAGTGTCGCTCTTCATTGCCGCCGATCGCCTTTGATCGAAACCAGATGTAACAGATTTCGTCGCGCAAGTATCAAAATTTTTGTGATAATGAGATATCTCCTTGGGATATTTCACCGGCTTTTATCGCAAGGCTGTAACAAGAATTGCAGCCGGGACGGTCTGTCACGGTTGCGGTTGCGCGCAATTCCGGCCAGAAGCATCGGTGGGCTGAACGATGCGCGGGCAGCCCGCAACCACGGGTTTTGAAACCAGATACGGGAGACTGATCGTTGGCTCGCATCACCTTGAGACAATTGCTCGATCACGCCGCCGAACATGGCTATGGCGTGCCGGCCTTCAACATGAACAACATGGAACAGGGCCTCGCCATCATGGAGGCGGCGGAGGAGACCAAGTCGCCGGTCATCCTGCAGGCGAGCCGGGGCGCACGCGCCTATGCCAATGACGTGGTGCTGGCCAAGCTGATCGACGCGCTGGTCGAGATTCATCCCGACATCCCGGTTTGCATGCATCTCGACCACGGCAACAACGAAGCCACCTGCGTGACCGCCATCCAGTACGGTTTCACCTCGGTGATGATGGACGGCTCGCTCAAGGAGGACGGCAAGTCGCCGGCCGACTACGCCTATAATTCCGGCATCACCAAGCGCGTCGTCGACATGGCCCATTGGGGCGGCGTCTCGGTCGAGGGCGAAATCGGCGTGCTGGGGTCGCTGGAGAGCGGTGGCGGCGAGCAGGAAGACGGCCACGGCGTCGAAGGCGCGATCAGCCACGACCAGCTTTTGACCGATCCCGAGCAGGCGGTGCAGTTCGTCAAGGACACCCATGTCGACGCGCTCGCCGTGGCCATGGGCACCAGCCACGGCGCCTATAAATTCTCGCGCAAGCCTGACGGCGCGGTGCTGGCGATGAACGTCATCGAGGAGATCCACCGCCGGCTGCCGAACATGCACCTGGTCATGCATGGTTCGTCCTCCGTACCGGAGGACCTGCAGGAGATCATCAACAAGTATGGCGGCCGGATGAAGCCGACCTGGGGCGTGCCGGTGGAAGAGATCCAGCGCGGCATCAAGCACGGCGTGCGCAAGATCAACATCGATACCGACAACCGCATGGCGCTGACCGGCGCGATCCGCAAGGTGCTGACCGAGAATCCGAGCGAGTTCGACCCGCGCAAATACCTGACACCGGCGATGGCGGCGATGCGCAAGCTCTGCAAGGAGCGCTTCGAGCAGTTCGGCACCGCCGGCAACGCGCTGAAGATCAAGCCGCTGCCGGTCTCGGAAATGGCAAAGCGCTACAAATCGGGCAGCCTCGATCCGAAATTCGGCTGAGTTCAGCTGCCCGAAAAAAGCAAAAGGGCGGGCCGCATCGGTCCGCCCTTTTTATTGCGCGTTGCTACGCGCGCGGCAGCAGACCCGTCCTGCCCGTATCGATGAAGGGAGCCCAATGATCGACCGATTCGCGGATCATGGTGACGACCTGGTGATCGACCGGCTCTCGCTCGCGGAATGACAGTTCAAGGCAGATCTCGTTGTCGGTGCCGCCGCCGCGCCGCACCGTTTCCAGCAGCTTCTCAGGCGTGATGCGGCCGTCCTTGTTGTGAGCCGCCGTGAACGGCCAGTGGCCGCCCTTGTTCATCGACGACTGCTTGACGTGGATGATCGGTGATTTCTTCGGAAAGGCCCCGGCCCAGGCGTAGGGATCGATGTCGGCCGGATTGCTCGAGGTCACGTCGCCATGATCGATGTCGACCATCATCTCCAGCGGAATGGCCATGCCGGCCGCGTCGATCGCCTCTTGCAGCAGCCGGCAATTCTCGATCGTGTGGCCGAACTCGCGGCCGACCGACATCGGCTCCCAGAACAGATAGGTCAGCCCGGCCGCCCTGGCGTGCTCGGCGACCTCGCCCCAGCACTCCAGCGCGATGTCGAACAGCCGCGCGCGGCGGGCGGGATCGTCATAGTCGCGATGCGTGAAGATGGCGAACTGCGTGCCCATGCCGCCGGCGCCGAGTTCGGCCGAGATGTCGGCGAAAGTCTTGAACCAGTCGACATAGTAGCGGCGCACGTCCGCATCGGGATGGCCGAAATGGTTGAGCCGGCCATAGGGGCCGGTCATCCCCGACGTCACGCGCACACCAGTGCGGTTCAAGGCGTTGCGGAACAGGCGGACGAATTTGACGATCGTCGCCGGCGGCCAGCCCGGATTGACGAATTCGTGGGTGAGCTGAATGTCCCTGATGCCGATGCCATGGGCGATGGTGTCGATCAGATCGTCCGGCTCGGCGAAGCGGTTGACCAGCGGATTGGTGTTGAGGGAGAGCGTGAAGGCCAAGGTCGCGATCCCTTCAACGCGGTCGCCGGACATAGGCCGGGATATGGGCCCGGATGTGGGCAATGAGCGCCATCAGCCTGCCCTCGCCGGCCGGTTCGCGCACCAGTGTTCGAAGGCCAATCTCTCCTCGGCGGACAGATGCAGGCCATGCTTGGTGCGCCGTTCGAGAATGTCGACCGCGTGTTGCGCCCATTCCTGTTCGAAGAGGTAGTTCGCCTCGCGCTCGAAGAAATCCTTGCCGAAGCACCGCCCCAGAGCGGCGAGCGACCGGGCGCCGCCGATCACGGATCGCGTCCTGGTGCCATAGAGCCGGCCGTAATGCTTTAGCAGCGACGCGGGCATCCACGGGTACTCATTGGCGAGATCGCCGAGGAACTGTTCGAAGTCGGCATTGGCGAGATCGCCGCCGGGCAGATGCGCTTTCGCGGTCCAGGCCTTGCCCATTTGCGGGAAGAACGGAGCAATCTTGTCCAGCGCATGCTCGGCCAGTTTGCGGAAGGTGGTGATCTTGCCGCCGAAGACGGAGAGCAGCGGCGCCTGCCCATCCGGCGCGTCGAGTTCGAAAATATAGTCGCGGGTCACCGCGCTCGGATTGTCGGCATTGTCGTCATAGAGCGGCCTGACACCGGAGAAGGAATGGACCACATCGGCACGCGCGAGACCCCGCTTGAAGTAGCGGTTGACCACCCTGATCAGGTAGTCGATCTCGCTCTCGTCCGCCGTCACATCCTCCGGCCGGCCCTCATAGGGGATGTCGGTGGTGCCGATCAAAGCGAGGTTGCCCTGATAGGGATTGATGAAGATGACGCGCTTGTCGCTGTTCTGGATGAGATAGGCCTGCCGGCCCTCCCAGAATTTGGGCACGACGATATGACTGCCCTTGACCAGGCGCACATTGCGCCTGGAGTTCTGGCCGGCAACGCGGTTGACGATGTCGTTGACCCAGGGACCGGCGGCATTGATCAGTGCACGGGCCCGCACACTGGTCTTCTTGGCAGTCCCGCCGTCACGCATCTCGACAAGCCAGAGGCCGTTCTCGCGGCGGGCGGCGATGCAGGTGGTACGGGTGAGGACCTTTGCTCCCCGTTCGGCGGCGTCGAGCGCATTGATGACGACGAGGCGGGCATCGTCGACCCAGCAATCGGAATATTCGAAACCGCGCTTGAACGCGTCCTTGATCGGCGCGCCCTCGGGCGCGGTGCGCAGGTCAAGCGTGCGGGTGGCCGGCAGCCGCTTGCGGCCGCCGAGATGGTCGTAGAGGAACAGGCCGAGCCGCACCAGCCAAGCCGGCCGGTCGTCGGGGCTGTGCGGCAGCACGAAGCGCATCGGCCAGATGATGTGCGGTGCCGATTCCAGCAGCACCTCGCGCTCGATCAGCGCCTCGCGCACCAGGCGGAACTCGTAATATTCGAGATAGCGCAGGCCGCCATGGACGAGCTTGCCGGAGCGGGAACTGGTGCCTTCGGCGAGATCGTCCTTCTCGCACAGAATCACCGACAAGCCACGGCCGGCCGCATCGCGCGCGATGCCGGCGCCATTGACGCCGCCGCCGATGACGAAGAGGTCGACGATATCGGCGCCGTCCTTCATTTCCCCGTGGCCTCGCTGAGCGATTTGCGTTGCATGGCCATCATTCTCAGCACGGATTGACCGGCGGCAGGCCAGCCAAATAGCGGCGCACCTCTTCGGCGGCCTGCTCGGCGGCGTAGGTCACCGTGCGCACCGAGGCGCCGGCGATATGCGGCGTCAGCGTCACGTTGGGCAGCTGCAGCAGCGGCCAGTCCGAGGGCACCGGCTCGACCGCGAAGGTTTCCAGCATGGCGCTGGCAATCTGCCCGGACACCAGCGCCTCGTAGAGCGCGTCATAATCGACCAGCGGCCCGCGCGCGGTGTTGACGAAGATGACACCCGGCTTCATGCGCGCGATGGTGTCCTTGCCGATCAGACCGCGCGTCTCCTGCGTCACCCGAGAATGCAGCGTCACCACGTCGGAGCGCGACAGCAGATCGTCCAGCGCAACCAGTTCGACACCGGCGTTGCGGTCCTCGGCACTCAACTGGACGTAGGGGTCGCTGACCAGGACATGGCAGCCGAAGGCGCGCAGCAGGCGCACCACCTTGGTGCCGATATTGCCGTAGCCGACGACGCCGACCGTCATTTCGCCGAGCTCGCGGCCGGTACGGTCGGCGCGATAGAGATCGCCGCGCCATTCGCCCTTGCGCAAGGCCTCGTGGCCGACGCGGATCAGCCGCGTCTCGGCCAGGATGGCGCCGATGGTGAATTCCGCCACAGCGGTGGCGTTGCGGCCGGGCACATTGACCACTGTGATGCCGTGCGCCTTCGCCGCTTCCATGTCGATGTTGATCGGCCCGCCACGAGACACCGCAACCAGCTTCAGATCCGGCAGGCGCCGCATCATGCCTTCCGACAGGGGCGCGAGCTGGGTGACGAGGATTTCGGCGTCACCGATGAAGTCGACGACCGCGTCGGGGTGGCCGAAATACTCCTTGACCTTGTCGAGGCCGAGCGCGGCATTGCCGAACTCCATCGGCTCGTCCGGCCAGGCCGTCTGCAACGTCCTGATGTCGAGGCCGCCGCTGGCGGCCGCCTCGATTTTCGCGCGAAACACCTCCGGCAGCATGAAGTTGTCGCCAATGATCGCTATTTTCCTGGGCATACTCGACTTCTCAATTTTCCTGCGATGTCGCCATGGCGCGCCAGACCGGCCGCAGGGCCTGGTGCGCCAGCATGTAGGATGGGGTCATCCTGTCGTAGATCGCGGCCAAGTCCGGGTCGCTCGGTTCGGCCTCGCCAAGCAGCGGCGTCACCCATTCGCCGACGCAGTCGTCCATGGAAGCGTATTGGCCGACGCAGACCGCGGCGATCATCGCCGCGCCGGCCGCACCCGCCTCCTCGCGCGCGCTGGTGCGCGTGTCGGCGCCGATGGCCGCACCCAGGATCTTGCGCAGCGCCGGGCTTCTGGCGGCGCCGCCGGTCAGCCGGATTTCGCGCGGCAGCGGCCCCATGGCGGCGTAGCAGTCGCGCGCGGCGAAGGCCAGGCCTTCGAAGACAGCGCGCACCAGGTCGGCGTAGCCGTGGCGCGAGGAAATACCGACGAAGCCTGCCCTGGCATTGGCATCGACGAACGGGCCGCGCTCGCCGGCTTCCGAGACATAGGGCTGGTAGAGCAGCGACGCCGGTCGCGAGGCCGATATCCAGGCGTCGACCAGCGCGATCATCTCGCCATTGCTGCGGGTGATGCCCTGCGAGGCGAGAATGCCGGAGGCAAGCCCCAGCACCCAGTCGATGTTGAGCGTTGCCGCCATGTTGGACTGCATCTGCGCGAACACGCCGGGCGCCGGCATCGCCATGGTGTAGCCGGTCTTGGCCTCGTTGAGCTGCACATCGTCGGGGGTCTCGGCCAGCCGCATATGCATACCGGTCGAACCGATGATAGAGCAGCCGGGCCTGCGCTCGCGGTCGAGGAGGCCGGCGCCGAGCGCGGTGCAGACGACATCGACATAGCCGAGCACGACGGGCGTCCCGGCAAGCATTCCGGTGACGCCAGCGGCGGCAGCCGACAGCCCGGCGCTATGCCTGGTGCCGTCGACGATCGGCGGCAGCAGGTGCCTGAGGTGGCCAACGCCGAGCACGTCCAGCACATCCTCATTATAGTCGCGGGTGCGGAAATCGCCGAAGGTGAAGGTGCCTTCGGACGGATCCGTCGCACGTTCGCCTGTCAGCTTGAAGTAGAGCCAGTCCTTGCAGTGGAAGGCGGTCGCGGCCTTGCCGAGCATTTCTGGCATGGTGCGCTTCATGAAGACGAACTGCGAGCCCTGCTGGCAGGCGGCTAGCCCGCTACCGGTCTTCTCGAAGCGCAGCCGGTCTTCCGGCCGTGCGCGGATTTCCTCGACGACACCGGCCGCGCGCGCGTCGAGCCAGAGCCAGCCCTTGGCCACCGGCTCGCCCTTGGCGTCGATCAGCCAGGTGCCGTCGCCCTGCCCGGTCACCGCGATGGCGACGGTCCGGCTGGCGAGATCGGGCACCTTGTCGGCAAGCTGGCGGAGCGTCGTGGCGGCATCGGCCCATGTGCGGGCCAGATCCTGCTCGGCGCCGCCGCCCGGCAGCGTCTCATAATGGTTCGGCGTAGCCGCGGCGGCAATCTGCCGGCCCTTCGTGTCGAAGGCGATGGACTTGATGACCGAGGTGCCGGCGTCGATGCCGATCAGAAGGTCACGCATCACGCGAGCTCCATGCCGTGCGAGATGGCCTTGCCGCTCGCCTGGTCGAAAACATGCAGGTTTTTCGGATCGATGCTGACCTTGATCGGCGCTCCGAGGTCGAGCCGCGTGCGGTCATGCTCGACCAGAACCAGCGAGCCGCCGGCGAAATCGGCGGCGATATGGGTCTGATCGCCGAGCCATTGATTGGCCAACACCGTGGCGGGAACACCGTCTTTCGAGCGCCGAACCGCGTAGGGCCTGATGCCGATGACGACCCGCTCGCGGCTGAGCAACTGGTCGCGGACCGGGCCGCTGAAGGCATTCCTGTCGTAGTCGAGCGACAGGCCGTCGGGGAGCCTGAGATTGATCCTGTCGTGCGCCGTGCCTACAAAGGCTTCGAAGACGTTCATCGGCGGCTCGCCGACGAAGGTCCCGGTGAACAGGTTGGCCGGGCGCTCCTTGATCCGGTCCGGCGTGTCGAATTGCTGCAGCACGCCGCCTTCCATCACCGCGATGCGGTCGGCGAGCGCATTGGCCTCGGTCTGATCGTGCGTGACCAGGATCGCGGTCAGGCCGCGCTCCTTGATGAAGTGCTTGATGCGGCCGCGCAGCACGGCGCGAAGCTGCGGTTCGAGCTGTCCCATCGGCTCGTCGAGCAGATGCAGGTCGGCCTCGCGGATCAGCGCCCGGCCAAGGCTGGCGCGCTGCTGCTGGCCGCCGGAGATGGAGCTGGGGTAACGCTCAAGTATATCCTCGATCTCGAGCAGCTTGGCGATGCTGGCGACCCTTGCATCGACCTCGCTCCTGGGCAGCCGGGCGGCCTTGAGCGCGAAGGCCATGTTCTCTCGCACGGTGAGCGGCGGATAGAGCGAATAACCCTCGAAGGCCATTGCCACGTTGCGCCTGACCGGCGGCAAGGTATGGACCTGGCGGCCGGCGACCGCGATCGCACCGCGCGAGACCTCCTCGAAGCCGGCGACCATGCGCAAGGTCGAGGTCTTGCCGCAGCCGGACGAGCCGAGCAGCGCCACGATCTCGCCCTTGCCGATTTCCATCGTCAGGTTCTTGACGGCGTGAACGCCCCTGTCGATCGGACCATAGAACTTGTCGACGCCCGATATTGTGAGTGCGGTTGGGCTCATGCCGCTTCTCCATTGCGCAGTTTGACGACATTCTTGGCGCCGATGCGCTCGCCGCTCGCCTGATCGAACAGCAAGGCGCTCTTGCCGTCGACGGCGATATGAGCCTTGCCTTCGCTGCGGCCCGGCGCTCCGGCCGGGCGCGAGACCAGGATTTCACGGCCGCGCACGGTGCGCACCAGGGTGACGATCTTTTCGTTGAGCGGCGTCTCTGCCTCGACCGTCACCGGAATGGCGCCTGGTTCGTTGTCCTCGGCGAAATGCAGCGCCTCCGGCCTCAGCCCGATGACGCAGTCGCGGCCGATGGCGGTCTCGGGAGCCTCGTCGAGATGGACCTGGACATTGGACAGGCCGACATAGACCCCCCTGGCATCGCGCGCCGGCTTGACGTCGAGCAGGTTGATGGTCGGATCGCCGAACAGCCGCGCGATCTCGATACTGGCCGGCTCGCGATAGATCTGCTCGGGCGTGCCGAGTTGCCGGATGACACCTTGCGACATGACGGCGATGCGGTCGCCGAGCGCCATGGCTTCCTTGTAGTCCTGGGTGACGTAGACGACGGTCGCGCCACGATCGGCAAGCAGCCTCGGCAGCTCCAGCCGCATCTCGAAGCGCAGCTTGGCGTCGACATTGCGCAAGGGATCGTCGAGCAGCAGCAGCGGCGGCGAGCCCACCAGCGCGCGGGCGAGCGCGGTGCGCTGTTTCTGGCCGTTGGAGAGCGCGCGCGGCTTGTGGGAGAGCACATGGGCGATCTTGAGCAGTTTGGCGACGCTTTCAACGCCGGCCTTGATCGCGCTCGGCGAGGAACGCTTGGCCTCGAGCGGCGTGGCGATGTTGTCGAAGGCGCTCATATGCGGAAACAGCGCGAAGTTCTGGAAGGCCATGCCGACGCCGCGAAACTCCGCATCGACATCGGTCATGTCCTCGCCGCCGATGAAGATCCTGCCTTCATCCGGATCGATGACGCCGGCCACCAGCCGCAGCAGCACCGTCTTGCCGGCGCCCGACGGGCCGAACAGCACGAGGGTTTCGCCATCGGCAACCGTCAACGACAGATTGTCGAGGACGGTCTGGCTCTTGTAGCGCTTGACGACGTTTTTGAGTTCGAGGCTGGCCATATCTATCCTTTCACCGCGCCAAGCGAGAGGCCTTCGACGAGATAGCGCTGCGCATAGAGGGCGAGCGCCAGCGTCGGCGTAATCGACAGCACGATGGCCGCCGAGATCTGGCCGTATTGAATGCCCGAGGAGGTGATGAAGGCAAGCGCGCCGACCGTCACCGGCTGCTTGTCGGCCGAGGCCAGCACCAGCGCGAAGACGAAATTGTTCCAGGCGAAGATGAAGGCGAGCAGGCCGGCGGCCGCGATGCCGGGGCCGGCGAGCGGCAGCGCGATCTTGCGGAAGGTGGCGAACCAGGAATGGCCGCCGATGCGGTAGGCATATTCGATGTCGGCCGGGATATCCTCGAAATAGCCGCGCACGATCCACAGGATCAGCGGCAGGCAGATCAGCTGATAGACCCAGATCAGCCCGAAATAGGTGTTGGCGAGGCCAAGCTTCTGGAAATAGAGGGTCAGCGGCAACAGAACCAGAAGCGCGGGCGCGAACTTGAACGACAAAAGCGTGAAGGCGATGTCCTCCGAGCCGCGGAATTTGTGGCGCGCGAAGGCATAGGCGGCGGGAACGCCGAGCAGCAGCGACACCGCGACCGAAGTCACCGACAGGAACACCGAGTTCCAGAGATTGCGCATGAAAGCGATGTCGAGCGTGCCGGCGGCCGTCATCAGCTTGCCGGTGATCAGCGCCGTGTAGTTGGCGAGCGTCGGTTCGAAGATAAGCTGCGGCGGAATGCGCAGGATGGTCTCGTTGGTCTGGAACGACATCATGAAGATCCAGAGGATCGGGAACATGAAGAAAATGACCACCAGCGTCAGCGCCACGCCGCGCAGGATGCGTTCGAGCAAGGAGGTGTGTTCCATTGCCGCCTCCTATGCCTGGCCACGGGCGCGTTCGCGCAGCCGCAGCCAATTCTTGATGAAGATGTTGGAGAGGAAGTAGGTGATCGCCCACAGGATGATCATCAGCGCCGCCGAGCGGCCGACATTGGTCGATTGGAAGAAGTTCAGATACGCCTCGACCTGGAAGACGGTCAGCGTGTCGCCCGGCCCACCCTGGGTCATTGCATAAATGATGTCGAACTGCTGGATGGAATCGAGCAGCCGGAACAAGGTCGCCGTCAGGATGTAGGGCGTCAGCATCGGCAGCGTGATGCGGAAGAAGACGAAGCTCCTCGGCACGCCATCGAGTGCTGCCGCCTCGAAGGGCTGCGTCGGCAGGCTGCGCAGGCCTGCGAGCAGCAGGATCATGATGAAGGGCGTGTAGACCCAGATGTCGACCAGCACCACGGTAAACAACGCCGTCGACGGCGACGAGGCCCAGCGGAAATCCTGCAGCCCGATCAGGCTGGCGAGATAGCTCAGCACACCGAAGCCGGGATTGGTCATCAGCTTCCACATCAGCGCGGCGAGTGCTGGCGCCGTCATCAGCGGCATCAAAAGCATGATCGAGATGAAATTGTTGAGCGTCGAGCGCTTCTGCAAAAGCAGGGCGATGGCGAGGCCGAGCAGCAGTTCCAGCACGACGGTGGTGCCTGCGTAAAGCAGCGAGACCTTGAGCGTGTTCCAGAACTTCGGATCGGTGAAGAAGGAGATGTAATTGTCGCCCCAATTGAACTGCCGGGCCCAGGGCTGGCTCAGCCGGTAGCGCTGGAATGAATAGACCACCGAGGTCAGGAACGGGATCAGGATGCCGATGCAGACCAGCAGGGCCGGCAGGCTGAGCACATAGGGCAGCACCTTCTTGCTGATCCTGAAGCCCGACGGCTTGGGCCTTTGCGATACCACCGCAGTCATCGAGCTGCTCCGTTGTTGCTGTCGCTTCGCCCTGCCGGCCGCCTAAGGGAGCAAGGCGACCGGTCGGGCGAAATGGCGGTCACCTAGCGGCACCGCATCGCAAGCTTGAAAGGTGTGACGAGGGCCGGCCCACCAGGCAGACCGGCCCGCGTTGCGACTTAACCGAGACCGGCTTCCTTGAGCTGGCCGTTGATGCTCTCGGCCAGCTTGTCGAGACCCTCGTCGACCGGCACTTCCTTGGCCACCATCTTCTGCAGCGTCGCCGCCCATTCGGTGGTGAGGTCGAAGAACAACGGCTGCGCGGTGAACTTGATCGAGGCGCCGGCCGCCGACGCGTCGAACATCTCGACATAGCCGGGGTAGCTCTTGTTCAGCTTCTCGCGGAACATCTCGTCCTTCCACACCGACTGGCGGACCGGATCGACGAAGTCCATCTTGGTGGCGCCGAACAGGCCGTGCTCGGGGCCGGAAGCCCATTGCAGGAAGTACCAGGTCGCGTCCTTGTCCTTGGAAAAGTTGGACATCGCCAGCGACCAGATCCAGATGTTGGGGGTCGAGGCCTTGGCTTCCGGATTGGCGGTGAAGGCGGCATAGGCGAGCTTGCCGGCCATCTTGTTATCGCCGCCATTCATGAAGTAGCCGAGGCAGTCGGCGTCGAAGATCATCGCCGAGGCGCCGGCGCCGAGATCGGTGCCGACCTGGTACCAGGTGTAGGTCGACCAGTCCTTGGGGCCGCTCTCCTGGATCATCTGCACCCATTTGGCATGGAAGGCCTTGGAGCCGGCCGTGTTCATCGCCGCCGCGAGCTTGCCATCGGCGGAAACGGTCAGATCCTTCTCGTTGAAGTTGGCATAGGCCGAGAGGAAGCCCGGATGGATCGTCGCCCAGGAGCGCGAGCCGCGCACGCCGATGCCGTAGACACCGCCGCCAATGTCCTTCTGCAGCTTGGCCGCGGTGGTGATCATCTCGTCCATATTGCCGGGAACGCCGACGCCGGCCTTGTCGAACATGCCCTTGTTGTAGGTGATGTTGTTCTGCTCGAAGGCCCACGGAATGCACCACTGCTTGGCATCTTCGGAACCGAGCGCGCCGCCGGGCTTGCCGTTCCAGGCGCAGGACGATTTGACGCCCGGCAGAAAATCGTCCCAGGCATAGTTCGGATTGGTCTTGGCCGGGTCCTTGATCCATTCGTTGAGATCGGTGATCCAGCCGGCGGGGCCGTAGGTCCAGGTCATGTAGGCGCCGGTCATGAAGGCGTCGTATTCGGGCGAGCTGGCCGACAGTGCCGCCGTCACCTTGTCGAAATAGACGTCTTCGGGGAAGACGTCATAGACGACGTTCATGCCGGTCAGTTTCTTGAAGTTCTCGAGGTCGGCGATCATCGCATCGGCATAGGGATGCTTGTTGAGCAGGAGCTTGATGGTCTTGCCCTTATGCGCCTGCCAGTCGAAATCGGCGGCGAGTGCGCGCGTCTGGCCCAGATTGAGCAGCGTGCCGGCGGTGCCGGCGGCAAGGCCCATGGCACCCAGGCCCTTGATCAGTCCGCGACGGTCGACCTGTCCGCGCAGGAAGGCGTCTATGAGGTCTTTCTCTTTCTCATGCATTTCGTCTTCTCCTCCACAGGGTAGTTTCAACTGGACTGTTGCCGGCTACCCGACCGGCGTCTCTTCCACGAGCGATCGCGCGGTCCGCTCGTCCGATATCAGGCCCTTGAGGTAGCGCCCCTCCAGCACCGACTTGATGGCGCGAACCTTGATCCTGCCGCCGGCAACGGCGACGATCCGGCGGCTGGCAATGTCCTCGCGCGTCAATGCCAGGGCCCGGTTGGAAACGGTCGTCGCCACCGCCCTGCCGGCTTCGTCGAAGAAATGGCCGAGCAGTTCGCCGACGCCGCCATTGCGGCGGATCTCCTCCATCTCGCCTTTTTCGATCATGCCGGTGGCGACCAGCGACGCCTCGCGTTCGGCCGTGCCAATGCCGGCAAACAGGAGATCGGCCGAACGGGCGAGGTCCAGGATCTCGCTGACCCCCTTCTGCCCGAGCAGCACGGCGCGGTCCTCGACGGTGTTGGCGAACATCGGCACCGGCATGACGTAAGCTTCCGCGCCGGTGCGCTCGGCGAGGCGGTGAATGACGTCATGCGGGTTGGCCGAAAATTTCCGCGTCAGGCCGCCGAGCAGCGAGACGAAGCGGATGCGGTCGGTGGTGGTGCGCGGCAGATACTCCACGCAGGCAGCCAGCGTGCGGCCATGGCCGACGCCGATCAGCGCTTCTTCGCCGCGCTCGATCTCGCGCTTGAGGAACTGCGCGCCGGCAATGCCGAGCGCCTTGAGCGGCAGGTCCTCGGAATCGAAATCCGGAACCACCTCGCAATAGTCGAGGCCATAGCGGCGCGACAGCTCGTCCTCGAGCTCGACGCATTCGGACACTTCGCCGTCGATATAGACCTTCACCAGGCCTTCCTGGTTGGCCTTGGTGATGAGGCGATGGGCCTTGAGGCTGGTCAGGCCCAGCCGCTTGGCGACCTCGGACTGGGTCAGCCCGCCGGCGTAATGAAGCCAGGCGGCACGCGCCGCCATGCTGGCATCATCGTCACGCAAGAGGCCGTTGCCGAACCCTACCATTTTCACCCTTTTGATATTTTTATCAGTTGATGCAAAATTTTTCACAGAGGCGCGATGGAGTCAAGCGGCCGCGGCCCGCAAATTGATGCCGGCGCGCAGAAAGGCCCTCGCATGCAAGGCCGGGATCGAGCGTCAAGGTCAGCTGGAGCCTTGCACTCGATCCTGTATAACCGTTTGTTTTTCCTTGAAATTATGAGGCAGAGCGCGACATGTCACGGCCAGCGCCTCGAGCCGGGCCAGCACTGAGTTCGACGCGCGAACGCCTGATAGCCGACACCCCGGCGGACGCCGGTCCGGATGCTGGGAACTGGCCGAGAGAGGATAGTCGGGCGGCTCTGGCTGATTCCTACTGGAGCGTGCGCTGCGTGTGCGGCGTCGGATGGCCGTGCGCGATGCCCGCGTCGACATCGCCCTCGCCGATTGCACGGTCGAGCCCTGTCGCCACCACCGAAACCCTGAAGCGGCCTTCCATGCTCTTGTCGAAGATCGCGCCGACGATGATGTCGGCGTCCTCGTAGACTTCCTCGCGAATGCGCGTGGCCGCCTCGTCGACCTCGAACAGGGTCATGTCCCTACCGCCCGATATCGACACCAGGACGCCCTTGGCGCCCTTCATGGACATTTCGTCGAGCAGAGGGTTGGCGATGGCGGCTTCCGCCGCCTTCATCGCCCGGCCGTCGCCGGACGCCTCGCCGGTTCCCATCATGGCACGGCCCATGCCGCGCATCACCGATTTCACGTCGGCGAAGTCGAGGTTGATCAGGCCTTCCTTGACGATGAGGTCGGTGATGCAGCTGACACCGGAAAAAAGCACCCGGTCGGCGATGACGAAGGCGTCGGCGAAGGTGGTCTTGGCGTCGGCGATCCGGAACAGGTTCTGGTTGGGGATCACGATCACCGTGTCGGCGGCCTCGCGCAGCCGCTCGATGCCCTCTTCGGCCATCTGCATGCGGCGCCTGCCCTCGAAGGTGAACGGCTTGGTGACGACGCCGACCGTCAGGATGCCGGCCTTGCGCGCCGCCTGGGCGATGATCGGGGCAGCACCCGTGCCGGTGCCGCCGCCCATGCCGGCGGTGACGAAACACATATGCGTGCCGGCCAGATGATCCATGATCTCGTCGAGCGATTCCTCGGCCGCGGCACGGCCGATCTCGGGCAGCGAGCCGGCGCCAAGGCCTTCCGTGACGTGCGCGCCAAGCTGGATCAGCCGCGTCGCCTTCGACATGGTGAGCGCCTGGGCATCGGTGTTGGCGGCAATGAACTCTGTTCCCTGCAACTGCTCCACGATCATGTTGTTGATCGCATTGCCGCCACCGCCACCGACGCCGATAACGGTGATCTTGGGTCTCATCTCGGAGATTTCCGGCTTCTTGAACTCGGCCATGCCTGTCTCTCCTTCGCCAATTGCGTGCGCTTCAGGACCCACGGGCAGACCGCCTGCGGGACATTGCAATCGAGCGGCATGACGCGAATCAGTCCGTTCGGGTGGGTGCCCCAAAAAGCCAGAGAGCGGCGGCGCGTGCAAGTGCGCGAGAGGTCAAGATTTGTATGACGCCATTGCACGGGCGGCGAAGGCCTTGCCAAGCCTCACGGCGCGCGTGCCGGCGAGGCGAATTCTGAAGCCTGGCGCAGGTGCTGGCGCAGCAACGCCTCCGCCCATTCGGTCTCGCCGGCCTCGACGGCGCCGAGAATGGCGAGGTGCTCGCGGCAGGATTGTTCGAGCCGCTCGCCGGGCAATTGCTCGAAGCCCGCGGATTCCTGCAGGCGGCGCAGATTGTTCTGCTGGCGCACGGCGTCGGCGAGGAAGCGGTTGCCGGAGCAGGCCGCGAGTCCTTCGTGGAATGAGGCATTGACGCGAAACCACTCATCGCCGCTGGCCAGGCTCTTGCCTTCGAGGATGGTCGACAGGATCCGCTCATGGGCGCGCCGCACCGGTGCCAGGAGCTGCGGGTCGGCGCGGAACATCGGCGAGCGCAATGCCGCGCATTCGACGACGATGCGGAATTCGTAGCTTTCCCGGTAGGCGTCCTCGCCGACCAGGGATTCGGCAAACCGCCAGCCATGTCCCGGCAAGCGCTGGACAAGGCCCTCGGCGGCAAAGCGCAGCAACAATTTCCTGATCACGCCGCGCGAGACTTCGTAGCGCGGCATCAGTTCCGCCTCCGAGACATCCTGGGGCAGTTCGCCCAGCGAACGGTCCCGCATCATCCGGCGATAGAGATCCTCGAGCGGCGAACTCGGCAGGATGTCTTCCGGATCGATCTCGGCGACATCGCGCGCCAGTTGCAGCCCCCTCGTCTCGAAGCCGGCCAGAATGCCTTGCGCCACCAGAAGTTCGAGGGCGGCACTGACGGGGGAGCGCGAGACCCCGAATGTGCGGGCAAGGTCCGGCACCGATACGCGCGTGCCGACCGCCCAGCCGGAATCACGGATGCGTTCGAGGATCCGGCGCGCCAGATCGATCTGCAGCGGGCTGGCTGCTGCCGCCGAGGCCAGCTGGCCGGTGGTATCCCTGCTCATGCGAATTCTCCGTGGTGCTTCGCATTATAGATGGGCCGGGCGGCGGATCGAAACGGTTATTTCGACAAACATTGTGCTTTTCATTTGCACAAAATGCACTATGGTTTGATCCATCAGCAATTCGAGGCTCCTTTCCATGACCGCAGTCGCGCCCTTTCCGCTCGTCGATGTCGGCGGAACTCCCGCCGAGCGCGGCAAGGCCTACGGCGAACAGGCGCGCGACCGCATCCACAAATCGGTGGCGCTCTATGCCGGGCAACTCGACCGCTTCGGGTTCGGCCAGCGCGATGTCGAGCGCTTCGGCAGCCTGTTCCTGCCACGGCTGCGGCAATGGGCGCCCGATCTCGTCGAGGAGATGGAAGGCATCGCCGCCGGCGCCTGTGTCGGCCTTTCCGCGATCCTGCTGGTCAATGCCCGCACCGAAATCCTGCAGCTGGCCAAGCGCGAGAAGGGCCTCTCGGACGACGAGCCCGACGGCTGCACGGGCGCCGTGATCCTGCCGGAGGCGACCAGGGCCGGCCGGCTGATCCACGGCCAGAACTGGGACTGGCGCGCCGAATGCGCCGAGACCTCGATCGTGCTGCGCGTACGGCGCCAGGACGGTCCGGACCTGATCACCTTCACCGAGGCCGGCGGGCTTGCCCGCAGCGGCTTCAATTCGGCCGGCATAGGCATCACGGCGAATTATCTAGAATCGGACCGCGACTATCGCGAGATCGGCATCCCGCTCCCCTTCATCCGCCGCCGCGCGCTGGAGGCACGGCATTTCGCCCATGCCGTCAAGGTGGTGGCGACGACCCCCAAATCCGGCTCCAACAACATGATGCTGAGCACGGCGGAAGGCTTCGCTGTCGACCTCGAATGCGCGCCCGACGAAGTCTTCCCGATCTATCCCGGCGACAACGGCCTCATCGTCCACGCCAACCACTGGCAAAGCGTGGTCGCGCTCTCCAAGCTGCGCGAAACCGGGCTCAACGACGTGCCCGACAGCCTCTACCGCGACTATCGCGTGCGCCGGCATCTGGAAGCGCGTCATGGCGAGATCACAGTCGACGACCTGAAGGCTTCGCTGTTCGACGATTTCGCCGCGCCGCTCAGCGTCTGCCGGCCGGCGATCCGCAAGGAGGGCGGCAACCTGTCGGCGACAGTGGCGATGATCCTCTTCGAACCGGCAAGCGGCATTATGGAGATCACGCCGCTGCCGGCCGAAAACCGCGAGTTCACCCGCTATGAACTGGCGATGGACGAGGCGGTTCTGGAAAAACTGGCCAGGCCGACCGGCCAGGCCTCAACCATGGTGCGGGAGACAAGATGGTCCGCTTCATCCTGACGCGCCTGGCCAGCGCCGTCCCGACCCTCATCCTGGTGTCGGTGGCGGTGTTCGTCATGATGCGCTTCATCCCCGGCGACCCGGCGGCATTGATGCTGGGTGATCTGGCAAAGCCCGGACAGGTCGAGGCGATGCGCAGGCAGATGGGTCTCGATCAGCCCCTGGCGGTGCAGTACCTGATCTGGATCGGCAATGTGCTGACCGGTGATTTCGGACACTCGATCGCCAATGGCCAGAAGGTGCTGCCGCTGATCCTCGACCGCTTCGCGGTCTCCTCGGTCATCGTGCTTCTGGCCGTGCTCGTCGCCTCGGCGATCGCGGTGCCGGCCGGCATGCTGGCCGCCTGGAAGCAGGACAGCCTGGGCGACATCGGCGTCGTCGCCACCTCGACCATCCTGCTTTCCATCCCGAGCTTCTGGCTCGGGCTGATGCTGATGATGATCTTCGGGCTTTACCTCGGCTGGCTGCCGATCGTCGGCTACGTGCCTTTCAGCAAGGATTTCGGCCATGCGGCGCTCTATGTGATCCTGCCGGTGGTGACGCTGGTTCTGGTCGAATCCGGACCGATCGCGCGCATGGCGCGCGCCAGCGCGATCGAGGTGTCGCGGCTCGAGTACATAACCCACGCCCGCGCCAAGGGCCTGTCGGAAAGCGCCGTCATCTGGCGCCACGCCTTCAAGAACGCCTTCGCCCCGACGCTGACCCTGATCGGCTTCGTGCTCGGCAGCCTGCTTGCCGGCATCGCCGTCATCGAGACGGTGTTCACCATACCGGGCCTCGGCCGCCTTCTGGTCGACGCGATCTATGCCCGCGACTATCCCGTCGTCCAGGGCACGATGCTGTTCGTCGCCTTCATCTATGTCGTGGTCAACCTCATCGTCGACATGGTCTATCCCCTGCTCGATCCCCGGGTGACGGCATGAGCGCCCGCGCCCTTGCCCGCCCGGGGCTGAAGTTCAATGCCGTCTTCGGCGTCACCGTTACCGCGTTGCTGATCCTGCTGGCGGTGGCCGGCCCGTGGATGGCGCCTTACGATCCGCTGAAGCTCGACCTGCCGGCGCGGCTCTCGGGACCGTCGGCCGCACATCTGCTCGGCGCCGACGAATTCGGTCGCGATGTCCTCAGCCGCCTCGCCAGCGGCGCGCGCACCAGCGCCTGGATCGCGTTTGCGACCGTCATCTTCGCGCTGGTCGCCGGCACCGTGTTCGGCGTGCTCGCCGGCTTCCTGCGCGGCTGGACCGACCGCCTCATCATGATGGTCAACGACGCCTTCCTCGCCTTTCCAGGCCTGCTACTGGCGCTCGGCCTGATGGCCGTCATCGGCGCCAGCCGCGACGGCATCATCGTGGCGCTCGGCCTCGCCTATATGCCGATCGTGGTGCGCGTGGTGCGGGCCGCCGTGATGTCCATCCGCGAGCGCGAATATGTCGAGGCCTCGCGCGTCATGGGCAACAGCGAATTCATCACCATGGCGCGGCATGTGCTGCCCAATTGCGTGGCGCCGATCATCGTGCTCGCCACCACCATGTTCGGCTGGATCATCCTGTCGGAAAGCGCGCTGAGCTTCCTTGGGCTCGGCGTGCCGCCGCCGGCGCCAAGCTGGGGCAACATGCTGTCGACCGCCCGGCCCTATATCAGCCAGGCGCCGCATCTCATCATCTTGCCGGGCCTGTGCATCTCCATCACCTTGCTCGGCATCAACATGCTGGGCGACGCGCTGCGCGACTGGCTCGACCCGAAAATGTGAAGCGCGGGACCATGACCGTGGCGACAGGAAACAGGAACACGATGCTTTCGGTGCGAAACCTGTCGATCTCGGTCGGGCCTGCCGGCAAGCGCGTCGTCGACGACTTGAGCTTCGACCTTGCCTCGGGCGACATGCTTGCGCTGGTCGGCGAGTCCGGATCGGGCAAGACGATGGCCGCCCGCTCCGTCCTCGCGCTGCTGCCGCCGCCGCTGGTGACGACGCCCGACAGCGCCATCCTCTTCGATGGCCAGAACCTCGCTCGTCTTGCGCCGCAGGGCTTGCGGGCCATCCGCGGCGCCGAGATCGGCATGGTTTTCCAGGAGCCGATGGTCTCGCTCAATCCGGCCATCACCATCGGCGAGCAGATGGCCGAAGGGCTGCGCTTGCACCGCCGGATGGCGCGCGCCGAGATCAGAGACCGGTCGCTGGCGATGCTGGAACGAATCCGCATCAAGGATCCCGGCAAATGCCTCGCCGCCTACCCGCATGAATTCTCCGGCGGCATGCGGCAGCGTATCATGCTCGCCTCCGTCATGCTTTTGAAGCCGCGCCTGCTGATTGCCGACGAGCCGACAACCGCGCTCGACACGCTGGTGCAGCGCGACGTGCTCGACCTGATGGTGGAACTGACGCGCGAGAACGGCACGGCGGTGCTGCTGATAAGCCACGATCTTGGCATGGTCTCGCACTATGTCCGAGATGTCGTGGTGATGCGCGAAGGCAAGGCGGTCGAGCAAGGCAACAGCACCGAAGTGCTGCACGCGCCTCGGCACGAATACACCAGGCGGCTGGTCGATGCGCTGCCAAAGCGCAGCGCCGGTGGATCGAGGGGCACCGTCTCTGGCGAGCCGCTGGTCGAAATCAGTGATGTCGTCATCGATTATCCCGGTCGCCGCCGTCTGTTCGCGCGCACCGAGCCGAAGCGCGCCGTCGACGGTGTCGATCTGACGATCCGGCGCGGCGAGACGCTGGCCCTGGTCGGAGCGTCGGGCTCCGGCAAGACGACGCTCGGGCGCGCCATTGTCGGCCTCATCAAACCATCGTCGGGGACGATCTCGTTTCTCGGCAAGACGATCGCCAACAACGGCGGGGCGGATGCCCGTGCGCTGCGCCGCGACATGCAGATCGTCTTCCAGGATCCCTATTCCTCGCTCGATCCGCGCCAGCGGATCGCCGACATCGTGGCCGAACCCTTGAAGCTCGATGCCGGCATGGACAGAAGGCAGCGGACCGCACGCGTCGAGGACATCTTCGAGGAGGTCGGCCTGACGCGCGAGCTCCTCCAGCGCTTTCCGCACCAGCTCTCCGGGGGACAGCGCCAACGCGTCGCCATCGCCCGCGCCATCGCCCGGCGGCCGGCCTTCGTGGTGGCCGACGAACCGGTGTCGGCGCTCGACATGACGGTGCAGAAACAGATCCTGCTGCTGATCCGCTCGCTGCAGGCGCGTTACGGCTTTGCCTGCCTGTTCGTCTCGCACGACCTCGGCGCAGTGGAGCAGGTTGCCGACCGCGTCGCCGTCATGCAGGACGGACGGATCGTGGAGATCGGCGACCGCGACGCGGTCTTCGACAATCCACGGCATGCCTATACACGCTCCCTGCTCGACGCGGCGATGCTGATCGACCGCCGCTTCGCCGGGAGTGCCGATGCGAGGCGGGCCGCGGCGCAATGACCGCCACGGCAAAAACTGTCTCGGGCAGTCCCCGCAAGCTCGGCTATTACGACCGCGGCGCCACGCCCTATTTCGCCAGCCGTGCCGACCAGCGCTTCTCCTACTGCCTGTTCGTGCCGGAGGACTATGAGATCGACGGGCAAGACCGGTACGACCTGGTCGTGCTGGTGCACGGCACGGCACGCTGGGCCGAACACTATCGCTCAGCCTTCGCCGATTTCTGCCGCCGGCAGCGCGCAATCGTGCTGGCGCCGCTCTTTCCCGCCGGTGTCACGGCGCCGGGCGAGCTTTCCAGCTACAAGCTGATGCGCGATGGCGGCATCGCCTATGATCGGGTGCTTTTGGACATGGTCGCGGAAGTGACCGGGCGCTACCGCCTGCGTGGCGACCGCTTCCTGATGCACGGCTTTTCCGGCGGCGGTCATTTCTCGCACCGTTTCCTCTACCTGCACCCGGAGCGCCTGCTGGGTGTTTCGATCGGCGCGCCGGGCATCGTCACCCTGCTCGACGTCGAGCATGATTTCTGGGTCGGGCTGCGCAACTTCGAGCAGATCTTCGGCAAGCCGCTCGACCTCGCCGCGATCCGCCGGGTTCCGGTGCATCTGGTGATCGGCGCCGAGGACAAGGAGACCTGGGAAATCCGCCTGACACCGCAGGACTCCTGGTGGATGCCCGGCGCCGAGCGCCTCGCCGAAGCCAACCGCCTGGAGCGCATGGCGGCATTGCGCGCCAGCCTCGAGGCGCATGGCGTGGCCTGCGTCCAGGACATCGTCGCCGGGGCCGGCCATGACGGGCGTGCGATGCTGGAGCCGGTGCAGGCATGGATGGCGACGCAGCTTGGCAGGGTCCGCGCCGAGTAGAAGACCCGGATTCGTGACCGGTCCGGGTGGCGGCGAGCGAGCGGTTCAAAAATGAAAATGGCCGGAGGCAAACGCCTCCGGCCATTTTCAATAAGGGGTTGGGCCGTCCTGCTACTCGGTTTTCCAGACGCCCCATGTCCGGGTGTTTTCGGCGGGCCACACGGAATAGCCCTTCACCTTCGGGGAGACCGCATCGATGGACGGCTCGTAGTAGAGGCCGAGGATCGGCACGTCCTTGATCATCATCTCGTGCAGTTGCTTGAACAGCGCCTTGCGTTGCTCCGGATCGGTGGTGGCCATCGACTTGGTGTAGAGCGCGATGGCATCCTTGCTGTCCCACTGCGCGGTCGGGTCGGTGGCCTTGTCGCCGAGGATGGTGCCATACATCAACGACGGGTCGAGGCGGGCCGAATAGCCGAAGGACTGGACCTGGAACTTGCCGGCCAGATAATTGTCGAGCTGTGCCGCCCAGTCCAGCACATCGAGCTGCGCATTGAAGCCCGCGGCCGTCAGCATGGCCTGCATCAGCACGGCATTCTCGTACATGCCCTGGTAACGGGTGTTGGTCTGGATCTTGATCGGCTCGCCCTTGTAGCCGGCCTCGTCGAGCAGCGCCTTTGCCTTGGCGGGGTCGTAGTCAGGCCATTTGAGGAAGTCGTTGTCGAAGAAGGAGCTGGCCTGGGCAACCGCCGAGGGATCGCCGGCGGCGACGCCGTTGGTGCGGGCGGCGGCGATCTGGTTGATGTCGATCGCATGCGCCATCGCCTCGCGGATCTTGACGTTGGACAGCAGCGGATCCTTGGTCTGCAGCAGGATCGCCGTCCACGACAGGCCAGGCATCGACAGCACGGTCATGCCGCGCGACTTCGCCTCCTCGACGCGCGCCGATTCGAGCCCTGGCAGCACGTCGATCTCACCGGCGAACAGCGCGGTCTCGGCCGCCGCCGTATCGGGGATGATCATGAAGCGGACGTCGTCGACATAGGCCTGGCGGCTGCCGGCCATGGCGCTCGATGCTTCCTTCAGCGGCTTGTAGGCATCGAAGCGCTGGAGATCGATATACTGGCCCTTGACCCATTCCTTGAGCTTGAAGGGACCGCTCCCGATCGCGGAATCAGCGATCCACTTGCCGTCGGCGCCGACATTCTTCGGGCTCGCCACCCAGCCATTGCACTGCACGCTGGCAAGCTGCGCCAGGAACAGCGCGTTCGGCGCGTTGAGCTTGAAGACCACGGTGCGCGGATCGGGCGTGTCGACCGCCTCGACCTTGAGGCCCTCGCTGCCGTCGAAGCGCGGAATGCAGAACCACTGGTTGGCCGGATCCATGCGGCGGGTCCAGTTCCATTTGACATCGGCCGACGTCACGGCGTCGCCATTGTGGAAGACGGCGCCGTCGCGCAGCGTGAAGGTATAGGTCTTGCCGTCGTCCGAAATCTTCCAGGCTTCGGCCAGCGCCGGGCCGACGGTGAGATCGGCGCGATAGCCGACCAGGGTCTCGAATATCTGGTGCAGCACCGTGTCGGTGTTGGCATCGCGATTGAGGCCGTCGGTGGCGCGAATGTCCGAGTTGATGCGGACCTTGAGCGTGCCGCCGGTCTTCGGCTGCTCCTGCGCCATTGCCGGCAGCGCGCAGGCCATCATCGCGACAGCGGCCAGCATTCCCAAAAGTCGTCTTCCCATTGCCGAACCTGTTCCCATTTTTATCTCCAGCATTGTTGACTGCAGTTTTTTCAAGCGGGCGCGGCGCTCAATGTCCGCGCGAAGAAGTCCTTGACCTTGCCGATGAGCTCGCGGTCGTCATGCTTGATGCCAGGCACGACATCGAGCTGCACCGCGACACCGTGCTTTTCCAGGCTGCCCTTGAGCGCACGCATCCTGTCGTTGCGGTTTGCGCCGGCCAGATCCGCGCCCGGCATCCACCAGGGATCGTTCGGGGTGATGGTGATTTCCCAGGTCTCGGTGTCGTCGCCGCCGATCACCATCTGCACGGCGACCTTGCGCATGGCGTCGAGATCGACCTTCTTGCCGAACACTTTCTCGAAGTCGCGCACACCGACCCAGAAATCGTGATCGAAGTCGAGCAGAGTGACGACACCCGGCGCGCCGATCGAGGCTGCCAGCAGACGCTCTGGATGCAGGAACAGGAAGCGGTGGGTGAAATGGCCGCCGCCGGAGAAGCCGTACATCATCACGCGCTCGCCCCGGATGCGGTAGCGCTCGCGCATCTCCTCGATCACGTCGAGCATGACGGCGTCGTAGTGGAGATCACCCTCGCGCAGCATCTTGTAGGAAGAGAGATCACCGGGAAAACAGATGTTGGCCGGAAACAGCGGCGCCAGCACGATGACGCCGTTCTGTTCGGCAAAGTCGGCAAAGGCGTCGCGATAGGCGAGCATGCCGCGCTCGGTGCCGTGGACGATCACCGCCAGCGGGTAGGTCTTGTCGCCATCCTCGGAATAATCGTCGGGAACATAGGCGCAATAGGGGAAGCGCTGGTCGGAGCGAGAGGCATAAACCGTCGTGTGCCCGAAATCATAGTAGGACAGCCGCTTGCCGTGGCCGCTGACATTGCGCATTCATCCGCTCCCGTTCACCGACACACCATTTCATCATTTTGTGCAACTGAAAAGCATTATTCCTCATAGCCAGTGCATTCACGCCGCATTTTATAGATGCCAACGCTTTTCCTGATCAGTTGGCTCGAGGACTCGCGCGTCGGCTTGCCGGGCTACGATCGAAGCGTCTATCATGGCCGATCAATCGGCGACTTCGGCGTTCCCGCCGTGCCCGGCCCCAATTTCAGAACGAATGAAGTAGCGCCCGCCAATGGCCGACAGAACACATTTCGGGTTGACCGCCGTCGACACCGTGCCCCTGCATGAGAAGGTTTATCTGGAACTCGTGCGGGCCCTGATGTCGGGCCAGTTCCTGCCCGGCCAGAAGCTGACCTCGCGCAAGCTCGCCGGCGAACTCGGTACCAGCGACATGCCGGTGCGCAGCGCCTTCATGCGGCTGCAGGCATTGCGGGCGCTGAGCCCGATGCCGAACGGCAGCGTCGAGGTGCCGGTTATCTCCGCCGAGCGGTTTTCACAATTGACCGCCGTGCGCACGATCCTGGAAGGTTCGGCGACCGAGTTTGCGACGGGATTGATCAACGGCAACAATCTGCGGACGATACGGCGCCATTGCGCCGACTTGACGCTGGCGGCCCGCAAGGGCGACATCGGCGACTATCTCAGGAAGAACCACGATTTCAAATTCTCGATCTACCGCCGTTGCGGCAACGAGCAGATGATCTTCCTGATAGAGACCGTCTGGATGCAGGTCGGCCCTTTCCTGAGAAACCTCGCCATGGGATTCGAGGACGACCTCTCTTCCATCCTGGCCATCGACTATCACGAGGAAGTCGTCGCGGCGATCGAGGCACAAGACGGCGCGCGGGCACGCGCGGCCATCGTTCGCGACATCGACGAGGGTGCCGCCCACATCCTGCGGCAGGTCAAGTTTCCGGAAGCAAGGAACTAAGGCAGGAGCCTCCTGTGGCCGTCGCCAGATGCCACTTGGCTTTCCCGTGGCTTGTCGCTATGTTGCGATCGCAAATCGCGCAACTGGTTCCTGAAATGCCTCCCGACATCCCGGCTAGTGATCTGAAAAAATGAAGGAAACTCTCCTGGCACGCGCCGGAGGTACTTTCATGAACTCATCAGCCGTTGTTGTCATGATCAGGGTGGCCGCCTCAGGCGCGGCACCGCAGGGAACCAGAGGTAAGAGAAATTGAGCGATGCAATCGCGGACGTTCTGAGCTGGCTCGAAACCAGAAGCGACATCCAGAGCCTGCGGGCGGCGGTGTGCGATCTCAACGGCATCATGCGGGGAAAGCGCATCCCGGTCGAGCAGGCGCGCAAGGCGCTGGAGGGCAAGCTGCGCATGCCCTATTCGCTGATCGGCCTCGACGTCTGGGGCGAGGACATCGAGGGCAACAGCCTGGTCTTCTCGACCGGCGATGCCGATGGCCTGTGCCAATGGACGGGACGCGGCATTCTGCCGGTGGAATGGACGGCGCATCCGACCGCGCTCGTGCCGCTCTGGCTCGCCGACGAAAACGGCGCGCCCTATCTCGGCGATCCCCGGCGGGCGCTGGCCCGCATTCTCGATCGCTACAGGATGCTCGGCCTGACGCCGGTCGCGGCCACCGAACTCGAATTCTATCTGGTCGATCCGCAATCGCAGCGACCGGTCGGGCCGGTGTCGCCGGTCACCGGGCGGCGCCTGGATTCCGACGCGGCGCTGTCGATCGACGAGATCGACGATTTCGAATCCTTCATCCATGACGTCTACGAAGCCTGCCGCGCGCAAGGCATCCCCGTCGATACGGCGATAGCCGAGAACGGCGTCGGCCAGTTCGAGATCAACCTGAACCATGTCGCCGATGCCTTGCGCGCCGCCGACGATGCCGTGCTGTTCAAGCGCACGGTGAAGGGCATCGCGCGCAAGCACGGCTTTGCCGCCTGCTTCATGGCCAAGCCCTATGGCGATCGCGCCGGCAATGGTTTTCACGTCCATTTCAGCCTGGTCGACGCCGATGGCCGCAACGTGTTCGACGATGGCACCGACCAGGGCTCCGATACCATGCGCCACGCCGTCGGCGGACTCTTGGCGGCGATGGCCGAAAGCACGCTGGTGTTCGCCCCGCACTTCAATTCCTACCGCAGGCTGCGTCCGCGATCCTACGCCCCGACCGCGGTCGCCTGGGGTTATGAGAACCGCATGGTCGCGATCCGCATTCCCGGCGGGCCGACCGCGGCGCGGCGCATCGAACACCGTGTTTCGGGAGCCGACGCCAACCCTTACCTCGTGCTTGCCGCCATACTGGGCGCCGCCCTGATCGGCATCGAGAAGCAGATGTCGCCGGGCGATCCGGCCGGCAATGACGGGCAAGGCGCTACCCCGGCCAAGCTGCCGCCGGACTGGGCATCGGCGATCGCGGCCTTCGAAGGCGGATCTCATGTCGCGGAGATTTTCCCGGCGATCCTGCGCGACTCCTTCGTTGCCTGCAAACGCCAGGAACTGAACACGTTTGCCCTCAACGTCAGCGACTTCGAGATCGAAACCTATCTCGAAAGCGTCTGAGGCTCCTAAGACGGCCGCTCGGCCTTCAGCACCGAGACGGCGGCCTCGCTGTTGTGGACGTAGTCGTTGGCATCCGGCTGCCTCTGCACCAGGAGGATGAACAACAGGTCGGTCAGCGTCAGCTGCGCGTCGCGCGCGGTGATGGAGGAGGAGCGCGCACGCTCCTCGTCGGCGATGGTGTAAAGGCGGATGTCGGCGACCCGGCTCAGCGGATTGTCGTGCAGGCCGGTGACGGCGATCACCATCGTGCCGCGCTTGGCCGCAAGCTCGGCAATGCGCAAGGTTTCGATGCTGGTGCCGGAATAGGACAGGGCAAACAGCACGTCGTCAGGCCCAAGCGTCGAGGCATTGGCCATCTGGATGTGGCTGTCGCTGTCATGCAGCACGTTGCGGCCGAGCTTCATCAGCTTGTAGGAGAAATCGCGCGCCACCAGCGAGGAGGCGCCGACGCCGACAAGATGGATACGGCGCGCGCCGTCGAGCAACTCCAGCGTCCGCGAGAGGATGCGGTCGCTGTTGGCGGCGACGGTCTGCTGCATCGACAGGAGCTTGGAGCCGATCAGCTTTTTCAGGATGACGGGAAAGCCGTCGCCGACCTCGATCGAGCCGTGAATGACGCCGGCCAGCATCTGCCAGTCGCGCGACCTCGCCTCGCTGACGGCGAGCTTGAGCTCCTGGTAGCTGGCATAGCCGAGCTTCTGGCTGAACTTGACCACGCTCGACTGGCTGCGCCCGATCTCGGCCGCCAGCGCCGCCGTCGACAGGCGCAGCATCTCATCGGGATGGTCGACGATGTAGCGGCCGATCTCGCGATCGCCGGCCGCCATGCCGTCGAGCTTCGCGGCGATCTTCTTCAGAACGGACATGGACCCTCTCGAGCGGTTCGGCATTCCACGGTTGAGGAATAAAATATTCCAAATTTGATTGACAGCCAAGAACGCAGAATTAATTCTCGACCGTGAGCCGACCCTTGGGCGGGTGTCGGGACGGAGCCATCAGAATGGACAGATTGCGCATCGTCGGCGGACGCAGGCTGGAAGGCGCGGTGACGATCTCGGGCGCCAAGAATGCCGCATTGCCCCAGATTGCCGCCGCCTTGCTCAGCCCCTACCCGCTCGAACTGACCAACCTGCCTGACGTGACCGACGTCGAGAACATGCTCGGCGTGGTGCGGCTTCACGGCGCCGAGGTGGTGCGTTCGGCGCATGCCGCGACCGTCGACACCAGGGCCGCCGTCTCCAAGGAGACGTCCTACGACACGGTGCGCAAGATGCGGGCAACGGTGCTGGTGCTGGCACCGCTGCTTGCCCGCTTCGGCCATGCCAGGGTTTCGCTGCCGGGCGGTTGCGCCATCGGCGCACGGCCGGTCGACATGCATGTCTCGGCACTCGCCGCACTCGGCGCCAGGATCGCCATCGAAAACGGCCTGATCGTCGCTTCGGCGCCGGGTGGATTGACCGGCACCCGCATCGTGCTCTCCTCACCATCGGTCGGGGCGACGGAGACCGCTATGATGGCGGCGACCACCGCGAAGGGCGAAACCGAGATCCTCAACGCCGCGCGCGAGCCGGAGGTCGCCGACCTCGCCGCTTGCCTCAACGCGATGGGCGCGCGCATCGAGGGCGCCGGCACGCACCGCATCCTGATCGCCGGCGACACAAGCTGGCGTCCGGCCAGCCACGAGATCATCCCGGACCGGATCGAGACCGGCACCTATGCCATCGCCGCCGCGATCACCGGCGGCCTGCTTGAACTCACCCATGCCCGGCTCGAGCACATGGCTTCGGTGGTGCAACTGCTCGAAGCCACCGGTGTCGGCGTCTGGCCTGGCGATCGCGGGCTGATCGTGTCGCGTGACCGGCCGCTCAAGGCGGCCGACCTCACCACGGAACCCTATCCCGGCTTTCCGACCGACCTTCAGGCGCAGTTCATGGCGCTGATGTGCTGCGCGCAAGGCGCCTCGCTGCTGCGCGAAACCATCTTCGAGAACCGCTTCATGCATGTGCCCGAACTGATGCGGCTCGGCGCCAACATCAAGCTGCAAGGCACGATGGCGCTGGTGCGCGGCGGCGAGACGCTGCACGGCGCGCAAGTGATGGCCACCGACCTGCGCGCTTCGGTGTCGCTGGTGCTGGCGGCGCTGGTCAGCGAAGGCGAGACGACAATCAACAGGGTCTACCATCTCGACAGAGGCTATGAGCAACTCGACCGCAAGCTGCGCCTGTGCGGCGCCGACATCGAGCGGCTGAGCGCATGAATACCGAGGCGCATTACTTCCTCGGCGTCGATGGCGGCGGCACCGGTTGCCGCGCGCGCCTCGAGGACGCGCAAGGCATGGTGCTGGGACAGGGCCTGTCCGGCCCGGCGACGACGCGGCTCGGCATCGAGGCGGCGTGGGCCTCCATCGCGAAGGCTTTCGGCGCGGCGATCGAGGAAGCAGGGTTCGGGCCGGCCGAAACCGTCCGCACCCATGCCGGCATCGGCCTTGCCGGGATCGGGCGCAAGGGCGCCGAGGAGGCATTGCGGGCGATCGCGCATCCCTTCGCCGGCATCGCCTTCGTCAGCGATGGCGTGGGCGCCTGCCTCGGCGCGCATTCCGGCCAGGACGGCGCCATCGTCATTGCCGGCACCGGCTCGATCGGCCTCGGCTTTGTCGAGGGGCGCGACCTGCGCGCCGGCGGCTATGGCTTTCCGATCTCCGACGAGGGCAGCGGCGCCGATCTCGGCCTGAAGGCCGTGCAACTGGCGCTGCGCGCCCATGATGGCCGCCATGAGCGCACAGCGCTGTTGCGTGAGGTGATGCAGCGCTTCCAGGACGACCCGATGGAGGCGGTCGCCTGGATGGACCGCGCCAGCGCCACGGACTATGCGGCGCTGGCACCCATGGTGATGCGCCATGCCGACCAGGGCGACCCCGTCGGGCGGCGCATCGTGCAAAGTGCCGCCGAACAGATCGACACGCTGGTGCGGGTGCTGTTCGAAAAAGGCGCACCGCGCGTGACCTTGCTCGGCGGCCTCGCCAGTCCGCTCGAGCCCTGGCTTTCGCCCGATGTGCGCCGCCGCCTGAAGCCGGCTGACGGCGACGCGGTGTCCGGCGCGATCATTCTTGCCAAGAGGTCTCCGGCTCAGAAAAGGCTGGATAGGTGAGGAATATTTTATTCCAATTTTCTGTTGACCATTCGAATATCCAATTCTAAAAAGTTAACAAAGAATGGTCGCGGGTTGAAAGCACGGGAATGACCGAGCAAGGGTTGATGTCCGAGTTGGATCGGCTGGTTTCCGAGGGCCGGAATCCGAGGACCATGGACATCGACCTGTTACCCACGATCGACGTGCTGCGCAGGATCAATGACGAGGACAGGCTGGTTCCGGCCGCTGTCGAAAAGGTGCTGCCGGAGATCGCCGCCGCGGTCGACCGCATCGTGCTTGCCTTCCAGAAAGGCGCGCGGCTTGTCTATATCGGCGCCGGCACCAGCGGCCGGCTTGGCGTGCTCGACGCTTCGGAATGTCCGCCGACATTCGGCGTGCCGGAGGGCATGGTGGTCGGCCTGATCGCCGGAGGGTCCGATGCGCTGGTGCGCTCGACGGAAGGCGCCGAGGATGACCCGAAAATGGGTGCCAGGGCCTTGCAGGAGATCGGGCTTGGGCCTGACGACGTGGTGGTCGGCATCGCGGTCAGCGGACGCACGCCTTACGTCATCGGTGGCTTGCATTACGCAAAACAGGTCGGCGCCACCACGGTGGCGCTGTCCTGCAACCCGGCATCGGCCATTGCCGGCATCGCCGACATCGCCATCTCGCCGGTCGTCGGCCCCGAAGTGCTCACCGGCTCGACCCGGCTGAAATCGGGAACCGCGCAGAAGCTGGTGCTCAACATGTTGAGCACCGCCTCGATGATCCGCATCGGCAAGAGTTTTCAGAACCTGATGGTCGACCTCAATCCGTCGAACAGGAAGCTGGTCGCCCGGGCTACCAGGATCGTCATGCAGATATCAGGCTGCACCGCGCAACAGGCACGACAGTCGCTCGAGCGGACCGGCAATGACGTCAAGCTGGCTATCCTGGTGACGATCACCGGCCTCGATGTCGAAGTGGCGCGGGCCGCCCTGGTCAAAGCCGGAGGATTCCTGCGAAAGGCAATCAGCGACGAAGCGGCCTGAAGCCGCTTTAGACAAGACGGCGTCAAGCCGCATAGACTGGGCCGATACTCCAAAGCATGTGTGCCTTGGAAGCGGCCCGCGGAAACTGCAAGGCATCGAGTTCAATAATGGGAGACGAGAATGGTTCATCTTACAAGAAGGCTGCTTTCGGGCATTACCCTTGCCGCGATCCTCGGCATCGCGACCGTTTCGACGCAGGCGGCGACATTGCACATGGCCTGGTCGCAGGACGCCACCGGCCTTGACCCGCACAAGCAGACGGCGTTCTCGTCGCTGCGGCTTCTGGAGTTGATCTACGAGCCGCTGGTTCGCGTCGACGCCAGCCTGCAGATCGTTCCCGCCATCGCCACCTCCTGGGCGTTCTCGAAAGACGGCAAGGAGCTGAGCTTCAAACTCGATCCGAAAGCAAAATTCCAGGACGGGACGGCGGTCACGTCCGCCGACGTCAAGGCGTCGTTCGAGCGCATTCTCGACGAGAAGACGGGTGCTGCCGCCCGCGCCAATTTCCTGTCCATCGCCGGCATCGACACGCCGGATGCGGCGACCGTCGTGTTCCACCTCTCGCAGCCCGACGTGCCGATCCTGACAGCGATGAGCGACGTCAACGCCGCCATCGTTCCTGCGGCAGAGATCACGGCCGGTTCGATCGGCACCAAGGCGATGGGTTCGGGTCCGTTCAAGCTCGACAAATGGGACCCCAACGCCAAGGAAGTCCTGAGCGCCAACAAAGACTGGGCCGGCGGCGCCACCGGTGTCGACGGCATCGAGATCAGCGTGCTGCCGGACGAGGCGGCGATCCTGGCCGCCATGCGCACCAAGCAGATCGATTTCGCCCTGCTCAACGATCCACTCGTCGCCACGCTGGTGCCGAAGGAGGCCAGCCTGCAGCTCAACCGCGTGCCCGTCCTGGCCTATCACGTGCTGCAGCTCAACCCGTCGCGCAAGCCGATGACCGAACTCAAGGTGCGCCAGGCGATCTCCTGCGCGATCGACCGGCAGGAGGTGCTGGACACGGCTTCGCTCGGCGAAGGCAAGGTCACCGGACCGCTGACCATTCCGGCGCTGGCGACCGATCCAAGCCAGCTCTTCTGCTACAAGCGCGACGTTGAAAAAGCCAAGAAACTGATGGCCGAGGCCGGCTTCGCGGACGGCTTTTCAGCGACCGTGATCGGCGCCACCGGCGAACCGCCGACAGCGGCGGCGGAAGCCCAGGTCATCCAGTCGCAGCTGGCTGAAATCGGCGTCAAGCTCGACATCAAGATGATGGAGCTCAACGTCTATGTCGATGCCTGGCTGAAGGGCGATTTCGACATGGCGATCGCGCTCAATGGCGGCCGGGCCGACCCCTACACCATGTACAACCGCTACTGGACCAAGGCGGGCAATCTGCAGAAGGTGGCCAACTATATCGACGACACGCTGGACAGCCAGATGCAGCAGGGTCGCGCCGAGACCGATCCAGAAAAGCGCAAGGCGATCTTCGCCGATTTCGAGAAGCACCTCGCCGAGGTCTCGCCCTGGATCTGGCTCTACACCTCCTACAGCTATACGGCGCAGCAGAAGAACATCGCCGGCTTCGTGCCGACGCCGACCGGCACGCTGTTCAGCCTGAGCAAGGTGACGATCCAGTAGAGCAATTGCAGGAAAAGTGTGAAACGGTTTTCCCGGGAGAAACGCGCAGCGTTTCCCCTAGGGAATTGCCTAAAAACAAAGAGTTCGAGCTTCGGCGACAGGACGAGAGGTCTTCTGCGCGTGAACTATCTGTTGCGACGGCTGGCGACATTTCCTCTCGTCCTGCTTGGCGTTTCCATCCTGGTCTTCGTGGCGATCCGGATGGTGCCCGGCGATTCGATCACGGCGATGCTTGGCACCGAGGCCGGCCTGCTGACGCCCGCGCAGCGGGATGCGCTCGCCGCCTATTTCGGCATCGACCAGCCATGGTTCATCCAGTACTGGCGCTGGATCGGCGGCATCGCGCACGGCAATTTCGGCATCTCGGTCACCTATGGCAGGCCGGTTCTCGACGTCATCCTCGAGCGCTTTCCGCTGACGCTGGAACTGGCACTCCTTTCCATGATCATCGCCCTCGCCGTCGGCATGCCGGCCGGCATCCATGCCGCCACCCACAATGAGAAGCCTTCGGACCTCGGCGTGCGCATCGTTGCCATGATCGGCCAGTCGACACCGAGTTTCGTGCTTGGCCTGCTGATCATCTACACGCTGTCAGCGGGCTTCGGCGTGCTGCCGGCGATGGGCGAATTCGCGCCACTGTGGCAGGATCCGCTGCGCAATCTCAGCCAGTTGATCCTGCCGGCCATCACGCTCGGCTTCGCTTTCGCCGCCTCCGTCACCCGCATAGCCCGTTCGGCGATGCTCGACGTGCTCAGCGACGACTATGTGCGCACGGCGCGCAGCAAGGGCGCCTCGGCGCGCAGCGTCATCTGGCGGCATGCGCTTCCCAATGCGCTGATCCCTGTCGTGACGCTGAGCGGCATAGAATTCGGCTACCTCCTGGGCGGCGCCGTCATCGTCGAGCAGATCTATGCGCTTCCCGGCCTCGGACGCATGGTGCTCGACGCCATACTGCAGCGCGACTATGCGCTGGTGCAGGGCGCCGTGCTGTTCATCGCCTTCAACTTCATGATCGTCAATCTCCTGGTCGACCTCGCCTATGTCGCGCTTGATCCGCGCATCCGGCTGGGGGAGCAGTGATGCGTATCCTGCGCGCCATCTTCGGGCATGGCAGCGGCCGCATAGGCGGCGCCATCGTGTGCGTCTATCTGCTCATCGCCGTCCTCGGCCTGCTCGGGCTGACGCCGCACAATCCGATCACGCAATACCGCATCGACCGGCTGCATGCGCCGAGCGCCACCTACTGGATGGGCACCGACCTGTTCGGGCGCGACGTCGCCAGCCGGCTGATGGCCGGCATCGGCCAGTCCTTCACGGTCGCCTTCTTCTCGGTGGCCTTCGCCACGCTTGCCGGCACGGTTCTGGGGCTTGCCGCCGCCTGGCTCGGACGCCGCTGGGACGGCGTGGTCATGCGCGTCATGGATGTGTTGCTCGCCTTCCCGGCGATCCTGCTGGCGCTGCTCATCGTCACCGTTGCCGGACCCGGCACCTGGACCAGCGTGGTCGCCATCGGCATCGTCTACACGCCTATCTTCACCCGCGTCGTGCGCGGCCCCGCTTTGTCGCTGAAGGCGCGCGAATTCGTCGACGCGGCGCGCACCTTCGGCAGCAGTTCCTCCTACATCGTCACCCGTCATCTGCTGCTCAACCTGGTGGCGCCATTGACCGTTCAGGTGACGCTGGCGCTGGCCTGGGCGCTGCTGACCGAGGCCGGCCTGAGCTTCCTCGGGCTCGGCACCCAGCCACCCGCCGCCTCGCTCGGCCTGATGCTGAGCGACAGCCGCAATCTGATGGAGACAGCGCCCTGGCTGATGATCTTCCCGGGCCTGGCGATCATGATCAGCATTCTGGGCTTCAACCTTCTGGGCGACGCCCTGCGCGACATTCTCGACCCGAGGATGCGGAGGGCATTCGCATGACCCCGCTCCTGTCGGTTTCGGACCTGCGCGTCGGCTTCGGCCGCGATCCCCGGGCCAACGAAGTGGTGCGCGGCGTCAGCTTCGATGTCGCCGACGGCGAGACGCTGGCCATTGTCGGCGAAAGCGGCTCCGGCAAATCCGTCACCGCGCTGTCGATCAACCGGCTCATCGATTTCGGTGGCGGCCGCATCACCGGCGGGGCCATCGGGCTGAAACGCGCCAATGGTACCGTCCTCGACCTGGCCGGCGCCGGCGAGGCGCAACTGACCGGCATTCGCGGCGCCGAGATCGGCATGATCTTTCAGGAGCCGATGACATCGCTCAACCCGGTGCTGACCATCGGCACGCAAATCGAGGAATCGTTCCGGCTGCATCGCGGCCTGACCGGCCGGCAGGCCACGGTGGCAGCCAGGGACGCGCTCGACCGGGTGCGCATTCCCGATGCGGCAAGGCGGCTGAAATACACGCCCAACCAGCTGTCGGGCGGCATGCTGCAGCGGGTGATGATCGCGATTGCGCTCGCCTGCAATCCGCGCCTGCTGATCGCCGACGAGCCGACGACGGCGCTCGACGTTACCGTGCAGGCGCAGATCATGGCGCTGCTTGCCGAATTGAAGCGCGAGACCGGCATGTCCGTCATCTTCATCACCCACGATATCGGCCTGGTCGCCGGCATCGCCGACAAGGTGATGGTGATGCAGAACGGGCAAGCCGTCGAACAGGGTGAACTGAACCAGATCCTCGACAGCCCCCGGCATCCCTACACGCAGCACCTGCTGCGGGACGTGCCGCATTTCGCCAGCGGCCGCGCGACGCGCGCGGACGGACGGCGCGAGAAAAGCGAGAACAGGCAACCCGCCTTGAAGGTCGACGGCCTCGTCGTGCGGTTTCCCCTCAAGAGCAATTTCTTCAGCCGCGCCACCGGCGCAGTGCACGCTGTCGACGGCGTCGACTTCGACCTCATGCCTGGCGAGACTTTGGCCATCGTCGGCGAGAGCGGATCGGGCAAATCCACCACCGCGAAGGCGGTGCTCGGGCTGGTGCGGTCGACGCGCGGCAGTTTCTCGGTCGGCAATGCCCCGGCCGAACGCAATGTCAGGCCCGTGCAGATGGTGTTCCAGAACCCTTATGCCTCGCTCAATCCGAGACTGACCATCGAAAGCATCCTGGCCGAACCGGTGATCGCAGCAGGCGGCCGCGTGGACACCGCAACACGGGCCAGGATGGCGAGCCTGCTGGATCGCGTCGGCCTGCCCATGAACAGCCTCCAGCGCTATCCGTACGAATTCTCCGGCGGCCAACGACAGAGGCTGTGCATTGCCCGCGCGCTGATGCTCAATCCGTCCGTCGTCGTTCTCGACGAAGCGGTCTCGGCGCTCGACGTCTCGGTGCAGGCGAAAGTGCTGGAGTTGCTGGTCAACCTACAGCGCGAATATGGGCTGGCCTATCTGTTCATCTCGCACGACATGGCCGTGGTCGAGCGGATCGCGCATCGCATAGCCGTCATCTACGCCGGCCAGATCGTCGAGATCGGCGACGCGGCCTCGGTGCTGTCGCGGCCGAGGCATTCCTACACCAGGAAGCTGATATCAGCGGTTCCGGCCATCGACCGGCGGCACGAGCATTTCGAAATCGACACGCGCCAGGTGCCTTCACTGGTCAGGCCGCGAGGGTTCGAGCCGACGCCGGCGCGATGGGAGCGGTTTGGCGGAGATCATATGGCGAGGGTGGAGGCATGATGGTGCCGGGATATGAGAGGTCGACGGGCCAGCGCCCCTCTCTGCCCTGCCGCAGCGTCGTAGGGCGCTGCCTCACCGAAGGAGGCCGGCATTGATCGACCTCGCCGAGGTTTTCGACCGTGCCTTCCAGCCACTGGCAACGGCGGTGGCCGCCAAGCGCACTCCCGGCGGCGTGCTCGGCATTGTCGACAGGAACGGCCACCGCATCACCAGGGCCATCGGCTCCGCGCAACTCGTTCCCAAGGTCAGACCCATGCGGGAAAACACCTGGTTCGACCTGGCGTCGCTGACCAAGGTGATCTTCACCACGCCGCGTATCCTGGCGCTGGCGCAGGACGGCACCATCGATCTCGACGGGCCGCTGATCTCGCTGCTGCCGGACCTGCGCCAATACGACGCCAATGCCTGGGAGCGGAAGGTGACGTTCCGCCAGTGCCTTGGCCACCAGACAGCCTTCCCGGCCGTCGAGCCGATTTACACTTACGGACGCGACCCCGACCTGCTGCGCGCCTTCATCCTGCAGCGCGAATGGCGTGCACGCGACCCCGTCTATTCCGACATCAACTTCATCCTGCTCGGCTTCGCGCTCGAACGGCTGTCGGGCAAGACGATCCGCGATATGGATCCGGGTCCCGGCTTCGCGTGGGCGACGGAGGCGGATGTCGCCGCGGCGACCGAGGATTGCACCTGGCGTCATCGCGTTCTGTGCGGCGAAGTGCATGACGACAATTGCTCGGCGCTGCAAGGCGCCGGCCATGCCGGCCTGTTCGGCACGGCCGGATCGGTGCTCGATTTCGCGCAAGGGCTGCTGGACGGCAGTGGCGCATCCGAAAGCTCGATCGCGCTGATGCGTGCGCCCCTGTCCGCCACCCGCACCCATGGCTGGGAACGCCCCTATGACGGCTGGTCCGGCGGGAGCTTGTGCAGCCCGGGAACCATCGGCCACACCGGCTTTACCGGCACCGGCCTGTGGATCGACTTCGACAAGGGCAAGGCTTGGACCTTGCTCACCAACCGGATCCATCCGACACGTCATTTCGACAGCGGAATCGTTCCGCTTCGGCAAGCGGTCGGCGATCTCGTCAACGGACTTTAGGAGCTCAATGATGGAACCAATCTGGGCCGTCGGCCTGATGACCGGCACCGTGCTCGACGGCAACATCGATGTCGCGCTGATCAAGACCGACGGCGAGCGGATAGAGGATTTCGGCACCTATCGGCTGATGCCTTATCCCGCATCGATCCGCTCGCTGCTCGAAGAGACGCTGACGGCCGCGCGAGCCTGGAATTTCGTCGGCCCCGAACCGGCGATCTTCCGCAAGGCCGAGGAAGCGCTGACGCGCGCGCAGTCGGCGGCAGTCAGGGAATTGGTCGAAGGCTACGGCATGACGATGGCCGATATCGGCGTCGTCGGCTTCCACGGCCAGACGGTGCTGCATCGCGCGCCGCAGGTCGGGCGGCTCGGCCAGACCCGGCAGCTCGGCGACGGCGAGCTGATGCATGAGATTCTCGGCACCAAGGTCGCCTATGATTTCCGCTCGGCCGACATGCGCGCGGGCGGGCAAGGCGCGCCGCTGGCCGCGGCCTATCACACCGCACTGATGCGCAGCGCCGGCGCCAGCGGCGAGGTGGCCGTGCTCAATCTCGGCGGCGTCGCCAACGTCACCTGGTGGGACGGCGCCGACAATGTCGTTGCCTTCGACACCGGCCCCGCCAACGCGCCGCTCAACGACTTCATCAAATCGAAGGGGCTTGGCGAAATGGATCGCGACGGCGCGCTTGGGCGCGCCGGCAAGGTGGACGAAGCGCGCCTCGCCAGGCTGTTGCAACATCCTTATCTGACCAAGCCCTATCCGAAATCGCTCGACCGTTTCGACTTCGGCGCCGCCATGGCCGACGGGCTGGGCGCCGAGGATGGCGCTGCCCTGCTCACCGCCTTCACCGCCGGCGCCGTCGGCAAAGCGCTCGATCTCCTGCCGAGCCGGCCGAAGAAACTGGTGGTCAGCGGCGGCGGCCGCCACAATCCGACGATGATGGCAATGCTTGCCAGCCGCGCCGGTGTCGAGGTGGTGCTGGCCGAAAGCCTGGGCTGGAGCGGCGACGCTGTGGAGGCGGAGTGCTTCGCCTTCCTCGCGGTGCGCGTGCTGCGCAGCCTGCCGATCAGCTTTCCGAGCACGACCGGCGCACCGCAGCCCATGCGCGGCGGAAGGCTCGCCGGCTGATCACGCGGACGACAGTTTCTTCTGCAGGAAGATGCGGCTGCGGCCGACGGGGAAATCGGCCAGGCTACCAAAAGGCCGATAGCCCTGCCGCTGATAGACTTTGGCGGCAAGCGGACTGAAGGTGTCGATCCAGGCATTGCCGCAGCCGCGCGCCACCGCTTCCTGCTCGGCAGCGTCCAGCATGCGTCCTGCCATTTGCCGGCCGCGCAGCCGCTCGTCGACCCACAGCCATTGCACGTAAAGCCAACCCCAGGCGGTGTAGCCAGAGATGCCGGCGACCATCGCGCCGGCCTCGTCGCGCACGAACACCGCCAGCGCCTTCCTTTCGGATGCGCCGACATCGGCGTCGTTGAACGCCGTCAGTTGCCGGCTGAGAAAAGCGAGGTCTTCCGGCATGGGATCGGCGGTCGTTTCGAATGTCGTGTTCATGGCTTTTCCGAAATGTGCGGGCAAAGCGTTACGAAGCGCCCTGCCCGGCGCAACCTCTATATCTGTCCGCGACCCGGCAACATGTCCGGATCGCCGCCATTGCGAAAATCCGATGCGGCAATGCCGTAGCGCTTGAGCTTGTCGTAGAACGTCTTGCGCGGCACACCGAGCGCGTCGATGGCGCCACGCACGTCGCCGCGATGGTCGCGCAGCGCGTCGCGGATAAGCTGTGCCTCGTATTGCCCGACCCGTTCGGGCAGCGCTGCGGCCGGTTCCGGGGACCGCGCCTGCACCACGCCGGCGTCATCCTCGGGGCCGAGGCCAAGCGCGACACGATCTGCGAAGTGCGCGAGCTCGCGTACATTGCCCGGCCATTCATGCGACTGGAGATGGTCGCTGACAGCGGCGTTGACCCTGGCGATGGGCCGGCCAAAGCGTTCCGCCGCCTTGCCCAGGAAATGCCCGAACAGCATGGCGATGTCGCCGCGCCGCTCGCGCAGCGGCGGGATGCGCAGCGTCACCACATTGAGGCGGAAATAGAGGTCCTCGCGGAAATCGCCGCGCTGGTCGGGCCGACCGAGATCGACCTTGGTCGCCGCGACAACCCTGAGGTCGAGGCGCCTCGTCTCGTTTGAGCCGAGCGGCGTCAGGCTGCGCGTCTCCAGCACCCGCAGCAGCTTGACCTGCAGGGCCGGCGGCATGGATTCGATCTCGTCGAGGAACAGCGTGCCGCCGCTGGAATGCTCGACACTGCCGATACGCCGCCGCTGCGCGCCGGTGAAGGCGCCGGCTTCATGGCCGAACAACTCGCTCTCGATGACGGTTTCCGGCAGCGCGCCGCAGTTCAACGCCACGAACGGTTTTGCGCGGCGCCGTCCCCATCTGTGCAGGAGGTCTGCCACCACTTCCTTGCCGGTTCCGGTCTCGCCTTCGACCAGTACGTCGACATCCATGTCGGCGATCTGGCGCAAGGTCTCGCGGAGCCGTCTTATGGCCGGCGCTTCGCCAATCAGCGGCATGCCGTCGGCGGCAAGTGCGGCGGCTTCTCTCAGGCGCCGGTTCTCCATCACCAGCCGCCGCTTCTCAGCTGCCCGTTTCAGCGTCTCGACCAAGCGGTCGCCGGCATAGGGCTTTGGGATGAAATCGTAGACGCCGTCCTTGAGCGCAGCGACGGCAAGATCGACATCGCCATGGCCGGTGACCAGGATCACGGGTATATCGGGGTCGATCGCCTTGATGCGGTCGAACAGCTGCAGGCCGTTCATGCCGGGCATGCGGATGTCGCTGACCACCACGCCGTCAAAGTCCCTGTCGACGACGGCAAGAGCGGCGTCGGCGGCATCGCGCGCCACCACGGTGAAGCCGGCAAGTTCGAGCAATTGCGCGGTGGCGTGCAGAAGGTCGGCATCGTCATCGACGAGCGCGACCAACCCTGATCCCTCGTTCATTCAATTCGCCTCAAATCGATGGTGAAGGACGCGCCTTTGGCCATGCCGGGGTCGAGCCGCAACGTGCCGCCCAATTCCTGGGCGATCTCCTGCGAGATCACCAGCCCTAGGCCAAGCCCTTTCTCCTTGGTGGTCTGGAACGGCATGAACAGATTGCCGGCCGCTTCCGGCCCGAGACCTGGACCATTGTCGCGCACCGAGATCAGCACCCGATCGCCGCGCTCGGCAAGGTCGATCTCGATGCGGGGATCGGGCCGGTCCTTCATGGCGTCCAGCGCGTTCTGCAACAGGTTGACGAGGATCTGCTCCAGCCGGATGCGGCTCGCCATGACCAGTGGCGATGCGGTGCCGCGCGGCTTGACGATGGTGACGCCGGAATCGCGGATACGGCCGGACAGGAGCGACAGCGCGCCATCGATCGCCTCGCGCACCGGCAAGGGCGAGGCGGCAGTGCCGGGCCGGCGAGCGAAGCTGCGCAGCGTGCCGGTGATGGCGCCGATGCGTTCGGTCATCGAGACGATCGAGGTCAGGTTGCCGCTCGCCGGCTCGATCCTGCCGCCTTCGAGGAAGCGGCCGGCATTCTCGGCATAGGTGCGGATGGCGGCAACCGGCTGATTAATCTCATGCGCGACGCCGGCGGCGATCTGGCCAAGGATGGAGAGCCGGTTGGCCTGGGCAAGATCGTCGCGCAGCCGACGGACCTTGGCCTCGGCGTTTTCGCGCTCGGCGATTTCACCGGCAAGAGCGCTGTTCGAGCGCGTCAATTCGGCCGTCCTGGAGCTGACCCGGCTCTCGAGCTCGGTGTTCATGCGCGCCAGCGCCTCCTGACGCACCCGACGCGTGCGCCGGCGCCTGACAAGCACATAGGCAAGCAATCCCGTCAGCAGCAGCCCCAGCAAAGTCGTCAACCGCGCCGTGTTGGCGGCGGAACTCAGGGCGGCATCGGCGGGCGTCAGCAGCCACAGGCGCCAGCCGGGGACGGCACCGGGCAGGTCCTGCACCACCTCGACGAAACGACGCGATTTTCCAGCCTGGTCGATCGTCGCCAGGCCATCGCCATTGCCGCGCCGCAACGGCAGCGGCTCGAAGGCGGCATCGCTCAACTGGAGTTGTTCATGGGCCATGGCTGTGTCTTGCGCGGAGAGCGGCGCAAGCGCGTGAAAGCGCCATTCGGGCCGGCTGGTGGCCAGCACCACACCGCGTTCGTCGGTGACAAAGACCAGGAAGCCGCTCGAGCGCCAATTGGCTTCGACACCGCCGAGTTCGACCTTCAGCACGGCGACGCCGAGTGGCGTGGTGCCGTCATCGACACGGCTGGCGAGATAGAGGCCAGGCTTGCCGCTGATCGTGCCGAGGCCATACTGGCTGGCGGCGCCCTTCGCCATCGCATCGGTGAAGTAGTGGCGAAAATTATAGTCGATGCCGACAAAGCTGTCCGGCTGCCCGGCATTGCTGGCCGATATCGCGATGCCGGCCGTATCGATAACATAGATAGCCGAGGCCGACGCATCGCCGGCTATGGCCTTGAGTTTTGCATTGAGCGCCGTCTCTTCGACCTTTCCGGCACGCCGCAGCGCGTCGCGCACCGCATCGTCGCGCGCCAGCACCAGCGGCACGAGGCGCTGCTTTTCGATTTCGCCGGTCAAGGTTCCCGCCGCCAGCGGCAAGGCGGCCAATGCCCCGTCGCGCAGGTCGCCGGCTGCCTGGCCCGCGGCGATACGCCCGGCAATGGCAACCGCGCCGGCCAGCACCGCGAATGCGATCGCCAGAAGCAGCCAACGGCCTTCGCGCAGCCGCGCGACCGCGTCGCGCAGCTGGTCGCGGCCGGCAAAGCCCGGGGACTGGCTATCGGTGCGCTGTTGCGTCGTCGGCCCTCTCCTCCGCTGCACGGTCTGGCTCCAGTCTAATGCGAAATTCCGCCAGGGCAAACAAGGCCTGTGCGGAAATCCGCACAAGTCGCTACCCAGAGCAGGACCGGAACGGCTGAAACCTGGGGATTTCGGCCTTTCCAGCATCTGGCACAGCGCTTGCAAACATTCTTGCAGCGGCGGGCGACCGGAACGCCGCGATGGGAGAAGCAGGGCGATGCGCTAGCCGCCCCATCCGGCAAGGGAGAGTTCGATGCAGATAGCAGATCATTCAAGCGCGCCCGCCGCGCAACGCAAGCCCCTTTATGCCCAGCTCTACGTGCAGGTGCTCGTGGCGATCACCGTCGGCATCCTGCTCGGCCACTACTACCCGTCGATCGGCGAGAGCATGAAGCCGCTGGGCGACGCCTTCATCAAGCTGGTCAAGATGATCATCGCCCCGGTCATCTTCCTGACGGTGGCAACAGGCATCGCCGGCATGAGCGACCTGCAGAAGGTCGGCCGCGTCGCCGGCAAGGCGATGCTCTACTTCCTCACCTTCTCGACGCTGGCGCTGATCGTCGGCCTTGTCGTGGCCAATGTCGTCCAGCCCGGCGCCGGCTTCAACATCGATCCGGCGACGCTCGACGCCTCGACCGTCAACACCTACGCCGCCAAGGCGCATGACCAGTCGGTGACCGGCTTCCTGATGAACATCATCCCCGGCACGATCGTCGGTGCCTTCGCCGACGGCGACATATTGCAGGTACTGTTCTTCTCGGTGCTGTTCGGCATCGCGCTGGCGCTGGTCGGCGACAAGGGCACGCCGGTGCTCAACTTCCTGCAGGCGCTGATGGCGCCGATGTTCAAGCTGGTCGGCGTGCTGATGAAGGCGGCCCCTATCGGTGCGTTCGGCGCCATGGCCTTCACCATCGGCAAATACGGCATCGGCTCGGTGATCAACCTCGCCATGCTGGTCGGAACCTTCTATGCCACCTCGTTCCTGTTCGTCTTCATCGTGCTGGGCGCCGTCTGCCGCTACAATGGCTTCTCGATCCTGTCGCTGATCCGCTACATCAAGGAAGAGCTGCTGCTGGTGCTGGGCACCTCGTCGTCGGAAGCGGCGCTCCCCTCGCTGATGGAAAAGATGGAAAAGGCCGGCGCCAAGCGCTCGGTGGTCGGCCTTGTCATCCCGACCGGCTATTCCTTCAACCTCGACGGCACCAACATCTACATGACCCTTGCCGCGCTGTTCATTGCCCAGGCGACGAACATCCACCTGTCGATCGGCGACCAGATCCTGCTGCTGCTGGTGGCGATGCTGTCCTCCAAAGGGGCCGCCGGCATCACCGGCGCAGGCTTCATCACGCTCGCCGCGACGCTGTCGGTGGTTCCTTCGGTGCCGGTCGCCGGCATGGCGCTGATCCTCGGCGTCGACCGTTTCATGTCGGAATGCCGGGCGCTGACCAACTTCGTCGGCAACGCGGTGGCGACGCTGGTCGTGGCCCGCTGGGAAGGCGAACTCGACGAGGCCAAGCTGGCGCGGGCCCTGGCTGGCACGGCGGACGACAGCCTGCCGGCGGATGTCGTCCCCGCCGAGTAAGCCCGCGTCGTCGCGCAGGAACGGGCGCGCAGGAATGGGAATGGCCGGAGGCATCGCTGCCTCCGGCCATTTTCTCATGCATGGAAGGGATCAGGCAGCGCGGGTTCCTGCAAACGGCGCGCCGAAGAGATGAGGGCGGCGCGGATCGACCTGCACGGCCGCGCAGCTTGAACTCAGCCGCTGAAATCCCTGCTCTTGTCCGGATATGTGCTTGGGCCGATAGGCATGGGCGCCGCCAACGTGCCGCCATCGTCGAACAGGACGAGGCTGGCCGCGCCGACCAGCCCGGCGTGGCGTCCAAGCTGCGCCTGGACGACGGGCACGTCGCGATAGGCACGCATGGCGCGCTGGCGGATGGTCGCCTCGATAACGGGCGCCATCAGGTCGAGGCCATTGGCAATGCCGCCGCCGACAACCAGCACGTCGGGCGAATAGAGATGCAGGAGATTGGTGAAGCCGACGCCCAGCCAGCGTGCCTCCTCCTCGAGCAGAGCCATGGCCAGGTCGTCCTGCAGCCGTGCGGCCTCGACGACGTGGCGGCCGGTGACCTCGGCATTCGCCGACAGGCGCCGCAGCGCCGACCCGTCCAAAGGCGATGTCGCGGCATTGGCGCGGCGGCCGAGCGCGGTGCCGGAGGCGACCGCCTCGAAGCAGCCGACAACGCCGCACATGCAGCGCTCGCCTTCATTGGTGATTGTCATATGGCCGATCTCGGCGGCGAGCCCGCGGCGGCCATGCAGGATGCGGCCATCGGCGACGACGCCGCCGCCGATGCCGGTCGAGACGGTGACGAACACAAGCGAGCGGGCGCCGTGCCCGGCACCGAAACGCCATTCGCCGAGCGCTGCCGCATTGGCGTCGTTCTCCAGCCGCACCGGCAGGCCGAGCCGCCGCTCGAGGATGTCGGCCAGCGGCACGTCCTGCCAGCCGGCAAGCGTCGGCGGCCCGACGGCGATGCCGGCCAGTGGATCGAGCGGGCCCGGCGCGCCGACACCGACGCCGACAATGGTCAGCGAGGGCGCTTCGGCGTGGACAGTCGCGGCCAGCGCCTCGATCTGGCCGATCACCACTTCGGGGCCTGCCTGTGCCTGTGTCGGCACCGCCGCGAAGGCCAGGATCTTGCCGTCGCGGTCGACCAGGGCGGCACGAAGTTCCGTGCCGCCAAGATCGATCGCGAGGGCCGCTTCAATGCTCATGCCGCGACCTTCAATCCATGCAGCCAGCCGATGCGGCCGGCGAGATCCTTGTCGCCGAAGGCGAGCGAGCCAAGCACCACGGTCTCGGCGCCGGCGGCGCGCAGCAATGGTACGGTTTCGTGGCGGATACCGCCATCGGCCGCCAGCACCACGGCCGCCTCGCGACCGGCCTTCCGCAGGAGGGCGCGCGCCTCGACCAGCCTGTCGCAGGCCTTCTCGGACAGGCCCTGGCCCTTGACGCCGATCGCGGTGCCAAGAAGCGTGACGAAGGCGACCTCTGAGACGAAAGGGGTCACCGCCTCGACCGGCGTCTCCAGCCTGAGCACCACGCCGGCCTCCGCGCCAAGTTCGCGCGCCAGCCGCACGGCGCGCAGGCCCGCCTCGCCATTCTCGGCATGGACGCTGATCATGTCGGCGCCGGCCTCGATGAACTGACGCGTCTGGGCCTCGACGATAGAAGCGTCGACCATCAGATGGACGTGGATGGGCTTGGCCGTCAGCTTGGCGATGCGGGCGACAAGGTCGGGAAAAAACAGGAAGGACGGCGCGAAATGGCCGTCGGCGACATCGATGTGATGCAGATCGACGTAAGGCTCTATGCGTTGCAGGTCGCTCTCGAAATTGGCGAGATTGGCCGACCACGAGGAAAATTCAGCGATCAGACGATCGCGCGGCAAGGCAGCGACGGCGGCCGGGCCTTTGAGGGGCTTCGAAGTCATGACTGGTCCTGGTTGTTGAAATTGCTGTCGAGAAAGCCGCCGATGACGGCGCGGATTTCGGCGAAGTGGCTGCTCTTGTCGGTGGCCTTCGGTGTCACCTCCGCGAAGGCCGCGCCCGGGATGGCCTCAACCAATTCGCGGGCGGTCGCCAGGGGATGGACGAGATCGATGCCGCTGCCGATGACCAGCGCTGGCATCGCGAAGGCCGCGGCTTCGGCCCACGTGACGCCCGGTCCGTCATTGGCGATCGCCCGCATCACCTCGGCAAAGACGGCCGCATTCCCGCGCGCGAAGAAGCCGAGCAGCGAGGCCAGATTGTCCGGCGCCTCGCGGCGAAAGCGGTTTGCCGTCGCCGAGGCGGCGAAGGCGTCGCGCGCTTCATCCAGCGGCAGCCGGCTGATGAGGTCCGCCACTTCGACGTAAGGCTGCATGTTCCGCGGTGCTGCATCGAAGGTCCAGGCGGGGCGCACCAGCACGAGGCCAGAGACGCGATCCGGATAGCGGGCCGCCAGGTGCAATGCAATGGCGGCGCCCATCGAGATGCCGCCGGCAACGAAACGGTAGAAGCCTGCCGCGTCGGCGGCGGCCAGTATGTCCTCGGCGAACATGGCGATCGAGAACGGACGCCTGCCGCCGGCGCTGGAGCCGCCTTGCGCGCGGCATTCGACGGTGAGCCGGCGGCGCGATGGGCCGTCGGGAAAATTCTGCGCCACCTGGGCGGCATCGCCGCCGAGACCATGCTGGAAGACGACAGGAGTGCCACGCTGCCCCGTGTCGAAGACATGGAGCGCGGCGTCGTCCCGCAGCATGATTGTCGGGGCCAGAGCCATCACGCGAGCCCTCGCAGGAAGGCGGCGACGCTGGGCGCCTCGTCTGCGGAAAGACCATGGGTGACGAGCGCACCGTCGAAGCCGACGGCCTTCAGCCGCGCGACGAAATCGGGGAAGTCGACGACGCCTTGTCCAGCGGTGGCAAATCGCCCGTCGCCATGCCGGTCCTTGGCATGCGCCATGGCGATATGGCCTGCGGCCTCGTCGATCGCCGCGGCGACGATGGCGCGCGCCTCGTCAGGTGTGGCGTGCTCGAACAGGTTTGCCGGATCGAGCACGATCTTGAGGTTCTTCGAACCCATCTGCGCAATGAGGCGCTTCGCGTCTCCGGCCGAGGTGACGATGTTGGCCTGTTCGGGCTCGATGCCGAGATCGACGCACGCCTTCTCGGCCAGAGCAAGTGCCTTTTCCATCTCGGCCGCCATGTCGGACCATGCCGCCGGCGTGGCATTGTCGTGATGGTGGGCCCATTGGTCTGACGCGTTGCGCGAGCCCGTGCACAGCGTGACCAGCGGAATGCCCAGCGCCGCCGCCGCGTCGACAACCGCCGCCAGGCGCTTCAGGCCATCGTCGCGGACCGCCTTGTCGGGATGCGCCATATTGTAGGTGCCCGAGAGCGCCGCCAGCGAAACGCCTGATGATCGCGCGGCGGCACGGATGGCCTCGACGGCATCGGCCGGCACGGCATCCGGCATCGATGGCAGGCCGGCGCAAGCCAGATTGAACTGCGTCGTCTCGTAGCCGGCCTGCCTGACGGCAGCCAGCACGCCGGCCGGATCGGCGCTGGGAAAGGTCTTGGCGAAGATGCCGAGGCGCATCAGACGGCACCCGAGACCGAGGCGAGTTCGACCCGCTCGCCGGTCTCCACGGAACGCGCGATGGCCACCATGGCGCGGATCGAGGCGATGCCGTCCTCGACATTGGCGCCGCGCATCGGCGCGCCGGTGAGGACGGTGTCGGCAAGGCCTTCCAACTGGCGGCGGAAGAAATGGCCGTCAGCGCCGAGCGGCTTTCGCGATGTCGCGTCCTTCTCATGGAAGATGTCGACCTCGCTGGCGCGGAAATACCAGGGGTTGAAGGTCTTGGCGATGACCGAACCGTTCTCGCCATAGAGCTGGAAACCCTCGTGCCAATCCATGCGCACGGCGACGGTGAGGTCGAGATGGCCGAGCGCGCCGCTGGCGAATTCGGTCTCGACGAACCAGCAATAGGCGCCGAAGCGTTCGTTGAGGCGGGCGCGCACGGCGACGATGTCGCCGCAGAGGAAACGCGCGGTGTCGACCAGATGCGAGCCATGCGCCAGCATGAAATATTGCCTGAGATCGGCCTTGGGATTGCCACCGGGCTTCCTCGCCAGCTTGCTGGTGACCGGCAGCGGCTGCACGGCATCGGTGTTGGTGTAGCGGTGGGTGGAATCGCAATACCAGGCCTTCAGCGCCAGTATCTCGCCCATCTCGTCGCGTACGAAGTCGCGCGCCGCCTCCAGCGCCGGATCGAAGCGCTTCATGTGTCCGACCTGCAGCACCTTGCCGGATCGCCTGACCGCCGCGGCCAGCGCCTCGCCTTCCTCGACCGAGGTGCCGATCGGCTTTTCGCACAGAACATGCTTGCCAGCGTCGAGCGCCTTGATCGACATCGGTACGTGATAGGCGTCCGACGTCGCGACGATCACCGCCTCCAGGTCCGGATCGGCGAGCATGGCGTCATAGTCGGCATACATCTTCTGCGGCTCGTAGGTGGCGCCCATGCGGGCGAGCAGATCGGGTGCCGCGTCGCAGATCGCGTAGAGGTCGGCATTGCCTGATTTCACGCAGGATTCCAGATGCGCGAACTGCGCGATCGGGCCGCAGCCGAGCACACCGACCCTGAGGCGCCTGTCCTGTTTCCTGATCATCGTCTCAAGCTCCGTAGCCGCGCATCGTCTGGCGGTTGGTCTTGACCGCGCCCGCCGGATCGGCGGCGGCCGTTTCGGATTCCTCCTCCAGCACCAGCCAGCCGTTGAAGTTCGGCGCGCTACCGGCGATCTCGATCACCTCGGCGGTATCGCAGACGCCCTTGCCCAGCATAGCCCAGGTGCCGTTGGCGTCGACATCCTTCAGGTGGACGTAGCGGATGCGGTCGCGATAGGTGATGAGCGTGTCTGCCATGTCCCTGTGGCCGCGCAGGATGTGGCCGGTATCCGGCACCCAGCCGACCAGGTCGGGATCGAGGAGCGCGAAGATCGCGTCGTAGTCGGGCCGGTCGAAGAGCAGCGTGTTGTGGTGCGAGCTTGGATGCACCGCTACCTGCACGCCGGCCTTGCGCCCGAGCTCGCCGGCCTTGTTGTAGAGTTCCGCCGCGATGGCGAACTTGCCGTCGCGCGGCCCGTTGGAGACGACGGTCGCCGAGCCCATCGAAACCAGCGCGCCGGGGAATGCGGCGGCGAAATCGATCCAGCGCTTGGCGGTGTCGAGGTCGGCGCCGATCTTGTCCTTGAGCGTGAAGCCGCTCTTCGAGCCGAAGGCAAAGGAGACGAGCGCCAGGCCGGACGACTTCAGCGCGGCGGCAAACTCGGATGGCCGGTCGCCGTAGCGGCCGATCATGGTGTCGGTGATCTCGATCCCGGCATAGCCGCCATCGCCGATCGCCTTCAGCAGATCGTCCGGACCGCCGGCAAAACGGTCGCCGAGCATTTCCCAGGTAAAAGTCTGGCAGCCGACTTTAAGGTCTTTCACGTTCATCCTTTCAATCCTTGATATCGCCCATTCCTTGATGCCGTTCTGAAGCTCTGTGGGATGGACATGCTATTTGACCGAGCCCGCTGTCATGCCGGCGAGGAAATACCTCTGGGCAATGAGGTAGATGATCAGCAGCGGCAGCGAGCCGAGCACGCTCATCGCCATCATCTGGTTCCATTCGAAGGCGTGCTGCCCCATCAACAGCTGGATGCCGATCGGAACGGTGCGCATCGAGGTCGATTTCGTCAGCGTCAGCGCAAAGAGAAACTCGTTCCAGCACAACAGGAAGGTGTAGACCGACGTCGCCACGATACCGGGCAGCGAGATCGGCACGATCACCCGCCACAGCGCCGTCCAGCTGGAGCCGCCATCGACGGCGACAGCCTCATCGAGATCGCGGGGCAAGGTGTTCAGATATCCGGTCATCAGCAGGATTGCGTAGGGCAGAGTAAACACCAGATAGGTCACGATCAGCGCGATATAGGTGTCGAAGATGCGATACGAGACGACGAGCCCGAAGAAGGGGATCAGAAGCGTGATCGGCGGGATCGTCTGCGTGCTGATGATGAGTGTGTTCAGGCTGCCCTTACCGCGAAAATTGAAGCGGCTGAACCCATAGGCCGCCAGCAAGGCGATCAGCACCGTCAGCACGGTCACCGCTCCGGCCACGAAGTAGCTGTTGAAGAAGAAGCGCAGCTTTACCGGATCGCCGAGGATGGCTGCATACGCTTCCAGCGTGAAAGCCTTGGGCAGGATGGTCGGCGGCAGGGCAAAGATCTCGGTGTTCGACTTGAACGAACTGCTCAGCATCCAGTAGATCGGGAAGGCCGCGAAGAACAGCCCTGCCGCAAGAGCGACATGCAGCGCGACGGTGATCAGCCTGTCTTTCGGCGTGTGCCTTTTCCTCATGGTGACTACCGAGCCTTCTGATAGCGGATATAGAACAGCGTCAGACCGAGAGAGATAAGCAGGATGACCACGGCGCTCGCCGACGCCTGGGACAGGTTGTAGCTCGAAAACGCCAGCTTGTAGGTGTAGGTGCTCAGCACTTCGGTCGAGTAGATCGGGCCACCTCCCGTCGTTATCCAGATCAACGGGAAGACCTGCATGGTCCAGATGAAGTCAAGCAGCGAGATGCTGATGATGATCGGCATCAGCTGCGGAATGGTGATGAATATCAGCTTCTGGTAGGCCTTCGCCCCGTCTATGTCGGCGGCCTCGTAGAGATCCTTGGGAATCCCCTGCAAACCTGCCAGCAGGCTGACCATGAAGAGCGGGTAGCCGGCCCAGATATTGGCGAAGGTGACGGCGTGCAGCGCGGTCTCGGGCGAGGAAAACCACTCGATCTTGGAACCTATGATGCCGAGCTGCATGAGAATGCTGTTCACGACACCGTTCGGCTCGAGCAGCAGGCGCCAGATCACCGCGATGATCACCGCGGTGAACAGCCAGGGCAGGATGTAAAGCACGCGCAGGATGTTGCGCAGCGTCGGATTGATGCGGTCGCTGTTCAGCATGAGCGCGAAGATCATGCCGATGGTCATGTGGAACACCACGCTCATGCATGTGAAGTAGAGCGTGTGCCACAGCGAAGCCCAGAACACGGGATCGGCAAAGATCGCCTGGTAGTGTTTCAGCCCGGCAAAGGACGGGTCGCGACGCAGCACCGCGCTGTTCTGGAACGAATAGCCGATCACCGTGACCATCGGCAGCAGCATCAGCAGGCCGATGATCACGAGCGAGGGCGACAGATACAAATAGGGTGCGACTGCTCGTTTCAGTCTGTGGCGGGAGCGCTTTTGCCGGGTCATGTGCTAACCTTGGGATACGCCTTCAAGAGAAGGTGAGCTTTGCAAACAGGTCCATCTCAGATTGCCGATCCGTTGTTGCCGGGCAGCCTGGCCGAAGCCAGGCTGCCCGGTTGAAGATAGCAGACGGGAGCAGGCCGCTCAGAATTTCGCCATCCAGCCCTTCTGAGCAGCCGCGGCGGCTTCTTCCGGCGTCTGCTCGCCGGCAAGCATCTTTTGAGCCTGAACGTCGAACTGGGTCATCAGGTCTTCAGCCACCGGCAGGCCCGTGAACTCATTGGCGAGATAACCGGTCTTGAAGATCTCGAAAGCCTTGGCGAAAGCCTTGTCCGAGGTCACGAAATCGGGCTTGGCGTTGACGTTGCCGGGGAAGGCGTTGGCCAGCGACACCAGCTTGGCGTTGACCTTCTCGCTCATCAGGTACTGGACGAGTTTCCATGCCTCTTCCTGATGTTTCGAGCTCGCGGAGATGCCGATGCCCCAGGAGGCATATGGAAGGCCGCGCTTGCCCGTATAGCCCTCCACGACCGGAACCGGGATCAGGTCGAAGTTCAGATTGGGATTGCGCTTCCGGATGAGGTTCACATGCGCGAGCGAGTCGATCATCATCCCGACGCGGTCGTTGACGAATTCCTCGACCTTTTCCTGCTCGGTCTTGGTGGCGATGCCGGGCGAGATGGTGCCGGCGTCATTGAGCGACTTGACGAAGGTGAGCATATCCACCACCGGCTTGCCCTCGAGGGCGGGCTTGCCGTCCGCCATCATCGACTGACCCGAAGCCCAGACCCAGGACATCATGTCGTTCTGGACGCCGGACGGCGTTTGCAGCGACAGCGGCAATACCCAGCCATACTGGTTCTTGTCGGCATGGGTCATCTTCTTGGCGGCTTCGAGGAACTCCGCACGGGTCGAGGGCAGCGTGGTCACGCCTGCCTTGGCAGCGAGGTCCAGATTGACGAAGACAGGATAGACGAACGAAGCGACCGGGAACATCACCGCCTTGCCGTCCACCTTGATGATATCGGCGACCTGGGCTTTGTCGAACTTGCTCGCATCCATCATCGGGTTCATGTCGGCGAGCGCGCCCTGCGCGTTCAGATTGTTCACCCAGGCGCCGTCGAGACCGACGACATCGCTGAGCGTTCCGGTCGCGGCGCCGACCGAGATCTGGTCGCGCGTCGTCGCGTAGGGGCCGCTGACCAACGTCACTTTGATGCCGGGGTTGGCGGCCTCGAAATCATTCATGATCGCCCGGAGCGAGCCGGCCGGCAGTTCGGGCTCCCACCATTGGGTGAATTCCAGCGTCGTGTCGGCCATGGCGCCGGTTGCGCCGAGCAACCATGCGGCCGCGGCCATTTTCAGCATCGCGGATTTAATACGAAACGTCATTTTCTCTCCTCCTTCTCTAGGGATCGACCGCACAATGCGGGCGATCGTCTGGTTATTCAGAAGTCTTCCTACGCAGGCGCCTCGCCTTCGCCTGCGGGCATTGCCGCACATCCTCAGATCGCCAGATGCGTCTCGGGATCGAAGAAATGGAGCTTGGCGTCATCCAGCGCCAACTGGATTTCCGAATCGGCGCGGACTTCGCTCACCGGTTCGAATTTCGCCACCGCGTTCGACGTCCGGCCGAAATCCTGCACCGCGTCCGGATCGCCGGAATCCACCCGGACCGCGTCGATGTTCAGATGGACGATATGCTCGGACCCAAGTTCTTCGATCGAGGTCACCCTTGCCGGTATCGTCTGATATTTGCGGCCGGATTCGAGGCTGCTGTCATAGAGATGCTCCGGCCGGATCCCGAACACCACCTTGCGCCCCGCATACGATCTCAAGCTTGGCCTGCGCGCGAAAGCCGCATCCTGCAGCCGGATGCCGAAGGCTCCACAGATCAGTTCGTTGCCCGTCAGGGTCGCCTCGAAAAGGCTCATCGAAGGGGAACCGATGAAGCCGGCAACGAAGGCGTTGACCGGCGATTCATAGAGCTTCTTGGGGGTGTCGACCTGCTGCAGCACGCCGCCTTTCAACACGGCGACCCTGTCTCCCATCGTCATCGCTTCGGTCTGGTCGTGGGTCACGTATATGGTCGTGACACCGAGCTGCTTTTGCAGGCTGGTGATTTCGGCGCGCATCTGAACACGCAGCTTCGCGTCGAGGTTGGAAAGCGGTTCGTCCATGAGAAAGGCGGCCGGTTCGCGCACCATGGCGCGCCCCATGGCAACCCGTTGACGCTGTCCGCCCGAAAGGTTCGCGGGCTTGCTGTCCAGCAGCGAGGTCAACTGCAGGGTTTTGGCGATCTCGTCCACGCGCTTCTTGCGCTCGGCCTTCGACTTGCCTGCCAGGCGCATCGAAAAGGCGATGTTTTCGAACACCGTCATATGCGGGTAGAGCGCGTAGCTCTGGAAGACCATCGCGATGTCGCGATCCTTTGGCGGCATGTCGACGACGTCGGTGCCGCCGATCCGAAGGCTGCCACTGGTGATATCCTCCAATCCCGCGATCATCCGCAACGCGGTGGATTTGCCGCAGCCGGACGGGCCGACGAGAATCAAGAACTCACCGTCCTTGACCGACAGGTTCAACTGGTCGATCGCGTTGAAATTGTTTCCGTATGTCTTGCAGATATTCTCAAGAACGACTTCTGCCATCTTCCTCCCTCCACAAGTCTAAGCCATTGATTTTTATAATTATCCTCGGCTTGGAGTCACCTGTGAGATATTTCCTCGGATCGTTTGGGCTCTGTCGTGGCATCGAGCCCGGCATATTTCAGTTCGACCGCCGACGGCGCGTTCGGCGATGCCAGCAGTTGCGTGACCTGGTCGTCAGTCGGAAGTGCTTCGCGCCCGCCGCGCCCCGTTATCGAAAGAGCAGCAGCAGTAGCAGCGAATGCGACGCAGCCCGCGGTGTCGGCGCCGCGCGTCAATGCCTGGGCATAGGCGCCATGAAAGCAGTCGCCGGCGCCGGTCGAATCGACGACTTCAACCCGGTGCGGCGGCAGGTGCCAGAGCCCTGCCTCTTCGCGACCGCGATAGTAGACGCCCCTGCCGCCATCCGTCACAACCACCGCTGACCGCGACGGCGACCACAATGCATCGAGTATCTCGGCCGGCGCGTGGCGGCCGGTTGCGGCCCGCGCAAAGCCAAGCGGGAGGATGAGATGGTCGCAGAGCGCGATCAGCCTCTCTGTGGCTGGACCGCCGCTCCATTCGATATCGCCGAGGATCGCAAGGCCGAGACCCTGAGCCCGCGCCACGACATCCAGCGACCCGATCGCGTAGCTGTCGACGATCAGGACAGCGGCGCGGCCGAGAACCTCGTCCGGGAAGTCCGCAGCGGTGCCCAGCATCGCTTCGTCGTCATAGGCGATGAACCTGTCGCCATCCGAACCGACGGTGATCCGCGAGCGCACCGGGCGCGCGTCGGCGTGGCGCGGCGCGAACGCGGTTTCAACGCCGCTCGCAACGAGATCGCCCAGCACGGCGTCGTCGGCGGCACTGCCCAGCCAGCCGATGAACCCGGCGCTTCCGCCGAGCCGCGCGACGGCGGCAAGCGCCGTCGCGACATTTCCACCGAAAGCCCTGGCGCTTTGCACAACCTTCCCCTTGCCCGCCGACAACGGTTGATCGACATAGACGATATCGTCGATCGCAATCGCTCCGAAGCCGAGGATTGAGGGGACGGTGGGCATGGTTCAGGCACCCGCCTTGGCCAAGGCATCCTGCGCCGAAAGCCCGTCATGGATGACGCCCCGGAAAGCGGTCGCCGCCTTCTGCGGATCGCCATGGCCCCAGAGATTGCGGCCCACCACGGCGCCGCGCGCGCCGGCACGGATGGCGTCCGCGGTCTGCTGCAGGGCGCCGAGCAGCGTGTCGGTCTTGGGACCACCCGCGATCACGACCGGCACCGGGCAGGTGCGGACGGTTTCCCGGAAGGATTCGAAATCGCCGGTGTAGCCGATCTTGATCACGTCGACGCCGGACTCGTAGCCGATGCGCGCCGCATAGGCGATCTCGTCAGGGGTGAAGACGATTTTTGTGCCGTCGGTGAAATCGCGCGGATAGACATGGGCGACGACCGGCATGCCGTAGCGGGCCGCCGCATTCACCGAATCGGTCAGCCAGCGTATGTATTTTCCTTCGGTCGCGCCGCGCACCGGAATGGCCACGGCCAACGCATCGGCGCCGGCGCGCACCGCATCCTCGGGCGTCGCAATCAGCTCGCTGATGCGATCGTCGGGAGTGAAACAGCCGGCCTGGATGACCAGGGAAGCCTTGCCCGCATATTGCGGCCACAGATGGCGTGCCGTGCCGGGCTGGATGCTGACGTAGTCGGGCTTGCCCGCCATGACGCGGGCGAGCGCGCCCGGCAGGTCGGCAAGGCCGCCTTTGCGCACGTCGCCATAGCCGACGAAATGGTCGACCGCGCCGCCGAAAAGATTTCCCGATGGATGCGAAAAGAGGCGCGCAAGGCGCACTTTGGTTCCTAGGCTCATGACTGCAAAATTTCCCAATTGTTTGGTTTCAAACTTCCAAACCCAGTGTTTGCGAAGGAAATGACAATTGCAATCTTTCGAAAGCTTTCGGTTTTGCGTATTTTCTCGTAGAGTGAGCCAAAGCCGGGGTGGTTGCCCGGCGCATGGAGGCAGAGCAGGGAAATGTTGTCAGAGCAGAGACGCCAGGCGATCCTGGGTGAGGTGCAACGCAGCGGAGAGGTTCGCACCAAGGATCTGTCGGACGATTTTGGCGTGTCGGAAGTCACCGTACGCTCCGATCTCGAGATACTGGATCGCAAGGGACTGCTGACCAAGACCCGTGGCGGGGCGGTGACCCGGACCACGGATTCGACCACGGCCGCGTTCGCCCGGCGGATGCAGACGAACCTCGATGCCAAGAAACGCATCGCCCGGGCAGCGGTGGAGCTGTTCGAGGACAACCAATCGGTCATCTTCGACGGCGGCTCGACGTTGATGCAGGTTGCCATGCAGTTACCGCCACTCAACAATGTCGTGCTCGCAGCCACGGCGATGAACATCGTGCAGCATCTGATGCACCGGCCCGGGCTCGACGTTCATATGATCGGCGGCCGTGTCTACCCGGACACGGTGAGCACGCTTATCACCGATGCCGACACGGCTCTCGGCGGCCTGGTCGCGCATCAGGTGTTTGTCGGAGCGCATGCGATCGACTCCTCACTGGATGTGGTCGACGTGAACGAAGACATGGCGCGAACGAAGCGAAACCTCGTGCGCATGGCCCGGCGCGTTGTGCTGCTTGCGGATTCGAGCAAGTGGGGTGTCAGCGGAACCTCCAAGGCATTTTCGTTATCGGGCGTCGATGTGGTGGTCACCGATGATGGCCTGCCCGGCGCCATACGCAGTCAGCTCGATAAGACCGGGGCCAAGGTGATCTATGCCTGACCGGCAGGCCCGGGGCCGGCGCCCGGCCGTTTTTCCATGTCTGTCATCTTCTCCTCCCAGAGCATGATGACGAAAAGTGTGAAGCGGCCTTCGTCATCGTTTTCGCATGGTCTATAAAAATTTTACGCGCGTCAAGATTTAAAATGTTGTATAGCGCTTTTCGAAATCGATCCGTCGCCGGTTGCGGCGGATCAGGCAGACCGTGACCGCATTGGGAGGGACGACAGGACATGCAGGCAAAATCACAGACCAGGCTCGGCATCGGCGTCATCGGATGCGGCAACATCTCCATGACCTACCTGCGCAATGCAGCGCTCTTCGGCGGCGTCGAATTGCGCGCCTGTGCCGACATTTCGGCCGACATGGCCGCCTTGCGCGCCAAGGAGTATGGCATCCGGGCGCTTGGCGTCGACGCGCTGCTCGCCGATCCTGAGATCGATCTCGTGCTCAACCTGACTATTCCGGCGGCGCATTTCGACATTTCCTTTTCCGCCCTTTCCGCCGGCAAGCATGTCTTCACGGAAAAGCCGCTGGCCACCTCGGCCAGCGACGGCCGCAAGCTTGTCGCGGAGGCGGCCAAGCGCGGCCTGCTACTCGGTTCGGCGCCCGACACCTTCCTGGGGGCTGCCGGGCGGCGAGCGCGCCGCCTGATGGACGAAGGCGCCATCGGCCGGCCGGTGAGCGGAACCGCCTTCATGATGGGGCGCGGCATGGAACACTGGCATCCCAATCCGCAATTCTACTACCAGCCGGGCGGTGGCCCGGTGTTCGACATGGGGCCCTATTACCTGACCATGCTGGTCAATCTGCTCGGCCCGGTGGGGCGCGTGATGGCGATGGCGACCAAGGGACAGGAGGAGCGGCTGATCACGGCCGAGGGGCCGTTCAAGGACACGACATTCAAGGTCGGCACGCCGACCAATGTGCTGTCGCTGCTGGAATTCCGTTCGGGCGCGACCGTCACCTTCGGCGCCTCGTGGGATGTCTTCAGGCACTCGAACCATCCGATCGAACTGCATGGCACGGAAGGCTCGCTGCGCCTGCCCGATCCCGACACGTTCGGCGGCACCGTTTCGCTCTCTGAACGCGGTGCCGAGTGGAAGGACTTCGCCAGCGAGGGCGAACTCTACGGCGCCCGCAACTGGCCCTATGCCGCGCCCGACCGGGCCAATTACCGCATGCTCGGCGTCGCCGACCTCGTGCGCTCGCTGCAGACGGGGGCAACGCCCCGCGCTTCCGGCAATCTGGCGCTGCACGTGCTGGAGATCATGGAAGCGATCCTGCGTTCGGGCGAGACGAAAAGCTCGGTCGCCATTGCCGGCGATGTGGTGCAGCCGCCGCTGCTGACCGAGGACGAGGCGCGCGGCCTGCTCGCTTAGGTGCAGCCATGGCAGAGACGATGATGACACTCGACCCGGATGCGCTGCGCGTCCTCGAAATCGGCCGCGAAGCGGGTGGCGAGCCGTTCGAGAAAGGCAGCGTGGCGGCGGCACGGGCCGCCTACGACGCTTCGTTCCCGGCACAGCAGGGCGAGCATGAGCCGGTCGTGTCGACTTCGGAACGGCAGATCGACGGGCCGAACGGCCCAGTCACGGTCCGCATCCATCGCGGCATCGGCGCAGCGGTGGCCGGCGCGCGTGCGCTTCTCTACCTGCATGGCGGCGGCTGGGTGATCGGCAATCTCTCCTCGCATGACGAGATCTGCCGCTGGCTGGCCAATCTCGGCAATGCCGTGGTTGTCTGCCCCGATTACCGGCTGGCGCCCGAGCACAAATTCCCCGCCGGTCTCGAGGATTGCACCGCGACGCTGCGCTTCATGGCCGACAACGCCGAAGAACTCGGCGTCGATCCGGCCCGCATCGCCGTCGCCGGCGACAGTGCCGGCGGCAACCTTGCCGCCGTCCTGGCGCTGCTTTCCCGCGACGGGCGGGCGGCGCCGCTTGCCGCCCAGATCCTGCTCTACCCCAACACCGATGCCCGCCAGACAACGGACAGCTACCGGCGCTTCGGTGACGGCTTCGGTCTCACCGCCGCCACCATGGCCTGGTTCCGCGATCATTATGTGCGAACGCCGCACGACATGACCGACTGGCGCGTGTCGCCGCTGCTGGCCTCAAGCCTTGCCGGCGTGGCGCCGGCCTTTGTCGTGATCGCCAGCCATGACATCCTCGCCGACGAAGGCACCGCCTATGCCGAACGGTTGCGCGCCGAAGGGGTGCCACTGGTGCTGCGGCGCTGGCCGGGGCAGATCCACGGTTTCGCCTCGATGGGCCGCCACATGCTGGCGGCGCGGCAAGCGGTGAGTGAGGCCGCAGCCTGGCTCCAGTTGCAGACGCGTGTTCAGGCCGACTGACGCATCACCAGCGTCGCGCCAAGCTTGACGTTACGCGCCAGATCCTGGCCGGGCGGATCGGCCTCGTCCAGCAACGCCAGCAAGATCTCGACGCTGCGGCCGGCCATGGCGGCGAAATCCTGCGCCATGGTGGTCAGCGCCGGACAGGTGTAGCGGCTCAACGGATGATCGTCGTGGGCGGCGACGCGGAAATCGCAATCCGGCCGGCGGCCGATCTTCAGCCCGCGCGAGAATGCGGCCGACATCACGCCGAAGGCGAGACGGTCATTGGCGCAGAGCAGCGTGCGGGCCGGCAGGCCGCCCTTGTCGAGCGTCCTGTCCATCCATTCGTGACCGATGCGCTCGAAATCCCAGCTGTAGTCGCCCGCCGATTTGAGAACGACGGGCTCCAGGCCCGCGGCCTGCATGGTGTCGATATAGCTCTGCAGCCGTTCGGCCGAATTGTGGTTCACGTGCGGGATGTCGACATAGACCGGCGGCTCGCCGGACCGACAGAGATAGTCGACGATGGTCGAGGTGCTCTGGTGATTGTCATTGCCGACGAAAGGCGTGTCGCCCTCGATGTAGGTGTCGAAATAGACGATCGGGATGTCCTCGCTCATCCGCTCGAAAACGCCGGGTTCCGAGACCTTTCCCAGCGGCGCGACGATGGCGCCGGCAACCTTCAGCGACATCAGCGTCCTGACCGATTCCGCCTCCAGTTTCGGCGAGCCGTGCGAAGAGATGACGATCGGCCAAAACCCTTCGTCGCGGCAGCGCAGTTCGATGCGGCTGACCATCTCTGCGTAGAACGGATCGGTGATCGTCGGCACGACGATGCCGACATTGCGGGTGCGCTTGCGGTTCAGGTTGCGCGCGAAAACGTTCGGCTGATAGTCCGACGACCGCAGCGCGGCCTCGATGCGCGCCCGCGTCGCCGGCTTCACGCTCGCCGGATCATCGAAATATTTCGACAGGGTCGGGCGCGATACGCCGGACGCCCTGGCGAAGTCATCCATCGTGCGGTGCGTCTTCTCCGCCATCGATATTCCAGGCCCCTTACCCTCGCCTGCCAGTCTTCGCACTCTGGCCAGAATCAGTCTTGCAGCCATTGCCGCGAGGCAGCATTGCTTGACCGAACTTGTTCAGTCAAATTTCCGCATTTCCAATACAACGCAAAAGGATTGCGCGCGTCAAATTATTTATTGACGCTCTGAAAGCAGCAACTTAGGTTTCGCGGAGAGCGCTCGGCAACTGATGCAGGCATTCGGCGAATGGTGAGGACATGAAGAAACTGGTTTGCGCCGGCGAGATCCTGGTCGAGATCATGGCCGAGCGGATCGGCCAGAGTTTTCGCGCGCCCGGCCCGCTTGTCGGCCCGTTTCCGTCAGGCGCTCCCGCCATCTTCATCGACCAGGCGGCGCGGCTCGGCCAGCCGGCGGGGCTGATCGCGGCCGTGGGCGACGACGATTTCGGACATTTGAACATCGAGCGCCTGCGCGCCGACGGCGCCGACATTTCGGCCATCAAGATCCATCGGGGTGCCGCAACGGGAAGCGCTTTCGTCACCTATGAGGCCGATGGCAGCCGGCACTTCGTCTACAACATCAAGCAGAGCGCGGCAGGGCTGATCGAGATCGGCGCGGAAGCGCACGCGCTGCTGGCCGGTGCCGACCATTTCCATGTCATGGGCACGTCGCTGTTCTCGCCCGAAGTGATCGAGGTTGCCCGCAACGGGATCGAAGCGGTCAAGGCGCGCGGCGGCACCGTCTCCTTCGACCCCAATATCCGCAAGGAGATGCTCGACCTGCCTGGCATGCGCGACGCCTTGCACTTCGTGCTCTCCAAGACCGACGTATTCCTGCCCAGCGGGCCGGAACTCTTCACCTTCGCGGAGGCAACCGAGGAGGAGAGCGCGGTGCGCGAAATGCTGGACCGCGGCATCTCGACGGTGGTCATCAAGAAGGGCGCGCAGGGCGCCGTCCATTACGATCGGGCTGGACGGACCGCAGCGCCGGGCTTCGTCGTCGACGAGATCGATCCGACCGGCGCCGGCGATTGTTTCGCGGCCGCCTTCGTCGCCTTCTGGCTGCGTGGAGAGGCGCCGCGCAAAGCGCTCGATATCGCCAATGGCTGCGGCGCCCTGGCGGTGACGAAGAAAGGTCCGATGGAAGGCATTGCATCGCTGGCGCAAGTCGAGGCGTTCATCAAGTCCGCCCGGACCGGAGCGGCGGTATGAGCCAGGCGACCGACAGGCTGGCGGCTATCGCGACACGGCGGACGGGCGGCGAGCGCGCCGGCATCGCGTCGATCTGTTCGGCCCATCCGCTGGTCATCGAGGCAGCACTGCGCCATGGCAAGGTGCGCGGCGCCGATGTGCTGATCGAGGCCACCTGCAACCAGGTGAACCATGAGGGCGGCTACACCGGCATGACGCCGGGCGATTTCCGCCGCTTCGTCGAGACAATTGCCGGCAGGGCCGGCTTCCCGCTGGACAGGCTGGTGCTTGGCGGTGACCATCTCGGCCCCAATCCCTGGAAGCATCTGCCGGGGTCCGAGGCGATGGCAAAAGCCGCGCGCATGGTCGAGGCCTATGCCGAGGCTGGCTTCACCAAGATTCATCTGGATGCCAGCATGGGCTGCGCCGGCGAAGGCGCCGCGCCGCCCGACGCCACGATCGCCGCGCGCGCCGCCGAACTTGCGGCCGCGGCCGAAGCCGCGGTCGAACGAACAGGCGGCGCCAGGCCTATCTACGTCATCGGCACGGAAGTGCCCGTTCCCGGCGGCGCGCTGGAGGCTATGGACCATCTGGCGGTGACGACGCCGCAAGCGGCAGGCGAGACGGTGCGCATCCACCAACAAGCCTTCAGCCTACGCGGCCTTGACGAGGCTTTTTCGCGGGCGATCGGTGTCGTCGTGCAGCCTGGCGTCGAATTCGGCAATGCCGATGTGATCACTTACCGGCCCGAAAACGCCCGGGCATTGGCGGGCGCATTGCGCGACCTGCCGCAGTTCGTCTTCGAAGCCCATTCGACCGACTACCAGCCGACAGCGGCGTTGAGCGCGCTGGTCGACGACGGCTTTGCCATCCTCAAGGTCGGGCCGTGGCTGACCTTCGCGCTGCGCGAAGCGCTCTACGGGCTGAGCCACATCGCCGATATTCTTTCTCCCGACCCAACCCGGGAAAGCCTGCCGGCTGCGATGGAGCGCGCCATGCTGGCGGCGCCCGGCAACTGGAAGAACTATTATCATGGCTCGCAGGCCGAGCAGCGGATCGAGCGGCACTTCTCCTACAGCGACCGCATCCGCTACTACTGGCCGGCGCCGGAGGCGCAGCAGGCTGTCGACGCATTGATGCGGGCGCTTGGCGAGCGCGAGATTCCCCTGCCCCTCGTCAGCCAGTATCTCGGCCGCCTCGACGGCGCGGCGGCGAGCGGATCGGTCGAGCCAAAAGCACGGGAGCTGCTGATCGCCAGCGTGACGGATGTTCTCGACATCTACGCCTCGGCGACCGGCTGACCGTACCGTCAAGCCTGCGGCACGAGGACCAGGGCGCCGGTGGTGCGGCGCGCTTCCAGATCGCGGTGCGCGTCGGCCGCATTGGCAAGATCGTAGCGGGTCGGAGTCTCGATCCTGACCACGCCCTGCCGCAGCGCCTGGAAGAAGCTGGTGACGTGCGGCGCTAGTTTTTCTGGCGTGTCGGTGTAGTGGGCATAATTCGGCCGCGAGATGGTCAGCGACTTGGAAGCGAAGCGGCCGATATCCCAATCGCCGACCGGACCCGACGCCTGGCCGAAACTGACGAGATGGCCGCGCACCGCGAGAGAGGCGAGCGAGCCGGCGAAGGTGTCGTTGCCGACGGCGTCATAGGCAACGTCGGCGCCCCTGCCGGCTGTCAGCCGCACGACGGCTTCAGCGAAATTTTCACGCGAATAGACGATGACATGATGCGCGCCGAGCCGCTCGACGATACGCGCCTTGTCGTCGCTCGACACGGTGGCAATGACAGTCGCGCCGAGATGACACGCCCACTGCACCAGCAACTGGCCGATGCCGCCGGCCGCCGCATGGATGAGCACGATGTCGCCGCGCTTCACGGCGTGAACATCATGCAGCAGGAAACTCGCGGTGACGCCCTTGAGCAGGCCGGCGGCGGCGGTCTCGTCCGGGATGTCGCCGGACAGGCGGACCAGCAGATCTGGCGCCATGTTGCGCCGTTCGCTGTAGGCGCCGACCGGCGGACAGGCATAGGCGACGCGGTCGCCGACCGAGAAACCCGATACCGCCGGACCGAGCGCCTCGATGATGCCGGCAGCTTCCATGCCAGGCACACCCGGTAGCCGCAACAGATCGAAGAAACCGGTGCGGCAGTAGACGTCGATGAAATTAACCCCGATCACCGTATGACGGATCCGAACCTCGTCCGATGCCGGCGGCGGCAGCGCGATCTCCCCGAGCCGCAGCTCCTGCGGTCCGCCGTAGCGCCCGACGACGATCGCGCGGGTCGTTTCGGCCCGGCTTGCCGGGACCTTTGACACAATGGGCGGCGCGCTTGTGGACGGCGCGGCGGTCCGCGGCGGTCTTGTTTCGACCCGCATGCTTCCGGTTCGCCCGCGCAGAAGATCGCGCACCGCCGCGAAGCCGGCCTGATAAATGCCTTCAGTGACCAGCCTGACCAGTTCGTCGCGACGATGCGCCGGCGGATGGAATTCGGAGCGCCACTCCCAGAAGGTGGCATTGGTGTCGGTCACCGGCTTCAGCCGAAGCGAGGCGACATAACCCATCAGCGGCAGCGGCGCTTCCAGCAGGCAATAGCTCAGCCGCCGGTCCTTGTCGGACAGCGCCAGCAATTGCTCGCGCAACTCACCGCCGTCGTTCAGCCGGAAGTGGCGCACCGAACCAACCGCATCGACCGTTTCGCCGCCCTCGATCTCACTGAAGGCGATCGCCGGATGCCAACGGTCATGCCCGTTGAAATCGCGCAATATCGCCCAGACCTCGTCGACCGGTGCGTCGATGATCGTGCTCTGGCAAACCTTGACCATCGGAGGGGCGTCAGCGCCCGAAGCGGTGCTTGAGCGCGCTCAGAGCGGTCTGGAACACGCCGGCGCCGATCTGGTTCATGAGAGCCGCCTCGCGATCCGGCGCGCAGTCGAACTCGGCCTGCCACTCTGCGAGCGTCAGGTTGCCGTCGGTGACCGGTGTCAGCGACAGGGTGGCGACATAGTTCTCGACCGCCATCGGGCTTTCCAGGATGGCGTAGCTGCAGGACAGGTCGTAGTCGGACAGCGCCAGCAGCCTTTCGCGGATGCGGCCGCCATCCTTGAGCGTGAAACTCCTGATGCAGCCGATCTGGTCTGCCTGCGCATTCTGTTCGATGCGGCTCTCGGCGACGAACGGCGCCCAGCCCGGCAGGCCGTTGAAGTCGCGGATGAGCTTCCATACTTCCGCCGCCGGCGCGGGGATCACCGAGGAGACGTAGACCTTCGTCATGCTTGCTCGCCGAGGATGATGCTGTGAAGGTTGCGCTGAGGGATATTCCTGTCGCCGTCAGCGCCGCCCCTCATTGTCCTGCCGGACATTTCTCCCCGTATAGTGACGGGGAGAAAGGGGCTGGCCGAAACCTCGGCGCCAACCTTGCAACGCTGGCGATTTGCGAAACCATCAACGACCGCGCCCCTCTCCCCGTCCCTATACCGGGAGAGGATCCCGGCAGGCAGGTGAGGGGCGGCGCAGTCGTTCCCCTCAATGGTCGCGGTCGTCATCGTCGTCCTTGGTGGTCTTGCCCTTGCCTTTCTTGTCGCGGGTCAGGCTGGAAATGTCCTTGGCGTCGCGCAACACGTCGGTCATGCGGCCGAGCGAGCCGCCCTCGATGCCGATCTCCTTCATCAGATTGTCGATCATCGGCGCCTGCACGCGGTAGCGCAGCGCGGAATCGATCACCTCGTCGGTGACATTGCGGTTACTGCCGCCCTGCCCGCCATTGATGCCGTCGACATGCAGGATCTTGATGCCGTCGATCTTCTCCATCGGTTTGACGCTCTCGCGGATGATGCCTTCCATGTGATCGAGCAGCTTGCCGCGCAGGCGGCCGGCGCGGGCCTCGCTGGACAGGAGATTCTCGGCCTCGTTGAGCTGGCGGTTGCCGGCGGCGTCGACCTCATAGCGCTGGGCGGCCGCAAGCGCATGGATCTTCTCCGCTTCAGCCGCGGCCAGTGCGGCGATCTTCTGCGCTTCGGCCAGACTTTTCGCCGCCTTCATCTCGGCCTCGGCGGCAGCGGTAATGCGCAACGCCTCGCGCTCGGCCTCTCGGCTCGCGCCGATCAGGTCGGTCAGCTTGCGGCGCTCCGCGATCTCACGTTCGCGCGCTGTCAGCGCCTGTTCCTCGGCCTGGATCGCCTTGGCGCGGACGGCTTCGGAAGCGGCGATGGCGGAGGAACGCTCCTGCGTCTTCTTGGCGATGTCGATCGCCTTCTGGATCTCGGCGATTTCGACCTTCTGGTCGCGGTCGACGCCAAGCTGCCTGATGTCGCGCTCCTTGATCAGCCGCGCTTCCTCGATGCCGCGTTCGGTGGTGATGCGGGCGCGTTCGACCTCTTCGCCGGCCGAAATCTCGGCCTCCTCGAAGGCTTGCCGCTTGGCGATCTGCAGCGCTTCGAGATGACGCTCCCGGGCGATCCGCACCTCGTCGACGGCACGCTCCTGCGCGATGCGCGCGGTCTCGGTCGCCTGGTTCTCGGAAATTTCCGCGCGCCGCTTCTCGGCCTCGGCCTTCGTCACCTCGAGCGCCTTTTCGGCGAGTGCGATCTGCCGCTCCAGTTCGGCGACTTCGAGCAGCTTCTTGCGCTGGATTTCGAGTTCGCGCTGCGCGCCTTCACGCTCGATACGGGCTTTCTCAAGCGACAGTTCGAGCGCGATCTGTTCGCGCTCGGTCAATTCGCGCATCTTCATCTCGGTTTCGTCGAGCGAGCGGCGGCGCGCGATCTCGCGGCGTTGAGTCTCTTCCTCGCTGTTGATGCGCTCCTGCGTGATGTTGCGCTCCTGGTTGAGGCGTGACTTCTCGACAGCTTCGCGCGATGAAAGCTGCGCCTGTTCGGACTCCTGGTCGCGCAGCGCGCGCTCTATGGCAAGCTCCGAACGCTGCGCGGCACGACGGATCTCGACCTCGCGCTCCTGTTCGAGGCGGGCGTATTCGGTGTCACGGTCGATCTCCAGCACCTTGCGCTGGGTGTCGAGGTTCTGGTTGCGGATATCGACCAGGGTGCGCTGCTCGATCTCGTTGCGCATACGGCGCCGGGTCTCGATCGATTCCGTGAGTTGCGTCAGGCCTTCGGCGTCGAACGCATTGGACGGATCGAAATATTCGAGGCTGGTCTGGTCGAGGTCGACGATGGCGACGCTTTCCAGCTCAAGCCCGTTGGCGGCGAGCGACTCCTCCGCAAGCCTGCGCACCTTGGCGGCGTAGTCGCCGCGCAATTCGTGCATTTCCTCCAGCGTCATCTGCGCGGCGACGGTGCGCAACGCGCCGGCGAACTTGCCTTCCAGCAATTCGCGCAGGCTGTCGGGCTGCAGCGTACGGCGGCCGAGCGTCTGCGCGGCGGCCGCGACCAGTTCACGGTGCGCGCCGACGCGCACGAAGAATTCGGCGATCAGGTCGACGCGCATGCGGTTCCTGGTGATCAGCGCCAGCGCATCCTCGCGGCGCACCTCGATGCGCAACACGTTCATGTTGACCGGGGTGATCTCATGCAGAACGGGGATGACGAACGCGCCGCCATTCACCACCACTTTCTCACCCATGAAGCCGGTGCGCACGAACGCCGTCTCCTTGGTCGAGCGGCGATAGAGCCAGCGCAAGATGTAGACGGCGATCACCACGACGACCGCGGCAACGATCAGCCACAACAGGAAAGCGCCAAAGGTCTGCGCGTCCATGATCTATCCTCCCCAAGACAATGCGGTCGGCGCGAGGCGACCGGCCGCAAATTCAAACATCCACCCATGAGGTGGCGAAGTCCAATTCTTCATGCCCGCCTCTGCAGCTTCGGCGCGATCGCATGGAACGCCGCGATCACCGCATCGACGAATGGCGTGTCGTTGATGTTCGCAGCGACCCGCTCGACGATGCGCAACGGCGTGCGGCGAACGGTCCTCTCGATGGCCTCGAACAGGGCGTTGTCCGCTTCGGGGTCATGGAAGGGCTGGCCCGGCGCGTCGAGCATCGAGACGCCGCCTTCCGGCAGAAGGAAGCGCACCGGCCCGTTCATGGCGTTGAGCCGCGCGCCGATCCATTCGCCGAAGGCTCGGTTCTCGTCGCGCGTGGTGCGCATCAAAGTCACGTTGGGATTGTGGATGACGAATTTGCGGCTCCGGAATTTCTCCGGAACGCTGTCGCGCGGCCCGAAATTGACCATGTCGAGCGCGCCGACCGAGCCGACATAGGGCAGCCCGGTTCGGATCGCCGCGCCGAAACGATCCTCGGTCGCCGGGAAGACGCCGCCGACGATCTTGTCGGCCACTTCGGTCGTGGTGAGGTCGAGAAAAGCGGAAAGCAGCCGGGAATCGCCAAGGGTCTCCATGGCCCGCCCACCAATGCCGGTGGCATGGAAGACCAGGCAGTCATAGTCGGCTTCGAGCCGCTTCGTGACCGCTTGCACCAGAGGCGTGGTGACCCCGAACATGGTGATGCCGACCGCTGGCCGTGCGAGCTTACGTTTCACTTCCCAGGCTTCGGCATTGGGCAATTGCGCGACCATGCCGGCCATGGCGTGCGCGGCATTGGACAGAACCTGTTCGGTGATCGAGTTCAGCCCCTGCACATCGGCGACCGAATGGAACATCATGATGTCGGCGCCGCCGACATATTTGGCGACGTCGCCGGCCGCTACCGTGGAGACCATCAGCTTGGGAATGCCTACCGGCAGCACGCGCATGCCCGCCGTTGCCAGCGTGGTGCCGCCGGAGCCACCGGCGGAAATGACGCCGCCAATGCGCGGCTCGCGCTCGATCCAGCGCGCGAAGGCTTCCGCCATGGCGCTGACCGAGCCGCCGCGATCGTTCGTGAAGACGGCGGACGAGCCGCGCGCGTGCATGCCCGCCACTTGCATGGCTGGGACATCGGCGCTCGTCGGTTTTCCAGATGTCGAGAGGTCAACGGTGCGGACCGTCAGGCCGAGCGCCTTCAGCCGGTCGGCGACGAAGCGCAGCTCCTTGCCCTTGGTATCGAAGGTACCGGCGACCAGCACGGTGCGGCCGATGCGCTCGGCAAAGGGAATGGCAAAGATCTTTTTTGCATCGTCCCGGGGTGCGGCCTTGTCGACCGCCGCCTGCCGCAATTCGGTGACCGGTACGTTCCAGCGGTTGGGCAGTTCGGTGACCGGACGGTAGACGCCGTTCTGCGGCGTCGGCTCGGCCGAGCCGGCGCCAGCCCTGTCGACACGATAGACTTCCGCCAGTTGCTCCCTGGCCTGTGCGGCTTCCGCCGGCGTGACAGGCGCGTCCTCGGCGTGGCGGCCGACGCCCAGCAGCCGCTGCTGCAGATCGCGGTCGGCGGCAAGCGCCTTGGCGTCCATCAGCCGGTTGATGCGGCCGTTGACCATGATGGCGACCTGGTCGGACACGGCGGTCGCGACGCCGATATTCTGCTCGATGACCAGCACCGCCATCTCGCCTTCGGCGGCGAGATCGATCAGCATCCGCTCGACCTGGTCGACGATGACCGGCGCCAGTCCCTCCGTCGGCTCGTCCATGACCAGCAGCTTCGGGTCGCTGAGCAGCGCGCGCGAAATCGCCAGCATCTGCTGCTCGCCGCCCGACAGTTGCGAGCCGCCATTGGCGCGGCGCTCGGCCAGGCGCGGAAAAGTCTGGTAGACGCGCTCGACCGTCCAACTCGCATCGCGCCTTGTGCCGGCGGCAAGCCGCAGATGCTCATCAACCGTCAGGCTCGGCCAGACGCGGCGCCCTTGCGGTACATAGCCGACGCCGAGGCGGTGGATTTCGTGCGGCTCGAGCGCCGTGATCTCGCGGCCATCGACACGGATCGAACCGGACTTCGCCCGTTTCAGGCCGACGATGGTGTTGCAGAGCGTCGACTTGCCCATGCCGTTGCGGCCAACCACCGACAGCACGCCGCTTTCCAGCGCCAGCGAGACGCCCTGCAGCGCATGGCTTTCGCCGTAGAAGACCTGCAGATCGTCTATGCGCAGCATTGCCCTGGCCGTCTTCCCGGACGTTTGGCGAGAGGGACGCTCAGCCATGCTTGCCCCCGAGATAGATCTCCTGGACTTCCGGATCGGCCTCGATCTCCTGCGGCGTGCCTTCCTTGAACAGGCGGCCATTGTGCATCATCGAGACATATTCCGAGACGCGCAGCGCGACATCGAGATCGTGCTCGATGATGATGTAGCCGATGTGCTTCGGCAACGCGTTGAGGATGGCGACGAGGTCGCGGCGTTCCGTCGGCGACAGGCCCGCCGCCGGCTCGTCGAACAGGATGAAGCGCGGCGCGCCGGCCAGCGCCAGCGCGATCTCCAGCTGGCGCTGCTGGCCATGGCTCAGCGTCGCCACCAGCATGTCGCGATAGGTTTCCAGATGCACCGCGTTGAGGATCGATTCGGCCTGCGCCATGTTGACGTCCGACGGCGACGGCCGCAGCAGCGAGAACCGGCTGCGCGAGACGCCGCGACAGGCGAGAAAGATGGAATCGAGGACCGAGAGGCCCTTGAACAATTGCGATATCTGGTAGGTGCGGCGCAGGCCGCGCCGGATGCGCTCATGCGGCGGCAGGTCGGTGATGTCCTCGCCGAAAAAGCGGATGCGTCCGGCCGTCGGCATGAAGTCACCGGTCACCGCGTTGAAGAGCGTCGTCTTGCCGGCGCCGTTGGAGCCGAGGACCGCGCGCCGTTCGCCGGCCGCGATCCTCATGGTGATGCCCGAGAGCGCCACCAGCGCCCCGAAATGCCGCGCCACGCCATCGAGCTCCAGCGCATAGGCGCCGGTGCTCTGGAGGCGGTTTGCTGCGAGGCTTTCGGTCACTGGCGGCTTCACTTCGGATCAGCTGTTACGGGCAGCTCGGATTGTCGCGGTTGACCGCGCCGAGCTTCATGAACTCGTCTTCGGGAATGCCGAGCGTCTGGTTGACCTGCGGCACGACCTTGACCAGCTTGTTGAGGAGATTGCCGTCCGAACCCTCGGTGACTTCGGTCAGGAAGATGTCGGCGATGGCGTTGCGGTTCTTGTCGAGCGACACCTTGCCGGTCGGCGTGTCGAAGGACAGCGTCGACAGCGCCTCGCGCAGCTTCTTGCCGCCGTCGGAGACATCGCCGCCAACCTTGTCGAGACCGAGCAGCGTCGCCTTCATGTCGACATAGTAGCCATGGGCGAAGAGCGAGGGCGACGGAAAGGCGCCGGGCTGCTTCTTGTAGGCTTCGACGAAGGCCTTCCATGCCGGCGCGTCATTGGTGTCGGCGGTCGGGCCGGCGGACGGCGTGCCCTTCAGCACGTCCTTCAGCTTGCCTTTCGAGGTCAGCACGGTCTGGTCGACGGTGATCGAGCCGCCGATCAGCGGCGCGGTGCCGCCACCCTGCTGGTACTGGGTCAGGAAATTGACGGCATCGGCGCCACCGAGCGCGACATAGATCGCGTCGACATCCTCGGGGATGGCGGCGATGACCGAGGAGAAATCCTTGTTGCCGATCGGCACCCAGGATTTGGACGGTACGTGGCCGCCGGCCTTGCAGAACTCGGCCATGAAGCCGAACACCTGCGTGTAGGGGAATGAATAGTCCTCGGCGACGGTGGCGACCTTCTTGTAGCCCTTGTCCTTGAAGGCGTAGGTGCCGAGGCCGGCCATCCACTGGGCGCCGTCGGTCGAGAAGCGGAAGAAGTTTTCCGCCGGATCGCGCAAAGTCGTGTCCTGCGCGGCCGAGGTGCCGTTGATGAAGGTCACGGTGGGTTGGGTCTTGGCGTAGTCCTTGACGGCGATGCCTTCGTCGCCCGACAGCGGACCGACGAGCACCTTGACGCCATCCTGCTCGACCAGCTTGCGCGCGGCGCGCACGGCGCTGTCGGGCGAAGCGTCGGACGATCCCTTGACGATCTCGATCTTCTTGCCGGCGACGGTGCCGTTCATCTCGGCAATCGCCGTCATGGCACCACGTTCGCCGTCCTCGCCCAGCACCGTGAACGGTCCCTCGAAGGTGGCGAGCAGGCCGATCTTGATGGTGTCGTCGGCGGCCAGCGCCATCGACGGCGCGGTGAGCCCGGTGAACACCGCCAGCGCCAGTAATGTCCGTCTATGCATCCTCATGATTTCCTCCCGTTGATTTGGTTTTGCAGTGGTTCATCCGTCCCGGCTCCTAAGGTCCGGGACGCAAGGACTCCTGGGCAAGATGCGGTTTTATCCTCCCCCACAACCCAAGAATTCCATCCGGCGAGACGAAGACGATCACCAGGAACACCATGCCGATCAGCGTGTTGAACCGCTCGGCGCCGACGATGTCGATGGCGAAGGTCTGCATCAGAACGACGACGAGCGCGCCAAGAAACGGCCCGATCGGGTGGCGCAAGCCACCGATGACGGCAATGATCAGCACGTCGATCGCCGCATCGACACCGATGGTGCCGGGCGAGACGCGGCCGTTGAACCAGACCAGCAGCACGCCGGCCAGTCCGGCGATGACCCCGGAAAGAAGCCAGGCGAAAACCTTGTGCGCGGTGACGTGGTAGCCGAGCGCACGCATGCGGCGCGGATTGTCGCGGATCGCCTGCAAGGTCATGCCGAAGGTCGAGCGCGAGCCGTAGAGCACCGCCGCGTAGGTCAGCGCGGCCAGACCGAGGCAGAGATAGTAGAAGGGCTTGGCGTCACGCCAGCCTATGCCCCAGAAGGCCGGTGCACGGATGCCGGCATAGCCGGAATGGCCGTTGAAGATGGCGTAGTTCTGCTGCGCGAAATAGTAGGTCGCGGTGGCGATCGCCAGCGTGATCATGATCGTGTAGATGCCCTCGGTGCGCACCGAGATCCAGCCGATCAGGGCCGAAGCCAATGCCGCCGCGAAAACGGCCGCTATCACCGCCAGCCACCACGGCCAGCCGAGACCAAGGATGTTGGAATTGGCGTTGCCGAGGATGGCGATGGCATAGGCCGCTATGCCGGCGACGGTGATCTGCGCCAGGCTGACCATGCCGCCATAGCCCGCGAGCAGCATCAGCGACAGGCCGAGCATGCCGAAGATCAGCGAATAACCACCGATCTGGGTGAGGAAGAAATCCGAGGCCACCAGCGGATAGAGCACCAGTGCCGTGCCAAGGATGATGTGGCCGGGCCCGAGCTTCTCCAGCCAGTTTCGCTGTGTCGTGGCGCCGGTAGCAATGGCAAGGCTCATCTTGCCTTCCCCATGATGCCTTGCGGCCGAACCGCCAGCGTCACCACCATGATGACGAAGGTGAGCACGATGCCGTAGGTGGGGAAGTAGACGAGGCCGATCTGCTCGGCCAACCCGATCAGCAGCGCGCCGATGGCCGCGCCAGTGATCGAGCCCATGCCGCCGACGATGACCACCACCAGCGAAGCCAGGAGGTAGCGCACATCCTCGCCGGGAGCGACCGACAGCGCCGACCCTCCGACGACGCCGGCAAAGCCGGCGAGCCCTGCACCGACGGCAAAGACAATGGCAAAGACAGCGTGCACGTTGACGCCGGAGGCCTGCAGCATGGCGCGGTCGTCGACGCCGGCGCGGATCATCATGCCGACGCGGGTCTTGTGCAGCATCAGCCAGAGGCCGACGCCGATGACGATCGCCGCCGCTAGCACCACGACGCGGTAGAGTGGATAGGTGAGGAAGACCGAGGCGCCGTTGGAGCGCACGGCTGTGATGACGGGCAAGGTCAAGGCGCCGTCGAGCCATTCAGGCGTGGTGATCTGATAGGTGCCGCCCGCCCATACCGCCAGCATCAGGTCGGCGGCAACGATGGAGATGCCGATAGAGACCAGGGTCTGGCGCAGGTCGTCGCCTTCCAGGCGGCGGAAGACGAAGACCTGCATGACGACGCCGACGATGGCGAGCACGGCAAAGCCGGCAGCGACGCCGAGCAGCCAGTAGCCGGTTCGATTGGTGACCTCGTAGCCGATATAGGCGCCGAGCAGATAGAGCGAGCCATGCGCCAGGTTGACGTTGCGCATCAGCCCGAAGATCAGCGTGAAACCGCTTGCGACCAGGAAATAGAGGCCGGCCAGCGTAATGCCGTTGAGGATGGCGCTGACGAAGGCCTTCTTGGAAATCAGGATCGCGTTCAGCCAATCCGGCCAGACGGCGAAGACCAGCCATGCGAGGATCGCAGCCGCAAGCAGGCCGACGACACCCCAGGCTTGCCGCAGTGTCATGCCGCCGCTCGAAAGCGTCTGAGATGGCCGGTCGAGCAGGCTCATGCGGTCAGCCGCCGGCGCTGCTCATTGATGCGCGGCGCCTTGTGGAACTTGCCGTCCTTCATGATCGCGAGGATGCGGTTCTTGTCCTGCAGGATGCGCACGTCGGAGATCGGATCGCCGTCGATGAGCAGCATATCGGCAAGGTAGCCTTCCTTGATCAGGCCGAGCTCGTCGCCCATGTTCATGATCTGGCCGCCATATTTGGTGCCGGCCTGGATCGCTTCCATCGGCGAGAAGCCGAGCATTTCGACGAAGGTCTGGATGTCTTTGGCATTGGTGCCCTGCGGCGTCCAGGCAAAGCCGTAATCGCCGCCGATGCAGACGCGGATGCCGCGCCGGTGCATCTTCTTCATCGTGTCGATGCACATTTCGAGTTCGCGCTCATATTCGAGCGACAGCGGCGAGCCCGGCTTGATGCCCCATTGCTCGGCATAGCGCGCGGTATTGATCAGCCAGGCGATGCCGGGCGCGACGAAGTGCTTGTCCTTTACCGCCTCCAGCATGTCGAGCGCTTCCTCGTCGGCGAAGGAGGCGTGGTAGATGTTCTGGATGCCGTGGCGCACGCACTGCTTGACCGAGCCGGACGAGCGCGCATGCGCCGACAGCACCTTGTTGCGGCAGCGCGCCTCGGAAGCGGCCATGGCGACCTCCTCCTCCGACATCGGCGTCTCCTCGGCGCCCATGCCGGTGATGCTTTCACCCGACAGGTTCAGCTTGATGGAGTCGACGCCGTATTTGATCAGCTGGCGCACGGTGCGACGGATTTCCTCAGGCCCGGAGACGACAAGGCCGAGGTTCAGGCCCTCATGCGGAATATGCGAGGGCGCGGAATCGCCGAGGCCGCCGACGGTGGTGATCTCGGGACCGGCCGCGAGATAGCGAGGTCCGGGGAAGCGGCCCTGGTTGATGAATTTCTTGGCCACGACATCGAGGCGCGGCTTGGCGGCGGCGGCACCCCGGCCGGCGGTGAAGCCGGCGTCGAGCACGAGCTTGGCCATCTCCATGGTGACCAGCATGTGCTCCTCGACCTCCATCATCTGGATGGGGTCGATGCCCGGCGCATTGTTCCAGGACAGGTGCAGATGCGCGTCGATCATGCCCGGCATCAGCGTCGCGCCCATGCCGTCGATAACCGTCGCGCCGCCGCTGTAGGAAGACGACGAAGACGAGCCGAAGCGCGACGAGCCCTTGGTGATCTGCTTGATGCGGTTGCCTTGCACCAGCACCTCGCCGGTGTAGGGGTATTCACCCGTGGCGTCGAGCACGCGCACATTGGTGAACAGCGTGCCGGTCGAACCGTTTCCGTTCCAGCTGTCGTCTGCCATCACAAGCCTCCCAACTTGCCGAGCGCATGAGTTCTACGCCCGATCAGTATTCCTCACCTATCAACCCGTCTCAAAAAATCGGCCAGTTTCTGGCTGCTTTCGCGCGGGCTCTCGACCGTCGCCCAATGCCCGCACCGATCCATCGACGAGAATACGGCGCCCTTGATCTTGTCGGCAAGCGCCTGGGCGACGCCGGGCGGATTGACGGTGTCGGCGTCGCCGGTGACCAGCAGCGTCGGCGCTGAAATTTTGCGCGCATCGACGGCGGTCGCCTTGGCCAGCGCCTCGCAAGTGCGGGCATAGGATTCCGGATCCTGGCGGGTGATGGATTCCCGAACGAAGGCGACGGCCGCCGGCGAAGTCTCCCTGCTGTGCGCCGAGATCGCATTTGCGACAATCTGGTCGGCAATATCGGACATGCCGCCGGATCGCGCCAGTTGCGCCCGCTTGCCCAGTCCTTGCCGCGTCGCCTCCGCCGGCTCGGCCAAAGCCCCGAACAGGACGAGCGACCTGACCAGCGCGGGCTGCGTCGCCGCGATCTGCTGGCAGGCGATGGTGCCCATGGAGTGGCCGACGAAATGCGCCGAGGCAACGCCCATGCCGGCCATGGCGCGGATCACGGCCTCGCTCATGCCTTCGATGGTCAGCGGTTCGATCGGGCGCGGCGAGCGGCCCGAACCCGGCAGGTCGAGCCGGATGACGCGATGGGCCGACAGCGCCGCCATCTGCGGCTGGAACATGTTCGAGGTGCCGCCAAGGCCGTGGATCATTACCACGGCGGCGCCCGCGCCCACGGTTTCGGCAACGACCTGGCCAACAGTCACCGTGGTCATCGTGCGAGCTCCGCGAAGCGGTTTTCCAGCGTGCCGATGCCGTCGATCTCGATGCGCACGACGTCGCCGGCCTTGAGATATTTCGGCGGATCGAAACCAATGCCGACGCCGACCGGCGTGCCGGTGGCGATGATGTCGCCGGGCTTCAGCGTGATGCCTTGCGACAGGGTGGCGATGATGGTCGGGATGTCGAAGATCAGCAACGAAATGCGGGAATCCTGGCGCAGATCCTCATTGACGAAACACCTGATGCCGGCGGTCGCCAGGTCGAGTTCGTCCCTGGTCACCGCCCATGGCCCCATCGGGCAGAACGTGTCCTGCGACTTGCCGATCAGCCACTGGCTGTATTTGCCCTGCAGGTCGCGGGCGGTGACGTCGTTGACGATGGTGTAGCCCCAGACATGGTCGAGCGCATTTTCCCGCGAAATGCCGCGACCGCCCTTGCCGATGATGACGGCGAGTTCCGCCTCGTAGTCGATGGCTGTCGAGACCGAGGGATCGATCAGCACGCTGGCATGGTTGGCGACGACCGATTCCGGCACTTTGGAAAAGATGATCGGATGCTTGGGGATCGCACCGGCGCCGGCGCTGGAATCGAAGCCCGAGCGAGCGAACTCGTGGGCATGCTCGTGATAGTTCTTGCCGACGCAGAAGATGTTGCGGCGCGGTTGCGGGATCGGCGCTTCGATCTCGACCTGCGCCAGCGGGATCGGCGACAGGGTGCGCGGAATGCCGGCGCCGTTGCGCTCGATCAGCGCCAGGATGCCGGACCTGGCCTGTTCGACGGAAAAATCGAAAGGAGCGACGGTCTGCGCGCCCAGGTCGACGAGGCCGACGCGACGTTCGCCTGATATCGAGAAAGTCGCGACCCGCATCCAGTCCTCCCTGAACCAATATTGAGCCAATTTATCGCTCTTTTGTTACACGCTAGCGCCGATTGGTTTAGGCCGCAAGCAGAATCTGAACTGGCCTTACCAAAAAGAAATGCGAGACCGGCACGACAATCCGCCTTGCAGAGCCGCCAAAGCCGGTTGTGGACGGCGGCGCCGGAAGCTGCTATCAATGGCTCAATATTGGATCAGATAAAAGCGACCAGAAATGCCGAAGCTTGTCGCCAGCGACATCGCCACCGCGCTGAAGAAGCGGATATCTTCCGGCGAATGGATCGAGAATGGCCGCATCCCGCCGGAGCGCGATCTGGCCAGCGAATTCGGCGTCGCGCGCAACACGATGCGACGCGCCGTCTCCTTCCTGGAGGATGACGGCACGGTAGTACGCCATGTCGGGCGCGGCACCTTCCTGACTGCCCCCAATCCCGCCTCGATGACGGCCGTCGTCGGCCGCATGGAAGGCACCAGCCCGGCCGACATGATGGAAATCAGGCAATTGCTGGAGCCGGCCGCGGCCTCCTTCGCGGCCACCAATGCCAGCGCCATGGAGCTCAACGCGGTGCGCGAGGCACACAGGATTGCCTGCGAGTCTCAGGACATGCCGACTTTCGAGCATTGGGACGCGGAGTTCCACCACCGCATCTTCGCCTGCTCGCGCAACGAATTCCTCAAGGAGATCCACAATCTGATGCGCATCCTGCGCAATCAGGCGCCGTGGTTCGAAATGAAGAAGCGCTCCTTTTCCGAGGAGCGCCGCAGCATCTACTGCAGCGAGCACCAGATGGTTCTCGACGCACTGCTGCGCCGCGACCCCGAGAGCGCCAGCCAGGCCATGCTGGCGCATCTGAAGACCGTCGAGCGCAATCTGCTGGGACGATAGTCGCTTGGGGAAGCGACGGTAGTCGCTTCGGGAAGGCGCCGCGGCGCCTCCCCGATATCGGCATTATTCGCCGCGCATGGTCGCCTGGAAGGCCGGCAGGTGCTTCTTCTGCGCTTCCAGCATGCGCTCGCGATAGACGCCGTAAATGACGTCGGTGTCGTGCAAGGTCACGCCCGCGATCGTCGGCGAGGCGAAGACCGGCAGTTCGATGCCGCGCTTGGCGAGCTGCTCGGCGGTGCGGGCGATCAGTTCATGCGCCATGATCATGGCGAGCACGGTGGACGAGCCGGAGACCGGACGGCTCCAGCCTTCGACCGGCACGATGGCGTCCTCGATGGGCGAGCAGGTGTCGATGACGAGGTCGGCCGCATCGGCCAGTCGCTTGCCGGAGGAGTGCGTGGCCGGCTTGTCGAGATTGTTCTTGCTGGTCACTGCGACGACGAAGATGCCGCGCTTCCTGGCATAGAGGGCGGTGTCGATGCCGGACGCGTTGCGGCCGCTATGGCCGAAGATGATGATGGAATCGCCCTTGTTGAGCGGCTGGTGGTCCAGGAATTTCTCGGCGTACTTTTCCGTCCGTTCCAGCCAAAGCAATTCGCGCACGCCGCCTGCGCCCAGCACGTTGTGCCACATCACGCGCGGGTCGGTCAGCGGGTTGAAGCCGACATAGCTGCCATAGCGCGGGAACACTTCCTGCACCGGCAGCACCGAATGGCCCGAGCCAAAGAGGTGGACCAGCCCGCCGCCCTGGAGCGAGTCGGCAAAGCGGCTGGCCGCCTGGCCGAAGGCCTCTTCATTGGTCTTGGCGGCCTGATCGATGAGGGCGGCGAGACGGTGAATATAGAGATCGGACACGTGGATACTCCTGTTTAAGTGTCTGCTTGGGATGGTGGATCAGCTTCGCGGATTCGCCGGCACGCGTCCGGCGCGCAGCGTCGAGCGGATTTCGTAGCGGTCGCCGCGCATGATGGAGACGGTGAATTCGAACGGGCCGCGCTCGTCGGTGGTGATGCGCTCGACGATGAAGGCGGGGCTGCCGGCGGGCAGGTCGAGCAGTTCGGCATCCGCCGCGCCGACGGCACCGACGCGGTAGTTCTCGCGCGCGGCGACCGGCACGATGCCGTAATGGCGCTCCAGCGCCTCATAGAGCGAGCCCTGCAGCAAGCCGGCATCGAGGAAACCCGGCACGCGTGCCGCCGAAAGCTGTGCCGTCTGGATGCCGATGGGCTCGTTGTTGCCCAATCTGAGCCGCCGGATGCGCACCACCGGGTCCCCCTCCTCGATCTCCAGCGCGCCGGCCGCCGCCGCATTGGCCGTGTTCAGGCTGCAGTCGAGCAGGCGCGAGCCGGCGACGACACCCATATTGCCCATTTCCTGGGTGAAGCTGGTCAGCTCGCGCGTTCCGGCGACCAGCGTGGTGGAGCGCACGAAGGTGCCGCGGCCATGCTCGCGCCTGAGCAGCCCGCCTTCCTCCAGATTGCGCAAGGCGTGGCGCAGCGTGATGCGGCTGACGCCGAACAGAGCGCACAGCCTGTCCTCGGCCGGCATCTGGTCGCCGGTCGCCCATTCACCGCTCTTGACGATGGCGCGGATCGCCTCCTCGACCTGGTACCAGAGTGGCTCCGGCCGTCTGCGGTCGGGTTGCTGAAAGCTCGCTTGGCTCATCGCACCTGTCTCCACTCTTTCCCCGCGCGACCAGCCAGCGCCGCGCCGACAAGACCGGCGCCGGGACCAAACCGGCCGGACTGGATCTCGATGCCGCGCAGATGCGGCGGCAACTGGCGCCGCAGTGCGGCGAGCAGCGGTGGCCGCATCACGTCCAGCGCCTCGGCCAGCCCTCCCGACATCAGAACCGCCTGCGGATCGAGCAACGCCACGGCCCCGGCAAGCGCCGTGCCCAGCCGGCGCGCCGGTACTTCAAGCAAGGTCTGAGCGGCGAGTTCTCCCGCCTGGGCGGCGGCGACCAGTTGGCGGCCATCGGCAAGACCGATCTCGCCGGCGAGTGCATCGAGCGCCCGTCCCGACGCCATGCGCTCCAGCCAGCCGCTGCGTTCCTCGCCATGGTCCTTGATGTCGGCGCAGGCCCAGCCGAACGAGCAGGCGCCGCCATGTGCGCCGGCGACGATGCGGCCATTGGCCAGCACCGCCGAACCGATGCCGGTGCCGATCGCAAGCAGGATCGCGTCCGACATACCCTTCGCGCTGCCCTCCGCGGCTTCCGCCAGCAGGGCGATCTGCGCGTCATTGCCGAGCGCGACTGGCAGGTCCGCAAACAGCGCCTGGAGGTCGACGCCGTCGAGGAAAGGCAGGTTTGGAATCCAGCGGCAAACGGCACCTTCGACGAGCCCGGGCACCGCGAGGCCGAGCGCTTCGACCGCTCCGGCCTCGGCGCGCAGCGCCTGGATGCGGTCGACGAAGGCATCAAGGCTTGCGGGTGCCGGTTCGAGGCTCAACACATCGAGCGCGCCAACGTCGCCGGTGAAGATCGCGGCACGCAGATTGGTGCCGCCGAGATCGATGGCCAGAACCCGCGTCATCGGCCGCGCCCCCGGCTGGCTGGCGGCGCGAACAGGCCGCTGCCGGCATTCCATGAATGCGACGCCGCCGCGAAGGCCTGCGCATGGCGCGTGCCGCGCAGGCAGCCGCGCAGCCGGTAGAGCGCGTTGTAATAGTCGACATAGGGGAAGCTGCTCAGCCCGCGCGCCAGCTCATATTCCTTGACCGCTTCGCTCCAGGCCTCGAACCCGTCGCTGACATCGACGAGATGTTCCGGGCGAAAGCCGTCATCGTCCTCCCAGTTCTCACCGAACAGCAGCAATTGCGGCGTGTGCGCGGCATAGTCGCTGGCAACGGTCGGCAGCGCGGCGAAGAAGATGCCGGTCTGCGTCAGATGCGCGGCGGCGCGATGGTCCTTGTGCCAGCTGCCATGCCAATGGGTGATGACGATCTCGGGTTTGAGCTCGCGAATGACGTCGCAAACCTCGAGCGCCGTCTCGTCGTCCGAGGGCAGGAAGGCGTCGCGCAGGCCAAGGCTGCGCACCGTAACGCCGAGCCGTTCGGCCGCCCTGCCCGCTTCCTCTTCCTTCTGGACGCAATAGTGCGCGGGGATCAGGCAGGGATGCCCCTGCTCGCCCATGGTCAGATGCAGGAAGGTCACCGAGGCGCCGCGCTTCACGGCGGAGGCAGCAAGCGGTCCGGCGATCACTTCGGCATCGAAGGCGTGTGCCCCGACCACCAGGATGGACTTGGCGGCGTAGATCCGGTCCTCGATCATTTCATGCCTCCCTGGGCGCCGACACCCTCGCGAATCTGGCGGGCGAGCAGACAATACATGATCAGGATCGGCGCCATGGAGATCGCAAGCGAGGCGAAGACCAGGCCCCAGTCGGTGCGAAACTGGCCGACGAAGACGCTGATCGCCAGCGGCACGGTCTTGTAGCGGTCGTCGAAGATGAAGATCAGCGGGAAGAAGAAGTCGTTCCACACGGCAATGGCGGTGAAGATCGCGACGATCGACACCGCCGGCTTCACCATCGGCAGGATGATCTGGAACAGGATGCGGACCTCGCCGGCGCCGTCCATGCGCGCCGCCTCGTCGAGTTCGGAGGGCAAGACGCGCATGAAATTGGCGAAGATGAAGACGGCGAAGGGGATGCGGATCGCCGAATAGACGAGGATCAGGCCGGTCAGCGAATCGAGCAGGCCGAGATTGCGCATCAGCGTGAACAGTTCGACAGAGGCCAGCCTAATGGGCAGCATGATGCCCGACAGGAACAGGCCGAGCATGATGGCGTTCCAGCCAAGGCGGTAGCGGCTGAGCGGATAGGCGGCCATGGCCGAGACGACGATGGTGAGGATGACCGCGCCGCCGGTGACGATCAGGCTGTTGAGGAAGTTGTGGCCGAGGTCGGCGCGCGTCCAGGCATTGATGAAATTGTCGAAGGCCCAGCGTGCCGGCAGGCCAAGCCGGTTGTCGTAGATCTCGGCGGTCGTTTTGAAGCAGGAGACGACGAGGATATAGAGCGGCAGGAGAACCGCCGCCGTCCACAGGCACAGCACGGTCCAGCCCGGCAGCCGCGCGAGCCGCCGCGAGATCGCCGGACCGCGGGACATCGCCAGCGCGCTCATAGCTCCACCGTGCGGCGATCGAAGAAGCGCAGCACCAACAACGTGCCGACACTGAGGATCAGGAACAGCAAGGTGCCGAGCGCCAGCGCCAGGCCGATATCGGTGATGCCGACGGCCCCTTCCGCGCCGAAGGCCAGCCGGTAGAAATAGGTCACCAGCGTGTCGGTCGAATAGCTCGGATTGCCTTGCACGCCTTGCATGACATAGACGATGTCGAACTGGTTGAAGGTGTTGATGAAGGACAGCGTGGTCAGCGTGCCCAGCGCCGGCATCAACAAAGGCAAAGCGACGGAGAACAGCATGCGCGCATTGCCGGCGCCGTCGAGCCTGGCGGCCTCGAATATCTGGCTGGAAATCTGCCTGAGGCCGGCCGTGTAAATCAGCACCGGCAGTCCCATCCAGTTCCAGGCGTCAACGGCGATCAGCACGCCGAGCGCGGTGTGGCTGCTGCCGAGCACGGTCAGGCTGCCCTGATGCAGGCCGATCCCGTTCAGCGCCCATTCGACAACGCCGCCCGGCGCCAGCAGCAGGCGCCAGAGCGCGCCGACGATGACCGGGCTCAGCACCGCCGGGAAGAAGAACACCGACTGGAAGAAGGCGGCGCCCCTGTCGCGCAGGAACAGCAACCAGGCGAACAAAAGGCCGATGCCGTTCTGGAAGACCATGATGCCGAAGAACCAGGCGGTGTTGTGCCAGAGCGCACCGTAGAGCCGCGCATCGCTCGGGAAGACGAACAGCCGCGCGAAATTCGAAAGGCCGGCGAATTCGGTCATGCGCAGCCCCTTCCAGAGGAAGAAGCTGCCCCACAAAGACATCGCCAGGGGATAGAGGACGAACAGCGCGTAGACCGCCAGCGCCGGCAGGATGAAAAGCACGGCCATGCGCTGTTGCGTGCGCTTCAGGCTGCTGGTGCGGCGGTGGGTGGCCATGCGTTGTTCTGTCCGGCCCGGCTGTTACTGCTTGGGCTTGAACCAGGTGGCGACGGCGGCCTGCATGTCGGCGGCGAGCTTCTCCGGCGCTATGTTGCCTTCGACCATGTCGATGATCTCGGACTGCAGCACCGAGGACGCTGTCGGCGACTGCCAGCGGAAGCCGACCAGCGTCAAATACGGCGTCGAGTTCTTCGCCATCGCCATCATCTCCGACAGCACCGGGTCCTTCACGGTGACATCGGTGCGGGCCGGCGGCCAGCCGAGCTCGTCGGCGAACATCTGCGCGAACTCGGCCGAGGCCATGAAGTTCAGCACCTTGGTCGCGGCCTCCTTGTTTTGACCTTCGGAAACAAGACCATAGGAGCCGTCGGAGAAGGCCGAGGTGTAGAGCGTCGCGCCGGCGTCATCGGCGGGGAACGGGAAGATCGAGAATTTCAGCTTCGGGTTCTGCGCCTTGAAGCTGCCGTTCTCGAACGAGCCGCCGAGGAACATCGCCGCCTTGCCGCCGATGAACTGCTGCGTGGCGGTGGTGTAGTCGATGCCGGCGAAACCGTCGGGGAAATAGGGCTTCAGATCTGCGAAGCGCTTCAGCGCCGCGACATAGCGCGGGTCCTCGAAGGTCGCCTTGCCGGTCATCATCTCGTCGTAGAATCCCGGGCCGTAGACGGTCGGGCCGACGACGCCGACGCCGATCTCCAATTCCCAGGCAGAGCCGTTCGCACCGCCAGTGGCGATCGGCGTGATGCCTGCCGCCTTGAGCTTGTCGCAGGCGGCGAGGAAATCCTTATAGGTCTTAGGAATTTCAATGCCTTGCGCGGCGAAGATGTCCTGATTGTAGAACACGCCCATCATCGGCACCGAATAGGGTACGCCGTAGACCTTGCCGTCGGTACGACCGCGCGCGCCGCCGAGGGCGGCGTCGGGCATGTTCTTCAGTTCCGGCACGCTGTCGTCGAGCACGTCGAGATAGCCGGCATCGACGAAGGGCTGCAATTCGCCATAGGCCTTGAGCTGGGCGATGTCAGGCCCGCGCCCGCCGCGCAGCGCCGTGCTCAGCCGGTTCTGGTAGTCGGCATCCGGAGTAAACTGGATGGCGACCTTGATGTCCGGATTCTTGGCCTCGAAGGCATCGAAGATGCGGCGCATCGCCGCCTCGTCCTCGGTGCGCCAGCTCCACAGCGTCACTGTGCTGTCGGCCCTGGCCGGCACCGCCGTGAAGATGCCGGCACAAACGGCGGCGAGGCCGCCGATCAGGCCAAGCGCGGCGCGCCGGTGAATTGAAAGCATGCTCATTGCCAGTCTCCCGTTTTTCTCTGTCCTTGGCGTCCCGCGGCGCTCCGATGCCGCAAGGAGAGTCATTCGCTCGACTAAAGTCATTATAACGACATAGTGTCATTCGCAAGAGGTGTCATTTTCCCACCGGAGCAGAACCGTCGAGCAACACGATTCAAGAAAACGGCTCAACATTATGTTTTGAAATATAAATTTATTTCAATCGATATCCACGAGAAAATTTCCATAGACCCTTCATCCAGCTTTTTGCCAAACTGGGCCTTGCATCGTCGCTTGATGTTGTCATAACGTCATCGTGATCGCTATGCTCAAGTGGAGGATGAGGATGTCGTTTGCCTGGACGTCGAAACTGGCACTGGCCGCCGGCCTTGCCATCCTGCCCGCCAGCGGCTGGGCGCAATCGGTCAACATCTCCTACCTGACGCACTGGTCGCCCGAGACGGTGTCGCTGCTGGAAGCAGCGGCCAAGGATTACGCCAAGACCAATCCCGACGTCAGCGTCACCGTGCGCGCCGTTCCCTTCGGCGATCTCCTGACCACGCTCCGCTCCCAGGGCGGCGGCGCGGACGGGCCGACGATCGGCGGCATCTATGACCTCTGGCTGCCGGAACTCGCCCGCGACAAGCTGGTGGCGCCCGCGCCCAACGCGGTGGCTGATGAGGTCAAGGGCGGCTGGCCCGCGGGTGTCGTCAGCGCCGCTTCGGTGGGCGGCAAGCTCTACGGTATTCCCAACGAGATCGATGTCTACGCGCTCAACTACAACAAGGCGCTGTTCAGAGAGGCCGGCATCGCGGCTCCGCCCAAGACCTGGGACGAATTCAGGGACGCGGCCAAGAAGCTGACCAACAAGGAGGCCGGCCAGCAGGGCTTCGGCATGATCAATTCCTGGGCGGCGGGCGTCGTCCATCCCTTCGCCTCGCTGCTGGTTTCCAATGGCGGCGAGTTGGTCAAGGACGGCAAGCCGGCTCTGGACAGCAAGCAGGCCGGCGAGGCGTTCCAGCTTTATGAAGATCTCATCAAGTCCGGCGCCAGCGTGCCGGCGATGGCGACGGCGGACGCCAACACCACCGGGCCGTTCCTCGACAATTTCGTCTCCGGCAAGACCGGCATGATCATCATGGCCAATTGGTGGGAGAGCGCGCTGAAGACCGGCATGGGCGACAAGTTCGCCGACATCGCCACGGCCCCCATCCCGGTCGGCCCGAGCGGCGACAAGCCCCATTCGATCTCCTATTCCTGGATGACCGTGGTCAACGCCAATGCAGGAGAAGCCGAGCAGAAGGCCGCCTGGGATTTCCTCGCCTGGCTCAACAATCCGAAATCCGGCAAGAACGGCGCTTCCGCCATGTCGGACATATTGATGTCGATGGGCATCCTGCCATCGCGCAGCTCCGACATCGAGGCGCACAAGGACAAGCTCGGCTCCGAATTCCTGTCCGGCTATGTCAGCGTGCTCGCCGACGCAAAGCCCTTCCCGGTCGTGCTGGGCGGACAGGAATTCTCCGAATCCCTGCAGCAGACGCTGGAGGCGTTGCAGTATGGCCAGGTCTCGGCCAAGGATGCGCGGGCGACGGCCCAGGCCGACGCCGCATCGATCCTGGAGCGCGCCGCCAAATAATGATCCAGAGGTACCGTGCCTCGGCGGGCATCATGCTTACGCCCGCCGTGACGCTGATCGGCATCTTCATCCTTTTGCCGATGCTGCTCACCGTCTGGTTGTCCTTCCAGGACTGGTCGACGCAGACGCCGTTTGCCAGCGCGTCCTTCATCGGCCTCGACAATTTCCGCGAAATCTTTGGACCGACCTCGGTTGGACGCGACTTCAAGGGCGCGCTCGTCAACACCGCGATCTATACCGCGCTGTCGGTCATCCTCATCCTGCCGTTGTCGGTGGCTTTCGGGCTGATGGTCTATCAAGATGACGTGGCCGGCGGCACGGCACTGCGCACCGTGCTGTTCTCCACCTACATGGTGCCGATGATCGCGGTGGCGCTGGTCTGGTCGAAGCTCTATTCGCCGAGCGAGGGGCCGTTCAACCAGATGCTCGGTCTGGTCGGCATTGGGCCGCAGCCGTGGCTGTCGTCGCCGCGCTCGGCGCTGATTTCGATCGTCGTCCTCAATGTCTGGCAACAGGTCGGTTATTTCACCGTGCTGGCGATCGCCGGGCTGACACAGATCCCCGGCAGCCTCTACGAGGCGGCCAGACTCGATGGCGCCAACCGCTTCGAGCAATTCCGTTTCATAACCCTGCCGCTGATGCGACGCACGCTTTTGTTCAGCGCCGTCATCGCCATCATCAACGCCGTGCAGGTGTTCGAGCCGGTGGCACTGATCACGCAGGGCGGGCCGGTCGGCTCGACCAATGTCTTGACCTACCACATCCGCCGCGTCGGTATCGAACGGGCGCAGGGCGGGCTGGGGTCGGCCATGGCCGTCATGCTGATGCTGTCGCTGATCGTCGTCGTCTGCGCACTCTTCGCACTCGCCAATCGGAAGGACCAGGAATGAGCGCCGGCTCCTCAAGCCGCCTGCCGCGCAAGCGGCCATCCGGCCGCAAGGCGCTGCTCGCCACATTGATGCTGGTCGTCGCCGTGGCATCGGCCTTTCCGCTGGTGTGGATGGTGCTGTCCAGCCTCAAGACGCCGGCCGAGAGCATGCAGGTGCCGCCGGTGTGGATTCCCCGCACGCCAGGTCTCGACGCCTACGAGAAAGTCTCGGGGGTGGTCAATGTCGGCCGCTCGATGTGGAATTCGCTGGTCATCGCGTCGATCACCACCACCGGCATTCTCGTCACCAGCATGATGGCCGGCTACGCCTTCGCCAAATACCATTTCCCCGGCCGCTCGCTTCTGTTCTCGGTGCTGATCGCCGCCATGTTCCTGCCGCCGATCGTGACGCTGATCCCGCTCTATCGCCTGGTCGGCTCGATCGGCCTCAATGCCAGCCTCGCCGGCATCATCGTGCCCAATCTCGCCAATGCGTTCGGCATCTTCCTGATGCGCCAGTTCATAGCAGGCGTGCCCGACGACCTGATCGACGCCGCGCGCATGGACGGCGCCTCCGAACTGCTGATCCTCTACAAGATCGTGGCGCCGAGCGTGGCGCCCGCGATCGCGGCGCTGGCGCTGTTCGCCTTCGTCTATCACTGGAACAGCTATCTGTGGCCGCTGACCGTGCTGCAGGGCAATGCCGACGCCTATCCGATCGTCATCAGCCTGAGCCGGCTGCTCAGCTACAACAGGGGGGCGATGAATACCGGCCTGGTGATGGCCGGCGCCACGCTTGCGGTGCTGCCGCCGCTCATCCTGTTCGTTTTCCTGCAACGCTTCTTCGTCGATTCCATCGTCGGCTCGGCGATCAAGGGATAGCCAAAGCATGATCCCGAAAAGTGGATACCGGTTTTCGGACAAGATCATGCTCAAACTGAGATAGAGCCCATCCCGATCCATCGGGATGGAACAGGCTCTAATAGGGCAAGCCGACATAATTCTCGGCAAGCGCGGCCGAGGCCGCGCGTGAATGCACGAGATAGTCTAGTTCGGCCTCCTGGATGCGCTGGCCGAAGTCGCCGGTGTCGGGGAAGCGATGCATCATGGTCGTCATCCACCAGGAAAAGCGCACCGCCTTCCACACCCGCGCCAGCGCTTTCTGCGAATAGGCGTCGATGCCTGCATGCGATTTCTCGGCGTAGAAGTCCCGAAGCCCGCTGAAGAGATAGCGCACATCGCTGGCGGCGAGGTTGAGACCCTTGGCGCCGGTCGGCGGCACGATGTGGGCGGCGTCGCCGACCAGGAACAGCCGGCCGAAGCGCATCGGCTCGGCGACGAAGGAGCGCAGCGGCGCGATGGATTTTTCGAAGGACGGACCGGTGGTGACGCTCGCCGCGATCTGGTCAGGCAGCCGGCGGCGCAGCTCATCCCAGAAACGGTCGTCGGACCATGCCTCGACACGATCGTCCTGCGGGCACTGGACATAGTAGCGGCTGCGGTGGGTCGAGCGCATCGAGCAGAGCGCGAAGCCGCGCTCATGGTTGGCGTAGACCAGTTCGTGATCGGCCGGCGGCACTTCGGCGAGCACGCCGAGCCAGCCGAACGGATACTGCCGCTCGAAGGTTCTCAGCGAGCCCTCCGGCACCGACTTTCGACTGACGCCATGATAGCCATCGCAACCGGCTATGAAGTCGCAATCGATGCGGTGGGGGATGCCGTCCTTGTCATAGGTGACGAACGGAGCTGTGCCGTCGAAATCGTGCAGCGCGACATCGGCCGCCTCGTAGACCGTGGTCAGCCCGGCCGCTTCGCGCTTGTCCATGAGATCGTGCGTCACTTCGGTCTGGCCGTAGACCGTGACATGCTTGCCCCCGGTGAGCGCCGTGAGATCGATACGGCGCAACTGTCCGCCGAAGGCGAGCGAGATGCCGGAGTGCGGCAGGCCTTCCGCATGCAGGCGATCCGCCGCGCCTGCCGCGCCAAGCAGGTCGACCGTGCCCTGTTCGAGCACGCCGGCGCGCACACGGCCAAGCACATGCTCGCGGCTCGATCGCTCGAGGATCACGGTCTCGACGCCGATGGCGGCGAGCAACTGGCCGAGCAGCAGGCCGGAAGGCCCCGACCCGACGATGACGATCTGCGTGCGCATCAGTGACCGAGACTTTCGATCTGCGCGATGAGTTCGGCGGCGAGGCGCAACGACGCCGTGGTGGCGACGACCACCTGCGGCAGCAACAGCCACTCCAGGGTCCAGGCAGCGCCCGAGCGCTCCTGCTCGTGCACCAGCGCCTGATGCATGCCGGAGAGCTGCGTTGCGTTGAAGCGGGCCAGCGCCACCAGCGCCTCTGCCTTCACCGGATTCTGCTTGTGCGGCATGGCCGACGAGCCGCCGCCGCCCGACAATGCGATGCCTGCGCCGCCCTGCGCCATCAGCGCGATGTCCTGGCCGAACTTGCCGAGGCTGCCAGTCACGAGCGACAGCCATCCGGCGAAATCGGCGAGCGCGTCGCGCTGGCTATGCCATTGCGGCGCGTCGGCAAGACCAAGTTTCGCGGCGAGTGCCGCGCGTACCGCGAACCCTCGGTCGCCAAGCTTTTCCAGCGTACCGGCAGCACCGCCGAATTGGATCACCAGCAGGCGTTCCGACTGTTCAGACAGCCTCGCCTGATGCCGCTGCAGCGGCGCCCGCCAGGCGCTGACACGATCCGCCACGGTGATCGGGATCGCTGGTTGCATGCGGGTCACCCCGGTCAGCGCCCGACCCCCGAAACGCTCCGCGAGAAAGGCGAACCGTATGATGGTCTCGGTGAGCAGCAGGCCGAGATGCTCGACGGCGGATTTCAGACGGAGCACAAGACTGGTGTCGATGACGTCCTGACTGGTGGCGCCGAAATGAACGAAGCCGCCATGCTCGTCGCCAACCGCCGCCTTGATCTGACGCACCAGCTCCGGCACCACGACGCCATCCCTGGCGACGCCGGCGCGCAGCTTGCCGGTATCCGGCCGGAACGACGCAAGCGCCTTGACGATCGCGGCTGCTGCTTCACCGGGAACGACACCGCATTCGGCTTCGGCCTCGATCAGCGCGCGCTCGAAGGCGAGCATGGCGGCAATGTCGGCCTCCAGCGAAAAACACCGCGCCGCGCCCTCGTCGCCGAGCAGGCCGGAAAGCAGCGGATGGTCGAAGGGCGATACGGTCATGTCATGGTCGCCTAGCTGTCGAAGAAGACCGTTTCCTTCTCCCCCTGGAGATGGACATCGAAGACGTAGTCGTCGCCCTGGCGCTCGGCGACCAGGGTCGGCACGCGCACACGATGCTCGATGCGCGCCAGGATCGGATCCTCGCCATTGGCCTTCTCCTCGTCGGAGAAATAGAGCCTGGTGTGGAGGCCGAGATTGATGCCGCGCGCAACGATCCAGAGCGTGATGTGCGGCGCCATCAGGCGACCGTCGCGGAACGGCACGCGGCCGGGCTTGATCGTCTCGAAGACGCAGAGGCCGGTTTCCATGTCGGTCGGACAGCGGCCCCAGCCGAGGAAATTCGGATCGGCGGCGCCGCGCATCTCGGCGGGCGAATTGTAGAGCCCGGCCGCATCGGCCTGCCATATCTCGACCAGCGCGTCCTTTAGCGGCGTGCCGGTGCCGTCGAGCACGCGGATGTTGAGCTTTATCCGTTCGCCCTTGGTCCGATCATTGACCATTGTCGCGCCAAGATCGCTCGCGTAGACGCCGGCGATGCCGCAGAAATTGGGTGTCAGCCCTATGTGGACGTAAGGCCCGGCGGTCTGCGACGGACTCTCCTTCAGGCGATCGAGCGACTGGGCCATCAATTGCCCTCCAGCCGGTTCTCGAACAGCGAGGAGCGGCGTCCGCGCAGCACGATGTCGAACTTGTAGGCAAGCGCATCCATCGGGATCGTCGCCTGCGTATCGAGGAGCGCCGTCAAAGCTTCGATGGCCGCCCTGTCGGCGATGCCGCGCACGATCGGGCATTTCCAGATCAGCGGATCGCCCTCGAAATACATCTGCGTGATCAGCCGCTGGGCGAAGCCATGGCCGAACACCGAGAAGTGGATATGCGCGGGGCGCCAGTCATTGGGTCCGTTCGGCCAGGGATAGGGGCCGGGTTTGACGGTGCGAAAGGCATAGGAGCCGTCCTCGCCCGTGATGGCGCGGCCGCAGCCGCCGAAATTCGGGTCGAGCGGGGCGAGATAGCCGTCCTTCTTGTGGCGGTAGCGGCCGCCGGCATTGGCCTGCCAGAATTCGAGCAGCGCACCGGCCACGCCGACGCCGCGTTCGTCGAGCACGCGCCCGTGGACGATGATGCGCTCGCCGATGGCGCTCTCCCCCGGTCGAGCGAAATTGTGAATCAGGTCGTTGTCGAGTTCGCCCAGCATGGCATGGCCGAAGACCGGACCTGATATTTCCGACAGCGTGTTGTCGAAGGACAGCAGCGCCTTTTGCGGCGAGCGCAACACCGAACTCTTATAGCCCGGCGTCAGTGCCGGCGGATGCCACGTGCGGTCGCGCTGGAAGAACGCGCCGGCCTCGGGCCTCCGGTTCGAACCGGGATCAGCGGACATTCCTGGCTCCATCCATTTCCGAGAACACCTCCTTGGCGATCCTGAAGGCGCGGTTGGCTGCCGGCACGCCGGCATAAATGGCGACATGCAGGAACGCCTCGCAAATATCCTCGCGCGAGGCGCCGGTGTTGGCGGTGGCGCGCACATGCAAGGCCACTTCCTCATCATGGCCAAGGGCTGCCAGCAGCGCCAGCGTGACGATCGAACGTTCGCGCTTGCTGAAGCCAGGCCGCGCCCAGACGGTTCCCCAGGCGGCTTCGGTTATCAGTTCCTGGAACGGCTGGTCGAAATCGGTGGCGCCAGTCTCGGCACGATCGACATGCGGATCGCCAAGGACCGAGCGCCGTACCGCGAGTCCGGTACGATATCTGGCTGTGTTGCCGGGGACTTCATCCATGGGTTTCTGCTCCAGGGGCAAGCGATGCGACAAAGTCGCGGATCAGCGCGACCATTGCCTCAGGCTGTTCGATGCAGGGAATATGTCCGGCGCTGCCGATGATCTCGAAACGCGCGCCGGGGATCAGAGCGGCGAGTGAGCGGACGAGGTCGGGAGGCGTCGAGCCGTCCTGGTCGCCGGCCATGCACAGCGTCGGCACCGCGATGCGGCGCGCCGTCTCGGTGAAGTCGGCATCGCGGACCGCCATGCAGGTGCCGATATAGCCGGGCAGCGGCTGCCTGACCAGCATGTTGCGGCAGCCGGAAAGGTCGGCTGCGCGCGCGGCATGGAAATCCGGCGTGAACCACACTTTCATCACGCCGTCGGCGATCGCCTCGATGCCCTCGCGTTCGACGGTCGCAATGCGGCCGTTCCAGCTCTCGGCGGTGCCGATCTTGTGGGCCGTGTCGCTGAGGACCAGTGCCCGGACGATCTCGGGCCGGCGGGCGTAGAGCCGTTGCGCGACCATGCCGCCGACCGACAGGCCGACCAGAACAACCCTGCTGAAACCAAAATGATCGATGAGCGCGCCCAAATCATCGGCATGGTCGTCGATGGAGCGCACGCCGCTGCCGTTACCGGAGAGGCCGTGGCCGCGCTTGTCATAGACAAGCAGAGGCATTTCGCCGGCCAGACGCGCGGCCACATCGTCCCAGATGCGGAAGTCGGTACCGAGCGAATTGATGAACACGACCGGAGACGCCTTGCCGTTCGCCTCGACATATCGGTGGTGCAGCGTGGTGCCGCCTAGGGTGACGAATGGCACGATTTCGATCCTCCGGCTTCACATTGCACAAGGCATTTGGTTCGGTAAAATGATATTTTGCGCCGTTTCATTAACTCAGGGGTTATCAAACTTATGTCCGAAAGCCGAATCCGGTTCCGCCACCTGCAGGCTTTCCTGGAAGTGGCGCGGCAAGGAAGCGTGGCCCGGGCCGCCGATTTTCTGCATGTCAGCGCACCGGCGGTGACCAAGACCCTGCGCGAGCTGGAAGAAGCGCTCGGTGTCGCTGTCGTCGAGCGTGACGGGCGCGGTATTCGTGTCACCAGGCTCGGCGAGATTTTCCTCGGCCATGCCGGCTCGGCGATCACCGCCTTGAAGCGCGGCGTCGATTCCGTTCGCCAGGACGGCGCCGTCAATCGCCACCCGATCCGCATCGGCGCGCTGCCGACCGTGTCGGCAAGGGTGATGCCTCGGGCCATGAGCCTCTTCCTCGGGGAGAACACAGGCGCCGCCCTCAAGATCGTCACCGGCGAGAATGCCGTGCTGCTCGAACAATTGCGCACCGGCGCGCTCGATCTCGTTGTCGGACGGCTGGCGGCGCCGGAGAACATGACCGGCTTCTTCTTCGAACATCTCTATTCCGAACAGGTCCTGTTCGTGGTGCGGGCCGGCCATCCGCTGCTGGAGCCGGAGGCTGACATTTTCGCCAACCTCGACGACTTCCCGGTGCTGATGCCGACGCGGGAGTCCGTCATCCGTCCCTTCGTCGACCGCCTGTTCATCACCAACGGCATGACGGCGCCGGCCACCGAGATCGAGACCGTCTCGGATTCGTTCGGCCGCTCCTTCATGCGCCAGAGCAATGCGGTGTGGATCATTTCAGCCGGCGTGGTCGCCAACGAGATCGCAAGCGGTGCTTTCGTCGCCTTGCCGGTCGACACCGAGGAAACCAAGGGGCCGGTCGGGCTGACGATGCGCACCGACACCGCCCTCTCGCCTGCCTTCTCGATCCTGCTGCAAACCATTCGCGAGGCGGCAAGGCCGGGTAACTGAGACGCTTGACGGCCCGCAAGCCTCGGCCTCATCCAGAATCTGCTAACCCAGCGGTTAATGAAACGCCGCAAAATATCATTTTACCGAACCAAAACGCTGGTGCACTGTGGTGATGGAGGAGCCACAGAGGGAGGAAAACATGACCCATTCCATCGGCAGCAAATCCGGCATTCGCGGTATGTCGCGACGCCAGTTCATCGCCACCTCGATTGCCGGCGGCACCGCCTTGGCACTTGGCGGCAATAAGGCCTTCGCACAGGCCGCCGACACGCTCAAGGTCGGCTTCGTCAGCCCGCGCACCGGTCCGCTCGGCGGCTTCGGCGAAACCGACGGCTATGTGCTCGATCTTGCCCGCAAGGCGCTGGCCGGAGGCATCGAGCTAGGCGGCAAGAAATACAGTGTCGAAATCCTCGACCAGGACACGCAATCGGATCCCTCCCGCGCGGGCCAGCTCGCCAAGGACCTGATCAACAACCAGGCGATCGACCTGATGCTGGCGGTGTCGACGCCCGAGGTAATCAATCCGGTGGCGGACGCCTGCGAGGCGGCCGGCGTGCCGTGCCTGTCGACCGTCATGCCCTGGGAGGCCTGGTATTTCGGCCGCGGCGCCAAGCCCGGCGCGCCCTCGCCGTTCAAATGGACCTACCATTTCGGCTTCGGCGTCGGCGAATTCTTCAAGGCCTATATCTCGCAGTGGAACTTGATCGAGACCAACAAGAAGGTCGGAGTCATGTATCCCAACGACGCCGACGGCAACGCCATCCGCGCCAACCTGGCGCCGCTGCTGGCCAAGCAGGGTTTTACGATCGTCGATCCCGGCGCCTATGAAACAGGCACCACCGACTATTCCTCGCAGATCGCGCTGTTCAAGCAGGAAGGCGTCGAGATCTTCAATTCCTTCCCGATCCCACCTGATTTCGCCGCCTTCTGGCGCCAGGCCGCGCAGCAAGGGCTGATCAGGCAGATCAAGATCTGCCAGGTCGCCAAGACCGGCCTGTTTCCATCCGACATCGAAGCGCTCGGCGATCTCGGCATGAAGATCTCCAGCGCCGCCTACTGGCACAAGGCGTTTCCCTACAAGTCGCCGCTCACCGGTGTCTCGGGTACGGAACTCGCCGATGGCTATGAGGCGGCGAGCGGCAAGCAGTGGACGCAGCAGCTCGGCGCCTCCATGTCGCTGCTCGATGCCGGCTTCGAGGCGCTGAAGGCAAGCACCGACGCCAAGGACAAGGCAGCCGTCGCCAAGGCGCTGAGCACGCTCAAGACCGAGACCATGAGCGGCAAGGTCGACTTCACCAGCGGTCCTGTCGCCAATGTCTCGCCCGGCCCGATCATCGGCACGCAATGGGTGGCCGCCAAGGAAGGCAGTAAATTCCCGCTCGACTATGTGGTGACCGAGAACGCCACCGATCCGAAGGTGCCGGTGGAAGCCAAGCTTCAGCCCTATAACGGCTGACGGGCGCATACGGGGATCGCAACGTGAACGGTTCAGCAAAGGCTGCGATCCTCAGAGCCGCCGGCATCGACAAGCGTTTCGGCGCGCTCGTGGTGCTGGATGGAGTCGACTTCACCATGGGCGCCGATGAAGCGGTCGGCATCGTCGGCCCGAACGGTGCCGGCAAGACGACGCTGCTCAGCGTGCTTTCCGGCGCCTATCCGCCGAGCGCCGGCACCGTCGCCTTCAAGGGTGGCGACGTGACGGCGTTGTCGGCAACGCAGCGATGCCGGCTCGGCCTGGTGCGCACCCACCAGGTGCCGAAGCCGTTCAGCGGCATGACGGCGTTCGAAAACGTCTTCGTCGCCGCCTCGCATGGCGCCGGGCTACAGCGCGACGAGGCCTATGAGGAGGCGCTCGGGTCGCTGAACCTCTGCGGCATGCTCGGCATCGCCAACCGGCGGGCTGAAACGCTCGGCCTGCTCGATCGCAAGCGGCTGGAACTGGCACGGGCACTGGCGGCGCGGCCGACATTGCTGCTGCTGGACGAGATCGGCGGCGGCCTGACCGACGGCGAGGCGAGCGAACTCGTCGGCACCATCAAGGAACTGCGCCGCCGCAAGATCGGCATCGTCTGGATCGAACATATCGTCCACATCCTGCTGCAGGTGGCCGAGCGGCTGATCTGCATGGACGCCGGAAAAATCATTGCTGACGGCGAGCCGCATGCGGTCATGGCCGATCCGCAGGTAATCCGCGCCTATCTCGGCGGAGGCCCGAAATGAGCTTTCTCGCTGTCGAGGACCTGGTTGTCAGGCATGGCCTGCTGCAAGCGGTGCGCGGCGTCACGTTCGGCGTCGAGCGCGGCGAGACGCTGGCGCTGGTCGGCGCCAACGGCGCCGGCAAGACGACGCTGCTCAGGGCCATCGCCGGCGCGCACCAGCCGGCTGCCGGCCGTGTGCTGCTGGGCGATGCCGATCTCACCAATGTGCCTTCGCACAAACGCGTCGGCATGGGCATCGCGCTGGTGCCGGAGGGGCGAAAACTGTTCGTGCGCATGAGCGTCGAGGAAAACCTACTGCTTGGCCGGACCGCCGGGCGGCCTGGTGACTGGAGCGTCGACAAGGTGCTCGAGATGTTTCCCAATCTGAAGCCGCGCCGTCATGCCAAGACGGGCCATCTCTCGGGCGGCGAACAGCAGGCGACGGCGATCGGCCGGGCGCTGATGAGCAATCCGGACGTGCTTTTGCTCGACGAGGTTTCACTCGGCCTGTCGCCGGCAATCGTCGAGCGCGTCTATGACGCGCTGCAAGGCCTGATCGCCTCTGGAACCACCATCATCCTGGTCGAGCAGGATCTCAGCCGGGCGCTGTCGGTCTCCGACAAGGTCATCTGCATGCTGGAAGGGCGTATCGCGCTCGCGGCCGACAGCAAGAGCGTCTCGCGCGATGATGTGACGAAAGCCTATTTCGGCCTGCACAGGCAGAAAGCCGAGCCGGCATGAGCAACCAGATCATCCAGGGCATCCTGCTTGGCGGCTATTACGCGCTGATCGCCTGCGGCCTGTCCTTCATGTTTTCAGTGATGCGCATCATCAACCTCGCCCATGGCAGCCTTGCCGTGCTTGCCGCCTATGCGCTGTGGTTCTTGGCCTTGCGGCTTCATGTCTCACCGTTTGTCGGCCTGCTCGTCGTGTTGCCGCTGATGGCCGCGATTGGCTGGGCGCTGCAGCGCTTCCTGCTCGAGCGCAGCGCGCGCGGCGGAGCGCTGCTGCCCATCCTGACGACCTTCGGCCTCGCCATCGTCATCGACAACATGCTGTTCGAGCAGTTCGGCGCCAATACGCGCTCGCTGGCGCCCTATATCGGCAGCCTCTCCTACGATTCCTGGGAATGGCCCGGAAGCATCTATGTAGGCAAGCTGGCGGTGATCATGTTCGCCACCGCCGTGGTGCTGCTTGGCGGGCTGCAGCTGTTCCTCAGCCGCACCGGGCTCGGCCGCGCCATCCGCGCCACCTCGGAAGACCCCGACACGTCAGGACTGGTGGGTGTCGACGCGCGCCGGGCCAATGCGGTTGCCGCGGCAATCGCCATGGTCACCGTCGGCCTGGCCGGCGCCTTTCTCGGCATGCGCGCCACCTTCGATCCCTATGCCGGCGCGCCGCAATTGCTGTTCGCCTTCGAGGCCGCGGTCATCGGCGGCGCCGGGTCGCTGTGGGGTACGCTGATCGGCGGCATCGTGCTGGCGCTGGCGCAGACGCTCGGCGCGCAGGTGCATCCGCAAGGCTTCCTCATCGGCGGTCACGCCGTGTTCCTCATCGTGCTGTTCGTGCGGCTTTCCATGGCCGGCCTCAGCCTGCGCAGCCTGCTCAAGCCGCCTTCGCGGAGCGCACCATGAGCCCGGTCTCACCAGTCATCGAGCGCGGCACCGCGATATCGCGGATCGCTGCGATCGCGGTCGCCGTCATCATCGCCCTGCTGGCGATCGCACCACAAGCCCTGTCGGCCGGCGCGATCGATCGCATGACGGCGCTTTTCATCTATGTGATCCTGGCGGCGATGTGGAACGCGCTCGCCGGCTTCGGCGGCCTGGTCTCGGTCGGCCAGCAGGTGTTCTTCGGGCTCGGCGCCTATCTCGCCATCCGGCTGGCCGATGCCGGCCTCAATCCGTTCCTGGCGCTGTTTGCCTCCGGCATCATCGTCGGCCTGGTCTCCTGGCCGCTCTCGCTGGTGATGCTGCGGCTCAGGAACGGCGAGTTCGCCATCGGCATGTGGGTGATCGCGGCGCTGACGCATCTCTTGGTCAATCTTGACCGACTGGTGCAGGGCGAGACCGGCACGTCCCTGATCTCGCTCAATGTCTACGACGCCGGCACCAGACGGGTTACGATCTACTGGCTGGCGCTGGCCTCGATGAGCGCCCTGCTCGCCATACTGTTCGGCCTGCTGCGCGGCAGCACTGGCGCCGCCATCCGCGCCATCCGCGACAATGAGGATGCCGCGGCCTCGGTCGGCGTGCGCGTCACCGGCACCAAGCGGCTCCTGTTCGTGCTCGCCGCCTTCGGCATCGGCATTGCCGGCGCGCTGTGGCTGGCGACGTCGATCACCTTCCAGCCGAAAACCTATTTCAACGTGCAGTGGACCGCCTACATGATCTTCATGGTGCTGGTCGGCGGTATCGGCACGTTCGAGGGCGCCATCCTGGGCGCGGTGGTGTTCTTCCTCATCGAGACGTGGTTCGGCGGCACCGGCGTCTGGTACCTGGTCGGGCTTGGCGCTATCGCAGTGCTGTTCTCGCTGTTCCTGCCGCGCGGCCTGTGGGGGACGATCGAGGAGCGCTTTGGCCTGCGCCTGCTGCCGGTCGGCTACCGCGTCACGTTTCCAGGAAACACGCCGGCCAATGATGGCACCGCGCCCTCGCTCGAGGGCACCACACAGCTTCAGGAGAAGGCATAACCATGCTTTTCGGCAAGACCATCCTCATCACCGGTGCCGCCTCAGGCATCGGCGCGCGCACGGCAGAGCTCGCCGGCCAGCTTGGCGCCGACGTAATCGGCGTCGACATGCGCGAGCCAGCCGCGCCGGCCGGCAGTTTCGTCAAGGCCGACATATCGTCGAAGGCCGGCGTCGATGACCTCATCGCGCGCCTGCCGCAGCGCATCGACGCATTGTGCAATGTCGCCGGACTGTCCGGCAACACCGGCGCGGCGCCGACGCTGGCGGTGAATTTCTTCGGGCTGCGGGCGCTCTCGGAGGGCCTGGCGCCAAAACTTCGCGAGGGCGGCGCCATCGTCAACGTTGCCTCGATCGCGGGCTATGGCTGGCGCGCCAATCTCAACCGCGCCACCTCGATGGTCGCCATCGAGGGCTTTCCCAATGTCGAGGAAGTTGTCTGCACCCATGTCGTCAGAAACGAGGAAAGCTATCCCGTCTCCAAGGAATTGCTGCTGCTATGGACCTTTCGCGCCGCGCATCAGGACCTGTTCAAACGCCGTGGCATCCGCGTCAATGCGGTGAGCCCCGGCCCGGTCGAGACGCCGATCCTGAAACAGTTCCGCACCGTGCTGGGCGATGCGCGCGTCGACAGCGACATCGCCCGGGTTGGACGCGCGGGCACGTCGGGGGATATCGCCCCGGTCGTGCTATTCCTGTGTTCGGACGGTGCCCGCTGGATCAACGGCGCCAACGTACCCGTTGACGGCGGCCTCGAAGCATCGATCAATGCCGAGATGTTCGGCTTCTAACATCCAATTCAAAGGCTCCATCGGGAGTGAGGGAAAGATCAATGGATATCGGACTTCTGATCGACGGCGATGAACGGGCGGCCACCGGCAAGGCTTCCTATGATCGGCTCGACCCCTTAACGGGCAAGCTTGCGACGCGCGCGGCGGCAGCCAGCATCGCCGATGCCGATGCGGCCGTCGACGCCGCCGCCGCTGCCTTTCCCGCCTGGTCGCGGACCGGCCCGGGCGAGCGCCGTTTGCTGCTCCTGAAGGCGGCCGAGGTGATGGCCTCGAAGGTCGGCGCGTTCACGAAGCTGATGATGGAAGAGACCGGCGCCACCGGTCCGTGGGCCGGCTTCAACGTCATGCTGGCGGCCAACATGCTGCGCGAGGCGGCGGCTATGACGACACAGATTTCGGGCGAGATCATTCCCTCCGACAAGCCGGGCACGCTCGCCATGGCGATCCGCCAGCCCGCCGGCGTCTGCCTCGGCATCGCGCCCTGGAATGCGCCGGTCATTCTGGGCACCCGCGCCGTGGCGATGCCGATCGCCTGCGGCAACACGGTGGTGCTGAAGGCCTCCGAAATGTGCCCCGGCACGCACCGGCTGATCGGCCAGGTGCTGGTCGAGGCCGGGCTGCCCAAGGGCGTCATCAACGTCGTCACCAACGATCCCAAGGATGCCGCCGGGATTGTCGAAAGGCTGGTCGCGCATGCCTCGGTCAAGCGCGTCAACTTCACCGGCTCGACCAAGGTCGGCCGGATCATCGCGGAACTTGCAGGACGGCACCTGAAGCCGGCCCTGCTCGAACTCGGCGGCAAGGCGCCGCTGCTTGTGCTCGAAGACGCCGACATCGACGCCGCGGTCAATGCGGCAACCTTCGGCGCCTTCATGCATCAGGGTCAGATCTGCATGTCGACCGAGCGGCTGATCGTCGACGAAAAGATCGCCGATGCGTTCGTGACGAAGCTCGCCGCTCGTGCCTCGCAGCTGCCGGCGGGCGATCCGCGCGGCCATGTCGTGCTGGGCTCGCTGATCAGCAGCCAGGCCGCCGACAAGATGGAGGAGCTCGTTGCCGACGCAGTCGCCAAGGGCGCCAGCCTTGTCGCCGGCGGCAAACGCCGGGGTACCGTGGTGGAGGCGACGCTGCTCGACCATGTGACGCCGGCGATGCGTGTCTATGCGGAAGAATCCTTCGGCCCGGTCAAGCCGGTGATCCGCGTGAAGGGGGAAGACGAGGCCGTCAGGATCGCCAACGACACCGAATACGGCTTGTCGTCAGCCGTCTTCAGCCGCGACATCAAAAGGGCCATGGCGGTCGCCGCCCGCATCCAGGCGGGCATCTGCCACATCAACGGACCGACTGTCGGAGATGAGGCGCAGATGCCGTTCGGCGGCGTCAAGGGATCGGGCTATGGCCGCTTCGGCGGCAAGGCCTCGATCGCCGAATTCACCGATCTGCGCTGGGTGACGATCGAAGACCCGGGCCAGCACTATCCGTTCTGAACCGATCCTGCGTTGAGCGCCTCCCTGGCGCTCAGACCACCAGCGATGGCATGAAGCGGACGCTCGCGGATCGCGTCTCGCCGGGCGCCAGGACCATACATCCCGTGTCGGCGCTCCCGTTGCCCATCCGGTTGAAAGCGTCGGTGATGTTGCTGACCGGCTCGGCGCAAAAGAACGCCTCGCCCGGCGGCATGTAGAGGACGAGATAATCGAGCGGCGCTTCCGCCTCGATGTCCAGTTGCCGCCCGTATTCGGCCCAGGTGATCCGGGCGCGACGCGTCCATCCGGTGAAGACGGTGTCGAAATCCACTTCCGACACGTCGAAGCCGATGGACGGATCCGCCCCCTTGGGCGGCTGAACATGCCGGACGGGCAGAACCTCCGCGTCGGTCTCCCACATGCCCGATACCTTGGCCTGGACATGCGTCCACGGTGTCGCCGGAAGATGGGGATGGAGGCCGAAGCCGACCGGCATCGCCGTGTCCGACAGGTTGCGCACCGCGATGGTGATGCAAAGCCTGCCGTCGGCCAGAGAGATCTCTTGCTCGGCCTCATAGGCCCATGGCCAGGAATCGCCGGCGTGGCGATAGCCAAGGACGACCATGGCGGCTTCGTGCCGCTTCACCGCCCACGGGTGACGCCAGCCATGGCCATGCTCATGATGTGGATCGCCAGGGCCTGTCGGCAGTTGGACGGAACGTCCCGCGAATTCGAAGCGGCCATCCCTTATGCGGTTCGAATAGGGAACGAGCGGAAAGCAAGCCATGGCACCGGCATCGCGGCGGCCGATCGCCGCCGGATCGGCCGGCCGCAGCCAATCCACGGCAACGCCATTCGGCCACCAGCGATACGACGCAAGCGCCCCGCCAGCGGCCGGAGCGATCTCTACCGTCGCGGTGCCGTCACTGATCGACACCAGCTCCGTGTGCCGCGCGACGGCCACAGCGGAATTCTTTGTCATTGGCATTCCCCAATCCCTTGACTCCAGTCGCCATGGCTATAAGACATATCATATGAATAGTATGAAGAATACCAAAACGTTCAGCACCGCACGCACGTCGAGGGTCGCGGTGGCGGTCTCCAGCGGGTCCACCGCGCTGCACGCCACCGTCGTCGAACAGATCGGCTTGCGCATCGTGCAGGGCGACTTCCTGCCCGGCGAAGCCCTGCCCAATGCCGATGATTCCAGCGAGATGTTGGGCGTCAGCCGCACCGTGTTGCGCGAGGCGATCAAGGTCCTGGCCGGCAAGGGACTGGTCGAATCGCGGCCAAGGACTGGAACGCGGGTGCGCCCACGCTCCGACTGGAACTTCCTCGACCCCGACGTCCTGTCATGGCGTTACGCCGGCGGTGTCAGCGCCGACGATGTGCGCGCGCTGTTTGAACTGCGCCGCGCCATCGAGCCGATGTCGGCCGCGCTTGCCGCACAACGCGCCACGCCAGAGCAGATCGCCGAGATCAACGCTGCGCTGACGGAGATGGAAGCGGTTGTCGACGATGGCGACCGCTTCGCCAAGCCCGACCTCGTGTTCCACCAGACCATCCTGCGCATGACCGGCAACGAGCTGATCGGTTCGCTGGCGGCGCTGGTCGAGACCGCACTGGTCATGAGCTTCCGCCTCTCCAACGACAACCCGGAAGGGCAGCGCCACTCCTTGCCGCTGCATCGGCAGGTGGCCGAAAAGATCGCCGCCGGCGACGCCATCGGTGCGCAAAAAGCGCTGCTGGTGCTGATCGACAATGCCGAGGACGACGTGCGCCGCAGCGTCGAGAACCGCAACAGACGCCGCAACGATCGGGGCCAGCAATCGTGACCGAGACCAAACGCAAACTGCGGTCCGAAGCCTGGTTCGGCGGCGAAGGCAAGAATGCCTTCATGCATCGCAGCTGGATGAAGAACCAGGGCATACCGGCGGATGCTTTCGATGGCCGGCCGGTGATCGGCATCTGCAACACCTGGTCGGAACTGACCCCTTGCAACGCGCATCTGCGCGCGCTCGCCGATCACGTCAAGCGCGGCGTCTATGAAGCCGGCGGCCTGCCGCTGGAGTTTCCGGTGATGTCGCTGGGCGAAAGCAACATGCGCCCCACCGCCATGCTGTTCCGCAACCTCGCCAGCATGGACGTCGAGGAATCGATCCGGGGCAATCCGATCGATGGCGTCATCCTGCTGGTCGGCTGCGACAAGACCACGCCGGCGCTGCTGATGGGGGCTGCCTCGTGCAACCTGCCGACCATCGCCGTGTCCGGCGGACCGATGCTCAACGGCAAGTTCCGCGGACAGGATATCGGTTCCGGCACGCATGTCTGGAAATTCGCCGAGGAGGTCAAGGCAGGCCGCATGCCGGTCGCCGACTTCCTTGCCGCCGAGCAGGGCCAGAGCCGGTCGGCGGGCAGTTGCATGACGATGGGCACGGCCTCGACCATGGCCAGCATGGTGGAAGCGCTCGGCATCGGCATGCCGGACAATGCCGCTATTCCGGCGGTGGATTCGCGCCGCGGCGTGCTCGCCCAGTTGGCGGGACGGCAGATCGTCGACCTGGTCCACCGGGACGTGACGATTGCGCAGATCCTCACCCGGCAAGCCTTCGAGAACGCCATTCGCGTCAATGGCGCCATCGGCGGCTCGACCAATGCGGTGCTGCATCTGATCGCCATCGCCAACCGGGTCGGCGTCGATCTCAGCCTCGATGACTGGGACCGCCTTGGCCGCGACGTTCCTACCATCGTCGATCTGATGCCGTCGGGCCGGTTCCTGATGGAAGATTTCTACTATGCCGGGGGGCTAGCTGCGGTCATGGCGTCGCTTGATGAAGTTGGGCTTCTTCATCGCGACGTCATGACCGTCAGCGCCCAGACGATCGGTGAACTGATCGACGGAGCACCCAACTACAACCGCGAAGTCATCCGGCCGTTGAGCGAGCCGCTGACCAAGGAGGGCGGCATTTCGATCCTGCGCGGCAATCTGGCGCCCAACGGCGCGGTGATCAAGCCGTCGGCGGCGACGCCGGAGCTGATGCAGCATCGCGGCAAAGCCGTCGTCTTCGAGAACATCGAGCATTACCACGCCCGCATCGACGATCCGGAACTGGATATCGATGCCTCCTCTGTGATGGTGCTGAAGAATTGCGGGCCGCGCGGCTACCCGGGAATGGCCGAGGTCGGCAACATGCCCCTACCGGCCAAACTCCTCAGGCAAGGCGTCTCCGACATGGTGCGCATTTCCGACGCGCGCATGAGCGGCACCGCCTACGGCACGGTGGTGCTGCATGTGGCGCCGGAGGCCGCGGCCGGCGGCACACTCGCGCTGGTGCGCGACGGCGATCTCATCGAGCTCGACGTCGCCGGTCGCCGGCTGGAGCTTTTGGTGTCGGATGAGGAACTGGCGATCCGCCGCCGCGACTGGAAGCCTCCGGCGCCGCCTCAGGGCGGCTACCAGAGCCTCTATGTCGAGCGCGTGCTGCAGGCCGACAAGGGATGCGACTTCGACTTTCTCGTCGGCCGGCGCGACGCCGGCATTCCCCGGCATTCTCACTAGGGAGAGGCGTGATGACGGACCAGATCGGCGACTACGCGACCTACCCCAGCCTCAAGGGCCGCAGCGTCTTCATAACCGGCGGGGGCAGCGGCATCGGCGAAAGCCTGGTGCGCCATTTCTGCGCGCAGGGCAGCCGCGTCGCCTTCGTCGATCTGGCCGAAGAGCCTTCGCGCCGCCTGGTCGAGGCGATCGCGGCCGAGGGACATCCCGCCCCACTGTTCATTGCCTGCGACCTGCGCAATGTCGAGGAGTTGCAGGCGGCAACCGTCGAGGCAATGCTGCGGAACGGCCCGATCGAGGTGCTGTGCAACAATGCCGGCAATGACGACCGCCATCAGACCAAAGACGTCACGCCGGCCTATTGGGACGACCGCATGGCGGTCAATCTGCGCCATCAGTTCTTCGCCGCGCAAGCGGTGCGTCCGCAGATGGGTTCGCTGGGCGGCGGCTCGATCATCAATTTCGGTTCCATCACCTGGATGGTCGGCGATCCCGATTGCCCGGCCTATGTCACCGCGAAGGCCGCCGTCTACGGCATGACGCGGGCGCTGGCGCGCGAGCTCGGCCCCGAGCGTATCCGTGTCAACTGCATGGTGCCGGGCTGGGTTATGACCGAGCGCCAGATGCGGCTGTGGCTGAACCCGGCCGGCGAGCGCCAGATCAAGGAGAGGCAGTGCCTGCCCGACCGGCTGCAGCCCTCTGACATCGCGCGCATGGCACTGTTCCTCGCCGCCGATGACAGCCGCATGTGCACGAGCCAGCAGTTCATTGTCGACGCGGGCTGGGTGTGACCCGCACCGCACCAAGGGAAGAAGGTTAGTTTCATGCGTCTTGTTCAGTACACGATGACCGATGGCAGCCGGCGGGTGGGCCGTGTCTCCGACGATGGCAATCACCTGCATCCACTCGAGAACACCGGCAGTGTGCTCGAGCTTGCCGAGGCGGCAATCGCCGAGCGCGTTTCCATCGCGGCGCTGGTCGAAAAGCGAACAGGCACTGCCACGGTCGACTATGATGCGCTGTTGCGCGATGGCCGCGTGCTCGCTCCTGTCGACCATCCCGAACCGGCCCGCTTCCTGGTCACCGGCACCGGCCTGACCCATACCGGAAGCGCGGCCGCGCGCAACCAGATGCACTTGCTGACACATGGCGAGGACGCCGAGGAATCGGATTCGCTGAAGATCTTCAAGATGGGGCTGGAGGGCGGCAAGCCCGGCGCCGGCAAGATCGGCATCCAGCCCGAATGGTTCTTCAAAGGCGTCGGCACCTGCGTCGTGCCGCCTGGCGCGCCGCTGCCGATGCCGGCATTCGCGAAGGCCGGGGCAGAGGAAGCCGAGATCGTCGGGCTTTATCTCAACGGTCCGGACGGCCATCCCTATCGCATCGGCTACGCGCTCGGAAACGAGTATTCCGACCACGTGACCGAGGGCGAGAACTACCTCTATCTCGCCCATTCCAAGCTGCGCTCCTGTTCGATCGGACCCGAATTGCTGATCGGAGATCTGCCGAACGAAGTGCGCGGCCATTCCCGCATCCTGCGCGACGGCGCCGTCGTCTGGGAGCAGGAATTTCTCTCGGGCGAAGCGCACATGTCGCATTCGATCGCCAATCTCGAACACTTCCACTTCCGCTACCCGATGCACCGCAGGGCGGGCGACCTGCATGCCTATTTCTTCGGCGCGGCGGTGATGAGCTACGCCTCCGGCGTCCAGACGGCTGCCGGCGACGAATATGAAATCCAGGCACGGGCATTCGGCAAGCCGCTGCGCAACCGGATGGTGTCGGTGCCGGACGAGGGACTGGTCACCGTCACCCAGCTGTGACGGCGATAGCCCCGGAAATCACGGTCCACCAGAACGACAATGGGAGATTAAAAATGGGACTGAAGAAAGCATTCCTGAAATTAGCGACGATCGGGCTCGGCATCGGCCTGATGACATCGGCGGCGCTGGCGGCGAACCTTCGCGTGCTGGCCTGGGACGGCTACGCCGACCCGGACTGGGTGAAGGACTTCACGGCGGCCACGGGCATCGGCGTCGATGTCGTCTTCATCGGCAGCGATGACGAGATCTGGGCAAAGATCAAGGGCAGCGAAGGCCAGGATTTCGATGTCTTCGCCGTCAATACCGCCCAGCTGCAGCGCTATATCAAGGCCGATCTGGTGTCGCCGATCGACATCACCAAGCTGCCGAACCAGAAAGAGGTGCTGCCGCGCTTCCGCGACCTGTCGCAGGTCAGCGGCGACACCAAGGACGGCAAGGTCTACGGCATTCCGTTCTGCTTCGATTCCATCGGGTTGATCTACGACACCGACAAGGTCAAGCCGGCGCCGACATCGATGTCGGTGCTGTGGGACCCGGCCTACAAGGGCAAGATCCTGGCCTACGACAATGGCGAGCACAATTTCTCGTTCACCGCACTGACGCTCGGCTACAAGGATCCGTTCAATCTCGACGCGGAGCAGATGGCGGCGGTCAAGGCCAAGCTGGTCGATCTCAAGCGCAATGTGCTGAGCTTCTACACCACCGCCGACGAGGCGCAGCAGATCTACCAGAACAATGACGTCGCACTGATCTGGGCCAATTACGGCCAGCAGCAGGTCAAGGCGCTGCAGAAGATCGGCGCTCATGTCGCCTATATCAACCCGAGCGAGGGCGCGCTGGCCTGGCTCGACAACTGGGTGATCTCCAAGGGCGTGCGCGACAATGCGGCGGCCGAGAAATGGATCGACTTCATGCTGACGAAGAAGGTCAGCGGCGAACTTTCCGAGCGCACCGGCTTCGGCAACACCGTGGTCGAGTCCGGCAGCGCCGGCAGCAACGACAAGCTGGTCTGGCTCAACAATGTCGAGGACCCGACCAAGCGCTCCGACCTGTGGAACGAGATCAAGGCGACGCCCTGATCAACGGTTGCTGATTTCGAAGGACCCGGCGGTCCGGACATTCCGGACCGCCGAAGCGTATGCGAGAATAGTCCATGAACCAGAATACAGACCTGCTGACGCTGCGGTCCGTCTCGAAATCCTATGGCACGGTTCCCGTGCTGCACGACATCGACCTGTCGATCCGGGACGGCGAGTTCCTCACCGTGCTTGGGCCATCGGGCTCCGGCAAGACCACGGTGCTGCGGCTGATCGGCGGGCTGGAGCCGCTGACGTCAGGCGAGATCCGGCTGGACGGCCAGGAGATCAGCCGCATGCCGATCAACAAGCGGCCGTTCAACACCGTATTCCAGGACTATGCGCTGTTCCCGCATATGACCGTTTCCGGCAATGTCGGCTATGGGCTTTCGGTGCGCCATATCAGGCGCAAGGAGATTGCAAGCCGTGTCGCACAAGCCCTGGAGCTGGTCCAGCTCGGCCGTTTCGCCGACCGCTTCCCGGCGCAGCTTTCGGGTGGCCAACGCCAGCGCGTCGCGCTCGCCCGGGCGCTGATCTGCCAGCCGCGCCTGATCCTGCTCGATGAACCGCTCGCGGCCCTCGACCTGGAGCTGCGCCGGCAGATGCAGGAATTCCTGAAATCCATCCAGCGCGAGATCAAGACCACCTTCCTGTTCGTCACCCACGATCAGGAAGAAGCGATCGGCATGGCCGACCGGATCTGCGTCATGCAAGCCGGGCATATCCGCCAGCTCGGCACGCCGCACGATCTTTACTACAAGCCGAATTGCGAGTTCGTGGCGCGCTTCTTCGGTGAGAACAATCTGGTCGCCGGAAAGCTCGGACCCGTGCAAGGTGAGCAGCGGCCGATCGAGACGGCACTTGGACGCCTTGTCTGCTCGATCAGCGGCCAGCCTCATCTGAAGACCGCGCCAGACGGTGCGAGTGCCTTTGCGGCATTCCGGCCCGAGGCCTTGCATCTTGCGGACGCCAAGGACAGCAGCAATCGCTTTTCCGGTACCATCGCCGACCTGGCCTTTGCCGGCTCGTCGACCGTCGCCACGATCACAGCGGGAACGGTCGATCCGGCGCAGCGCCTGCGGCTGCGCATGCCGAGCCGGATCGACGGCAGCGCGCTGAAACCCGGCGCCGCGGTTTCGCTCTGCTTTGCACCGCATGAAGGCCATCTGGTGCTGGCATGAGCGGTACCAGCTCGACACTTCCCGGCGAGAGGCGCTTGTCGCTGCTGGTGACGGTGCTTGCCTTCAGCCTGCCTATCATCTTCGTGCTGGTGCCGCTGGCGATCTTCCTGGTCTACAGTTTCTTCAGCGTCGACCAGGGCACGATCGTCCATGTACCAACGCTCGGCAACTATATCAGGTTCTTCACCGATCCGATCTTCCTGCCGGTGTTCTGGAACACCATCGTGCTATGTGTGTCGGTGGCCGCCATCTGCATCCTGCTTGCCTATCCCGCCGCCTATTTCCTGACGACGCTGAAGGGGCGGTGGCGCTATGCCTTGCTGATGCTGCTGCTGGTGCCGCTGCTGATGAGCTACGTCATCAAGATCTACGCGATACGCAGCATCCTCGGCCTCAACGGCTTTCTCAACAAGGCGCTGGTGGCACTCGGTATCCTCGATCATCCGTCGACGCTGTTCGTGTTCAACATGAACGCCATCCTGCTGACGCTGAGCCTGCTTTTGATCCCCTTTGCCATCCTGCCGATCTTCCTGTCTCTGGAGCGCATCCCCCAGACTTTGCTGCGCGCCTCGGACGATCTGGGCGCGAGCGGCTTGCAGACATTCCTGCGCATCACCTTGCCGCTCAGCCTGCCCGGCGTCGCCTCGGCGGCGAGCTTCGTCTTCGTGCTGGCGATCGGTGACTTCCTGACGCCGCAGATGGTCGGCGGGGTCAGCGGCTTCACCTTCGGGCGCATCCTCTACAGCCAGTTCGGCACGGCCTATAACTGGCCGTTCGGCGCGGCGCTGTCGGTGGCGCTGGCGATCGTGGTGATCGCCGCCATTCTCGTCGGCGAACGGTTCGGACGCAGCCGGGGAACCACGGTATGAGCACCCTGCCCCGGCCCTCCACGATCTTGCTGGCCGCGATCACCACGCTGGTCGCCGTGCTGCTCTACAGCCCGCTGTTCGTGCCGATCGTATCGTCGTTCTTCACGGTCTCGCATGGCGATGTCGACTGGTCGTCGCCGACGCTTTCGACTTACCGGGCGCTCGCCGGCAACACCGATATCCTGGCCGCACTGCGCACAACGCTGATCGTCGGCGTGTGCACGGTGGTGCTGTCGGTGGTCAGCGGAACGCTGCTGGCGCTCTACTATCACGGCCGCCGCGCCGGACGCTCCTTCCTCCAGTTCATCATCTTCCTGCCGTTCCTGATGCCACCGATCATCAGCGGCCTGGCGCTGCTGATCTTCTTTCGCGAAATCGGCCTCGAGCGTTCGCTGCTGACCGTCGTCATAGGCCATACGGTGTTCGTGCTGGCGATCGTCTACCGCACCGTGCTGATGCGCCTGCAGTCAATGAGCCGCACGCTGGTAGAGGCGTCCTACGATCTCGGCGCCACCGGCTGGCAGACGTTCTGGCGCATCATCCTGCCGAACCTGTCGAGCGCGATGGTCGGCGGCGCCATCCTGGCCTTCGCGCTGTCGTTCGACGAGACGATGATCACCATCCTGGTCACCGGCACGCAGAGCACCTTGCCGGTCAGGTTGTGGGCGATGATGCGGCTCGGCTTTTCGCCCGACATCAACGCGCTGGTGGCGCTGATCCTGATGTTCACCGTGCTGCTGTGCGTGCTCGCGGCCCGTTTTCTCATCCCCAGGCAGATGGCGACGGAACGGAATTGAATTCAGGCCGCAGCGATCATCCGGCGGAAGCAGCCGGGCCGAGGTCGAAGACCCGCCCCGGATTGAGGATGTTCTTCGGGTCGAGCGCGGATTTCAGCCGACGCATCGTGGCGATCTCGGCGTCGCTGCGCACCAGATGCAACCATTGCTTCTTGTCGAGGCCGATGCCGTGCTCGGCCGACACGCCGCCGCCGGCCGCCGCCACGCCGCGATAGATGATGCCATAGGCCGCCTGCGGGTTCGCCGTCAGGACCTGATAATGCAGATTGCCGTCGCCGAGATGACCGAAGACATAGATGTCGGCGCCGCCATCGACGGCATGGATGGCGGCATCCGCTTCCTGCAGGAACGCGCCCATGCGCGCCAGCGGGATGCTGATGTCGACGCCGATCAGGCCTTTCATCGCAAACAGGACGCGATTTGCGTCCTCGCGTACATCCCACAGCGCCCGGAATTCACGCGGCGATTGCGAGACGACCACATCGTCGACGATGCCGTCCTCGACCGCCTGCATCAGAACCTCGGCGAAGCGCTCGCTGTCGCGCTCAGGCTCGCTTCCCTGGATTTCGGCCAGCACATAGACGGGCGAACCGGCAGGCAGCGGAGCGGACATCGCCATGGAGGCCACCATGACATCATAGAGCGGCGCGAAATTGACCTCATAGGCTGACAGCAACGGCCCAAGCCTGTGTCGCAGCAGACCAAGCAGGGCAATCGCCGCATCGAGCGAAGGCAGCGCGCAAAAGGCGTTGACTTCGGATGCGGGCTTGGGATGCAGCCTGAGCGCGGCGCGGGTGACGACGCCAAGCGTCCCCTCCGCGCCGATGAAGAGCTGGCTCAAATCGTAGCCGGAATTGTCCTTGGGCAGGCCTTTCAGCGAGCTCAACACGCTGCCGTCCGCCAGCACCGCCTCCAGCCCCAGCACCTGCGCCCGGTACATGCCGTAGCGCAGCACGCGGATGCCGCCGGCATTGGTGGCGATGTTGCCGCCGACCGTGGCCGAGCCCCGCGCGCCGATATCGACACCGAACATCAGCCCCGCTCCGTCGGCCGCCTCCTGCACCGCCTGCAACGTCGCGCCGGCTTCGGCAATGATGGTAGCGGCCTGAGTATCCGGAGCGCCAAGCCCGTTCATACGCTCCAGCGACAGCACGATCTCGCCGGGCTGGACGCGCCCGCCGCCGGCGAGGCCGGTGCGGCCGCCCTGGACGACGACCCGCTGGCCGAGCGCGTTGCAGCCGGCGAGCGCCGCCGCGACACCAATGGTATCGCGCGGGCGCAACACCAGTTCGGGAAGCACGCCGAACCTGCCGTCGGGATCGTCGCGGTAGCGTTGATCGACGTCGGAGCCGGCCAGCACGCCGCCCGTGCCGAGCCTGTCGCCAAGAGCAGAGAGAAGCTGTTGTGTTTCAGGCGACATTGAGCATCCCTGTCTGTGTCAGCCGGCGCGAAGATTTTCCGACAGAATAGCGGCCGCCGCTGCGATGTCCTGCTCCAAGGATACACGAACGGCTTGACCGTTGCGCTGCTCCAGAGCGGCGACGATCCCGCGATGGGCGTCATTGGACTGCGGAATGTAGCCGTCGGCCTGCATCAGCAGCTTCAGATAGGGTCCGACACGGCCCCAGAGATCCCTGATCATGTTGAGCAGGATCGGCGCGCCGGCATGCCGGTAGATGGCGAAGTGGAAAGCCTCGTTCAGGGAGAGATAGCTCCTGGCGTCCCGCGCCTCGATGGCATGCTGCATGCCGGCAAGCGCGGCCCGTATTTCCGCCAGCCCGCTTTCGCCCATCCGGGTGGCGGCCATCTCTCCGGCCAATCCCTCGACGGCGATACGGATGCGCGTCAGTTCCTCGAAGGCGGGTTCGGACAGCAGGGGCACGATGATGGAGCGGTTGTTCTGCATTTCCAGAAGCCGCTCTGCGACAAGCCTTTGCAGCGCCTCGCGGATCGGCGTGGTCGAAATGCCGAAGGTTTCGGCAAGCTTGCGGATGACCAGCGACTGACCGGGGCTGAAGGCGCCAGAAATCAATTCCTGCTTGAGCGCGCCATAGGCGCGATCATTGAGGGTTTGATGTTCGAGCTTCAGCATGCGCGGCCGCTCAGCGCGCGATCGAGCGTCTCGGCCAGTTGCTCGGCATTGTCCCGGGCGAATGGCAGCGGCGGCCGGATCTTCAGCACATTGCCGCGCGGACCGCAGGACGAGATCAGCACGCCGTCCTCGCGCATGGCCTCCACCACCGCAGAGGTCCTAGCAGCGGCGGTGGCCTCGTCTTGCGCCGTCAGCTCGACGCCGAAATAGAGACCGTTCTGCCTGACGTCGGCGACCATGCCGTGGCGGCCTTTCAAGGCGTCCAGCAGTTCTGCGGTGTAAGCGCCGACCGTGCGCGCATTCTCGATCAGCCCCTCGCCCTCGATCACCTCGAGCACGGCGATGCCGACGGCGGCTGCGACCGGATTGCCGCCGAAGGTGTTGAAGTAGCCGGTGTTCGAACCGAACGAACTGACAAGCCGTGGCCGCACGATGACCGCGCCCATCGGATGTCCGTCGCCGATCGGCTTGCCCATGGTGACGATATCAGGCTCGAGGCCATAATTGGCGAAGCCCCACATGCCTTGGCCAAGCCGGCCAAAGCCGGACTGGACCTCATCGGCGATGAGGATGCCACCCGCTTTCCTGACATGATCCGCGGCCTCGCGCATGACGGCGGCCTCGGGAAAGAAGATACCGTCGCTGGAAAAGGCCGAATCGACAAGCAGAGCCGCCGGGCGGATGTCTTGCGCGCGCATATCGTCGATGGCGGCGGCGACATTTCTGGCGAAGTCCTTCGCGGCACGGCCATGGTCACGAAACGTGTCCGGCGCCGCCACGGTGAGGTGTTGCGCGGGGACGCCCTTGGCGCCGACCGCCGCCGGCGACAGTTGCGCCGTCGCGATCGTGGCGCCGTGATAGGCAAAATCGGTGATGATCACGCCGCTATTGCCGGTCGCATGCTGGGCAATGCGGATGGCGAGATCGTTGGCCTCGCTGCCGGTGCAGGTGAACATAGCATGGCCGAGATGGGACGGCAGCGTGCCGAGCAGCTTTTCCGCGTAGTCGAGGATGATTTCGCTCAAATAGCGCGTGTGCGTGTTGAGCGTGGCGGCCTGCCCCGACAGCGCTTCGACCACGCGTGGATGGCAGTGCCCGACCGAGGCGACATTGTTGTAGGCGTCCAGGAATTTGCGCCCCTGCGCATCGTAGAGCCAGACGCCGCTGCCGCGCACCAGATGGATCGGGTTGCGGTAGAAGGCGCGATAAGTCGGCCCAAGCAGCCTGGCGCGGCGTTCGAGCAGCGCGCGCTCCTGTGCCGAAACGTCTGCGTCGGCGGAAGCATTCGCGGATGAGGTATTGGCTGATGGAGACGGGGACACGGGCATTTACTCCGGATTGGAATGGTCGAGAAAATAGCGGCGGGCATCGCTGTGCGACAGTGCGTCCAGCCGCTCCATGGAATTCCAGACTTCGGTGCTGAGGCGAAGCACGTAGTCGCGCTTGGCGGGAAAGCGCTCGGCCTGCCAGTTGGCGATGTTGACGATGAGGGCAAGGCGGGCGCGAATGAGGTGGACGAGGATTTCGATCTCCTCGATCTCGAGCGGCTGCACCGACTGGTAGCCGGCGACGAAGCGCGCGGCCGGCGCCAGCGGATGACCTTCAGCCGGCCAGCGATAGACGGCGCCGATGGCGAGATCGCAGATCAGCGGCGAATGGATCATGTCGCCGAAATCGAGGATGCCGCTCACCACTTCCGGCCGTGCGGCGTCCATCACCACATTGTAGGAGTTCATGTCGTTGTGAACGATCTGGGCGCGCAGGCCGGGAATAACCGGCGCCGCATGCTTCTCGAAAGCGTCGATGGCGCGCTCGACCATGGCGCGACGAGCGGCGTCAGCAATATGCGTCGCCATCGGCCGCGTCTTGGCGACCTTGCGGATGTCCCACAAAAGGTCGCTGCCGGCCGCCGGATGGAAGAAGCCGCGCAGCGCCCGGCCAAGGCGTGCGAGGAAGATGCCGAGGTTGCGGTCCTGCGCCGGTGACGTGGGCGAGCGCGCAAGCAACTGGCCGGGCAGATAGGTCACGAGGCGGACGATGCGCGGCGCCGATCCGCCGATGCCGACCGTGAACTGCGCTTCGCCTTGAAGGCTTTTGTGCAGCGAGGGAACCGGCAAGGTCGGGTCGACCGCAAGAATATGGTCGAGCGCCTTGTTCTGGAAATCTGTGAAGCCGGCCTCTTCCGCCGGATGCGAGATCTTCAGGACGAACTCGCCCGCGCCCGCGGTTTCGATGTGGAAATTGTGGTCGCGTTCACCCGGCAAGGGACGCGCGCTGCCGGTCAGCCCGTAATGCCCAAGCAATATGGCCAGCGCTTCGGCGCACGAAACGGCCGGCGCGTCTTCGGCCAGCGTCTCGCCAAAAGCGTCCGCTACGGCCGCACTCACGGCCTGGCCCCGGCATCTATGGGTTCGAGACCGCACCAGTCGGCGATGAACAGGGCGATGGTCTGGGTGACCTTGCGCACCGAATCGAGGTCGACGGCCTCGTCATAGCCATGCGGCATGCGGCAGATCGGGCCGTAGACGATCGCCGGCGTGTCGGCATAGAGGCCGAAGAAGCGCGCATCGGTCGTCGCCGAGGTAACGTGTTCCTTCAGCGGTTCGCCCCACACCGAGGTGTGGCTGCGCCGCAGCACGGCCTCCATCTCTTCGGCGCCTTCCAGCACATAACCCTCGGCCATGAAGCCATTATAGGTCATCCTGGGCGGGCGATTGGCGAGGAACGGATCGGCGCGGGCCGCATCGGCGATGCAGGCTTCCAGCTCGGCCCTGGCATCCTCCAGCTTCTGGCCGGGATAGGTCGCGACACGCATCTCGAAGACGCAGCGCGCCGGAACGCTCGACGTCCATTCGCCGCCCTCGATCTTGCCGAGGTTGAAGCGGATCGGATGCGGGTGGTCGCAGAAATGCTTGTCGTCGACCTTGCGCGCATTCCAGACGATTTCGAGCTGCTTCAGCGCCTGGATGATGAGGAAGGCCTTTTCGATGGCGTTGGCGCCGGCTGAAAAGGCACCCGACGCATGCTGCGGATCGCCATCGACTTCGACCCGGAACCAGATCGGACCGACCTGCGCCCGCATCAGGCGCGGCTCCAGCGGCTCGGGAATGAAAGCGGCGTCGGCGCGGTAGCCGCGCTGCAGGCAGGCGAGCGCGCCATTGCCGGTGCACTCCTCCTCGACCACCGATTGCAGGAATACGTTGGCGGCCGGCTGGTAGCCGAGGCTCCGCAAGGCGGTCAGCGCGTAAAGGCAAGCCGACAGGCCGGCCTTCATGTCGCCGGCGCCACGGCCATGCATCCAGCCATCCTCGATCGCCGGATCGTAGGGATCGCGCACCCAGCGATCGAGCGGCCCCGTCGGCACGACATCGATATGACCGTTGAGGATCAGCGAGCGGCCGGTGGCATTTCTCGGCTTGTGGGTGGCGACGACGTTGAAGGCATCGTCGTAGGAAACCGCCACCGGCGAAAATCCGGGCAGGTCGCGGATCGCGTCGACATCGACACGCCACATATCGACCGCATAGCCATCAGCTTCATAGGCCGCGGCCATGAAGGATTGCGCTTCGTGTTCCTCGCCGCGTTGGGAAGGAAAGCGCACGAGATCGGCCAGGAAGGCGAGCTGACGGTCGAAGCCGTCGTCGACCGCCCGCAAAATGGCTTCGTCGGCAATTCGCTCGGGCATGATATTCCGCTTTCCTGTGAATGGTGTATCATATCTCATATGCCATTCTCCGAAAAGGCAAGAAGACAGGCGAGCCAAAATTATGGCCCACCCCTGGAGCCTCTTGGCAGGCGGTCGCGGAATTGGCATCAGCTTCCTGGCATGCCGGCAAGGCCGCGCGGCGGAGATCGAGGACAGATGCAAGTCACCGAAGGCGGATTGCCCGATGAAATCACCGATCTGGCATCGGGTTACCGTCGCATCCCGGCCGGCAAGATCGTCAATGCGGTAACGTGGATGGAGACGCGCGCGCCGATGCCGGGCCTTGCGCGGCCATTGACGATGACCCGCGTCGCCCGGCCAGACAGCGCCGCCTACCGCGCCACCTTTCTCGAGATCGGGGCTCCCTGGCTGTGGGATCGCGCAGCCGAGATGTCGGACGCCGATATCGCGGCGCATTTCGCCGATCCTCGCCATCATCTCTATTATGGCCATGACGACGGCGGCCGCCATGTCGGCATGGTCGAATTCACGGTCGCCGACAGCAACGAGATCGAGATCACCTATTTCGGCCTGTTCCCTTCTCTCACCGGCCGGGGCCTTGGCAAGCGGCTGATGGCCGGGGCGCTCGATCAGGCATGGCGCCTCGCGCCGGGGCGTATCTGGCTGCACACAAGCAGCATCGATCATCCCAGCGTCATCGGCTTCTACAGGGCTTGCGGGTTCGAGCCCTTCGCAGCGGGTTTCGAAGTCACCGACGATCCGCGCGTCAAGGGAACCCTGCCGCGCGATGCGGCGCCGCAGATCCCGCTGATCGAAACGGAATGGGCGCCCGGCATAAGATGAGACCGTCCTCGCGATCCGTCGGCCAGGCATCGCCTCACCATCGCCGGTGGGTACGGCGCGAAAGCATCCTTTCAAAGCTGAACCAGCATGTCGAGACGCGCATCGTGCTGTTCGCCGCGCCCGCCGGCTTCGGCAAGTCGACGACGATGGCGCAATGGATGGCGGAAGCGGCCCGCGGCGGCCGGCTGACCGCGTGGTTCTCCTGCGAGGCGACCGACAATGACGAAGGCGCCTTCCTGTCGCATCTCGTGGCGGCGCTACGCCATCTCGTCCAGAACCCGGCGGAACTCGATCTTGCCTTCCAGTCGAGCCCAATCCCGCAGCTCGACGTCGTGGCGAGCGCCCTTGTGGCGGGTCTGGCGGCGCGCGACGCCGACATCACGCTGTTCTTCGACGATTATCACGTCATCGAAGCGCCTTCGGTGAAGCGCTTCATGGAACGGCTGACGCGGCAGGCGCCGGCCAATGTCGCCTTCGTCATCGGCTCGCGCAGCCTGCCCGACCTGCAGCTCGGCAAGCTCAGGGTGCTCGGCGATGTCTTCGAGATCGGCCCGGACGACCTGCGCTTCGCCTCGTCGGAGGCGGAAGCCTTCTTCAACGACAAGCTCGGCCTGTCGGTCTCCAGCGGCACGGTGGAGACCCTGTGCTCACGGACGGAAGGCTGGGCCGCCGGCCTGCAGCTCGCCTCCCTGTCGCTCAGCGCCGCGCATGCGCCAGAAGCCGTGATCGGCAATTTTACCGGCGCCAACCGCAACGTCGCCGACTTCCTGATGGGGGAGGTGTTCCTGGGGCTGCCGCCGGCGCTGGCGAAGTTCCTGCTCTACTCCTCGATCTTCGAGCGCTTCAGCGCCGAGGCCTGCCGGGCGGTGATGCGCGCGGCGGACGCCGAGGCCGACATCACCGAGATCGAGACCCGCAACCTTTTCCTGGTGCCGCTCGACGAGGAACGGCGCTGGTTCCGCTACCATCATCTGTTCCATGACTTCCTGAGCCGCGAGATGGAGCGGCGCGAACCGGAGATGATCGCCCCGCTGCACCTGGCGGCTTCGGAGTGGTTCGGTGAGCGCAAGATGCTGACCGAGGCGATCGGGCATGCGCTGGCCGCCGGCGACCAGGCCCGCGCGGCGGTGTTCGTCGAGAACAACGCGCTCGAACTCATCGCTCAGTGCCAGCTTCTCTATGTGCGCCAGTTGCTGGCGCTGCTGCCGAGGAAACTGATCGACCAGCGCATCCGGCTGCAGCTCGTCGTGCTGTGGCTGGCTGTGCACTCGAGCCAGCCCGAAATCGCGCAGCAGACGCTCGCCAATGCGCGCAAGCTGGTGGAGAACGGGCCAGCTGACGGCAAGGATCCGGGCACGCTGACCAGCACCACGATCGAGACCGAACTCGAGGTCCTTGCCGCGGCCGTGCACAGCACGCTTGAACAGTTCGCTGAGGCACGCGACACCGCGCTTGCCGCCCTGCGCATCATCGCGCCCGACGCCTGGTTCATGGAGGGGGCGACCGCCAACGTCGTCGGCTACAATCTCTATGCGCTTGGCGACCTCCACGGCGCGCGCGCCGCGATCGAGGCCGCGCGCAAGGCGCATGAGCGCAGCGGCAGTCTGCTCGGCGTCACCATCGCCAATTGCTACATGGCCGTCATCGAGCGCTCGGCCGGCCGCCTGCCTGCCGCCGAGCGTCTGCTGCGCGACGCGATCATCGAGGCCAGAACCCGGATCGGCGCCAACTCCTACGCAGAGGCGCTCGCCGGAACGCTGCTTGCCGAACTCGCCTATGAAACCAATTCCTCTGGCGAAGCGCTTGCGTTGGTCGAGACGCTGGGCCCGCTGATCGAGGGCGCGGCGGTCATCGTCTATCCCCTTGCCAGCGTGCCGACCTATGCCCGCGTGCTGCAACTGACCGGTCGCGGCCAGGTCGCGCTGGATATGCTGGAGCGCGTCTACCAGCGCGTGCGCGGCTCGGTCTACCGCCGCCTCGCTTCGGTGCTGGTGCATGATCGCATCCGGCTGTTGATCGACCAGAGCCGCACCGCCGAGGCCCGCGCACTGCTCGATGAGCATCGCCGCGAAAGCGCTGAAACCCTCCCTAGCGTCGCCAACGAATTCGAGTTCTTCGCCGAAGGCCGGCTGCTGACGGCGGAAAAATCCCACGCGGCCGCGGCGGCGATCTTCGATGCGTTGCTGGAGCGGACCAGAAGCAGCGGACGCATGCGCCGCCACATACTGGCGCTGATCTTGCGCGCCAAGAGCGCTGGCCATGACCCGCGCGAGGCCGACCGGCATCTCCTCGAAGCACTGCGCCTTGCCCAACCCTCAGGCTTCATCCGCTCCTTCGTCGACGAGGGCAGGCCTGTCGTCGAGGGATTGATGCGCCTGCGCGCGGCGCTGGCAAAGGCCGATCCGGCATTGTCGGCCTATGCCACGCGCATTATCGACGCCGCGCAGACGATGCCCGTCGCGACGCGCAAACCGGCCATGCCGACAGCCGAGAAAGAGGAACTCACAAAGCGCGAATCGGAAATGCTGCGCTGCCTGTCGGAGGGCATGTCCAACCGCGATATCGCGCTCGCACTGTCGGTCAGCGAGACGACGGTGAAATGGCATCTGAAGAACATTTTCGGCAAGCTCTCGGTCTCGAACCGCGTGCAGGCCGTGCGCGCCGCACCGGCCGCCTTGAACCTGCGCACCCCTCCGAAAGGAGGGGCATAGACATCCGCCCAAACCCCTCTTTAGGGTCGGGTCATGTGATTGTTAGCCTGCTAGCGTCATCTGGTTGGTAGAGGACGCTGCGGATGGCGACTGGGTACGTTTTTCACGAACTGCTGATGTGGCATGATACCGGCTCAAGCGCCGACATGATGCCTCCCGGCCGCTTCGTGGAGCCCGGTCGCCATCTCGAATCGCCCGGATCTAAGCGCAGGCTCAACAATCTCATCCAGGTCAGCGGCCTGTCGCGTCATCTGGTGCCGATCATTGCCGAGCCGGTGAGTGTCGAGGATCTGCTGCGCGTCCACACGCAACGCCACGTCGACGATATCAGGATGCTCAGCGAGCGGGGCTCCGGCTTCGCCGGTCCGCAGGCGCCGATCGGCCTCAACAGTTTCGACATCGCCTTGTTGTCCGCCGGCACCACCTACGCCGCCATGCGCGCGGTGCTGACCGGCCGCGTCGACAACGCCTACGCGCTGGCGCGGCCGCCAGGGCACCATGCCGAGCCCGACCAGGCGATGGGCAACTGCCTGTTCTCCAACATCGGCGTCGCGATACGCAGGCTGCAGCATGAAGGCCTGCTCGGCCGCGCGGCGATAGTCGACTGGGACGTTCATCACGGCAATGGCACCGAGACCGTGTTCTACTCGGACCCGTCGGTGCTGACGATTTCGTTGCATCAGGACAATCTCTATCCGACCGGACGCGGCGCGCTCGCCGACAACGGCAAGGGCGCTGGCGAAGGCTACAACATCAATATCCCGCTCCCCGCCGGCAGCGGCACAGGCGCCTACGAAGCGACCTTCGACCGCGTTGTCGCCCCGGCGCTGCGCGCCTTCAAACCGGATCTCGTCATTGTCGCCTCCGGTTTCGACGCGTCGGGCTTCGACCCGCTCGGCCGCATGATGCTCAACAGCGAATGCTTCCGGCGCCTTGCCGCGCGCATGGTGGCGCTGGCCGCCGAAGTCTCGGACGGTCGCCTGATGATGACACATGAAGGCGGCTACTCCGAAGGCTATGTGCCGTTCTGTGGCCACGCCGTCATCGAGACGCTCGCCAATCACCGCACCGAAGTGGTCGATCCGTTGTCGGACCATATCGATGAGTGGGCCGGCCAGGATCTGCAGCCGCATCAGGCTGCCGTGATCGATGCCGCCGAACGCCTGCTCGCGGGCTTGCGCCAGCGCCTCGCAAGTGCTGCCTGACGCGATGGATTTCATCGTCACCACGCTCCTCAACGCGCTGACGCTGATCAGCATCCTGATGCTGGTCGGGCTCGGACTGGCGATCAGCTTCGGCCTGATGAACGTCACCAACCTGGCGCATGGCGAGTTCGTCACCGTCGGCGCCTTCGCGGTCTATTTCGTCCAGAGCATCGGCGGCTCGTTCTGGCTGGGGCTGCTCGCCGCCCCTATCGCCGGCGCGGTGGTCGGCTGCGTCCTGGAATTCGCCATCATCCGCCACCTCTATTCGCGGCCGGTCTCGACCGTGCTCGCCACCTGGGGCGTCAGCCTGATCCTGCAGCAAGGGCTGGAGCTGACCTTCGGCCTCGGGGCCAAGCCGGTGACGCCGCCGATCGAAGGCACGTTCGACCTGTTCTTCACCGTCTACCCGGCCTACCGGCTGATCCTGATCGGCATCGCCATAGCGACACTGCTCGGCGTCATCCTGCTCATCAGCCGCACGTCGTTCGGCCTCGACATCCGCACCGTCATCCAGAACCGTGAAATGGCCGAGGGCGTCGGCATCAACACGCGCCGCACCTACGCCATCGCCTTCACCTTCGGTGCGGCGATCGCCGGGCTCGCCGGAGGGCTGGTCGCGCCGCTGGCGATCGTGCTGCCGCAGATGGGCGTGAACTATCTCGCCAACGCCTTCTTCGTCGTCATCGTCGGCGGCGTCGGCTCGATCGGTGGACTGGTGGCCGGCAGCGTCTTCGTGGGCGGGCTGACAAGCGTGCTCAACTACCAGATCTCGCCGTCGCTGGCACAGGCGATCGTGCTGCTCGCGGCCATCGTTGCCGTGCGGCTTCGGCCAAATGGCCTGTTCAACGGAGCGTCGCGATGATCGCCCGCGACCGCAACTGGCTGCTGGTCTTTGCCACCTGCGTGGTGCTGGCCGTCGTCTATCCCTTCTTCGCCGACGGTTACCAACTGACCGTCATCCGCGACGCGCTGATCTTCGGCCTGTTCGCGGCGAGCCTCGACTTCTTCTGGGGCCGCACCGGCATATTGTGCTTCGGCCACGCCGCCTTCTTCGGCATCGGCGGTTACATCATGGCACTGGTCACGCTCAACGACGCCATTCCTCTCGGCAGCCTGCTCGGCATCATCGGCGCTGTATCGGGAGCGGCCTTCGTCGCCGCCATCATCGGCTACTTCCTGTTCTTCGGCGGCATACGCGGCAGCTATTTCACCATTGTCACACTGGCGATGGGCGTGATTTGTCAGCAGGCGGCCGTCTCCTGGAGCTCGGTCACCGGCGGCGACAGCGGGCTGATCGGCATCCCGCCGATCGCATTCGATCTCGGCGGCCTGCCTGTCGATCTCAGCCAGGACCTGCCCTCCTACATCTTCGTCGCCGCCATCGTCGCGGTGGCCGTGCTGGCGCTGTGGTCGATCAGCCGCGGCCGCTGGGGCACGGTGCTCACCGCCATCCAGGACAACGAGGTCCGGGCGGCGGCACTTGGCCACAACGCGCCTCTGCGGCTGCTCGTCACCTTCATCCTTTCAGCGGCGATCGCCGGGCTTGCCGGAGCACTCTATGTCTGCATGGCGGGACTTGTCGCGCCCGATCTCTCCGGCCTGCTTCTGTCGACCGAAGTCATCGTCTGGGTCGCGGTCGGCGGGCGCGGGACCCTGCTTGGTCCGGTGCTCGGCGCCATTGCCATCCAGCGCGCCCAGCAGACGATCTCGAGCTTCAATCCGAGCCTGTGGCCGCTGCTGCTCGGCTGCGTCTTCGTCATCATCGTCTTCGTGCTGCCGGACGGCATCCTGTCGATCTATGCACGGCTGAAGAGCCTGTTCAGGACGAGGAGGCACGCACCGTGAGCGACGTCCTGCTCCAGGCCGAGAATGTCGGCATCCGCTTCGGTGGGCTTCAGGCGCTGGAAGGGTTGAACCTGACGGTGCGCGACAAGGAGCTCTGCTGCATCATCGGACCGAACGGCGCCGGCAAGAGCACATTCCTCAACGTGCTGACCGGTACGCTTCGGCCGACCAGCGGCAGCGTGCGCTTCCTCGGCCACGACATTGCGGGGCTGCCGCTGCATCGCATCGCCCGGCTCGGCATCGCCCGCAAATTCCAGATTCCTTCGGTCTTCCCGAGCCTGTCCGTGGAGGACAACCTCAAGGTCGCGCGCGGGGGCGCGCCCTCGCCGGCCCGGCCGGTCGGCGAGCTGATGGAACTGGTGGCGCTCGGCAACCGCGCCGCCACGCTGGCCGGCGCGCTGGCGCACGGCCAGAAACAGTGGCTGGAAATCGGCATGGCGCTGGCGATCGAACCCCGGCTGCTGCTGCTCGACGAGCCGACCGCCGGCATGACGCCGCAAGAGACGATGGCGACGGCGGACATGCTGCTGCGGCTCAAGGGCGAGTTCTCGATCGTCGCCGTCGAGCACGATATCCGCTTCGTGCGGGCGCTGAACTGCGAGACGCTGGTGCTGCATCAGGGGCGCCGGCTGCGCAGCGGTCCTTTCCACGACATCGAGGCCGACGAGATGGTTCGCGATGTCTATCTGGGGAGGCGCTGACCATGCTACGGACCATGGCCGTCTCGGCCGGTTACGGCCTGCTGCCGGTGCTGAACGGCATCGATATCAACGTGGCGTCGGGCGAAGTCGTCGGCCTGCTCGGTCGCAACGGCGCCGGCAAGACGACGCTGCTGCGTGTCATCGCAGGCGCCTTGAAGGCGAGCGGCGGCGCGGTGGTCCTCGGTGACCAGGACCTGACCAGCGCACCTGCCTTTCGCCGTGCGCGAGCCGGGATTGCCCATGTGCCGCAAGGACGCGGCATCTTCAACCAGCTGACCGTGCGGCAGAATCTGGAGGTCGGCACGCGTGCCGCTCGCGAGCGGGGCGATGGCGGCATTCCGACCGACATTTTCGGCTATTTTCCGATCCTGCGCGAACGCGAGGCGCAAGTCGCCGGCACGCTTTCGGGCGGCCAGCAGCAGATGCTGGCGATCGGCCGCGCGCTGTGCGGCCTGCCCTCGGTGCTGCTGCTCGACGAGCCCTCGGAAGGTATCCAGCCGAACATCGTGCAGTCGATCGCGGAACTGGTGCCGCGCATCGCGCGCGAGCGCGGCATCGCGATCATCCTCGTGGAACAGAACCTCGATCTCGTTCTCAAGGCGGCGGACCGCTGCCTGGTGATGGAGAAGGGCAGGATCGTCCACGAAGGCACACCCGAAGCATTCGCCGACGAGAGCCTGCTGAAGGATCTCCTGGCCCTATGAGGCGCGCCCGGGCGCGCCTGGGTTTGACTTTGTAAGGCGCGCATGGGGCGCGCCTGGGATTGGAAGGGAACACAACAATGATAAGCAGAAGAACTGTCTTGAAATCCGGCGGCGCGGCTGCCGCCTTCGCCATGGTCGGCGCACCGTCGATCCTGCGCGCCGCCGACACGGTCAAGGTCGGGTTGTCGATCCCGATCACCGGCCTGCAGGCGATCCTCGGCGAGACGCTGCTCAACTGCTACAAGCTCGCTGCCGCCGAGCTCAACGCCGCCAACGGCATTGGCGGGCGCCAGGTCGAATTGTTCATCGAGGACAACCAGACCACGACGAAGGGCTCGATCGACAAGGCGCGCAAACTCCTCAACGAGGACAAGGTCGACGTGATCATGGGCACGATCATTTCGCCCGAGCGCAGCGCCACGCTGTTGGTGACGTCGAAGGCCAAGAAGCTGTTCTTTTACCCGACCAATTTCGAAGGCGGCGAATGCAACCGCTACTTCGTCGCCACCGGGCCGATCCCGATGCAGCAGGTCGATCCTATGATGCCGTGGGTGGCCGAAAACCTCGGCAAGACAATCTACATCATGGCGTCGGACTATGCCTGGCCGCAGAAGATGACCGAGGCGATCACCGCTGCTTATGAGAAGGCCGGCGGCAAGATCATCGGCGCCGACTATTATCCGTTCGGCACCACGGATTTCGGTCCGGCCTTCCAGAAGATCAAGTCGCTGAAGCCCGATGTCGTCTGGTCGATGGTCGTCGGCAACGACGCCGTCACCCAGCTCAAGCAGTACCGCTCCTTCGACATCAAGCAGCCGCTGATCGCGCCGCTCGACGAGGTTTTCAACAAGGACGCGCTGCCGCCCGGCGTCGCCGCCGGCACCTACGCGCCGCAGCCCTACTGGATGGCGCTCGACAATCCGGTCAACAAGAAGTTCATCGCGAGCTTCCGCGAGAAGTTCGGCCAGGAGAAGATGGTCAACGGCATCGGCGAGGCCGGCTATAACGGCCTGCATCTCTATGCGCTCGCCGCCGAGAAGGCCGGATCGCTGAAGGACGACGACGTGCTCAAGGCTCTGCCGACGATCGAGTTCGACGCGCCGCAGGGCAAGATCCGGGTCGATGCCAGCAACAATCACACGCTCTGCCATTCCTATGTCGGCAAGGCGGCGGCGGACGGCATCAGCTACGAGATCGTCAAGGACTTCGGCACCATCGCGCCGGTGACGCCTTACTGCAAGCTGTAGGCATCGAGCAATCCTGACGGCGGCGCCGCCGCTGCCGTCAGGACGCCTTTGGCGCCGGCAATCGCTCGCGCAATTCGTCAACAAGCACCCTGGTGTTTTCGGAATAGTCGATGGGCACCACGACGAGATGCACGCCGCCCCCGGCAAAGGCCTGTTCCAGCGCCGGCCGCAAGTCGCCGATCGCGCTGACCCTGGTCCCTTTGGCGCCGTAAGCTTCGGCATATCTGACGAAATCGGGATTGCCGAAGGTCATGCCGAAATCCGGGAATTCGTCGACCGCCTGCTTCCAGCGGATCATGCCATAGGCGTTGTCTTCGAGCAGCAGGACGACGAGGTTGAGCTTGAGCCTGACAGCTGTCTCCAGTTCCTGGCTGTTCATCATAAAACCGCCATCGCCGGCGATGGCCATGACACGGCGCCCGGGATAAAGCAGCGCCGCCATCATCGCCGATGGCAGGCCGGCGCCCATTGTGGCGAGCGCATTGTCGAGCAGCAGCGTGTTTGCCATGCGCGTGCGGTAGTTGCGCGCGAACCAGATCTTGTACATGCCGTTGTCGAGCGCCAGGATGCCGTCGGCCGGCATCACGGCGCGCACGTCGTGCACGATGCGCTGCGGCGTGAAGCGATCCTCGGTGGCACGCGCCGCGATCCGGCTCAGAATGCCTTCGCGCAGAGGCAACAGGGCCTGCGCGTTGGGGATCCTGCCTTCGACGCGGTCCGCCAAGAGCGCCAGAGACGGACCGAGGTCGCCGACGATCTCGGCCTGCGGGAAATAGACCTGCTCGACATCGGCCGAGTGGTAGCCGACATGGATGACCTTGGGGCCGTCGGGCCCCATGATGAAGGGCGGCTTCTCGACCGTGTCGTGGCCGATGGTGATGATCAAGTCCGCCTGTTCGATGGCCTCGTGCACATAGTCGCGCTCCGAAAGCGCCGCCGTGCCCATATAGAGCTCGGTGCCGCCGGGCACGGTGCCCTTGCCCATCTGCGTTGTGAAATAGGGGATCTGCGTGCGCAGCACGAACTGGGCAATGTCGGGGGTCACGCGTGGACGCGACGCCGCCGCGCCGAACATCAGCAGCGGACGCTTGGCTTCCGTGATCATCCGGGCGGCGCGATCGAGCGCGTCCGCGCCGGCGATCGGCAGGTCGACGGGGTGCGTGGGCACCAGAGCGACCGGTTCGCATTCCGCCGCGGCAATGTCTTCCGGCAGTTCCAGATGCACCGGACCCGGACGCTCCTCCTGCGCGACGCGGAAAGCCTCGCGCACCAGCGATGGGATCATCCTGGGCGAGACGATCTGGCGCGACAGCTTGGTCAGCGGCTTCATCGCCGCGACGATGTCGACGATCTGGAAACGCGCCTGCCGGGACGACAATATCCCCTTCTGGCCGGTGAGCATGATCATCGGCATCGCGCCGAGCAGTGCGTAGGCAGCACCCGTCGTCAGGTTGAGCGCCCCGGGGCCCAGCGTGGTGATGCACACGCCGGGCTTGCCGGTGAGCCTGCCATAGGTGGCGGCCATGAAGGCGGCCGCCTGCTCGTGACGGGTCAGGATCAGCTGGATCGACGAGCGGCGGATCGATTCGACGATGTCGAGATTTTCCTCGCCCGGAATACCGAAGATGCGATCGACCCCTTCGTTCTCGAGGGCCGCCACGAACAGATCCGAACCCTTGACCATGAACCGTCTCTCCTGCGATGCGCATTCCGCCAGCCATCTTCATATGGCATCGGAACGCGGCGTCTCAAAGAGGCGACCCGCGACCAGGCGTCAAAGACGGGTATCGCACCCTGCCGCCTTCGGCGACGCGAAGAGCTGCGCCGGCGCCGACCATTGGCTCGGCGGGGCGCCGCGCGTGCCGGTGACCAGCGAACGCAATTCCGACAGATAGGTCTGCACGAAGAACGAGGTCTGGCTTTCCAGCGGCGTGTAGGGACCTGGCCTGTAGGCGCGCGACAGGATGCCGTCGGCATTGTCCTCGGTGATCTTCTTGTCCTGCACCGTGGTGACGTCCCACATCCAGCTGATGGCATCGGCGTCGACGCCCGCCTCCGCGTCCTTGTCGACAAGCCAGGTCAGGACGACGTCGGTCTCCATGGCATTGCGCGGTATCATCTGGAACAGCGTGACATAATCGTTGGCGGCACTGGCGAAGGACAGGCGCCCGAGGCGGAAGCCGCTTTCGCCACCATCATAGGCGCTGCGGCCGCCCATCAAGCATGAAACCCCCTCGCCCGTGTTGGACAGCGTCTTGCGGCCCGAACCGATCGGCTTGCGATGCATGGCGAACGGCATGGTATCGAGGTCGCCGGCCTGCCAGGCGCCCTTGTGGAATTCGGCATCGCCGATGACGCTGTGCCAGGCCTCGATTTCTTCCTGCCATTCGACCGCCTTGTCGGCGTCGCGGGTCGCGGTGACTTTGACATGGCCATTGACCCGGTAATATTCGGGATGCGCCGGCCGGCAGTGATAGCATTCGAGGAAATTCTCCAGCACCAGCTTCCAGTTCGCCCTGGTCAGGTAGTTCTTGCGCGACACGATGCGCGCGCGGTCGAGGCCGTTTTCCAGCAATCCGCCGGTCAGCCCATCCGCGACAGGCTGGATGTCCGGGAGGGAGCTGGCATCGAGACCGCACATCACCAGGCCGCCGAAACATTTCGACGGCACACGGTGCAGTCCCAGTGCGTCGGGATCGACGCTTTCGGGAAGATCCTGCCGCGACTGCAACTCGCCGGTCAGCCTGAACGACCAGGCATGGTAGGGACAGACCAGAAGCTTGCCGCGTCCGTCCTTGGTGCACAGCCGCGAGCCGCGATGGGTGCAGACATTGTAGTAGGCCGCGATGTCCTCCTCGCCGTCGCCGAAGCGCACGACGATGATCTCTTCGTCAAAAAGCTGGCGCACGATGTAGCGTCCCTTTTCGGGCACCTCGCTGGCATGCGCGACAAGCACCCATTGGCGTGGAAACCACAGTTCCCGCTCCAGCGCGAAAATCGCCGGGTCCGTATAGAAAGCCTGTTCCAGCGACCAGTCCTGGCGCTGCCGATCGATCAGGCGCACGATCTCGTCTCTGTCGGATGGCTGGCTGTCTCGTGTGTAGGCCTGCATGGCGAACACCCTTTCCGCGCGCTGGCATTAGAATGATGTTTGGATAGAGTGTGCGATGCGGAAGTGCTTGCGGCAAATACCGAAATGGTAGACCTTCATATCGAAAAAGCATGAAAGCCTGCCGTGAAGACGCTCAAGACATCGCTACCGCTGCTCAACGCCATGGTCGTCTTCGAGGCCGCCGCGCGGCATGGCGGGCTGACGCCCGCCGCGCAGGAACTCAACATCGCGCAATCGGCGGTCAGCCGGCATGTCGCCAATCTCGAACGGCAATTGTCGGTCGAGCTGTTCAGCCGCAGAGGCAACCGCGTTGCCATCACCGGGGCCGGCATCGCCCTGGCGGGGGCGATCCGCGATGGGTTGACGACCATCCGGCAGGCGGTCGAGGAACTGACCGAGCATGACAGCGATACGTTCGTCGTCGGCTGCAGCCACGACCTCGCCCAGGCATGGCTGATGCCGCGCTTCGGCCTCATCACGTCGCTGGTCGCCGACGGCCGGGTGCTGCTGCAGACATCCAGCGACTACAGGGATTTCGACCAGCCGGAGGTGGCGCTGTCGATCCGCTTCGGCGAGGCCGAACAATGGCCCGACCTCGTTGCCGAGAAGCTGTTCGACGGCGAGTGGTTCCCGGTCTGCGCGCCGGCTTTCCTGGCGCGGTATCCCGCGCTTGCGTCGGAGGAACCCGAAGCGTTCCTCGGCGTGCCGCTGCTGCACCAGGCGACGCCGCCGAGGGCGATCGACAGCTGGCAGTCCTGGATTGGAACCAACCGCAAACTCGAGGGACCGCGGTTCACGAGCTACATGTCGATGATCCACGAGACCATCGCCGGACGCGGCGCCGCGCTTGCCTGGGCGGGTTTCGCCGACGAGCAGCTTCGGCTTGGCCAGCTTGTCCGGCTGACCAGAGCCTCACGCCGTCACGCCGGATCCTTCCATATCGTGATGAGGAAGAATGCCGGCCCGACGGTCAAGGCGGTAGCCCGGGCACTGCTGGGCAGCGTCGGCGCCAATTGATCAAGCCGAGCGGCCAAAGCGCGAGGCTTCGTGGCGTGCACCCCAGGCCGGCATGGCAGCCTCGACCTCGGCCTCCGATTTGAAGGCATCGGACGCGTAACGCTCGACGCGGAACCGCGCCGGGGCAACGAAGGGCTGCTGTCCGAGTACAAGTTCCGAGGCCAGACGGCCGAGGCCCGGACCGTGCGTCACCCCGCTCTCATTGTCGCCCCCGGCGACGACGACATTGCCGCTGCCGGGCACCTTGCCGACAACAAGCCCGTTGTCGGGCGTGTAGCATGGCACTCCCTGCGCCCAGCTCGCGAGCTTCGAGCCGCGCAGCGGCGGGAAGATCGCCTGCAACTCGGCAAGCTCTTCGTCGAAGGTCTCGCGCATCAGCTCCGTATTGTGCGGCTGGCCGGGCTCGATCTCGCTGTCGGCGGTCTTGTACAACGGCTTGTAGTGCCGCCCCGTGCCCCACATGACGGCGCCGAAAGTTTCGCGCAGCCACAGCCGCAATTCGCGGCATTGGACCGTTGGGATCGTCGACGGCAGGCCCCTGTCGTCGGTGACGATGCGTGTCGCCACGACGCGCAGCAGTGGGAGCTGCCAGCCAAGGCCTGAAATCACCTGGTTGTTCCAGGCGCCGGCGGCGGCGATCGCGCCATCGGCCTCGACGCGGCCCTTGTCGGTTTCGATCGTCACCCGATCGCCGGCATCATGGATGGCGGTGACGCGCGTGCCGTTGCGGAAGACACCGCCAAGCTCGCTGATCTGGCCCGTCAGCACCTTCATCGCCAGCGATGTATCGACCTGGATGCCGTGCGGGTTGTAGGCCGCCGAGTGGACCCGCGCCGGATCGATCAGGCCCTGCATCCTCTGCCCGATCTGGACGGCGTTCAAATCCTGCATTTCCGCAGGTGCGTGAGGGGACTCCAGCACCGGGCGGACGAAACGGTCGCGTCCGTCCTCGGTGAGCGCCATGATCAGCGTGCCGTTCGGCCGGTAGCCGATCTCGACGCCGACCTCGTGCAGCCGGCGATAGAAGTCGAGGCCATATTGCTGTAGCTGAAAACCTTCCTCGCCGAGCGGGATCATGCCTGCGGACCAGTGCGAGACGAAGCCAGCGCCGGCACCGGTGGTCGCGGCGCCCGGCTGCCCCGCATCGATGATCGTCACCTGGCGCACGCCCGACCGCAGCAGGTGGACAGCCGCGCTGCAGCCGATGATGCCGCCGCCGATCACGGCGATATGTCTGTTGGCGCCATCGTGGCCATTTGCGCTCATCATTCTTCTCCTTCTGCTTTCTGTCCGGGTCCCTTGGCCGGGCCGATATGCCTTTCCAGCCACCACAGGATGCGTGCGGCGCTGTCGATGTATTCGGGGTAGCCGCGCAGGCTGTGCCCGGCATTCGGATAGATGACGAGCACGCTTGGCGCGCCCGACCTCAGGGCCGCGAAATGACATTCCTCGGCCTGTCCCGGCGGCGTACTCTTGTCGATGGCGCCGGCCATTATCAGCGAAGGCACTGGTTTCTTCTGTTTGTGAAAAGCAGGGCTGCGCGCAAAATAGTCGCCGCCGGACTGCCATGGCGATGTCGTCAGCATGATCTCGTCGAATTCGGGAATCTGCGACGTGCGGTGCTGGCTGTACCAGTCGCCGACCGGGGAGATCGGTATGGCGGCGGCGAAGCGGTCGCTTTGCGAAGGCAGCCATGCCGACATGAAGCCACCATAGCTGGTTCCGGTGACGGCGACGCACCCGGCATCGACAAGACCTTGTTCGATCAGGGCATCGACCCCGCTGAGGATGTCTTGCGCATCGGCGCCGCCCATGTCGCCCTTGACGGCGCGGGCAAAGCCGTCGCCGCGCCCGGTGCTGCCGCGCGGGTTGGGGAAGAGCACGGTCCAGCCACGGCTGACGAGCATGGCGCCGGCGCGCGACCGGCCGAGCCAGCGGTTGCGATGCGCCGAGACCGGGCCGCCATGCACGTCGACCAGGAGCGGCGTCGGGGCTGTCGCGCCGCTTGGCCGCACCAGCCAGCCCTCAATCGCGAGGCCGTCAGGCGCAATCCATTGGAAAGGTTCGACCATACCGCAAGCGGCCGTCGCGCGGGCGGCGGCGGGTGCGGCCAATGAGACCAGTTCGACAATCTTGCCGTCGGTCACTTCGGCGAGGAACGGCGCGCGCGACCAGGATTCGGCGATGAACAGCGAGCCCCCTTCACCTATCGGGCTCGATGCCGGCACCCATTCGCCATTGGTGAGTTCGCGCGATGCCCAAAGCTGCGTCGCGAGCAAGCGGTCGACCGCGAAATCTCCGATCGCCGTTTCGTGGCCGCGCGCACCGGCGAAATGGATCGTCGTCGCCGAGCGCCATTCGACCGACGTGACATCGACGCCCAACGTTTCGGCGGTCGTGACGGAACCGGTCTTCCGGTTCAGGATGGAAAGCGCGCCGGCGACCAGCCCGCGATCGCTGCAGAAGGCCTGGATGAACGCGATCCTGTCTCCGTCCGGGCTGCCCCTGACGCAGCCGATCTGGTCCGTCGGCGTATGAACGGTGCGCGCGGCGCCCGACCCGGCATCCACCAGCGCCAGCCGCGCCCTATACCAACTGCCTTCGCCGTGATCGTCGCTGACCAATGCCGCGATGCCGTCATTGCCGGACCAACTCGCTTCCCAGACGTTGAGAGGCGGCGCGGTGAGCGGGCGGGCGGCACCCTCGAGATCCCAGATCCATATGCGGCGCCACAGATCCTCGCCCTCGCCGAGCCTCACCTCGGGCAGCCAGGCCACGGCTTCCTTGGGTTGCTTCTGGGCATAGCCGCCGTGGATGCCGGCAAGATCGGCGCCGGTGCCGGCAACCACCAGAAGGAGCTTCCCGCCATCGGGCGACCAGTCGAGCTGTTCGATGCGTCCGCTCAAGGTGGTGCTGGCGACGACAGCGCCGTCCGATCTTATCTCGATCAGGTCCGTCGCCGGACCGTCGCCCTGGCAGGCAAATGCCAGCAACCTGCCGTCCGGAGACAGCCGAATCTGGCGGGCTTCCCTGTCGCCCAGCCGCTCGGGTGCGCCGCCGCCGCGCTCGACCCGGTATAGCCTACTGCCGGGTCCGGCCTCGATCGGTCCTTCGAAACTCTGCCCTATGAAATAGAGCTGCCTTGCACTTTGATGACCGCACAGCGAGCGAGCGCCGAAGACGTGACCAGGGGCACCCAGAAGGTCGCCGTAGAAGCCGTGTGCGGCTTCGAATTCCGCCGACGAGCGAAAATCCCGTTGCATCGGATACCCTCACGATAAAGCGTTGCAGACCCGCCGCGCAGCCCTTGAATAGAGCCGCGCCGCGATGTCCCGACGTCAGTGATGGGGACCATACAGGCTCAATCGCACCTGTCTAGACACATGTGTCTGTGGCCTGATACTTGATGCATGCTGCATCTGGATCATGCTCCAGGATCATCGCCTGATCCGCTATTCGACGATGCTGTTGCTGCCGAGAGAGCGAGGAAAAAAGTGAACGTTTCGAAGACCGCCCGGACCATTTTCGACAGTGAAATCATATGGGATGCCCATTCCGGCTTCATGCCGGATCCGGCGGCGGACCTCAACAATCTCAAGATCTGGCGCGATGCCGGCATCGACTATCTGTCGATCGATGTCGGGTTCGACCTGCTGCCGTGGGAGCAGACGGTCCGGACGCTGGCGAACTTCCGCCACTGGGTTCTTTCCAATCCACAGCACTACACGCTGGTCTCATCGGTGGCCGAGATCCGCAAGGCCAAGGCCGAGGGCAAGCTCGCGATCACCTTCGACATCGAGGGCATGAACGCGCTCGATGGCCGCATCGAAATGGTCGAGTTCTATCACCAGCTCGGCGTGCGCCAGATTCTGTTCGCCTACAACAGGAACAACCTCGCCGGCGGCGGCTGCCACGATGTCGAGACCGGCCTGACGGCGTTCGGCCGCGAGGTCATCGACGAGATGAACCGTCTCGGCATGTTCGTCGACGTCACCCACACCGGTTACCGCACCTCGATGGAGGCGATGGAGTATTCCAACCGGCCGGTCATCTTCTCGCACTCCAATCCCAAGGCGCTGTGCGGCCATGGCCGCAACATCACCGACGACCAGATCAAGGCCTGTGCGCGCACCGGCGGCATTGTCGCGATCGTCGGGCTCAATCGCTTCCTGGGCGAGGGTCGGACGGATTCCGAAAGGTTGGCCGACCACATCGAGTATCTCGCCGATCTGATCGGCCCGCGCCATGTCGGCATCGGGCTGGACTATGCCTTTCCGGTCGATGTCGAGGGCATAGACAGCGTCATTGCCGACAATCCGCAATTCTGGCCCAAGGACCAATATCCGGAGGGCGCAACAAGCTACTCCGCTCCTGGCCAGATGCTCGAACTGGCCGAAGTCCTGCTGCGTCGCGGTCAAACTGAAAGAGCCGTGCGTGACATCATGGGCGGCAATTTCATGCGCCTGGCGACTGAAATCTGGAAATAACCGGCAGTAGCGCCGCCGCTCCATCCCGGCTCTTGATCCAATCGTATGTCGCACCGCGCCGCCCTGCCGGCCACATGCCGGGGCGGCCGGATCGGACCATGGTCTTTCGCGCAAGGCCGGCAGTATCCAAGATTCGGACAAGCCAGCAAAATTTTCGCTAGACATATATGTCTATCCCTAGCAGTTTTAGCCGACCGAGGAATTCGGCGCGGCCTCAAGGCCCGTGGCTAAAAAGCACGACAACGAAAACAGCAGAGGGGTAGAGCATGTCCATTTTAACCGACGCCCGGGTTTCGCGTCGCGGCCTGCTGGCTGGCGCCGGAGCCTTCGGCCTTGCCTCGATGGTCAATCCGAAAATCTCCTGGTCGGCCGATGGCCCGATTCTGAAGGTGCGCTCCTACGCCGACATCCAGACGCTCGACCCTTGCTTCCGGCTTGCAGCCCCCGAAGGCGATATCACCAGCGTCATCTTCGCCGGGCTTGTCGTCACCACGCCTGGCGACAGCTGGGGCTGGCGGCCGATGGCGGCGGAGACGATCACGCAGCTCGACCCGCTGACCGTCGCCTTCAAACTGCGCGACAATATCGGCTTCACCGACGGCTACGGCCAGATGACGGCGGAGGACGTCAAGTTCTCGATCGAACGCATCGCCGACCCGGCCAACAAGAGCCCCTATGCGGGCGACTGGGCGACGCTGAAGGAGGTCGAGGTTAAGGACAAGCTGTCGGGCATCATCCATCTCAAGCAGGCTTTCGCGCCGCTGTGGACATCGACCCTGCCGACGCCGTCGGGCACCATCCTGTCGAAGAAAGCCATCACCGAACTTGGCGGCAAGCTGGGCGTCAAGCCGGTCGCGCAATCCGGTCCCTACATCTTGAAGGAATGGCTGCCCAAGCAGCGCACAGTGCTGGTGCGCAATCCGGACTGGAAATACGAGCCGGGCGGCTTCGCCGAAATCCACATCCATCCGATCGAGGACGAAAAGACCGGCGAACTCGGCTACGAGGCCGGCGATCTCGACTACACCTGGACCGCCGTCTCTTCGATTTCGCGGCTGAAGCAGACGCCGCCGCCGAAGACCAAGGTGGTGGAGAAGCCTTCGCTGGCCTTCGTCTGGCTCGGCATGAACCAGGACGTCGCGCCCTTCGACAACCCGAATGTGCGCCGCGCTGTTCAGTATGCCGTGGACCGCAAGGCCGTGGTCGACGCGGCCTATTTCGGCGCGGCCGCAACCGCCACCGGCATCATCGCGCCCGGCCTGCCCGGACACCGCGAGAAGAACCTCTATGACTTCGACCCGGACCGCGCCCGCGACATGCTGGCCAAGGAAGGTGCTGCCGGCGCCACGATCACGCTCGACATCCTCAACAAGACCGAACGTCTGACCGCCGCGCAGGTGGTGCAGTCGAACCTGACGGATGTCGGGTTGAACGTCGAGATCAAACAGAACGACAGCGGCACCTTCTGGACGCTCGGCGCCAAGGAAGGCGACTATTGGAAGAAGCTGCAGATGATCATCAGCCGTTTCTCCATGCAGCCGGATCCAAGCTGGGCGACAGCCTGGTTCACACGCGACCAGATCGGTGTGTGGAACTGGGAGCGTTTCTCCAGCGAGGAATTCGACAAGCTCAATGCCGAAGGCATGGTCGAACTCGACCCGGCCAAGCGCGACGTCATCTACAAGAAGCTGCAGGACCTGATGGAGGAGAACGGCAACTACGTCTTCCTGACGCATGAGGTCACCGGCATCATGTACCGTGACTCGGTCGCCGCCGGCCTGAAGCCGAATGGAGAGCCGGTATTCACCGATTTCAAACCGGCATGATACCGACCAGCGGGGGCCAGCCCCCGCCGGAGACCTTCCGACAGGTATTGAAATGATCCGCTACGCCCTCAAGCGTCTGTGGCTGGGCGCCATCATCATCAGCTTCGCGCTGATGATGATGTTCGCCATGGTTTACCTCATCCCCGGCGACCCGGCCTCCGTGGCGCTCGGACCGCGCGCGACACCGGAGATGAAGGAAGCGTTGCGTGAGCGCATGGGCCTCGATCAGCCGGTCTGGCGGCAATTCACGAACTTCTACGGCTCCGCCCTGCGCGGCGACCTCGGTACCGAGGTCCTGTCCAACCGGCCGGTGCTGGACGTGGTGATGGAGCAGTTGCCGTTCACGCTGGCGCTCATCGTCGGCGGCATAACCTGGTCGGTGGCGCTGGGCATTCCGCTTGGCTGTATCGCCGCGGTGCGGCGCGGCGGTTTCGTCGACCAGGTGATCGGCGTGCTGTCGGTGGCCATGATCGCGGTGCCCTCCTTCGTCATCGCCATCTATTCGCTCTTGGTGTTCGCGGTTGCGCTGCAATGGCTGCCGGCGATCGGGGCCGGCGAACCGGGCAACATCGCCAGCCAGCTCCAGCACCTGATCCTGCCGTCGCTGGCAGTCGGCCTCGGCTGGATCGGCTACATCTCGCGCATGGTGCGCGCCTCGATGCTGGAGACGCTGGAGGCGAGCCACATCCGCACGGCACGTGCCTTCGGCCTGCCGGAACACCGCATCATCTATACCTACGCGTTGCGCATCGCCGTGTTGCCGACCATCACCTTGCTCGGCGTCGGCATCGGCCACATGCTGTCGTCCTCGGTCTTCGCCGAGATCGTCTTTGCGCGGCCAGGCATCGGCAAGCTGGTCTATGAGGCGATTTCGGTGCGCAACTACCCGATCGTCTCCGGCGCCGTGCTGGTCACCACCGTGTTCTTCGTCCTCGTCAACGTAGCCGCCGACATAGTGGTCGGCCTCCTGGATCCCCGTGTCAGATCAAGTTTCAGCTGAGCTGCCTTTCCGCGGCGGCCGCCTGGGCGGCATAGGGCGCACCGTGCGGCGCATCATGCGCGAGCCGCTCGGCGCCATCGGCCTGACGCTGGTGGCCGTGGTGGTGCTGTCAGCCGTGTTCGCCAGTATCCTGACCGGCTATACGCCGAGCAAGATTTCGCCGGCCGAACGCTTCGCCTCGCCAAGCCTGCTGCATCTGCTCGGCACCGATCATCTCGGCCGCGACCTTTTTACCCGCGTGCTCTATGGCGGACGCGTCGCCCTGCTGATCGCGCTGGGATCGACCGCGGTGTCGCTGCTCGTCGGCGTCGTGCTGGGCCTGATCGCCGGTTACGGCCCGCGCTGGCTCGACAATGTGCTGCTGCTTGTCTTCGACGCCGTGAAGAGCTTCCCGACCGTGATGCTGGCGCTGACCCTGGTCACGCTGTTCGGCCCCTCGCTCTATGCCGTCGTGGTTGTGGTGATGCTGGTCAATGTGCCGGGCTATGCCCGCATCATCCGGACCCAGACGCTGGTGCTGAAATCGGCGGAACATGTCATGGCGGCGCGCTCGATGGGGGCAAGCGCGGGCCGCATCCTGCGCGTCCACATCCTGCCCAACATCATCGGCCCCATCCTGATCCTGGTGTCGATGGACATTCCCGTCGTCGTGGCGATCGAGGCCGGCATGAGCTTCCTCGGCCTTGGCGTGCGGCCGCCAACGCCGAGCTGGGGCGCGATCCTCAATGACGGCTTCGCCAACATCCGCGATTCCTACTGGATCGTGATCGCCGGCGGCCTGCCGATCGTGCTGACGACGCTCGGCTTCACCTTCTTCGGCGAGACCTTGCGCGATCTGTTCGATCCCAGGCTGAAGGGGCGGACATGACTGTTCTCGCGGTCAAGGGCCTCAGCGTGGCCTTCCACACGGAAAGCGGACGGCTGGAAGCGCTGAAGGACGTTAGCTTTTCCGTGCCTTCCAACCGCAGCGTCGGCGTGGTCGGCGAATCCGGCTGCGGGAAATCGACGCTGATCAACGCCATCCTCGGCCTGCTTGCCGACAATGGCGAGATATCGGCCGGCGAGATCGTCTTCGAGGGCGACAAGGACCTTGCGCGTCTCGATCCGACAGCGATGCGCGGCCTGCGCGGGCAGCGCATCGCCACGGTGTTCCAGGACCCGATGGGCGCGCTCAATCCCGTGCTGTCGGTGGGGCGGCAGATGCGCGACATCCAGTACCGCTCGAACCTGTCGAAGCGGGACAAGGATGCGCGCTCGGTCGCCATGCTTCGCAAGGTCCGCATTCCAGATCCGGAAAGCCGGCTGGCGCAGTTTCCGCATGAATTCTCCGGCGGCATGAAGCAGCGCATCGCCATCGCCATGGCGCTGATGATGGAGCCGGCACTGTTGATCGCCGACGAGCCTACCACCGCGCTCGACGCCACGCTCGAGGTGGCCACCATCGAACTGCTCAAGGATCTGCAGCGCGAGATCGGCTGCTCGGTGCTGTTCATCTCGCATCATCTGGGCGTCATCGCGGAACTCTGTGACGAGATGATCGTGATGTATGCCGGCGAGGTGGTGGAGAGCGGCACGACCCGCGAAATCTTCCACAATGCGCGCCATCCCTACACGCAGAAGCTGCTGGCCTGCGATCCGGCGCGGCTGTCACAGCGTGTGCCACGATTGCCGACCATCGCCGGAACCTTGCCGGATCTGCGCCGCAGGCCGAGCGGCTGCGTCTTCCAGCCGCGCTGCGACCGCGCCGATACCCAATGCCTCGATGTGCCTCCCAGTGCCTCCATCGGCGGATCGCATATCGCCCGCTGCTGGCACACGGATGTCGCGCTGGAAGGGATAGGCGCATGAGTTCACAAGACCTGCTTCAGGTCAGCGACCTGCATGTCTCTTTCAGGGTCGGCGGGCTGGCCGCGAGGCTGGCTGGCCGTGCCAGCGAGATCGAAGCCGTCTCCGGCGTCAGCTTCAATCTGCAGCGCGGCACCACCTTCGCGCTGGTCGGCGAATCCGGTTCGGGCAAGACCACGCTGGCGCGCACGCTCAATGGCCTTCAGCCGGTGAAGACGGGCTCGATCCTGTTCGAGGGGCAGGAACTTCAGGGCCTCTCCGACACCGCCATGAAGCCGGTGCGGCGGCGCATGCCGATGATGTTCCAGGATCCGGTCGGCTCGCTGTCGCCTCGGCTCAGCGTGCGCTCGCTGTTGTCGGAGCCGTTCGTCATCCACGGCCTTTCCAACCGCGATCTCAACGCGGAAGTCCTGCGTTTGCTCTCGCTGGTCGGCCTGCCGCGCGATTTCGCCGACCGCTACCCGCATCAATTGTCCGGCGGCCAGGCGCGCCGCGTCGGCGTGGCGCGCGCGATCGCGCTCGATCCGGTGCTGGTGGTCGCCGACGAACCGACGGCAGGCCTCGACGTCTCGGTGCAGGGCGAGGTGCTGAACCTGCTCAACGAGCTGCGCGATCGCATGGGCCTGTCGATGTTGATCATCACCCACAATCTGCATGTCGTGCGCCAGATCGCCGACCGCATGGCGGTGATGTATCTCGGCCGCTTCGTCGAGCAGGGCCAAACCGAGGCGATCTTCCGCGCACCGCATCATCCCTATACGGCAGCCCTTCTTTCGGCCAATCCCGAGCCCGATCCCGACCGGGTGCATCAGCGCATCACGCTGCCGGCTGACGTTCCGTCCCTGCTGGCGCGTCCTTCGGGATGCGAATTCCACACACGCTGCCCGCAAGCGCAGGACCGTTGTACGATCGACGTTCCAATCCCGGCCAAGGTGGGCGACAGCCGCCTGACCTGCCATTTCCCGCTCAACGCATAAGGATCGCCGCCGGCACGAGTTTTGACCGGGGCGCCAGAGGAGCCGCCATGCAAGACATCCGCGTCGTCACCGATTTTCCCCGCAAGGTGCGCGAGATCGAGAATTTGTGGATCCCCATGCCCGACGGCGTGAAGCTCGCAGCCCGCATCTGGCTGCCGGAAGACGCCGACGCCGATCCGGTCCCGGCCATCCTCGAATACCTGCCCTATCGCAAGCGCGACGGAACGGTGGAGCGCGATGCGCTGACCCATCCCTATTTCGCCGGTCACGGCTATGCCGGCGTACGCGTCGACATGCGCGGTTCGGGCGACAGCGAGGGACTGTGCAAGGGCGAATACCTGAAACAGGAGCAGGATGACTGCCTGGCCGTGATCGAATGGCTGGCGGCGCAACCGTGGTGTTCGGGAAGCGTCGGTATGATCGGCATCAGTTGGGGCGGCTTCAACGGACTGCAGGTCGCCGCTCGCCGGCCGCCGGCGCTGAAGGCCGTCATCTCGCTGTGTTCGACCGACGACCGCTACAATGACGATGTGCATTATCTCGGCGGTGCGATGATGTGCGACAATCTGATGTGGGGAACCACCGCCTGGGCGATCGCGATGACGCCGCCCGACCCGCTTCTTGTCGGCGACCGCTGGCGCGACCTCTGGGAACAGCGGTTGAACGGCAACGGCATCTGGATGCAGGACTGGTTCGAACACCAGCGCCGCGACGACTTCTACAAGCACGGCTCGATCTGCGAGGATTATGCCGATGTCGAAATCCCGGTCTATGCGGTGGGCGGCTGGGCCGACGGCTACCCCAACCCGATCTTCCGGATGCTGGAAAAGCTCTCCGGCCCGCGCAAGGGCCTGATCGGCCCCTGGGGCCACAAATACCCCCACTTCGCCATGCCCGGCCCGCGCATGGGCTTCCTGCAGGAATGCCTGCGCTGGTGGGATCAGTATCTCAAGGGCATCGACACCGGCATCGCCGACGAACCGATGCTGCGCGCCTGGATTCAGGATCCGGCGCGGCCGGCGGCGATCTATGACGAGCGCCCGGGCAAATGGGTGGCGGAGCCGTCCTGGCCCGGACCCGGCGTCGGCGAGAAGGTGCTTAATCTTGCCCCGCACCTGCTGAGCGAGGCCAGGGGCGAGGACGCGGTCCTGGAGATTTCCTCGCCGCAGACGGCCGGCCTGTCGTCGGGCGCCTGGTGCGGCTATGGCGTCATGCCGACCTTGCCCGTCGACCAGCGCACCGAGGAAGGCAATGCGCTGATCTTCGAGACCGCGCCGCTGAGCGAACCGGTCGAAATCCTCGGCTTTCCGGAATTCGAGGTGAAGCTGGCCTCCGACAAGCCTGTCGCGCTGCTGTCCGCCACGCTGTCGCAAGTGTTCCCGGAGGGCGCGGCCTCGCGCGTCAGCTACGGCATCCTCAACCTCAGCCATCGCAAGGACGATCTGGACATAGCGCCGATGGTGCCGGGCAGGCCGGAAACGGTGCGCATCAAGCTGCGCTGCTGCGGGCAGCGTTTCGAGGCCGGTGAACGCATCAGGCTGGCGCTGGCGACATCGCATTGGCCGATCGTGTTCCCGACGGCGGAGCAGGCGACGCTGTCGATCCATTGCGGCGACAGCCGGTTGATCCTGCCGGTGCGATCCGCGCAGCCGCTGGACGATACGTTGGGCGCCTTCCTCGGCGCGGAGAGCGCCGAGCCGATGGAGCAGGAGGTTCTGGCCAAGGGCGACGGCTTCCAGCGTTCCGTATCGACGGACCAGGTCACCGGCGAGACCGTCTACCAGGTCGTCAATGACGGCGGCACCGTTCGGCATCCGCATACCGGAATGGTGCTTTCGGCCAGGCATGTCGACCGGTTCACCATCCACCCCGACGATCCGAACTCTGCGGTCGGCACCTGCACCTGGGAGAAATCCTATGGCCGCGGCGACTGGCAGGCACATGTCTCTGTCAAGGCGACGGTGCGCGCGTTGCGCGATGTCTGGCGGATCGAGACCCATGTCATCGCGCATCACGGCGACGAGCTGGTCGTCGATCGCGGCGAGGTCAAGGAGTATCCACGCGACCTCAACTAAGCCAAGCCGGCTGGCGATCACGCCATCATTTTCGGCAGGGCTGTCGCCAGCGCGTCGACAGCCAGCCGGACCTTCAGAGGCAGATGCGGCGTCTGCAGCCAGAGGGCATGGCAGTCGTAGGGATAGCGCGGTTGGTCCGGCAACAGTTCGACCAGCGCGCCAGCCTGAATGCGCTCGCGAACCAGCCAGTGGGGCAGCCACGCCAGCCCCATGCCGTCAGCCGCGGCATCGGCGATGGCGTCGAGATCGTCAAGCCGCAACCGGCCGCTCGGCATAAATTGGAGCACGGGCTGTCCCGCGCGCGCGAACAACCAGGGTTGCACGATCATGCCGAGCCGGCGGTAGACGATTGCTTGATGGCCGGCGAGATCTTCGACCCGCCGTGGTTCGCCATGAATAGCCAGATAGGAAGGCGCGGCACAGACGATCATGTCCTGACGCGCGACGCGGCGCGCGATCACGCCGGCCTTGTCGTCCAGATCACCGGTTCGGATGGCCAGATCGTAGCCGTCCTCGGCGAGGTCGGCAAAGCGATCGCTGAGCGACAGGTCGAGTTCCAGCACCGGATAGCGCCGCGCCAGTCGCAGCAGCACAGGGGTGACGCAGTGGCGGCCGAAATGCGCCGGCATGGTGACGCGCAGTTTTCCCCGTGGTTGCGAGAGCTGGTCGGCGGCAAGCGCATCCGCGGCCTCGGCTTCGGCCAGCACGATCCGGCAGCGTTCATAGTAGGCGCGGCCGAAATCGGTCAGGCTCTGGCGGCGCGTGGTGCGATTGATGAGCCGCACGCCCAGCCGTTCTTCGAGGAATCGGACATGTTTGCCGACCATCGGCCCGGACATCTCGAGCGCGGCTGCCGCGGCCGCGAAGGAACCGAGGTCGACGGCCCTGACGAATACGGCCATGCTTTCGAGCCGATCCATATTCGGAACTCCTGGTTTCCAGTGTTTTAGCCATATCACCATTTATCGCCTGAGACGCGCGCAGCATATCTTATTCGGTTCATATGATTTGGAGTTGCCGAATGACACGTGTCGTCCGCTTTCACCAGCACGGTGGTCCCGAGGTTCTGCGCATCGAGGATATAGATCTTCCGCCTCCAGGCCCGGGCGAGGTGCAAATCCGCGTTAAGGCACTCGGCCTCAACCGCGCCGAGGCGCTGCTGCGGGCAGGCAGCTATATCGAGACGCCTGTCCTTCCCTCCGGGCTCGGGCTCGAAGCGGCAGGCGTCATCGAGACCCTGGGCGAAGGCGTCACCGGGTTGGCGCCTGGCGATGCCGTCAGCGTCATCCCGCCGCAATCCATGGTGCGCTGGCCGGCTTACGGTGAGCTTGTCACCTTCCCCGCCGGACTCATCGTCAAGCATCCACCATCCCTCGACTGGCGGACGGCGGCGGCGATCTGGATGCCGTACCTCACCGCCTATGGCGCATTGATCGAGATCGCCGGGCTGCGCAGGCAGGATTTCATCGTCGTCACCGCGGCTTCGAGCAGCGTCGGCCTCGCGGCAATCCAGATCGCCAACAGCGTCGGCGCAACGGCGATCGCGGTGACGCGGACAGCGGCGAAGAGGCAGGCCCTGCTCGACGCCGGCGCGGCTGAAGTCGTGGTCCTGGCCGAGGAGGACCTGGCCGTTCGGCTGAATGCGATCACGGGAGCGCAAGGCGTGCGCGTCGTTCTCGATGCGATCGGCGGCCCGATCTTCGAACCGCTGACGGCGGCGATGTCGAGGGGCGGCATCCTGATCGAATATGGCGGCCTCAGCCGGGCCCCGACGCCGTTTCCCTTGCCGGCGGTGCTGGGCAAGACGCTGACGCTGCGCGGCTACCTCGTCCACGAGATCACCGGCGACCAGGCAAAGCTGGAGGCCGCCAAGGCATTCATTCTCGAAGGCCTGGAAACCGGGACGCTGAGGCCCATCATCGACCGGAGCTTTGCCTTCGACCAGATCGTCGAAGCGCATCGCTATCTCGAAGCGAACGACCAGTTCGGCAAGATCGTGGTGACGATCTGAGATCGTGGTGACGATCTGAGATCGTGGTGACGATCTGAGATCGTGGTGACGATCTGAGATCGTGGTGATGGTTTGAGTAACAAATCATTCCCGCCGGCAATATCGCCCTTGCAAGCGCCGTCCCGCATTCCTACTTCCCCCGTGCGGGCCGGGCCCCTCTGACTGTCGCTTTTGGCGACCGTGATGTCGGACCGCTTCAACGGGCCCGTTTCCATTCTTTTCGGTCAAGGGCTCTTCTTTCTGGTTAGGAGCCCCGCATGACATCTTCCCTCCTTGGCATGGTTTGCCCCTCCTGCCGCGTCGCGCTCGTGATGAGCGACCGCCAGGGCATCGAGATCGACTACTGCCCGCAGTGCCGCGGCGTCTGGCTTGATCGAGGTGAGCTCGACAAGATCATCGAACGGTCCGCCAGGGATGCGTCGCCCGCGCCGCAGCCACAGCCGGCGGCGTTTTCCCAGCAGCACCATGGCCGGGACCGTGACGACGATTATTCCCGCTCGCATGGCCAGCGCTATCCGAAGCGCAAAAAATCATTCTTCGAAGAGCTGTTCGATTGATGCCCGCAGCCTCGCGGGCGTCCCGCTGAGATATCCGAACCCACATCGATAAAAGGTCTACACAGATGCTTTCCCGCACAAGCCGATTCGTCACCCTGTTTGCCGGCCTGTTCCTTGCCTTCTCCATGGTCGCGATCGATCATGCCGAGGCGCGGCGCGGCGGTAGTTTCGGCAGTCGCGGTACGCGCACCTTCCAGTCGGCGCCGCCGACCCGGACCGCGCCGGCGCCGACCGCGCCGGTCGAGCGATCCATGACCCCCAATACCGGGGTGAACAGTGCGGCCCGGCAGCCGCAGGCCGGCCCGCAGCGGCCCGGCTTCATGAGCGGCTTCGGCGGAACGATGATGCGCGGCCTGCTGATCGGCGGCCTGATCGGGCTGCTCCTGGGGCAGGGTTTCGGCGGACTGGCCGGCATGTTCGGTTTCCTGCTGCAGGCCTTGCTCATCGGCGGCGCGATCATGCTGGCCATCAGGTTCTTCCGGTCGCAGTCGGCGCGTGGCCCCGAGCCCGCGCTCGCCGGAATGGGCAATGCCCGGGGTTCACGGTTCGAGAATCGCGCAACGGCATCGGACGAGACGGGCAGAGCGGGTTCCTTCACGATTCCAGGCTTTGGCGGCGGCGCGGACGGAGGTTCCGCGGCAACCGATTCCAGGGACATCACGCTGGCCCAGAGCGACCTCGACGCATTCCAGCAATTGTTGACCGAGGTTCAGGAAGCATTCGGCCGTGAGGATCACGCGGCCCTGCGCCGGGCAGTGACGCCCGAGATGGTGTCCTATCTGTCCGAGGAACTGGCCGACAACGCCCAGAAGGGCCTTCGCAACGAAGTGTCCGATGTCGCTCTGCTGCAGGCCGACATCGCGGAAAGCTGGCGCGAGGATGACCGCGACTATGCCACGGCTGCACTGCGCTACGAGTCGCGTGACGTGATGCGCGAACGGGCGAGCGGCAAGGTCGTCGAGGGTGACGAGGATCATCCCACCGAGACGACCGAGTTGTGGACCTTCACGCGCCAGAACGGCTCGAACTGGAAGCTCTCGGCCATACAGGAGGCCTGAGCACGGTCTATTGGCGGGCGGTCAAGCGACGATCCTGACGCACATTGGCGTTCCGGTCTCGATGGCGCGCCCGCTGTCGGTCAGCATGCCGCTGCCGGCGTCGCGCACGAAGATCGAGATGCGGTTGCCATTCTGGTTGGCTGAGAAGAGGTGGCCTCCCGATGGCGTCAACGCCAGATTGCGCGGCGTGGCGCCTCCGCAAGGGACATGGCCGACGAGGCTCAACGTACCCGTCTGCTGGCCGACGGCCATGATGACCACGCTGTCATGGCCCCTGTTGGACCCGTAGATGAACCGGCCGTCCGGCGAGATCTGGATATCGGCGCAATGATTGCCGTCGCGCGCTTCGACCGGCACCGCCGGTTTGATGTCGAGGATCGACAGCTTCCCCGTCCCTTCGTCCAGCGCCATCGAGACGATCGTCGAATCGAGTTCGTTCATGACGAAGACGAAGCGGCCGTTGGGATGCAGGGCGAGATGGCGCGGACCCGCGCCGGGCGGCAGAACGGATTCGGCAAGCCTGGTCAGATTGCCATCCTGCTCGATCCGGTAGGACACCAGCCGGTCGATGCCGAGATCGGCAACGATGGCGGTTCCGCCGGTGATGGTCTCGGTGACGCTGTGGGCATGCGAGCGCTCCTGCCGCGCTGCGTTGGGGCCGCTACCCCTGTGCGAAACAGCGTCCAGCGGCGGCGACAGCGCACCGTCCTTGTCAAAGCCATACACCGCCACGGCGCGGTCCGGTCCGCCCTCGCCCATACCGTAATTCGCGACCAGCAATTTCGTACCGTCACGGGTGATCGTGTTGTGCGCCGTGATGCTGCCGAGCGACGGCTGCTTGTTCAGATAGGCGAGCGTGCCCGAGTCCCGATCGAAGCGGTAGGCGCTGACCGTTCCCTCGCGCCAGGCAAACACTTCCGAATTGGCGTAGACGCGCGTGCCGTCCGGCGTCACCGACAGGAAAGTCGGATTGTCGACGTCATCGGTCTCGGCCAACTTCCGCGTCTCCAGCGTCTGCTCGTCGAAGCTGTAAACACCGAGGCCGACGCCGCGCGCGCCCTGAAAATAAGGCGCCTCCCGGTTCAGACTGCCGACGAAGACCAGACAGGCATTGCGCATATTTTCCCTCCCTGTCCGCCGACGCCCGAGCGCCCGCGGGAACAGCCAAAATTTCGCCCGGCGTCGCTTGCAACGCAACCCCATATGTGAAAATAGTATTTATAAAAGAAGATTGGCGGGAGGAGCCGTCGTGCGGCCAGGCACCATGATGCGAGCTCGGGTGATTGCCCGGCCTTTCCCCCGAGACCGGCGGATTGAACCATGAACGATTTCGCGCCGACTGTCGGCGTTGCCTCGACGCATCCCGGCAACATGCCCACCGACCATGCCGCGCTGCCGGTGTGGAACGCCGAGAACTGGTTCTATGAGGACTGGCCGGTCGGCCAGAAAATACGCTCGCTGCGGCGCACGATGGCGGAAGGCGACAGCCACCTTTTCAACGCGCTGGTACTCGACATCCACCCCTATGTGCAGGACCAGATGTTCGCCGAGAGCGAAGGCATTTTCGGCAAGCGGCTGATCGCCGGTGCGTTCGTCTTCTCGGCGGGCCTCGGGCTCGTCGCCACCAATTGCGTCAACGCCTTTTCCTACGGCTATGACAAGCTGCGCTTCATAAAGCCCGTGTTCATCGGCGACACGATCTATTCGATCCGCTCCAACCTCGACAAGACGCCCCGCTACAAGGAGATGGGGCTGATCCGCGCCAGCTACGAGGTGTTCAAGGGCGAAGGCGAGCTCGTACTCTATTGCGAGCATCTGCAGACGGTGAAATACCGCAACCCCGCCGATTTTGTCGGCAAGACGGAGAAATAGAGATGCCGGCAGCAGCCGAATTGCCGCTTGCCGGCCTCGTCGTCATCGACATGAGCCAGTTCCTGTCCGGCCCCTATTGCTCGCTCAGGCTGCTCGATCTCGGCGCCCGCGTGATCAAGATCGAGCGCCCGGATGGCGGCGACCTGTCGCGCCGGCTCTATCTCAGCGATACCGAGATCGGCGGCGATTCCACCATCTTCCATGCCATCAACCGGGCCAAGGAAAGCCTTGCCATCGACTTGAAGAACGAGGCCGATCTCGGGGCGTTGCGCAGCCTACTGGCCAAGGCCGATGTGCTGATCCAGAATTTCCGGCCGGGTGTCATCGACCGCCTCGGTCTCGACTACGAAGCCGTCCGCAAGATCAACCCGCGTCTCGTCTATGCCTCGATCAGCGGCTATGGCGAGGACGGCCCCTGGGTAAAGCGCCCCGGCCAGGACCTGCTGGCGCAGTCGCGTTCGGGCGTCATGTGGCTGAACGGCGACGAGGACCAGGGGCCAGTGCCGTTCGGCCTCGCCATCGGCGACATGCTGGCGGGTGCGGCCTGCGCGCAAGGCATTCTGGCGGCACTGGTGCGGCGCGGCATCACCGGCCATGGCAGCCATATCGAGACCAGCCTTCTGGAGGCACTGGTCGACTTCCAGTTCGAGGTGCTGACCACGCATCTCAATGACGGCCGACGCCTGCCCAGGCGCTCCAGCTTCCGCAGCGCGCATGCCTATCTGTCGGCGCCCTACGGCGTCTACCAGGCCAAGGACGGCTATCTCGCCATCGCCATGACGCCGATACCGAAGCTCGCCGACCTGTTGTCGCTCGATGAATTGGCGCCCTATCGCGACAAGCCAGCATCCTGGTTCACCGCGCGCGACGACATCAAGGCTGTTATCGCGCAACGGATCGCCGGCAAGACAGTCGATGAGTGGCTCGCCATTCTCGAACCGGCCGACATCTGGTGCGCCAAGGTGCTGACCTGGCCCGAGATGCTGGCAAGCGAAGGCTTCCAGTCACTCGACATGCTGCAGACGGTGACACGCGAGGACGATGTCACGATCCTCACCACGCGTTCACCGCTCAGGGTCGATGGCGTCAGGGCCAAGGTCGACCGGGCAGCGCCGCGCATCGGCGAGCACAGTGCCGACATCCGCAAGGAGTTCGGCCTTTGACGACGCTGAAGGGCATGACCTGGAGCCATCCGCGCGGTTACGATCCGATGGTCGCCTGTTCGACGCTGTGGCATGAGCGCACCGGCGTCTCGATCCAATGGGACAAGCGGTCGCTGCAGGATTTCGAATCCTATCCGGTCGAGGAACTGGCGCGGGCCTACGACCTGATCGTCATCGACCATCCGCATGTCGGCCAGATCACGGCGGAAGGCTGTCTCGAACCGCTGGACGTCGCCGGCCGCGAGGCAGAGCGCGCGGCGCTTGCGGCGGGCAGCGTCGGCCAGTCCTATCCGAGCTACAACTGGCAGGGTCGCCAATGGGCGTTTCCGATCGACGCGGCGAGCCAGGTCCAGGCCTGGCGGCCGGAAGCGCTGGATGCACCGGCCCAGACATGGCGCGAGGTGCTCGATCTCGCCCGGCAGGGCCGTGTGTTGCTGCCACTGCGGCCGCCGCATTCGCTGATGGTCTTCTACAGCCTCGCCGCCAATCTGGGGCGCCCTTGCGGCACCGACCCGCTGCACGATCTCATCGATGTCGAGACGGGCATCGAAGTCTTCGAGAGAATGCGTGAGATCGCGGCACTGGTCGATCCGGCCTGTCTGGAAATGGATCCGATCGCGGTTTTCGAACGGATGGCACAGGCAGGCTCGCGGTTCGTCTGCGCGCCGCTTATCTACGGCTACGCGCCCTACGCCGTCGCCGGTTTTCGCGCCCATCGGCTGGCGTTCGCGGACATGCCAATTGTCGGCTCCGGCGGCCCGGCCGGTTCCGCGCTCGGCGGCACTGGAATTGCGGTATCGGCCTTCTCCAAAGCGAAGGACGCCGCGATCGAGTTTGCCCATTGGGTCGCCAGCGGCAACGTCCAGCGCGGCCCTTATGCCGCCGCAGGTGGCCAACCCGGCCACGCCGCCGCGTGGGAGGACAAAGGGATCAATGCCGCCACTGGTGGTTTCTACAAGGATACACGCGCGACGCTGGAGGGTGCCTGGGTGCGGCCGCGCCATGACGGCTACATGACGTTCCAGCAGGCGGCGTCCGACCGCGTCAATTCCGGCCTTGCCTCGGGGCATCAGGCCCGAGGCGTCGTCGCCGATCTCGTCGGCCTGTTCCGCGAGAGCTCTCCGGCTGGGCGTTGACCCGGCTAAGTCAACCGCCATAGGTTGCGGGCATTGCCCGACAGCAGGCCGTCGCGCTCCGAAGCGCTGCAGCCCGAAAGCAACGCATGGGTCGCCGCCACCCAGGTCGAGAGCCCGCCGCCCAGCGTGCAGACCGGCCAGTCACTGCCCCAGACGACGCGGTCCCAGCCGAATGAATGGATCGTGTGTTCGACGTAAGGCCGCAGCGTCTCGACGGCCCAACTGCCGGGGTCGGCATAGGCAACCACGCCTGAAATCTTGGCCATCACGTTCGGGCGCCGGGCAATCTCGCTCATGTGCTCGCGCCAAGGGTGTTCGCCACCGCCCTTGATATCGGGCACCCCGCAATGGTCGAGCACGAACTGGACGTCGGGTGCCAGGTCGGCCAGCGCGATCGCCTTGGGGATCTGGTGCGGCAGCACGACGAGGTCGAAGGTCAGGCCGGTGCCGCCAAGCCGCTTGATGTTGTCACGAAACAGCGCGCCTTCCGACAGTTCATCCGGCACGACATGGAGGACGCGGCGGAAGCCCTTCACGAAGGGGTTCGCCCGCTGACGTTCGAGATAGGCCTGGAAATCCGTTTCTTCTGGACGGCAGGACGCAATCGCGCCGGCGAGCATGCTTCCGGCCTGCCGCGACAGGCTTTCGACGCGGGCGGTCTCAGCCTCGATGTCGGAGGGGTCGACATCGACCTCCATATGCAGCACGCGCCCGACACCGGCACGCTGCGCTTCGACGGCATACTCCTCATAGGAGAAATCGCGGTTGAGCGGCGGCACGCCGGCCAGCCAGGGATAGCGCAGGGCCGAACGATCAATGAGATGCAGATGGGTATCGACGATCATGGCGGGCTCCTCCTCCAAGGCTTTTCGGATCATCTCACGGAGGAATTCTTCATTCAAATAAGAATTTATGTCGACGAGCCCACAGCCGAACCTGCCAGATGCGACAGCTTCTCGCACGTTGCCAGGAGGAGTTCGATCGTCCGGGTGATGTCGGGCGCCGAAGGCGCGTTGACGACGGTTATGTAAGGAATCGACAGCGCGGCGATCGCCTTGCCGTCGGAACTGCGCACCGGTGCCGACAGGTTGAAGACGCCCGCGGTCTGCATCGAGGCCATCATCTCATAGCCGCGGTCGCGGATCTGGTCGAGCCTGGTGAAGAACTCCGCCGGCTGTGCCGTCTTGTCGGTGCTGCGAACATGTTCCGAAATCATCATCCGCCGCTCTTCGGGCGAACGGAAAGCCAGCAGGACATGGCCCGATCCTGTGTCGAACAGGCTGATATGGGAACCGACACGGATCGAGATTCCCCAGTAGTTCGGCGCCTCCTGCTGGCCGATCACAACTGCGGAACCACGATCAAAAACAACGAGTTGGTTGGCCTGCTGTGACGTTTCGGCCAGCTCGCGCATCAGCGGCGTCGCGTAGGAAACCAACCTGCGTACCGGCGCGTGAAGTTGCGCCAGACCGAACAGCTTGAGGGTCAGCGAATAGCGATCGCCGTCGAGCCGCGTGACATAGCCGCGCCGTACCAGCCGGTCGAGCATGCGGTAGAACTCGTTGGGGCTGCGGTCGAGCTTCTTGGCGATTTCAGCCTGTGTCAGGCCGCCGTCGACGCCCGCCAGCAGTTCGAGGATGTCGAGCCCCTTGTCGAGCGCCGGCGCGCGGTAGCGCTCGTCTTCGCTGTCATCCATGGGCCATTTCTCCAGTGAATTCGATTCTTCATATACGCAGGAACGGGCTCGCCGGAAACAAATTTCGCCTTGACGTACGTATGAATGTTTTGTTTGTATATGAATGTAGCACTTCTTGTCACGTGACGAGTTGCGGGCGCCGCCGAGGCGCACCCAGGGAGGATACCAATGAACAGACTGCTTTCCGGCGTGTGTGCCGGCGCATTGGTGCTTGCGTCAGGCGCAGGCACCGCCCTCGCCGGCGACCTGCCCGGCAAGTTCGAAGGCGTGACCGTCGACGTGAAGCTGATCGGCGGCCAGCAATATGAAAAGCTCTACGAGCGCATCCCCGAATGGGAGAAGGCCACCGGGGCCAAGGTCAATATCCTGACCAAGAAGAACGGCTTCGATATCGACAAGGAACTGAAGTCCGACATCGCCTCGGGCAGCACCAACTGGTGCGTCGGCTGGAACCATTCCTCCTTCGCGCCGCAATATACCGGCCTCTACACCGACCTCAGCAAGCTGCTGCCCAAGTCGGAGATCGACGCCTTCGTGCCGTCGACCATCAAGGCCGCGACCATCGACGGCAAGCTGGAAATGCTGCCGCGCGCGCAGTTCGATGTCTCGGCGCTCTACTACCAGAAGAGCCTCTATGACAACGCCGACAACAAGGCCAAGTTCAAGGCGAAATATGGCTACGACCTGGTGCCGCCGGACACCTGGAAGGAGGTGACCGACCAGGCCGAGTTCTTCGCCAATCCGCCGAATTTCTACGGCACGCAGTTTGCCGGCAAGGAAGAGGCGATCAACGGCCGCTTCTACGAAATGGTGGTCGCCGAGGGTGGCGAGTATCTCGACAAGGACGGCAAGCCGGTCTTCAACTCCGAGGCAGGTGTCCGCGCGCTCGACTGGTTCGTCAACCTCTACAAGGCCAAGGCCGTGCCGGCCGGCACCACCAACTATCTCTGGGACGATCTCGGCCAGGGCTTTGCCTCGGGCACGGTCGCCATCAATCTGGACTGGCCGGGCTGGGCCGGCTTCTTCAACGATCCGAAGTCGTCGAAAGTCGCCGGCAATGTCGGCGTCAAGGTCGCGCCGAAGGGGTCGTCGGGCAAGCGTACCGGCTGGTCGGGCTTCCACGGTTTCTCGGTGACCGAGAACTGCCCGAACAAGGAGGCCGCGGCATCGCTTGTCTGGTGGCTGACCAACGAGGACAGCCAGAAGCTCGAGGCCGCCGCCGGCCCGCTGCCGACTCGCACCGCGGTCTGGGACTGGGATCTGCATCAGGCTGCCAGTGATCCTTACAAGAAGGAGGTTCTGTCGGCTTTCCAGGAAGAAGCCAAGCACGCCTTCGCCGTGCCGCAGACGCCTGAATGGATCGAGATTTCGAACGCCGTCTATCCGGAACTGCAGGCCGCGATCCTCGGCGACAAGACCTCCAAGCAAGCGCTCGATGAAGCCGCTGCCAAGGCGACGCAGATCCTGCAGGACGCCGGCAAGCTCTAGGCACTGTTCCCAAGACTGCCTCCCCCATTGTGAATGGGGGAGGCGATCGCGTTTTTGCCGGTGCTGTCCGTTCACCGGGTCGGGCCCCGGCCCCAATTGAATGCCAGACACCAAAGGATCCCGATGAAGGGCTTCAAGCCATCCGCGCCATTCCTGTTGCTGCTTCCAGCCATCATCGTGCTGGCAGCGGTGGTCGTGGTGCCGCTGATCCTGTCTCTCTATTCCAGCTTCACCCCTTTCCGCCTGACCAAGCCCGAGACGTTCTTCGTCTTCATCGGCCTGCGCAACTATGTCTCGATCCTGGCCAACGCCGATTTCTGGTGGGCCTTCGGCCGCACGGTGCTGCTTTTGACCATCGCGCTCAATCTCGAAATGCTGCTTGGCCTCGGCCTCGCCATGCTGGTCGAGAAGGCGACGCGCGGCCAGCGCCTGCTGCGCACACTGATGATGTTTCCCATGATGTTCTCGCCGATTCTCGTCGGCTTCCAGTTCAAGTTCATGTTCAACGACAATATCGGCCTGGTGAACAATGCGCTGCAGTCGCTAGGGCTCACGCAGGACGCCATTCCGTGGCTGATCGAGGGCCACCTCGCCTTCATCGCCATCTCGATCGCCGAAATCTGGTCGTCGACGGCGATCTTCGCCATTCTCATTCTGGCCGGCCTGCTCGCCATGCCCAAGGAGCCGATCGAGGCAGCGCGCGTCGACGGCTGCACGCCTTGGCAGACGTTCCGCTATGTGACCTGGCCCTTCGTCATGCCGTTCGCCTACATCGCCATGACCATCCGCTCGCTTGACGTCGCGCGCGCCTATGACATCGTCAAGATCATGACCGATGGCGGGCCGGCCGGGCGCACCGAGTTGTTATGGACGCTGGTGGCGCGCACCGCCTACAGCGACGGACGCATGGGCATGGCCAACGCCATGGCCTATTTCTCGATCCTGCTGTCGATCGCCTTCACCGTCTATTTCTTCAACAAGCTCGCCGCGGCGCGCACGCAGATCGGCGCGGAGTGGTGATGGACGAGAATTCTTCCGCCCGCCTCAAGCGCCGGCTGCTACGCATAGTCTATTGCATCGGCCTGTTCCTGGCGATGCTGACCATATGCCTGCCGGGTCTCTGGATCGTGCTGTCGTCGCTCAGGCCGACAGTCGAGATCATGGCCAAGCCGCCGATCTGGATTCCGCAGGATATCTCGTTCGACGCCTATGTCGCGATGTTCTCGGGCATCGGCAAGGGCGGCATTCCGGTCATCGAATATTTCCGCAACTCGCTGATCATTTCGGTGACCTCGACGGTGATCGCGGTAGCCATCGGCATGGCCGGCGGCTATGCCTTCGCGCGTTACCGCTTCCGTGGCAAGTCGGGCGTGTTCCTCGGCTTGATGCTGACGCGCACCGTGCCTGGTATCGCGCTGTCGCTGCCTCTGTTCTTCCTCTATGTGCGGCTCGGCATCATCGACACGCATTTCGGGCTGATCCTGGCCTATGTCGCGCTCAACGTGCCGTTCACCATCTGGCTCATCGACGGCTTCTTCCGCCAGGTGCCCAAGGACCTGGCGGAAGCCGCGCAGATCGATGGCTGCACGCGCTGGCAGGCCTTCTGGCAGGTCGAATTCCCGCTCGCCGGTCCCGGTATCGCCTCGGCCGCGATCTTCGCCTTCCTGACCTGCTGGAACGAGTTCGCGCTGGCCTCGCAGCTGACGCGTTCTGTCAGCGCCAAGACGCTGCCGGTCGGCCTGCTCGACTATACGGCCGAGTTCACCATCGACTGGCGCGGCATGTGCGCGCTGGCCGTGGTTATGATCATCCCGGCGCTCACGCTTACCTTTATCGTCCAGAAGCACCTCGTCGGCGGCCTGACCTCCGGCGCGGTGAAAGGCTGATCTCATGGCTACCGTTTCCCTCAAAAAGCTAACCAAGCGCTACGGCAATATCGAGATCGTGCATGGCATCGACCTCGATATCGCCGACCGCGAATTCATTGCGCTGGTCGGGCCTTCCGGCTGCGGCAAGTCGACAACCCTGCGCATGATCGCGGGGCTCGAAGAGATCAGCGCCGGCTCGATCGAGATTGGCGGGCGCGTCGTCAACGACCTGCCGCCGCGCTCGCGCAACATCTCGATGGTGTTCCAGTCCTACGCGCTCTATCCGCACATGACGGTGCGCGAGAATCTGGGATTCTCCCTGAAGATCGCCGGTGCCGCCAAGGAAGAGATGGACCGCCGCGTCGCCGAGGCCTCGGCAATCCTCGGCCTCGACACGCTGCTCGAGCGACGCCCCTCGCAACTATCGGGCGGTCAGCGCCAGCGCGTCGCCATGGGCCGCGCCATCGTGCGCGACCCCGACGTGTTCCTGTTCGACGAGCCGCTCTCCAACCTCGATGCGAAACTGCGCACGCAGATGCGCACCGAGATCAAGAAGCTGCACGCCAAGGTGCAGTCGACGGTGATCTACGTCACCCATGACCAGGTCGAGGCGATGACGCTTGCAGACCGGATCGTCATCATGCGCGACGGCTACATCGAACAGGTCGGCACGCCCGATGAAGTGTTCCGGCGGCCGGCGACCCGCTTCGTCGCCGGCTTCATCGGCTCGCCGCCGATGAACCTCCACGAGGCAACGGTCGACGCCGGCCAGCTGGTTTTCGCCAGCGGCGCAAGATTGCCCCTGCCCGCGCAGTTCAAGGCCAATGTCGCCGCAGGCGACAAGGTCGTGTTCGGCCTGCGGCCTGACGATATCTATCCGACCGGACATGGGCTCAGCTCCGGCGATGCCGCCGATGTGCACCAGATCGAGTTGCCTATCACCGTCACCGAACCGCTCGGCAACGAGACGCTGGTGTTCGTCGAGTTCAATGGCAGTGACTGGGTCTCGCGCATGCTGAACCCGAGGCCGTTGCGATCGGGCGAGCGGGTCGCGATGAGCCTCGACCTGTCGCAGGCGCACCTTTTCGCCGCCGATACCGGCAAGACATTGCGGAGCTGACCGGCATGGCCAGGATCGAAAAAGTCGAATTGCGGATGGTGGACCTTGTGCCCAAGGTCAAGCGCACCGACGCCATCCAGAGTTTCGTCAGCCAGGAAACGCCTGTTGTCACCATCACCGATTCCGACGGCGCGGTCGGCACCGGCTACAGCTACACGATCGGCACGGGTGGTTCTTCGGTGATGCGGCTTCTGTCGGACCATCTGGCGCCGCGGCTGATCGGACGCGACCCCGATATGATCGAGGCGATCTGGCACGATCTCGAATTCGCCACGCACGCGACCACGATCGGCGCCATCACGGCGATTGCCATCGCCGCGATCGACACAGCCCTGTGGGATCTCAGGGCGAAGAAGCAGAACCTGCCGCTTTGGAAGCTCGCGGGCGGCGCCAAGGACCGCTGTCCGCTCTACACGACCGAAGGCGGCTGGCTGCACATCGAGACGCAGGCGCTGGTCGACGATGCGCTGGCCGCCAAGGCCAAGGGATTTCGCGGCTCGAAGGTGAAGATCGGCAGGCCGCACGGGTCGGAGGATCTCGCCCGCCTGTCGGCCGTGCGCAAGGCGGTCGGCGACGGCTACGAGATCATGACCGACGCCAATCAGGGATTCTCAGTCGACGAGGCGATCCGGCGCGCGGCAAGGCTGCGCGAACTCGACCTTGCCTGGATCGAGGAGCCGCTGCCGGCCGACGACATAGACGGGCATATCAGGCTGTCGAACTCGACGCCGACGCCGATCGCCATCGGCGAGTCACTCTACTCCATGCGCCACTTTCGCGAATACATGCAGAAGGGCGCTTGCTCGATCGTGCAGGTCGATGTCGGGCGTATCGGCGGCATCACGCCGTGGCTGAAAATCGCCCACGCCGCCGAGGCCTTCGACATTCCGGTCTGTCCGCATTTCCTGATGGAATTGCATGTCAGCCTGACCTGCGCTGTTCAGAACGGCCGCTATGTCGAGTACATTCCCCAACTCGATGAGTTGACCGGCAAGCGCATGCGCATCGAGGATGGGCATGCGCTGGCGCCCGACGAACCCGGCATCGGCATCGATTGGGACTGGGACGCGGTCAAGGCCATGAGCATCGCCGAATTCACAACGGCAATCACGAGATAGGGGAACGACATGCAGCGGATGGGGATGATTCTGGGGCTGAAGCCGGAGAAGGTCGAGGAGTATGTCCGCCTGCATGCCGCCGTCTGGCCCGACGTGCTGACCATGATCTCGGCCTGCAACATCAAGAACTATTCGATCTACCTGAAACGGCCGGAGAACCTGTTGTTTTCCTATTTCGAATATCACGGCGCCGACTACGCGGCCGACATGGCCAAGATGGCGGCCGACCCCAAGACGCAGGAGTGGTGGTCCGTCTGCATGCCTTGCCAGGAGCCGCTGGCGACCCGCAAGGACGGCGAGTGGTGGGCTTCCATGGACGAGGTGTTTCACCATGACTGAGGCCGGTTTCGACCCAGCCTCGCTCATCCAGTCCTGGCCAAAACCCTCTGCCCCACGGCCGATCGTCACCTTCGGCGCGGGCTCGATCGTCGGCGACGCGCATTTCCCGGCCTATCGGAAGGTCGGGTTCCCGATTGCCGGTCTCTACGATCCGGACCTCGCCAAGGCGCAAGCCCTGGCCGACAAATGGGGCGTGACGGCGTTCCGCTCGGCGGAGGAAGCAGCCGGCGTCAGCGGCGCGATCTTCGATCTGGCGACGCCGCCAGGGCGACATGCCGAGATCCTGAAGGCCCTGCCCGACGGCGCGGTCGCTCTGATCCAGAAGCCGATGGGCAACTATCTCGGCGAGGCAACCGAAATCCTCGAAATCTGCCGCGCCAAGAAGCTCAAGGCGGCGGTGAACTTCCAGCTCCGTTTCGCGCCGATGATGCTGGCGCTGAAGGACGCCATCGCCAAGGGCTGGCTTGGCGAGGTCGTCGACTTCGATGCCTGGCTGGCGCTGGCGACGCCCTGGCAGCTGTGGGAGTTCCTGCTCAAGGCGCCGCGTGTCGAGATCGCCATGCACTCGATCCACTATCTCGATCTGATCAGGCAATTGCTTGGCGACCCCAAGGGCGTGCACGCCAAGACGCTCGGCCATCCCAACCATACGGTGGCGCAGACGCGCACCAGCGCCATTCTCGACTATGGCGACACTGTGCGCTGCGCATTGTCGATCAACCACGACCACAAGTTCGGCCGGCGGCATCAGGCCTGCGAGTTCCGCATCAGCGGCACGGAGGGCGCCGCCTATCTCAAGCTCGGTCTCAACCTCGACTATCCCCGGGGCGAGCCGGACATTCTTGAAATCCACCCGAAAGGCGGATCGGACTGGATTGCGGTGCCCTTGGCTGGCGAATGGTTTCCCGACGCCTTCGTCGGCCGCATGGCCAATGTCCAGCGCTTCGCATCGGGCGAAGACGCCGAACTGGTCAGTTCGGTCGAGGATGCCTGGAACACCATGGCGCTGGTCGAAGCCGCTTATAAATCGAGCTCGGCGCCGGCGACGCCGCTGGCCGAAAAGCCGTAAGGCAGGATATGGAACAGATCACCTATTTCGAAGACTATGAGATCGGCTCGACGCGGCTGACCAGCGGCCGCACCATCACCGAGACCGACTTCATCGTCCATGCCGGGCACACCGGCGACTTCTTCCCGCACCATATGGACGCCGAGTTCATGAAGACGACGCCCTTCGGCCAGCGCATCGCGCATGGCACGCTGGTGTTCTCGGTCGGCATCGGGTTGACCGCGACGGTCATCAATCCCGTCGCCTTCTCCTACGGCTATGACCGGCTGCGCTTCATCAAGCCGGTGTTCATCGGCGACACAATCCGCACGCGCACCACCATCACGGCCAAGGAAGACGATCCCAAGCGACCCGGTTCAGGCCGCGTGATCGAGCGCTGCGAAGTGATCAACCAGCGTGGCGAGGTGGTGCTGGCGGCCGACCATATCTACATCGTCGAGCGCAAGGCGGCGCAGGGTTGAACTACGATCCGGTGGCGCGCGCGGTGATGCGTTCGAGGCCAAGCAGCAGGACCAGCGTTGACGCCACCAGGATCATGGTGAGTGCCGCTCCGGCAAAGATGTCGCCGCGATCGGTAAGGCTGAAGATCGAGACCGGCAGCGTCAGCCAGCCCGGCGGATAGACCATGACGGTGGCGCCGAGTTCGCCCATCGACAGGGCAAAGCTGAGGCCGAAGGCAGCGACCAGGTAGGGCGCCAGCAGCGGCAGCGTCACATGCCAGAGCCGGTAGGCCGGCCGCGCGCCGAGGCTGGATGCCACCTGCTCGAAATCGGGCGACAGCCGCGCCAGCCCGGCCGAGACATTGCCGAAGGTGAAGGCCGAGATCAGCACGAAATGCGCGATCATGACAATGGCGATCGTGCCGTTGAGCAGCAGCGGCGGATGGCTGAAGGCGACAAGCAGGCCAAGGCCGACCGACACCGAAGGGACAGCACTGGGGATGAAGAACAACAGGCCGAGCAACCGCTTCAAGGCATGGCCCTGAAGGCGAAGCGACAGGGCTGCCCAGGTGCCGCTGACCAGCGCCAGTGCGCTGGCGAGAAAGCCGGTGACAAGGCTCGCCTTGACCGCATTCCAGGCCGCGCCCCTGGCGACGTCAGTATAGTGCTCCGTCGTGAAGCCGTTGGGCAGCACCCCGTTCCACTGGTCGGCGAGGCTGGAGAGCAAGATAACGGCCAGAGGCGCCAGGAACAGCACGCCGAAGATCAGTGCGAAGAGCACCCAGATCAACAGGCGACCGGATCGCGACCAGACCAGCATGGCTAGGCTCCCAGGCGGCCGGCGGCGAACCGGTAGAGGCCGAACAGTCCCAGCGACAAGGCGATGTTGATCGTGGCGATGATGCAGGCAACCTGGTAGGCCGATTCCTGAATCGCCTTGCCATAGATCAGCAGCGGCAGCGTGATGACGCCCTTGGCGCCGATGAACAGCACGATGCCGAATTCGTTGACGGTGAGCAGCAGGCAGAGGCTGCCGCCGGCGATGAGCGCGGGCACGGCCGCCGGCAGGATGACCTGGCGGACAATGCGGAACGGCCGAGCACCAAGCACGCTTGCCGCTTCGATCTGGCCGCGATCGACCAAGGAGAAGGCGGCGAGCAGCGGCCGCAGGATGAAGGGCGTGTAGACGGTGACTTCAGCCAGCACCACGCCCCAGGTCGAATAGAGGAAATCGACAGGCGGCAGCGGCAACGAGAAGACCTCCATCAGCCCGGAATTGAGCATGCCGGCGGAGCCATAGAGAAAGGTGAAGGCAAGCGTCACCAGGAAGGTCGGCAACGCGATGAAGGTGTCGATCAGCCGGGCGATGAAGCCGCTGCCGGGAAACGGCACGAAGGCAAGGATCAGCGCCAGCACGAGGCCGACGATCAGGCATCCGGCCGTCGCAGCGACCGAGATCGTCACCGTGTTGACCAGCGCGTTGAGGAAGAAGCGCGAATGCAGGACACGGATGATCTCGGCGGCGTTGGCGGCGCCGCCGTCATCGAGGAACGCCTGGCGTACAATCAGAGCCAGCGGGTAGAAGAACAGCAGGGCGAGCAGCGCCGCCGGCGGCACGATCCACAGCCGGCCCGGCTCTCGCTTCCCGGCCGTCGGCGCAGCGATGGCGAGCGCTTCAGACACCGGCGTCTTCCGGAAGCAGCGATGTGTCGGCGGGCGCGAAGAACAGCGGCACCTTCGTGCCCGGTTCCGGCAGGGCCATAGGCAGTTTCGTCGCCGAGACGCGCAGTGGCGTGCCATCGACATCGAGCACCAGATGCGTGAGTTCGCCCTGCCAGTGCACTTCCCTCAGCGTACCGACAATGCGGTTGGTGTGCTCGCTGTCGGCCGTGAGGCTCAGATGCTGCGGCCTGATGCACAGCAGGCTCTTGTCGCCGGCCTTCTCGTCACGGCCGGCACTGGTGAGCAGGGCGTCGCCATGTCTGGCCGTCGCAAAGCCTTTCGGGCCGGCAGCCTCGGCAACCGTCACCGGCAGAAGGTTGGCGCGGCCGAGGAATTCAGCGGTGAAGCGGTTCGGCGGGCGGCGGTAAAGTTCCGTTGTCGGCCCATGCGAACAGACCCTGCCGTCGCGCATGATGGCGATCTTGTCGGCAAGCGTCAGCGCCTCGGTCTGGTCGTGGGTGACATAGAGGATCGTCAGGCCCGGCAGGCTGCGATGCAGGCGGGCGATCTCCTCGACCATGTTGCGGCGTATCTGCGCGTCGAGCGCCGACAGCGGCTCGTCGAGCAGGAGCACGCGTGGCCGCACCGCGAGTGCCCTAGCAATGGCGACGCGCTGCTGCTGGCCACCCGAAAGCTCGCGCGGATAGCGCCGGGCAAACGTCGCCATGCCGACTGTGGCGAGTGCATCTTTGACCCGTTCGCCGATCAGCGCCTTGTCGGCGCCCTGTGCCCTGAGCCCGAAGGCGACATTGTCCTCGACCCGCATATGCGGGAACAGCGCATAGTTCTGCACCACCATGCCGAGCCCACGCTCATAGGGCGGCAGGTCGGTCACATCGGTGGCACCGATGCGGATGCGGCCGCTTGCCGGCCGCACGAAGCCTGCGACCGCCCGCAAGGCCGTTGTCTTGCCGGAGCCGGAGGGGCCGATCATCGCCAGGATTTCGCCCGGCGCGATGTCCAGCGTCAGCGGGTGCAGGACGACATGGGCGCCATAGGCGACGCTGACCTTGTCGAAATGGACATTGGAGCCGGCGCCGCGAATTTTCGCGGCGTCGATGTCCATGACACTGGGACCTGTGAAAGCGACGGCCGACATGGCTTGGTCCTCCGGATTTCTGCCCTCGGGTTTCAGCTTCCGGTCGCTTCGTTCCACTTCTTGACGTAGTCCGGCAGCTTGCTCAGCGCTTCGTCCCAGTTCGGCGACCAGATGGTCAGGCCTTTCATCGCCTCCTGCAACTTGGCAAAGTTGGCGTCGGATGGCGCCACGTCCTTGCGGGCCGGCATACCGAGGGCAACGGAGCTTACGGTCGACTGGGCCTCCTTGGACAGCAGGAAGTCGATCAGCTTCTTGCCGTTGTCGCCATTCGGCGCACCGGTCACCAGGCCGATCTCGTAAGGCAGCGCGAAGGTGGAGCGGGTGCCATCCGGGCCGGCGGGCCAGAACACCTTGATATTGGGATTGTCGGCCATCTGCGACATGTTCATCTGCAGATCGCCATTGGCGACATGCAATTCGCCCTTGTTGACCAGTGCGGTCAGCTTGCCGGTCGAGGCGGAAGGACCGACATTGTTGTCCTGCAGCTTCTTCATGAACTCGAAGCCGGCATCCTCGCCGCCGAAGGCATGGATGATCTGCAGCATCACGGCGGTGCCGTCGCCGGCCTGGCCAGGGGTAGAGTACTGGATCTTGCCCTTGAACTTCGGATCGAGCAGGTCGCTGTAGTTCTTCGGCGCTTCCGACAGCACGGCGCTGTTGTAGATGAAGTTCATGTAGTTGTTGACCAGCGGCCGGTATTTGTCGGTGCCGCCGTCGATCTGGGACGCGGCTTCAGGCTTGTAATCCTGCAGCAGGCCATCCGCGGCGGCGCGCTGGATGAAGGGCGGCAGGGTGACCAGCACGTCGGCCTGCGGGTTCGACTTTTCCTTGGCGACACGCTCGACGACGCCGCCCGAACCTGCCTCGATATACTGTACGGTGATGCCGGTCGCCTTGGTGAAGGCGGCGAATTCGGTCTCGTACCAGCTGCCATTGCCGTCATGCAGGCCGTCGGCCGAATAGATGGTGACGACGCCGTCGGCGAGCGCCGGGCCGACGAGGGCGGCCGAAGCGAGCAATGCGGCGAGTGCCGCGACCATGGTTGCGTTTCGTGATTTCATGACCAGTTCCCCTTTGATTGAATGCACATTGCGCGATGCACCAGGCCCAGCCGGCTTCGGTCTCTGACGGACGTTGAGCCGGTTGGATGTCGTCGTTGTGACAACTCTGAGGATCGGCGATCGATAAGTAAAATCTATTTATTTTATGACAGACAAGTTTCCTCTGATACTTGTCATGGAACTGTCGCATCGCTGTCGCAGGCGCGGTTCTTCCTGCGATCAAAGCCGCTATTCAATTGAAAAATATAAGATTTATCAGCCGAACGAAACGCCTGAGGTCTGCGCCCTCAACCGCGGATCGTGCGAGCGGACGGTCACTGGCCTGCCCTCGATAACCTCGAAGCAACGCGCGAGCGTGTCGTCTTCCAGGCGGCGCATCGCCAAGTGCGTGAAGAAGGTAAGATGCGGAAACAGGATCACATTGTCGCGACCGAACAGAGCGCTCATCGGGTGGCCTGCCCTGGCCAGCGGCTCGAGCGAGTAGACATCGAGACCGGCCCCGCCGATCCTGCCGGCAAGGATTGCCTCGACAAGTGCGGCCTCATCGATCAGCGCACCGCGCGAGACATTGACGATGATGGCGGTGGGCTTCAGGCAGGCGAGCTCATGCTTGCCGATCAGGCCGCGTGTCTGGTCGTTCAGAACGCAATGGATGGAAACGAAGTCACAGGCGCCCAGCATGGCGTGGAGATCGTGCGCCTTCTCGATGCCGGCGGCGTGCATGGTCGCGGCATCGACACCGGGATCGAAGCCAAGCACACGCGCGCGAAAACCCTGGCCTGCCATGCGCGCCATGCTGCGGCCGATCTTGCCGCAGCCGACGAGCCCAAGTGTGGCTCCGGAGATATCGCGCCCCAGCCAGCGCTGCTCGGGCCAGATCCAGCCATCGCTCGCCATTGCCCGCGTGATCGCCGGCAGCCGCTTTGCCAACGCGATCATCAGTGCGAACGCGCCTTCGGCGACGGTTTCCTCGGCATATTCAGGCACATTGACGACAGGAATGCCGCGCGGCATCGCGGCGGGAATGTCGATGGCGTCGACGCCGACACCATATTTGACGATGCCCTTCAATTTCGGCGCGGCCTCGATCACCCGCGCCGTGATCGGCGTGTAGCACATCAACAGCAGATCGGCGTCGGCGACCGCCCTGGCGAGATCGTCTTCCGGAATGCCATCCGGCAGGGTCACCAAGTCAATGCCCCTGGCCCTCAAGCCGGCGTCTATGCCAGGGCATTCCAGCTCACGGTCGGTGCGGACGGCCTTCACGGATCAGGCTGCCAGCACGGCGCGTTCGACGATGTCGAGCGCGCGGTCGAGATCGGTCTTCGAAATGACCAGCGGCGGCGATAGTGTCAGCACGTTGCCGTGACTGATCTTGAAGCTCAGACCCTGCTCCAGGCAGGTATAGAAGACGCGCTCCGCCAGATCGCGGGCCGGCTGGCGTGAGGCGCGATCCTCGACCAGTTCCACGCCGACCATCAGCCCCCTGCCCCTGACATCGCCGACATGAGACGAGCGCGCCATCAGCTCCTGCATGCGCCCGAGCATATGACGGCCGAGTTCGGCGGAACGCTCGACCAAGCCTTCCTCCAGGATGATGTCGATGGTCGTCAGCGCGGCGCGCGTCGTCACCGGGTTCTTCTCATGGGTGTAGTGGCCGATGGCGAAGCCGCCGGTGACGTCGAGGTCGCGGCGCGCGATGACGGCGGCGATCGGCAGGATGCCGCCGCCGAGAGATTTGCCCAGCACGACGATGTCAGGCGTCACGCCATCATGCTCATGGGCGAAGAATTTCCCGGTCTTGCCGAGGCCGGTCGGGATCTCGTCGAAGATCAGCAGCGTGCCGTGCCGGTCGCAGGCCTCGCGCACACGCTTCCAGAAACCGGGCGGCGGCGGATTGGGCGTCGCGCGCATCGGCTCGGCGACGACAGCCGCGACATCCTGCTCGCGGCCGAGCACATAGGCGATCATGTTGGCGCAGGCGATGCCGGAAGCTTCCAGGCTGTCATGGCCGTAGGGACAGCGATAGCCGTCCCAGGGCGCGACATGCTCGGTGCCGGTCATCATCGGGCCTGCGATGTGCGAGCGGAACGTCGCTTCGCCGCCCACGCTTGCCGCACCGAAACCGGCGCCATGAAACGCATCCCAGAACGACACCGTCTTAAAGCGGCCGGTCGCGGCGCGCGCGATCTTCAGCGCCACTTCGATCGCGTCGGAGCCGCCCGTCGTGAACAGCACCTTGCCGAGATCGCCCGGTGCGAGGGCGGCCAGTTTCTCGGCCAGTTCTACAGCGGGCTCGCAGGTGAAGCGGCGCGGCGCGAAACAGAGATCGTCGAGCTGCTTCTTGATCGCGGTCACCAGCCTGGGGTGAGCGTAACCCAGATGATGCACGCTGTTGCCGTGGAAATCCATGAAGCGGCGGCCGGCCGTGTCCTCGATCCAGATGCCTTGCGCCCTGGCGATCGTCGACAGGCAGGGGCTGGACAGGCTCTGATGCATGAAGGCAGCCGCGTCGCGGTCGAGCAGGCCGCGAATGCGAGGATCGTCCTGGCCGGCATCCCAGCGGCCACGCGCCGCCGTCGTGTTGGAATCGCCCTCTGTGTGCACAAGCTCAGTGATTGCGGCCATAGCCCTCTCCGAAACGCGAATGAGGGAGCGTGGAACGCCCCCTCGATATCTGCCCGTCAATGCCGCCCGGTCATGACCAGGGCAACGAAAATGTCTTCACATTGGTGTAGCTCTTCATCGCCTCGATGACGCCTTCCTTGTAGCCATTGCCCGAATCCTTGATGCCGCCGAAGGGAGACATCTCGATGCGGTAGCCCGGCACTTCCCAGATGTTGACCGTGCCGACCTGCAGCCCGGCAATGTATTTCTGCATGCGGGGAAACGAGTTGGTGCAGACCCCCGACGACAGGCCGAAGGCGGTCGAGTTGGACAGCTTGATCAGCGCCTCGTCATCGTCGGGTGCGCGCACGATCGGGATGATCGGGCCGAACGTCTCTTCCATCACCAGTTCGGATGTGTGCGGCACACGGTCGACGACGATCGGCGGCAGCAGCGCGCCCTGCCGGCCCGGATTGTAGAGAATTTCCGCGCCCTGCCCGGCGGCCATGTGGACGCGGGTTTCGAACAGTGCTGCCGCCTTTTCGTGGACGACGGTGCCGAGATCGGTCGAGCGGTCCATCGGGTCGCCGAAGCGGATCTTCCTCGCGCGCTCCAGCACTAGCGGCACGAAGCGGTCGGCTATGCTTTCCTGGACGAGGATGCGCTTGACCGCCGTGCAGCGCTGACCCGAATTCTTGGTCGCGCCCGCCACCGCGAGATCGGCGGCCTTGGCCAGGTCGTCGTCGGAGAGATCGTTGAGGATGATCAGCGGGTCGTTGCCGCCGAGTTCCAGCACCTGGCGCTTGTAGCCGGCGGTGCGGGCGATCATCTTGCCGACGGGCACGCCGCCGGTGAAGGTGATGAGATCGATGTTGTCGTTGGTGATCATTTCGTTGCCGATGTCGGCCGGCCAGCCGGTCACGACAGACAGCATCTCCGGCGGCAGCCCGGCTTCGTAGAGTATGTCGGCCAGGAGCAGCGCCGTCATCGGCGTCAGTTCGGTCGGCTTCACCACCACGCAATTGTTGGTGGCGATCGCCGGCGCCACCTTGTGCGAGACCATGTTGAGCGGATGGTTGAACGGCGTGATCGCCGAAATCGCCTTCAGCGGCTCGCGCGTGGTGAAGATCTTGCGCGCCTTGCCATGCGGGGTGAGGTCGCAGGAGAAAATCTGGCCGTCATCCTGGATGCACATCTGCGCCGAAAGCGTGAACACGTCATAGGCGCGGCCGACTTCGTAGAGCGAATCCGTCTTGGAGATGCCGAGTTCCAGCGTGATGAGGTCCGAGATTTCCTCCTTGCGCGACGCCAGAGTTTCTGCTGTCCGGAACAGGATCTGCTGGCGCTCATAGCGCGTCAGCTTCGACCTGTAGCCGGCCGCGATCTCGAAGGCCTGGCGGGCATGCTCGGCGCGGCCCGCCGGCACGGTACCGATGACCGTATCGTTCCAGGGATAGCGCACCTCGACGACGCCGTCGGCATCGACCTTCCTGCCGGCAATGCGCATCGGCTCGTGGCGGACTTTGATGGAGGGGTCAAGTTGGGTCATAGGCTCTGCTCCAGCAGATTCTTGGGTACGTCACGGCGGAGGATCGACCCCCACTCCGGCCCTTCGGGCCACCTCTCCCCCGATCGAAGGGGAGAGGAAATCAGTCAAAGTCTGCGGCCGTCGCCGGGCTAGGCCATGGCTAATCTTGGCGCCCTCCCTCTCCCCCGTCGATCGGGGAGAGGTGTCGAGCGAAGCTCGACGGAGTGGGGATCGACACGCTCAAACCGCCAAAGCCGCGGCAAGCGTGGCGTAGTAGAAGGCGTCGAAATTGCGCAGGGTCGGCTCGTTGGGCAGGTCCGGCAGCACGCGGTTGACGATGAACGGCACTTCCTGCTCGGTCAGGCCGCCATGAGAACGTAAAGGCTCATTGAGCGCCGCCAGGTCATGGCGATGTTCCGACGTGCCGATGGTCTTGTTCTCGGTCGAGACAAGCACGATGTCGCCGATGCGGTCGGCCGGCAATTCGAAGCGCTCGCAGGCATCGGGGCTGTCGAGCACCACCATGATGCCGTCGACCTTGGCCAGCCGCGCCATGATGTCGGCCTGGTCGGCGTCAGCCGGAAGATAGGCGGTGGCGAAGGAACCAAGCGCGCCGTGGTGGACGACATAGGGATCGGTTATCGGCAAGATGACGCGGGCGGCATCCTTGCCCAGCCATTCGTCGAGCAGGTCCTGGACATAGACCACGTCGGGCGAGCCGTCGGCCTTGTGCTTGGGCTTCATGCCATGGTCGGCGGTGACGACGATCGCCGCGCCCAGCGCATCGAGCTCGGCCAGATATTTGTCGAACATCTCGTAGAAGGCGTTGGCCTGCGGCACGCCGGGTGCGTATTTGTGCTGCACATAGTCCGTCGTCGTCAGGTACATGATGTCGGGGCGGAACTCCTTCAGCAACTGGACGCCGGCGGCGAAGACGAATTCCGACAGTTCGGCCGAATAGACTTCCGGCACCGGCAGGCCGAAATGCTTCGAGGCGTTGTCGATGCCGTGCTCGGACACGGTGGTGGTATCGGACTTCTCGGCCGAGAAGCACAGCGCGCGGCCTTCATCGAAAGCCAGGCCCTTGCCGAGCAGTGCACGCAGCTTGTCCTTGGCGGTGACCACGGCGACCTTGGCGCCGGCATCGTAGAAGGCCTGAAAGATGGTCGGCGCGCGCAGGAAGCGCGGATCGTTCATCATCACTTCCTTGCCGGTCTCGCGCTCGTAGAGATAGTTGCCGCAGATGCCGTGCACGGACGGCGGACGGCCGGTGGCGATCGACAGATTGTTCGGGTTGGTGAAGCTTGGAATGACCGAGTGCGCGAAACGCACCGTGCCCTTCTGCTTGATCCTGACCAGGGCCGGCATCAGCCCGGCCTTGATCGCTTCGTCGAGATAGGCCGGCTCGCAGCCGTCAAGGCAGATGGCGATCGCCGGCACGCGCGGCCAGGCGTAGGTACGGCCATTGACCGCGACATTGATGGGAGACATCTGGTTCATCTTGTATCCTCGAAATCGGCCGCTTCAGGCGGCGAGTTTGGCACGCTCGGCGATTGCCGCGGCGGGTGGAGCGGCGGTGTCGACGCCCATTTCACGAAGCGACTGCGCCGCCGCCTCGACGACACGGCGCATGACATGTTCATCCATCTGGCCAATGCAGCCGACGCGGAAGGAATCCACGACCGTCAGCTTGCCGGGATAGATGATGAAACCCTTTTCCTTCATCAGCTCGTAGAAACGATCGAAGGCGAAGTTGGCGTGGGCCGGATTGAAGAAGGTGACGATGATCGGCGACAGCCAGCGATCCCTGAGCAGCGTCTCGAAGCCGAGTTCGCGCATGCCCGCCACCATGACGTCGCGGTTTCTGACATAGCGGGCGCCACGGCCGGCGACGCCACCTTCGGCCTCATGCTGGCGCAGCGCCTCGAGGAAGGCTGCCACCACATGCGTCGGCGGCGTGTAGCGCCACTGACCGGTCTTGTTCATGTGCGCCCATTGCGCATGGACGTCGAGGGACAGCGAATGGCTGCGGCCCTTGGCTGCTTCGAGTTCGCTCTTGCGGGCGATGATGAAGCCGAAGCCCGGCACGCCCTCGATGCATTTGTTAGCGGACGAAACCATTGCCTCGTAGCGGATCTCGTTGACGTCGAGCGCCACGGCACCGAAGGCGCTCATGGAATCGACCAGCAGCTTGCGGCCCTTGGCATGGACGGCATCGGCGATCTCGGCGACCGGGTTCAAAATGCCGGAACTGGTCTCGCAATGAATGGCAATGACATGGGTGATGGCGGGATCTGCCTCGAGCGCGGCCGCGACCTCGTCACCGCGCGGCGGCAGGTAGTCGCCCTTGTCGATCAGCGTATAGGCGCGGTCGAGATATTGCATGGTCTGCGCGGCGCGCAGGCCATAGGCACCGTTGGCCAGCACCAGCACCTTGCCATCCCTGGGGACGAAAGAGCCAAGCATCGCTTCGACGCAGAAGGAGCCCGAACCTTGCATCGGCACGCAATCGAATTCGCCTTTCGCATCACCGGTCAGCGCCAGCAGGCGGCGGCGCATATCGGATGTCATGGCGCGGAAATCGCCATCCCACGACCCCCAGTCGCGCAGCATCGCCTGCTTGACCGAATAGGCCGTGGTGAGCGGCCCGGGGGTCAGGAGATAGGGCTCGCCCAATGCCGGCTTGGCCAGCGGCTCGGCGGCAAATTTCGTCTCGGCGAGCATGGTGTCCTCCGACAGGTCGCTGCTTTTTTGGTGTGACGCCATTGTTGGCCCGGACGACATATTTGTAAAATCGTTATTTTGTATCGAAGTATCGATTTCCACGATGGTCAAACGCGAATGTGGGCCGTATGCTGCATGCCGGTCATGACACGTTTGTGAAGCCCGCAGTGACGATCGTCTCGCAGGCACAAGCCAGATCGTTTGGTTCGGTATTTCGGAGAGCCGTGCTTGTGGTGGCCCGCCCGCCGGATCTTAGACGCTCAGGGACAGAAAAATGCGCTATGTTCAGTTGCGAGCCTTCCATCAGGTGGCCATATCGGGCGGCTTCTCCCGCGCCGCCGAAGCCCTGTTCCTGACCCAGCCGGCGATATCGGACCAGGTGCGCAAGCTCGAGGAAGAGTATGATGTGCTTCTGTTCAACCGCAACAAGAAGCAGGTCACGCTGACCCATTCGGGCCAGAAGCTGCTCGAGATAACCCACCGCATGTTCGACACCGAGCAGCAGGCGCTCGAGCTGCTGACGGAGTCGCGCGCTTTGCGGTCCGGCACGCTGCGCATCGTCGCCGATGCCGCGCACCATCTGCTCCACATTCTCGGCAGCTTCCGGGCCCGCTATCCCGGCGTGCAGGTGTCGGTGCGCGCCGGAAACACCGAGACGGTGATCAGCAGCCTCTACAGCTACGATGCCGACATCGGCGTGCTGGGCGAGGTGCCCGCCGGTCGCGACTTCGAGGTGCTGAAACTGAACTCGACGCCGATCATCGCCTTCACCTCGATCGAGCATCCGCTGTCGGCAAAGAAGTCGCTGACGCTGAAACAGCTCGCGCAGGAATCGCTGGTCATGCGCGAGCGCGGTTCGAAGACGCGCCAGAAGCTCGAAGATCTCGCCGCCGCCTCAAAGGTCGAGCTCAGGCCGGTGATCGAGGCCGAAGGCCGTGAAGCCGTGCGCGAGATCGTCGCCTCCGGCGCCGGCATCGGTTTTGTTTCGGCAGCGGAGTTCGGCCAGGATTCGCGGCTGGTGCCGATCACAATAGACGCGCCCGAGACGCTGATGGATGAGGCGCTGATCTGTCTGCGCGAACGCAGCGGCGGCAAGCTGGTGCGCGCCTTTCTCGACATGGCGCGCTCGCTGTCGGCGGATTAGGCGGCCGCGCTCATCTGCACTGCATCCGCCTTCACCCGCTCCGACTTCGGGTCGTAGGGGGTGCGCAGATGCGCCGTGGCTGCGTGGCGAATGCCGGCGAGGTCGATCTCGAAGCGGCCGCCGCTCAGGAACATCGCGTCGACGGCGGCTTCGTGCTCGATCAACCCGAGCGCCACCGAACAGCCCAGCGTATGGCCATAGGCTGCCGAGCGCACCTCGCCGACCGGCTTGCCGTCGCGCAGGATCAGCTCGCCGCCCCACAGCATCGGTTCGGCATCGTCCAGCGTGAACAGCACGATGCGCCTGGACGGTGCCGACAACGACTTGGCGGCGGCGAGCGCATCGCGGCCGATGAAGCCGCCTGGCTTGTCCATCGCAACGGCAAAGCCAAGCCCGGCCTGCCAGGGGTCGATGTCGGGTGTCAATTCCCTGCCCCAGGCGCGAAAACCCTTTTCGATGCGCAAGGCGTCGAGCGCGTAGTAGCCGGCGTCTTGTAGGCCGAATTCCCGGCCGGCTTCATGCAGCGCCTCGTATACACCGGCCGCGAATTCGGTCGGCACGATCAGTTCCCAGCCGAGTTCGCCGACATAGGTCATGCGGTTGGCGTACGCGGTGGCGTAGCCGATATCGATCTCGCGAATCGTGGCGAAGGGAAAGCCGGCGTTGGAGAGATCCGCCGAGGACAGTTTGCCCAACAGGTCGCGTGAGCGCGGCCCCATCACCGCCAGCACCGCGTATGACGAAGTCACGTCCGTCAGGATGGCATGGGCATCGGACGGGATGTTCTTGACGATCCAGTCGGCGTCGTGGACCGCCTGCGCGGAACCGGTGACGATCAGGAACTTGTCCGCGCCGAGCCGCATCACGGTGAGGTCGCTTTCGTAGCCGCCGCGCGCATTCAGCACGCCCGTATAGACGGAAGTGCCAACCGGTACATCGACATCGCCGGCACAGATACGGTTGAGCACAGGACAGGCATCCCTGCCCTGCACCAGCAGCTTGGCGAAAGAGGTCTGGTCGAAGATCGCGACTGCTTCGCGCGTCGCCTTCATCTCGCGCTTGACCGCCTCGTGCCAGTTCTGGCGGCCGAAGGCGTAATCGTTCTCGGCCTTCTCTCCCGGCGCGGCGAACCAGTTGGCACGCTCCCAGCCCATCTTGGAGCCGAAGCAGGCGCCCTTGGCGGCCAGCCGATCATAGAGCGGCGAACGGCGGAAGGGGCGCGCTGTATCCAGTTCACGGTTCGGCCAAGGCATGGCGTAATGCAGGCCGAGCGTCTCCTTCACCCGGTCGTGCAGCCAGCGCGGATTGTTGTTGAAGGTGGCGAAACGCCTGATGTCGACCGGCCACAGATCCATGGTCGGCGCACCATTGACGATCCACTCGGCGAGCGCCCTGCCGGCGCCACCGGCGCTGGCGATGCCCATCGAGTTGAACCCGGCGCCGACATAGAAATTCTTCAGCTCGGGCGCCTCGCCGAGCAGGAAGTTGTTGTCCGGCGTAAAGCTCTCGGGACCGTTGTAGAATTTCTTGACCTCGGCATCGGCCAATTGCGGCACGCGCACGAGCGCGTTCTCCATCAATATCTCGAACTGATCCCAATCGTCGGGGAGCAATGCGAACTCGAAATTGTCGGGGATGCCGTTCATGCCCCAGGGCTTGGCGTGCGGCTCGAAGCCGCCCATGACCAGGCCGCCGACCTCTTCCTTGAAGTAGATGAACCCGTCGGGATCGCGCATGACGGGCAGGTCCGGATGCACGCCCTCGATCCGACCGGTGACGATGTACATATGCTCGGCCGAATGCAGCGGCACGGAAACGCCGCACATCAGTCCGACCTTGCGTGCCCACTGGCCGGCGCAGTTGACGACGATCTCGGCCGATATGTCGCCCCGGTCGGTTTCGACACCGCAGGCAACGCCGTTTTTCACCGTGATGCCGGTGACCTTGACCCGCTCGAATATTTTCGCACTGCGATTGCGCGCGCCCTTGGCGAGCGATTGCGTCAGATCCGTGGGATTGGCCTTGCCGTCACCCGGCAGCCAGACGGCGCCGACCAGATCGTCGGTTGCCATCACCGGCCAGAGATCGCCGGCCTCCCTCGCCGAAATGACATCGATCTCGACACCTTGGGCGCGGGCAGACGCGGCCGTGCGTTTCAGCACCGTCATGCGGTCGGCCGTGCGTGCAACAGACAGCGACCCGCAGTTCTTCCAGCCGGTCGCCAGCCCGGTCTCGGCCTCCAGCTCACTGTAAAGCTGCGTGGAATAGCGGATCAGGCTGGTCATGTTGGAATGGCTGCGCAACTGCCCAACGAGGCCGGCGGCATGCCAGGTGGTACCGCCGCTGAGCTGTCCCTGCTCAAGCAGGACAACATCGGTCCAGCCGAGTTTTGTCAGGTGGTAGGCGACCGAGCAGCCGATGATGCCGCCGCCGACAATGACGATCCGGGCCTGTGTGGGAAATTCGTGAGCCATGAGCGAGCCGCCATTCGAGGGATGGCCGGACACTATCACGAAAAAGCCAAATATCAACTCAAAAAGTCACAAAATATCACATCAGGTTTGCCACGATGAGCTTCGGGCCCTTTCGCGAAAGCGCTTCGGCAAGAGCCGGCGCCGGGTCCACGTCGACGATCACGCCGGCAGCCCGTTCGAAATTCGGTACTCTGAGCGGCGTCAGCTTGCCGAACTTGCTGGCGTCGAGCACGAAAAAAGCCTTGCCGGCGAGAGCGATCATGCGGCCGCGCTGCTCGGCGCCAGCGCGGGTGAAGTCGGTCACTTCGCCGTCCGGCGACAGGGCGCCGCCGCCGAGAAAGGCGATGTCGACGCGGAAGCGCGCCATGGCATCCAGCGTGTCGATGCCTGAAGCCGCCTCCTCGCCCGGATCGATCTCGCCACCGAGCATATGCACCCGCATGCCCGGTACATGGCACAGATGCAGCGCTATCTTCAGGCTGGCCGTGCAGACGGTGAGATCACGCAGGTCGGTCATGGCATGCGCGACGGCCAAAGTGGTGGTCCCGGAATCCAGGAATACCACCATGCCGTCCTTGATCAGGCCAGCCGCCGCCTTGCCGATCATGGTCTTGCCCTCCGCATTCTCCCGGCTGCGCAGGCTCATCGCCGGTTCACTCGGCTCGAAACGGGCGGCGCCGCCATGCACGATGCCGAGCATGCTCTGGTCCGAAAGCATCTTCAGGTCGCGACGGATGGTTTCGCGCGAGACATCGAAGAATCCGGCCAGTTCGGCGACGCTGACGGAGCCCTGGGCGCTGAGCCGCTTCAGAATCTCGTCATGGCGTCTGGGAGCAAGGGCGCGCGCCGGCAGGCGGCTGACGGGAGACATGACGATCCTCGTATCGAGTATTGATGTTGCAATATGTGGCAGTGAACCAGCGTCGGCGCAACCATATCCCCTCGCCGACCGGCGGTGATTTCGCTCGCTGGTGGCGAACTTATTTCCGTGACAGCCCGCCGCCTTCTATCGCTTTGACGAGCGTGTTGCTCCCTTCGCGAAGATGCTGCCTCAGAGCGCTTACGGCGGTTTTGCCATCATGCCGCCGGCAGGCGGCCAACAGGTCGCGGTGCTCGCTCTGCGAGCGGTTGCGGTAATCGAGATTCGACAAAAGAATGCGAACGTAACGGTCGGCCGCATTGTGATGCGCCTCGATCAGGCCGAGGAGGCGACGGTTGCCGCAACCATCGTAGAGCGCGAGGTGAAAGCCACGGTTCAGCGCCCCCCAGCGACCGACATCGCGTTCCGCGTCGATCTGGTTGAGAACCTGTCCTGCCTCATCGAGCTTGCCGCCGGACAAGACCGGCACGGACAGCCGGAGCGCCTCGCACTCGAGCAGTTCGCGCACGGCGTAGATTTCACCGATTTCGGCGCTGTCCATACCGGCGACATGCGCACCCTTTGTCGGATGAATGGAAACGATGCCTTCGGCTTCCAGCTGGCGAAGCGCGTCGCGGATCGGCATGCGGCTGAAGCCGAACCGTTCGGCCAGTTCATCCTGGCGCAAGGCGGTGCCGGCCTTGAGCGCGCCGCTGGCTATCGCCTCGCGCAGGACATTGGCGACCTGCTCGGCGACCGTCAGCGGCCTGTCGATCACCCCTTCCGTGAAGCCACGCACTCGATACTCCCTCCGTCACGCGGGATCGAGCGTAGAGGAAAATCACCGCACTGGATATGCGTATCCTGGTGTACAAGATGGTTTGAACGCGCGCCCCTATCGCCAAGGCGAGTTGCGGATCACCGAGCAGAAGTTGCCGCGGTGAAAATGCGGTTCCTTGTCGGCGATCACATCGGCCTTGACGTTGCCGAACGTGGTGTCGGGCTTGTGCCTGATGCCGTCATAGAAGGCCTGGATGATGTCTTCCTTGAAGTCTGATGTCCTCGGGAAGGCTCGCACCACCGTCTCGCGCTCCTCGTCGGAATATTCCCTATGGGTGAGACCGAGGACATCCATCTCGACGCCCGCCGTCACCAGGGCCACCACGGGATGCATGTGAACCGGCACCCCCGGCGTGGTGTGCAGCGCGATCGCCGTCCAGACCGTGTAGGCATCCTCCTCCAAGATGCCGTGGCCGCGCAGGAAATCGCGCGCGGCGTGCGCGCCATCGACCTCGAAACGCTCATGCGGGCTGCTGTGGCCGGGCATCAGCCCGAGGTCATGGAACATCGCACCGGCATAAAGCAGTTCGCGATCGAATTCGAGCCCGCGGTGCAGGCCGGCCAGCGCGCCGAAATGATAGACGCGGCTCGAGTGGTTGAAGAGCAGGTCGGTCTCGGTGTCACGGATGAAAGCCGTGATGGCTTTCGCCAGCTTGCTGTCGGGGATGGCCGCGCCCTCGGGGATGATTGCCATGATGTCGTCTCCTGATGATCTGCCGTGACAATCTAGGCGTGAACGGCTATGGCAGGAATTGTTTTACTACGACGAATTCGGCCAAAACACCGAAGAAGCGGACAGGGAAACGGATCGATGGCATTACGGGTCGGCATACTCGCCATGGAAGGCGCTCAACTGCTCGATGTCTCCGGACCGCTCGATGTCTTCGCCGAGGCCAATCTCCAAGCCGGCAGGCAAGTCTATGTCATCTCGATCGTCGCTTCGAAGGCGGGGGCCATAAATTGCTCGTCGGGGGCCAGGCTGCTGCCCGATGCCGTCATCGGGCAGGCAGACATGCCGCGCTTCCACACGCTTCTTGCGGCGGGCGCGCCGCATCTGGCACGATGGGTTCGAGACGAGGCCGTCCTCGAATGGCTGCGCGCCGCCAGCGCGGCCGTGCGGCGTTATGGATCGGTGTGCACCGGCGCCTTCCTGCTGGCGCAAGCCGGTCTGCTCAACGGCCGCCGTGCCACCACGCATTGGGCCGTTGCCGACCAGCTCGCCGAACGTTTTCCCGAGGTGATCCTCGATGTCGATGCCATTCATGTCCGCGACGGCAGGATCAGGACCGCCGCCGGCGTGACCGCCGGGCTCGACCTTGCGTTGGCACTGGTCGAAGAGGATCTCGGCACCGAGATCGCGCGGCGGGTGGCGGCCCAGCTCGTCATGTATTTCCGCCGCGGCGGCGGCCAGCTTCAATACAGCCGCAGAGGTGCGGGAAGCCCGGCCGGACGTTCGGCGCTGCAGCAGGTGCAGCGCTGGGTGATCGCCAACCCAGCCGATCAGCATGGCGTCGACCGGCTCGCCCACCGTGCCGGCATGAGCCCGCGCCATTTCGCGCGGCTGTTTCGCCAGGAGGTCGGCACCACGCCTTCGGCTTGGGTGGAGGCTATCCGGGTGGAAGCGGCGCAACGCCTGCTGGAAACGGGGACGGCGCCGAAGCTCGTCGCCGGCCAATGCGGCTTTTGCGACATCGACACGTTTCGCCGTGCCTTCCAGCGCAAGGTCGGCGTTACGCCTGCCGCCTACCGGCGTGTGCACACCGGCGGGACGCGGATCGGGTCTTGACGGCCGACTAACCCCCGACCTCGACGGCAACCACCGCGGCGCAGTCGCCGGCCTTGACCAGTCCGGCGAAATGGCGCGCCGCCAGCATGCCTGACATTTTCGCCCGGATCTCCTGAGGCGCGCCGCCGGTGCGGCCGGTGGGATGGATACGGGCCAGCACTTCGCCCTTTGCGATGGGCTCGCCGAGATCGACCATGGTCTCGATCATGCCGTCGTCCTCGGCGAAGGCGAAGCAATCGCCCGAAGGCATGTCGAGCCATCGGGTTCTGCTCTTCTCGACCACACCGGCAACGATACCGGCATGGCGCAGCACGTTAAGGATGCCACGCCGCGCAATGCGCACCGTCTCGGCACGCGATGTGCCACCGCCGCCAAGTTCTGTGGTGACGAAGACCTTGCCCATCTCCTCGGCCGCCGTATCGTACATGCCAACGGCATCGATCTCGGTCATGCGCATCGAGAACGGCGCCGAAAAGGCCTCGACCGCCGCGAAGGCCTTTTGCTCCTGCGACTTGTCGGGCAGCGTGTGCGCGGCACAGAACGGTACGAAATCCAACGTTCTTCCGCCCGAGTGGAAGTCGAAGACGATGTCCGCGCGCGGCAGCAGTTCGCGCTGGAAATAGTCGGCGATCTTTTCGGTCACCGTGCCGTCGGGCCGCCCTGGGAAGCTGCGGTTCATGTTGCCCTTGTCGATCGGCGAGGTACGCGTGCCCGCACGGAAGGCCGGATAGTTCATGGACGGCACGATGATGACCGTGCCGCTGACGTGGCTTGGATCGAGCGTGCGGGCAAGGTCGTAGAGCGCCAGCGGCCCCTCATACTCGTCGCCATGATTGCCGCCGGTCAGCAGCGCCGCCGGGCCCTTGCCGCTGCGGATGACGCAGATCGGGATCATCACCGAGCCCCATGCCGAATCGTCGCGGCTGTAGGGCAGGCGCAGAAAGCCATGCTGGACACCGTCGCGATCGAAATCGACGGTCGGAGCAACCGGCGACGGGCGAAGACTGGACATCGGGCTCAATCCTTCACCACCAGCTTGCGCGGCACATTGGCCAGGCACTCGACACCGGTATCGGTGATCAGGATGGATTCGGTGATCTCCAACCCCATCGTCTCCAGCCAGAGACCGGTCATGAAATGGAAGGTCATGCCGGGCTTGAGCTCGGTGCGGTCGCCGGGGCGCAGGCTCATGGTCCGTTCGCCCCAGTCCGGCGGATAGGACAGACCGATCGAGTAGCCGGTGCGGTTGTCCTTGACGATGCCGTATTTCTTCAAGACGGCGAAGAAGGCATTGGCGATGTCCTCGCAGGCATTGCCGGGCCTGGCGGCGGCAAGGCCTGCTTCCATGCCTTCCAGCGTCGCCTTCTCGGCATCGAGGAATTCCTGGGTCGGCTTGCCGAGGAAAACAGTGCGCGAGAGCGGGCAGTGATACCTGTTGTAGCAGCCGGCGATCTCGAAGAACGTGCCCTCGCCCCGCTTCATCGGCTTGTCGTCCCAGGTCAAATGCGGCGCCGAGGCATCGACGCCCGACGGCAGCAGCGGCACGATCGCCGGATAGTCGCCGCCGATGCCGGCGACACCGCGCGTGCCGGCATCGTAGATCTCGGCGACGAGATCGCATTTGCGCATGCCGATCTCGATCTTGTCGAAGATGCGCTGGTGCATCGCCTCGACGATACGGGCGGCCTTGCGCATATAGTCGATCTCGGTCGGGCTCTTCACCGCGCGTTGCCAGTTGACCAGCGCGGTGGCGTCAACGAAGCGGGCATTTGGCAGATGCTTCTGGAGCGATGCGAAGGCAGCGGCCGAGAACCAGTAATTGTCCATCTCGACGCCGACAGTGAGCTTGCCCCAGCCGCGATCGGCAAGCACGCTGGACAGGAAATCCATCGGGTGACGCTCGGTTGACTGCACGTAGTGGTCGGCATAGCCGACGATGTTATCGTGGGCGAGGTAGGCGGTGCGCCTGGCGCCGTTGGCGTCCTGTCCACGACCGTACCACACGGGCTCACCCGAAGGCGGCACAATGACCGCCTGATGCACATAGAACGACCAGCCGTCATAGCCGGTCAGCCAGGCCATGTTGGAGGGGTCGCTGACGATGAGGAGATCAACGCCCTTGGCTTCCATCGCCTTGCGCGTCTTGGCGAGGCGATCCGCATATTCGCTTCGCGAGAATTTCAAATTTGGCTGCATCGTTCTTGGTCCTCGTTTTGTTGGGCCTCGCGGCCAAAATCAGCTTTCGAAAATCGTTCCGGCATTGACCGCCCGCGCCCGGTCGCGAGCGAGTGTGGCAATTGCCGTGTCCTGCACGCCGGTGCCGGTGAGGTCGGCGATGGTGATGTCGCTGGCCGAGCGACGGCCGTGCCGTTCGCCGGCGATGATCTGGCCAAGCTCGACGACCTCGCTGTCGGCCGGCATTACGCCCGCCGCGATGGCATGGTGGAGTTCGCCAAGCAGACGCGTCTGTCTGGCGCTGTCGGCGACATAGAGATCGGCCATGCGCAGGATGGCCGGCGCGATCTCGTTCTTATGCTCGGCGTCGGAACCCATGGCGGTGATATGCTGGCCGGCAGAGACGAAGCCGGCCTTGATCAGCGGCTCGGTCGAAGGCGTGGTGGTGACGATGATGTCGGCACCGGCAGTGGCGCTTGCCGCATCCGGTTGAGCGCGCACGGCGATGCCGAGTTTTTCACGCAAGGCGCCCGCTGTCGCTTCCGCCTTGGCCGCATCACGCGCCCAGATGCGGGCCTCTGCGATCGGCCTTATCAGCATCAGCGCTTCCAGTTGCAGTCCGGCCTGAACGCCGGCGCCGAAGATCGCGGCGACGGACGAGTCCTGCCGCGACAAATGTTTGGCCGCGACCGCTCCGGCGGCGGCCGTGCGGATATCGGTGAGATAGCCATTGTCGAGCAGCAGCGCCTCGACCAGACCCGTCTTTGCCGAAAGCAGCACCATCATGCCGTTGACGCTGGCCAGGCCGAGCTTGGGATTGTCGAAAAATCCGGGGCTGATCTTGATGGCGAAGCCGTCGATGCCGGGCACATAGGCGGTCTTCACGTCGACCTCGCCGCGATGCTCGGGGATGTCGAGCCGCAGGATGGGCGGCATCGCCACCGGCAAGGTAGCGAGCGCGCGAAAGGCGTTCTCGACACAGGCGACGGCATCGAGATCCAATGTCACGATCCTGCGCAGCTCAGCCTCGGTGATGATCGTCATCCGGCTCATGCGGCGCGCTCCGAAATGGATGGTATTTCCCCGCAGACGATCTTCCTGTGCACGTCCATGTCGATGTTGCGGCCGGACAGCAGAACCACCACCGGTCCTCTCGCCTTGACCTGTCCGGCAAGCAGTGCGGCGATGCCCACCGCGCCCGCACCCTCGACGATCTCGCGCTCCTGTTCATAGGCATGGCGAATGCCGGCCGCGATTTCGTCCTCGTCGAGCAGGACGACGTCGTCGAGCAGGTCGCGACACATGGAAAAGGTCAGCCGATTGTCGAGGCCGATGCCGCCGCCAAGCGAATCCGCCAGCGTCGGCAGTTCCTCGACCTGCACGGGGCGGCCCGCATCGAGGCTGGCCTTCATCGCCGCACCGCGCGCCATGGACACGCCGATGATTTTTGTGCCGGGACTGACGCCTTTGATCGCGGCAGCAACGCCGGAGGCCAACCCGCCTCCGGACAACTGCACCAGCACCAAAGCCGCGTCAGGCACCTGTTCGATAATCTCCAGCCCGAGCGTCCCTTGCCCGGCGATGATCGCCGGATGATCGAAGGGCGGCAGCATGATGAGCCCCTCGTCCGCCGCCAGCCGCTCGACTTCCTGCTGGGCGTCGTCCTGGCTGTTGCCGACAATGCGGACCTCAGCACCGAGGCGGCGGATTTCGTCCAGCTTGTTTTGAGGCACCAGACGCGACATGCAGATAACCGCGCGCATACACTCGAGCTTTGCCGCATAAGCCAGCGCTCGGCCGTGATTGCCGGTCGAGGCCGCAATGACCCCACGCGCCCTCTCCCCCATGCTGAGTGAAGCGACCGCGTTGGAGGCGCCACGCAATTTGAAGCTGCCGGTGGTCTGGCGATGCTCGAGCTTGAGATGGACCGGAACATTCAGCCGTTCGGAGAGGCTCGGCGAAAGCACGCTCGCCGTGCTCCCGATCTTGCCGGCAATTCGCTCGCGCGCGGCACGGATATCGCCAAGGGTTACCATCGCCATGATCGTCAGCCGCGCGGCAAGGGCAGCGTCATCAGACGGCCGAATTCGGGATGGGCTGTCTCGTCGCCGCAGAGCCGCAGACAATTCCAGGCGGTCGCCTGGTTGCTGGTCACCACCGGACGGCCGATCGCCTGTTCCATGCCGCTGACCGCGAGTGCGCCGCGCAATGCCGTGCAGGACACGAACAAAGCGTCGGCTTGCGGATGCGTTGCCTGGCGGCCGAGATCGACCAGCGCTGGCGGAGGAATGCGCGCCATCTCGCGGTCGTCCTCGAAGCCGAGACAGGTGAAGCTGGCGATCTCGAAGCCTCGCTCGGCGAAGTAGGTCGCCATCGGCCTGGAGGTTTCGACCGTGTAGGGGGTCAGGATGCTGATCCGGCGTACGCCAAAGGCGTTCAGTCCGCGCATGCCGGCCATCGGCGGGGTGACGACGGACACACCCGGCTTGGCAGCCTGGATCGCCGCTTCGATCTCGGCATCGCCGATCACCACCGAAGCCGACGTGCAGGAGTAGCAGATGGCATCGAGCGGCTCGTCCGGCAGGATCAAGGCGGCGCCCGCTGTCAGCGCCGGCTGCATCTTGCGCAGGTTCTCCGGCGTCGTCGGGTTGGCATAGGGAATGCGCGCGACGTAGACGCCGATCCGTTCGCTCGCCACCATGCGACGAAAGTCCGGTTCGGTCGTGTGGTCGGTGGCAAGGATGATGAGGCCGACGCGCCGCTCCAGCGGGCGGCCATCGAGCGCCGGCCGGCTGGTCGCAAGCTTGATCTCGGGCAAGGGTTTCATCGGCTACCTCTCGATCTTGCCGTAGCGGCGTTCCAGCCAGCGCAGCAGCACGACCGAGCAAAGACTGATGGCGAGGAAGAAAGCACCGACCAGCGTGATCGGTTCGAGATAACGATAGTAGGTGTTGGCGACGCTTTTGGCCTGGTTCATCAACTCCAGAACGGTGATCGCCGAGAGCAGCGGCGTCTCCTTGAACATGGCGATGAAGTAGTTGGCCAATGCCGGGATCATCGGTGGAATGGCCTGCGGGATGATGATGTGCGACCAGGTCTGCCTGGCGCTGAGATTGCACGCCTTGGCGGCCTCCCATTGGCCACGCGGCACATTGTCGATGCCGGCGCGGTAGACCTCCGCCGTGTAGGTGCCGTAGTGCAGGCCGAGCCCGATGACGCCGGCGACCAGTGGCGGCAAAAGGATGCCGATGTCGGGCAATACGTAGAAGATGAAATAGAGCTGGACCAGAAGCGGTGTGCCGCGGATGAATTCGGCCACCCAGCCAACGCTGCGCGACAGGGCCTTGTTGGGCGAGCGGCGCGCCAGCGCGATGCCCAGACCAACGATCGCGGCCAGCACCGAACCGAGCAGCGTCGCCAGGATGGTGATCTTCACCCCCTGGATCAGGGTCGGCATGATCTCCCGGACGAAATTCCAATCCCAATCCATCAGACGCGCACTCCATCGAGGCCGCGCGCCATGCGGCGTTCCAGCGAGCGCACGCCCCAGGAGATGAGCAGGGCGAGGATAAAGTAGATGACAAGGATGGTGGCGAACGGCACCATGGTGTTGCCGGTCTGGGCACGCACCACCTGGGCCTGGAAGGTCAGGTCCGCGAGCGAGATCAGCGAGACGACCGATGTCGCCTTGAGCAGTTCGATGGCATTGTTGCCGAAGGTCGGCAGCATGACCAGGAACGCCTGCGGCAGGATGACGTGGCGCAGGCCATGCCAGCGGCCAAGGTTGAGCGCGATGCAGGCCTCGTGCTGCTCGCGGCCGATCGACTGCACGGCGCCGCGCACCACCTCGGCGGCATAGGCGCCGACATTGAGCCCCAGCGCCAGCACGCCGGCCTGTAGCGGGGTCAATTCCAGCCCCACCAGGGGCAGGACGAAATAGGCGAAGAACAGTTGCACGAAGATCGAGGTGCCGCGGAAGAACTCGATATAGGCGGTGGCGAGCGCACGCAGGACGAAGAAGCGCGACAGCCGCCCCATGCCGGCGAGGAAGGCCATGATCAGGGCAAGCACCGACCCCATCAGCGCCAGCTCGATGGTGACAAGCGCTCCCTGCAATATCAGGCCGAAATAGCCGGACCACTGGGTCATCTGGGTTCCAATGTTGGCGGTTAGCTTCCTTCTCCCCGTTCAACGGAGGGTCGAGAAGCGGTCCGCGTAGCGGGCGAAAAGCCAATTGCTTGGCTTTTCGAGCGACGAAAGCCGGCAGGCAGATGAGGGGCAGCGCTGACCTATCCGATGCCGGCGCCGCCCCTCATCCGTCACTCCGTGACACCTTCTCCCCGTGAACGGGGAGAAGGCAAAAATCACTTCGCGGCGCAGAGCTTGTCGCGGGTCGTCGACATCGCGGCGGCGGCCGAGAAGCCATAGGGCTCGATGATCTTGGCGAAGTCACCCGACTTCTTCATCTTGGCGAGCTCGACATCGAACGCATCGCGTAGCGCCTCGTCGCCCTTCTTGAAGGCGGCGCCGTCGCAATAGACCGGCGCGCCCTGGACCGGCGCGATCACTTCGAGGTTCGGATCGTTGGCCTTCTTCATCAGATCGTTGATGGAAAGCACCGGCAGCGAATAGGCGTCGATGCGACCGTCCTGCACCATCTTCAAGCCGCTCTGGCCATCCGGCACGACGATGACGCGTTCACGCGGCACGCCGGCATTGAGCGCCAGCTTCTCCTCGGTGCCGCCGCCGGGCGCGCCGATCGTGGCGGAGGTGTCCTTGGCGACATCCTCGTAGCTCTTGAAACCCTTCGGATTGCCCTTCTTCACCAGCATCGCCTCGGCGTCGCAGAGAACCGGCTCGGAATAGGCGACCGCGGCGCAACGCTCCGGCTTCATGAACAGGCCGGCGGTGACGACGTCGAAGCGGCCGGCCTGCAGGCCGGGGATCATGGCGCCATATTCCGAGATCGAGGCAGCCACATCGGCGACACCCAGGCGCTTGAAGATCTCGCGCGCCACGTCCGGCGCCGCGCCGGAGACCTTGCCGTCGGCGGCGACCGCAGTATAGGGCGGCTCGTTGGCAATGGCGAGGCGGGCGAAGCCCTGCGCCTTCAGCTGTTCGAGCTTGCTGTCGTCGGCCGAACCCGGGATCGAGGCGGCCAGCACGGCCGAAAGCGCGAGACCGGCTACGCCGGCCAGAATGCCAAGTTTCTTCATTGTTCCCAACTCCTTGTTCTTGTCTTGGTTTGCGTGATTTCAGGACGGCATTCGCCGCCTTGGCATGCGGTCAGACACGGTGTCCGGCCGCGATGATCTTCTTCAGGAACCCTTGCGTGCGTTCCTGCTTGGGATTGCGGAAAATCTCGTCGGGCTTGCCTTCCTCGACGATCCTGCCGCGATCGAAGAACAGCACCCGGTCGGCGAAGTCGTGGGCAAAGCCCATTTCGTGGGTGACCAGCAGCATGGTCATGTCGGTTTCAGCGCAGAGCCGCCACAGGACGTTCAGCACCTCCTCGACCAGTTCCGGATCGAGGGCCGACGTCACCTCGTCGAACAGCATGATCTTCGGTTGCAAGGCCAGCGCCCTGGCGATCGCCACGCGCTGCTTCTGGCCGCCGGAGAGCTGTGCCGGCATGGCCTTGGCCTTGTCGGCCATGCCGACCATGTCGAGCAGTTCCATCGCCCGCTTCTGCGCGGCGGCGCGCGGCGTGCCCTTGGTCAGCATCGGCGCCAGCGTCACATTGTCGATGACGCTCTTGTGGGGAAACAGGTTGAACAGCTGGAAGACCATGCCGATCTTCTGGCGCATCTTCGCCAGATGCCGCTCGTCGGCCGGCAGCAACTGGCCGTTGCGTTCCATGTGGTAGAGCTGTTCACCCTCGATCTGGATGTGGCCGCCGTCGATGCGTTCCAGCGTCATCAGGATGCGCAGGATCGTCGTCTTGCCGGAACCGGAAGGGCCGATCAGCGCCAGCTTCTCGCGCGGCATGACCTGCATCGACAGGCCGTCCAGCACCTTGAAGGCACCGAAGCTCTTCGAAATGGCGTCTACCTTGATGATGGGCGCGGTTGCGGACAAATGAATTTCCCCTGCTGGAGAAGCCTATGCCCTTAACGATGGGGAACGCACCAAATCATGTCAATTGGGAAAATAATATCATGACAATATTTCCCATTCCGCACAATTTGAGGAGCATTGCGGGCCTAGATCGCAAGCAGAAGATGCTCCGGATCGCCAAGCAAGAGCTTGGTGACAACGCCGAGGCCGGCGCGCAGTTCCCCTTCGGTGGTCGAACCCAGCGAGATGCGGACCGCCGGATGCCACGGCGCCTCCGAGATGCGGAAAGAGGTTCCGGGCGCGATGGCCACGCCTTGCAGACGGGCCTGGGCGACAAAGCTCTCCTCGGCGCGGTCGGCGGGCAGTTGCAGCCAGATGTGCAATCCGTCGCGACGGGCGCGGTAGTCGACCCCGGCAAGCACCTCGGCGGCGATGTCCTGGCGGCGGCGCAATGCCGCGCGCTGCCAGCGCACCAGTTCCATCGCGGTGCCGTCCGTCACCCATTTGGTGGCGATCTCGGCCACCATCGGTGTCGCCATCCAGTTCGAGACGAGATGCCGGTTGGCGACGGCGGCGACGTATCGGTCGGGCGCCGCGAGGTAGCCGATCCGCAGGCCGGGCACGGTGATCTTGGTGAAGGAGGTGACGTAGAGCGTACGCTCCGGGGCGAAAGCGGCGACAGCCGGCGGCCTGTCCTCGACCAGCGGCCCCAGCACATCGTTTTCGATGATCGCAATGTCGTGCTTGCGCGCCACCGCCGCGATCTGCTCACGGCGCTGGGCATCCATGAGCGTTGCCGTGGGATTTATGACGGACGGCTGGACGAACACCGCACGAATGTCGGAAAGCCGGCAGGCTTCGTCGAGTGCCTCCGGAATGAGGCCATTGCCGTCGATCGGCAGGCCCTCGAGGTTGAAGCCGAGATAACGGGCAAGCGGCACCAGCGTGTGGTGGCCGATGGCCTCGGTGGCCACGGTCGAACCCGGAGGCGCGACGCTCATCAACGCCACTGTCATGCCCGCCGTGGCGCCGTTGGTCAGGCTGATGTTCTGCGCCGAGGCGTCCAGCCCGCACAGTTTCAGCCATTCGACGGCGACCGCGCGGTGGCGCGGAAACACCATATTGGGCCGAAACGACAGCGCCGAACTCGACGGCAGGTTCTCGGCGAGCCAGCCCAGCGCCTGCTTCATCCGCTCCAGGTGCATCGGCTCGCAGACCGGCTTCAGGATGGAGAGGTCGATGACCTCGCCTAGGCGTTCGGGCAGATAGGGCGGTTCCGGTTCGCGGCGCTGTGTCTGGACAAAGCTGCCGCGGCCGATCTCGCCCGAGATCAGGCCGCGCCGGATCAATTCCTCATAGGCGCGGCTGACCGTCTGCACCGAAAGCTTGAGGTCGTCGGCCAACCGGCGATGGGTCGGCAGTTGCACGCCATTGGCGAGGCGTCCGTCATGGATGGCGCGCGCGAACTGGTCGGCAAGCGACTGATAGGCAGGCCGCCGGATGAGCGCGGGGTCAGGTTGCCACAATGTCATGACTTATTAGAGATCGAAATCAGTGCAATTGACAATCGAAATAATGCGCCATCATGCTACTGTGGACGAAAAAGTGAGACCTGATGACGCCAGCCAAACTCGACCCGATCGACCTCAAAATCCTCGACGCCATCCAGCGCGACGGACGCATCACCAAGCTGGCCCTGGCCGAGCAGGTCGGACTGTCGCCGACGCCGTGCTGGATGCGGCTGCGCAAGCTGGAGAAGGCCGGCATCGTCTCGGGCTACCACGCCCGGGTCGCCATGCGTCTCGTGGCTCCGGTTGCCACGGTGCTGATGGAAGTGACGCTGGCCAGTCACCGTCAGGCCGATTTCGACCGCTTCGAGCGCGCCATCCGCGACATCGACGAGATCGTCGCCTGCTGGTCGGTGGGCGGCGGCGTCGACTATGTGCTGAAGGTGATGGCGCGCGACATCGACGCCTACCAGCGCCTGGTGGATTCCCTGTTGGAGCGTGAGATCGGCATCGACCGCTACTTCACCTACATCGTCATCAAGACGGTGAAGGATGATATCGCGCTGCCCATAGCCGATCTGTTGCCGACGTCGACATAGACCGGAGAGATCGGCTGCCCTGTCGTCGCAATAGAGAGATTCTCTCTATGGCCGGGCGTCCAAACAGCCTCTCTGTCTACCGGTGACGGGTAGTCTTCCCGGATCAAACCGAACCGGGAGGCTTCGACCATGTCCGCGCATTTCGCCCGCTCGTATCGCCACGAAGCGCTCGACCGGCTCGCCGACCGCCGGTTGCTGCGCGAACTCGCCTATGTCGATGGCCATTGGACGGCGAGCGAGGCGGCCGAGAGTTTTGAAGTCACCGATCCGGCGACCGGCACCACGGTCGCCTTCGTCGCCGCGCTCGACGCGGGGCAGACGACGAGAGCGATCGATGCCGCCGCCCGCGCCCTGCCGGCTTGGCGGGCGCTGCTGCCGCAGGAGCGTTCGAAAATCCTGCGAAAATGGTTCGAGTTGATCATCGCCGCGAAAGACGACCTCGCCCTGCTGATGACGCTCGAGCAGGGCAAGCCTCTGAAGGAGTCGCTCGGTGAAATCGACTACGCGGCTTCGTTCGTCGAATGGTATGCCGAAGAGGCAAAACGTCTCAACGCCGAAAGCGTCACCAGCCATCTGCCGAATGCGGAAATGATGGTGCGGCGCGAGCCGCTCGGCGTCGTCGGCGTCGTCACGCCGTGGAATTTTCCCTCGGCGATGCTGACGCGCAAGGTGGCCGCGGCACTTGCCGCCGGCTGCACCATCGTGGCGCATCCGTCTTCGGAAACGCCGCTGTCGGCGCTGGCGCTGGCCGAACTCGGCGAGCGCGCCGGCCTGCCTGCCGGCGTCTTCAACATCATCACCGGCAAGGCCGCGACGATCGTCGGGCGCCTGTGCGAAGACCCGCGCGTGCGCGCCATGAGTTTCACCGGCTCGACCGAGATCGGCCGGCTGATCGCCGCCCAGAGCGCGCCGACGATGAAGCGGCTGGTGATGGAACTCGGCGGCCACGCGCCGCTGATCGTCTTTGCCGACGCCGATCTCGACAAGGCCGTGAGCATCGCCATCGACGCAAAGTTCGCCACGTCGGGGCAGGATTGCCTTGCCGCCAACCGCATCTATGTCCACCGCCCGATTTATGACCGCTTCTGCGCCGCCTTTGCCAAGCGGATCGAGATGCTGCGTACAGGCAATGGACTCGCCGACGACTCCGACATCGGGCCGCTGATGCACGAACGCGCCGTCAAGAAGGTCGAGGAACAGGTCGCCGACGCCATGGCCTTTGGCGCGCATTGCCTCGCCGGTGGCACGCGGCACCGGGCCGGACCGCTCTTCTACCAGCCGACGCTGCTGGCCGATGTGCCCGACGACGCGCTGATCATGCGCGAGGAGACGTTTGGTCCCGTGGCCGCAGTTACACCTTTCGACGACGAGAACGAGGTGATCGCCCGCGCCAACGCCACCGAATATGGGCTCGTCGCCTATGTCGTGACCGAGAATGGCGCGCGCCAGCAGCGCATGGGCCGCGCGCTCGACTACGGCATGGTCGCCGTCAACCGCGTGAAGATCACCGGCGCGCCGATCCCGTTCGGTGGCGTTAAGCAATCCGGCATCGGCCGCGAAGGCTCACGCCACGGGATAGAAGCTTTTACCGACCTCAAATATCTCTGCCTCGATGTAGCGTAAGCTGTGCAGGCCTCATTCTCGTCAGGAGTCAAAAAGATGCTCGACCAGTCCAACGAACTTTCCGCCTGGGATCGCGACCACTTCTTCCATCCCTCCACCCATATGGGCACGCATGCGCGCGGTGAATCGCCGACGCGGATCATGGCCGGCGGCGAAGGCGTCACCGTCTGGGACAATAATGGCAGGAAGAGCATCGACGCCTTCGCCGGCCTCTATTGCGTCAATGTCGGCTACGGCCGCCAAAAGATCGCTGACGCCATCGCCGCGCAGGCAAAGAACCTTGCCTATTACCACGCCTATGTCGGTCACGGCACCGAGGCCTCGATCACGCTGGCCAAGATGATCATCGACCGCGCACCGAAGGGCATGTCACGCGTCTATTTCGGCCTCTCCGGTTCGGATGCCAACGAAACCAATATCAAGCTGATCTGGTACTACAACAACGTGCTCGGCCGGCCGGAGAAGAAGAAGATCATCTCGCGCTGGCGCGGCTATCACGGCTCGGGCGTGATGACGGGATCGCTGACCGGGCTCGAGCTCTTCCACAATGCCTTCGACCTGCCGCGCGCGCCGGTCCTGCACACCGAGGCGCCCTATTATTTCCGCCGCGCCGACCGCTCGATGAGCGAGGAGCAGTTTTCGCAGCATTGTGCCGACAAGCTCGAGGAGATGATCCTGGCGGAAGGGCCTGAAACAGTCGCCGCCTTCATCGGCGAGCCGATCCTGGGCACCGGCGGCATCGTGCCGCCGCCCGCCGGCTATTGGGAAAAGATCCAGGCAGTGCTGAAAAAATACGACGTGCTGCTGGTCGCCGACGAGGTGGTGACTGGCTTCGGGCGGCTCGGCACCATGTTCGGCTCCGACCATTACGGCATCAAACCCGACCTGATCACCATCGCCAAGGGTCTCACCTCGGCCTATGCGCCGCTGTCGGGTGTCATCGTCGCCGACAAGATGTGGCAGGTGCTGGTGCAGGGCTCCGACAAGCTCGGCTCGCTCGGCCATGGCTGGACCTATTCGGCGCATCCGATCTGCGTTGCCGCCGGTGTCGCCAATCTCGAACTGATCGATGAGATGGACCTGGTGAAAAACGCCGGCGAGACCGGCGCCTATTTCCGCGCGGAGCTAGCAAAGGCCGTTGGCGGCCACAAACATGTCGGCGAGGTGCGCGGCGACGGCATGCTGGCGGCGATCGAATTCGTGAAGGACCGCGACGACCGCGTCTTCTTCGATCCCTCGCTGAAGATCGGACCGCAGGTCGCCACCGCGCTGGCGGCGAGCGGTGTCATCGGCCGCGCCATGCCGCAGGGCGACATTCTCGGCTTCGCGCCGCCGCTCTGCCTGACCCGCGCGGAAGCCGATATCGTCGTTTCGAAGACGGCGGATGCAGTGAAGAGCGTGTTTTCCAGCCTCTGAGATAAAGACATGAATGCCATGACGAAAACCGTTCCCGCCACCATGGCCGCCGTGCTGCTGACCGGGCACGGCGGACCGGAAAAGCTCGTCTACCGCACCGATGTGAAAGTGCCCGCGCCCGCCGCCGGCGAAGTGCTGGTCAAGGTCAGCGCCTGCGGCATGAACAACACCGATGTCTGGGTGCGCCAGGGCGCCTATGGCACGGAAGAGGACGCAGGCGCGGTGTCGACCTGGCGCCGCCAGGGCAACACGCTTGTCTTCCCGCGTATCCAGGGGACCGACACGGTGGGACATATCGCCGCCGTCGGCGACGGCGTTTCGCCCGACCGTATCGGCGAACGGGTGATGGTCGACTTCTCCATCTACAACCGCGACGACGATTCGCTTGCCGACATCGACTATATGGGTCATGGCCGCGATGGCGGTTATGCCGAGTATCAGTCCGTGCCGGCGGAAAACGCGCATGTCGTCGACACGCCGTTGAGCGACGTCGAACTCGCCACGTTCTGCTGCGCCTACCTCACCGGGGAACAGATGCTGGAACGCGCCGCGCTCAAGGCCGGCGAACGCGTGCTGGTCACCGGCGCCTCCGGCGGCGTCGGCTCGGGCATCGTGCAACTGGCCCGGGCGCGCGGCGCCATTCCCTACGCCGTCGTTGGCAAGGGCAAGGAGCAGGCTGTGCTCGACATCGGCGCCGAGGCCGTGATCACCCGTGGCGTCGCCGACCTGCCGCAAGCCGTGGCCGAGGCAACGGGCGGCCAGCCGATCGATGTCGTCGCCGATCTCGTCGGCGGCGCGATCTTCAACGATCTGCTGCGGATCCTCAGGCCCGAGGGCCGCTACACCACCGCCGGCGCGATCGCCGGTCCGGTCGTGCAGCTCGACCTCAGGACGATGTATCTCAAGCAGTTGCAACTCAATGGGTCGAGCCAGGGCACACGCGCAGACTTCCGCCGCATCGTGCGCTATATCGAGGAGGGCAAGATCCGGCCGCTGGTCGGCGGCGTCTACAGGCTTTCGAATTTCCAACAGGCGCAGGCCGACTTCGTCGCCAAGGACTTCGTCGGCAAGCTGGTGGTGGTGCCCGATGCCGTTGCGGAGGAGCCGGCGTAGTTTTTCGGAATCCTGGCATCTCCTCGACGCCGCTGCCATAATCGGAATGGCTTGCAGTCCGGGCCGCAAGTGGCCACAAACTGTGATGCCCGCCGCACCGCGGCCGGGACGCGATCACAGGATACAGGCCAGACATGACAGCCCGGATGATACTGCTCGACGCCAAGCCACTCAGCGCGGCTGACGTCGCCGAGATCGCGCGGCGCAATGCGCGGTTGATGCTGGGCGAGGAGGCGATGCGCCGGATCCGTGCGAGCCGCGCGCTGATCGAGCACCTGACCCAGCTCGGCAAGCCGATGTACGGCGTCACGACAGGCCTCGGCGCCTGTGTCGACACGCCGCTCGCACAGGCCGACCTGATCGCCTTCCAGCACAGCGTTCCGCTCAGCCACAGCATGGGCATCGGCCCGGCTCTTCCGACCGAGGCGGTGCGCGCGCTGATGACCGCGCGCATTTCTGGCATGGCCGCCGGCGGTACCGGCACTTCGGAACGCGTGGTGACGGGGCTTGTCGCGGCGCTCAACGCCGGCGTCCATCCGGTGATCCCGACATGGGGGTCGATCGGGGCGGCCGACCTCGCCCATCTCGGTCACATGGCGAGGGCGCTGCGCGGTGACGGCGAGATAGAGTTCCAGGGCCGGATCATGCCCTCGGCGGAGGCACTTGCTCTCGCCGGGCTGGAGCCGCTCGACCTGCGTGAGAAGGACGGCCATGCTCTCATCGTCGCCAACAGCCTGTCGACGGGCACGGCCTGCCTTTGCCTCGAAGACGTCGCCAATCTCATCGACTGGGGATTGGCGGCGGTAGCACTCAACTACGAGGCGTTCCGCTCTTCCCTCACCGCCATCGACGCGGATGCCCTGGCCGCGCGGCCGGCCTTCGGCCAGCGCGAGATCGGCGCGCGGCTGCGCACCGAACTTGCCGGAAGCGGCCTGTGGAAGGACAAGGCGGCGCGCCGCCTCCAGGATCCGCTCAGCTACCGCTGCGTGCCGCAGGTCTGGGGTGGCCTACTGCACGCGTTCGAACAGGCGAGGCTGGCGACCGAGATCGAACTCATCCATTCGGGCGACAACCCGGTGATCCTGCCCGAAGACGAGCGGGTCGTCTCGAACGGCAATTTCGACCTCACGGCGATGACGCTGGCCTGGGAGCATCTCGGCCAGGCGCTCGCGCATTGCGCGGTCGGCATCGCCAATCGCTGCATGAAGCTGATGTCGCCGACGATTGCGGAACTGCCGCGCTTCCTGTCGGCCAGGGGCGGCAGCCGCCAAGGCTACGCGGAACTGCAAAAGCCATTGTCAGCGCTGGAGGCAGAGATCCGGCATCTGGCCAATCCGATGTCGCTCAGCCCGCTCGCGGTTTCGGACGGCATCGAGGACCAGTCGTCCATGGCGCCACGCGTTGTGGCCAAGACGGGCGAGATCGTCGAGCGCCTGCGCTTTCTCGTTGCCATGGAGCTGATCTTCGCGGCGACGGGCGTGGAACTACGCGGCGTCGTCGACAGCATGGGCGAAGGGCCGCGGCGCACCTTTGCCGCCGTGCGTGCGCTCGTCAGCCCGCTCGACGACGACCGCGAGATGAGCACCGACATGACGCGCGTCGCCCGGATGGTGGCCGGCCCCCGGGACTGACCGGCGGCCTGTTTGCAGCGATCGGCGTCGCCGACATCCGGATCCGCCGACCCGCAGAAATACCGCGTGTCGTGCGCCGTCGCATGAAATGCAAAGAAACAAAACGAAGAGATGCTGCGAAATCTCTTGCCGACAGAAATTGACCATATTAGAAATGGCGAATACATTTCCCCTTGCACTAAAATAACTAGGCCTACGTTTACCTGCCGCAAGCACTTCGAAAGTATCCGGGGCCATGGCCGGCGGGGTGCGCGTCCCGCAACAATGAGAGTGTCCATCTAGTGGCCAATGACGGCCGGCCGTTTGCCTGATCCGGTACCCCTGATCCTGTCTGGAGGAATCCCATGGCCAACACCTACAAGGTCCATTTCGTCAGCAATCGAAACCCGATCGTCAACAGTCAGGGCCGGATCATCGGTTTTGGCCCCAAGCTCAGCCAGGCCAACGGCGTCGATATCCGCTACGGAGAAGTCCAGGTGACGGTCACCGGAGCTCCCAAGCAGGGCAAGATCGTGCCCGGCACCTTGCTCGTGTACGACGAGAAGATACTGGTCGAGAAGGGCAAGGCCCAGATTCGCGGAAGCGACCAGATGTTTGCCACGCTTCATCCGGCATTCAGTGCGGCAAAGACGGTCATCCTGTTCGCGCATGGTTTCTACAACACCTTTTCCGACAGTGTCGAACGCGCGGCGACGATCCTCAGCTTCTACGGAATTGACGCCGAGATCATCGTTTTCAGCTGGCCGTCCGCCGGAACATTTGCCGGCTACCAGCATGACCGGGCATCGTCCCGGCAAAGCGGTCCCGCGTTTGCCCGGGTGATCCGCAGGCTGGCGTCGGAGCTTGCAGGCCTTGCCCCGACCGCGCCGCGTCCGACCGTTCATCTGCTGTGTCACAGCATGGGAAACTATGTCCTGCGTTTCGGCGTTCAGGCATTGCTGGCACAGCCGCAGGATACAAAACCCGGTGAGACGCAGCCCGCCGTTCCGGCGACGCATCTTCCGACCATATTCAACCAGATCATTCTTGCCGCCGCCGACGAAGACTCCGACGCATTCGACCGTCAGGACAAACTGAAGGCACTGCCTGACCTCGGACGTGGGGTCACCGTCTATTATACCCACAAGGACTGGGTGCTGACGTTCCTGAGCGCTGGAGTTGAACTGAACGGCCCTCGGCTCGGCGCTGGAGGACCAGACAACATGGCGACCATCAGCGACAAGGTGACCGCGGTGGACGTGAGCGAGGTTGTTCCAACCCAACTCAATATGAACAGCCATCAATATTACCGGCTCTATACGCCGGTGCGCGACGATGAAGTCGCTGTTCTGGCGGGCCAGGCACCCGACAAAATCCATAAGCGGGCTGCGACGGGTGTTCCGCATCGATACCGGATCGAGCCCTGAGCACGGGGGGAGTGATTACCTGAACCCTATTGGTAAGGGCCTCTGAGATTTAGCGTCTCGGCCAACAGGCAAAAACGATTTGTCAGCCGGACGAACTCCTCGCCTTGTTCGGCGACGATCTTGCCCCGCTCATCCGGCCCGGCATTGGCGAGCATGCTCCAAAGTCGGGTTTGCCGGTCGCAGAGATCAGCCAATTCGGAGCGTTCCTCCGCGCTCAATTTCAAAAGATCGTCAGATGTAACCGGCCCGATGCCCGGGGGTGCGGCAGAACCTTGGGAGAGGTACTGAGGCGGAACAATGCCTTTTGCGTTCACCACCGTCTTTCGGCGGATGACGTCGAAGATCTGGTCGACAGCCTGTTTGGCGCCGGCGACGCGCGAAGGATGGTCGGTATCGGCCGCGGCATGCGGCAGAAGTTCAAGCCTGGCGCCGTGTTTCTCGACGAGGCCGAGATAAGGCAGCATCGGGCCGGACAGCTTGCCGGTCGACACATCGCTGAACAGGTCGGCATCGATCGCTGCGTGGCGCACGTGCCCTCTATTCAGCGCGTCGGCCAAGGCCGCAACGTCGACAAGCTCACCGCGATCGTAGTTGACCAGCACCGCCCCCCTGTTCATGCGGGACAAGACGTCGGCACCGACGAGACCGGCATTGGCGTAACGGCCGGTCTGCGCATCCTGCTTGCCGAGGCCGACATGGACGCTGAGCACATCGGCGCCTTTGGCCGCATCGGCAAGGTCCGCCGCATAGACGAAGCCTTCGGCCTCTATCCAGTCGCGATGCCGGGGCCGTGCATGGATCACCACGCGCATGCCGAAGGCACGGGCAAGCTTGGCCACCTCCCTGCCGATATTGCCGTAACCGATGATCGCAATGGTCTTGCCTTCGAGCTTCTCGGTGGGAAAATCGCGCAGTTCCCTGCCGGTGTCGAAGGCACCGCGCGCCACCCGATCGTGCAGCATGTCGACCGGGAGATCCGGCAGCACTTTCAGGATCGCCTTCATCGCCATCTGCGCGGTGGCGCGGCTGTTGATGCCGGGCGTGTTCATCAGCACCGCGGTGCCGCCCTCGCCGCTGCCGCCGCCCCAGGAGCGCGAGCCCATATTGCCGGTGCCGGCACCGATGCGCACGCCGGCCAGCGGGAAGACGGTTTCGGCGGGCAGGAAAGTCGCCGCAGCGATGACGGCGTCATAGCGCCCGTCGCCGGCGGCCTCTATCAGCTCTTCGCGCGTGCTGAGATCCGGCTGGTAGAAGAAATGAACGCGCCCGCGTTCCAGAGCGGCCTTGTCGTCAAGTCCGGCCACATGGAAGCGACCGCCCTTGGCTTCGATATGGGCACGCACCTCCGAAGGGTCGGGCTTGCCGTCTGATCCGAAGCGCAGGCCGATCAGATCACAGATCAGCACGGTGTAGATCGCCTGCGGATCGATTGGGTCCTGGGCCTGTGTGTTTGCGATCACGTCATTCCTCCATGCAAGAACGGCACGGCCTGCCACGACAGCGGGGGGTTCCGAACAATCAGAACCTATCGGCCCGAAACGGCGCGAGATCGATCACCGGCGGCAGACCAGCAGCGAGTTGCGACACGATCTTTGCCGGGGACCGCGCCGCCGATCAGGCCTTGATGGCCATGGCCGAAGGCGTAGATGACGTTCTTTGCCCGCGAAACGCGGTCGATGACCGGAATACTGTCGGGCGTACCGGGGCGATGACCCATCCAGCGCGTGACCTCGCCGTGAGGCACCACCGCGCCGGGCCACAGCTGGCGACGATGGCGACGGCCATTGGCGGCACCGCCTTTCAGGCACAGTGCGATGCCGCCATTGGCCTCTTGAACGGGCAAGTCGGACGCGCGTAAAATCGCGCTATCTGATTGAGTCTGCTACATTCGTTCGGGCTAATGTCCCGGATCGGTCTGGGTATTTTCCTTGCTTACGGATGCAACCAGCGCGGCCAAGCGCGGCAAATCATTTGCCCATGTGGCGGAAGCCTCCTGGGGCAAGGGCCTCAGCACCTTGTTGCGTATCGTGCGCATGACGCTGCGCCATCCCTGGCAGGTGGCGATCACGCTGATCTCGACCTTCATTGCCGCGACGCTGCAGCTTTTCATTCCGCGCCTGTTGGGACGTGCCATCGACCAGGCGCAAGGCGTGATGGCCGCGGGCGCCGGCACTGCCGCCGAGCAGGCGCTGTGGAATACGGCGCTGACGCTGCTGGTCGTCAGCATCCTGCGCGGTCTCTTCACCATGGCGCAGAACTATTATGGCGAGGCCGTCGGGCACCGAACCGGCTACGAATTGCGCCTCGCCTTCTACGAGAAGATCCAGCGGCTGAGCTTTTCCTACCACGACAAGGTCCATACGGGCGATCTCATCACGCTCGGGCTGCTCGATCTCGACGGCGTGCGCATGTTCTTTTCGACCGGCATATTGCGCGTGGTGCTGCTCGGCGTGCTGATCGGCGTCGGCGCCTATCTCCTGATCAGCACCGATCTCGTGCTTGGGCTGCTCAGCCTGAGCTTCGTGCCGTTCGTTGCCTGGCGCTCATCGGTGACGCAGCTCAGGCTGCGCAGCACCTGGCTGACCTTGCAGGAGCGCCTGTCGGTGCTGAGCCGGGTGATGGACGAGAACCTCGGCGGCATCCGTGTCGTGCGCGCCTTCGCGGCGCAGCGGCACGAGCTCGCGAAATTCGACCGCGCCAAGCAGGCCGCGCTGGAGCTGGCCAATGAGCGCGTCGACATCCGCGTCTCCAACACCGGTGCCATGAACTTTTCGTTCCTCGCCGCGATGGGACTGGTGCTGTGGTTCGGCGGCCAGAAGGTGATCGCGGGCCAGATCAGCGTCGGCACGCTGGCGCAGTTCCTCACCTTCATGACCATATTGCAGATGCCGGTGCGCCAGCTCGGACTGATGGTCAACTCCTTCGCGCGCGCCTCGACCTGCGGCACGCGGCTGTTCGAACTGCTCGACACGGACCTCGACATCAAGGATGCGCCTGGTGCCCGTGAACTCGTCATCACCGACGGGCTGCTGCGCTTCGACAATGTCGGGTTCCGCTATGAGGGCGCGGGCGAACGCCCGACGCTTTCCGGCATTTCCTTCGAAGCCAGGCCCGGCGAGACCGTCGGCATCGTCGGCCCGCCGGGCAGCGGCAAGTCGACCATCGCGCATCTGATCCCGCGCTTCTACGACGTCACATCGGGCGCGATCACCATCGACGGACAGGACATACGCGGGGTCACGCTGCAATCGCTGCGCAAAGCGGTGGGCGTCGTGCAGCAGGATGCGTTCCTGTTCACCACCTCGATCGAGAACAACATCGCTTACGGCAACCCCTGGGCGCGCGAGACCCGCATCGGCCAAGCCGCCGAATACGCACAGTTGCACAATTACATTATCGGGCTTCCGGCAGGCTACACCACGGTCGTCGGCGAGCGAGGCGCCTCGCTTTCCGGCGGCCAGAGGCAGCGCCTGACCATCGCGCGCAGCCTGATGCTCAGGCCATCGGTGCTGGTCTTCGACGATTCCACCGCAGCCGTCGACGCCGGCACCGAGCAGCGCATACGCGCGGCGATGAAGCGCTTCGCCAAGGATCGTGTAACGCTCATCATCTCGCACCGGCTGAGCTCGCTCATGCATGCCGACCAGATCCTGTTCGTCGAGGGCGGCCGGATCGTCGAGCGCGGCACGCATGAGCAATTGCTGGCGCTCGGTGGACGCTACCGCGCGCTCTACGATCTGCAACTGCGGCCGGACGACGATCGGCTCGAGGGAGCCGCCTGATGTCGACGCAGGACGATGACGACAAGGACGACAAGAGCGGGCGCCCGACCAAGGCCGTCGTCGGCTCGCACCGCGACGAGGAAGAGGTCTTCGGCAAGGCCTACGATCCGCGCATCGTCAGGCGCATCTGGAGCTTCGTGAAGCCGTATCAGAGCCGGATTTTCATCTCGGTCGCCGCGGTGCTGGTGTTCACGCTGACGCAACTCGCGATCCCGCTGGTCATCCGCTACGCCATTGACCATGGCATGGCCCCGGGCAGGCTCGACCGTTCGGTGATGATCTGCGCGATCGTCACCTTCACGGTGATCATCCTGATCAACTATGCCGCCAGCCATGTGCAGGAAAGCGTCGTCGGCAAGGTCGCCGAGAACGTGCTGTCGGACCTTCGCCGCGCCATGTTCAGCCATCTGCAAAGGGTTTCGCTGAGCTTCATGGACAAGACCGAGGTCGGCCGGCTGATGTCGCGCCTGCAGGGCGACGTCAACTCGATGCAGGAGTTCCTCGAAACCTCGGTCATGTCCGTCGGCGACATCGTGCTCCTGTTCGGCATCGTCACGGTGCTTCTGTGGCTGGATTTCCGGCTCGGGCTGCTGACGCTTTCGACCATGCCGATGCTGTTCATCGTGCGCCTGTTCTGGCTGCCGCGCGCCAAGGTCGCCTTCATGGCCGCGCACGAGACCAACTCGATCGCCAACGGCGCGCTCGCCGAAGGCATCCATGGTGTGCGCACAGTGCAGAGCCTGGAGCGCCAGCACGTCAATTTCGACCTCTATGACGAGAAGGTGCTGGCCAATCTCAACGCGCATCTGCGCTCGGCCAAATACGCGCAGGTGATGGTGCCGATCGTCGACACATTGACCGGCATCGCGATGGCGACCGTCATCGTCGTCGGCGGCTCGATGGTGCTGTCGCACAGCCTCGATGTCGGCGTCATGGTGGCCTTCCTGTTCTACATCCAGCGCTTCTTCGACCCGATCCGCTCGCTGACCATGCAATATTCCGTCATGCAGCGCGCCATGGCGTCGGGCCAACGCATCTCGGAAGTGCTCGATGTGCCGGTCGACGTCAGCGACAAGGAAGGCGCCATCGCGCTGTCGCGTGATATGGACGGCTCGGTCGAGTTCAGGAACGTCACCTTCGGCTACCGGCCGAACCAGCCGGTGCTGAAGAACATCTCGTTTCGGGTCAATCCGGGCGAGACGGTCGCGCTTGTCGGCCCGACCGGATCGGGCAAGTCCAGTTCGATGGCGCTGGTGCATCGCTTCTACGATGTCTGGTCGGGCGAAGTGCTGGTCGGCGGCCATGACGTGCGCGACCTGACGCAGGACTCGCTTGGCGACCAGGTGGCCATGGTGCTGCAGGAGCCCTTCCTGTTTTCCGGCACGGTGCTGGAAAACATCCGCTACCACAAGACATCAGCGTCTCGTGAAGAGGTGGTGCGTGCCGCGATTGCCGTCGGCGCACATGACTTCATCGAGGAATTGCCTCAGGGCTACGACACCGAATTGGAACAGCGCGGCGGCAATCTCTCGCTCGGCCAGCGCCAGCTGATCAGTTTTGCGCGGGCGCTGGTGGCCGACGCTAAGATACTGGTGCTGGACGAAGCGACGGCCAGCATCGATTCCTACACGGAGATGCTGATCCAGAAGGCGCTGATCAAATTGCTGGAGGGCCGCACCGGGCTGGTCATCGCGCATCGGCTGGCGACCATCCGCGGCGCCGACCGCATCATCGTCCTGCAGAATGGCGAGATCGTCGAAAGCGGCAACCACGAAGAGCTGATGCAGAGGAAAGGCCTGTACGCCCGCCTCTACAACATGAACTACGCTTCCTTCGACGACATCTCCGAGGACGAGATCAAAATGGACGCGGCGGTCGGCAAGGCGACCTGAGCGGCGCCTGTCGCCAGCAGACTTATTCTCGCGATCCCCTGACATGGCCGCTGACCTGCGCGCCGTCCTCGGCGCGCAGGTACAGAAAACCGGGGATTGAAAGCAGCGGGATGATCGCGGTCAGCAGGAACACCTGGTGAAAGCGTTCCGGCGTCAGGACGTGGCTTTCGCCGGCAATCAGCCCGAGCAGCATGGCGGCGACCGAAACGCCGAGCGAGACGCTGAGCTGCTGCAGCACGCCGCCAAGGCTCGTGGCGCGGCTCAGCTTGTCGGCCGGCAGATCGGCATAGGACAGCGTGTTGGAGGTCATGAACTGCGCCGACCGGACGATGCCGAACAGGAAGACGTAGAAACCGATCATCCAGTGCGGCGTATCAGGCCCCATGAGAGCGAAGCCCGCCACGGCGGCCGAGCCGACGACCGCGCTGCCGATCAGCACGACATTGAAGCCAAAGCGGCGCAGCAGCGGCGACAGCAGCGGCCGCATGAGCAGCGCCCCGAAACTGCCGACGAATGTCAGCGAGCCCGAGGTAACCGGGCTCATGCCGAAGCCGACCTGCAGCATCAGGGGCACGAGGAACGGCACGCCGTTGAGACCGACACGGCACAGGCCGCCCGCCAGCGTACCGACCCAGAAAGAGCGAAACCGAAACAGTGTAAGATCGACGGCCGGCGCCACGACGCGGCGCGCATAGCGCCCGAAGGCGAGCAGCAGCAGCGCGGAAGCGGCCAGCACCAGCACTGTCGCGGAGCCGGGAATGATCGGCCGGCCGATGTTCTCCAGTCCGAATTGCAGCAGTGCCACGCCAAACCCCACCATCAGGAATCCAGGGACATCGAAGCGTTGCACCACTTCGCCATGGAAATCGTCGACGAAGCGCAGCGCGGCCAGGATGCCGATGCAGCCGAACGGCACATTGACGTAGAATATCCAGCGCCAGGACGCGTAGGTGGTCAGCAGGCCGCCAAGCAGCGGGCCGATGACCGGCCCCATGATGGCAGGCAAGGTCATGTAGGTCATGGCGGTTATCAGGCCGCTGCGTGGGAAGCTGCGCAGCAAAATCAGCCGCCCGACCGGCGTCATCATGGCGCCGCCCAGCCCCTGCACCGCACGCATCGCCAGCAGCATGCCGAAACTGTCGGCCATGCCGCATAACGCCGAGCCGAGGGTGAAGGTGAAGAGCGCCAGCGCGAACACTTTTCGCGCGCCGAACCTGTCGGCGAACCAGCCGCTGACCGGGATGAACACGGCGAGCGTCAGGATGTAGGTGGTGATGGCAAGGTTCAGCCGAACGGGCGTGGTGTCCAGGCTGCTCGCGATAGCCGGGATCGCGGTGGTGATGATGGTGGAATCGAGCTGCTCCATCAGAAAGGCAATGGCCACGATGATCGGGATGATCAGTCTCAGCCTCGGATCACGCTCGGTGGCAAATTGAGGCTGTTCCAATACTCTGGCCAATTCCGTCATGCAGGTGGCTTATATGCTTCTGGCCAAAGTGGCGCATCCCGGATCAAAGGCAAGATCGCCTCTTAGGCGCCAGCGAGCCGGACCCGGTCGCAGGCCGTCTTATGGTCCGATGGACACAGGAGCGGTAGTCATTTCCGCTCCGCAGGAAGTCAACAAATCTTGACCGGCGCCATCGCAGGACAGTCGATGGCGCTACAGCCACGCAAAAACCCGCACTTCAGCAAGTGCTGTCCCGATTTCGTGAAGGAACGTGTCCGGCAAGGCGCCTCTTCCTTTCCCATATGTCTCGAATGAAAGGAGACAGGCTCATGAAAAGGCAAATCATGTTCACCGGCGCTGTCGCGCTGGCTTTGACCGCAGGGTCGATACCGTTCGCCGCCGTCGCGGACGCCGCCGTCGTCAGGCACCATTTTGTCCACTACACCGCCGCCCACGGTGGCAGCAGCCATGCGCACGCGGCTCACGGCCAGCGCGCAAATGATGGCAGGTGGCTCGACCGCGGCTGGACGGGCGACAATTCGGGCGGTGGCGATGGCCGGATGGACAGCTACTACAACGGCTACGGCAGTTATCACGGCTATGTCGGCGACTTCTGCGGGACCCTCGCGTGGACGCTCGACCGCTGCGGTCCCCATGGCCCCTGACCGCAGTCCGGGCCGCGCACTTCCCGTCCCGATTTCGTGAAGGAACGTGTGCTCCCAAGAGGCCGTTTTCTTGCATGCGCAGTGTCGCGGAACAAATTGGGAGTAACGATCATGAAAAGACAATTGGTGTTCGCAAGCTCGCTCGTGCTGGCCCTGGCGGCAGGCATGACCTCATTCGCCACCACGGCCGACGCCGCGTTCGTCAGGCACAATAGCGGCGGTCATGCCATGGGCCATTTCCGCGGCGGCCAATTCCGTGGCGGGCATTTCCGCGGCGGGCATAGATACGCCTTTCACCGCGGGTATGGACATGGTCGGCACTGGGCCGGCGGTGGCTGGCGAGGCGGCTACTACGGCGGCTACTATGACTATTGCGGACCGGTCCAGCTGGCGCTCGGGCTGTGTGTTCCCTACCGGCCCTATTATGGCCCGTTCGGAATCCTTTGATTTCCACACCGCCATGGCACCTCCCGGGCGCCATGGCGGCGTCGGGACCGGCAGATGTCCGCGCCCCGGCAGCTAGGCCATTTCAGGCCGCCTCGACGCCTCGCGGATCGCCTTGTGCACGTCGCGCTGCAGATCCATGAAGGCCGGTGTTTCCATCACCTCTTCCCGGCGCGGGCGCTCGATGTCGACGTTGAACGTCTTCATGATGCGCCCGGGTCCGATGCCCATGACGACGATGCGGTCGGACAGGTAGACGGCTTCCTCGACATCGTGCGTAACGAACAGCACGGTGAGCCGATGCTCCTCCCAGATCTGGGTCAGCAGTTCCTGCATCTGGTGCCGGGTCAAGGCATCGAGCGCGCCGAACGGCTCGTCCATCAGCAGCATTTTCGGTCGGTAGGAGAGCGCACGCGCGATGGCGACACGCTGCTTCATGCCGCCCGAAAGTTCCGACGGGAAGCGATCGGCGCTTTGCGAAAGCTTGACAAGGTCGAGATGCTCGAGAGCGATCTCGCGACAGGTCGCGCGGTCATAGCCGGCGGCCTTGAGCGCAAACTCTATGTTCTGCCGCGCCGTCAGCCAGGGAAGCAACGTATAGGACTGGAAGACGACGCCGCGGTCGAGGCCCGGCTGCAGGATCGGCGCGCCGTCGATGCTGAGATCGCCGGCGTCGAAATCCTGCAGTCCCGCGACGATCGACAAGAGCGTGCTCTTGCCACAGCCAGACGCGCCGACGAGCGAGACGAACTCATTGTCGGCAAGATCGAGATTGATGTCACGCAGGACTTCCGTGCGGCGCTCGCCGGTGCCGAAGCTCTTGTGCAGGCCGGCGATCCGCAATTTGGGAACTGTCATCGGCGGTTCCTCATTGCGAGTGGCCTTCCTGCCGGAACAGCACCTTTTCCAGCGCCTTCATGACCTGGTCGGTGATGAGGCCCAGCATGCCCAGCAGCAGGATGTAGCCGATGATGGTGTTTGTCTGGAAATAGCGTTGCGACACGGTGATGCGATAGCCGAGGCCGGATGTCGCCGCGACGAGTTCGGCGAGCACCAGCCACGTCCATGCCCAGCCGAGACTGATGCGTAGCGTGTCCCAGATGCCCGGCAAGGCACTGGGCACGACGATGCGCGTCAGGATCTTGCGGTCCGGCAGGCCGAGCGTACGGCCAAGGCCGATGAAATCAGCGGGAACGCGTTTGACATTGTCCATGATCATCAGCACCTGCTGGAAGAAGGTGCCGATGAAAATGATCAGGAATTTTTGCGTGTCACCGGTACCGGCCCACAGGATGGACAGTGGCACGAAGGCAACCACCGGCATGTAGCGGATGAAATCGACCAGCGGCTCGATGGCCGCCTCCCAGGAGCGGAAACTGCCGATCAGCACGCCGATGGGAATGGAGAGTACCGAGGCAATGAGAAAACCGATGGATATGCGGTAGATCGAAGCCTTGAGGTCCAGCCACAAGGTGCCGTCGGCCACCAGCTTGCCGATCTGGGCCGCAACGCTGCCGGGCGACGGCAGGAAGATGGGCTTCACCCATCCGAAGCCCGTCGCCGCCCACCAGGCGAGACCCAGGCCGACAAAAACAGCCACGGCGATCATCAGGAAACGGGACCTGGCGATCGGCACGCCGATCCCTGAGGATCGGCGCCTTGCCTGCTTCTTGACCGCGTCCGATGAGGAGCGGCCGGCTTTCGCGGAAGGTTCCCCGGACATCTCAGCTACCACCGCGATCCGGCTTTCTTATTCCGCCGCCTTGACGAAGGACGCGTCGATCATCTGCTCCGGCGTCACGTCGGCCTGCAACAGCTTGGCGTTCTTGGCGGCCGCCTCGACATCGGCGAAGGTCTTGGTCGTGAACTCGCCGGTGAGCGCCTTCTGGTTTTCAGCCAGCGAGTAGTAGCGCACGCCGTCGAAGGCGGTGTTGAGGTCCTTGACGTCGGAACCGACCGCCTTGGCGATGATGGCGCGGCCGCCCGGCGTGTCGGCATTGTAGTCCTTGAGCGCGGCGTCCCAGCTCTTGATCATGGCCAGCACCTGGCCGGGCTTCGACTTGATCACGTCTTCGCGCACCACAAGCACGTCGCTGATCAGGCCGGGATCCTCACCGGCGGTGAACAGCAATTTGACGTCCTTGTTCTGCGCCATGGCGACGGTGAGATACGGTTCGTAGGTGACCGCGACCGGCACGCGACCGGCGATAAGGGCGCCGCCGGCATCGGCGGCAGGCATTGGAACCGGCTGGATGTCATCGACCGACATGCCGTTCCTGGCGAGCGCGTATTTGAGCAGGATGTCGCTCGTCGTGCCTTCCTCGAAGGCGACCTGCTTGCCCTTGAGGTCCTTGATAGAGGTGATGTCCTTGCCGGCAATGATGGAGTCGGCCGTCATGGAGACATCGAGCAAGAGCACGATCTTCACCGGCAGGCCGGCCGCCACCATGCCCATCGCCGTGTGGGTGGCGATGTTGGCAGCGTCGAGCTGGCCGCTCGCGAGCGCGGCGTTGATGTCCTTGTCCTCGGCGAAATTGACGATCTGGACGTCCGACAGGCCGTTTGCCTTGAACAGGCCCTTGGCGTCGGCGACATGCCACTGGCCATAGCCGAGCCAGGGTTCGATGCCGATCTTGAACGACCCGGCTTCAGGTGTCGCCGGAATGGCCGCATCGGCCGCATGGGCCACCGGGGCGGCGGCGAGCCCGATGGCGGCAGCCATCACGAGCGCGCGGAATTGTCCTGCTAGGTTAAGCGTCATCTTCGTTCCCCTTGATGATCAGACCGCTTTTTCAACCAGGGATCCGGTCTGGCGAGACTGCGGGGTTCTGCTCTTGCGGCACTGTGCCTCGGCGTCTTGCCCGCCACTTCATGGTTGAAGTACCGGGATATTTCAGCGTCAGCGGAAGCGGATGTCAAGGCTAAAATACATACATGCATATACAAGTTGGAGTGACTCGGATTTTGCACTGATCGGGCCAGTTCCCCGGCCCTCACGCTCATGTTTTTTCAGGATCGATCCGGTCGAGAAAACCGGTCACCCGGTCGGTTCCGCCATCGGGCGCGCTTCCGACCATGACCGCGACTGCAAAGCCAATGAGAGACGAGACCGGCGTATGGCTGCGCGCACCGGCCCGCAGGTTCATGACCAGGGTCGGCGACAGGAACAACCCCGACCGCAGCACCGTTCGCCAATCGGCCGGCAGCATGCCGCGACGCTTGAGCTCCAGCAGCAATGGCCGCCAAAGATGCATCGCCTTGACCTCCAGCAGGTCGCGACGGACGGGGCTGAGATCCCAATCCGTGTCGACATGGAGAAGATCGCCGTCCAGCCTCGCTTGCGCCTGAAAAGCCTGGGTCGCCATGGCCGGATCGTAGAGCCAGAACGGGTGGGCGAAGATGTTGTGGAACGTCGCCTTCACCTCGGCGAGCAGCGTCGGGATGTGCGAGCCGGCAAAGGCGGGATCGAAGAAGGACAGGTGTGCCCTTCCCGCCTGCTCGACGTACCAGACATTGGCGTTGTGGGCGTCGCCATGCGCGACCACGCCACCGGCATTGGCGAGCCTGTCCGGCCGCAGGCGCTCCGCGGCCATGTCGAATAACTCGCCGATGCCGCTGCCGTAGCGCTGGCCGTTGATGACGAATTTCAGCCGGGAAAACCGGTCCCAATCCAGCTCCAGGCCGGGAAAGGCAAACGGCTTGCCGACATAGAAATCGGCCAGGCGGCCGCCGGGCGACGAGCGCGTGTCGGCATCGATCAGCCGCTCATGGAACAGCCGGTGGATCGGCTCCGCCGACACTTGCGCGACGGTCACCGGATGCAATGTTTCGAGATAGACTTCGAGCAGCTTGTCCGACAGGTCGCGCTCGGCGAGAACCGCCTCGCGGCGCTTGGCCGGATCGTCCCGCGCGTCCAGCGCGAACAACACATCCGAAAACCGCGGATCCGTGCGGCGGCGGTAGACAAGGATCTGCTCGCCGGGTTGCGCCGACATATGGACGGGCTGATCGACCGGCAGGCCGGCACGCGAGAGGATTTCGGCGCGGTAGTACTCACCCGCCATGGCCTCTTCCCGCTCCTCCTGGTGGAACTTGAAGAAGTAGGCCTCGCCGTCGCTGTCGAAGAAACCGTTCAGCGAATTGAGGCTGTATTTGTCGACATTGATGCGAACATTGCTGGCGCTCATTGCGAAAAGATCGCCCAGCAAGGCAGACAGCGCGCGTTGCGCCTGGGCGATGTCGTACTGCGCGAGAGCCCGTATGCGCGCCGTGCGGCTTGGCGCCTGCGTCATCCCAGAGCTCCACAAACGAACGAACGCGCCAGCCAAAACGCCTTTATCAATACATGTATATACATTATGCCTGAGACCTCGACGGCTTGCATTTTCGCTTGTTGGCTTCAGCCTGTCCTGGAGGGCGAGTAGCGGCTGCCGAGCGAGTAGCGGCTGCCCGCATAGGTCAGCTTGCTGATCGTGGCGACGACCGCCCCCGTCCATGTGCGGCGGTGAAGGAGAAGGCAGCAACTGCCGACATCGATGCCCAGATGCTGCGCCGTCTCCTTGTCGGCGGGAATGGCGGAGATGATATGCTCGACCTCGGTTACCGGCGTCTTCTGCATCAAATAGTCGTAGGTCGCCGTCCTGGTGAAGTCCTGCTTGTCATAATCGGGGATGAGCGCGGGATTGACGAAGCGCTCCTCCAGCTGCACCGGCAGGTCGTTCTCGAAATTGACCACGACCGAGTGATAGATCGAGCCGCGCTTTGAAAACTCGAACGACAAAGCGAGTTCCTTCGTCGGCATGATGGTTTCGAGGACCAGGACTTCGGAGCGATGCCTGTTGCCGCGCTCCACGATCTCGGCAGCGATGTTGTTGATCTCGATCAGCGTCGATTGCGGCCGGGGCGGCGCGATGAATGTTCCGACGCCTTGCAGCCGGATCAGGAATCCCGCCGCGGTCAGCTCCCGCAAGGCCCGGTGAACGGTCATGCGCGACACACCCAGCGAAACCACCAGCTCGTTCTCGGACGGCAGCTTGCGATCCTTGCCCCACCGGCCGGTTCCGATGTTGGTCAGGATGTAATCCTTTACCTTCTCGTAAAGGGGGCTGGCCGTATCGGGCAAATCGATCATGTCAAAAGTCCTTTCCGGCAAACTATCGGAAATCAACGATGTCCGGCAGGTTGCCGCATGCGGATGATTGTTTTCAAGCCATCGCTCTTGCCCGCCAGCAGGCGCTCATAGGCGGCCGGTATCTCATCGAGGGCGATCTCGCGGTCGATCAGCGCCAGCAGCGGCTCGCTGAGTTCCGCCAGCATCCGCACGGCCTCCGGCAATTCATCGGCGAAGGCATGGCATCCCAGCAACGCGATTTCGCGTTCGACCAGAAGATTGGGATCAATGTCGAGGCGGCCGTGGAAGATGCCTACCATGGCGACAGCGGCGCCGGAATCGAGCACGCCAAGCAACTGATTGAATGCCGCGACACTGCCGGTCGCCTCAACCGCCGCCAGCAGCGGCGCGTCGGCTGTCGCGGCGGCAATGGCATCACGGCCGAGATCGACAATCGCCGCACCCGTGACCTCGGCGACCCGGGCGCAGCGGGCCTGGTTGCGGTCGGCAACAAGCACGGTGCCGGGAGAGCGCCGGGAAAGCAGCAGCGCGGCGAGCCCGCCGATCGGTCCGCAGCCGACGACAAGCACCGGGCCCGCCGTCTTCGGCAGGCGCCGAACCGCGTGCAACGCAACGGCCAGCGGCTCGGCCATCGCCGCGACCCGCTCGTCCAGACCGGCATCGACGACATGCAGCAGCCGTGCGGGCAGAACCGCCTGTTCGGCAAATCCGCCGTCACAGATCTCTCCGACGAAACCCAGCGCGACGCAAAGATGCCTCCGGCCGGCACGGCATTGTGCGCAGTCTCCGCACCAGAAACGGGAATCGGCAACCACCCTGTCGCCGACGGCGATGGTGTCGACGCCCTCGCCGAGCGCGATCACCGTGCCGGTCAGTTCATGGCCCGCCGTCGAGGGGGACCGGCTTATCCATTGACCGGTGCGGAAATTGTGCAGGTCCGAACCGCAGATGCCGGCGGCATCGACCCTGAGCTTCACCCAGCCCGCATCGGGGGTGCCCGGTGTCGCGATCTCCTCCACGCGCAGATCGCCGGCTCCATAAAGCCTTGCCGCCTTCATCGCGATTGCCTCCCTCAGCCGGCGAGATAGCGGTCGCGGATTTCCGAGACCGCGTTCTCGTGCGAGCTGAAGCCCTCGTAGCGGGCAAGCCTGCGGGCATGCCTGGCCAGTTCGGGATAGGCGGCAGAGGTGACATAGCCGACCGAGGAGCGCTTGACGAAATCCGTCACCGAAAGCGGCCCATAGGTTCGCGCCCAGCGGCTGGTCGGCAGCACGGCGTTCGGCCCGAGGACGAAGTTGGCGAGAGTCACCGGCGTATGCGGACCCATCAGGATTTCGGCCGCCTCGGTGATGTGTCCGAGATGCGCGAACGGCTCCTTCGACAGGATCTCGAGATGTTCGGGCGCGTAGTCGTTGATGAAGCGGTAGGAATCTTCCAGCGACGCGGTCAGCACGATGCCGCCGCGCTTTCCCGTCAGCACCGCGCGCGAGAATTCGACACGCTGTTCGGTCATGCGCGACCAGTGCTGCGGGATCGCGGCCAAGGCGGCCTCGGCGACCTTGCGGCTATGCGTCACCAGATAGGCCGAGGAATCCGGTCCGTGCTCTGCCTCGATCAAAAGATCAAGCGCGGCAAGGCCCCCGTCGACGCTGTCATCGGCAAAGATGACGGCTTCGGACGGCCCCGCCGGCAGACCCGTATTGATGACCGACGAGAGCACGCTCTTGGCAGCGACCACCCAGGGGCTGCCGGGGCCGACGATCTTGAGCGCCGGCTTCACCGTCTCGGTGCCGTAGGCGACGGCGGCGACGGCCTGGGCGCCGCCACATTTGTAGACGGTGTCCACCCCGGCGAGACGGGCAGCGACAAGCGTGGCCGCATCGACGGAACCGTCGGCTGTCGGCGGCGTCACGATCGCAATCTGCGGCACACCGGCAATGACAGCCGGAACCGACGTCATCATCGTCACCGAGGGAAAGGCGCCCTTGCCTCGCGGCACGTAAAGCGCAACGGAGGCGATCGGCGTATATCTGTCGCCGGCATAGGCGCCCGGACGCACCTCCTTCAGCCACATGGTTTCCGGCTTCTGCTCTTCATGGAAGCGCCTGATGTTGTCGATGCCGAAGCCGATGCTTTCGACGACATCCTTCTCGACCTTGTCGAAGGCCGCGTCGAATTCCGCTTCCGAGACCTTCAATCCGCCTTCGGCGACATTGGCCTTGTCGAGTTCCCTGGCAAAGCGGATCAGGGCGGTATCGCCCTCGTCCCTGACCGCCTGGATGATCGGGCGAACTTTTTCGACGAACGCCGACAGATCGCTTTCGGCGCGCTTCAGCAGAACGGCACGCTGGGCGGCGTCGAGGGATGACAGATCGTGGAAACTGATGCCGGACATGGATTTTTCCTTCAGTTCAGAGCGCGACGTGCCGACCGGTCACATCTGCGGGAAGACATTCAATTCGAAACATCTGCGATCTGCCTCAGATCGATGCAAGGAAACCGCCATCCACCGGAATGGATTGGCCGGTTATGTAAGCGGCGGCATCCGAGGCAAGGAAGACGGCGACACCATGCAGGTCGCGCAGATCACCGAAACGACGCTGCGGGATTTTGGCCAGCATGGATTCCTGCCATGCCTCGCTGGCGTAGAACGCATCGGTCATAGCGGTCCTGAAGTAGCCCGGGGCGATGGCATTGACCCTGATGCCAAGCTGCGCCCACTCGGCCGCAAGCGCCCGAGTCATGCCGAGCAGGCCCGATTTGGACGAGCCGTACGGCACCGCCGTCGGAATGCCGACTTCCGAAGTCAACGAACAGAGATTGATGATGGCGCCGGGTCGGCCGGCATCCCGCATCTGCCGCGCCGCCGCCTGGGCGCAGAAGAACGCTCCCTTGAGATTGGTGTCGACGATCCGGTCCCACAGCGCCTCATCGACTTCGAGCGAGGAGCAGACCTCTTCCACCCCGGCATTGTTGACGAGGATGTCGAGCCCGCCAAGCAGGCGGGCTGCCTCGGAAACCGCCGCGCGGCAGCCGCCAACATCGGTCACGTCAAGAGCGACAGCATGGGCGACCCCGCCGGCGGCGCGGATCACCGCCACCGTCTCGTCAAGCGAGTCCAGGCCACGCGCCGTGACCGCGACGTCGGCGCCGGCCGCGCTCAGCGCCTCGGCTATGCTGCGACCAATGCCACGGCTGGCGCCGGTGACAAGCGCCTTCTTGCCGGCGAGGTCAAAAAGAGAAACGTTGCGCATGTGATCCTCCCTGGCATCCTCGCTTCCGTCGCCGCGAGACTACCAGATCGACTTATATATACAAGCATATACAAACGACTTCGGCTGCGATAGGGATGATGTTGTCCACATGCGGGATAGAACGCATGTCCGGCGCTTGGCCAGCCATGGAGGAGACCGCGCATGTCGAAGACTTCAGACATGGTCCGTGCCGAAGTCATGCGTCTGTCGCCCTACAATTCCGGGCTGACCATCGGCGAGGTCATGCAGCGATACGCACCGGCCAGGATCGCCAAACTGGGCTCGAACGAGAACCCGATCGGCCCAAGCCCGACCCTGGCCACGATGATGCAGAGCAGCGCCGAAATGTTCCGGCTCTATCCGGATCCGGCCGGGCGCGAGCTGCGCCGGGCCATCGCCGCCAGATATGCGGCCAGCGAGGATCAGGTCATCCTCGGCAATGGCTCGGAAGACCTTCTGTCCGTCATCAGCCGTGCCGTGTTGCGGCCGGGCGACAGCGTCGTCACGCTTTATCCGTCCTTTCCACTACACGAGGATTACGCGACGCTGATGGGAGCCACGGTCAATCGCGTAGGCGTAAGGAACGATCTCACCATCGATGTCGACGCGCTGATCGAGGCGGTTCGTGAGCGCCCTCGTATGCTGTTGTTCTCGAATCCGATGAACCCGGTCGGCAGTTGGCTTCCCGGTGGCGACCTGTCGAAACTCCTGGACGCGGTCGGCGACGAGACGCTGATCGTGGTCGATGAAGCCTATGCCGAATATGCCGAGGGCGACGACTATGTCTCGTCGCTGCCGTTCCTCAAGCCCCGCGACCGGCCCTGGATCGTGCTCAGGACCTTTTCCAAGGCGTTCGGACTGGCCGGCCTGCGGATCGGCTTCGGCATCGTCGGCGACCCGCATTTGCGCGCGCTGCTCGACCGCGTTCGTACGCCCTTCAACGCCAATGGCGTTGCCCAGGCCGCCGCGCTGGCGGCGCTCGCGGATGAGGAGCATCTCGCCAAAGTCGTCGCGCTCGCCAGGACAGAGCGGGCGCGCGTCGAGAGTTTTCTGCGAAGCAAGGGGCTTAAAGTCGCCCCGTCCAGAGGCAACTTCCTATTCTTCGACTGCCGGCAAGATGCCAACACCTTCGTCGAAGGCCTGCTGCGCGACGGTGTCATCGTCAAGCCCTGGAGGCAGGACGGCTTCGACACCTATGTGCGCGTCAGCATCGGCTCGCCATCGGAGAACGACCACTTCATGGCCGCTCTGTCGCGGCTGTTGTGATTTCCCGAAAGCCATGCTGAATTGCCGGCCGATCCAGCCCGAAAATCGGATTGCCCTCAAGCCGCCCGCCCTGTCGTAAGAGCCAGCCAGATGCCCGAAAGCACCCCGCCCAGGAGCCTCTACCGCGAAACGGCCGGCGGCACCGGCGACTACCCTTCCCTTACCGGCGCGCAACGGGCAAGGGTCGCCATTGTCGGCGGTGGCTTCACGGGCCTGTCGACCGCCTTGCACATGGCGGAAGCCGGCGACGACGCCTGCGTGCTCGAAGCCTTCCAGCCGGGCTGGGGTGCGTCGGGCAGGAATGGCGGCCAGGTCAATCCCGGCCTCAAATACGATCCCGACACGATCGAGGCGATGTTCGGGCCCGAACTCGGGCAGCGGATGATCGATTTCTCCTATGGCGCGCCGGACTTCACCTTTGGTCTCATCAGCCGCCTGTCGATCGATTGCGACGCGCGGCAGAACGGCACGATACGCGCGGCCATCCGGCCGAAACCGGAAGCCGCGGTGCGGGCCACGGCCGCGCAATGCGAGCGGCGGGGCATGCCGGTCGCATTGCTCGACGCAAAGGCGATGGCGGCGCGGACCGGAACCGATCGTTACATATCCGGCATGTTCGACGCCCGTGGCGGTGACCTCCATCCGCTGAAATACACGCTTGGCCTGGCGGCCGCGGCCCAGAACGCCGGGGCGCGGATATTCGGCGGCAGCGAAGTCCTCTCGCTCCGCCGCGAGGCAGGGCGATGGATCCTCAAGACGGCAAACGGATCGCTCAGCGCCGAGAAGGTCCTTGTCGCGACCAACGGCTATACGGGAACCCTGTGGCCGGGCCTGGAGCAATCGCTGGTTCCGGTGTTCAGCGCCATCGCGGCGAGCGAACCGCTGTCGCCGGAGGCCGCGGCAGCGATCCTACCGCAAAGGCCCGTTCTCTACGAAGCCGGCAACATCACCGTCTATTACCGGATCGATGCGCAGAACCGCTTGCTGATGGGCGGCCGGGGACCGATGAGGCCCATCGGCGATGCCGCCGCCATCCGCTACCTCACCGACTATGCGCTGCGGCTGTGGCCGGAGCTCGCGGGAACCGCGTGGACACATGGCTGGAATGGCCGGGTCGCGATCACCAAGGACCACCTCCTGCACGTTCACGAGCCGGAAGACGGCATGCTGATCTGCCTCGGCTACAATGGGCGTGGCGTCGCCATGGCCTCGGCAATGGGCGCGGCCCTGGCGCAGCGCCTGCGAGACAGCGAGACATTTCCGATGCCGATCTCGCCACTCAAGCCGATCCGGTTTCACCGCTTCTGGCCACTGGGTGTGAAGGCCGCGATCCTCTCGGGGCGGTTGAAGGACCGGTTCGGCCTCTGACGCCATAGAACCTCGCCGCGCTGTCGGCTGAACCAACCAACAGGCCCGGGCATGAAATGGCCTGGGGCTGGAGGCCGCGATTTTTCCAACCCGCCCTTTCGTGTCCGCACTCCAAGCAGAGCCATTTTGCGTCACGCCGCGCCCTGACGAAGCCGATCAAATTATAGGCACACTTGCCGATTGACAAAAATCATAACAGGCGACCAAGATCATATGACCATCAACGATCTTGGTCCCGAGGTTGCCCCTCGGCATTGGCGAAAGGAGAGCCAGATGCCCATTCAGCAGAGAGTGACCCATCGTTCGAAAAAACGCCCCGCCAACTCCATCCTTGCCACCGCGCTGCTAGGCCTCGGCCTGGCCGCGATGCCTGGCATCGGCCATGCCGACGGCATCACGCTCAAGATCTTCGGCGGCTCGGCCCTCGACGAACTCGCGCCACGCCAGCCGCCGGACGAACAGAAGAAGATCCAGCAGCAGGTCATTGACGGTTTCCTTAAGGCCAACCCCGACGTGGCCGCGGTCGAATGGGACGCGCAGGGGCCGCAGACCGACTCGATCCAGCGCCTGATGACGGCCAAGCTTGCTAACCAGGAAATGGACCTGATCGCCTGCCCGGCCTTCTACACCAACGGCGCCTATGTCCGGCGCAAGCTGGTCATGCCGATCACCGACAAGATCAAGCCTTTCCAGGACCGGATCGACGCCGCGGCACTCGGCGCCTTCACCATCAGCGGCCAGGTCTACGGCGTGCCAATCTCGACGCTCTCGACATCGACGATCTTCTACAATGTCGACCTCTTCCAGAAGCTCGGCATTCCCGCACCGGCGACCTATGACGACCTCAAGGCAGCCGTGCCGAAGTTCAAGGCGCAAGGGGTGATCCCGCTTCTGCATCAGGGCTCCAACACCGTCATGTGGCCGATGTGGTATTTCGAAACCTTCTCGCAGGCCTCCGGCGACGCCATCGGCAAGACGCAGAAGAACCTCGAGGGCACGGCGAAGTTCACCGACGCGCCCGATGTCGAAGGGTTCAAGCTGATCAAGCAGTGGGTGGACGACGGCATCCTGTCCAAGGATTCGCTTTCGGTCGACCAGGACGGCATGCGGGCGGCCTTCGCCGCCGGCAAGAGCGCCATGTATTATGGCGGGACCTGGGAAATCCCATCGCTGCAGACCAGCGTCAAGACATTCAAATGGGGCGTTTTTGCCTTTCCGAAAATGGATGGAACACCGGGTGCGCCGGGCCATGGCGGCGGCGCCGACAACGGCATGTGCGTCTCCTCGTCGATACCGCCCGAGAAGCTCGATGCGGCGGTCAAGTTCATCGAATATCTGACAAGGCCGGAGGTGGCGACGCTCTATCTCGCGCCGGAGCAGCCGATCGCCGCCTCGATCAAGGGCGTGCCACAGGTCGACGACGCCTATGCCGTCGAACTGCGCAAGCAGGCCTTCCCGAGCACGATCAAGTTCCTCGACTGGATCTGGCCGTCGGAAGTGGCGACCGCCACGGCTTCGGCCATTGCCGGCATCGTTGGCGGCACGACGACGCCCGAGGATGCCGCAGCCTCGATCCAGACCACATTCGACGACCTCAAGGCGCAGGGCAACTGGCCGCCCAAATAGGCACTGCCGCACCCGCCTCCGCCAGGCCAATTTGCGCGGCTCGACAAACTGGAGGCCGCCCGTTTCGGGCAGCCTCTTCAATCGGAGACGACACATGACGCAAACCCGTGCCGAACGGCAGCGCTTCTCGATCGGCTATCATCTGAACAGCTGGGACCTGACCGGCCTGCCGCTGAGCCCGGCCATCAAATTCCTCGCCGATCAGGGTTTCGGCTGGTTCGAGATCCTCGCCTTCACCAGCCTGTCCGACCAGTACGCCCGCAAATACATGCAGCTCGGCAATCAGGCGCCAATGGGGGCCACCACGGACACCGACATCCTGCGGCGCTACGCACTGCTTTCGGAAGGCCAGAGCGAATATGGCATCAAGCTTTCCTCCTTCTACGTCAATGCGATCTTCACCAACCCTGTCGCCTGGCCCTACGAACGCGACGTGCTGGTGGCGCTGACCCGGATGTTGAAGGGCTTCGGCTCTCCGGTGCTGGTTCTCGGCGGCGGCCCTTCGGAAGCCATCGCCGGACCTCATGGCGCAGACGACTATCGTGCCTTTTGCCGAGCCCTGGAGGATATCGGCCGACGCACGAAAGACCTCGGCATCGAGACGGTCTATCACCCGCATCTCGACACCTTCATCGAGCGCCGCGACCAGCTCGACCGCATGATGGACGAACTGGATACCGATCTCGCCGGCCTCTGCATCGATCCCGCGCATCTTGCCCACACCAATTCCGATCCCGTCGACGCGGTGAGGACCTATATGTCGGCGGTGCGCTACATGCACTTCAAGGACACCAGGGTCGACCCGGCATTGAACGGCTATGACCGCTACGGCGCCTTCTGCGAACTCGGCGCCGGCGTCGTCGACCTCGCCGGCATCGTCGATGTCCTGCTCGAGGCAAATTACGACGGGCTGGCCATCATCGAACTGGATGCATCGAAGAAAACGGCCGAGCAGAGCACGCTGGAAAGCATAGCCTATGTCAGGGACACGCTCGGGCTGGTGCTGACGCCGCAAGGCGCCAAGGTCGCATGACCGCGCGATCACAAGAGGCTGCTGCTTCTGGCCGTTCCGATCCCTGGCGCTTTCTTGCCGGGGACGGTGCGGTGGCCTTCTTGATGATCCTGCCCGCCGCGATCCTGTTTTGCCTTTTCTACCTCTGGCCCTTCGTCAACGGTTTCTGGCTCAGCCTGCACAATTGGGACGGGTTTTCCGATCCGACCTGGGCCGGCCTTTCCAACTATCAGCGCCTGCTGCACGACCGCGTCTTCCTCGGCGCGCTGCGCAACAATCTGATCTTCGTCGTCGCCGTCGTCATCCTGAAGAACGCACTGGGCCTCGGCCTGGCGCTGCTTCTCGACCGGGCGCTGGTCGGCCGCGCCTTCTTTCGCGCCGCCGCCTTCGTGCCGGTGACGATGTCCTTCGTCGCCGTCGGGCTGCTCTGGTCGTGGATCTACAATCCGGTCTTCGGCCTGCTCAACGGCGCGCTCGACCTGTTCGGCCTCGGCGGCCTGAAACAGTCATGGCTGGGCGACGCCGACATCGCGCTCTACTCGATCATCGTCGTCGACGTCTGGAAATGGCTCGGCTTCCATGCCGTGATCTATCTGGCGGGGCTGCAGACGATCCCGTCGGAACTCTATGAATCGGCCAAAATGGACGGCGCCGGTCCGCTGCAGCGCTTCCGGCACGTCACCGTGCCGATGATGATGCCGATCGTCTTCATCAACACCATTCTTGGCCTTTCCGGCGCCTTCGTGCGCAACTTCGACATCGTCTACGTGCTGACCAAGGGCGGTCCCAACCATGCCACCGAAGTGGTGCTCACCTACATGATGAGCAAGGCCTTCCAGGACGGCGCCATGAGCTATGCCGCGGCGATCGGCTATGTGCTGTTCCTGATCGTCGGGCTGGCCAGCGTCGGCCTGCTTGCCCTGATGCGGCGGCAAAGGCTGGATGTCTGATGGGCGGCGTGGCCAAATCCTTGCCGGTCGTCGACGACAGCGAACGCCGTCCACGGCGTCTCGGCGTGCGCGGCCTGCTCGAAGTGGCGGGCCTCTATGCCGCGCTCACCCTCGTGCTCATCGAGACGCTCTATCCCCTGCTCTGGGTGCTGTTCGGCTCGCTCAAGACCAAGGAGGAGATGCTGAGCAACATCTGGGGTCCGCCGTCAAGTCTGGTGTTCCAGAACTATGCCGATGCCTGGCGCATCGCAGGCATGGGATCGCGCATCATAAGCAGCGTCCTTGTCACCGGCTCGGCCCTGATCATCCTCGTCGCCGTGGCGACACCCTGCGCCTATGCCTTGGCGCGGCTGCGGTTTCCCGGGCGAGGCCTGGTGCTGGCGGTGGCGGTGGCGGCCATGCTGGTGCCGCCACAAGTGATGGCGATCCCGCTTTTCATGGTGGCCCGCGACCTCGGCCTGATCAACAACCGGCTCGGCGTCGCCTTCGTCTATGCGGCGACATCGCTGCCGCTGTCGGTCTTCATCCTGCGCAGCTTCTTCGTCACGCTGCCGGCCGATCTCGAGGACGCCGCGCGCGTCGACGGCGCGAGCCGGCTCGAAATCCTGATCCACATCATGCTGCCGCTGATCCGGCCTGGTGTCGCGCTGATCGTGATCTTCGGCTTCATCGAGATCTGGAACGATTTCTTCCTCGCTTTCCTTTTGCTGCGCGACCCCTCGGTGCAGACCATCCCGCTCGGCCTGGTCTCCTTCTTCCAGCAATATGATTCGCTCTGGACCCTCTATTTCGCCGCGTTGACGATCACGACACTGCCGGTGATCGTCGTCTTCCTCGCCATGCAACGGCAGTTCATCGCCGGCCTGACGGCCGGCGCCGTGAAGGGTTGACATGCAGGATCGCGTTATCGGCGTTGGCGTCATCGGTTGCGGCGAGATCGCCCAATTGATGCATTTGCCCTATCTCATGGAATTGCCGGCGTTTCGCATCGCCGCCCTGTGCGACATCTCGCCTGGCACGGTCGACAAGGTCGGGGAGCATTACGGTGTCGCGGCCCGCTATACCGACCATCGCGCTTTGCTTGCCGATCCCGATGTCGATGCGGTGGTAATCTGCACCTACGACCATGGCGAAATGGTCGCCGACGCGCTCCGGGCCGGCAAGCACCTGATCGTCGAAAAGCCGCTCGCCTTCACGCCGCAGGAGGCGCGCCCGCTGGTCGAGCAGGCCGAGCGGAGCGGCCTCGTCGCCCTTGTCGGCTACATGAAGTTCTACGATCCGGGCTACGAGGCCGGATTGGAGCGTATCGCCGCCATCGGCCGGCCGAAGTCGATCCATGTCCATGATTTCGCCGGCCGCTTCGATCGTTACGGCAAACTCTACACGCAGAGCCGGATCACCGACGTGCCCGCCGACGTGCTGGCAGTGGGGCGCGACGCGGTTGCCCGGCGCGTCGAGGCGGCACTCGGTGCCGATCACGCCGGCTATCGCGACCTCTATCTGCTGCTGCTCGGCCTCAGCAGCCACGACCTTGCCGTCATGCGCGGCGCCTTCGGCACGCCGGACCGCGTCGTCCACGCGCAGCAGACCGGCCCGAACCAATTGCTGGCCGTGCTCGACTATGGCGGCGTGCCTTGCCTGTTCGACATGGCGCTCGCCCAATATGAATGGTGGGACGAGTGGATCCATGTGCATGGCGAGCGCGACGAGGTGCGGATCGAATTCCAGAACCCTTATTTCCGCAATGCTTCGGCAACGGTTCGCGTGCGCGAGGCAACGGGCGAAGCCGCATCCGAGCGCATCATACCGGGCGTTCCCGATACTTCGTTCCGGCGTGAATGGCAGCATTTCGCCGATTGCATCCTGACCGGGGCGGCACCGCGCACGCCGCTTTCAGGCGGCCTCGCCGATCTCGACCTGGCGGTCCGGATCATCCAGGCGATGCCGCCGAAGCGGCTTTAGCGATACTTCGGAAAAGCGCCGCCGGCCGGTGCGTTGGCCCAGCTCTGCAAGGTCTGGCCGCCGTCGATCAGCCAGTCGACGCCGGTGACGTGCCTTGCCTCTTCCGAGGCGAGGAAGGCCACGGCAGCCGCGACATCGTCCGGCTGGCCGATGCGGCGCAGCGGGATGCGGTCGGCGAAATGCTGGACGCTGCTCTTGAAATCGCCGTCGCCGGAAGCCGGCACGCCAAGCGTCGTCTCGATCACGCCGGGGCAGATGGCATTGACGCGTATGCTGTAAGGTGCCGCATCGAGGGCCGCGACGCGCGTCAGCCCGACCACGCCATGCTTGGAGGCGACATAGCCGGCGCCGCCGGAAAGGACATCCCAACCGGCCATGGACGACCCCATATTGACGATAGAGCCGCCGGTTCCGGCCTTGATCATGGCCTGGAGCGAGGCCTGTAGGACAAGGAAGATGCCGCGCAGATTGATACGGATGATGGCGTCCCAATCCTCCACCGGCAGCTCGTGCACGGGAGCGACGACACCCGAAATGCCGGCATTGTTGAACACCACATCCAGCCCGCCGAACGCCTCGACGGTCGTTTCGACAGCGCCGCGCACGCTGTTCTCGTCGGTGACATCGGCCTCTATCGCGATCGTGCCCTCACCAAGAGAACCCGCCAGTTGCCGCGCCGCCGCGCCGTTGCGGTCGACGATGGCGACGCGGGCGCCCTCGTCGAGGAAACGCCGGACGGCCGCACCGCCAATGGCGCCGGCGCCGCCGGTGACGAGGACCTTCTTCCGATCGAACCTTTTCATCCCTGGGTCTCCGGCTTTGGATAGGAGCGCCAAGAATGCTTGGGCTCGAAGCCGATCGTCTGGCGCGCATGATCCGTATCGAGCACCGAACCGAAACCGGCGATCGGCCGCGACAGGGGGACGCCCGGATAGATCCGGCGCACGAGCGGCTCGGTTTCCTCTTCCATGAAGGTATCGGCGGCACTGAGCAGGATGCGCAGATGGCCTTCACCTGGCCATTCGAGTGCCTGGAGGAAGCCTTGTCCCGCATCGCGGGCGTCGAGATAGCTCCACAGGTCGCGGGCGCTATCGGCGGTGGCGCGGCGCGGGCCGACGCCGGCGAAGAAAGACTGCGGCGTCTGGATCCACGGCATGCGAATGCTGACCGCCGAAAACGCGCCGCGCCGCACCGCCGCGTCGACGATCTCCTCGCCCAGCCATTTCGACAGCGCATAAGGGTCCTGCGCGCCGACCGGGTGGTTCATGTCGACCGGCAGATAGGGTGGAATGACCGTCTTCTCGAAGAAGGGATAGCCGAAGACGCTGAAGGACGAGGCATAGACGAAACGCCTGACGCCAGCCAGGGTGGCGGCCTCCACGACGTTGTAGGCGGTGGCGGTATTGGTTTTGAATACCTCGCCGCCGGCTCGCCCGGTTGGCCGCGGGATAGCCGCCACATGCACCACCGCATCGCAATCGCGCACCAACTGCAGGGTCGATCCCAGATCCGTCAGATCGGCAACGGCGTGGCGCCCTGCGCCGCCGGCCGGTGCCACCGCGTCGATGCCCAGCACGTCGTGTCCGGCGGCGGTCAGGGCCTCGGCCACATGGCGGCCAAGCAGACCGCTGGCCCCGGTGACGATTGTCTTCATATCACTGCTCTTGGCCGGCCAAATCCGGCGATTTGATATCATTGATGGTCATACAAATCGAGCACATGATTGCCAACCCTTGTCAAGACCATGTCGCCCCGGACAAATAGCGCATACGCTGGTGCGAGCAGCGTGCGCAAGACCGGCGACCACAGCTTTGCGTCGAACGGGATTGACTTGGCATCCGCCAAGGTTTTTTGTATGAGCATCAACGATCGACCCAAGGAGATCGCCATGGCCGTGGACGTTTTTTCCTCACATCGGCACGACGATGCGGTGCGCCTCGACCGGCATCGTGCGGCGGTCATCGTCATCGATATGGTCAATGAGTTCTGCAAGCCCGGCGGAGCCATGGTCCTGCCTGGGTATGAGACGCTGGTCGCGCCGCAGCTCGCCGTCATCGAGGCCGCGCGCGCTGGGGGCGTCCCGGTGATCTGGGTTCACGACGCGCACCGGCCGGGGATGCGCCGCGAGCGCGAATGGGTGAAACGCACGCCGCATTGCGTGGAAGGAAGCTGGGGGCCTGAAATCATCGAGGATCTCGGTGCCCGCGACAACGAAATCCATGTCATCAAGCGGCGCTACTCCGCCTTCTTTCAGACCGACCTCGATCTGACGCTCAAGGACATGCAGGTCGATCAGTTGATCATCTTCGGCGTTGTCACCAACATCTGCGTGCGCTCGACCGTCCACGACGCGTTTTTCCAGGGCTATGAAGTGGTGGTGCCAAGCGATTGCTGCGCAGCGACGGGACCGCGCGAGCAGGAAAGCTCGCTCTACGATATAGCGACGCATTTCGGCGTGGTCAGCGATTCGAAGAGCGTCGTCGCGGCTCTTCGCGACGGGGCGTCACTGCAACCGGCTGAAGTCGCGGCTTGAGCCTGGAGTGAGCAGCATGCAAGACAGGCAACAGGAGTCCGGTTTGACGACCGAAAAGAAATCCGAGAAAGACGGGACACCGACGCGGTCGCGTGGCAAGGCACCGCTGAGCCGTGAGCAGGTGCTGCAGCAATATGCCGACACCGGATACGCGCTGGACGTCCACCCGGCGCACGTCATCCGCAAGGCGCATCAGCGCGCAACGCTGCGCTTCCAGCAGGTGATGGCGGGTGAGGACCTTTCGCCGACGCAGTTCGCCGCGCTTGCCACGATCCTCAAACACGGCGAGGTCTCGCAGAACCACCTCGGCCGGCTGACGGCCATGGACCCATCGACCATCAGCATCGTGATGCGCAAGCTGCTCAAGCACGGGCTGATCACGCGCAGCGCTTCCGAGACCGATCAGCGGCTGTCGATGATCGCGCTGACCGAAAAGGGAACCGAATACACGCTTGAGCGGCTCGAACGCAGCGTCGAAGTGGGGCGGCGCTTCCTGTCGCCGCTTTCACCAGCCGAGCAGGCGACATTGCTGCGTCTGCTGAAGCGCATCAACGACGACGATCCATCGAATGGCGACAGCGGCAAATAGGTCGCGTCCAGACTTTCCATACCAGCAGAAGTGAGAACCGATGTCGTCCGACCCCAAGTCGTTTGCCAACACGCTCGTCATCCGCAACATCGGACTGATGCTGACGGGTGATCTCGCACAGCCGATCGTCGATGCCGACACCATCGTCGTGACCGACGGCCGCATTTCCGCGATTGGCAGGGCAAGCGATGTCGACAGCGGCAATGCAACGACGGTCATCGACGCGATGGGCTGCGCCGTGGCGCCGGGCCTGATCGACAACCATGTCCATCCGGTCGCGGGCGACTGGACGCCGCGGCAGAACCAGATCGGCTGGATGGATTCGACCGTGCATGGCGGCGTCACGTCGATCATTTCAGCCGGAGAGGTCCATACGCCTGGCCGCCCGCGCGACCTAGTCGGGTTGAAGGCGCTGGCGATCGCGGCGCAGCGCACCTTCTCCAACTTTCGCCCCAACGGCATGAAGATCCTGGCCGGCGCCCCCATACTGGAGCCCGGCCTGGTCGAGGAGGATTTCCGCAGCCTCGCCGAGGCCGGCGTGACGCTTGTCGGCGAGGTCGGGCTTGGCGGCGTCAAGGACGGCCCGACCGGCCGGCAGATGGTTGGCTGGGCGCGCAAATACGGCATGACCTCGATGACCCATACGGGCGGCCCGTCCCTGCCGGGCTCCGGCCGCATCGGCGCCGATGTCGTGCTGGAGGTCGACGCCGACATCGTGGCCCACGTCAATGGCGGACCGACGGCGCTTCCCGAAGCCGAGATCCGCCAGATCTGCGAGAACGGCTCGCGCGCACTGGAAATCGTCCACAACGGCAATCTGCGCACCGGACTGTTCGTGCTCGACCTGGCCAGGCAGCGCGGCGAACTTTCGCGGGTCGTCCTCGGTACCGACAGCCCGGCTGGATCGGGCGTACAGCCGCTCGGCATCCTGAGGATCCTTACCATGCTGGCTTCGCTGGGAGAGGTGGCGCCGGAGGTGGCGTTCTGTTTCGCCAGCGGCAACACGGCGCGCGTGCGCGGACTGGCCGACCGCGGCATCATCGAGGTCGGCCGCGCCGCCGACCTCATCTTCATCGATCAGGCGATCGGCGGTGCCGGCGACGGGCTGCTCGATAGCGTGGCGCTCGGCAATTTGCCTGGCATAGGCATGGTGGTCATCGACGGCGAGGTGCGGACCGGCCGCAGCCGCAACACCCCGCCGGCGATGCGGGTGCCGGAAGTCAGGGCCGCCTGACGTCGTTGGGCGCGCCGGCGGAGAATCGTCGAGATGCTTTCCGCGATTGCGTCGAGCTAGCTCACGCCGTCCTTGCCGACGACCTTGTCCTTGGTCAGCCCGCCGACACGCGGATGCGGCCTGCCTGAATCGGTGATGGCGATGGCGACGACGATCTCGTCGGCACGCGGCGCATCGGGGACGCGAACCTCCATGCCGTCGAAATGGCTGCGCACCCGCGCCGCGTCCTTGTGGCCGAGCGGAATGTCGAGCGGCACGCCCAGACCGCCCCGCTTCTTGGAAGAGGGAATGAGCGCCGCACCCTTGCCCAGCACATCGCGGAACGGGGCGCCGAGCTGTGGATGGAGGATTGCCGCGGCATGTTCAAGCTCGCCGTCGGCGCCGACGGCAGCGGCCTTGCCGAAGCTCTCGACCTGGTCGCCGGCAATGCCGAGAGCGGCGACTGCACGCCTGGGCAGGATGTCGCCCAGCGCCTCGCCGACGGCGCTCAGTGCCGACAGATCCTCGACGAAAGTGCCGGCATAGGGATTGCGGATCACGGCGATCGCCGCGGCACGCCGCGTCGGTGGGTCGACGGGGCGGCCGCCTTCGATCCGGGTCTCCTCGACGATGGTGATGATGCGGCGGATTTCCGGGCTCATCGCAATCCGTCCTGGCCCTTGATGTCGGCCGCCGCCAGGCCGCCGACACGCGCGTGGACGCGCGCGCCGGTGGTCATCGCCAGGATGACCGCCATCTCGTCGCTGCGCGGCGCATCGCCGACGCCGATTTCGATGGCATCGAAATGGCTGCGCACATAGGAGGCATTGATGTGGGTGATCGGAATGTCGATGCGTGTTCCGGGGCCGCCAACCTTCTTGGTGGAGGGCACGATGGCCTTGGCGTTGCCGAGAAGCTCGCGCATCGCATAGCCGCCCGGATTGTGCCAGAGCGCACCGTGTTCGAGTTCGCCGGCGGCGCCGACGACGGCTCCCTTGCCGTAGCCCTCGATTGCCGCGGTCCCCTCGCCCATGGCATCGATCAGGCGCCGCGCCATGTCGAGGCCGAGCGGCTTCAGATCCTCCATGAATCCGGTGATCTCTTCCACGTAACGCCCGGCAAAAGGATTGGCGATGACGGCCACGATGGCGCCGCGCTTGGGTGGACGCGCCGCAAGCGGGCCGCCCTCATGGAAGATCTCTTCGACCTGAACCAGAAATTTCCTGACCACCACAGCTGGCATTGCGCGTATCCTTCGTCCGAAACTCACGAAATTCGTTAGAGTACCAACAATTATGCATCACCGATGTTTGTCAAGCGCTGCGTTGGAGGAGGCCGGAAACAGGGCAAGAAAACTGCATTGGAGGACGATTGACAGCCTGTTAGGCCGCTCATAAACTCATATGACCATCAACGAACTCGCCAGTCTTCCGGCGAGGTGTGGGGGATGGTCAAGGCGTGGCTTCAAGAAGCTGAAAAAAGCTGAAGGGGAATGACATGACAAGGGCGCTCAAGAGTTTATTTCTGGCCGGTACGATGCTGGCCGTTTCGTTGGGATCGGCCGCGGCACAAACCAAGGTCTCCGTGGCCGCCATCTCCGGATATTTCGCACAAGGCTTTGGTGTTTCGATCGTCAACGGCCTCAACAAGGCCAAGACCGATTTCGGCATCGACCTCAAACTGGTCGACACCGGCAATCGTGCCCTCGACTATGAGGAGCAGTTCGAGAACCTTGCCAAGGGCAAGCAATACGACCTCATCTTCGTGATGGGCTGGGAGCTGGTCGACTCGCTGCAGAAGGTGAGCAAGGAGTATCCCGACCAGCGCTTCGTCTTCATCGACGGCGTGCTCGACAATCCCAACATGATCTATGCCAACTTCGCCGAGGAGCAGGGCTCGTTCGTCGCCGGCGCGCTGGCCGGCATGATCGAGGCCAAGGGCAGCGAGTTTCCCAAGATCGGCGATGGCAAGGCAATCGGTTTCGTCGGCGGCCGCGATATCCCGGTGATCCGCAATTTCCTCGGCGGCTACGAACAGGGCGCCAAGCACGCCGCGCCCGATGTGAAGGTGAACTCGGTGTTCGCCGGAACTTTCGACGACCCGGCCAAGGGCAGCGAACTTGCCCAGGCGCTCTATGGCCAGGGCAACGACATCGTCTACAATGTCGCCGGTCCGACCGGTGAAGGCGTGATGCAGGCTAGCGCGGCCGCCGACAAATATTCGATCGGCGTCGACATCGACATGTGCGGCTCGGCTCCCGGGAACGTGCTCGGCAGCATGCTCAAGCGCGGCGACATCGCTGTCTACACGCTGATCAAGGACGAAGTCGGAGGTCACAAGGTGACTGCGGGCACCCGCACGTTCGACCTGGCGTCGGGCGGTGTCGAGTTCAAGGTCTGTGACGACATCGCCTCCAAGATCCCGGCTGACGTGACCGCCAAGCTGGACGAGATCAAGAAGGGCATCGTCGACGGCAAGATCGCGATCACCAAGGCGAAATAAGCCAGCACCAGCGCATCCCTCCCAAGAAAGCGCTAAGCTGATCCGCCGCGGCCCGCCGCGACGGATCAGCTTCAATCCGTGAGAGCCCCTCAATCTGCGAGAGCATGGTGTCGAACGCGTCGGGGTCTGCGACCCCCCAAAACACTGCCGCAATGGCCGTCGAGCTGACCGGCATCACCAAGCGTTTTGGCGCCTTCATTGCCAATGACGGCATCGACCTTGCCGTGCGCCGGGGTGAAATTCACGCCATCATCGGCGAGAACGGCGCCGGCAAGACGACGCTGATGAACGTCCTGTTCGGTCTCCTCCAGCCGGACGAGGGCTCGATCCGGCTGAATGGCGAGACGATCATGGTCGCCGACCCGGCCGCCGCCATCAAGGCCGGCCTCGGCATGGTGCATCAGCACTTCAAGCTGGTGCCTTCGCTTTCGGTCGCCGACAACGTCTTTCTCGGCATGGAAATCCGCCGTCACGGACTGATCGACCATGCGGCACAGATCGCCCGCACGCGGGAGCTGTCGAAGCGTTTTGGGCTGCATGTCGACCCGGCCGAGCGGGTCGGGCTGCTCTCGGTCGGCATCGAGCAGCGCATCGAGATCCTCAAGGTCCTGGTGCGCGGGGCTCGCACGATCATCCTCGACGAGCCGACCGCCGTGCTGACGCCGCAGGAAAGCCGCGAACTGTTCCAGACACTGCGCAGTTTCGTGGCCGAGGGCATGACGGTGATCTTCATCTCGCACCATCTGGAAGAGGTGATGGAGGTGTCCGACACCGTGACTGTGCTGCGCAACGGCAGGAAAGTGGCTACCCGTCCGACAGCCGAGCTCAGCAAGGATGAACTTGTCCGCATGATGGTTGGCCGCGAGGTCAGTTTCGACCGTCGGCCCCGCGCCCAGTTGCACGGCGACGCCGTCCTCGAGGTCAAGAACCTGTGGTCGCGTGACGACCGCCGGCTGCCTGCCGTCCGCGGCGCCAGTTTCACGGTTCGCGCCGGCGAAGTAGTGGGGATCGCGGGCGTGGCCGGCAATGGGCAGACGGAACTGGCGGAGGTGCTTTCGGGCCTGCGGCCGGCAAGCCATGGCGAAGCTTGGCTCAAGGGCCAGGATCTCACCACGCTTTCCCCCGCCGCGATACGCGAAGCGGGTCTTGCCCATGTTCCGGGCGACCGCATGGTGCGCGGGGTCGATCGCAACGCATCGATCGCGGCAAACACGCTGATGGGCCGCCAGCATCGGGCGCCGTGGAGCCGCGGCGGCATGCTCGACTGGAAGGCAATCGCCGGGAACGCCGGAGCGCTGATCAAGAGCTTCGACATTCGCGCGCAAGGGTCGGGAGATCCTGTCAAGCGACTGTCGGGCGGCAATATCCAGAAGGTCGTGCTGGCGCGCGAATTCACCAATGGCGCCGACTTCCTGCTGATCGACCAGCCGACGCGCGGTGTCGACATCGGCGCCCAGGAGGCCATCCATGACGAGATCATGCGCCAGCGGGCGGCCGGCCGTGCCATCTTGCTGATTTCCGTGCAGCTTGACGAACTGGCGGCGCTCGCCGACCGCATCCTGGTGATGTTCAACGGGCGCATCATGGGCGAAGTCGCCGGCGACGATGCCGACGAGGATCGTATCGGCATGATGATGGCGGGCGTGTCGCCCGAGCTGGAGCCAGCACGATGAGTGACCGTTTGCGCGCCGTTTCCGGTCAGGTGATCGCGGTTGGCGTTGCCTTGTTGCTAGGGGCGATCATCATCCTCCTGGTCGGCGAAAGCCCGGTCCGTGTCTTGATGACGCTGCTGCGCGGCGCTTTCGGCGACCAGGAAAAAATTGCCGGCACCTTGCTGCAGACGACACCGATCCTGATTTGCGGCGTCGCCGCCTGCATCGGCCTGCGCGGCGGCATGTTCAATGTCGGCATCGAAGGTCAGCTTTTCCTTGGCGGATTCGCCGCCGCCTGGGTCGGCTTCACCTTTTCCCTGCCCGCTGGCATTCATACGCTGGCGGCACTTTCGCTCGCGGTCGTCGCAGGCGCTGCCTGGGTCGCCATCCCCGCCTATTTTCGCGCCCGCTACAACACCAACGAAGTGGTCTCGACGATCCTGTCGAACTACATCGCCATTCTGCTCACCTCCTATTTCACCATCTTCCTGTTCAAACGGCCCGGCGGCTGGTCGGAGACGCCACCGATCCTTGCGACAGCCTATCTGCCGGAGATCTTTTCCTTCTCGCGGCTGAACTGGGGGCTGGCGATCGGCCTGCTGCTGGCGGTCGGCGTCGCGCTGGTCTTCCGCTACACCAGTTGGGGCTACGGCGTGACGATGGTCGGATCGGCGCCGAAATTCGCCGAATATGGCGGCGTGAACGTGAAGCGCCAGGGCTTTATCGTGCTTCTGCTTTCGGGCGCCGTCGGCGGACTGGCCGGCGGCGTCGAGACGCTCGGCGTGCATCACCGGTTCATGGAAGGCTTTGCTCCCGGCTTCGGCTTCGACGGACTGATCGCCGCGCTGCTCGCCAACGGCTCGCCGGTCGCCACCATCGTGACGGCGCTGTTCTTCGGCGCGCTGCGCAGCGGGTCGCTACTGCTTGAGGTCGATACCAGCGCCTCGCGCGAAATCATCACCGTGATCCAGGCGCTGATCATCCTCAGCGTATCGGCGCAGGTTCTGGTCAGGCGCCGTGGCGACAGCCAGGCGGGGGAGCGGCGATGGAAATTCTAGACAAGCTCGTCAATGTCGCGCTCATCGCGGCGACACTGCGCACCACCGCGCCCATTCTCCTGGTCGCTCTCGGCGGGTCGTTCACCACCAAGGCCGGCATTTTCAACATCGGTCTCGAGGGGCAGATGCTGGCCGGCGCCTTCTTCGCCGTCATCGGCTCGATCTGGACGGGTTCGGCCTTCGCGGGTGTCGCCTGCGGTGTCGCAGCGGCACTTGCCTTCGCGCTTGCCTTCGCCGTGCTGGTGGTGACATTCCGGGCCAATGAAGTGGTCGTCGGCCTGGCGCTCAACATCCTTGCCGGCGGCATGACGATCTCGCTGATGAAAGCGATCTTCGGCACGCGCGGATCGATCGTCGGTCACGGCATCGTCGGTCTTCCCAAGGTGCAGATACCCGGCGCGCAGGCACTGCTCGGCTCCTGGGCGCCGCTGATCTCGGGATTCACGCCGATCGTCTATGTCGCTTTCATCGCCGTGCCGCTCTTGGTGCTGTTCTACAACCGCACCCGGCTCGGGCTCTATATCCGCGTCGTCGGCGAGAAACCCGAGGCGGCTGAAGCGCTCGGCATCTCGATCACCCGCGTCCGCTACATCGCCTCGCTGCTGTGCGGATTGCTGGCGGGGCTCGCCGGCGCGCATCTGTCGCTCGGCTACATCACCATGTTCACCGAGAACATGTCCTCGGGCCGTGGTTTCATGGCGGTGGCGATCCTGATCTTCTCCAATGGCGATCCGCTCAAGGTGCTGGCCGGCTGCCTGCTGTTCGGCTTCGCCGACGCCTTCTCGCTGCGCCTGCAGACCTTCGGTTTCCCGTCCTATCTGGTGCTCACCGTGCCCTATGTCGTGGCGCTGACGGCACTGTTCGCGCTGTCTTACCGGGCACGGCCAAAGATCATCAAGGAGACGCTGGCATCGATGCAGAAACTCTTGTCGGTGGACAGGAACAGCGCCCCGGTCGACAAAAATCCCCAATGAAGGAACTCTCATGGAACGCATAATCCTCGACGTGGATTCTGCCGGCGACGACATTCTGGCCGTGCTGTTTGCCGCGGCCAATCCCAATGTCCGGCTCGAAGGCGTGACCACCGTGACCGGCGCCGCGGGCCCGATCGAGCAAGTCACCAATGTCGTGCTCAACACGCTGACGCTTGCCGGGCGCGACGACATACCGGTTCATGCCGGCGCCTGGCGACCAATCGTCGGCAACTCCAAAGCCGACATGGAGGCGCCGGTCCATTTCGAAAAGCGGCTCGTTGCCCGCTTCGGCGACCGGCTGAAGAAATTCAATCCGCCGGCACCGACCCCGTCGCGCCAGGCGACACCGGGACACGCGGTCGACTTCATCATCGATACGGTGATGGCCAATCCCGGTGAGATCACGCTGGTGACGACCGGGCCGCTGACCAATGCGGCGATGGCGCTGCTGCAGGAGCCGCGCCTGACAGGCGCGCTCAAGCGGCTCCTGGTGCTCGGCGGCAACTTCCAGACGCCCGGCAACATCACGCCGCTGTCGGAGTACAATATCTGGGCCGATCCGGAAGCCTCGCGCATCGTGCTCAACGCCGAGGTCGACAAGATACTGGTGCCGCTCGACATCTGCGAGGACAACCGCGTCGCCGCCTCGATGCTGACGCGCGACGACATCGCCGACATGCAGGCCCTCGCCCGGAAAAACGCCGTCTTCGACATGATCGCCGACAGCTTTCCGATCTACATCGATATCTGGCGCGAATTCTTCGATCTCGTCGGCTTCCCGATGGACGACGTGATCACCGTGGCGCTGGCTTTCGACCCGGCCCTCGCCACCATGACCGAACCGCTTTTCGTCGACGTGGTGCTCGACGGGCGGCTCGCGCGCGGACAGACGGTCGCCCATCGCGGCCGGCAGCTGCTGCCGGGCGGCGGACCGAAGACGACGCGCATCTGCACCGATCTCGACGGGCGCCGCTTCCTGAACATCTTCAAGCAAACCATCGCGCGCTACGAACAAGCGGCGTGAGGAACGACACAATGACCATTGCAACTCCGATCCTGTTCGACTGCGACCCCGGCCACGACGACGCCATCGCGCTGGTGATGGCCCATCGCTCGCCGGCCATCAAGCTTCTCGGCGTCACCACGACCTGCGGCAACGCCGAGGTCGAGAAGACGACCGCCAACGCCTTGCGCATCCTGGAATATATCGGCGCCGGCGACGTGCCGGTCGCGCAAGGGTGCCACCGCCCGCTGGCGCGCCCGCTGGTGCTCGGCACCGCCGATGGCCCGAGCGGCCTGGAGGGCTCGCCCTACTTGCCGCAGGCCACGATCAAACCTGTCGACAAGCACGCCGTCGATTTCCTCGCCGACAAGCTGCGCGCCGCACCCGAACCGATCCTGGTCGTCGCCACCGGACCCCTCACCAATATCGGCCTCCTGATCCTCAAGCACCGCGACGTGCTGCCCAAGATCAAGGAACTGATCTGGATGGGAGGTGTCTTCTATCGCAAGAGCGAGATCATCACGCCGACGGAATTCAACGCCTTCTGCGATCCCGAAGCGCTGAAGATCGTGCTCGACAGCGGCGTGCCGATCCTGATGGTCGGCCTCGACGTCACCATGCAGGTGCTGATCGAGGCGCCGCAATATGCCGAACTCGCCACGATCGACACGCCGCTCGGCAAGCTCGTCAACGACTGGCTGCTGTTCTACGAGAAGCTGCACCGCAACTCGATGGGCGTCGGCGGCGCCATGCACGACCCGCTGGCGCTAGCGCTGGCCATCGACCCGACTCTGGTGCGTACACGTCCGGCCCATATCGGCGTCGACCTGTCCGGCACCTATGCTTTCGGCGCCACGGTCGCCGATTTCTGGGGCGAGCGCGGCGAAAAGGACAATGCCCGCATTGCCCACGAAGTCGATGCCGACCGGTTCTTCAAGCTGATGTTCGACCTGCTGCGGGACTAAACCGCAGCGAGCAGCGGAAAGGGGCTCGGCGATTGCCGGGCCTTCGGCTGATCGTCCGCGCTTACGCGGACAGTCGCTGCGCGTGCCATCGCAGATGGTCGTCCATGAAGGTCGAAATAAAGAAATACGAGTGGTCATAGCCGTCCTGCATGCGCAATTTGAGCGCCATGCCGGCCTTGGCGCAGGCCTCTTCCAGCAGCCAGGGTTTCAGCCCGTCGTCGAGAAAACCGTCGGCTGTCCCCTGATCGACGAGAAGTTCCGGGAAGCGGTTGCCATCTTCGATGAGCAGGGTGGCATCGTAGCCGCGCCATGCCGCCTGATCCGCACCGAGATATTTTTCCAGCGCCGGCCTGGACCAGCCTGATGTGCCGGGCTGCACGATCGGCGCGAAAGCCGAGCAGCTCTTGAAACGTTCCGGGTTTTTCAGCGCTATCGTCAACGCGCCATGGCCGCCCATCGAGTGGCCGAAGATCGCCTGGCGCGTCATGTCGGCCGGGAATTCCGCCGCGATCAGCGCCGGCAATTCCTCACTGACATAGGAATACATGCGATAATTCCGGGCGAAGGGTTCTTGCGTCGCATCGAGATAGAAACCGGCGCCACAGCCGAACTGCCAATTGTCCTTCTCGTCGGGAACGTCGGCGCCGCGCGGACTGGTGTCGGGACAGACGACGATCAGCCCGAGCTCGGCGGACAGGCGCCTGTACTCCCCCTTGTCCATGACATTGGCGTGGGTGCAGGTCAGGCCGGAGAGATACCAGACGACAGGGCACGGCTTTTCACGGGCCTGCGGCGGCACGAAGACGGCAAAAGTCATGTCGCAGGCGCAGGCATCCGAGGCGTGCGAATAAACGCCCTGCACGCCGCCATGCGACCTCGCGGTGGAGATGGTTTTCATCCGATCCGACATATGTTTCTTCTCCGCCATGGGACTCACCGCCGCTTGTCTACGGCATCGGCCGTAACGACGGCAACCTTGGCGGATTGGATATCGGGTCTCGGGCCGGGTGCGATCGATCGCCGGCGCCTCGAGGATCGGAGTGGATATCTGGCGGAGGGCGTTACTCGGCGGCGATCCTGGCGCGCTGCCGGCCGAAGAGCGCGACGCCGACATCGTCCACCGCGAGACCGACGCGGGCTCGGATCACTTCGGATGCCAGCACGCCGTCGACGAAATCCTTCTCCGAGGCATAGACGGCCGTTGGCAGGGCAAAGGCTTCGAAGAAGCCGAACAGCGGCCGCAATTGATGCTCGACGATCAGCGCATGGCGATCGCCGCCGCCGGTCGCCGCCAGCAGCACCGGCTTGCCCCTGAGGGCCGCCGGATCGACGAGATCGAAGAAGTGCTTGAACAGCCCGGTATAGCTGCCTTTGTAGGTCGGCGAGCCGACCACCAGCACATCGGCGGCCAGGATCCGCTCGAGGATGGCACGGGCCGGTTCATCGAGGTCCCGCGCCCCTTTGGCAGTGCCAAGACTGGGACCGAGATCGACGATGTCGTGCGTGCTCGCGGCAAGGCCGTATCGTCCGGCGATCTCGGTCACGATATGGTCGACGAAGCCGCGGGTCTTGGAGGGCCGCGTGAAATTGCCGGAAAAGCCGACAATGGCCGGATTGGTCATGATGGAGGCCCTGTGATCTGTTCGAACGGGTTGCCGTAATGTCCATAATTTTTATAGACATTAACCCGGAACGAAAGGAATTGACGGTCGCGCCGGGTCGGAATCGGAAAAGATTTTTCTTTCCGGATGCTGCATCGGAAAAGGAACATAACGGATCGAGCCGATTGTGGATTGCACGACCTCCGGAAGGGCGTTCTAGGCGAAGAACCGGTTGGGGGGGCGCTTCAAGCCGAGATTCTCACGCAGCGTCGATCCTTCATATTGCTGCCTGAACAGGCCTCGCCGCTGCAGTTCGGGCACGACCTTGCCGACAAAATCGTCAAGCCCGGCCGGCAGATAGGGAAACATGACGTTGAAGCCGTCGGAACCTTCGGCGACGAGCCATTCCTCCATTTCGTCGGCGATGGTCGCCGGCGTGCCGACAAAGGCAAGGCCGGCATAGCCACCCAATCTTTGCGCGAGCTGCCTGACGGTGAGCTTCTCCTGGCGCGCCAGTTCGATGACGCGCTCGCGGCCGCTCCTGCTGGCGTTGGTCTCGGGGATGTCCGGCAGGGGCGCGTCCGGGTCGAAGCCGGATGCATCATGCCCGAGCGCGATCGACAGCGAGGCGATGCCGCTTTCGTAATAGACGAGGCTGTCGAGTTTGGCCCGCTTGGCCTCGGCTTCCTCGGCGCTGTCGCCGACGACGACGAAAGCTCCGGGCAATATCTTGATGTCGTCGCGCGAGCGGCCGAACTTCTGCGCCCGGCCCTTGACGTCGGCAAAGAAACGCTGGCCGGCGGCGAGGTCGGCATGGGCAGCGAAGATGACCTCCGCCGTCTCGGCCGCCAGTTGCCGTCCGGCTTCGGACGCACCTGCCTGGACGATGACCGGCCAGCCCTGCACCGGCCGCGCGATGTTGAGCGGGCCTCGCACCGAAAGATGCTCGCCCTTGTGATCCAGCACATGCAGCCTGGCCGGATCGAAATAGAGGCCGCTTTCGGGATCGCGGATGAAGGCGTCGTCGGCAAAGCTGTCCCACAGTCCGGTCACGACGTCGTGGAACTCGCGCGCCCGCCGGTAGCGCTCGTCATGCTCGACATGTTCGTCGAGACCGAAGTTCAGCGCCGCGTCGGGATTGGACGTGGTGACGATGTTCCAGCCGGCGCGGCCGCCGCTGATATGGTCGAGCGAGGCGAAGCGGCGCGCGACATGATAGGGCGCGTCGAAGGTCGTCGATGCCGTGGCGACCAGCCCGATATGATCGGTGACAGCGGCCAGCGCCGACAGCAAGGTGAAAGGCTCGAACGACGTCACCGTGTGGCTGCGCCGCAGCGCCTCTACCGGCATGTTGAGCACGGCCAGATGGTCGGCCATGAAGAAGGCGTCGAACTTCGCCGCCTCCAGCGTCTGGGCGAAACGCTTCAGATGGGCGAAGTTGAAGTTGGCGTCAGGGTAGGCGCCGGGATAGCGCCAGGCGCCCGTGTGCAAGGAGACCGGGCGCATGAAGGCGCCGAGCCGCAACTGCTTTTTGTGTGTCATGATCTGGGCATCCCGGCTGCAACTTCGGCTCGGTCGGCGGGCTGTTAGGCCGCCGTCGGATAGTCCGTATATCCCTTCGAGCTGCCGCCGTAGAATGTGTTGCTGTCGGGTGCGTTCAACGCCGTGCCCTGCTGCAATCTGCGCACGAGATCGGGGTTGGCGATGAACAATTTGCCGAAAGCAACCAGGTCGGCACGCCCCGTCTTCACCGCGGCTTCCGCGAGTTCCCTGTCATAACCATTGTTGACCAGCCAGGCGCCCTCGCCGCCCGCATCGCGATAGGCCGCCTTGAAGGCGGCGTAGTCGAACGGCCGCTCGCCCTGCTGGAAATCGCGCGCTCCACCGGTCGCGCCTTCAATGACATGGACATAGGCCAATCCGTAGCGGCCGAGTTCGCTGGCCACATGTTCGAACAGGGGCTGAGGCTCGGGGTCGGAGGAGTCGTTGGCCGGCGTCACCGGCGAAAGCCGAATGCCGGTCCGGCCGGCGCCGACTTCACCGACGACCGCCTCCACCACCTCGAACAGGAAGCGAGCGCGGTTCTCGATCGAACCGCCATAGGCGTCGGTGCGGTGGTTGCTGCCCGAACGCAGGAACTGGTCGAGAAGATAGCCATTGGCACCATGGATCTCGACGCCGTCGAAACCGGCAACCTCGATAGCCGCTTTCGCGGCGCGCCGAAAATCCTGCACAATGCCCGCGATCTCGCTTTGCTCGAGCGCCCGCGGCTCGGATGTCTCGGCAAAACTGCCGCTGCCGTCGGCTGCGACCAGGAAGGTCTTCGACTTGGCGCGGATCGCCGACGGCGCAACGGGCTTGCCGCCACCCGGCTGCAGCGACGTATGAGAAATCCGGCCCACATGCCAGAGCTGAACGACGATCTTGCCGCCCTCGGCGTGCACGGCATCGGTGACTTTCTTCCACCCCGCGAGCTGTTCAGGCGCGTAAAGACCTGGCACGTTCGCATAGCCCTGGCCCTGATGCGTGATCGCGGTCGCCTCCGTCACGATCAGGCCCGCCGTGGCCCGCTGGCGGTAGTAGGTGACGGAGAGATCGCCGGGAACCGCATGCGGCGAGCGGTTGCGCGTCAGCGGCGCCATGACGATGCGATTGGCGAGAGGGAGGTCGCCGACCGCTATCGGGTCGAAAAGTGTGGTCATCGGAATGCCTTTCATACTCAAGCAAATGTGGGTTCAGATATCGCAGAGGGATTCGCGGAAGGCGGCGATCGTTTCGTCGTTGCGCTTGTAGAAGACCCATTGGCCAAGGCGGCGCGTCGTCACCAGATCCGCCGACGAAAGGGTGGCAAGATGAGCCGACACGGTCGATTGCGAGAGGCCGCACCGCTCGAACTGACCGGCGCAGACCCCCATGGCCAGAGGATGCTCCTGGCTGGTGAAATGCTTTTCCGGCTCCTTCAGCCAGTTCAGCATTTCGCGCCGCACCGGATGGGCCAGCGCCTTGAGGATGGCATCGTGATCCATGAATTCCCTATATCGCCAATGACCGATATTTATATCGCTACTGTGCGATGCGTAAGGAATGGCATTCTGTTTTTGCCGCCTGAGGCGGAAGACTCGCCCTGTCGCGCCACATTGCATGGCAGTTCACTGGCGCATCCGAGAGGCCGAAGGGGGTCTCGTGGTCACCTGGGCTCGCGTCGCATGCTAAGATAGGTCGGATCGAACTCGGCTATCTCCACCAGCCGCTGCCAATCGAGGATTGTGACCATGTGGCTTGCCCAGCCGATGGCGCCAAGATTGCGCAGCGCGCCGATGACGCGGTTCATATGGACCACCGACAGGCCGAGTACGTCGGCGAGTTCCGCCTGCGACAGCGGCAGCCGAAAGGTCATGTCTCTCGTGTGGTTGACCACCTGGAGCCTGACGAACAGCTCGCACAGGAGATGCGCCAGATGCGCGGTCTTGGAACGGCGGCCCATGGCCACGATCCATTCCCGGTGGATGGCGCCGTCGACCAGCGTGTCCAGCCACAGGAGCCGGGTCAGGTGCGGCGCCTGCTCGGTGATGGTGCGCAACTTGCTGTGGTCGGCCGCGATCACATGGCAGGGTGACAGCGCAACGATGCCGTGGTCCATCGTCTTCAGGAGGAAGGCATGCAGATCGACGAAATCGCCCGGCACCTGCAGGGAAGTGAATTGCCGGCCACCATCCTCCAGCACCTTGTAGCGCGCGGCGAGACCATCGACGATCAGCGTGCTGTACGTCGGCCGCGAGCCTTCCACGACAATGTCTTCGCCGGTGGCAAAATTCTTTTCCACCGACATGGCGTCGGCGAGCAGCGCCTTTTCTCCATCCGAAAGGGCGTCGTGCTGACCAAGGTTCAGGTAAAGCGATTCGAGCATACTGGTTCCGATCCGGTAGTCGGGCTCAACGTGCAGGCCATCAGGTGGTTGCAGCCGTTGCACGCGATGGCGACCACCGGCCGGGAATGGGATGCCGTAGCGTTTGTTCGGAACCTCATCGCGCGGCGGATGTTTTCGTCCAGGCAAGCATGGAGGAAGCCATGGCACGCGACAGGACCGAGTATGAAACCGGCGCGCGGAAATATCCCGCGAGGACCGGCCCGGATCCGAGCGATGATTTCTCGCTCGATGCAGCCGGCAACAAGCCGCCGGCGGGCGGAATGGGCCTGACACGGCCCGCCGATCAGACAAATGAAGAAACGCATCAGTCCGAAGGCCAGAACACGCCCGGCAAGGCGACACCCGGCCCGGCCACCGAGAAGACATCCGGCGCGGGTCCGGCAATCCTAGAACACTCGAAGGACGCGACGCCTCCAAGGACGTCTCCAGGATCGGGCCGACAAGTCGGCGCCAGGGACTGAGACTGGAGGATTTTTCTGCAGCCGTGGAGACAAAATGATGACGCAATCCAGCACCGCCGGTGAAGCCGCCAAGCAGCGCCATATCCAGCAGGGCATCGATGCCAAGGATAGATCGAAGCGCAACGGCAAGGTCGAGCACGCCATGCAGGCTGGCGCGCGCGCCTATCCGGAGCCCCCTTTCCCCAAGCAGCATCAGAAAAAGCCGGGGCACGAATCGGCGGTTGAGCCCGCGCCTCTCTACGATGCGCCCTACTATTTCGGATCAAAAAAGCTCGATCAGAAAGTGGCTCTCATCACGGGCGGCGATTCCGGCATCGGCCGCGCGGTGGCGGTGTTGTTCGCCCGCGAAGGCGCCGATATCGCGATCGTCTATCTGTCCGAGGACAGGGACGCCGAAGAGACAAAATCCGCCGTCGAAGGTGAAGGCCGGCACTGCATCCTGATCAAGGGCGACGTCAGCGAAAGGCAGGATTGTCATGATGCCGTGGCGGCCACGGTCAAAGCATTCGGCCGTATCGACGTGCTGGTCAACAACGCCGCCTTCCAGATCCATTCCAGCGACTTCGGCGACCTGACGGAGGAGCATTTCGACACGACGCTGAAGACCAATCTCTATGGCTATTTCCACATGGCGCAGGAATCGGTGCCGCACATGAAGCCGGGTTCGGCGATCGTCAACACCGGTTCGGTTACCGGCATAGCCGGCTCCAAGCAACTGGTCGACTATTCGATGACAAAGGGTGGCATCCACGCCTTCACCCGCGCTCTGTCCGGCAACCTCATCGGCAAGGGCATCAGGGTAAACGCCGTCGCGCCGGGACCGGTGTGGACGCCTCTCAATCCGTCGGACAAGGAAGCCGAAGACGTCTCGAAATTCGGCGCCGACACGCCGATGAAACGGCCGGCTCAGCCGGAGGAACTGGCTCCGGCCTACGTGTTCCTCGCCTCCCCGCATTGCTCCAGCTACATCACCGGCGAGATCCTGCCGATCGTCGGCGGTTACTGAGGTCGAGGCAATGTATTTCATCGCGCTCGCGACCGACTATGACGGGACGCTCGCGCATGATGGGACGGTCTCCAAGAAAACGCTGGCCGCGCTGGAGCGCTTCAAGAAAAGCGGCCGCAAACTGCTTCTGGTCACCGGACGCGAATTGCCCGACCTCAAACGGGTGTTTCCCGATGTCGGCCTGTTCGACAAGGTCGTCGCCGAGAACGGCGCCTTGATCTACACGCCGGCAAGCGAGGAAGAGCGGACGATCTCGCCCGAGCCCGAGCCGAAATTCGTCGCCAGGCTGAAAAAGCAGGGTGTGAAGCCGCTTTCTGTGGGACGTTCGATCGTCGCAACCTGGGAACCACATCAGGCCACCGTGCTCGACACCATCAAGAAGATGGGGCTGGAACTGGAAATCATCTTCAACAAAGGCGCGGTGATGGTTCTGCCAAGTGGCATCAACAAAGCCACCGGACTGGCGGCGGCGCTTGAGGATCTTCGCCTTTCGCCGCACAATGTGGTGGGCGTGGGCGACGCCGAGAACGATCATGCCTTCCTGCAGGCCTGCGGCTGCGGCGTTGCCGTCGACAATGCCATTCCCGCGGTCAAAAGCACCGCGGACCTGGTCATGCGCGGGGCGCGCGGCAAAGGCGTCGAGGAACTGATCGCCAAGCTGATCAAGCACGACCACGGGATCGTGCCGAAACGCCACGGCGGCGTGGTTCTGGGGACCGCGGGCGGCGACGACATCTATCTGTCGCCGACCGAAAGCGTGCTTATCGCCGGCAGCTCGGGCATCGGCAAATCCACTTTGGCGACCGCGCTGACGGAACGCTTCGTCGAGAGCCGGTTTCAGTTTTGCGTCTTCGACCCTGAGGGCGACTATGACGGCCTCGAAGGCGCCGTTAGGCTGGGCGATGGATCGAGCGCGCCGACAAAGGCGCAAGTGCTGGATCTGATCGCCAAGGCCGACAGCAATGTCGTCGTCAACGGCCTGGCGCTGCGTGTCAGCGAACGGCCGGACTTCTTTGCCGACTTGCTGCCAGGCCTTGGCAGTTTCCGCCGCCGCACCGCACGACCGCATTGGCTGGTCATCGACGAGGCGCACCACCTTCTTCCCAAGCGCCGCGACGACACGCGTGCCGTGCTCTCGCTCGAACTGCCGGGGACGATCCTGATCACTGTCCATCCCGAAGCGATTTCGACCGATGCCCTGCGACTGATGACGGCCGTCATCGCCCTTGGGCCGAAAGCGAAGGATGTTATAAAGGCCTTCTGCCGGGAGACCGGCATCGAGATGCCGAAGGACATTCCGACGCCGAAGGGCGACCGGGTGCTGTTCTGGCGGCCGGGAGCAGGCAAGAAAATCAAGACGGTCAAGGTGATCGAACCGCGCCAGTCGCTCAAGCGCCACAGCCGCAAATATGCCGAGGGCCAGCTCGATGAGACGGGCAGCTTCTATTTCCATGGTCCCGACGATGCCATGAACCTCAGGGCCCATAATCTGATGATTTTCGCCCAGATCGCCGAAGGCATCGACGACAAGACCTGGGAATTCCATCTGCGCGCGGGCGACTATTCCAAATGGTTCCGACAGCAGATCAGGGACAAGGACCTCGCCCGCGAAACCGCCGAGGCGGAAAAGGACAGGAAGCTCTCGGCCGAGGAGAGCCGCAAACAGGTGCTGGATGCCGTACGCCGGCGCTACACGGCACCCGCGACGGCGCCTGAGGAATAGCAGGGGACAGGAGGCGGTATGAGCACCGACCCGCATGGCAACCATGGCAAGAACGAACATCAGGACGAAGGACTTGTGTTTTCAGCACGCCAGGCCTCGCAAGGCGAGATCATCCTGCGCACCCGCGCACCGCGGATCATCTTCGTGGCCGGACTGGTCGGCATCCTGATCCTGGCGGCAGTGGTCAGGTTCGCGATCGGTTGAGCGGATCGGCTGCGACAACCGCTGTCAGACGGCACCGGCTACGGTCTTGATCGCCGGCCGGGATTGGAACCCGGGCGCCGACCTGACGTTCAACCTTCATCGAGAAGGAGAAACGATCATGCCCCTAGGTGAGAAATCGAAATACACCGACAAGCAGGAGCGCAAGGCCGATCATATTGCCGAAGGCTATGAGAAGCGTGGCGTCTCCGACAAGGAAGCCGAACGACGCGCATGGGCGACTGTCAACAAGGACGACGGCGGCGGCAAGAAAGAAGGCGGCTCCGGGCGCGGCAAGCACACGGGTCATCCAGCAGCGCATAAGGGTGGCAAGAGTGGCGGAAAAGCATCCGCTTCCCGATCAGCCGCAAGCCGGTCCGAATCGGCAAAAAAGGCAGCGGCGACCCGCAAGAGGAATGCCGAGCATCACGCCCACTGACCCTTGCAAGCACAGAATGCCGGCATGTGCCAGGCAATTGCGCAATGGATTTCGGAGAACGACAATGGACAGCCGCAAAAGAGAGCAGCCTGCGGTACAAGCTGACGACCCGACGAGGACCGAACGTCCGACCATGGAGCAGCAGGACTGGGAAGAGCTCGAAGGCGCGAAAATCCTGCCCGACAGCGGCTCGTTGGAAGGCGAGCCTGGGCAGGAGGGCAACTTGCCTGAGGAAGACGACGACAACGCCTACCAGGACAGCGACGAGGCGTTGCCCGACGATATCGAGGAGGCAGCCATTTCACGCGATCCTTCGAGGGAAGGCAGCCGATTCGACGAAGACTGACCGACCGGCGCGCGGACCGGTCAGAAGGTGGCATGCATCGGGGGCTCTTCATTTTCATCGGGATTGGGTAACGGCGCCTCGTCGGGCAGTTCGTCCGGCTCGGGCTCGCCGATCGGCTCGGGCTTCCAGTTGGGAGCCGGCATAGGCACGTCGCGGTTGGGATCGGGTTCTCTGGGATCTGGCATCAATCTGTCTCTCCGTTGGAGGATCGAGCGGGCTGGATTCACCCGCAGCGCCTCGATGGTCAAAGAAACTGGCGGCCCAGACGTTCCCTCACGTAATATTTCGCGCCATGCCGCCGGCGTGCGACCTCGCCGAGGCGGGCAAGTCGTTTGTAGACTACAAAGCCACGGCAGCGGCTGGCATAGTGGGAAACGCGCAAGCGGTTTTCGACGGCGCGGCAGGCGCCGGCCTCCAGCTGATCGGGGCACGATGGCGACCGTGATCGAGCAAAGGCACAAGCAAGTCATGAAGCCAGTTGGAGGCGTCACGGAGATCACCCGGCTGAAAATCGGCTTCGTGCTCGCCCGTTCCTTCACGCTTTCCGCTTTTGCCCTGTTCGTCGACACGCTGCGGCTGGCCAGCGACGAGGCCGACCGGTCCGGCAGGGTCTTTGCCGACTGGCAGGTTCTGGCCAGCACCCGAAACCTGATAGCGTCGAGCTGCGGCGTCCAGGTCGCGCCAACTTCGGATTTCGTCGATCCCGGCCTGTTCGATTATATCGTGGTCGTTGGCGGGCTGTTGAACACCGAGTTTCCCATCGATGGCGACACTGTCGGTTTCCTCAGGAAAGCCGCCGTGCGCAAGGTGCCGTTGATCGGCGTCTGCACCGGAACGTTCATCCTGGCGGACGCCGGCCTGATGAAACACCACCGGACCTGCGTGAGCTGGCTCCACTATCAGGCCTTTCGTCAGCGCTTCCCCGATCACGAGGTCAGGGCGGACCGCATCTTCAACCTCGACCGCACCAGGGGGTCGTGTGCCGGCGGCAGCAGCGCGGCCGACATGGCGGCGTCGATCGTGCGGCGCCATATCAGCGAACGGGCGGAGCGAAACGCGCTCGAAGTGCTGCAGATCGACAAGGCGCGCTCGGCCTTGCATGTGCAGCCGCGCAGGCCGCTCTCCATCGAATGCAACGATCCGCGGCTGCAGGCGGCGCTGATCATCATGGAGAGCCATATCGAGAACAAGATCTCGATCTCCAAACTGGCTGCTTCTGTCGGACTGTCCCGCAGGCAGCTGGAACGCCTGTTCATGGAGCAGACGAAAAGTTCCCCCGCGCTGGTGTACAAGCGGGTGCGCCTGGAGCGGGCAAAGCAACTGCTTCTCGAAACCAGCACGCCGATGGTCGATATCGCCGTCGAAGTCGGGTTCGAGAACGCTTCGCATTTCTCCAGGGCTTTTCGCGAGGTTTTCGGCCTGCCGCCGAGCAAGCTCAGGTCGGCAACCGCGAGCTGAGTCCTGGGACAGATAGCGCCGATGATGGCGCCGCAGATGCAGGGGGCTTCGGACAAAGCCAGGAAGCCACTTCATCCGGCCCTGAGTGGTGCAATCGGTCGCGGGATATGGCCGTGCCGAAGGCGTGCGCTTTCACTCAAGGCACCTGCCCGACACCCTTGTCTCATTCCTCGCGGAAGGCGCGCGCTATCTGATCGGCCAGCGGCTTTACGAGATAGGACAGCATGGTGAGGCTGCCGGTCGAGTAGAAGGCTTCGACGGGCATGCCCGGCGTCAGCGTCAAGCCTTTCAGCTTTTTGAGCTCGCTGCGCGGCAGGCTGACACGAACCGTGTAGAAACCCGCGCCGCTTCGTTCGTCGACGCTGAGATCGGCGGAGATTTCCTTGACGATCCCGTTCAGTTCCGGCGTCACGCGCTGGTTGAAGGCGGAGAGTTTCAACGCTGCGTCCTGGCCCAGAGAAAGCTGGTCGATGTCCTGCGGCGCGATGCGGGCCTCGACGGTCAGGTCGTCGGCCACCGGCACCACGAGCATGACCACCTCGCCCGGCGAGATGACGCCGCCGACCGTGTGGACGATCAGCTGATGGATCACGCCATCCTGCGGGCTGCGGATGTCGATGCGCTTGAGCTGGTCTTCGGCCGAGACCTTGCGCTCGACGAATTCGGATATCTTGCCCTGGACGTCGCGCAACTCGGTGGCGACCTCGCTGCGCAGATCCTGGTCGACCTGGATGATCTGCAGCCTGGTTTCGGCGATGCGGCCTTTGGATTGCGCAATCGATGCGGTCAGTTGCCCGTGTTCGCCGTCGAGGCGGACCGCATCGCGTTCCAGCGCCGTCAGGCGATCGATTGAAACCAGCTTGCGTTGCCAGAGCTTGCGGATGCTGTCGAGCTCGGTGCCGATCAGATCGATTTCGCGGCTCTTGGCCTGCCGCTGCGGTCCCCGAGTAAAAAGTATCCCCGCCATAATCGTCTGTGCGGTCGTTGCATCGCCAAATCTTCAAATGAGGTTATGGTACCGCCTCGACCAGCCAGCCTTGATCCCAGGCTTGGGCTCGCCCCGTATAGGCACGCACAACATCAGCAATGCCGAGCGCGGTGTCCGACACCATATATCTCCGCCGCTCTTTGGGATTGCTGCAATTGCCGCCGCCCCGGAGCAAAATCGGTAACACATCCGTGATCGTCCGATAAGAGGCTAAGGCGGTATCCGGAGAAGAAAATATTCGCTATCTACATAAGAATAATCTAATTTACACTTAAGTATATTTTTTTTGGCCGACAGCCGGCACGGTGAAGAAATAACGGCAGTAGAGACAGATACTCGCTGCTGCCGCGTTATGTCCAACTTGTAGCACAAGCGCCGATTCTGGCGGAGTTCTGATGGCGGAGCGGCCCTTCACGTCCGTTTCATCCGGGACCGGCTACCATTTCACGTTGAAGCCGAGTTTCGCCCCGATCGACCTGCTGTCGCCGAAATCGCGAAGGCTGGACCTGGCGAACGCTTCGCCGAACACCGCATAGCGATCGTCATCCCAGCTCAGCGATCCGCCGACGCCGAGACCACCCCAAAGCGCCTGGTCTTTATCGTGCAGGGCGGTACCGGAGACATCGACGTCGTTGCCATCCAGGAAATCGTAATAGAGGTTGGCGATGCCGTAGAGGTGCGAGCGGCCGACCTTGCCTTCGGCACCCGTCCAGGCGTCCTCATGGTCCAGCGACAGGCCGGCGCGCCCGGTCAAGACATCGCTGCCGCCGAGCGACACCGCGGCGTCGAACGGATCGGTGAAGCTGCTGAAGCGAACCGAGGAATAGGCGAGCTGGGCCTGCGGCGTCAGCGTCCACTTTCCGTCGAGCGCGAACTTCTGGCCGGCCTCGATGCTCAGCGCATAGCCAAAGCCGTTGTTGCCCTTTGCCAGATCGCCGAGCGCGCCGGACTTGAGATCGCTGTCATACCACGTCACCTCGGCCTGGGCGTCGGTGTAGAAACCGTTGTCGCCGTACCAGGTGAGCGTGCCGCCGAAGCCGTAGCCAGTCGCCTGGATGGAGCCGGAGCCGTAGATCGACGAGATGTCGGACGAGGCCGTCCCGTAATGGAAGGTGACCCCGCCCAGAAGGATGCCGGTGGCGTCCTCATAGAGAAGCCCGTCGATGCCGGATTGCAGCTTCCAGGTGGTCACGTCGCTGCCGGAGACCGTGGTCGCGCTCTCGGGGCTCTGCGTGGTATGGGCCGCCTCGATACGGGCCCAGATCGCGCTTTGCGTGGGAACGCTGCCGATCTCGTCGGCACCCTGACTCGCACCGGTCCATGAGCGGTTGCCGGTGCGCTGCTGCAGCGTGCTGACCTCGTTCAGGCTCTGCAGGACTCCGGGATAAGCCTCATAGATCGGCACGGCCGGGGAATAGAGCGGATTGGTGGATCCATCGATCAATTGCGAGCGAAGGTACCAGTCGCCGTCCGACGGCGCCGAGACGCCGTTCTTGTACAGGCGATACGCATAGGCTCCGCCGACGACCGCCTGGTCGCCCTGGAAGACATAGTCGCCTTGCAGCGTGAACGTGCCGGCCGAGCTCCCGTCGACATCGACGATCTTGATGCCCTCGACGGTCTGGGCTCCCGCACCGCCGACATTGGTCACAGCCAGAATGCCGGTGCCCGACGTGTTGCCATGGACGACCATTTTGTCGGTGGTCGACCCATCGCCATCGAGCGCGGCATTGAGGAAGACGGTTCCCCCGGCCCCGTCATAATTGCCGCTGACGGTCAGCGTCGTGCCGGGCGCGCTGCCGAGGCGCACCGAACCGCTGTTGTTGAGTGAGGCGACCGTCTGGTTGAAGCCGCCGAGGTCGAGCGTCGCGCCGGAAGCCACGGCGAATGCCGAGCCCGCCCCCAGCACGTTCACCGCCCCCGCCTGGAGCGTGCCTTGCTGGACAGCGGTCGGACCGGCGAAGACGGAGTCCGCGGCCGTCAGGAGAAGCGTTCCTTGACCGGCCTTGTTGAACGTGCCCGAGCCGGTCAGTGCGCCATTCAGGGTCAAGGTCGTACCGGCCGCCGTCGAGATGGTGCCCGAGCTCATCACGTTGACCGCGCGCGACGTGGCGAAGCTGCCGGTCGTGGCAAGCGTGCCGCCGTCGAAGCTAAGCGCGCCGGCGGCATCGCCCAGATTGGCGTCCTGCGAAACCTGCAGCGTGCCGCCATTGACCGCCGTACCGCCCTTGTAACTGTTGGCGCCGCTCAGAACCAGCGTTCCGCGGTCTGACTTCACCAGTTGCGCGTCGCCCGAAAGGACCGAAGCGATGGTTGCCGTCATGGCCGCGCCGGCCGCGGTGCCGTCACCGACGACGATGCTGCTCGACGGGCCGACGAGCTCGATGCCGTCACCCTGGACGACGTAGCCGTCGGTCATGAACTGCATGCCCGATGCCGTCACCTGGCCGACACTTGCGTCCACCATCACCGTTCCGGTCTGGCCGGCAAAGATCGCGAAGGATTGGTCGGCGAAGCCGGCATTGGCCGTTCCCGCTTCGTTGGCCCAGTTGTCGTTGCCGGCGGCGGACTGCCAGATGCCGTCGCCACCGTTAACGACGCCATTGTTCTTGGGGCCGGCGGCGCCGTCCCAATAATTGAAGGTCAGCCCCTCGGTGTTGACGAGGTTGACCTGATGATCGATCGAGGTCTGGATCGAATAGCCCGTTGACGGAATCGTTCCGACAACCAGCCCATTGTTGGTCAGCGTGCCGTCATAGCTGAAGACGCGGTAGACGCCGGGACCGAAAGTGCCGCCGGCGCTGGCGGTTACGTTCAGCGTGCCGTCGAGCACGAGATTGCCGCCGACCTTGGTCAGGTCGTTGAGCGCCCCGCCGGCGACATCCGCCTGCCCGAAGGAATAGTTGAGGACCGAGCCGCTCGACAGGTTGAGGTTGCCGGCGATCGCCAGCGTGCCCGGCGTGCCGTCGGCCGAGCCCGGCGACAAGGTCGCCCCGTCGGCGATCGTCACGTCGCCGCCGATCGTGCCCTTGCCGCCAAGCGTGGCGCCGCCGGCGACGGAGACGGCCCCTATCGCCGCGCTGTTGTCGCCATCGACATAGAGGCCGCCGGCCGTCACATTCGTCGCCGCGGCATAGCTGTTCGCACCGGTCAGGGTCAGCGCGCCATTCCCGGTCTTGGCGAGCCCGCCGGCGCCGGTGATCAGCCCCGACAAGGTAAGGTCCGCATCGGCCTGGAATGTGCCGGTGCCGGCGGTCAGGGCGATGTCGCGCGCGGAGGCGAAGGCCGCGGTGGTGTGCAGCGTCGTGCCGCCGTCCAGGCTCAGGTCCCCGGCCGCGTCGCCAAGATTGGCATCGTCTGAAATCTGCAGCGTGCCCTGGTTGATGGCGGTGCCGCCTATGTAGCTGTTGGCCCCGCCGAGCACGAGCGTGCCGAGATCGGTCTTCACCAACTGGCTGGCGCCGGTGAGGTTGGAATTGATCGTCGCGACATAGGCTGCGCCAGGCAGCGTGCCGTCGCCGACGCGGATCGTCGATTGCGGCCCGTCGAGCGTGATGTCGTTGCCGCCGATGGTGTAGCCGCCGGTCGCGAACTGCATGCCGCCGGAGTGAACGTCTCCCAGGCTGTTATCGACGCTTACCGTGCCGGCAGTGCCGGCGAAGATGGCGAAGACGCCGTTTTGATAGGGGGCGTTCAGGGTCCCGTCGTCGAGGGTCCAATTGTCGTTGCCGGCGGAATTCTGCCATGTGCCGTCGCCACCGTTGATCGTTCCGTCGGCTTTCGGTCCGGCCGCGCCGTCCCAGAAATTGAGCAATTGGCCGCCGGTATTGACGAGGTTGACCTGATGGTCGATCGAGGTCTGCACGCTGTAGTCGGGCGACGTCGTCGAGGGCCCTTGGTCGGTCAGCAGGCCATCGTAGCTGATGACTCGATAGATGCCCAAACCGAAATTACCGCCCGGCGCCTCGGTGACGTTGATCGTCCCGGAGAGCACTAGATCGCCATGCACGACGGTCAGGTCGTTGTAGGCGCCGCCGACCACGCCGGCCTGGCCGAACGAATAGTCCAGATTGGCGCCACCAAGTCGAAGGTTGCCATTGATGGTGAGCGTGCCGGGAGTGGCGCCAACTCCACCGGGGGACAATGTGGAGTTCGGCGATAGGCTTACATCGCCGCCAATTGTGCCGTTGCCGCCCAGCGTGGCGTTGCTGACGGTGGTCAGTCCGGTCGCAGCGCTCTGGTCGCCGTCGATGTAGAGCGAGCCGTCCGCGACCCCCGTCGTGCCGGCATAGGTGTTGTCGGCGGTGAGCACCGTGATGCCCGTGCCGGCCTGTATGACCTGGCCACTGCCGGAGATCAGACCGTCGAAGCTGTAGAGATCGGAGCGTTTGAAACCCAGACTGCCGTTATTGACGACATCACCGAGGATCGATCCCGTCGTGCCGCCGGAGCCAAGCTGCAGAACTCCACCCACAATGGTCGTTCCGCCGGCATAGGTGTTGTCGGCGTCAAGGGTGAGAAACCCGGAGCCACCCGCCGTGAGGGCGCCGGACCCGCTTATCGTGCCGGCCCATTGCACGGAATTGTCGGCGGTGATTGTACCGCCGCCGGCATTGAGCGTCGTGTCGCGCGTGGAAAGCGGGACCGTCCCGGTCACGTGCAGCGTGCCGCCGTCGAAGCTGACCTTGCCGGCCGCATCGCCGAGACCGGCATCGGTTTGTATCTCGACGGTGCCGCCATTGATGACCGTGCCGCCCTGGTAGCTGTTGACGGTGAGCACCAGCGTGCCGGCGCCGGCCTTGGTCAGCGTCCCCGTGCCGGCGATGCTGCCGGTCAAGATCGTGGTCGTGCCGGCGTTGGTCTGGAATGTGCCGGCGCCGGCGAGCGTAACCGCGCGTGTGCTGGTGACATCAGCGGTCGTGTTGAGCGTGCCGCCATTGAAGCTCAAGCCGCCCAAGGCGGCGCCGAGGTTGGTGTCCGACGCAATCCGCAGTGTTCCGCCGTTGATCGCCGTGCCGCCCTGATAGCTGTTGGTGCCGGAAAGCACGAGCGTGCCGGCATCGGTCTTTACCAGTTGGCTGTTGCCACCGAGATTTGCCGCGATGGTGGCGGTATAGCCGGCGCCGGCCGCCGTGCCGTCGCCAACGCGGATCGTGCTCGATCCTCCCACCAGCTCGATGCCCGCGCCTTGGACGACATAGCCGTTGCTGGCGAACTGCATGCCCGCCGCCTGCACCTGGCCGTTCGTGTTGTCGACCGTGACGGTGCCGGCGGTTCCCTGGAAGACGGCGAAACTGCCATTGGCGAAAGGCGCGGCGAAGACGCCCCCGATGTCGGTCCAGTTCTGGTCGCCGGCGGCCTGCCAGGAGCCGTTGCCGCCATTGACGACACCGTCGGAATGCGGACCGGCGTCGCCATCCCAGTAGCTCAGCGTCAGGCCCGTCGAGTTGACCAGATTGACCTGGTTGGCGACCGATGTCTGTACGAAATAGTTCGCATCGGTGACATTGAGACCGTTGTCTGTCAGCGAGCCGTTGTAGCTGATGACGCGATAGATGCCGGGTCCGAGTGTGCCGCCCGGGCTTTGTGTCACGTTGAGCGTGCCGTCGAGGGTGAGGTTGCCGCCGACATTGATGGCGTCGTTGAGCGGCCCGCCGACGACGTCTGCCTGGCCGAAATTGACCTTCAGGTTGGAATTGCCGAGCGCCAGGTTGCCGGCGATGGTCAGTGTCCCGGGAGAATTGCCGGCAGCGCCAGGCGCCAGCGTGCCGCCATCGGCGACGGTGACGCTGCCGCCGATCGTGCCGGTGCCACCCAGCGTCGCGCCGGCCGCGACCGTCGTCGGTCCCGTGGCGCCGGACTGGTTGCCGTTGACGAGCAGCGTGCCGGCATTGACGTTGGTCGCCCCGGCATAGCTGTTGTTGCCGGTCAGCGTGGTGACGCCGGTGCCGAGCTTGTTGACCGCACCTGTACCGGAAATGGCTCCGTTGAAGACGTAGTCGTTATTGAGATTGAAGACGAGCGTGCCGTTGTTGGTCACACCAGGCGTCGTCAGCGCGCCGGCGACGGCGCCGTTGCCGATCTGCAGGGTGCCGCCCGAGATTGTCGTGCCGCCGCTGAAAGCGTGGTTGCCGGTCAGCGTCAGCGTGCCGGCGCCCTGTTTGGAGAGGCTTTCGAAATTGCTGACATTGGCCGCGTCAAGCGTGCTCCCGGCGGCGGTCACCACTTGCAGCGTGTCGCCCGCGCCGGTTTCGCCGCCGGTGCCGGCATCGACGCCAGCGCCGCTGAACACGGCGCTGTCGTTGAGCACGAGCGTGTCGTTGCCGGCGCCGAGATTGAGCTTTGCGGCGCCTGTATCGAGCGTGCCGCTGACATTGACCGTGTCGTTGCCGGCGCCAAGATCACCATTGCCGCGCAGCGTGCCGCCGGTAGCGATGGTGATCGTGGATGCGCCGCCGTCGCCGATGATAGCCGAGAAGCCGCCGGCGCCGGCTCCGACCGTACCGTTGACGGTAAGCGCGCCGGTCCCGGTCATCGCGATGGTCGGCGTCGTCAGCGCGCCGTTCACCTGCAGTGTGCCGGCGCTGATGGCGGTGGCACCGATCTTGTTTGTCGCCGTCAACACGGTGGTGCCGGTGCCGATCTGCGCGATGGTTCCGATGGCGGCTTGCGGATCGGGGTTGATCGTGCCGGTGAAGTTGAAAATGTCGCTGCGGTTGAACGACAGCGTCGAATTGGCATCCGTGATGATGACATTGCCGGCGCCTGCATTGCCGCTGGTGCCACCATTGCCGATCATCAGATTGCCGCCATTGATGACGGTGTTGCCGGTGAAGGTGTTGTTGCCGGTCAGCACCCAGGTGCCGGCATCGTTCTTGGCCAGCGTGGTCTGGCCGCCCGGGCCGTCGATGATGGTGCCGCCCATCGTATTGAGGCCGGTATTGGTGCCGCCGAGCGCGAGCGTACGGTTGCCTGTGCCTGAGTAAGTTGCAGAACCGGTGTTGCTGAAGACGATCGCGCCGCTGCCCGACGATTCAATGAAGCTGGTGCCGGCGGAAAGCGTGAACAGGCGGTCCGTCGTGTCGCCGGCACCGGTGTAGCGCAGCGTCGAGCCGTTGCCGATGACGAGGTTCGAGGCCGCGTTGGACGACGCGCCGAGGCTGCTCGCCTGGCCGCCATTGGCCAGCTTGCTGACGCCGAGCACGCCGCCATTGATCGTGGTGACGCCGGTGTAGGTGCTGTTTTGATTGTTGAGGATCCAGGTGCCGGCCCCGTCCTTGGTCAGCGAGGTCACGCCGGCGGCGTTGTTGGTGATCTGCGCGGCAAGGCTGTTGTTGCCGGTGTTGGTGCCGCCGAGCGCCAGCGCCTGGCTCGTGCCGGGAGCCGAGAACGCGATCGCTCCGGTATTCGTGAAGGCGATCGCACCGGTGCCGGAGGATTCGAGCCGGCTGCCGGCCGAGGCGCCCAATGTGAACAGGCGATCCGTGCTGTCGCCGGCCCCGACATATTGCAGGGTGCCGCCGGTGAGGACGAGATTGGCGGCACCGTTGCTCGACGCGCCGATTGTGCTGTTGACGCCGCCATCGGCAAGGCAGGAGACCTGTAGCACGCCGCCCCTGACGGTGGTGGTGCCGGTATAGGAGCTGGCGCAGCCGGTGAGCGCCTGGGTGACGGTTCCGCCCTTGATGAGCCCGCCGCTGCCGCTGATCGCGCCGGCAAAACTGGCTGCGGTGACGTTCGAGGCGATCGTCAGCGTTGCCGTGCCAAGCGTGATGTTGCCGCCTATGGCGCCACCGCCATTGAGATAGGAGATGGAGGTGTTGAAATTGTTGAGGTCGAGCGCGACACCGGCGGTGTTGTTCAGGCCAAATCCGCCCGCACCGATGGCGGTGCTGGAGCCGGCGCGCAAAATGCCCCCTGTGACCGTAGTGATGCCGGTATAGGTGTTGTTGCCGGACAGGACGAGCGTGCCAGCGCCGTCTTTGCGCAAGCCGGCGCCCACGATCGGCCCGCTTATTCCGAGCACGGTGGAGGCATTCACCACATTGATTGCGCCGATACCAACGAGCGTGATCCCCCGGTCGATGGCCACGCTGCCGCCGGTATAGGCCAGGATGCCGTTGCTCAGGCCAAGATTGGCGGAAGCGCTGGTCGAGGCGCCGATGCCGCTCGCCTGCCCGCCATTGGCAAGGCAGTCGACGCTGAGCGTGCCGCCAATGACATTTGTCGCGCCGGTATAGGTGTTGTTGCAGCCGACAAAGGTCTGCGTGCTGGTGTTGTCCTTGGTGATACCGCCGGCGCCGGTGATGGCGCCGTTGAAGCTGACGGTTGTCCCGCCGATCGTCAGGGTCGCTCCGCCGAGGCGCACGGTGCCGCCATTCGCGCCGCCTCCCGACAAGCCACCGACCTTGTTGTTGAAACCGGCGAGGTCGAGCGTGACGCCAGCGGCATCCGCCAAATTCATGGCAGCGGGGCCGCCAAAGGCCTGCGTCGATCCAGCCCGCAATGTGCCGCCGTCAATGAATGTCGGGCCGGTGTTGGAATTGGTGCCCGAAAAAACCAGGGTGCCGGCACCGGCTTTATGGAACGGCACGGCGCCAACCACCGTGCCACCGACCGTAAGGGTGGTAGCCGCGTTGGCGACATCGATCGTACCGCCTGCGATCCCACTGAGCGTCAGGCCGCGATCGGTACTCGTCGTCGCCCCGGTATATTGCAACGTCCCGCCGGTCCGGATCACGAGGTTCGCAGCATCCGACGACGATGCGCCGATGCCGCTCGCCACACCGCCATTGGCCAGCGTGTTTACCGATAGGATGCCGCCCGAGATGGTGGTGGCGCCGGTATAGGTGTTGGCGGCGTTCGCAAGCGTCAGCGTGCCGGCGCCGGTCTTACTGAACCCGGCATCGTCCGAGCCGACAACCACGCCGCCGAAGCTCAGATTGCCGCTGTCGACCTGGATCGTCCGCGGCGCACCGCCATTGACCAGGGTGAAGCCGCGATCGGTCGTGCCCGCGCCGACGCCGGTATATTGCAGCGTACCGCTCTCCAGCACCAGGTTCGCCGAATCCGCGCTCGACGCGCCGATGCTGCTGGCGCTGCCGCCATTGGCGACGTTGTCGATCGCCAATGTGCCACCGCTGATTGTCGTGCCCCCGGTATAGCTGTTCGCGCCGGTCAGCGCGACCTTGCCGGCGCCGCCCTTGGCGAAGCTTGTGGCGCCGCCGTTGTCGACGATCGCCGACTGGATGGTGAAGGTGCCGGTGCCGGTGCTGTTGTCGAGCACGCCCAGCGTGCCACCGCCGGCCGCGCCGGTGATCGAGCCGCCGGTGATGGTCTGGCTGGCGTTGTTGACGCTGGCGCTGATGATGATCGTGCCATCGACCCCGAGCGTGTTGCCGGCGCCGACGGTGACGATGGAATTGGCCGCGGCGGTGTATTTGAGGCCGCCGAGCTGGACGTTGCCGCTGACGGTGTTGGTGAACGGCGTGTTTGGCGCCCCGCCTGCATCGCTGACGACGTCGCCGGTCAGCCAGGTGCTGGCATTGTCCTTGTTGGCATAGGCGGTGAAGGCGGTGATGAGGCCGCTGCTAACCTGTGCATAATCGGTGCCGTTGACGGTCGCCCAGCTCAGCGCGCCGTCGCCATTGGTCGTGGTGATGGTGCCACTCGTCGGCAAGGTGAAATCGAGCAGGCCGCCAGTGTGGGTGATGGCGCCGAGATTCAGCGTCATGCTGCCGCCGGCGCCAGCCGTGGTGACGATCTGATTGTTGCCGGCGCTGACGTTGAGGCCATCGAAGGTCTGGCTGTTTGCCACGCCCGCCGCGCCGGTCAACGTGACCACGCCGCCGGCCATGTTGAGGCCGGACGCGCCTGAGATGATGTTGCTGGCCGGTGCGCCTGGGGCAGCGAAGTTCAGCGCCAGCGTGCCGCCATTGACCGTGGTGTCGCCGCTATAGGTATTTGCCCCGGTCAGCGTCAGCGTGCTGGTGCCGCGCTTGATGAGCCCACCGCCTCCGGTGACGCCGTCGGCGATGACGCCGGCATAGCTGGTGCTGGCGGCGCTGTTGACCGTCAGGTCGGCGCCGTTGAGCGTCACGCTTCCGCCCGTGCCGGAAAACGAGGTGGCCGTGGTGTCAAAGCCGTTGAGGTCGAGCGTGCCGCCATTGACGATCACCGCATTGGGCGCGCCGAAGGCAGTGGCGTTGCCGGCACGCAGCGTTCCGCTGGTGACGGTGGTCGAGCCGACATAGCTGTTGGCGCCGCTGAGCACCCATGTGCTGCCCGCCGCGCCGTTCATGACCAGATTGCCGTTGCCAGAAAGCCCGCCGGAGAATGTGTTGCTGCCCGCGAAGCTGCCGCCAAGCGTGAGGGTGTCGCCGGGATTGGCTGTATTGAACGAGGTCGCGCCGCTCAGCGCCAGCGAGCCGGTGCCGTCGTTCAGGATGGCGCTGGCTCCGTTGATCGACATTGCGCGGTCCATGCTGGCCGCCGCGCCGGTATAGGACAATACGCCGGTGTTGAGGAGGATGAATGAGCCCGAACCCAGCGCGCTGGCGACGCCCTGGTTTGCCAGCGAGTTGGCCTTCACAGTGACGGTCTGGATCGTGACGGGACCGCCAAAGGTGTTGGCGCCACCCAATGTGACGGTGCGGCTTGTCCCGCCGCCGGTGAAAATGAATGGCCGCGTTGCAAGGTTGCTGCTGATGACGCCCAGCACCGCCAGATCCGCGGTCTGCGCGTTCAAAATGACAGATTGTGCAAATCCGCCGCCCGCTGCCATGTCGCCGGTCACGGTTAGCGTGCCGGTTCCCTGATTTGTCAGGACGGAAGAGCCGGCGCTGGGCGCCATGTTCCAGCTGCGGTTCGAGGTATCACCGCTGCCGGTATAAACGGCGGCGGCGTTGCGCACGAAGACCGTGCCGTTGGCGACAGTGGTCGCCGCGCCGAGTGCGCTTGCCTCGCCCAGATTGCCGATCGATGAGAAGTACAGATTGAAGCTGTCGGTAGAAACCGCCCCGGTGAAATCGTTGCTGTCGTCGCTCATCACCGTTTGCGCGATCAGGGAAATGCCGCCGGCCCCGGTGAAGTGGGCCGAGCCGACGCCGCCGCCAATGCCGGCGGTGCCGGAGAGCAGCGTAACGACGCGGCTCGCGGCGAGCGCGCCGGTGGTCCGCAGATTAGCGCCCGAGGAGAGTGTGATGCCGTTGCTGGCGGCGCCGAGTGACGAATCGTCGTTGAGGAGAAGCAACCCGCCGGTGAGATTGACGCCACCGCTGAAGGTGTTGGCGCCGCTCAGCACCAGCGATCCCGCGCCTGTCTTGGTCAGTCCCGCCGAGCCAGCGATGATCGAGCTGATGGTCGCGGCGCCGTTGACCGTGATTGTCGGCGTGGCGCCGGCGAGCGTCAGCGTGTTGCCCGTAACGGTGTAGGTTGTGTTGGCGTTGATGGTGAGGCTGTTCGCGGTGACCGGCGCGCCCAGCGTCACCGTGGCGGTCGTGCCATTGACGCCGCCGAAGATGGCGTTGTCGAGCGCGGCATTGCTCCATGGCGTGTAGGGGCCGCTGACGCCGTCGGCGTTCGGGCTCCACTGATTGGCGCTGACGTTCCAGGTCCCGGTGCCGCCTGTTCCGGTCGCCGTGCTGTTCGGGTCCCAATATCTGTCGGCGGCGACGGCCATGCCGGCGGCCAGTGCCATAAGCATGGCCGCGGGCAACAGCGAGATGGCGGACGCCCGTGCGGCGGAGAGGGCAAGCTGCGCCGCATAAGGGGCAAAGCTCGCCGCTTCGCCCTTCCATTTTGTCATCCGGCCGCCGCGGACCAGCCGTTGGGGCGCTTCCCCCTGGCCATGGATTGCTCCACGCCTGGTCGATCCAGCCATCTCCGCCCCCATAAGTAAATTCTAATAAAAGCTCATAGAATCAAGCCACTTACCGTAAACAAGGCACGGAAAGGTCAAGCCGTATTTCACAAAGGTTCGACGTTTTATACAAAAGTTCGATCCCTTGGCGGAAAAATGCAAGGTATCGCAAGCAGTGTTACTCAATAGTCACAGATGAAAATTCGTTAATGCTAATGATGACTTAACAATTGAAGTTTTAGCAGCTTCTTATGTTGAAGATCGTAACCGCGTGGGCGTTGTCTGGCGGTGCTTTTGCAGAGCGGCAGTCAGGTGGCTCTGGCTGGAAAACCCACTGAGATAGGCAACCTCGGCAATGGTCAGTCGCTGCTGCGCGAGCAACCCGGCCGCATGGTCGAGCCGCAGGTCGCGGAGGTAGCGGTGCGGCGCCTTGCCGAAGGTCCGGCTGAAAGCCTGGGTGAAATGCTTGGGCGAAAGATTGACCATGGCCGCGAGTTCGCCAACGGAAACCTTCTGGCCGAGATTTGCCTGCAGATAGCTCTGCAGTTTGCGGGCAGCCGGCTTGGCAAGCCCGCCTTTGAAGGTATCCGGTCTGACGCCTGGAGAAGCGTAGGCATGAAGAAGATGGACCCCGAGTATCGCGATCAGCGACTCGACCAGAAGCCCGTTTGCCTGATCATTGGTGAGTTCGTCCCTAAGCAATTGCGCGATGCGCAGAACGTTGAGATCGAGGGCGCCCGAAAGGGGCGCACCCCAGTTGATGTCCTCGACCCCAAACTGTTGTTTCGCGAGTTCCGAAAGGTTCTCGTCCGTGAAGACGACGATCGAGCTTTCGCGTGCCTTCGACAGGTGAAGATGGGCTTCGAGGTGAGACGGTTTCCACAGGATGCTTCCCGCGGGCGCATCATATTCGCGATCCGCGCCGTCGCCCACCTTGGCGCGGACACCGGAGGCGGCTTCAAGTCCGACATACAAAAGGTGCTGCCGGGCGTGGAAGACATGAGATCCCGCTCGCATCCTCGAAAAGGATATGCATCCGCGGCGTGTCACCGTTACAGGGCCTTCCGCCGTCGGCGCCGCCGATCGCAAGTCAGCAATGGCGCGATGTGCGGGCTCGGTCGATTGGATACGAGCAGAATGCCGGCGGTAACCGCCGATCGGGGAAGCGGCCACCGAAACCTTCCAACGCCATCGTGATTCGAACAGACGTTCGTCAATAACGATGTCTCGGTCAAGCGTTAACCGTAGCGCATCGAAGAGCATCGCGACAGCACAAGGCAAGCAAAGCCACGCTCAACAGTTGGGGATGTGCCGCTGTGCCAGATCGTTTCAAGAGTGCCACTGGCCATCCGCCACCGGCATGTTCGTCGGCATCTCGACCACGCCTCTCCCGGCGCAAGCAATGTGTTCCGTACCGTTCAGGCCATGCCGCGCCGGGCAACGGACTTGCGGCGCAGAATCTCGATCACCGCCATCAGCCCGATCGAAATCGAGATCATCACCACCGCGGCGGCGATGACGACCGGCGTGAGTTCGTCGCGTATGCCCTCGAACAACCGCACCGGCAGCGTCACCTGGCCGGGGCCGGCGAGAAAGAGCACGATCACCACCTCGTCGAACGAGGCGACGAAGGCGAAAAGCGCGCCGGCGATTATGGCCGGGCGGATCGCCGGCAGCATCACGCGCCGATAGGCCATCCAGGGCGATGCGCCGAGGCTTTTGGCGGCGCGGATCAATTGCATGTCGAAGTTCTGAAGCGCCGCGGTGGCGGAGATGACCACATAGGGCGTGCCGATGACGGTATGGGCCAGGATGATGCCGGTAATGGTTCCTGCGAGACCAAGGCCGGAAAGGAACAGATACAGGCCGACGGCCATGATGATGACCGGCATGACCAGCGGCGCGATCAGGAAGCCGTTGACGATGCTGCGGGCCCGCTTGCCGAGACCGTTCATGGCGATGGCCGCCGACAGGCCAAGAACGGTGGACAGCGCAGCGGCGCCCACACCGACGACCGCGCTGTTCTTCAGCGCGAGCAGCCATTTGTAATTGGTCAAAAGTTCCTCGTACCAGCGCAGCGACAGGCCGGGCATGGGATAGGAAAGGAACGAGCCGGAACTGAAGGACAGCGGCAGCACTGCCGCGATCGGCACCAGCAGGAACAGGAAGACCAGCACCGTCACCACGCTTGCCAGCGTGCGCCAGATGTCGGCTCTCGGCTTGTGTGTTGGACCGGACATCGGGCTCAGGCCTTCACGACGATTTGGGATTTGCGGCCGAGCAGGCCGTAGAGGCCGACCAGCACCAGGACGCAGGTCGTCAGCAGGATCGCCAGCGCGGAGGCGAGGCCCCAATTCACTGTCTGCTTGGTATAGAAGGCGATGAAGTAGCTGAGCATCTGATCCTGGCTGCCGCCGATCAGCAGCGGGGTGATGTAGTAGCCGACGACGATGACGTAGCTCAGCAGGCAGCCCGACCAGATGCCGGGCCACACCAGCGGCAAATACACTTTGTAGAAGGTGCGCGGTCCGCTGGCGCCGAGGCTGAAGGCGGCGCGCGTATAATCCTTCGAGATGCCGACCATGACGCTGTAGATGGGCAGTATCATGAACGGCAGCATGACATGCACGAAGGCGATGTAGACGCCGACGCGATTGAAGATCAGATGGACCGGCTGATCGATGATGCCGCTCGACAACAGCAGCGAATTGACGATGCCATTGTCCTGCAGCAGCACCACCCAGGCGCTGGTGCGCACCAGAAGCGAGGTCCAGAACGGCAGCAGCACCAGAAGAAGCAGGATGCCTTGCCAGCGCGGCGAAGCAGCCGCGATCCTGAAAGCGACGGGGAAGGCAAGGACCAGGCATATGGCCGTCACCACGGCCGATATCCATAGCGAGCGGCCCAGAACGTCGACGAACGTCGCTTCCTGCGGCGCCACCCGGCCGATGCCGCCATCATCCTTCTGCTCGAGGTCCAGGGCCTTGAGAAGATAGTAAGGCGTGAGGGCGGGCGCGGCGCGGCGCATCGCCGTCCAGAACGTCCTGTCCTGCCACTTGGCGTCGATTTCGATCAGTTGCTGGCGCGGCGGCTCGGTCGAGCTTTTCTGCAGGGCGGACGCCGTCTTGATGAGCAGGCTGCGATAGCTGGGGATCTCGTAGTTGAGGCGGCGGCCGGCATTGGCGACGTCCCGGCGGTCGGCGGCGCGCAGATCCGCCACCAGCGCGCCGTAGACGGTATCGGGCGGATCGCCGGCGCCATCCCAGGTCAGAACCGCCACGGCGGTCTGCGGCAAGGTATCGCGCACTTCCGGGCTGTAGACGCCCTTGGCCAGCAGCGACACGATCGGCCAGACGAAGATGAAGGCCATGAACAGCAGGCATGGCAGCAGAAGCCCGTGTCGCATCAGCGACCGGCAGAACCTCATGAGGACTGACGGGCCGTTTCGCCGGCCATCCGCTGGAATCGATACGCTGGCCATGCTTGGTTTTGCTCGCTCGGCTATCGCTGCAGGCAGTCGTCGTCCCCGGTTTGGCGAACCGCGCCGGGGACGAGCTTTATCATTTCGAGGCCCAGGCGTTGAACCTTTCGGTCAGCGCTTCCAGATTGTCGTTCCAGAAATTGCTGTCGATGGGAACCGCGTCCTTGAGATTGTCGCCGACAGGCATGATCGCGATCCGCTCCGGCGTCAGCAGCGCCGACGCCTTCAGGTTGACCGGCGCCACCGGCTGGATCTTGGAAAACTCGGCTTGAGCCTCGGGCGAGGTCGCATAGCTCAGGAAGGCATAGGCGGCATCCTTCTTCTTGGTGCCGCTGACGATGGCCCAGTAGTCGACGTTGTAGAGAGAGCCCGGCCAGCCGAACTTTATGGCAGCACCTTCGGCCTGCGCTTCCAGAATGCGGCCGACGAAGGTCGTGGACATGGCCACGCCGCCATTGGCGAGCCATTCGGGCGGCTGTGCGCCGGCCTCCCACCACTGGATGTCCGCCTTGATCTCATCCAGCTTCTTGAAGGCGCGGTCGACGCCTTCCTTGGTGGACAGAACCTTGTAGACGTCAGCCGGGGCGACGCCGTCGGCAAGCAGCGCCCCTTCGAGATTGTTCTGCGGCTCGCGCTTCATGGCGCGCTTGCCCGGATATTTCTTCAGGTCCCAGAAATCGTTCCAGCTCTTGGGCTGGTCGCCGGTGAGCTTGGAGTTGTAGGCGATGACCATGCCCCAGCCGATGGCGCCGATGCCGCATTTGGTGATGCCGGGCTCCTTGAAATCGGCCGCCGAGGCGAGCTTGCTGGTGTCGAGCTCCTCGATCAGGCCCTGGCCGCAGGCGTTGAACATTTCGGGCGCGCCCATCTGGATCACGTCCCAGGTGGTGTTGCCGGACTCGATCATCGCCTGGATCTGGCCAAGGCCGCCGGTATAGACGGCGTCGAGCACGGCGTCTCCAGACTTCGCCGTGTAGGGATCGAATATCGATTTGCGCTGCTTCTCTGTATAGGTGCCGCCCCAGGTGGCGACGGTCACATCAGACGCAAAGGCATGGCCTATGCCCGCCCCCAGGACTACGGCGGCCAGCAGGCCGCTCATCAGGCTCGATTTCTTCATTTCCATTCCCCTTTTTTGTTTTAGCGTGAAGGTGAAGTCCGGCTGCCTTGCCTGTCAGCCATGGTCGAGGGCTCGGCAGTCGCTTGCCGCCCAGCCAATTCTGATGCGATCGCCCGGCGAGCCGACGCTGACGCCGGCGCCGTTCGGAATCTTGACGATGAAACCGGGCTGCGCGCACAGCGTCGCCGACATGCGAAGATGGTCGCCATGAAAGACGATCTCGTCGATGGTGGCCTCGAACGAATTCTCCGCATTGGCGGCGGCGGCGCCGATCACGGCACGCTCGGGCCGGATGGACAGCATGGTCGGCTCCCCCACCGCCGAGACGTTGATGGCGGCAGCACGGATGTTCTGGCCGTCGCCCACGTCGACCGTGCAGGCGCCGCCGTCCATGGTCCGCACCGTGCCGTTCAGCCTGTTGTTCTCGCCGATGAAGCGGGCGACGAAACTGTTGGCCGGCTCCTCGTAGATCTGCTTCGGCGGCCCCAGCTGCTGGATCTTGCCGCCATTGAACACCGCCACGCGGCTGGACATGGTCAGCGCTTCGGTCTGGTCGTGGGTCACGTAGACCACGGTGACCCCAAGCCGCTGCTGGATGTGCATGATTTCGTACTGCATCTCCTCGCGCAGCTGCTTGTCGAGCGCGCCGAGCGGCTCATCCATCAGCACCAGGCTCGGCTCGAACACCAGCGCGCGGGCGAGCGCCACTCGCTGCTGCTGGCCGCCCGAGAGCTGCCCCGGCAGGCGCCCGCCGAAACTATCGAGGCGGATCATCGCCAATGCCTTGGCCACCCGTTCGGCCGTCTCGGACTTGCCGATGCCGCGCGCCTGCAGCGGGAATGCGATGTTCTCCGCGATCGTCATGTGCGGGAACAGCGCATAGCTCTGGAACACCATGCCGATGTTGCGCTTCTGCGGCGGCATCGAGCCTATCGAGGCGCCGTCCAGCAAGATATCGCCGCCCGACAGATTTTCGAAACCGGCCAGCATCATCAGGCACGTCGTCTTGCCCGAACCGGACGGCCCGAGCAGGGTGACGAACTCGCCGCGCTCGATACCAAGGTTGAGGTCTGTCACGACCTTCATACTGCCGTAGCTCTTCTGGACGCCCGCGAATTCGACGAAACTCCTTTGCGGGGCGGCATCGCCGCGAGCATGCACCACTCTTACGCCTCCCCTTCAGAAGTCTCGCAGGTCGCGCCGGTTGACGGCACCTTCGACGACGCCTCCACCGACCGCGGGACATCAGCCCTGCCATCACACCGATGAGCCATTGGGATCAAGGCACGATCTCCCCTGACGGGCCATTCCAATCCAAGTTGAGGCTCTTTCTATGATCGGCCATATCGTATTGTCAAGAGAAACACTGTATCTTACAACGAGACGAATTGCAGAGGCCGGGCGGCTCCACGGGCACCACGGCCATACTGTGCGTAAGCGGAATTTCGAGAGCATTGCCCATGTCGCGACGGAAAAACACCGACGGCCATTGCAAATCAGGGCTGAAAGGATTTGCCATGGCGCGCGGCGATCCGGAAACACGCGCGACCGGCAACCGCGAAGCGACCGATATTTCCTGGAACGCCGTGACGCTTGCCGGACCTGTTTCAGCTGAAGGGCCACCGGGAACAATCCGGATGCCCGCGCAATGAAGGGGACACCGTGACCCAATCCGACGATCAAAAGCTTGGCGTGAAATCCGTGCACCTGGCGCTCGAGGTGCTTGAGGCGGTTGCCTTCGAGACCGGAGAGATCGGCGTCAGTGAACTTGCCAACAAGCTGCAGACGACGAAGGGAACGGTCTTTCGCCATCTGCAGACGCTGGTCGAGCGCGGCTATCTCATCCAGAACGCGTCGACACAGCGCTACCGCGTTGGAGCCCGAACCTATCTGATCGGCCGCGCGGCTGCCGAACGAGTCGACATCATTGCCGGCTCCCAGGATGCGATGCGGTCGCTGCGTGACGAAACCGGCGAGACCGTGGTGATCTCCAGCCTCAGCAACCGCGGCAACATCGTGATGAACACGATGATCGGCAAGTCGCCGCTGGAGATCGGCGTAAGGGTCGGCAGCATGCTCGAACCCCACGCCACGGCCCAGGGCAAGGCGGTGCTGGCCTTCGACAGCCAGGGCCTCATGAAGCAATTGCGGCGACGGGGCCTTGCCGGCCTGACGCCGCATACGGTGACCGACATCGATGAACTCGAACGGCAGTTGGACCTGGTGCGTGGGCGAGGCTATGCGGCCGCGGCCGAAGAAATGCTGCTCGGCATCAGCGCGCTGGCGGCGCCGGTGATGGACGGTTCCGGTAAAACCGTCGGCTCGATCGCCATCGTCGGTTCGATCCAGAATATCGGCCGCGAGCCGACGCCCGCTCAGATCGAGGCGGTGCTGCGCGCGGCACAAAGGATTTCGTGGAACCTCGGCTATGTCGGGCACCTTCCCTTCGAGACGCGCGGCGGTCGCGCAACGGCGCACAAGGGGACGAGCTGAGGCACCGACCACGATCCTTCAACACTGCCGTTTATTTCGCAATACGTAACGTCGTTTCGTATTACGTTCCAAAAATATTGACGAACCATGTGATCGCGGCTAGTGTCCGGCCCATCATCGGAGGCGACTGGCGCCGCCAATCCTGGACACACTGACGGAAACCGGCGCGGTCTCCGGCCGCTGCCGCGGCCGCGAGCGGCCGTTCCCGAACGATGTCATCTCAAGCGGAACGGATCGCATGTCGGCACATCTCTTCATCAACGGAAAATGGTCCGCAGGCTCGGGCAACCGCAGGGGACAAATCCTCAACCCGGCAAATGGAGAAACCATCGGCGAGGTCACCTTTGCCGAGACGGCGGACCTCGACGCGGCGCTGGCCGGAGCCGAACAAGGCTTTCGCAATTGGAGCCGCGTTTCGGCATACGAGCGCGCCAACATCCTGCGCCGGGCGGCGACCCTTACCCGGGAGCGCGCCGAGACCGTCGCCCGCGCCGTCACGCGCGAGCAAGGCAAGCCGCTGCCGGAAGCGTTGATGGAGGCCCGGGGCGCCGGAGATCATATCGACTGGTACGCGGAAGAAGGACGGCGCGCTTACGGCCGAGTGATCCCGGCGCGCGCACCCGGCATCTTGCAGATGGTGCTGCCGGAGCCGGTCGGACCGGTTGCGGCCTTCTCGCCCTGGAATTTTCCCATCGGGCAGATCGTGCGCAAGATCGCCGGCGCGCTGGCGGCTGGCTGCTCCATCATCGCCAAGGCGCCCGAAGAGACGCCGAGCAGCGTGATCGAACTGGTCAAGTGCTTCGAAGAAGCCGGCGTTCCGGCAGGCGTGCTCAATCTTGTATTTGGCGTTCCCGCGGAAATATCGCAGCACCTGATCGCGTCGACCGTCATCCGCAAGGTTTCCTTCACCGGCTCGGTGCCTGTCGGCCGTCATCTGGGCGAACTGTCGGCGCGCCACCTCAAGCGGACGACCATGGAATTGGGCGGCCATGCTCCGTTCATCGTCTGCGACGACGCAGATCCCGGCGCCGTCAGCGCCACCGGCGTTGCGCTCAAATTCCGCAATGCCGGGCAGGTCTGCGCCGCACCGACCCGCTTCCTGGTCCAGGACGGCATTTTCGATGCCTTTGTCGAGGCCTTCGTCGCCGGCGCCGGCAAGCTGAAGGTCGGCGACGGAGCCAGCGAAGGCGTCCAGATGGGGCCGCTCGCCCACGCACGCCGGCTCGACGCCATGGCAGGCTTCGTGCGCGATGCGGTCGAGGCAGGCGGCCAACTGCGCGCCGGCGGCAAACGCATCGGCAATGAAGGTTTCTTCTTCGAGCCGACCGTGCTGACCAATGTCCCGCTCTCGGCACGCATCATGAACGACGAGCCGTTTGGGCCGATCGCGATCGTCAACCGCTTTTCCGAAGTCGATGAGGCTATCGCCGAATCCAACCGCCTGCCTTTCGGGCTGGCCGCCTTCGCCTTCTCGCGACGCGTGGACCGCACCGACCGGCTGATGCGCGGCATCGAGGCCGGGATGGTCTCGATCAACCATTTCGGGCTCGCTGCGCCGGAGACGCCGTTCGGCGGCATCAAGGATTCCGGCCATGGCAGCGAGGGCGGATCGGAAGGCATCCAGGCCTATCTGACGACGAAGTTCGTCAGCCAGCTGAACGCCTGAAGCAAGCGCGCCGGAACCACAATCCGAGGAGATAGGATGAGCCTGGCCCTGATGACGCAGTTCGGCGAGCGCTGGTCGGCGCGAGACCTCGATGGCTGCATGAACTGCTTTTCCGACGACGCGGTCTATGCCGCTGCGATCGGCCCCGAACCGGGGACGACCTATGCCGGCAAGCCGGCGATCCGGGCGAAACTGGCCGAAATCTTTGCGGACGCCACCATCTCCCCCCTGCTGTGCGGGCGCTTCTTCCCACATGGCGAGGTCGGATTGATGGAATGGTCGATCGACAAACGCATGCCGGACGGCACGACCAAGACGATCCGCGGCATAGACCTTTATGCGTTTCGCGACGGGCTGATCACCCTCAAGGATTCCTACCGCAAGACCTTCTGAGGACCTGGCCTTATGGAAAAGAGTTGCAGCCATATTATGTTTCGTATTAAGTGACATCGTTTTGTAGGATTGAACGATGACCAATCTGCTCCGCGACCGTGACATTGCCACTCATCTGCATCCGCAGACCAATTTCCGACGGCATGAGGAATTCGGGCCGCTGATCATTCAGCAGGGCGATGGCGTGCGGGTGCAGGACACCGACGGCCGCTGGTACATCGAAGGTGTCTCGGGGCTTTGGTGCGCATCGCTCGGTTTCTCGAACCGACGCCTGGCCGATGCCGCGCATCGTCAGCTTCTGGCGATGCCCTACCAGCAGACCTTCGCGCATCGTTCGACGCCGCCGGTCATCGAACTGGCCAGCCGCCTGATCGAGAAGGCGCCGTCTCCAATGTCGAAGGTGATCTTCCAGACGTCAGGCTCCGAGGCCGTCGACACGGCGATCAAGCTTTCCTGGTATTACCACGCCGCCAAGGGCAACGAGCAGCGCCGCAAGATCCTGTCCCGGCAGGGAAGCTACCACGGCAGCACGATCGCCTCGGCCAGCCTGACCGGCCTGCCCAACATGCATCGCGGCTTCGGGCTGCCGATGGATACGTTCATCCACGTCTCGCGGCCGCACCATTGGCGGGGCGCGGCCGCCGGCGAGAGCGAACGGGATTTCGCCGCCCGCCTGGTGGCGGAAATCGAGGCGACGATCGAGCGCGAGGGCGCCGACACGATTGCCGCGTTCTTCGCCGAGCCGGTGATGGGCACCGGCGGCGTCGTTCCGCCGCCCGACGGTTATTTCGAGCTGCTCCAGCCCGTCCTGGCCAGGCACGATATCCTGCTGGTCGCCGACGAGGTGATCTGCGGCTTTGGCCGCACCGGCAATTACTGGGGCTCGCAGACCGTCGGGATGAAACCCGACATGCTGACTTGCGCCAAGGGGCTTTCAGCCTCCTATTTCCCGATTTCCGCGCTGATGATCAGCGACCGGATCTACCAGGTGCTGGCGGACCGCACCGCTGAGTTCGGCGGTTTCGGCCATGGCTACACCTATGGCGGCCATCCGGTCGGCGCGGCCGTCGCGCTGGAGACGCTCGCCATCTATGACGAGATCGACATTGTCGGCACGGTCCGTGCCCGCCAGGCGCAGTTGCAGGACGGCCTGCGCCGCTTCCGCGATCACCCGCTGGTCGGCGAGGTCCGCGGTGTCGGACTGATGGGCGCACTGGAGTTCGTCGCCGACAAGACCGCCAGGACGCCGTTCGAAAAGCCCGGCAGGCTGGGCGCCAGGATTGCCGCCGACCTCCAGGCGCAAGGCGTTCTGTTGCGCGCGCTGGGCGACACGCTTGTCGTCGCACCGCCGCTGATCGTCAGCGACGCAGAACTCGCGCAGGTGCTCGACGCGCTGGAAGCGACGCTCGGCCGCATCACCGAACCGGAGCAGGCGCAATGAACGGCGGACCAGCCAACCTACGCAGTCAGCGCCGCGCCCTGGCGTCTTGCCGGACGAGGTGACGCGGTGGCGGACCTTCGCGTTCAGGTCGGCAGGACCACGCTGAAGAACCCGGTCATCGCGGCGCCGGGTGAGCACCTCATCGAGGCGGCGGGAATACGCTCCGCGATCCTGGCCGGGGCGGGCGCCGTGGTCGGCAAGTCGATCAACGAGTCGCAGCCGGCGAAGTCGCAATTGCGCCGCGCCGAATATGTCGCCCTCGGTCCCGGCTGGTCCGAAGTGCCATGGGGCCCGTCGGCGCCGGCCGGTACCACGGTGCTGTCGCGCTCGGGATTGCCGCCGATGGATTTCGACGCCTGGCTGGCGCAATCCGTCGCCATGGATCTGCTGGCGCGCGGGCACGATTGCCTCTACGTGCCCTCGATCATCCTTGCGGCGGAAGAACCGGCGCTGGACATGGCGCGGCGCATCGAAGCGGCGGGGCTGCGCGTGCTCGAGTTCAACATCGGAACGCCTTACGCCAGCGAGGCCGCGAAAGGCGCGGTCTCCACGGTGCTGTCGCCAGAGCGGGTGGCGGCGTTGACCAAGATGATGACCGACGCGCTCGATATTCCGGTCTGGATCAAGATCACCGGCCAAAGCGAGCGCGTGCCGGACCTTGCAGCCTCCGCCTTCGCCAGCGGCGCCGACAGCGTGGTCATGGCGGGACGTGCGCTGGGCATGCTGCCGGATCTCGAAAGCCAGGCCCCTCTCCTCTCCACCAGCGCAGGCATCGGCGGCTGCTGGAACCTGCCGCTGACCTGTCACTGGCTTGCCAATTCACGCGCCGCGCTCGGCGCCGGACGCGACCTGATCGGCATCAACGGCGCCACCAATGGAGCCGACGTGGCACGCATGATGCTGGCCGGGGCCTCGGCCGTCGGCATGGCCTCGGAAGTGATGCTGCGCGGCTGGCAGGTGCTGTCCCAGGCCGTCGCCGATCTCGATGCCTATTGCGACGCGAAATCGCAATCCGCCCGCGACCTCGTCGGCCGTGCCGCCGACGCCCGCAAGCGCTTTGCCGACATGCCGGAGCTCGACGAGCGCTGGCGCGACTACATACCCGCTCCGCTCGCGAGCGAATGATAGAGGAGCAACGACATGACCACAGAGATTGACCAGACGCGGATCGACGCGCTCATCAAGGGAGCCGTCGACCTCCACATCCATTCAGGCCCCTCGCTGCATCCACGCAAGATCGACCATATCGAAGCGCTGCGCGCCGCCGACGAAGCCGGGATGCGGGCGATCCTGCTCAAGGATCACTACTATCCGACCATGCCGATCGCGACGTTGCTCAACAACAATATGGGCAAGAACACGAAAGTGCTGAGCGCCATCGTGCTCAACCACCCGCTGGGCGGCTTCAATCCGTCAGCGGTCGACTACGCGCTGAAGCAGGGCGCACGGATCGTGTGGATGCCGACGGCGCATGCCGAGAACCACATCATCAAGACCGCCAAGGAACTGAAGGGCAAATTTCCCGAAAACACCAAGAAGACGGTCGAGGCGGCAGGCCTGCGCCTGATCGACGGCCAGGGCGTCGTGCTGGACGAGGTCAAGGCCATTCTCGACCTGATCGCGGAAGCCGACGCATGCGTCTCCGCCGGCCACCATCACATCGATGAAGCCTTTCCCTTTTACGAAGAGGCCAAAAAGCGTGGCGTCACGCGGCTCTTCCTGAACCATCCCACCTATGTGAACAGTGCATCCATGGATCAGGTCAGCGCCCTCGTCGCCATGGGGGTGATGATCGAGCATTCCATCTGCATGTTCGTTCCCTCGACCTTCTATCTCTTCGACGAGGATCATCTGAAGCAGGTGATATCCGCCGCCGGCGTCGACAACACCTTCTTCGGCTCCGACCTCGGCCAGAACAACAATCCGACGCCGGTCGAGGGCATGCGCCAGATCGCAGCACTGCTGCTCAAGCTCGGCTACTCCGAAGCTGATGTGCGCAAGATGACGGCCGACAATGCGGCCCGTTTCGTCGGTCTCGACGCATGAGCGAACCCCGCCGGCAGGTCCAGGCACACACAAGGGAAAGGACGCTGACATGACCATCCACGGCATCGATTGGAACGCGATCGAGTGGAAGACGATCCGCAACGGCGTGGAGCAGAAGGCGTTCTCCGGCAACAGCGCCACCATCGCCATGCACCGGCTGCAACCCGACCATGAGCCGAGGCCCCACAAGCACGTCTACGAGCAGATCGCCTACATCGTCTCCGGGACTGTGGATTTCCATGTCGGCGACGACGTCCAGCGCCTGGGGCCGGGCAGCCTGATCGCCATCCCTCCGAACGTGATGCACCACGCCGTCGTCGTCGGAAACGAAGAGGTCATCAACATCGACGTCTTCACACCGGCGCGGCCGCAATACGCGCCGGTGCCGAAGAACGACTGACGTCCCCAACTAGCCGCCCGTTTCGTCGAAGAGGTAGATCATGCGCGCCGTCGTTTCTTCGTTGCAGCGCGGATACAAATCCGCGCCGGTCTTCTTCCGCGGCCAACTCGTCGAAAGCCAGGACACGCCGGAGCGGCTGGAAGCGTTTATCGCGGTGGCGCTTGAGATGGGGCTGGATCTGATCGAGCCGCCTGTCGTCGTCGACCCGCTCCTGAAAAGCGTCCATGAGCCCGGCTATCTCGAGTTCCTCACTGAGGCGCCCGGCCGCTGGCCGCAGATGATGCCGGGCGTGACGTCGCTGATGCCCAACATCTACCCGACGCGGCATTTTCCGGCGCGCCTGCCCCAGCACTATCTCGGCCAGGCCGGATATTATCTGGGCGACATGGTTTCGCCGCTGACGGCGCAGACCTGGGGCGCAGCGCTTGGCTCAGCCTCGAGCGCGGCCCATGCGGCAAGCCTGGTGCTGTCCGGCGAGCCCGTCGCCTATGCGCTGTGCCGGCCGTCTGGGCACCATGCCCATGCCGATATGGGCCAAGGCTTCTGTTTCCTCAACAACGCGGCCATCGCCGCCATTGTGGGCCGAACCCGGCACGCCCGGGTCGCGGTGATCGACGTCGACGTCCATCACGGCAACGGCACCCAGCACATCTTCTACGACCGCGACGATGTCTTCTTCACCTCGCTGCACAGCGACCCCGAGATGACCTACCCCTTCTTCACCGGCCATGCCGACGAGGTGGGGAGCGGCAAGGGCGAAGGTTTCAACCTCAACCTGCCGCTGAAGATCGGCTCGGGCGACACGGACTATCTGTGCGCGCTCGACATCGCCATTGAGCGGATAAGGCGGTTCGATGCCGGCTTCCTCGTCGTCTCGCTCGGACTCGACGCGCACGAGAGCGACATACTGGGTTCGCTGAACGTCACTTCCGAGGGGTTCGTCGAGATCGCCCGCCGCCTGGCCGCGCTGCGGCTGCCGACTGTGCTCGTCCAGGAAGGCGGCTATACCGTATCCCAGGTGGGCAATGCGCTGCGCGCGGTGTTGTCGGTGTTCGCGGCAACCGTGAAGTAGGGCCGGTTGCGGAACCTTGTGTTAGAGGAGACGTCGCGGTAGCACGGGAGACGAATACTTCAAGCCGGCAAAGCCGGTGCGCAGGACTGAAGGCGGTAAAGACATGACGACGGCACGGTCTGACAGTGGCGTGAAATCGGTCCAGCTTGCCTTCGACGTGCTCGAAGCGGTAGCCGCGGCGCCTGGCGAAGTTGGGGTGAGCGAGCTGGCAGCCCTGCTCGGCACGACCAAGGGAACGGTCTTCCGGCATCTGCAGACACTGGTCGAGCGCGGCTATGTCGATCAGAACGCGGTCTCGGCCCGTTACAAGCTCGGCACCCGGTCCTATCTCATCGGTCAGGTTGCCGCCGGCCGCATCGAGTTGCTGACAGCCTCGTCCGACGCGGTCGCCGCTTTGCGCGACGAGATCGGCGAGACCGTCGTCGTCTCGGCTTTGCGCAACCGGTCGCTGGTCGTGCTGCGCACGGTGTTCGGGAAATCCAATCTTGAGATCGGCGTCAGGCAGGGCAGCGAGTTGATCCTGCACGGCACCGCCCAGGGCAAGGTTGCGCTCGCCTTCAGCAACCGTTCGCTGCTTCAGCATGTGCTTCGCCAGGGCCTCACCCGCCTGACCGATCACACCATCATCGATGCGGCGAAACTGGAGGCCGAGCTGGAGCAAGCGCGGGTGCAAGGGTTCATCACCGCGCCCAACGAGGAGACGTTCGGCATCAATGCGGTGGCGGCTCCGATCCTCGATCGCATGGGGGATGTTGCAGGCACGGTAGCCATTGTCGGCTCGGTTCAAAACATCAAGCCGGCGCCAGACCAGGCTCAGATCGAGGCTCTGCTCAAGGCCAGTCTGCGCATTTCCTGGAATCTTGGCTACGACCGCGGCGCCATCGACGCGCGCAGACGCGTGCAATCGGCCGCCTCGTGAAGGCGGGTCAGGGTCGCAGCCAGACGGCGAGCGCGACCGCCAGGACCAAGACAGCGCCTACACCAAGCACCGCAGCGACAACTTCGCGATCGCGATGCAGCGGGATTGCGCCTGCCTCTATTGCGGCAAGGAGCAGCTCCAGATCCGCGTCGCGATCGAACACCACGCGGTGCGGCGCGCCATCGACATTGATGTCGACAAAGGGCCGGCCGCATTGCCGACCGACCACGCAGCCTTTTGCGCGCGCGAGGAGCCCGTCGATGCGGGAAGCGGTTAGCGGTCCAAACCGCAGCGACGGCGCGTGGCCTGAGAGCAAATGCTGGTAATCAATGTACATTCCTCTCAGCGCTCCCGAGAACAGCCGGACATAGTGGTCACCTGACCGACGATCCTTGGCCGATACGTCCGGGTTCCGGCACGCCGCAGCGTATGGTCGGCACGCTGTCGTTTTGTATAACAAAACGAGGTTTTTTCTGATACAACTAAGAGCAAAGCAAGTCAACGTTCAGACGGCCTCAGGTGCTTGCCGGCGCCACCCAAACACAGATCTTCGCAGCCGGTGCCGACGTGGACCGCCAAGGGGACGCGGAACGCTCGCGACAGGTCTTTGGCGCAGAAGTAAGAGGCGAGGCCGAACTCGGTGTCGTTGGCCTGGGCGATGACATCCGCCTCATCCTTGAGGCGGAACAGCGGAGCGAGCGGGGCCGAACGTTTCTTCCCTGGCCACGAACATGTCGGGGGCACGTCTGCCAGGACGGTTGCTTCATAGAAGGTGCCGCCGGCCACCTGGACAATGCTGGCGCCTTTGGCGACGGCGTCGGCGATATGTTCCTCGACCTTGGCGAGCGCCGGCGCATCGATGAGCGGGCCAAGCACGACACCCTCGCACGCCGTCCTACGCCAGAGCCCTATCGCCCTTTGAAACGGCTTTCCATGAACCGCGACCTGGGCGCAGATCGAACCTGCCGTTCAGAGGGAAAGCGTCTGGCGAAGTGTGAGTAGAAACGGCACGGCAAGCAAATCGCCGTCGCAGCCTGCCGCCGCCTTCCCCTACTCCCACTCTATTGTGCCGGGAGGCTTCGAGGTCACGTCGTAGACGACGCGGTTGATGCCGCGCACTTCATTGATGATGCGCGTGGCGGCGGCACCCAGGAAGGCCATGTCGTAGTGGTAGAAATCGGCCGTCATGCCATCGACGGAAGTCACGGCGCGCAGCGCGCAGACGAATTCGTAGGTGCGGCCATCGCCCATCACACCCACCGTCTGCACCGGCAAAAGCACGGCGAAGGCCTGCCAGATGGCATCGTAGAGGCCGGCCTTGCGGATCTCATCGAGATAGATGGCGTCGGCTTCACGCAGGATGTCGAGCTTCTCGCGCGAGATGCCGCCGGGGCAGCGGATGGCAAGGCCAGGACCCGGGAAGGGATGGCGGCCGATGAAGCTGTCGGGCAGGCCGAGTTCCTTGCCCAGCGCCCTCACCTCGTCCTTGAACAGCTCGCGCAGCGGCTCGACCAGTTGCATGTTCATGCGCTCGGGCAGGCCGCCGACATTGTGGTGCGACTTGATCGTCACCGACGGACCGCCGGTGAAAGAGACGCTCTCGATGACATCGGGGTAGAGCGTGCCCTGCGCCAGGAAATCGGCGCCGCCGAGTTTCTTCGCCTCTTCCTCGAAGACCTCGATGAACAGCCGGCCGATTGTCTTGCGCTTCTTCTCGGGATCCGATTCACCTTCCAGCTGCGAGATGAACTTGTCCGAAGCATCGACCAGGATCAGCGGCAGATTGTAATGCTGGCGGAACATCGCCACCACGCCGGCCGCCTCGTCCTTGCGCATCAGGCCATGGTCGACCAGGATGCAGGTGAGCTGATCGCCGACCGCCTCGTGGATCAGCAGCGCCGCGACGGACGAATCCACGCCGCCTGACAGCGCGCAGATGACCTTGCCCGTGCCGACCTGTTTGCGGATCGCCTCGACCGCGTGTTCGCGATAGGCGCGCATCGTCCAGTCGCCTTCGATGCCGGCGATGTTGTGGACGAAGTTCCTCAGCAACCTGGCGCCGTCGGGCGTGTGCACCACCTCGGGGTGGAACATGATGCCGTACATCTTGCGCTCGACATTGCCGAAGATGGCGAAGGGCGAGCTTTCCGACTTGCCGAACACCTGAAAACCCGGCGGCAGGGCGATGACACGGTCGCCATGGCTCATCCACACCTGATGACGCTGGCCGGTCGCCCAGAGGCCCTCGAACAGCGGGCTGTCCTTCTCGATCTCGACGAAGGCGCGGCCGAATTCGCGGTGGTTTGAGCTTTCGGCGACGCCGCCCATCTGTACGCACATGGCCATCTGGCCGTAGCAGATGCCGAGCACCGGTACGCCGGCGTCGAAGACGACCTGTGGCGCGCGCGGGCTGCCGACGTCGCCGGTCGACGCGGGGCCGCCGGACAGGATCACGGCTTTCGGATTGATGCGCTTGAACGCCGCTTCGGCCGATTGGAACGGCACGATCTCGGAAAACACGCCGGCTTCGCGGATGCGGCGGGCGATGAGCTGCGTAAACTGGCTGCCGAAATCGACAATCAGGACTGTATCGGGGTGATTGGCTGTCGTCATGGCGAGCCTTTAGAGAAAGAAACGAGTCGGCGCAATGGGTTGCCGTGCCTGACTTTCACAGAGGCCTGGGCTGATCGTTGGACGAAGCCGCCCGCAGCGTCCCCGACCCGATCGCCTGTTCGAGGCGCGTCACGGCATCGGCCAGCTTCTCGTCGATGACATGCAGATATTCGGTCCAGTCGCCGACATGCCTGAGATCAGCCGCGCCGTCGGAAATACCGCGCAGTCCGATCAGAGGCACATCGAAGAGGTGGCAGGCGCGCAGGCAGGCGAAGGTCTCCATGTCGACCATATCTGCTGAAATCGCATCATAGGCCGCGCCGGTGATGACCGCGCCGCCGGTCGACAGCGTCGCCTGCTTGATATCGGGAATGCGAAACGGCAGCGGCACGGTCACCGGCAGGTCGAGAAACGGTGTGGCGCCTTTCTCGAAGCCAAGCGGCGAGGCGTCGATGTCGCGATAACTCACCGAGACAGCCTGGTAGATTTCGGTCTGTTCCAAGGTCCGGCTGCCGGCGGAGCCGAGCGAGACCACCAGATCCGGCAACGCCTTTTGCGACTTCAGCCAGGAAAGCTCCGCACCGAGCCTGACCCCCGCTTCGACCGGGCCGACGCCCATCATCAGCGGCGTGAACAGCCGCTGCAGATGCGGGCCATATTCAGCCTGCGCCGCCATGACAAAAAGGACGTCCTTGCCGCCAATGCGCACCACGTTGCCGGTCATGGCGATCCTCTGCTGCTTGCGTTACGCTCCAGGCCGGGGGGCCGCCGGTTCGTGGCCTTGCATCGTGCCACCGGCACGATGCATTCGTCTGTGGCGAACCGGTCACTCACCCCGCTATCCCGTCGCGTCCAACCATCGTCATCATCGTCCCGGTCATGGTCGCGATCAGCTTGGCCTCGCCGTCGGCGGCGAAGGCATAGGCCTGGCCGTCGGCAACGATGATGGTGCGGCCAGGTTTGGTGACCGAGCCGCGAAAGAGAAAACGCTCGCCCCGGCCCGGCGCCAACAGGTTGACCTTGAACTCGATGGTCAGCACCCCGGAATTCTCAGGCATGAGCGAGAACGCCGCATAGCCACAAGCCGAGTCCAGCGCCGTCGAAATGACGCCGGCATGCAGAAAACCATGCTGCTGCGTCAGTGCCGCCGAATAGGGCATCTCGATCTCGATGATGCCAGGGGTGACCAGGGTCAGTTCGGCACCGATCGTCGCCATTGCCTGCTGGCGCGCGAACGACGCTCTGACGCGATCCTCGTAGTCTGGAGCCGGTACGATCTTTGCTGCCATCGCCGTCGCCTTCATTTTTGCCGGAAAAGCTTATTGCAGAGCCGTGGGCGACAGGCAAATGCTTTTGCTGCACTGCAACAAAACAGCATGGAGACGTCCTAATTCAACAAAAGCAGCGAGGCATTGAGAACGGTGGCGAAGGCCACCCATGCCGCGTAGGGCACGAACAGCAAGGCGGCGAGCCGGTCGCGGTTCCAGGCGCTGGCGATGAACAGCGCGATGGCGGCCAGAAGCAGCAAAATGACGACCAGGGCCGGCGCCATCATTTTTGCGCCGAAGAAGGTCGGCGACCATAGGAAATTCAGCACGAGCTGGGCGCCCCAGATCTTCATCGCGACGCCTGCCGGCTCCCGCTGCCAGGTCCGCCAGCCAGCCACGGCGATCAGCACATAGAGCAGCGTCCAGGCCGGCGCGAAGACCCAGTTGGGCGGATTGAAGGGAGGCTTGGCCAGCGATGCGTACCAGGCGCCCGGCAGCGTCGCGTAGCCGATCAGCAGGCCGCCACCCAGCACCAGCACCAGAAAAAGCAGAAGCGACGGATATCTTTGCAAGAATTTGCCCCATGGCGGCGCAACGCCGCGCATCTGCAACTGGGGCGCTGCCGTCACCTGTCAACGGCAGCGTCAATTCTTCCGGCGCATGGCGCAGAAGTAGAACCCGTCAGTGCCGCTCAGCGCCGGCGAAAGCGAGATGCCGCCAAGGCCACCGATCCGCATCGCCGCGGCATGGCCCGGGAAATGACTGTCCCAGAGCTGGCGATGATCGAGCGGGGCAAAATCGCCATGCCTCCGGCCAAACGCAGCGACCTGTTCACCATTCTCCTCGTCGAACACGGAGCAGGTGATGTAGACGAGCAGGCCACCGGGTTTGACATAGGCCTTCGCGGCATCGAGAATCGCCGACTGTTCGCCCTTGCGGGCGTCGAGCTGCCTCTGCGTCAGACGCCATTTGGCGTCGGGACGCCGCCGCCAGGTGCCGCTGCCGGTGCAGGGCGCATCGACCAGCACGATGTCCATGTGATTGACGAGCGGGGCAAGCTCGGACGGCTTGGAGGCGATCTGCACGTTGCGGTTTTCCGAGCGGCGAATGCGGTCGAAGATCGGCGCCAGCCGCGCCTTTTCGGCATCATGGGCGAAGATTTGACCGTGATTGCCCATCGCCGCCGACAGCGCCAGCGTCTTGCCGCCGGCGCCGGCGCAGAAATCGAGCACCTGCATGCCGGCCGTTGCTCCCGCGAGCGCCGCCGCGATTTGCGAGCCCTCGTCCTGGACCTCGAACCAGCCCTTCTGGAAAGCCGGCTCGGCCTGGACGTTGGGATGCCTGCCGTCGCCGTCGATCGGTGGGATGCGGATGCCGTAGGGTACGATCTCCGAGGCGTTGGCACCTGTCTGGGCCAGTTCGGCCAGCACTTTGGCGCGATCGGCCTGCAGCGTGTTGACCCGGATGTCGAGCGGCGGGCGGGTGGCGAGCGCGGCGCCCTCCTCGACCCATGTCTCGCCGAAGGCCCGTTCGAAAAGTGCTTCGCACCAATCGGGAATGTCGGCGCGAACCGCAAGCGGTGCTTCGGCAAGCCGGCGTTCGGCGATGGCCTGGAGTTCCGTGGCGCTGAGAAGCGGCGGCGCGAACTTGTCGCCTTCGAGCGCGGCATTGAGCGACTGCGCCGTCTGGCTCCATTCGAGCAGCAGCGCGCCGAAGCCGATGGCACGCGGCGTATCCTCGCCCAGCAACCAGCCCGCGGATCGCTTGTGGCGCAGCGCGTCGTAGACGATGTTGCCGATCGCGGCGCGATCACCGCCGCCGGCGAAGCGGTGGGACAGGCCCCAATCCTTCAGCGCATCGGCCACCGGCCGGTGACGCCGACCGATGTCCTCCAGCACTTCGATGGCCGCAGCCAGCCGTCCGCCCAGTCGCATTCGTCATTCCATCAAATCGAGCACATCCCAGAGCCTGCTCTTAGAGCCTTTCACGTCCGGATTGAACCCCGCTCCGCCGCACAACGGCCAGGCAATGCCGACCAGGCGGTGGAGCTGGCGGACCAATAAAACTCCCCGACCCGGAAAAGCAGATCAACCAATAGATGAAAGGTCTCTAATGTTCAAAACTCGCGACCGCAAGCACGGCATGTGGCGCTACAGCTGTGCTTTCCAAGCTTTTCCGTTGGGAATACTCTTGCCGCCATGATTCGCGGCACAGGAAACGTGGACCGGCGGATCGTCACGAGGAGAGGGCAATGAAGACTTATCTGGCGGAAGTTCTAGGCACATTTCTGTTGGTGTTCATCGGTACGGCGTCCGTGGTGACGGGCGGCTTCGGCGGCGCGCTGCCGCTCGGCCAGGAAGGCATCGGCCTGGCATTCGGCATCGGCCTTATCGCGGCGGCCTATGCGATCGGCCCGATTTCGGGCGCCCATCTCAACCCCGCTGTGACGCTCGGCGTGTTCCTCGCCGGCCGGCTGCCGGCAAAGGACGTCATCCCCTACTGGATCGCGCAGATCATCGGCGCCATCCTGGCCTCCCTGGCATTGTGGATCATCGTATCGGGCCAGGCCGGCGGCCACACCGGCGGCTTCGGCGCCAATGGCTGGGACGAGACGAAATGGGGCATGAGTTCGGCATTCCTGTGGGAACTGATCGGCACCTTCACCTTCGTCACGGTTATCCTTGGCGTTACCGCCGAGAAGCACTCGACGGCGTTTGCCGGGCTGGTCATCGGCCTGACGCTGGCCGGCATCCATTTCGCCATGATCCCGGTCACCGGCACCTCGGTCAATCCGGCGCGCTCCATCGGCCCGGCGCTGTTTTCGGGCGGCGTCGCGATCAGCCAGCTCTGGCTGTTCATCGTCGCACCGCTGATCGGCGGCGCCATTGCCGGCGTCGTCGCCAAGGCGCGCGTCTTCGAAAAGGACTGATCTCGAAAGCCTTCACGCAAAAAAGGCGCGGGCCAGGCCCGCGCCTTTTTCTTGGGTGGGGAGCTTCGCCGCGATCAGGCGATGTCGAAGCGATCCGCGTTCATCACCTTGGTCCATGCCGCGACGAAATCCCTGGTGAATTTCGCCTTGGCGTCGGTCGAACCGTAGACTTCGGCCAGCGCACGCAGTTGCGCGTGCGAGCCGAAGATCAGGTCGGCGCGGGTGCCGGTCCACTTGACTGCCTTGGTCTTGCGGTCGCGCGCCTCGTAGACCTCGGCCGCGCCCGGCTCGGAGCCGGCGGCCGGATCCCAGACAGTGCTCATGCTGAGCAGGTTGACGAAGAAGTCGTTGGTCAGCGTGCCGGGCTTGTCGGTAAGCACGCCGTGCCGGGACTTGCCCGTGTTGGCGCCGAGCACCCGCAGGCCGCCGACAAGCACCGTCAGCTCCGGCGCCGTCAGGCCCAGCAACTGCGCCCTGTCGACCAGCATGGCTTCGACCGACATGGGCTGCTTGCCCCTGACATAGTTGCGGAAGCCATCGATTCTCGGCTCGAGCGCGGCAAAGGAGTGGACGTCGGTCTGTTCCTGCGAGGCGTCCATGCGGCCCGGCGTGAACGGCACCTTCACGTCGTTGCCGCCGTCCTTCGCGGCCTTCTCGACCGCGGCAACACCGCCGAGCACGATCAGGTCGGCCAGCGAGACCTTCTTGCCGCCGGTATTGAACTCCTTCTGGATGGCCTCGAGCCTGGCCAGCACCTTCGCCAACTCGGCCGGCTCGTTGACAGCCCAGTCCTTCTGCGGCGCGAGCCTGATGCGCGCGCCGTTGGCGCCACCGCGCTTGTCGGAGTTGCGGAAGGTCGAAGCCGAAGCCCAGGCCGTCGAGACCAGTTCGGAAACCGACAGGCCGGAGGCGAGGATCCTGGCTTTCAGCGTGGCGATATCCTGCTCGCTGACCAATTCATGATCGACCGCCGGGATCGGATCCTGCCAGATCAGCTCTTCCTTCGGCACCAACGGGCCGAGATAGCGCACGACCGGTCCCATGTCGCGATGGGTCAGCTTGAACCAGGCACGGGCAAAAGCGTCGGCGAACTGATCCGGATGCTCGTGGAAGCGCCGCGAGACCTTCTCGTAGGCGGGATCGAAACGCAGCGCCAGATCGGTGGTCAGCATGGCTGGCGCGTGATGCTTCGACGGATTGTGCGCATCCGGCACCGTGCCGGCACCGGCGCCGCCTTTCGGCGTCCACTGATGGGCGCCGGCCGGGCTCTTCGTCAGTTCCCATTCATAGTTGAACAGATTGTCGAAGAAGTTGTTGCTCCACTTGGTCGGCGTCGTCGTCCAGGTGACCTCGAGGCCCGATGTGATGGCATCGCCGGCAATGCCCGACGCATGCTTGCTCGACCAACCGAGGCCCTGCGCCTCTATGCCGGCGCCTTCGGGCTCGGCACCGACCAGCGAGGCATCGCCTGCGCCATGGGTCTTGCCGAAAGTGTGGCCGCCGGCGATCAGCGCCACGGTTTCCTCGTCGTTCATGGCCATACGCGCGAAGGTTTCCCTGATGTCGCGAGCCGAGGCCAGCGGATCGGGCTTGCCGTTCGGCCCTTCCGGATTGACGTAGATCAGGCCCATCTGCACGGCGCCGAGATGGCCCCGAAGCTCACGGTCGCCCGAATAGCGCTCGTCGCCGAGCCATTTGGTTTCCGAACCCCAGTCCACGTCCTGCTCGGGCTCCCAGACGTCGGCGCGACCACCGGCGAAGCCGAAGGTCTTGAAACCCATCGATTCCAGCGCGACGTTGCCGGTGAGGATCAACAGATCGGCCCAGGAAATGCTGCGGCCATATTTCTGCTTGACCGGCCAGAGCAGGCGGCGCGCCTTGTCGAGATTGGCGTTGTCCGGCCAGCTGTTGAGCGGCGCGAAACGCTGCTGGCCAGCTCCGGCGCCGCCGCGACCGTCACCGATGCGGTAGGTGCCGGCGCTGTGCCAGGCCATGCGGATGAAGAGCGGTCCGTAGTGGCCGAAATCGGCCGGCCACCAGTCCTGCGAGTCAGTCATCACATGGTGCAGGTCCTTGATGACCGCATCGAGATCGAGGCTTGCGAATTCCTTGGCATAGTCGAAGTCCTCGCCCATCGGGTCCGACAGGTTCGACTGCTGGTGAAGAACGCCGAGGTCAAGCTGGTTCGGCCACCAGTCACGGTTGGTCCGGCCGGCGGACCCATGCGCCACAGGGCATTTGCCCGCGCTGTTGTCGTCGGTTTTCGCGTCCATCTCTCACTCCAATTTTGCCGAGGTTTGATTTTGCCGAGGTTGATTTTTGCCGAGATTTAGGGGGCCGCCAGCGGCCCACGCCTATCTGGAACGATTCCAGACTAGGCCACGCGGACGATAAAAACAAATTGCCTTTCCTGTTTATTTCAATAGGATTTTCTTATGATAGGATTGACAGTTCGCCAGATGCATTATTTCGACGCGCTGGCCCAGACGCTGCATTTCGGACGCGCGGCGAAACTCGCAGGTGTCAGCCAACCGGCGCTATCCTCCCAGATCGCCGAAATGGAGCAGCGGCTGAACTGCCGGCTGTTCGAGCGCGGCGGCAAGTCGGTGCGCATGACGGATGACGCGATCGCCCTCTTGCCGCGTATCGAGCGCATACTGGCTGACATACGTGACGTCGAAACGACGGCGCGGCGCGGCCGCACAGCCATGGAGGGACGTTTCCGCCTGGGCATCATCCCGACCGTCGCACCCTACCTTCTGCCGCGCGCCCTGCCCGAATTGAAGAAGCACTTCCCGGCCCTGCTGCTCGAACTGCGCGAGGCGGTCACCACCTCCCTCGTCGAGGATACGGCGTCACGCAAACTCGACGCCTTCGTCGCCGCGCTTCCACTCGACCATCCGGGACTGATCACAGAGGCGCTGTTTCCCGACCGCTTCTTTCTGGCCGTGCCGTCGGACGATCCGGCCTTTGCCTCGCCGCCGGTTCCACCCGAGAGCCCGGCGCTGGAAAGACTGATGCTGCTGGAAGAAGGCCATTGCCTGCGCGAACAGGCGCTTGCCGTCTGCGGCAATGTGCGACCGGTGGCGATGGCAAGCTATGGCGCGACCAGCCTGACCACGCTCCTGCAGATGGTGGCGCACGGGCTCGGCGTCACACTCATCCCCGAAATGGCGGCGGGGCCAGCCGGCACCATTCCCGACCTCAAGATCGTGCCGTTCCAGGAGCCGATGCCGCAGCGCATGATCTGCCTTGCCTGGCGGCGAAACAATGCCCGCCACGGCGAGTGCGTCGAACTAGCGAAGATCATCCGGGGCCTTGGTGCGGCGGTGCTGGCCGCGTGAGACCCGGCGCTACAAAACCCGGGACAGGAATTCGCGGGTGCGCGGCGATTGCGGATTGGCGATCATCTCGCGCGGCGCGCCGCGTTCGACGATGACGCCGCCATCCATGAAGACGAGTTGGTCGCCGATCTCGCGGGCAAAGCCGATCTCATGGGTGACGACGACCATGGTCATGCCACTTTCGGCAAGGTCGCGCATCACCTGCAGCACTTCGCCGACCAGTTCCGGATCGAGCGCCGAGGTCGGCTCATCGAACAGCAGCACCTTCGGCTTCATGGCCATGGCGCGCGCGATGGCGACACGCTGCTGCTGGCCGCCGGACAGTTCGCGGGGGTAACGATCGACCTTGTCGGCGAGGCCGACGCGCCGCAGCAGCACTTCCGCCTCCGCCTTGGCCTGGTCCAGCGGGATACGCCGCACCTGCGTCGGCGCCTCGATCAGATTCTCCATCACCGTCATGTGCGAGAACAGGTTGAAGGACTGGAACAGCATGCCGATCTCGGCGCGGCGCCGGCACAGAAGGTCGTCCTTCACCTCATAGAGCTTGTCGCCCTGGAGGTCGTAGCCGACGAACTGGCTGTCGACGAGCAGGATGCCGCCGCTGAGCTTCTCGAGATGGTTGATGCAGCGCAGGAACGTGCTCTTGCCGGATCCCGAAGGGCCGATGATGCAGGCCACCGACCCTTCCGGCACGTCGAGGTCGACGCCCTTGAGCACTTCGAGCTGGCCATAGGTCTTGCGCACGCCGCGCGCGAACACCATTGAGTTGGCGGGCACGCCGAAGCGGGCACGATTTTCGGACCTGACATCGCTCATCGGGTAACGCCACGCAGGCTGACGGCGTTGCGCAGGGCACGCATCGTCAGGGGGTCGCGCCTGACATCGCTGCGGCCGAAATGGCGCTCCAGGAAATGCTGGCCAACCGACATGATGCTGACCACGGCGAGGTACCAGAAGGCGACCACGATCAGCAGCGGGATCGTCTCGAAGGTGCGCGCATAGATGCTTTGCGCGGTGTAGAAGAGGTCGTCGACGGCGATGAAGGTCACCAGCGATGTCATCTTCAGGAGGTTGATGGCCTCGTTTCCGGTCGGCGGCAGCACGAAGCGCATGGCCTGCGGCAAGGTGATGCGCTTCAGGATCATGCGGTAGGGCATGCCGAGCGCGCTCGCCGCTTCCGACTGACCCGACGGCACCGACTTGATGCCGGCGCGGATGATCTCGGCCATGTAGCCGGCCTCGCACAGCGAAAGCGCGACGACGGCGGAGAAGAACGGCGTCATGAAATCATTGGTGCGCACGGAAAACAGCGTGCCGACAAACGGCAACGAGAGCGAGATCTCGCGCACCAGCAGCGACAGGTTGAACCAGAAGATCAGCTGGATCAGCGCCGGCACACCGCGGAAGAACCAGACATAGACGCCGGAAAAGGCGCGCAGCACCGGGCTTGGCGACACACGCATGATGGCGATGACGGTGCCGACCACGATGCCCAGCAGCATGATGATGACGGTCAGCATCAGCGTGTTGCCCAGGCCGCGCATGATCGATGGATGGAACAGGTAGCCGGCGGCCGTGCCCCAGGCGAAGGCTGGATTGCTGGCGAAGGCGCGGATGATGAGGAACGCCAGCAGCAAGGCGAGCGCGGTGCCGATCCAGATGCCATAGCGGCGCTGCGGCACGACGGTCAGCCGCGACACGGCGGCGGCAGCGCCCGGCTCGACGCCGATCTCGGTCGGGTGGGCCACGCCCATCAACGGTCTCCTGATTTCCGGCCGGCGCCTGGCCAGGGGTCAGGCGCCGGATAATCCCTATTCGGCTCGCAGCGCGTCCATGGTCCCGACGAAATAGGGTTCCTTGATCGTATAGGCGCCCATGCCGTACTTTTCCAGGATAGCCTTGTACGTGCCGTTCTTGAACAGCTCGGCAAGTGCGGCCACCATCATGCCGGCGGTTTCCTTGTCGTCCTTGGCAATCGCCATGCCGAGCGGCGCCACCTCGTAAAGCGTCGGCAGCACCACCAGCTGGCCCTTGCTCGTCACCTCGAAATAGCTCGATGCGGTGGCATCGTCCATACGCGCGTCGACGCGATCCGAGAGTACGGCCTGGACGATATCGGTCGAAGAATTGAACACCGACTTCGCGATGGCCGGCTGCCCCTTGTCGGTGCAGTCCTTGCCGAGCTTGTCGACCAGGAAATCCGAGGCGCTGCCGGCCGAGACGCCGATGCGCTTGCCGCAGAGCGGGGTGTCGCCGCTGAAGCTGGCCTTTTTGTCCGGCGACGTCGAGACGGCGAGGCCAGCCTTGAGAAACATGATGAAATCGACCTGCTTCAGTCGCTCCGGCGTGGCCGAGAACGTCTCCCAGGCGATCTTGAAACGGCCGGCGGCAAGGCCGGGGATCATCGACGGGAACGGCGTGCGCTGGATATCGAGCTTGGCGTCGACGAGTTTGGCCACTTCGCCGGCGAGTTCGATGATGATGCCGGTCTGCTTGCCGTCGGCATCGAGATATTCGAACGGCGCGAAGTCCAGCGTGTTGGCGACGGCGAGCGTTCCGCTCTGCTTGACCTCAGCCGATTTCGTTATGTCCGCGGCCTTGGAGACCCCGCTCCAGACGGTGGCGGAAATTGCCAGCGCGAAGCCGGTCATTTTCAGATATCTGTTCATTGCTGTTCCCCTTTCTTGTGCTTGTTTGCGGTATTTCCAGCAAGCCCGCGCCGGCCCGGTTCAAGCCGGCGAGAGCCTGGCATGCCTTACGAGGCGGCGGCTTGCGCGGCCTTCTTGCGGTAGTGATAGTTCTTGTCGATGCGCTCCATCAGATAATCACCATAGAGCACCGGCTCGTATTTCGGCTGGGTGCCGGCCGGCACGCAGACCGGCAGTGCTTCGATCGTCTCGTCCATCGAGGGGTCGAAGAAGAAGGGCTGCGAATAGCGCTCGCGTCCGGAGCGGTTGATGACGCGGTGCGGCGTCGAGACGAACTGGTCGTTCGACCAGCGCGCCAGTATGTCGCCGACATTCATGACGAAGGAATCCGGAACCGGAGGCGCGGGAACCCAGTCGCCAGCCTTGTTCTTGACCTCAAGGCCGCCGACATTGTCCTGCGCCAGCAGCGTTATGAACCCGTAATCGGTGTGCGGCGCCGAGCCGAACAGCCCCTCCTCCTGCGGCTGGGTGGGATAGTGCAACAGCCGCAGGAAGGTCGTCGGTTGCTCGAAATAGCGATCGAGACTGTCGGAGGGCAGGCCGAGCGAGAGCGCGATGGCGCGCACCATCTTGCGGGCGAGCGTGCCCATCTCCTCGACATAGCGCTCGATCGTTTCGCGGAACCCGGCAAGAGCCGCCTCATCGGGCCACTGGTTCGGGCCTTGCAGCGGCTTGTCGGCCAAGGCGCGCGGATCGTCCGCGCCGACCTCGTGCATGAAGAAGATCGATTCGCTCTGGTTCGGCTTGCTGACGGTCGCCACCGACGAGGTGACGATGGTCGAGCCGGCAAAGGGCAGGAAGCCGCGGAAATTCCTGTCGATCTTGAGCTTAGCCTTTTCCTCCTCGGGCAGGGCGAAGAAGCGCTTGGAGGCTTCGCGCACCGCTTCGACATCGGCGCGCGCAATGGGGTGGCCGGTGACATAGAGGAAGCCGATCGTCTCGAGATAGCGGCGCAGCGTCGCGGCCGTCGCCCGGATCGCGCCTTCGTCGTCGCCGTAGAGAGCCGAAACGTCGAGGATCGGAATTTTGGAAAAATCGCCGCGCTCTTGTGCATTCATTTTCGGACACCCTGTCTTGAACATAAGATACAGTACTGTATTTCTACACATCCGAACGGCCTCATCAATAGGCTTTCGATCGCAAACGGAAGGACGCGGCATCATGGCACCACGCAAGATCATCATAGACACCGATCCGGGCCAGGACGACGCCTTCGCCATCCTCTTCGCACTGGGGTCGCCAGCCGAGCTCGACGTGGTCGGTATCACAACGGTCGGCGGCAACGTGCCGCTCGCGCTGACATCGAAGAACGCGCTGAAGGTCGTGGAACTCGCCGGACGGCCTGATGTGCCTGTCTACGCCGGGTGCCCGGCGCCGATGGTGCGCAAGCTGATCACGGCCGAATATGTCCATGGCGAAACCGGTCTCGACGGTGCCGACCTGCCCGAGCCGGCGACGCCGCTGCAAGGCGAACATGCGGTCAACTACATGGTGCGCACGATCATGGATGCGCCCGAAGGCGAACTGACCGTCTGCACGCTCGGGCCGATGACCAATCTGGCCATGGCCATGACCATGGAGCCGAGGATCGTGCCGCGCCTGCGGGAGGTGGTGCTGATGGGCGGCGGGTTCTTCCAGGGCGGCAACGCCACGCCTGCCGCCGAGTTCAACATCTTCGTCGACCCGCATGCCGCGCACAAGGTGTTCGACAGCGGCGCGCCGGTGACCATGGCGGGTATCGACTGCACCTACACCGCGCTGATGACCCCGGAATGGCTCGACCGCCTGCGCGCCACCGGCAGCCGCGCCGCGATCGAGGCCGCGAACCTCGCCGACTTCTACCGCCAGTACGGCACCCACAAGTTCGAGACGCCGGCGCGCCCGATCCACGACGCCTGCGTCACCGGCTATCTGCTGGCGCCGCAGGTCTACGAGCAGCGCCAGTGCGCCGTGACGGTCGACATCGTCTCGCCGGAGACGATCGGCATGACCGTCGTCGACTGGTGGCACGTGACCGGACGGCGCAAGAACTGCAACGTGCTGCGGCGCATCGATCCGGCGCCGTTCTTCGAACTCATGCTTGAGCGGATCAGCGCATTGCCCTGAGCCCGGTGTTCCGCGATAGATGGACACTCGAAGAGTCGCGAAGCGCATCGGAGCCGGCAAACGGATTGCAGGCATTGGGCATGGCGATGAAGGTCTTGACCACATGAAAGCGGACAGCGCCCCTGCCAGAGGCAAGAGACCGTCCAAGGCCGCCGCGCCCGCGAAAACGGCGCGGCAGACGCTGAGCCGCGAGGCCTGGATCGCGGCGGCACGCAAGGTGCTGGAGAAACACGGCATCGGCGAGGTCAAGATCGACCGCCTCGCCAAGCAGTTCAAGGTGACCCGCGGCAGCTTCTACTTCCATTTCACCAGCCTGGCCGATCTTCGCGACGGCCTGCTGCAGGAATGGCGGGACATCAATTGCCAGCCGTTCTGGGCGATGCGCGAGACGCACGACCCGGATGGCCTGCAGTTCTTCACCGACATCGTGCATGTCTGGGTCGACGAGGCGCCGTTCAGTCCGCTGCTTGATCTGGCCGTGCGCGACTGGTCGCGAACATCGAAGAAGCTGGCGCAGGAGGTCAAGGATATCGACGATCTGCGCATCGAGCTTTTGATCCGCTCGTTCCGCGCCATGGGCTATCCGCCGGATGAAAGCCTGGTGCGCGCGCGCATCACCTATTTCCACCAGATCGGTCAGTACGCGCTGTCCTTCAAGGAGGATCCGGCGGTGCGCAGGAGCTACCAGCCGCTGTTCGGCGAGGTGCTGCTCGGGCCGCTGGTGCAGGAGCGAGGGACGGCGCCGCGGCCGTCGGAGATCAAGGGCGGGCGGCAACGGTGACGAAAGAAGCCGATTTTGCCGAGATCGTGCTGTTCGCGCCGGTTCGCCGGGAGAAGGCGCCGATCACGCCTTTTGTCTGGCAAGGCGCTCCAGCGCATCGACGATCAGGTCGCAGAACTTCGCATGATCGAGCTTCATCGCCACGTTGTGGCGGAAGTTGAGCTGCTCGCTTGCGGTGCCGCCGAAATGGTGCATGCCGCCCATCTTCTCGAAATTGCAGACCGTCATGCCCTTGGTCCACCGGCCGGCGATTTCCACACGGATATCGGCCTTCTCGGTGGTGAAGACGGTCGGGTCTATCATGGCCGCGACGCAGCACGCATCGTGGACGGCGGGGTACTCGATCTGCAGCAGGCCGCCATGCGTGGTCGCTATGAACTCCCAGATATCGAGGATGAACTTGGCGATCGGGCCGCCGACGGCGCGCACCCTGTCCTGCAGCTCCGGCGTGGCCAGCGCCTGGTGCGTCAGGTCGAGCCCGACCATGGTGACGTCCCAGGCGGCGCGGAACACCACGTCGGCCGCCTCCGGGTCGCCATAGATGTTGAACTCGGCCGCCGGCGTGATGTTGCCCCTGGTATAGGCCCCGCCCATCGCGACGACCCGCTTCACCCGTTCGATGATGCGGGGGTCCTTGCGGGCAGCGAGCGCGATGTTGGTGTAGGGGCCGACCGGCACCAGCGTCACGGTCTTCGGCTCGTGCGCCATGACCGTGTCGATGATGAAGTCGACGGCATGCCGCTTGTCGAGTTCGAAGGAAGCAGGCGGCAACACCGGGCCGTCGAGCCCGGTATCGCCGTGAATTTCGACCGCCAGCACCTGATCGCTGATCAGTGGGCCCGGAGAGCCCTTCGCCACCGGCACCTTGATGCCATAGGCGGTGCAGGTGGCCAGCGCATTGCGCGTGGTGTTCTCGACATTGTGGTTACCCGAAACCGTCGTGATGCCGAGGAGATCGATGTTCGGATTGCCTGCCGCCAGAAGAATGGCGATGGCGTCGTCATGCCCGGGGTCGCAATCCAGGATGATCTTTTCCATGATGACACCTCCACTGTCGGCCTGATCCTCGGGAACAAGAGACCGCCACGCCCGCACAGTCAAGTTCGGGTCATTCGTCGTGGAAGCGAATGCAGTACAGTGCCTTTTACCGGTCGACGGTTGCAGGAGGCGACCAGGCCAGTCACCCCGTCCCGGGAATCGCGATGCCTGCATGGTGACTTCCCAACTGCCAGAAGGGCAGCCGGAACCGGTCGCGCTCCGCTTCGACGACATGCAGGCCCGCCGCACGGATCAGTTGCAATGGATCGCGGTTGAGGTGACAGCCGCCGGCGAACCGACCCCATACCAGGTTCAGGCGTTCCTGCCATTTGCGGCAACGCGTTCCTTCGGCCTGACCGTGCTCGATGAAGATCAACCGGCCCGTGGACTTCAGGACGCGCCGGATTTCGGTCAGTGCGGCCTCAGGGTCGGGAATGGTGCAGAAGGCATAGGTGACGACCACCGTGTCGGCGAAGCTGTCGGCCAAGGGCAGCCTTTCACCGCTGGCCCTGATACAGTCGACATCGAACGGCACGGAGCGGCTCTTCGGTTCGGCCAGGCCCAGCATCGTGCCGTCGGGATCGATGCCGACCAACCGCTTCACCTTGCCGACGTCGTAATATGGCAGGTTGAGCCCTGACCCGAAGCCCACTTCGACGACAAAGCCCGCTGCCCGCGGAATCATGCGCTTTCGCATGTCAGCGAACGCGTTTGCCGAACAGCCGGCGTGGACGATGTATGGCGCGACGCAACGCGCGTACCAGGAAAGGCAGGATTGGCACATATCTCAGCCTCCTTGCCCTGTGTCGGCAGCGGCGCGGCCGCCGGCAACGGATCCGGACGTGCGATAGCGGTTGAGAGTATTGACCCGTGACATTTCTCGCTCCAAGGGAGTTTTCTGATCGGGCCGGTCGGCCCGGTGTCGTGGGATTGGATAGAAGGCCGGCGTCCCCTCAACGTCCCCTGGATGGCCGTGTGCGCATCGATGGAACAATTGGAGTTCCGATTCCTGGGTTTTCCGGAGTTCCACTTGAACGGCCGGCGAGTGGAGCTTGCCCTGCGCAAGGCGGCGGCGCTTCTCATCTATCTCGCCGAGGCGAGTGGACCGGTGGCGCGCGAGGTCGCCGCCACGCTTTTGTGGCCCGAAACCGACGAGCAGGCCGCCCGCGCACGCCTGCGGCGCACATTGCACAAAATCCGCATCGCCTTTGGCCGCGAGATCATCGCCGCCAAAGGCGACGCCCTCAGCCTGCACCCGGCACTGACCGCCGAACTCGACACCAGGGTTTTCGAGCATGCGTGCGATTCCGGCTCTCTCGATGAAGCAGCCGGGATCTACAGGGACGACTATCTCGCCGGCTTCTCACTACCGGACTGTCCGCAATTCGAGGAATGGGTCTTCTTCCGGCGGGAGACGTTGCGCGGCCGGCTGGTGCAGGCGCTGGAGCGGCTCGTCGAAGCCAAGATCGCCGGCGGTGAGCCGCGCGGCGCGGTCGTTCATGCGACACGGCTGACGGCACTCGATCCCTTGAGCGAAAGCGCGCACCGCCATTTGATCCGTGCCCATCTGGCGACCGGAGACAAGGCGGCGGCCGAGCGGCAGATCGAGACGTGCATCCGGCTCTTGCGCGATGAACTCGGCGTGGCGCCGGACCCCGCCACGCTCGCCATGCTGCGCGGCCCAGTGCAAGACGCGGCCCTGGAGGTGCCCAGGACGCGCTATGTCGCGGTGGGCGGCATCCACATCGCGTACCAGATCGTCGGCAAGGGCCCGGTCGACATCGTGCTTGTTCCCGGCTTCATTTCGCATGTCGAGCGCATCTGGGAAGACCCGAGCTGCCGCGCCTGGCTGACCGCGGTTTCGCGCCTGGGTCGCCTGATCCTCTTCGACCGGCGTGGCATGGGGCTTTCCGACCGCGTCGGCGCCCGTCCCACCGTCGAGGCGACGGCGCAGGATATTCTGGCGGTCATGGACGCGGCCGGCAGCCGCCGGGCCCTGCTGGTCGGTGCTTCGGAGGGCGGGCCGGGCTGTATCCGCTTTGCCGTGGACCATCCCGATCGCCTGAGCGGCCTCGTCCTTTGGGGCTCGCTCGCCAAAGGCAGCCGCGCGGCCGACTATCCCTACGCATTGACCGTCGCGCAATACGACCTCTGGAAGCAACGGCTGCTGGCTGGCTGGGGCGGCCCGGCGGAAATCGAGACTTTCGCCCCGAGCCTTGGCGACGACCGCCAGGCGAGGATCTGGTGGGCCGGTTTGCTCAGGGCAGCCTCCAGTCCGGGCGCGGTCGCGGGGCTGCTGGAGGCGCTACGGGACGCCGATGTCCGTCACCTCCTGGCAAAAGTCTCGGCCCCGACGATTGTTGTCCACCGCTCCGGTGACCGCGCCGTGCGCATCGAGGCCGGGCGGTTCCTGGCGTCCAGGATTCCAGGCGCGCGATTCATCGAGGTCGAAGGCGACGACCACTGGTTCTGGGTCGGCGACCGTCAGTTGCTGCTCGACAGCATCGGCGCGTTGGCGCGGCCCCGGTAGTCCTGCCTCAAGCCGTTTTCTGCGCCACCAGCCCGAGTTCCTCCACCATTGCCTGACGCATCAAAAACTTCTGCGGCTTGCCGGTCACCGTCATCGGCAATTCAGCGCGGAAGCGGATATGGCGCGGCACCTTGTAGTGGGCGATCTGGCCGGCGCAGAAGGTTTTGATTTCCTGTTCGGTGGCGAGCTGACCGGGCTTCAGCACGATCCAGGCGCACAGTTCCTCGCCATATTTGGCGTCGGGAATGCCGAAGACCTGCACCTCCTTGATCTTGGGATGGCGGTAGAGGAATTCCTCGACCTCTCTGGGATAAACGTTCTCGCCGCCGCGGATGACCATGTCCTTGACGCGGCCGACGATGTTGCAATAACCCTCGGCGTCGATGGTGGCGAGGTCGCCCGTGTGCATCCAGCCGTCGGCGTCGATCGCCTCGCGGGTCTTTTCGTCGTCGTCCCAATAGCCCTTCATCACCGAATAGCCGCGCGTGCAAAGCTCGCCCGGCGCGCCGACGGCAACCGTTGCGCCATCGGCATCGACCGCCTTGACCTCGACATGCGGATGGATGCGCCCGACGGTCGAGACGCGCTTTTCCACCGGATCGTCGGTGCCGCTCTGGAACGAGACGGGGCTGGTCTCGGTCATGCCATAGGCGATTGTCACCTCCGACATATGCATCAGCGACACCACCTTCTTCATCACCTCGATGGGGCATGGCGAGCCGGCCATGATGCCGGTGCGCAGGCTGGAGAGATCGAAGCTCGAGAAATCAGCATGGTCGAGCATGCCGACGAACATGGTGGGGACGCCGTAGAGGCCGGTGCAACGCTCCTGCGTGATCGCCTCCAGCGTCAGGCCGGGATCGAAGCCCTCGCAAGGGAAAACCATGGTCGCGCCCTTGGTGACGCAGCCCATCGTGCCCATCGACATGCCGAAGCAATGGTAGAGCGGCACCGGAATGCAGAGCCGGTCGTCGACGGTGAGCTTGATGGCCGAGGTGACGAAATTGCCGTTGTTGACGATGTTGAGATGGGTGAGCGTCGCACCCTTGGGCGCGCCTGTCGTGCCGGAGGTGAACTGGATGTTGATCGCATCGCCCGGCTTCAAGCTCTCGGAAATCCGGTCGAGGCTGTCATGCTCGTCGCGGCCGGCCATCGCCAGCACGTCGCCGAAATTGAACATGCCTGGCGAGTTCTCCTCGCCCATGCGAATGACGATCCTGAGCGCCGGCAACTTGGCGGCCTTCAGTCTGCCCGGCGTCGCGGTGGCGATCTCGGGCGCCAGCGTCCCGATCATGCCGAGATAGTCCGAGGTCTTGAAGCTCGCCGCCGTCACCAGCGCCTTGCAGCCGACCTTGTTCAAGGCATATTCCAGTTCGGTCAGCCGGTAGGCCGGGTTGATGTTGACCAGGATCAGGCCGATGCGGGCGGTGGCGAACTGCGTCACCAGCCATTCCCAGCGGTTGGGCGACCAGATGCCGACGCGGTCGCCCTTTTTGAGGCCGAGCGCCAGGAAGCCGGCGGCCAGCGCATCGACCGTGTCCGACAGTTCGCTCCAGGTGAAGCGCTTATCCTGGCCGACGAAAACGGCGGCATCGAGCGTTCCGTATTTGCTGACGGTGTCGGAGAACAGGGCTGGAATGGTCTGCTCCAGCAACGGCACCTTGCGTTCGCCCGAAACATGCGCCTTGCCGTCCACAGGCGCGACAAAGACAATGCCGGCGCGCGCGCCGCGTCCGCGCAGATTGGTGGCGTTCTTCAACTCGTCGAGATTGACCGGCATCGCTGTCTCCTCCCAGCACGGGTCGAGCCTATCAGCCTGCCGGGATCGTGGAAATCCCGCCGATGGTCGTGGAGCTATCCGACCGCCGCCATCATCTTCGCTGCTATGTCGCGCAAGAGCGCCTCATCGGTGGTGGAACGATCCTTCTTCGAGGCCACCAGACAGGCCTGCGACTTCAGGACGACACCATCGCCCAGCACCTTGAGATGGTTGGCGCGCAGCGTCGAGCCTGACGAGGTGATGTCGACGATGACGTCGGCAAGGCCGGCCGCCGGCGCGCCCTCGGTGGCGCCGAGACTCTCGACGATGCGATAGACCTGGATGCCGTGCTTGAGCGAAAAGAATTGCTGCGTCAGCCGCCAGTATTTGGTGGCGATCCTCAGCCGCCGGCCGTGGCGCTGACGGAAATCGGCGGCAACATCGTCGAGATCGGCCATGGTGTCGACGTCGAGCCAGATTTCAGGCACCGCGACCACGACATCGGCATGGCCGAAACCGAGGCGGGCGACGATCTCGACGCGCGCTTCCCAGTTGGCAAGGTTTTCGCGCACCAGATCCTCGCCGGTGATGCCGAGATCGACCGCGCCCTGCCCGATTTCTCCAGCTATTTCGGAAGCCGACAGGAAGGCGACCTCGACATTGTCCAGGCTCTCGACGCGGGCGTGATATTTGCGCTCGTCGCCAGGCAGGCTGACGGCAAGGCCAGCCTTGGCCAGCACCTCCAGCGCCTGCTCCTTGAGCCGGCCCTTCGACGGGATCGCCAGCGTGATCATGATGCCGTCTCCCGCAACGCCTCGATGCGGTCGAGCCATACCGAGAAGCCGACACCGGGGATCGCGGTCTTGGCGCCGAGCAGCGTCAGCAACCTGTCGTAGCGGCCGCCGCCGGCCAGGGCGCGCTCGCCATCCCGCGCCACGATTTCGAAAACCAGACCGGTGTAATAGTCGAGCGGACGGCCGAAGGCCGCATCGTAGCGGATTTGTCCCGAGGGCAAGCCGTGTGCCTTGATCGCCCTGGCGCGGGCCGCGAATTTTTCCAGCGCCGCCCCCAAGGAAAGCCCGGCGCCGGCGGCGAAAGACTCCAGCGCCAGCGCTGCGCCATCCAGAGGGACATCGATCGCCAGAAAACCCTTCAGCGCCGCGAAAGCCTCATTCGACAGCCGTACGCTGCGCAACTCGGCCTTTTCGATCAGCCGCCGCCCAATGTCCGATGGCGCGCGCCCGGCCGATGCGGAGAGGCCAGCCTGCTCCATGCCGCCGGCAATGTGTTGGGAAAGACCGTCCAAGTCGCCATCAAGGACCAGCGCCGCGACATCGCCGGAGAGTTGGCCGTTGCGCGGCGGATTGGCGAGATCGGCAAGTGCCGCCTCCAGCATCGGCGCCGAGCCGAAAGCTCGCGCCAGCCGCATGCGCCAGCCGCGCGGCAGGCCGAGCGCCGCCAGCACCGCCTCGAAAATACCCTGGTCGCCGAGCGTGACTGCCAGAGCCTGGCCCGGCAGCACAAGCGACAGCAGCGCATGCGCGTCGGCCACCGAGCGGGCATCGGCTTCAGCCGTGTCGCGGTCGCCGAGATCCTCGATGCCGGCCTGGAAGAACTCGTTGCCGCCCTCGCGGCGCTGGCGAAACACCTCGCCGAGATAGGAGTAGCGGCGCGGCGTGCCAGCCTGGCTGGCAATGTGGTCGAGGCAGACGGGAATGGTGAATTCCGGCCGCAGGCACAAGGTCTGCCCGGTCTCGCTTTCGGTGAGGAAGATGCGGCGGCGCAGATCCTCGCCGGCCATGTCGAGAAACGGGTCGGCCGGCTGTAGCACGGCAACCTCGACCGCGTGGGTGTTGCGGGCCGCGAAGAGGCTGGTGATATCGGCTGAGATGGCGGGGTAGCGGGAGGTCATGGATAGGTTGGGCGCGAGGCCCCCCTCTCTGTCCTGCCGGACATCTCCCCCTCGAGGGGGGAGATTGGATGTCGCGAACGCTTTCGCCAATCTGCCGCGTTGCAGAAAGAGCGCAGTGCTTGAAGCTGCTGATCTCCCCCCTTGAGGGGGGTGAGGAGAGGTCCGCGAAGCGGACGGGAAGCCAATTGCTTGGCTTTCCGAATGCCGAACGCCCGGAGCGACAGCGAAGGGCCGGGTCCGGCAGGCCAGAGACGGGGGCTCAAGCGCCACCTTTCGCGCGGTCTGCCGCCTGCGCCGCCAGGATCTTCCGCACCTCGGCAACCAGTTCGCCCTCCGCCACCGTCACCTGCGCCGGCCGCGCGGCGCGCCATTCGGCGTTGTCGGTGATCTCGGCCGACATGCGGGCGCCTTCGATCAGGTCCTTGATCTGCACCTCGCCCTTGGCACGCTCGTCGCCGCCCTGGATCACGGCAACCGGGCAGCCGCGACGGTCTGCGTATTTCAGCTGCGCCTTCATGCCGGCACCACCCAGATACATTTCGGAGCGGATGCCGGCGGCGCGCAGTTGCGAAACCATCTTCTGATAAAGGCCGAGGCTTTCCGTATCCTTGTCCATCACCAGCACGACGGCCGGCGCGATCACGTCGGCGCTGTCGAGCTTGCCAAGGTTCTTGAGCGCCGTCATCAGCCTGGAGACACCGATGGAGAAGCCTGTCGCCGGCACCGGCTCGCCACGAAAGCGGGAAACCAGGCCATCATAGCGTCCGCCGCCACCGACCGAGCCGAAACGCACGATCTGGCCGTCCTCGTTAGGGATTTCGGCCAGCAGTTCGGCCTCGAAGACCGGGCCGGTGTAGTATTCGAGGCCGCGCACGACGGAACGATCCATGGCGACGCGATCCTCGGCATATCCGGCGGCCCTGACCAGGGCCTCGATGGTCGCGAGTTCGCCGACGCCTTCCTGGTAGACCGCGTTCCCGCTGACTCTGGCATCCTGGCCGGCCTGCGCGTTGCGCGCCGTCGCCAGAAGAACCGCCTGGGCTTGCGCCTCATCAAGCCCTGCGCCCTTGGCGAAATCGCCCTCGCCTTCCTTGCCGCCATCCCAGCGCCCGGGGCCAAGCAGAAGCTTCACGCCTTCCGGGCCAAGCTTGTCGAGCTTATCGATGGCGCGCAACACCGTCAGCCGGCGGCCGGCATTTTCCTCGCCGCCAAGGCCGATGGCTTCGAGCACGCCGTCCAGCACCTTGCGGTTGTTGACGCGGATGACGTAGTCGCCGCGCTTGATGCCGAGCGCTTCCATGACATCGGCCATCATCATCGCCATCTCGGCGTCCGCCGCGACGCCCGGCGTGCCGATCGTGTCGGCGTCGAACTGCATGAACTGGCGGAAGCGGCCGGGGCCGGGCTTCTCGTTGCGGAACACCCAGCCGGAGCGATAGCTGCGATAGGGCTTGGGCAGGCGCTCGAAATTCTCGGCGACAAAGCGCGCGGTCGGCGCCGTCAGATCGTAGCGCAGCGACAGCCACTGGTCGTCGTCATCCTGAAAGGAAAACACGCCTTCGTTCGGCCGGTCCTGGTCAGGTAGGAATTTGCCCAGCGCATCGGTGTATTCGATCAGCGGCTGGTCGGCCGGTTCGAAACCGTAAAGCTCGTACACCGAACGGATCGTCGCCATCATCTTCTCGACGGCGCGGATGTCCTCGGCGCTGCGGTCGGTAAACCCGCGCGGCAGCCGCGCTTTCGTCTTTTCCGATTTGTCGGCCATGAGATGAGCACCCGGAGTTTCGTGGCTTTGCGTGGACGAGAAATCTCCCGTCCCGTAGCGCGCGTTTCCTAACCGATGAAGCCGGGAGCGGCAAGGGTTGGCGCCCAGCCCCGTATCCAACGAGCGTCGAAGGCGCACGAAGCTGCCTGAAACAAAACGCACCAGGAATGAAACAATGCCGCCATGAGCGCGGCATTGTGCCGACACAATCAAGGCCGATACAACGCACCGAAACGAAGGGGTTCGGGACATGACCAGCGCAACGGAATTCCATGCCAAAGGCGAGGCCGGCGACATGCCGGCGCGCCTGCGCCCGGCGGGCACCCATGCACCGAAGATGGTTGGCCAGGCGGCCGGGCCTTTCGATGTGCCGGCCGCCACCGGCAAGGGGCCCTCGCTGCGCGACGCGTTGGTGACCGGCCTGCTGGTGATCTATCCGACGGTCGCCACCGTGGCTGCGATCGTCGCCGGGCTGTACCTGGCCAGCGCCAACGGCACCTGAAACCGCCCGCTTCGCGGGACGCCATTTCCATATTTCTGGAGGGGAGATTGAGCATGCGCCTGGGCTACGCATACGCACTTGGCTGCGCATTTCTACTCGGTGTGGCCGATCCGGCCAGTGCCGCCGGCTGCAAGCCGGGCGACGCCGGTCTTGCCGGACACTACTACCTGCATGGCGTCATGGAGGTCGGTTCCGAACTGCTTTTGAAGAAGGATGGCAGCTTCGAGTTCATGCTGGCCTATGGCGCCAACGACCAATACGGCAAGGGCTGTTGGGTGAGGAAGGGATCGACCGTCGAGGTCATTCCCGCCGGACGCAGCTCCGCATCGACACATCACACGCCCGACGACAGCGGGTTCAACGGCCTGGTGCTGACCGTCTCGGGCAGCAGCCTGGTGTGGAACATCAATGGCAGCGGCCACAAGGGGCGCTTCGAGAAGTGAGGCGTGGCGCGACATCTGGCAAGGTCGACGCCGCCCCTCATCCGGCCTTCGGCCACCTTCTCCCCGTGAACGGAGAGAAGGGAAAAGTGTCTATTTCGGCCGCTTGAACGCCTTTCGCTCCTTCTCGACCTGCTTGCGGCATACGCAGCCCTCGAGATGGTCGTTGACCAGGCCCATGGCCTGCATGAAGGCATAGACCGTGGTCGGGCCGACGAAGGTCCAGCCGCGCTTCTTCAACTCCTTCGAAATCCGTACCGAGACCGCGGTGGTCGGGTTGGCGCGCAAATGGGCGAGGTCGACGGTTTGCGGGCGCTCCTCCTTGCCGGGTTCGAATTTCCAGAACCAGGCGGCCAGCGAGCCTGATACGTCCACCATCTCGCGGGCGCGTTTGGCGTTGTTGATGGTCGAGACGATCTTGCCGCGATGGCGGATGATGCCGGCATTGCCGAGCAGGCGCTCGACATCCTTGTCGGTGAAGGCGGCGACCTTGTCGAAATCGAAGCCGGCGAAGGCCTCGCGAAAATTCTCGCGCTTGCGCAGAATGGTCAGCCACGACAGGCCCGATTGAAACCCTTCCAGGCAAATCTTTTCGAACAGCCTGCGGTCGTCGGCCACCGGCCGGCCCCATTCATGGTCATGGTAGTGCAGGTAGTCGGGCAGGTTGCCATGCCAGAAGCAGCGCACGACACCGTCAGAACCGGTAAGCAGGCCGGTATTTTCATTGCTCATCCCAGGAAATCCATCTGTTAACGCGCTTCAGCGCCGCTTTTACCGTGGCTTTACCAGATTCCTGAACCCGGCGGTAACCACACCAAAAGGTTTACTGACAGAACCGCATTTTACGCATTCCGATTCATGTTTCGGTTGCTGCTCACCGCCAATGATCGCGAAAACCGGGAGCGTTCTTGCCCGGCGTATCAGGCGATCAAGGTGCGTTCCCATGAAATTGCTGCTTCCTCTGTTCAGCGCGGCGCTGCTCGCCGCAAGCGCCATGCCCTCCCATGCCGAGGACCGCTATGCCGACAGGCCGCCGGTGATGGTCAGCCCCGATCTTTCCGCGCCCTGGGTGCTTCAGCTTGGCCATGCGCCGGGCATCGTGCGGCAGACCCGACAGGCCGTGCAGCAGCCGCGCCAGCGCACCGCGCAGCCCGACCGCTTGCAGACGGCGGGCGTGCAGGCGCCGGCCAAGCGCATGGTCATGCGGCCGCAGATCAACCCGGTCTACCTGCCGCAGGAAGTCGCCTATGACGGAGGCCAGAAGCCCGGCACCATCGTCATCGATACCACGCAGAATTTCCTCTATCTGGTCGAGAAGAACGGCAAGGCTCGGCGCTACGGCGTCGGCACCGGCAAGCCCGGCTTCGAATGGTCGGGCACGCACAAGATCACCAACAAGCGCGTCTGGCCGGACTGGCGTCCGCCGGCGGAAATGATCAAGCGCGAGGCCGCCAAGGGCCGTTACCTGCCGACCTATCTTGCCGGCGGCATCGAAAACCCGCTTGGCGCACGCGCGCTCTATCTCGGCACGACGGAATACCGCATCCACGGCACCAACCAGCCCTGGACCATCGGCGGCGCGGTATCGTCGGGCTGCATCCGCATGCGCAACGAGGACGTGGTCGACCTTTATGAGCGGGTCAATGTCGGAACCACTGTAGAGGTGATATAATTCCCGGAACGAATCACCCGGTCCGGGTTTGCCTGGATCGGACGGAATAACGGGGGACGGGCCGTATGGGGATGCGGTCGGTCAAGAAGGGCAGCGCGGGAAACCGCGCTGCCCTTTCTTTTTGACCCCCGCCGCCAATCTTGCCTCCCCTATCGAGGCAAGTCGCCTCGGAACCAGTGCGGTTCGCATTCGGGGGCTGATTTTCCGGAACGTCTCTGCTATTGCAGCGCACAATTCGTAATTTTACGCAATTCCAGACGGAAACCGCCCCGCGCTTTCCGGAATTGTCGAAGAGGCAGAGGTGCCAGCCATGACCCGGACCGATGACAGTCGCTACCTGAGAGGTGGCCCGGTCGCGCAGCGCATCATCGCCGCGGTGCGCGAGGACGCAGCGATTGCCACGGCGGAGGGCTTTCCGCCGAAGCTGGTTTCGATCACCGTCGGCGATACCGACGCCGTGGACGTCTATGTGCGCAACCAGCGCGCCAAGGCCGCGCTCGCCGGCATCAGCTTCGAGGAACGGCGCTTTCCCGCCACCATCACCGCCGGCGAACTCGAAGCCGCGATCCACGGCCTCAACGCCGATCCGCGCGTCACCGGCATCATCATCCAGCGGCCCGTTCCCGCGCATATTCCGATCAAGACGCTGCAGGCGGCGGTGCATCCGTTGAAGGATGTCGAAGGCATGCACCCGGCCTCGATCGGCAACATCGTCTACAACCAGCTCGATCTGGCGCCCTGTACGGCCGCCGCCTCCGTCGAATTGCTGAAGGAGACCGGGCTCGAGCTCAAGGGGCTCGAGGTGGTGGTCGTTGGCCATTCCGAGATCGTCGGCAAGCCGATCGCTTTCCTGCTGATGAGCGAGGGGGCGACGGTGACGGTCTGCCACCATATGACCCGGTCGCTGGCCGCCCATGCCCGCCGCGCCGATGCGCTGTTCGTCGCCGTCGGCAAGCCGCGCCTGATCAAGGCCGATATGGTGAAGCCGGGGGCGGCCGTCATCGATATCGGCATCAATTCGGAGATCGGCCCCGATGGCGAGACCCGCATTGTCGGCGATGTCGATACCGACAGCGTCAAGGAAGTCGCTTCCTGGATCACGCCGGTGCCTGGTGGGGTCGGCCCATTGACGGTGGCGATCCTGCTGCGCAACACCATGGTGGCGCTCAACCGCCAGCGTGCGCTTTATCGCGCCACCTATGGCGTGCCGGACCAACTCGCGGCAGAGTAGCGCCAGTCCTATTCCGCGGCGATCAGGCTTTCTTCCCGGACGCCCCGCGGCTTTGGCCCGCCATAAGCCCAGTCAAGCAATTTGACCGTGTGCACCACCGGCATTTTCGCCGCCGACGCGATCTGGGTGATGCAGCCGATATTGCCGGTGGCGACGATCGCGGCGCCCGTCGCCTCGATGTTTTTCACCTTGCGGTCGCGCAGCCTGGCCGAAATCTCGGACTGCAGGATGTTGTAGGTGCCGGCCGAGCCGCAGCACAGATGGCCCTCGCGCGGCTCGCGCACGATGAAACCGGCCTTGGCCAAAAGCTCCTTCGGCTGGCGCGTGATCTTCTGGCCGTGCTGCATCGAGCAGGCGGAATGATAGGCAACGACCGTGCCTGGCTTGCGCACCGGCTCGGGCAGGTCGATTGCGGAGAGATATTCGGTGATGTCCTTGGCCAGCGCCGAGACACGCGCCGCCTTGTCGGCATAGGCTGGATCAAGGCGCAGCATGAAGCCGTAGTCCTTGATCGTGGTGCCACAGCCCGACGCGGTGATGATGATGGCGTCGAGCCCGCCTTCACCGATTGCGCGCGTCCAGGCATCGACATTCTGCCTGGCCGAGGCAAGGGCGGCCTCTTCCCGCCCCATGTGGTGGACCAGCGCGCCGCAGCAGCCCTCGCCCGGCGGCACCAGCACCTCGACGCCGAGCCGCGTCAGCAGCGAGATGGTCGTGTCGTTGATGCCGGGATCGAGGACCGACTGCGCGCAGCCGGTGAGAATGGCGACGCGTCCTCTTTTCGCTCCCTGTCCGGCATGGACGGCCGGCAAGGCCATCGGCGAGGCCGCCGGGATCGATGCCGGCGCGAGCTTGAGCATCGCGCCCAGGGGCTTCAGCGCCGGAACCCTTTCGAACAGGCCGATAAACGGCTTGCCCAGCCTCGCAAGCTTGAGCGCGGCGCGGAAGCGTTGGGGATAGGGCAGAACGAAGGCCAGCATGGCCCTGGTCAACCGGTCGAGCAGCGGCCGCTTGTATGTTTTCTGGATATGGGCGCGGGCATGGTCGACCAGATGCATGTAATTCACGCCCGACGGACAGGTGGTCATGCAGGCCAGGCAAGACAGGCAGCGGTCGATATGGGTGACGATCTCCTTGTCGGCGGGACGGCCATTCTCCAGCATGTCCTTGATCAGATAGATACGCCCGCGCGGCGAATCGAGCTCGTTGCCGAGCGTCACATAGGTCGGGCAGGTGGCGGTGCAGAACCCGCAATGCACGCATTTGCGCAGGATCTTTTCAGATTCGGCGACATCAGGATCGGCGAGTTGCGCTGATGTAAAATTGGTCTGCATCTCTGACGCTCTGTTTAGGCGCAATTCCGGACGGAAAACCGTTTCACACTTTTCCCGGAGTTGCTCTAGGCCATGCGGCCGGGATTGAGGATGTTCTTCGGGTCGAATTCCTGTTTCAGCCGCTGGCTGAGCGCGGCCAATGCCGGCGCCTGCGGCTCGAACACCGGCAGCGCGGCGCGGTGGGCGGGCGCGGCGCGCACCAGCGTCGCATGGCCACCGCCATGTTTGCGCAAAAGGCCGCGCAGCAGGGCGGCTTCCGGATCGCCCTCTTCCATGCGCAGCCATACCAGCCCACCCTGCCAGTCATAGAAGGCGCTGACGCCCGCCTGCATGCGCAGCGTCAGGACCATCTGGTGCCCCTGTGCCGGCGTCATCGAGACCCGCCAGACCGGCTTCTCGCTGCCATCGACGAAGGGCCTGATATCCCTGACATCGCGCCAGATCGCCTTCGAGGCCTCACCGGCAATCTCCTCCAGCGGCCCGGCCTTGCCGAGCAGTGTCTTCAGCGCCGCAATCCGATAAGCGACGGAGGGACCAAAACCTTCGACGCGCAGCACCGTCGCGGCATCGCTGCCGAGGCTGCCGCCGGCAACGCGCGCGGCGATGCGCTCCGGCAGATGGGCCGCGCTCGACACTTCGGCGCTGGAACCCAGCGCCAAGGCCATGGCGCCTGCCGCCGCGTCGTCGAGCAGGCCCCGCACGGCGAGCGTCACCTCGGTCTCGGCCGTCGGCAGGACCTTGAAGGTGACGTCGGTGAAGACGGCCAGCGTGCCCCAGCTGTTGGCCATCAGCTTGGAGAGATCATAGCCGGTGACGTTCTTGACCACGCGGCCACCGGACTTGAAGGCCTCGCCCCGGCCGGACACGACATTGATGCCAAGGATATGATCGCGGGCAGCGCCCGCCTTCAGCCGGCGCGGACCGGACAGGTTGGCGCCCAGCACGCCGCCGATGGTGCCTTTGCCGGGCTCGCCGCCCAGCAGCGGGCCGTAATCCATCGGCTCGAAGGCCAGTTGCTGGCCGTTTTGCGCAAGCAATTGCTCGATCTCGGCCAGCCCCGTACCGGCCTTTGCCGACAGCACCAGTTCGGCGGGTTCATAGAGGGTCACGCCGGAGAGTTTCGACAGGTCGAGCGTGTGCTCGGTCTGCAACGGACGGCCGATGCCCCGCTTGGAACCGTGACCGAGAATTTCCAGCGGCGCCTCTTCCGCCACGGCCCAGGCAACACTGGAAAGAACCTCTTCCGACGTGGTCGGGGTGAACGTCGTCAAAGCCTGTGCTCCCTGAGCTTTTCGAGCAAGGCCTCGCCTCTCGGCGACAGCCGGTAACCGACATCGAGGCTCTCGGTCAGCCCGAATTCCTTGAGCTTGCGCACATCCTGCTTGAACTTCAGCGTTTCGACGCCGGCCATCGCGGCCAGGTCGGCCGCCCGCACTTCCGGATGGGCGCCGATTGTTCGCAGAATGGACGGGAAGTAGCCGGGCGCCGTTTTGTCCCAGCGCGCGAGGCGTGCGGTCAGGGTATGCCAGTCCGCATCGGAAAACGAGGCATCGCCACGCAAGGGAACGCGCTCGTCGGGTTCGATACCGTTGAGTTCGATACGGTAGACCTGTGTGCCGTCATCGGGCCCGAGCATCTCCTGAAGGGCTGCAAGTGTCGGAAAGCCAGCCGCGATCGCGTCGTTTTCCGTCAGTGCCGAAGCATGTGCGATGGTGATGTTCCCGATCAGCACCACGCCCGAGGCCGTGCGGACCCGCCCGCCGGCTTTTACCGTCGGTCGATTCCAGCGACGAAAGGCGAGCGTCACCTCCTTGCGCGCGATTCTGTCCAGCGATGATTGTTTGAACAGCAACTCAAAACCTCGGAATATCCGGAAAAGCCACTTGCCCCCGATGTACATGCATGCGCCCCAGCTCGGCGCAACGGCGCAGCTGCGGGAACACTTTTCCGGGATTGAGCAGGTGACCGGGATCGAACGCGCATTTGACCCGCATCTGCTGGTCGAGGTCGATCTGGCTGAACATTTCCGGCATCAGGTCGCGCTTTTCGACCCCGACGCCATGCTCACCGGTCAGCACGCCGCCGACCTTGACGCAGAGCCGCAGAATATCGGCGCCGAAGCTTTCGGCCTTGTCGAGTTCGCCGGGTATATTGGCATCGTAGAGGATCAGCGGATGCAGATTGCCATCGCCGGCGTGGAAGACGTTGGCGACGCCGAGACCGTATTTCTCCGACAATTCGCGCATACCGGCCAGCACGCGCGGCAGTTCCTTGCGTGGAATGGTGCCGTCCATGCAGTAATAGTCCGGCGAGATGCGGCCGACAGCGGGAAAGGCCGCCTTGCGGCCGGCCCAGAAGCTCAGCCGCTCCTGCTCGGACTGCGAGATGCGGCACGTGGTCGAGCCGTTGGCAATAGCGATTGCCTCGACCGCCGTGATGAGGTGATCGACCTCGACGCCAGGACCGTCGAGTTCGACGATGAGCAGTGCCTCGACATCGAGGGGATAGCCGGCATGGACGAAATCCTCGGCTGCGTGGATCGCCGGCCGGTCCATCATTTCCATGCCGCCCGGAATGATGCCGGCGCCGATGATGTCGGCCACGCACTGGCCGCCCTGCTCGCTGGTCGGAAAGCCGATCAGCAAGGCGCGCGCCGTCTCCGGCTTCTTGAGGATGCGCACCGTGACCTCGGTGACGACGCCCAGCAGTCCTTCGGAGCCGGTCATGACGCCGAGCAAATCATAGCCTTCCGCGTCGAGATGGCTGCCGCCGAGCCGAACCACCTCGCCATTCATCAGCACCATCTCGATGCCCAGCACATTGTTGGCGGTGAGGCCGTATTTCAGGCAGTGCACGCCACCGGAGTTCTCCGCCACGTTGCCACCGATCGAGCAGGCGATCTGGGAGGATGGATCGGGGGCGTAGTAAAAGCCCTCCTGCTCGACGGCCGTCGTGATGCCGAGATTGGTGACGCCGGGCTGGGCGACGACAATGCGGTTGGGAAAGTCGATCGCGAGGATGCGGTTGAACCTGCTCATGACGAGCAGCACCGCGTCCTCCAGCGGCAGCGCGCCGCCCGACAAAGAGGTGCCGGATCCCCGCGGCACGACGCGGATGTTGCGGTCGCTGCAGTATTTCAGCACGCGCGAAACCTGCGCCACCGTCTCGGGCAGCACCACGACCAGGGGCACCTGCCGGTAGGCGGTCAGGCCATCGCTTTCGAAGGCACGCATTTCATTGGCCGCGTCGACGACGCCCTCGCCCGGCACGATGATGCGCATGTCGGCGACGATTTCGGAGCGCCGGCGCAGCGTCCCGGCGTCTGGCTTGGGCATGGCAAGGCCGGACATCGGCACTTCCTCCACTCGACTGGTAAAAATGATTTACCAGCTGGCGGCCATTGTTGCAAACCTTGCTTTGGTGATGCGCTGGCGGCGGACCCAAGCGAAACTTCCGCAGCGGCAATCTGCCGCTGCGCATCCATCGTTTTGAAGCGTCATGGCGAACTATTCGCCCGGATGCCTGGCCGGCTCGGAATGCATCCGCCGCACCCTGCGCACGCCCCACCAGACCAGCAGGATGGCGACGGGCACGGACGCCGCGGTAACGACTTCGGGCGCGAAGGCATGGCCGAAGACCGATGCGCCCTTGGCAACGTAGCCGATGAGGCCAACCACATAGTAGGAGACGGCGGCGACCGAGAGGCCTTCGACGGTCTGCTGCAGACGCAGTTGCAGCCGGGCGCGGTTGTTCATCGAGGCGAGCAGGTCGCGGTTCTGCTTCTCGACCTCGACGTCGACCCAGGTGCGCAGCAGCGTGGTGGCACGGGTCAGCTTGCGCGACAAATTGGCCTGGCGCTCCTCGACCGAGCGGCAGGTGCGCATGGCTGGCGCCATGCGCCGCAGCAGAAAGCCCGCCCAGGTGTCGTAGCCCTGCACAGGCTCCTCATCCAGCGCCTCCAGCCTTTCCGTGACGATGCCGTCATAGGCACGGCTGGCGCCGAAGCGATAGAGGCTGGAAGCGGCATCCGCCTCCAATTCGGCGGCAAGTTCCGTCAGATCGGCGAGCAGCGTCTGGCTGTCGCGGGTCTCGGAGACCTTCATTTCCAGCGTCGTCTGCGCCAGGCGGTCCTCGATGCGACGGGCGCGGCCGGAAAGGCTGAGAGCCAGCGGCAGGCCGAGCATGGCAAGCGTGCGGTAGGTCTCGATGTCGATCAGCCGCTGCGACAGCGCGCCGGTGCTGGCCGGCGTCAGGCCGCGGTCGAGCACCAGCATGCGGGTCATGCCGTCGCCGTCCTGGCGAAAATCGGTGAGGATGGCCGCGCTGCCGCGCTCGACCAGCGAGTAGCAGAGGCTGGTCGGATCGAAGCCGGCGACCAGCCTCTCGCTCGCCTGCGTCCATTTGCGGATTTCGAGCCGGATGCCGGAGATGACGGTTCCCGGCGGCGAAAACCCGTTGCCGAAGGGCGAATCCTCTTGTCCGCGGCCATTCTCAGCCAGCGGCCCTTCCCAGAGATAGGTCGAGAATTCGGTGTGCCTTTCCCAGCGCAGCGAGCCCTTGCCCCATTTCATGGCGTGGTGGCGGGCTTGGCGATCGGGGGCGGCGATACCGAGGCGGCGCGACAGTTCCGAAAGCACGGCATGGTCGACCGCGGAGCCGCCTTCGGTCATGAAGGAGAGCTGGACGAGCACACGCGGCTTCTCGACCAACGGATGCGGACGGGCGTGAACCTCGCCCAGCGCTCCAGGCCGGCCTTCATGCGCCGGAAAGCCCATGACGCTGCCCTGGCTGCGCGGCTGGAATTCAAGATTGGACGTCTCGTCCGACACGTCTGGTCCCCCTGTTTCGACCTTCGTGCAATGGCGTCGTCTTGCGGCAATCGGCAAGGCAGGTAAACAGCAAAGTTTAGCGCCGGGCGATATGCCGGGGCGGCGCGGAGATCGACCGGCTGAGACGAATTGGATAAATAATTTGACCAGTTGGTGAAAGTGGCTTTAATCTGGGCGACATCCATCCCGTACCCCAGGCGCTTCCCTTGAGCGACATTTTCTCCAGGATCGAGCATTCGCGCACCGCCGATGAGGTGGTGCAGCAGATCGAAAGCCTCATCCTCGAAGGCGTGCTGCGCACCGGCGACCGGCTGCCGGGCGAGCGCGAACTGGCGCGCCAGTTCGACGTGTCGCGGCCGATCCTGCGCGACGCGCTGAAGGCGCTCGAAGGACGCGGGCTGCTGACGACCAAGGCCGGCGGCGGCACCCATGTCGCCGACATTATCGGTCAGCTGTTCAGCAAACCGGTGGCGGACCTGATCTCGATGCACCGCAAGGCGGTGACCGACTATCTGGAATACCGCCGCGAGATCGAAGGCATAGCCGCCGAATACGCGGCGCGGCGCGCCACGCCGGAGGACCTTGCGCTGCTCGACCGCATCATGGCGCGGATGGACGAGGCGCATCGTACCGGCGACTTCGACGACGAGGCCGAGATCGATGTCGAATTTCATCACGCGATCTGCGAATGCGCGCACAATATCCTGCTCCTGCACACGCTGCGCTCCTGCTACCGGCTGTTGTCGGAAGGCGTCTTCCAGAACCGGCTGCTGGTGTTCACCGTGCCCGGTGCGCGCGAGGCACTGCTGGCGCAGCACCGGGCGATCCACGCCGCGGTCAAGGCCGGCGATCCAGCCGGCGCCCGCCAGGCGGCGATGGACCACATGACCTATGTCGAGCGTTCGATGGCCGAAGCCGAACGCAGCGGCGACTGGCAACGCGTGTCGCGGCTGAGGCTGAGGCAGCGTTCGGACGCCGGCGACAGCGAACCGGCGCGCAGACGCTCCTAATCAATTCGATCAAGCGGGGACCATCATGAGCGACATTCTCACCATCGCAGACCTCAAGGATCTCGCGCGCCGGCGCGTGCCCAAGATGTTCTTCGACTATGCCGACTCGGGCGCCTGGACCGAGGGCACCTACAGGGCGAACGAAGAAGACTTCCAGAAGATCAAATTCCGCCAGCGCGTGCTGGTCGACATGAGCAACCGCTCGCTGGAATCGACCATGATCGGCCAGAAAGTGTCGATGCCGGTGGCGCTGGCACCGACCGGCCTGACGGGCATGCAGCATGCCGACGGCGAGATGCTGGCGGCGCAGGCGGCGGAGGAGTTCGGCGTGCCGTTCACACTCTCCACGATGAGCATCTGCTCGATCGAGGATGTCGCCTCGGCGACGACAAAACCGTTCTGGTTCCAGCTCTACGTGCTGCGCGACAAGGATTTCGTGCTCGACCTGATCGACCGGGCGAAAGCGGCGAAGTGCTCGGCCCTGGTGCTGACGCTCGACCTGCAGATCCTCGGCCAGCGCCACAAGGACGTGCGCAACGGGCTTTCGGCGCCGCCCAAGATGACGCTGGCCAACATCATCGACCTGGCCAGCAAGCCGCGCTGGTGCCTGGGCATAGCCGGCACCAAGCGCCGCACCTTCCGCAACATCGTCGGTCACGCCAAGGGTGTCGGCGACGTCTCTTCGCTGTCGTCATGGACGACGGAGCAGTTCGATCCGCAACTGTCCTGGAAAGACGTCGCCTGGATCAAGGAACGCTGGGGCGGCAAGCTGATCCTGAAGGGCATCCTCGACAAGGAGGACGCGCTGATGGCGGCCAAGACCGGCGCCGACGCGATCGTGGTTTCCAACCATGGCGGGCGGCAGCTCGATGGCGCGTCGTCCTCGATCATGGCGCTGGAAGAGATCGCGGACGCGGTCGGCGACAAGATAGAAGTGCACATGGACGGCGGCATCCGTTCCGGACAGGACGTGCTGAAGGCGCTCTGCCTCGGCGCCAAGGGCACCTATATCGGCCGGCCGTTTCTTTACGGCCTCGGCGCGCTCGGCAAGGAAGGGGTTACCAAAGCGTTGGAAATCATTCGCAAGGAGATGGACATCACGCTGGCACTGTGCGGAAAGCGTCTGGTCACCGACATGGGCAAAGACCAGCTCCGCCGCTAAAGTCCGTGGCATCTGACCACGGAGATATCCAGACGTTGGCGGAACCCGGCATCCATTTCCTCGACGCGCACGGCCCGGACGGCATGCGCCTCTATGCCATTGGCGACGTACACGGCCGGCTCGACCTGTTGGCGGCCATGCACCAGCGGATCGAGAGCGAGCTGGAATGGAAACCAGTTCGCGACTGGCGGGTAATCCACCTCGGCGACTATGTCGACCGCGGGCCGGACTCCAAAGGCGTCATCGATTTCCTGATCGAGGCACGGGAGCGCGATCCGCGCCACCTGATGCTCGCCGGCAATCATGACATCGGCTTGCTCGATTTTCTGGAAACCCCTGATCCGGAGGGGCTTTTCATGCGCTATGGCGGCGTTCAGACAGCGCTGTCCTATGGCGTGTCGCTCACCGCCGACGCCAGTTGGTTTGGTAAGATGGAAACAGTTCGACGGGGACATGCGGCCCTCCTTGAGGCCGTGCCGCCTGGCCATGTCGACTTCTTGCGGTCGCTGCCGTTCTCGTTGACGTTTGGCGACTTCTTCTTCTGCCATGCCGGCATCCGGCCCGGCATTCCCCTGGACAAACAGAACCCGCAGGACCTGATCTGGATCCGTGACCTTTTCCACGATCACACCGGCCTGTTGCCGAAGATCGTGGTGCACGGCCACACACCGGTCCCGGAGGCCGAAGTGATGGCCAACCGCGTCAATGTCGACACGCTCGCCTGGCAATCAGGCATGCTCACCGCACTCGTCGTCGACGGCGCGGACAAACGCATCCTGGAAATGTCGATAAAGGGGCCTTGAGCCCCATCCGGGGCGCGAGGATGCCCTGGCTTAGCGCAGGGAGGCGGTGACGCCGTAGCCGTCGACCGCATTGTGGTTGTTGGCGGCATCGGCGGCATAGATACCCAGGCCGCAGAGCACGATAGCGGACAGCATGGCAAAGGACAGAAGCGCTGCTTTCACGGAGGTCATCTCTTGTTGAGCTTTCTGCATCTGTGCACGAGGCGGTTACCAATGCGTTGAAACTGAAAATACGTCTCAAAGTTTCGACGATTTGCAGCTTCTAGGCGTGTTCTGTATCGGTGGTGTGTCGCACGGGTCACACAAAAGGTTCATCCCGGTTGCACAGCCGATGTAAGGCGCGCGCCTTCTAGGATAGCGGCCGGACACAAGCCAAGGATGAAAGGGGTTTTCCCACACGGATTCCCCGCCGCGTGCCAATTATGTCACGCGGCGGGCCATGAGCGACGCTCAGATGGTCGCGACCCAGGCGCGGGCAATGGCCAGGCCAGCAGCATCGGCGTCGGGACCGTTGCGAGCCATTTCGCCGTCGAGCTTGCCGGCCCAGTCGGGATGGCGTGCGGCAATGGTCGGTGCGAAGGAGGAACTCCAGTCCTTCACCATCGGCCGATCGGCCTCGAAATGGAACTGAAAACCGTAGACGGCGCGGCCGACGCGAAACGCCTGGTTTTCAGCGACGTCGTTGCCGGCGAGCCGTACGGCGCTTTCGGGCAGATCGAACGTGTCGTCGTGCCACTGGAAGATCGGGAACTTTTCGGGCAATTCGGCGAGCACCGGATCGGCCTTGGCGTCTGGCGTCAGCGAGACGCCGCGCCAGCCGAATTCGTTGGCGCCGCCGATGCGGTTCTCGCCGCCGAAGGCGCGGGCCACGAGCTGGCTGCCGAGGCAGATGCCGAGCACGGCGCGATCCTTGCCGGCAAAATCGCTGATAAGTTCGAGCAGCTCCGGGAAATAGGGATAGTCTTGGTCGGCCAGCGCATTCTGGCCGCCGCCGAGCACCACCATGGCGTCATGGCCGGTCGCGTCATGCGGCAGCGGATCGCCCTTGTAGGGAAGGCGCACGTCGAGATCGGCACCTGCTTCGGCAAGCGCCGCGCCGACCTGGCCGAGCCCGGTATTGTCGTAGTTCTGGACCACCAGCACCCGCATCGCAAAACCCTGCTGACATGAAAATGGTGCCGTGAGCGATATCATGGCGCCAGCATTTCAGCCAAGATGCGTATCGCGGGAGAAAACTATGCCACTGCAGAACCGGGTCGATCCGTTCGGCGCCATCCACGCTGTATCAGAGCGCGGGCTGTTCACCGGCAATCGCGGCATCATCCACGACCCCGAGACCAAGACCCTTCTGAAGAAGCGCTGGGCCTTGCCGGCCTGGATCATCTGCGTGTGCCAATTCCGCAATGTGCGGCGCGAGCCGATGGGCCGCAACCGGCCTGGGGGAAAGGCCGGCTGGACCGAACTGTTCTTCCTCGACGAGGTAACCGCGCTCGCCGCCGGACATCGCCCGTGCTTCTTCTGCCAGCGCGAACGGGCCAGGGACTTTGTCGGCCGCTTCGGCCAGGCCTTCGATATCGAGGAGCCCCGCGCTCCGCAGGTGGACAAGCGATTGCATGGAGAGCGGCTGGCCTCGGGCGGTAAACGGCCCGCCGTCGCAATGGACGCGCTTGCGGGCCTGCCCGACGGCGCGATGATCGCGGCTGGCGGCAGCGCCTATGCCGTGCGCCACGGCAGGATGCTGGCCTGGAGTTTTGCCGGATACGGCCCGCCAACCATCCTTGATCGGTCTCGCGACGAGACGCTCGTGCTGCTGACCCCGGAAACGACGCTTGCCGTCCTGCGTCGCGGTTTTCAGCCCGTATGGCACCCTTCCGCCAAGGCTTGACGCCGGGCGCCGCCTCGCCCATTCCTCGGCCATGCGCGCCAATTACAAGATGCAACGCCTGTTCGTGCCCGACGATCTCGGGCCGGATGCCGAGTTCGAACCCGGCCAGCAGCAGAGCCATTATCTCCTGCATGTGCTGCGGCTCGCCGAAGGCGCCGAGATCCTTGTCTTCAATGGCCGCGACGGCGAGTGGTCGGCGGTCATATCGGCCAAATCGAAACGGTCCGTGCGGCTGAAAGTGCTGGCGTCGCAAAGGCCGCAGCCGCCCCTGCCCGACCTCATCTACTGCTTTTCGCCGCTGAAGCAGGGCCGGCTCGACTATCTCGTGCAGAAGGCGGTCGAGATGGGGGCCGGCGTGCTGCAACCGGTGATCACCCAGCATACACAGGTGGCAAAACCCTCGATCGATCGTTTGCGCGCCAATGTCGTCGAGGCCGCCGAGCAATGCGGCATACTGGCGGTGCCGCAGGTGCGCGAGGCGGAAAGATTCGAACGCCTGCTGACCGGCTGGGACAAGGAAAGACGGCTGGTCTTCTGCGACGAGGACGCCGCGACCAACAACCCGCTGCCTGCCCTGGAGGCGATACAGGAGAAAAAGCTCGCTTTGCTGGTCGGGCCCGAGGGCGGCTTTTCCGACGAGGAGCGCAAGATGCTCCGCGCCCTGCCTTTCGTGACCGCCATTCCGCTCGGGCCTCGCATCCTGCGCGCCGATACGGCGGCCGTCGCCGCACTTGCGGTGATGCAGGCAACGATCGGCGACTGGTAGGACTTTGTCCCTTGCAAGGGGTGCTTGCGGGCCGTGGCCTTCAATTCCTCTTGACCTGTGGCTCAGGATTTTTCGCTTGATCGTCTCCTGACATTTCGTCCATTTACCGCCGGCGGCCCTCCTGGTCGCGTTCTGAGGGCTTGATCATGGCGCGCGACACAACCGATTTCCGGCCTATCGAAGGCATAGACGAGCTTGTCGAGCACCTCGCCGAGGGCAACAAGCCGCGCGAAAAATGGCGCATCGGCACCGAACACGAGAAATTTCCGTTCTATGTCGATGGCAACGCGCCGGTGCCTTACGGCGGCGAGCGCGGCATCCGCGCCATCCTCGAGGGCATGCAGAACAAGCTGGGCTGGGATCCCATCATCGATGGCGGCCGTATCATCGGCCTGGTCGAACCGACAGGCCAGGGCGCGATCTCGCTCGAGCCCGGCGGCCAGTTCGAACTTTCGGGCGCCCCGCTGGAGACGATCCACCAGACCTGCCGCGAGGGCAATGCCCATCTGGCACAGGTGCGCGAGATCGCCGAGCCGATGGGGATCCGCTTCCTCGGCCTCGGCGGCAGCCCGAAATGGTCGCTGGCCGAGACGCCCAAAATGCCGAAGTCGCGCTATGAGATCATGACGCGCTACATGCCCAAGGTCGGCACCAAGGGCCTCGACATGATGTACCGCACCTGCACCATCCAGGTGAACCTCGACTTCGAGAGCGAGGCCGACATGCGTCGCAAGATGCAGGTTTCGCTGAAGCTGCAGCCGCTGTCGACGGCGCTGTTCGCCAACTCGCCCTTCACCGACAGCCGGCCGAACGGGCTGCAGAGCTGGCGCGGCGACATCTGGCGCGATACCGACAACCAGCGCTCGGGCCTGCTCGAATTCTGCTTCTCGCCCGATTTCGGTTTCGCCGACTATGTCGAATGGGCGCTCGACGTGCCGATGTATTTCGTCATCCGCGACGGCCACTATCACGACATGACGCATATCACCTTCCGCCAGTTCATGGCCGGCGCCGCACGCAAGGAAGTGCCGGACGGACTGCCGACCATGGGCGACTGGGCGAACCATCTGTCGACCCTGTTCCCGGATGTGCGGCTGAAGCGCTTCCTGGAAATGCGCGGCGCCGATGGCGGGCCGTGGCGGCGCATCTGCGCGCTGCCGGCCTTCTGGGTCGGCCTGCTCTATGACGAAGCGGCGCTCGACGCGGCCGAGGCCTTGACCTCGAGCTGGACCTACAAGGAAGTGCTGGCCATGCGCAACGCCGTGCCGGAACTGGGCATTTCCGCGCCCTTCCGCAACACCACGCTGCGTGAGATCGCGCGCGACGTGATGGCCATTTCTCGCACTGGCTTGAAGAACCGCGGCAAGAAGAACCGTGACGGCTACGACGAAACCTCGTTCCTCAACACGCTCGACGAGGTCGTGGCGCGCGGCACCACCAGCGCCGAGGAAATGCTGTCGGCCTACCACACGCGCTGGGGTGGCTCGATCGAGCCCGTGTTCATGGAATATGCCTATTAACCGCGCGCGTTGAGGAGCGGCAAAAGCCGCTTCAATCGACTGTTGAAACGAATTAGGCTCTCTTCCGAGGAATTCAGGAGGAGAAGCCGATGCCTACCTTGTTCGACATGCTGACGCAGGCCCAGAACGGCAACGGCATGCAGGCGCTTGCCCAGCAATACGGGCTTTCGCTGCAACAGACGCAGGCGGCGGTCGCTGCACTGCTGCCGGCCTTTTCACAAGGGTTGCAGCGCAACACCGCCGATCCCTACGGGCTCGGCGCTTTCATGACGGCGATGGCAAGCGGCCAGCACGCCAAATATTTCGAGGACGCCACGCGTGCCTTCTCGCCGCAAGGCGTCGACGAGGGCAACGGCATCCTCGGGCACCTCTTCGGTTCGAAGGACCTGTCGCGCGCCGTGGCCAGCCAGGCGGCGCAGGCGAGCGGCGTCAGCCAGCAGATCCTGCAACAGATGCTGCCCGCCATCGCCTCGATGGTGATGGGCGGGCTGTTCAAGCAGACCACAAATCAGATGCAGGCCGCGGGAGGCTTCGGCGGCGGCAACAATCCGCTCGGCGAGATCATCGAGCAGATGATGCGGCAAGGCGGAGGCATGCAGGCGCCGGCACCACAGCCGCGCCAGGCGCCGCCGCCGCAGAACCCTATGGACAACCCGCTCGGCAAAGTCTTGCAGGACATGTTCGGGGGCGGAACGCCGCAGCCGCAAAGCCAGCCGCAGCAGACGCAGAACCCCTATGGAGACAATCCGCTCGGCAAGGTGCTGCAAGACATGTTCGGCGGCGGCGCGGCGCCGCAACCGCAGCCGCAACAGACACAAAGCCCTTATGGCGATAATCCGCTGGGCAAGATCTTTGAGGAAATGCTGCGGCAAGGCGGTGGCGGCGGCTTCGGCCTCCCCGGCGGACAGCCGGCACCACAGCCCCAGGCGCCACAACAGCGTCAGCCGCCGCAGCAGCGCCAGGCGCCGCAGCCGCAAGCCAATCCGAGCGGCAGGCCGAGGAACCCTTTCGACGATCTGTTCGGCAAGATGTTCGAGACCGGCGCCCAGCAGCGTGACGATTACCAGAAGGGCGTGGAAACGATCTTCGACCAGTTCAAGCGGGACATGGACCGGCGGTAGCCGCCGGGTCAGCGCTGCTCGGAACCAGAAAAGAAAAGCCCGGTCCTTGGGAGGACCGGGCAGCGTGCAGGCTGGCCGGCGGGGAACCGGCAGGGAGTGGGAAGCCTGCATGAACCTTGGTCGCGCTGAACGATAAAAAGGTTCAGCGGGACCGAAACGGAGCCTATCAGGCCACCTTGCGGGCGATGTCCTCGATCGTTTCCACGCGATCGCTGGCAATTTCGCGCAGGATCACGGTGGGATCGCGGCCAAACGGCACGTCGATGGCGACGTAAAGGTCGGCGCGCGTCAGGCCGATATCGGCGAGTTCGGCATCCGACATCTCGCCCAGGCGATAGAAGGCGCGGCGATTTTTCCAGGCGCGGTAGAAATTGAAGGCCGCGTTGGCCACGCGCATCGCAACGGCCGGACGCGAGGTGATGCGCGTGGTCTCGGTGGCGAAATCGATCGTGGTCATGTCAGTCTCCTTCGGAGTCGAGCGGACGAAACCAGGCAATCGGCGCCCGGGAGAAGCGCCGTTCCGGTCCCAATACACATGCCTTCATGTGGACAATGCCAATTTGCCATCGACCGATTGATTAATCCAACGAATGTTTCTAATCCTAGGCATCAACATCAATGATGGATCACGCCGATGAAAGCGCCGCTCGATCTGGATCAGTTGCAGACCTTCATCTCGATCGCCGACACGGGAAGCTTCACCCGGGCCGCCGAAGAAGTGCACCGCACCCAGTCGGCCGTGTCGATGCAGATGCGCCGGCTGGAGGAGCGGATCGGCAAGCCGCTGTTCGAGAAAGAGGGGCGCACCAACAGGCTGACGGAGGAAGGCGACAAGCTGCTCTCCTATGCGAGGCGGCTGCTCTACCTCAACCGAGAAACGCTCGCGGCCTTTGACGACCAGCGGCTGGAAGGCACCATCCGCATCGGAACGCCCGACGACTATGCCGACCGTTTCCTGCCCGAAATCATGGCCCGCTTCACCCGTCCCAATCCGCGCGTCGAACTGACGGTCATCTGCGAGCCGACGCCGGGGCTGGTCGAACACATCAAGCGCGGTAATCTCGACCTGGCGCTGGTGACGCACAATGACGTGCGTGGCCAATCGGAGGTCGTGCGGCGCGAACCGCTGCTGTGGGTCTCCTCGGCCAATCATGCCACGCATGAGCAGGAAATCCTGCCGATGGCCTTTGGCCGGCCGAACTGCATATGGCGGCGCGCCGCGGTCGACGTTCTGGACCAGCAGAACCGCGACTATCGGATCCTGTTCACCAGCTTCTCGGCGACCGTGATCACCGCCGCCGTGCTGTCGGGTCTTGCGGTCTCGGTGCTGCCGGAATGCGCGCTCAGGCCCGGCATGCGGGTGCTGGGCGAAGCCGACGGCTTCGGCGCGCTGCCTGACTGCCGCATCGGCATCATGCGCGGCCAGACCTCGCGACCGGAAATCGTCGACGCGCTTGCCCGCCACATCTCGGAAAGCCTGGACAACATCTCGATCCCGCTTGGCGAGGAAACAGGGACTTTCGACTTCGCCGCCCTTGCCTTTGCCAAGATGAAACGGACAAGGCCCAACCAGATCCTGCCGGGTTGGTAGGAAGGTCATGAACAGCTGGCTTGGCACGGGCGCCTTGACGCAGGCACCCAACCAGCCCCCAATCGGCCGATGAGCGAAGCAGCATCCGAATCACGCACCAACGCCACCGAATACACGGTGAGCGAAATATCAGGCGCGCTGAAGCGCACCGTGGAAGACGTGTTCGGCAATGTGCGCGTGCGCGGCGAAATATCGGGCTATCGCGGGCCGCATTCCTCGGGCCATGCCTATTTCGCGCTGAAGGACGACCGCGCCAGGCTCGACGCCGTGGTGTGGAAAGGCACGATGAGCCGGCTGAAATTCCGCCCCGAGGAAGGGATGGAGGTGATCGCCACCGGCAAGCTCACCACCTATCCCGGCAAATCCAACTACCAGATCGTCATCGACAATCTGGAGCCGGCCGGCGCCGGGGCGCTGATGGCGCTGCTGGAGGAGCGCAAGCGCCGGCTGCAGGCGGAGGGACTTTTCGATGCGGGGCGCAAACGCCGGCTGCCGTTCATGCCGCGCGTCATCGGCGTCGTCACCTCGCCGACCGGATCGGTGATCCGCGATATCATCCACCGCATCAAGGACCGCTTCCCGCTGCATGTGCTGGTCTGGCCGGTGCGCGTGCAGGGCGACACGGCAAGCGCGGAAGTGACCAATGCCGTCACCGGGTTCAACGCGCTGGCATGGGATAGCCCTATCCAGCGACCCGATCTGCTGATCGTGGCACGCGGCGGCGGCAGCCTGGAAGATCTGTGGGGCTTCAACGACGAAGCACTCGCCCGCGCCGTCGCCGCCTCCGGTATTCCGGTGATCTCGGCCGTCGGGCACGAGACCGACTGGACGCTGATCGACCTTGTCGCCGACGTGCGGGCGCCGACACCGACGGGTGCGGCCGAAATCGCCGTGCCGGTGAAGGCAGACCTCGAAGCGACGCTGGCCAGCCTTGGGGCGCGGCTCAAATCCGCGGTCTTGCGCAATTTCGAACGCAAGCGGCAGGCAGCCCGCGCGGCGGCGCGGGCACTGCCCTCGCCCGATCAATTGCTGGCTCTGCCGCGCCGGCGGCTCGACGACGCGACATCGAGGCTCGGCCGCGGCCTCATGGTCTCCACCGAACGAAAACGGGCTCGCTTCTTCGCGGTGAAGCTGAACCCGGCAATGCTGTCGCAGCGGATCGCCGAGGCACGGCGCCACAACGACCGCAACCTTTTGCGGGCGCAGGCAGCGCTGCGCGCGCTGGCCAGAGCCCGGCGCGCCGAACTCAATCGCGCGGCCGACCAGTTGCCAAAATGCGCGAAGGCCTCGCTGCAGCGACACAGGCAGCAGCTGGCTCTCCTGCAAGGCCGCATCACGATCGAGCCGACCGCGCGGCGGCAGCGTGTACAAAGGGATTTGCTGACGGCCCTGACGCGACGTGGCCGCCAAGCGGTGCTGATCAGGCTGGAACGCCTGCGCAGCCGTATTGGCCAGGCCGACAGGCTGATGGCGACGCTGTCGCACAAGGCGGTCCTGGCACGCGGCTTCGCGCTGGTGAAGGACGCCGACGGCGCCGTCATCAAGCAGGCTGCCGACGTGGCGTCGGGGATGACGCTTTCGCTGGAGTTCGCCGACGGCACCGCGGACGCGGTGGCAACCAGCGGCGCGGCGCGACCGAAGCCTGCTGTCAAGCCTGCGGCCAAGGCCCTAGTTGCCAAGACGAAGGAACCCGGCAATCAGGGATCATTGTTCTAAAGCATGACCGACAATCCGCACCATCTGGCAACGCCATCCGGCAAGCCACGCGCGCGAAGCCTCGCAATCGCCTTCGACGGGACGCCCGGGCCCTTCAACGCCATCACCGACGTGGCCGGCGTCGCCGTCGGCTATGCGACGCTGATCTCGGGCGACGGTCCGCTCGTGGTCGGCGAGGGACCGGTGCGCACCGGCGTCACCGCCATTTTGCCCAGGCCGCGCCCGGAATTGGCGACGCCGGTCTTTGCCGGCGTCTTCAGCCAGAACGGCAATGGCGAGCTGACCGGCACGCATATCATCGAGGAAACCGGCGCCTTCAATTTTCCGATCACCATTACCAACACGCATTCCTGCGGCGTCACGCGCGACGGCACGTTGCGCTGGATGCAGCGCGAACTGCCGGCGGCTATCGACAGCGCCTGGGGTCTGCCGGTGGCGGCGGAGACCTATGACGGTTTCCTCAACGACATCAACGGCCATCATGTCGGCTTCGAGCATGTTGCCCAGGCGCTCGACGGCGCGGGCAGCGGCGCGATCGAGGAGGGTAGCGTCGGTGGCGGCACCGGCATGATCACCTTCGGCTTCAAGGCCGGATCCGGCACCGCGTCACGGATCGTCGCATGGCAAGGGCGCGCCTATACGGTCGGCGCCTTCGTGCAATCGAATTTCGGCAAGCGGCACAATTTCACCATTCGCGGCCTGCGCGTCGAATCCGAACTCACCGAGCCGGCGATCCGCGAAGCCACCTTACGCGCGGAAAAGGGCTCGATCATCGCCATCATCGCCACCGATGCGCCGTTCCTGCCGCATCAGATGAAGCGGCTGGCCCGCCGCGTGCCGCTCGGCGTCGCCATGACGGGTGGCTTCGGCTACCACAGTTCGGGCGATATCTTTCTCGCCTTCTCGACGGCCAATCCCGCCGCAGCCCTCGCGCCGTCCGGCCGCATCGCCAATGCCGACTTCATTCCCGACGTGGATATCGACCCGTTCTTCGATGCGGTGATCCAGACGGTGGAGGAATCGATCCTCAATGCCCTGGTCGCCAATGAAGACATGACAGGGCGCGACGGCAATTTCGTGCCGGCGCTGCCGAAGGCGTGGCTGAAAGACAGGTTCGGCTGAAACGAAAACGCGGGCCGAACGGCCCGCGCATTCAGACAGGATTGTCCCTCGAAAAATCTATTCCGCGGCCTTGGCGGAGGCCTGCTGGTTTTCGTCGGCCTCCGCGGCTTCCTCGAGGCGCGAAGCGATCAATTCCTGGATGTCGCCGACTTCCTCCTGGATGTCCTCCAGCGGTATGCCGACTTCAGCCGCCTTGGCCGCGCATTCGCGGGCCAGCGTCTCGGCCTGCTTTTCGATCCTGGCGTGGGACTGGCAATGGACCTTTTCGCCGATCCATCCCCGCAAGAACTCGATCGCATGTTCACTCATACTGCTTTTCCCTGGCGGCAAAGCCGGTTGGTAATCACAAGATTCGGCATCCCGCGAAGAATGCATGTCCCCATTCGAGCCGAGTCGCCCTCGGCTCGCAAGCCGACGTCGTCCAAGGTCCACAGAGCCGGAGAAAATCGAAGATTGGGGAACATTTTCTGATTCTAAGAGACTGATACCGTTACGGGAATTCTATCCCGCGGAGAGAGGCTGCTTCTACTTGCTTCTTACGGCTTTCAGTCCGTTTGCGTCTCACTGGCTGTTGTAACAGCTGCCTGACGACCTTGCCGTTTGCGAGCATCAGTCATCGAGGCCGCCGCTATATAGTGATATCCTCATGCGATGTCGACTCTCCTCGAGGACGTGCATATGAGCCATGCACAAGTCGCATCGATCATCAAGCCAATCCCAGATCAGAAGGTCTCCACCCAAGGCCTGAGCTCCATCTCCCAGGTCCACGCGCTGCGGTGCTGGCGGTGGATGGCGAGATAGGCCTCGGCGATCGCGTCCGGCGACAGCCGGCGATCCTGCGGATCGGACTCCTGGCCGGAAACGGTCGAGGCAATGGCGCCGTCGATGATGAAATGCGCGACGTGGACGTTCTTGGGCGCCAGTTCGCGGGCCATGGACTGCGCCAGTCCGCGCAATCCGAATTTGGGCATCGCAAAACCGGCGGACCCGGCGAACCCCTTCACGCTTGCCGTCGCACCGGTGAAGAGGATCGACCCTGTTCCTCGGGCGACGAGCCGTCGGGCCGCCTGCTGGCCGACCAGGAACCCGCCATAGGCGCCGACCAGCAGCGCCTGCCGGACCGCCTCGGGATCAAGCTCAGCTATCGGACCGCGGGCGCGGCCGCTGGCGTTGAAAACCACCAGGGAAAGCGGACCGGCCTTGTCGGAAACTTCGAACAGGTGCTCCACCGAGGCCGGATCCGAAACATCCGTCGCCACGGCCTGCGCGCCGGTTTCCGCTTGCAGGGCGCTGAGCTTGTCGATGTTGCGGGCGGCCAGGACGATCTGGAACCCTTCCCTGGCGAGAAGACGCGCGAGCGAGGCGCTCAATCCGGAGCCCACCCCGGCAATGACGGCGACATTGGATGTCATGAGAGCTCTCCTTCTTGCGCTGATTGCACCGGTTTGGCGCACGCCGAAGTCTGCCGGATCAACGCCGCACCGGCAACGCGCAACGCGGAAAGAAAAATGGCCGGGCGCGAAAACGGCCCGGCCAAAAGAAGGTGATAACCTTCAGAGGGGAACACCGTTCAGCGAAATGGGAGGAAAACACCGAACGGGTTTTTCTTTTTTGAACCGATCTTGGTGTCGATACGACGAACGATTTTCCAAAATCAGCCGGAATTGCGAAAAATCCCATTCGTTCTTGCGTCAACGGCTCAACCCGCCCGGGTTTCCGGCTCGAGCAGATCGGCATAGTGGCGGCGCGCGACGTCGGGATGCGAGCGCAGCCGGCTTTTCAGCACATTGGTTCCGACATCGCGAAACAGCGGATTGTGTGGATCGCTGGCCGGCCCGCGCGCCTGCGCGGCCAGTTCGTCCGGGAGTTCGAGCAACGGTATCGTCGCATCGAGCCTGGCGCTGAAGAAGAACGGCACCGAAATGCGTTCGATGCCGGCGGGCGGCGTCACCACGCGATGCACGGTGGCGCGTAAATAGCCGTTCGAGGCCAGTTCAAGCAATTCGCCGATATTGACGACCAGCGTTCCGGGAATGGGGTCCACATCGACCCAGCTTCCGTCATAGTCGACCTGCAACCCCTTGTTGTCATCCTGAAGCAGCAGCGTCAGGAAACCGCCATCCTTGTGCGCTCCGACGCCCTGGTCGCCGCCGGTCGCCTCGCGGCCTGGATAGCGCACGATCTTCATGCGGTGGTTGGGCTCGTCGCGGTAGATCGGGTCGAAGGCATCCTCCGGCTGGTCGAGCGACAGCGCGAAGGCCTTCAGCAGTCTGATGGCCACCGCCGTCGCCTTGGCTTGCCAGGCCAGCAGGGCGGGTTTGAGTTCCGGCAGTGCGGTCGGCCACTGGTTCGGCCCTTGCAGACGTGTCCAGGCGGGAATTCCGGGGCCTTGCGCTATGGGTGGGCGCTCGACGCCGATATCGAGCTGTTCGCGCCAGTCCGCCTTGCCCTTGGTCAGTTCGCCGCCGGCACGCGTATAGCCGCGGAATTGCGAGGACCTGACCATTTCGATCGCCAGCTTGTCGGCCTCGGCCAAAGCGAAGAAGCGGCGGGACGCGGTCAGCACCTCGCTGATATCGGCCCAGGAGATGCCGTGCCCGGCCAGATAGAAAAAGCCGATGTCGCGCGAAGCGGAGCGCAGATCCGCCAGAAACGTCCGGCGCTCCGATGCACCCTGTTCAAAGCGGCTCAAATCGAGCACGGGCACTATTCTGGGCATATCAGGCTCCTTTCCTGGCTTCCGGGCGTGTGCCCATCCACAGCCAGGTCTGTTGGACATGCGTGCACTCTTCGACGGTCACAACCGCCAGCAATGCGCACAAGTCTCATCGAGACCAGATTGCCAAGGAAGAAACGATCGGCCCTTCGAAGCCGCCGCGACGAATAATTTTTCCACGCGCGCCGGCAAGCTGACAATGATCGCGATCATTGAGTGGATACGGTACCCCGGCAGGCGCGCGGCCTCTGCCTTATTGGGCCGCTCTCAGAAGCATTCCGAAGAGATCGCGCGGCTCGTCGGGGTCGGCCAGCATGTCGAGTTCCTGATAGAGCCCGGTCGAAGACAGTTGGTCCCTGATATAACGCAGCGCCGAGAAATCCTCGATGGCGAAGCCGACCGAATCGAACAGCGTGATCTGGCCGGCGTCGCGCCGGCCTTTGACCGCGCCGGTCATGACCTGCCACAGCTCCGTCACCTCATGATCCGGTGCCAGCTGCTGGATTTCGCCTTCGATGCGGGTCTGCGGCGGGTATTCGACGAAGATGTCCGAGCGCAACAGGATGTCGCGGTGCAGTTCGGTCTTGCCCGGACAGTCGCCGCCGACGGCATTGATGTGCACGCCCGAGCCAACCATGTTGTCGGTCAGGATGGTGGCATACTGCTTGTCGGCGGTGACGGTGGTGATGATGTCGGCGCCCTCGACCGCTTCCTGCGCGCTGGCGCAGGCAACGATGTCGAAGCCGAGGCCGGCAAGGTTGCGGATGCATTTGGTGGTCGCCGACCGGTCGATGTCGTAGAGCCTCAGCCTGTCGATGCCGAGCAGCGCCTTGAAGGCGAGCGCCTGGAACTCGGCCTGCGCGCCATTGCCGATCAGCGCCATGCAGCGGGAGCCGGCCGGCGCCAGATGCCTGGCGGCAAGCGCCGACATGGCCGCGGTGCGCAGCGCCGTCAGGATGGTCATCTCCGACAGCAATACGGGATAGCCGTTGTGGACGTCGGCCAGCATGCCGAAGGCGGTCACGGTCTGGCGGCCCTCGCGCATGTTCTTGGGATGGCCGTTGACATATTTGAAGCCGTAGACCTCGCCGTCGCTGGTCGGCATCAGTTCGATGACGCCCTCGGCGCTGTGCGAGGCGACGCGCGGCGTCTTGTCGAACAGCTCCCAGCGGCGGAAGTCGTCCTCGATGTAACCGGCGAGTTCGACCAGGAAGCGCTCGACGCCGATCCTGAGCACCAGCTTCATCATATGGTCGACGCTGACGAACGGCACGATGTTGAGATTGGGGATCATGTCCTGGTCCTTGCCCGCATTCCTGCGCCAGTCAGTCCGTGCGGTGCGCGTTGTGCGCCTTCATCATCGCGGCAAGCACCGGATCGTTTTGCTCCAGCGCGTCGATCGCGCCTGAAGTGTCGTAGCGGCGCTCATCCTGCCCCATCTTGAACTTGGCTTCGAGACGTTCGATCGGCAGGTCGAAACCGATAATGTGGGGAATGCGCCGTTCCATGCCACCGGGGCCGAGCTCACGCATGCGCCAGCGGTCGTCGCGATCCTTTTCCAGCACGTCGACCAGTTGCAGCAGATGCCGGGCGGTGCCGTGATCGTCGAGCGGCACGGGATGCCCATGGCAATGGACGACGGCGAAATTCCAGGTCGGCGCGCTGTCGCGGACGGGATTGCGGGGATACCAGGAGGAAGAGATATAGCCATGCGGCCCGTGGAAGACCGCGACCGTCTCCCTGCCCTCGGCAATCAGCGCGCTGTGCGGATTGGCCCTGGCGAGGTGCGAGACCAGCGTGCCGTTTTCGCCGCGTGCGCGATCGAGCACGAATGGCAGATGCGAGACGGCCAACCCCTGTGGCCCGGCAGTGACCACGGTGGCGAAAGCAGCCGTCTCGATCAGACCGAACACTTGGTCGCGCGACAACGGCTCGTATTCAGGTTTGCTGTACATCCGTGTGTGCCCTGACGCTCAGCTTCGCTGGACGCGCACGGCCGGGATCAGGCCTTGCGGGCGCAGCAGCAGCACGGCGATCACCCCCGACAGCACGATGGCGTCGCGATAGGGCGCGATCGTCGCCGGCAGCGTCGCCTGCAGCAGAACTTCGATGATGCCGAGCAGGAAGCCACCCGCGACGGCGCCCGGCAGGCTGCCCAGCCCGCCAACCACGGCGGCGATGAATGCCTTCAGCACAGGCGTGAAGCCCATCAGCGGATCGACGGAGGCGCGCTGCGCCACCCACAGCATCGCCGCCAGGCCGGCAAGCAGGCCGGAGAGCAGGAAGGCGGTGGCGATGATACGGCTCGCCGGAATGCCCATCAGCCGCACGACGTCGAAATCCTCGGCCGCGGCGCGCATCGCCGTGCCGGTGACCGAACGGCGCAGGAAGACTTCAAGCGCAATCAGAGCCAGGGCGGAAACGACGATGGAGATGCTGGGGCCGACGCCGATGGTGAAATCGCCGAAGGAGAAGGCACCCGTCATCCAGCCGGGCATGGCGACGGCCTGCGGCCGGGCCGAAATGCCGTTCTGGAAGACGACTTTCAAAAGGCTGGACACAGCGAAGCTCGTCAGCAAAAGACTGGTGACGGAGGCGCCACGCATCGGCCTGAAGGCAATGCGCTCCATGGCGACGGCGGCGAGCGCGCCGCAGGTGACGGCGACCAGCACGGCGACCGGAAAAGGCAAGCCGAGCACCAGCGATGCCAGAAGCGCATAGCCCGACAAGGTCATCAGCTCGCCATGGGCGAAATTGATCAGGCCGACAATTGAAAAGACGATCGCCAGCCCGAGCGCCAGCAGCGCATAGACGCCGCCGAGGCTGACCGCATTGATGATCTGTTGCGCGACCATTGCTTCTCAAGCTCCCAGATAGGCTTGGCGGACGAGGTCCGAGGAGGCGAGTTCTTTCGCCGTGCCCGACAGCACCACCTCGCCATTGGCAAGCACCACCGCGCGGTCGGCGATTTCCAGCGCGAGCGCCACATTCTGCTCCACCAGGAGGATGGTAAGGCCCTTGCGGCGTAGCTCGGCGATCAGGTCGAAGACGGTATCGATCAGTTGCGGGGCGAGCCCGAGCGAGGGTTCGTCGAGCAGGACCATGCGCGGCTTGCCCATCAGGGCGCGGGCGATGGCCAGCATCTGCTGTTCGCCGCCCGACAAATTGCCACCCTTGACGCGGTGGTAGCGGCGCAGGATCGGAAACAGCTCCAGCATTTCCTCTTCGCGCAGCCTCGCCTCCGCCGCCGGCTGATGCACCGCACCGCCAAGGCGCAGGTTGTCGGCCACGGTCAGGCTGGCGAAGATGCGGCGGCCCTCGGGCACCAGCGCGACGCCCTTGCGAGCGATCGCCTCCGGCGTCAGGCCGGTAATGTCGGCACCGTCGAAGATCACCTTGCCTGACGCCGCCGGCACCAGCCCGGCGACCGCGCCGAGCGTCGAGCTCTTGCCGGCGCCATTGGCGCCGACGAGTGCGATGATCTCGCCGCTGTCGACGGTGAGGTCAACGCGGCGCACCGCCTCGACTTCACCGTAGCGTATCTTGAGGGCTTCGACGCTCAGCATGAGATCACGGCGCCGGGACGTCGGCTGCGTCTGGGATCAGCGTCTCGACATGCTTGCCTTCGCCACCATCGTAACGCATTAGCGCCACGGGCCTGAGCGGCATGCGATTGGTGCCGGCATAGGTGATCTTGCCGGTGATGCCTTCGAAATCCTTGAGGTTGGCGATGGCGTCGCGGACTGCCTTGGGATCGTCGGTGCCGGCGGTCTTGACCGCCTGGTCGAGGATCAGGCCGATCTCGTAACCGTTGACCTCATAGGTCGATTCCGGTGCATGGCCGGCATATTTGGTGAAGGCGGCGTTGAAGGCTTCCAGCTTGCTGCCGGGCTCGGCATAGCCGGCCGCCGTGTAGACGACGCCATCGACCAGCTTGCCGAGAGCCTTAATGGTCGGCGTGCCGATGGCATCGGCGCCGTAGACCGGGATGGTGACGCCGGCGCCGCGCAATTGCTGGATGAAGGCAGGGAAATCAGGCTCGTAGGCCGCCGTCATGATCAGGTCCGGCTTGTCGGCCAGACCCTTGATGTTGGTGATCTCGGCGGAGAAGTCCGGCTGGCCCATGGTGAAGGTGCCGCGCCCGACAACGGCGCCACCCTTCTTCTCGAACACCTTGCCGAAATATTCCGGCAGGTTGGCGGTGTAGGTGGTGTCGGGCGAGGTCAGCAGGAAGACCTTCTTCTTGCCTTCGGACACGGCGAAATCGGCCACGGCCGTCGCCTGCACGTTGTCGGCCGGATAGGTGCCGAACATGACGTCGCCGACGGCACCGGTGAGCACGGGCGCCGAGCCGCACAGGGTGAGCGTCGGGATGCCGAGCGGCTGGGTGAGCTGGCCGGCGGAAATCGAGGGATCGGCGTCGCAAGGCGTGATCATGATCTTGGCGCCGGCGTCGATCAGCTCCTGAGCGACGGTGGCGGTCTGCGCGGTGTCGGAGCGCGTATCCTTGATCATCAGCTTGACGGTGTATTTGCCGCCGAGCCCGCCCTTAGCATTGAGTTCGTCGAGCGCCATGCGCAGGCCGGCAAGCGCCGGCTGGTCATAGGGCGCCAACACGCCGGTCTGCGCGGTCGCGGCGCCGATGATGATCTCCTCGGCGGACGCTGTCGAAACGACGGCGATGGTGGCGCCGGACACGGCCGCGCACAAGGCGGCGCGGCGGAGGCGATAAAGGCTTGGCATGTCGGTTCTCCTTCTGGATTTGTTATCGTTGGCGGTGGCGGTTCTATGCGGTCTGGTTTTCAGCTGTCGCGTGCGCCGTCGTGGCGCGTGCCGTGCGGCTGCCGAGATAGGCGGCGATGACGGCGGGATTGTTCTGGACATCGGCGGGCGTGCCGTCGGCGATGACGCGGCCATGGTCGATGACGACGATGCGCTCGCACAGATTCATCACCAGCCGCATGTCGTGCTCGATCAGCACCACGCCGATGCGGCGCTCGGCACGCACCGCCGAGAGGATCGAAACCAGCTCGGCGGTTTCGACGGCATTCATGCCGGCCGCCGGTTCGTCGAGCAGCAGGAAGCGCGGTTTCAGCGCCAAGGCGCGCGCCACCTCCAACCGTCGACGCTGCCCATAGGCAAGCCTTGCGGCCGGCTGATCGGCAAACTTGTCCAGGCCCATGCGGGACAGCTCGCGCATCGCCGCGGCCTCGGCGCGGCCGAGATCGGGTTCGACCTGGCGGGCGGCGACGACGACATTCTCCAGCACGGTCATGCTCGGGAAAACGCGGATATTCTGGAAGGTGCGGGCAATGCCCGACCGGGCAAAGCGGAAGGCCGAGGCCTCACGCACCGTGCCACCCACCGATACCGTGCCGGCGCTCGGCTTGATATCACCGGCCAGCATGTTGAGCAGCGTCGTCTTGCCGGCGCCATTGGGACCGATGATGCCTGATATGCTGTCGGTCTCGAAGCTCAAGCTGACGTTGTCGACGGCGACAACGCCGGCATAGCGGCGCGACAGACGGTCGGCCACCAGCTTGTCCCCGCCAACCTGCTGCGGCGGCGCGGCCGAAGCCATGTCCGGCTTGCGTCCGGAACGGCGCAGGAGATTGAGTTCGCGCTCGCCGAAGAGACCGGTCGGTCGCCGCCAGATGACGAGGATCATGGCGATGGCGAGCACGCCCTGGGTCAGGCCGAACAGCACCGGCAGATGCAGGCCAAGCACCTCGCCGCCGCCTTCGAAGCGGCGCACGATCTCGATCACCACGATGGTGACGACGACGCCGGCGAAGGCGCCCAGCGAAGACGTCATGCCGCCGACGATCAGCATGGCGAGCATGGTGAAGCCGAGGTCGAAATAGAAATCGCGCGGCGAGAAAGCCCCGAGAAACTGCGCCATCATGGCGCCGGCGGCCATCGCGGCGACCACTCCCGCCACCCAGGCAGCCAGCCGCGCCGTGCGTTGATCGACGCCGACGGCGGCGGCACCGCGCTCGTCATTGGCCGCGGCGCGGCTGGCGAGACCGAAAGAGGTTTCGCGAAACAGCCGTGCCGCCACCAGGGCCACCGAGGCGACGGCGGCGGCTGTCCACAGGCCGACCTCGCGCGGCACGCCGTAGAAAGGCTGGCTGCCGCGGGTGATTTCGCGCCCGGCTACGAGCAGCGTGTAGACGATGATCAGCATGGCAAGCGTGGCGATGGAGGCGCTCGATCCTGTGAGCCGCAGCAGAGGCGTGCCGGTCAGCAGCCCTATGACGACAGCCAGGACCAGCACCACGGCGAGCGCGGCGAAGAAGGAGAGTTCATGCCCGGCGAGAAACTGCGGCAGATCACGCAATGCCGTGCGCTGCAGCGCGGTCGGCATGGTGAGAATGCCGGTTGCATAGGCGCCGAGGCCGACAAAGGCAGCCTGGCCGAAGGAGACGATGCCGCTGTTGCCTGAGAATATCTGCAGGCCAAGCACCGCCGTCAGCATGATCGCGGCATAAGTGACGACGCGCTGCATGGCGACGCCGCCGAAGAAGAAGGCGGCAAGCGCCACCAGCAACAGCACCGCCACCATGCACAAGGCGTCGGCCGTCGCATTGCGGAATGCCGCCGGCATGAAACGGCCTGACTTGCTCTCGCTCATCGCAACGGAAGCCATCACGCGGCCTTGAAGCGGTCGGGCGAAAACGGCGCCAGGATCGGCTGGGCGCCCTCGCTGACAAGTCTGGCAATTGCCTCGCCGACGGCGGGTCCGGTCTTGAAACCATGGCCGGAGGATCCTGCCGAGACGACCAGCCCCTCGACACCGGGCATCCGTCCGATGACGGGCAGGTCGTCGGGGCTCATGTCGTAGAGCCCGGCATAACCGGGCCGAATGCCGAGTTCGGTCATGGCGGGCACGCGGGTGGCGAAGGTCTCGAGGATTTCGACCGATTCGGACTCCTCGACGCCTTCCATGTAGGTGTCGGGATTCTCGACCAGACGTGGACGGCCGGCATGCTCGTGGCGCAGCCCGGTGCCGCCGCCGGCCCAGGTGCCGGCCAGGATGACACCGTCATTGTCGGGCCGCGCGTAGTTGCAGGAAATGTCGTCGCACCAGGCAAAAGGCATGACATGCCGGGCCTTGCCGGCGGCATTGAGCACAGCCATCGGATGGCGCTCGACATGCAGCGGCAGGTCGAGACCGACCGTCGCCAGCAAGCGGCGCGTCCACGGCCCGGCGGCCAGCACGACCGTATCGGCTTCCAGCACCGTCCCATCGGTCAGGGCGACACCGGTGATACGGTCTCCCTTCCTCAGCAGAGCCTCGACAAGCGTGTTCTGCAAGATCTTGGCACCATTGGCCCGGGCGGCACGGGCAAGGGCGTTGGTGGCGCCGAAGGCATCGGCATAGCCATATTCAGGCTCCCAAAGCGCCAGCGCGACATCGTCCAGCGCAAAGCCCGGTGCCGCATCGGCGAAAGCCTGCGGCGACAATGTCTCGATGCGCGCGCCTTCGCCGCGGATGCGTTCGGCCGCCGCTTTCCAGCCCGGCTCATTGTCCTTGCCGCAGACCCACATCATGCCGATTTCGGTCACGAAAGAGCCCTCTCCGGCGATCTCGGGCAACGACACCAATATCTCCCGGCCCCGGATCGAAAGCTGCGACAGTTCCGGCATCAGGTAGAAAGCATGCAGCAGCGCCGACGATTTGCCGGACGGACCGCCGGCGGGATGGGTCTGCTCGATCAGCGTGACGTTCACACCGGCTTTGGCCAGATGATAGGCAGTGCTCGATCCGACGATACCGGCACCGACGACGATGACGTCGTTTCCATTGCGCATGGCTGTTCCCCACAGTCTCTTGGCTGCTTTCGGACAAGCTAAGGCCACTCTTCCAGTAATGTCAACATCTCTTCATTGTTGACCGGAATTAAAATCCCTGTAATAAACTCAACACAACGAGGCTAAGAGCCCAACACGCTTTTCGGGGAGGCCAATGGCGATACGCGATGTTCTGATGCGCGGGGATCTGGCGCTGACGCCGTCGGAAGAGAAGATCGTCCGGCTGCTGTTGACCGACTATCCGACCTCCGGCCTCGGCACCGCTTCGTCGCTTGCCCGGCGCGCCGGCGTCAGCGATCCGACCGTGGTCCGGCTGGTGGTCAAGCTAGGCTATGAAGGGTTTCCGGATTTCCAGGCAAAGCTGCTGGCCGAGGTCGAAGCCAGGCTGCATTCGCCGCTGTTGATGATGGAGACCAAGCGGCAAACCAGCTCCAGCGACAGCGCGGTGCTGGCCTATCTCGATTCCGTCACGGCGGCCCTGCAGAAGGCAACCGCCGCGACACCGGTCCAGACCTACGAGCGGGCCGCGCGCCTGCTGATGGAGGCCAAGGGCGAGATCGTGCTGGTCGGCGGGCGATTCAGCCGCCACATCGCCGGTATGCTGGCCGGATATCTGGTGCAGTTCCGCACCGGAGTCCGCGATCTCGGCGTGCTCTCACCCCAGGCATTCGACACGCTAGCCGATCTCGGCCGCCGCGACGTGCTCGTCGTCTTCGACTATCGCCGCTATCAGCTTGACGTGATGGCCTATGCAAGACAGGCCGCGGCACTCGACGTGCGCATTCTGCTCTTCACCGACCAATGGCTGTCGCCGATATCTGACCTCGCCGAAGTAACCATCGTCAGTCCGCTCGAAGTCGCCTCGCCCTACGACACGCTGGCGCCGGCCATCGCACAGATGGAGGCGCTGACCGCCCACATTGTTTCGACGCTGGGCGACGAGGCACGAGCCCGCATCGAGAGGATCGAGACCGTCCGCCACGCCAATGCGGTGACGCTCGACAGCGACCCGCAAGAGGATGGCGGGCGCCAGACGCCCGGGCCGAGAAAGACAGCTGGACCACGCAAGACACCTGGACCCAAATCAGCAAAGCAGGACCACAAAGCATGACCCAATCCCCGCCCAAGCAGGCCCTACCCAAGCGAGACGAAGCCTTCCGCGCCGGCGAGACGGCACTGCTGCTGGTCGACATGCAGCGCATCTGGCTGGAACCGGGCGCCGATCCCTCGCATCCGGAGCGTGGCCCGGACCATTATTTCTATCGTCAGACATCGTCGCAGACGATCCCGAACCAGGAGCGGTTGCTTGCGGCGGCGCGCGCCAACGGGGTGGAGGTGCTGCACACCATCATCCAGAGCCTGACGGAAGATGGCCGAGATCGTTCGCTCGACCACAAGCTGACGCCAATCCATGTCCCGCCGAGCCTCCCGGAAGGTCTTCCCGTGCCGTCGCTGGCGCCTGTCGGCGATGAGATCATGCTGCCAAAGACGTCGTCCGGTCTCTTCAACTCGACCAATGTCGACTATCTCCTGAAGAACCTCGGCATCCGTTACCTCGTGGTGGTCGGCGTGTTGACAGACCAGTGCGTCGACATGTCGGTGCGCGACGGCGCGGACCGCGGTTACCTGGTCACCTGCGTGTCCGATGCCTGCGCCAGCATCACCCAGGAACGCCATGACCTCGCGCTCAAGGCCTTCGGCGGCTATTGCTGGGTCGCCGATACCGACACCATCGTCGACCGCTTTAACGCCCTGGGAAAACCGGCATGACATCCGCTGTCGAACCCCTCGTCGCGGTTGTCACAACCGATCTTTCCGCGATTACGCGCGGACGCTTCGTTGTCGAAAGCAGACTGCAGAAAACCGCCGCGACAGGTGTCGGCTGGCTTCAGGCCAATCTGTCTATGACGCCGTTCAACTCCATCGTCGACCCCAACCCCTGGGGCTCGTCCGGCGACCTCAGGCTTATCCCCGATCTCAAGGCGCGCTTCCGCACGGAGAGAACCGGAACGGCAACGCCTTTCGACATGGTTGCCGGCGATATTGTCGAACTCGACGGCAGTCCCTGGCTCGGCTGCACGCGCACGATGCTGAAGGACGCGCTGGCGGAGCTGAAGGCCGCAACCGGCCTTTCGGTCATCGCCGCCTTCGAGCATGAGTTTCACATTGCCGATGGCAGCTTCGCGCCGGCGCATTCAATGTCCTTCGCCGCGCTGCGCCGCACCGACCCGTTCGCCCCCAATCTGATGGCGGCACTCGAAGAGGCGGGTGTCGGCCCCGAAGTGGTCATCGCCGAATTCGGCAGCGAGCAATTCGAGGTGACGCACGAGCCGGCCGATGCGCTTGCCGCAGCCGACCGTGCCGTCGCCATCCGCGAGGTTACGCGCGAAGTGGCGCGCAATGCCGGCTGGCGCGCGAGCTTCGCGCCCAAGATCGCTCCCGATGCCGTCGGCAACGGCGTGCACATCCATTTCAGCTTCGTCGATCAGGACGGCAAACCGGTGACCTACGATGCGGCGCGGCCCGGCGGCCTTTCCGCCAAGGCCGGCGCCTTCTGCGCTGGCGTGCTGCGCCACCTGCCGGCGATCACCGCCATGACGGCGTCGAGCGTGTCGTCCTTCTACCGGCTGAAACCGCACAGCTGGAGTTCGTCCTACACCTGGCTCGCCGACCGGGATCGCGAGGCGTCCTTGCGCATCTGTCCGACGGTGACGATCGGCGGGCGCGATCCGGCCCGGCAGTACAATGTCGAATACCGGGCCGCCGACGCCACCGGCAATCCCTATCTGTCGCTGGCGGCGATCATCCGTGCCGGGCTTGAAGGGCTCAAGGCGGATCTGCCCTCGCCGCCGCTGGTGACCGGCGACCCGACGCTGATGAGTGAGGCGGAGCGGGCAAAGCTCGGCCTGGTGCGGCTGCCCGAGACCTTGCCGGCGGCGCTGGATGCGCTTCTCGCCGACAAGACAGTGACCGGATGGTTCGCGCCTGTATTCATCGAGACCTTCGTCGGGCTGAAGCGGCATGAAGCCGACCGCCTCGCCGGCCTTGATCCGGCCGCTATCTGCGATCTTTACCGGACGCTCTATTGATGACCGTGCGGAGCGAAAGAGACTTGCTGCCTCAAAAAGATTGGCCCGACGCCGTCGAAGTCCTCAACGAGCACGGCCGCTCGGATATTGTCCTGCTGTGCGAGCACGCATCCAACCACATGCCGGCGGAATATGGCCGGCTCGGGCTGGATGCGGCCCATCTGCAACGTCACATCGCCTGGGACATCGGGGCCGCGGAGGTGACGCGCCTGTTGTCGGTGCGGCTCGATGCTCCGGCCTTCCTCAGCGGCTATTCCCGGCTGCTGATCGACCTCAACCGGCCATTGGGCAGCGCGGGCAGCATTCCCGTGCTCTCGGAGGACACCGACATTCCGGGCAATACCGGTATCGACACGGCGGAACGGACCCGGCGCGCCGAGATCATGTTTTCGCCGTTCCATGAACGGGTGGCCGGACATCTCGACCGCCGGACGGTCGAGGGCTGGCCGACGCGGATCGTGACCATCCATTCCTTCACGCCGGTCTTTCTCGGCGTCGCCAGGCCATGGCATGCGGGTGTGTTGCATGACCATGCGGCCGACCTCGCCGCGAAAATCCTTTCGGGCCTGCGCACCGACGCCACACTCAATGTCGCGGCCAACGTGCCCTATGTGATCAGCCGCGACGCCGACTACGCGGTGCCCATCCATGGCGATGACCGCGGCATCCCCGCCGTCCTTGTCGAGATAAGGCAGGACCTCCTGGCAACACGGTCCGGCATCGAGGAGTGGGCAGACCGGCTGGCGGCCGCGCTCCCCGCGCATGAAGCGGAGACGGTTTCGTGAGCAATCTCAGCCTGCGCGAGCGGGACGCGGCGTCGATCGCACAGATCGGCAAGCTGCGCTTCTCGCCGCTCAGCGTGATCGGCGGCAAGGGCAACCGGTTGTTCGAGGAAGGCGGCCGTTCGTTGCTCGACCTGTCGGGATCGGCCGGACCGGCGGTGCTTGGTTACGGCCATCCGGCCATCGTCGAGGCGGTTGAAGCCTCGATCCGTGACATGGCGGGCGCCAGCCTGCTGCTCTATCCCAACGAACCCGCCGTCTCGCTGGCGGAGCGGCTGCTGGCGATCACGCCGGGAGACGGCGAGCGTCGCGTCTGGTTCGGTCATTCCGGCTCGGACGCCAATGATTGCGCGGTGCGCGTGCTGCAAGCGGCCACTGGCCGCTCCCGCTTCATCTCCTTCATCGGTTCCTATCACGGCAACCTTTCGGGCTCGATGGGCATCAGCGGCCACACCGCGATGACCCACACGCTGCCGCGCCCGGGCGTGGTGCTGCTGCCCTATCCCGATCCGTTCCGGCCGGCTTTCAGTGGCGAGGACGTGCTGGCCCTGCTCGACTACCAGTTCGAAACTACCTGCCCGCCGCATCAGGTCGCGGCCGTGTTCATCGAGCCGCTGATGTCGGATGGCGGGCTGATCGTGCCGCCGGCGGGGTTCCTGAAAGCGCTGCAGGAGCGCTGCCGCAAACACGGCATCAAGATCGTCGTCGACGAGGTCAAGGTCGGGCTTGCCCGCAGCGGCATGATGCACTGTTTCCAGCATGAGGGGCTGACGCCGGACCTCGTCGTGTTCGGCAAGGGCATTGGCGGCGGGCTGCCGCTGTCGGCCGTGGTCGGCCCGAAGGACATCATGGATCATGCGCCTGCCTTCGCCCTGCAGACGACCGCCGGCAACCCGGTGGCGGCATCGGCCGGCAATGCGGTGCTGAAGACGATCGAGAGCGAAGGCCTGGTCCAACGCTCGGCACGGATCGGCAAACTCTTTTCCGACGCGCTGCGGGCGCTCGGCGAAAAGTACGAGATCATCGGCGATGTGCGCGGGCGCGGGCTGGCGATCGGCGTCGACCTCGTCAAGGACCGCGCGACGCGCGAGCCGGTCGCGGCCACGACGACCGCCAAGATCATCTATCGCGGCTACGAGCTGGGCGCGGCGTTCTCCTATGTCGGGCTGAAGGCCAACGTGCTGGAATTCATGCCGCCGCTGACCTTGACCGAGGGCGAAGTGGCGGAGGGCATCGCGATCATCGATCAGGCCATTGCCGACGTGAATGCCGGCAAGGTGTCGGATGCGGACGTCGCTTCGTTCATGATGTGGTGAGGACGCCGCGGCTCACGCCAGCCACTCCTTGATCGCCGGCGTTTCGAGAACGGCGCGCATGCGATCCTCGGCATCGGCAACCGCCAGCGTCATCGGCGCGCGTGTCGGACCGCAATCGACGCCGATGACGCGGAACGCCGCCTTCATCCCCGGCAGCACACCCGTCTCCAGCAGCGCCTCGACGAAATCCTGCGACACGAGTTGCAGCGCTTTTGCCCGTGCCAGGTCGCCGGCGCGGACCGCCTGGTCGATCGTCACGTAAAGCCTGCCGAGCAGATTGTAGGTGGTGCCGATGCCGCCCTCGCTGCCGAGCATCCCGGCGGCGGCATAGATTTCGTCAAAGCCGTAGTAGAAGAGCTTTTGCGGCTGCCGCTTGCGCAGCAACGCGTATTTGAACAGGTCGGTGGAGGTGAACTTGATGCCGACTACGGTCTTGAGATCGAGCAGCCGGACCAGCAGGCCGAGCGGCAGCGGCCGGCCGGTGCGCAAGGGTATCTCGTAGACGATCAGCGGCAGGTCCGTCGCCGCCGCCAGCGCCTGGTAGTAGCCGAAGACTTCCTCGTCGGAGAACGGATAGGAATGCGGCGGCAGCGCCGACAGCGCGTGATAACCGAGCTTCTGCGCTTGCCGCGCCAAGCGGATGGAGTCGCGCAGGTTGGGCATGCCGACATGGGCGATGAGGTTGACGCCGCTCGCCGCCGCGCCGGAAAAGACCACGTCCTGCTGGGCGAGCAGTTCATCCACCGTCAGCAGGCCGGACTCGCCGCTCGAGCCGCCGACATAGAGCCCGGCCAGTCCCTGGCGCAGCACATAGTCGTTGATGTTGCGCTGGCGCTGCGCATCGAATTCACCGGCGTCGCTCAGTCCGGTCATCAGGGCGGCATACATGCCCGCCAATTGCTTGGTCATGGGGATCCTCGGTTTTCCAGATGTGTCATGGTGTGGCTTGGCCGGCGTGGTGGCAGGCGGCGAGATGCTGGCCGGTGACGGCTGAGCCGAAGTCGCGGGCCTGCGGATCCACCCTGGTGCAGATGTCCGTCGCCAGGGGACAGCGCGGATGAAAATGGCAGCCGGGCGGCGGCCTCGACGGATCAGGCACGGTGCCGCCGAGCACGATGCGGCGGCGCGTGCCGCCCGCCTTCGGATCCGGTACCGGGATCGCCGACAGCAACGCGCGGGTATAGGGATGCAGCGGTGCGCCGAAGACCGCTTGCGTTGTGCCGATCTCGACGATGCGGCCGAGATACATCACCGCGACGCGGTCGCTGAGATAGCGGATCATCGACAGGTCGTGGCCGACGAACAGATAGGTCAGGCCGAGGCGCGCCTTGAGATCGTCGAGCAGATTGACGATCTGCGCCTGGATGGAGACGTCGAGCGCCGAGATCGGCTCGTCGGCGATGATGAATTTCGGATTGGCGGCAAGCGCGCGGGCGATGCCGACACGCTGGCGCTGGCCACCTGAGAGTTCGAACGGATACCGGTTGCGCAGCGCTTCCCTGAGGCCGACCAGCGCCAGCAGTTCGCTGACCCTGATATCGCGTGAGGCGCGCGTGCCGATTTTCTGCGCGCGCAATCCCTCGCCGATGATGCGGCCGACGGTCATGCGCGGGTTGAGCGAGCCGAACGGATTCTGGAACACCATCTGCATGTCACGCCGGCGCCGCGTCAGATCCCCGCCTGTCGCGCCCGCATAATCCCGACCCTCGAACACGATGCTGCCGGCGCTGGGGCGCTCGAGGCCGAGCACCGCACGGCCAGTCGTCGACTTGCCGCAGCCGCTTTCGCCGACCAGGGCGAGCGTCTCCCCGCGCAGCACCTCGAAGCTCACGCCGTCGACGGCATGGACAGCGCCGACCTGCCTTCGCAAGACGCCGCGCCGGATCGGAAAATGCACTTTGAGTTCGGAGACGGTGAGCAGCGGTTCCTGCCTCGGCGCTGCCACTGCGTGCCTTTGCGCAGCGGCTGCGCCAACGCGCCCCACCTCTTTCACTTCCCGCCAGCGCCAGCATGCGGCGGCATGGCCGGCCCCAACGGCCTCCAGCCGCGGCTTTGCCTCGCGGCAGCGTGCCTCGGCGTAGTCGCAGCGCGGCGCAAAGGCGCAGAAAGTCGGGGCCAGCGTGACATTGGGTGGCGCGCCCCTGATCGGCACCAGCCTGGTGTTGCCATCCGTCAGCGACGGGATCGAGTTCAGCAAGCCGATCGTGTAGGGGTGCCTGGTCGCCGAGAACAGGTCGTCGACCGGCGCGGTTTCGACGATCGAGCCGGCATACATGACCGCGACGCGATCGACGAAGCCGGCGACGAGGCTGAGGTCGTGGCTGATCCAGATGATCGCCATGCCGAGCTGCTTCTGCAGGCGCACGACAAGCTCGACGATCTGCGCCTGGATGGTGACATCGAGCGCGGTCGTCGGCTCGTCGGCGATCAGGATCGATGGCTTGCAGACCAGCGCCATGGCGATGCCGATACGCTGCAACTGACCACCCGAGAACTGGTGCGGAAACGCGCGCATGCGCTGCGGCGCGTTGGCGATGCCGACCAGCGCCAGCATGTCGAGCGCCTGGCGTTCGGCCTCTGCCTCGCCCAGCCCCTGGTGCTCGCGCAACGCCTCGGTCAATTGCAGGCCGATGGTCAACACCGGGTTCAGCGACGACATTGGATCCTGGAAGATCATGGCGATGTCGCGGCCGCGTATCTGGCGCAGCTCGCTGTCGGGCATGGCCAGGAGATCGCGGCCACGAAACAGCGCGCGGCCTGATGTGACGCGGCCGGGCGGCTTGCGGATCAGGCCCATCAACGTCTGCACGGTGACCGACTTGCCGGAGCCGCTCTCGCCGACGATCGCCAGCGACTCGCCCTCGGCAAGCTCGAAGGACACATCGTTGACGGCATAGACGGAATTGCCGACGGGGCCGAACTCGACGCTCAGCCCTTGCAGGGAAAGCACCGCCTGCTGTCCCGTCCCTTTCGCGGTCCTGTCCGCGGCAGCGATATCGGCGCTCATCATTTGCCACCCATGATGTGCTGCGGATCGAGCGCATCGCGCAGGCCGTCGCCGACGAAATTGATGCTGAGCACGGCCATCGCGATCATGGCGCCGGGCGGGATCCACATCCAGGGCTGGCTTTCCAGGATCGACAGCGTGCGCGCATCGCGCAGCATGTTGCCCCAGCTTGCCGCCGGCGCCTGGGCGCCGAGGCCGAGGAAGGAGAGCGACGCCTCGAGCAGGATGACGGTCGCCACGTCCAGCGTGATCGCCACCAGGATCGGGCTCAGCACATTGGGCAGGATGTGTTCCAGGATGATGACCGAGGGCGAGGTGCCGAGCGAGCGCGCGGCGAGGATGAATTCCTGGTTGCGCAAGGCCAGTATCTCGCCGCGCGTCAGCCGCGCGATCGACGGCCAGCTCAGCAATCCGATGACCACCATGGTGTTGAAGATGCTCGGCCCGACGACGGCGACGAAAGCGATGATGATGACCAGCCTCGGGAAGGTCAGCACCATGTCGATCAGGCCCATCAGCAACAGGTCGACCTTGCCGCCGAAATAGCCGGCGACGCAGCCGATGAAGATGCCGATCGCGGCCGAGATCGCCACGGCGACGAAGCCGACCGTCAGCGAGATGCGGCCGCCATAGAGGATACGGGCGAAGATGTCGCGGCCGGTGCCGTCGGTGCCCAGCCAGTGCATGCCGCCGGGCGGCTGGTTGCGGCCCCTGAGATCGATCTCGTTGGGGCCGTAATGCGCAATCAATGGCGCCAAGACGCAGGCCGTTACGATGACGGCGAGCATGATCAGGCCGAGCGTCGCCAGGCGGTGGTTGAGGAAGCGGAGCGCGGCCTCGCCCCACAAGCCGCGCGAGGCGCCGGCAGCGACAGTCATGTCGGCAGTGGTGGCCTCAGCCATAGCTCACCCGTGGGTCGAGCACGCTGTAGGCAAGATCGGTGGCGAGATTGGCCAGCATGACGATGATGGCGGTGATCAGCACATAGCCCATGATGACGGGACTATCCCGGTTGACGACGGAATCGATGAACATCAGGCCGATGCCCGGCCACTGAAAAATGGTCTCGATCACCACAGAGCCGCCGAACAAGGTCGGCAGAGCGAGGCCAAAGACGGTGACCAGCGGGATCAGCGCATTGCGCAGGCCGTGGCGCAGCGTGATGGTGCGCGGCTTCAGCCCCTTGGCCTTGGCGGTGCGCATATAGCTCTGGTTCAGTACTTCGAGCATGCCGGCGCGGGCGTAGCGCATGAAGATCGCGGCGCGGAACAGGGAAAGTGCGGCCGCCGGCAGGATCAGGTGCCTGAGATTGTCGAGGAGCGAGAAGCCCTCGCCAGCCGTGGAGATGCCCGACGACGGCAGCCAGCGCAGCTCCAGCGCAAAGACGTAGACGAGCAACAGGCCCATGAAGAAGTCCGGGATCGAGACGCCGACAAAGCCGGCAAGCGTCAGCGAATAGTCGGTGAGCTTGTATTGCTTCAGCGCCGAGATGACGCCGAGGGTGGTGCCGACGACGAAAGCGACGAGCAATGCGACGCCCATCAGCTCCAGCGTCATCGGCAACCGCTCGACGATGATGTCGCCGACGCTGCGGCCATTGACGAAGGAACGGCCGAGATTGCCGTGCAGGATCTGGCCGATCCAGTTGAGGTACTGGATGTAGACCGGCTGATCGAGGCCGAGTTCGCCGCGCCGCATGGCGATCAGTGCCTCGCTCGACGGCGCCTCCGCCGTGATCATCGCCAGCACCGCGTCGCCCGGCATGGCGTGCGCGATGGCGAAGACGATCACCGTGACGCCGAACAGCACCGGGATGCTGAGCAGCAATTTGCGCAGGAGATAGCTGAGCACGGGCCTCTCCTATGGTTGAAGGCGGCTCTGAGACAACGGATCGTGAGGCTCGGTCAGAGCCCCGCGACCGGCAAGGGTATCCGCGGCTATTTCGCCACCTCCCACTTCTCGACCTCGTTGTAGACGGGGTGGTTGAAGATCACGAGTGGCTGTTCCTTGAAGTGCTGCGCGAGGCCGACGATGCGATTGTTGAAAGCAAGCGGACGCACCTCGTTCCACAGCCAGGCCTTGGGCAGATCCTGGTTGAGGATGCGCGAGGCCTCCTGGTAGCTGGCGGCGCGCGTGGCGCGGTCGTTGGATTCGAGCCCCTTGTTGAAGAGTTCGTCGACCTTGGGGTTGCAATAGCCCATGGCGAGCGGCTTGGCGCCGCACACGACAAGCGGCGACCCGAGAGAGGGATCGAGCCCCATGCCTTGCGCGAAGAAGCCCATCTGGAAGCTGCCGTCGGCATAGATCTGGTTGATCGCGGCCGGATCGAGCAGGCGCGGCTGGATGTTGACGCCGACGGCGGCCAGATAGCTCTGGATGGCGGTGACGGTGTCGACGTTCATCTGGTCGGAGTAGTAGTAGATGAAATCGACCGGCTGGCTCGCATCCCAGCCGGCGTCGGTGAGCAGTTGCTTGGCCTTGTCGGGATTGTAGTCGTAGGGTTCCAAGTCCTTGGCGCGCGCCCAATCCTGCGGGAACAGCGTGTTCAAGAGTTCGCCGGCGCCCTGCTTGACGGTCTCGATGATGGCCTTGCGGTCGATGGCGTAGAGCATGGCCTGGCGCACGCTCACATCGGCAAAGCGCTTGTTCTCCAGATTGAACTGCAGGTAGGTCGGCAGGCCGGCGGAGAATTTCGGCAGCACGGTCAGGTAGTCGAGCTTCTGAAGACGTGGGAGCTCGGATATCGGCACGCCGCCGCCCTCATAGGACATGGCGTCGACCTCCTGCGTCTCGAGCGCGGCGATGATCGGCGGCACATCCTTGTAGATCTGGTAGATGATGCGGTCGAGCTTCGGCGCGCCTAGGAAATAGTCGGGATTGCGGTCGACCTCGACATACTGGTCGCTCTCATATTTCTTCCACACGAACGGGCCGGTGCCGACGCGGTTGACCCAAAAGGCATTGCCCTTGATGTCGGCGGGCGCGACCTTGCCCAGAATGTGCTCGGGAAAAATCGAGATGGCGATGAGCTGCAACTCGACCCAGAGCGGCTTGGCGCTGTCGAGTTCGATCTGAACAGTGTTGTCATCGAGCGCCTTGACCCCGGCCAGCGACGTGGCTGAGCCGTCCTGGAAAGCCTTGTATCCGGCCACGGCGGAAAGCTTCTGCGCCCAGGGCGAGCCGACCTTGGGATTGGCGTAGAGATTGAGGCTGAACACGACGTCCTTGGCGGTAAAGGGCTGGCCGTCATGCCATTTGACGCCATGGCGCAGATTGAAGACGTAAGTCTTGCCGCCGTCGCTGGTCTTCCAGCTCTCGGCCAGCATCGGCTGCACGCCATCGCCCGTCCACTTGATGTGGACGAGGCCCTGCAGCACCGTCTCGTCGAGCCGATGGCCGCAAGTGGTGTGCAGCGTACCCATCTCGATGCAGCCAGTGCGCATGGCGGAGCGGAACGTGCCACCATCCGCCGCCCTGGCGACACCGGCCGCGAACATCAGCGCCAGCACCGGCACAAGGCTCATCAACAGTCGTCTCATGGACTTCTCCTCCCTTGCGTTTGTCGCATCGGCGTTCCGTTGCCGGCCGGGCCGAGACTGGGGGCGGCACGCCCTCTTTTCAGGCGGCCTGATCCAGGCTTCTCGCCCTTGAACCACCGGTGCTCCTCGGCAAGCGGCGGCCTCTTCCATCCCTTGGTTGCGCAAGTCCTCGCTTGCGGCGACTGGTCTAATAGCTTAAAAGGTAGACCATGCACAATATGCCGGTTCGAAAAAAATTGTCCGACGAAGTCCGCCTCCGCCTGGAGGCGATGATCCGCGACGAGGTCTACCCGGTCGGCGCGTCGCTGCCGTCCGAGCGCGAGCTGATGTCGATGTTCGATGTCGGCCGCCCCTCGGTGCGCGAGGCGCTGTTCGCGCTGGAAAAGATGGGGCTGGTGCGCATCAACAGCGGTGAGCGGCCAAGGGTGACACGGCCGACACCGAAGAACATGCTGGAGCAGTTGACGGGCACCGCGCATCTCTTGATGGACCAGCCCGACGGCATCGGCCATTTCGAGCAGTTGCGCCTGTTCCTCGAAGTCTCGATCGCGCGCCATGCCGCCGAGACGGCGAGCCGTGAGCAGATCGACGCGCTTGCGGCCGCACTTGCCGAAAACGAACGCGCCATCGCAAGGGCCCGCGCCTTTGCCGTCACCGACGTCGCGTTTCACCGCGTGCTGACGGCCATTCCCGGCAATCCGATTTTCCTCGCCGCGCACGAAGCGCTGGTGGAGTGGCTGATCAACCAGCGCATCCACATGGCCAACACCGAGCTCGAAAACCGCATCAGCTTCGCCGGCCACAAAGCCGTGTACGAAGCCATCGAGCGGCGCGATCCCGAAGCTGCCGGCCAGGCAATGCGGCAACATCTGGAAAACGCCCGGCGCAAGTTCAATTCGGGCCAGGCGAACCCGGACTAGCCCGTCCGCGTAGAAATAAATCCGGCTTGCATGTCACATCAGGCAAGCCCTCACTCGTCATGTGGTCGGCACCAACAGAAGGAAGCCAGACATGACCGCAAAAATCGACCTTTTCGCCGCCGCCCCTTCGCTGATGAAGAGCTGGCAGCGCTCCTCGATCGAACTCGCCGCCGCAGCAAGCCTCGAGCATAGCCTGAACGAACTGGTGAAGCTGCGTGCCTCGCAAATCAACGGCTGCGCCAACTGCATCAACCTCCACGCCACCGAGGCGCGCGAGAACGGTGAAACCGAGCAGCGCATCTATCTGCTGCCGGCCTGGCGCGAAGCACCATGCTACAGCGCCCGTGAACGCGCCGCGCTGGCCTGGACCGAGGCCTTGACCCGGCTCTGCGAAGACACCGGCCGCGCCAGCGCTTATGAAGAGCTGAAGGCGCACTTCACGGAGGAGGAGCAGATCAAGCTCACCTTGACGATCAACATCATCAACGGCTGGAACCGCATCGCCGTCGGTTTCGGGCTCTATGCCGACCCGGCCGCCGTAAAGGCCGCCCGGGTGGCCGCGGCTTGATGGCCGGTTCCACAGCGGAGGATGACGCAGCGGTCTTCGGCCCGCTGCGTCCGAAGCTGATGCGCGTCGCCTACCGCATGCTTGGTTCGGTCTCGGACGCCGAGGACGCCGTGCAGGAGGCCTTCATCCGCTGGATGAAGGCCGATCGCGGCGCGGTGCGCGAACCCGAAGCATTCCTGCGCCGTACAGTGACGCGGCTTTGCCTCGACCAGCTCAAATCCGCACGCCGCAAACGCGAGACCTATGTCGGTCCCTGGCTTCCGGACCCGATCGTCGAGGAGGACGAGGTGGAAGACGTCACCTTGCCCCTGATGCTGGTGCTGGAACGGCTGTCTCCGCTCGAACGGGCGGCCTTCCTGCTGCACGACGTGTTCGGTCTGGGATTTGAAGAAGTCGCGGCGGCAATCGAGCGCGACCCGGCGGCTTGCCGCCAGCTCGCGGCCCGGGCGCGCGGCCATGTCCGTGAGGCGCGACCTCGTTTCACGGTCGAAAGGCGGCATGGCCTCGAGCTTGCCGAAGCCTTCTTCGCAGCCTCGCGCAGCGGCGACATGAAAGCGCTTGGCGCCATGCTGAGCGCCGATGTCAGCGCGCATGCCGATGGCGGCGGCAAGCGGCCCGCGGCCACCGAGCCGGCGCTGGGCTTCGATGCGGTCATGAAGCAATATGAGCAGGTGGCGGCCCGGTTGCGCACGCATGGCTCGAAGCTCATCCGCGTCGGTTTCATCAACGGTTTGCCTGGCTTCGTCACGCTGGAGGCCGACGGTGAATTCCAGACCACCGCGCTCGACATCGAGGACGGCAGGATCGCGGCCATCTATGTCGTGCGCAATCCCGACAAGCTCAGGCACCTGCACTAGGGCATGGCCAGACCGGACATGTCGTCCCGACCGGCGCTAGTATCCTGTCTAAAGCGATGGTCCCAGCTGGATCGGGCTGCCATCGCTGAAACGGGACTGGCGGAACCTGTGCAGATTGTGCCCGGTCCCGTTGCCCTGGATCAGATCGGCCAGGACGCGGCCCATGCCCGGGCCAATGCCAAAGCCGTGGCCGCTCATCCCAGTCGCGATGACGAGGCCCGGAATCGCGGCGGCGCGATCGACCACAGGCACGACATCCGGCATCGCATCGATCATGCCGGCCCAGGTCGCCCTAAGCGGCACCGCCGCGAATTGCCGGAAAAGCCCCTTGAACTCACGGTCGATGGCGCGCAGGGCCTTGGCCTCGGGGGCAGGATTGAGAACGCGCATCCTTTCGAATGGACTCTCTTTGTCGGCATCCCATTTGCGCGGAGTGGACCAGGCGTCCGGATAGGCGCAGGGCGCCACCGGGCGGTAGCGTGTGCCGAAAGGGTTTGCCTTCAGGGCGGGCAGATATTTCGGCGCGTGACGCAATGCATCCGGCCCGACATAGAGAAGGTGGCTGCCTCCCGCGGCAAGCGTGTATCCACCGTCCTTTCTGCGCCGGAAGGCGATGTGTTCGTCGGCGGCGGCGCCCGCATGGATTTCCGGCATCGGCGCGGTCGCCGCGACGGTCGTGCGGACGCTGAGTTGCGGAATCGAGACGCCATGGGCACGCAGGAAAAGCGACGTCCAGGCGCCGCTGGCGACAAGCACGTTCGACGTGGCGATGCGGCCTTTTTCGGTCCAGACCCCGCTGACGCGCCCTGCCGAGATATCGAGCATGCGTGCCGCGCAGTTTTCGACGATGGTGACACCCGCACGCGCGGCAAGGCGGGCAAGCGCCGGCACCGCGACCCAGGGCTCGGCACGCATGTCCGACGGCGTGGTCATGGCGCCCTTGAAGGCACGGGACATGGCGGGGATCAGCCTCGCGGTCTCGCCCTGGTCGAGAAGACGCGTGTCGACGTCATGCGCCTTCGCGATCTTCAGGAACTTGGCGAAATCAGCCATTTCCTTGTCGGTGCGCGCAAGATAGGTCACGCCGGTCTGCGTCAGGCCGATGTCCTCGCCGCACTCTTCGGCCAGTTGGCGCCAGAGACGCTGTGCCTCGATGACGATGGGCAGTTCGTCGGCATCGCGCCCCTGCTGCCGGATCCAGCCCCAGTTGCGCGAGGATTGTTCCGCGGCGACACGTCCCTTTTCCAGCAAAGTCACGGATATCTTGCGCCGGGCCAGGAACAGCGCCGTGGTCACGCCGATGATGCCACCGCCGACAACCACCACGTCCGACGTTTTTGGCAACGGCGCCTGAAATTGAACCGGGCTTGCTTCGGTGAAAGGGAAGATCGTCAAAGGGTCATCCTTTTCGTGAGCGCGACCTTGCCTCGATGACTGGCCCGCGTGCCACGTGAAGTGCGTGGACGAGCACTACACGACCCGTCTGGAAAACCTGCATGCCAGCTCGATGAAACTATTGACCAACCGCCGAGGCAGTCATGGTTAGCCCCGCACGTCCGGGAGCCCCGCCAGATCGATCTCGGTGATGTGCCAGCGGCCAAGGTTCGCGGTGTAGAGCTTGTCGCCCTTGAAGGCGATGTTGGTCGGGTGCGCCAGCGTGGTCGCCGCCGGATCCTCGATCAGCATTTCAAGGCCTCTGTCCTGATGCCAGCGATAGATGCGGCTTGGCTCGTAGCACGAGATGAACAGCGAACCGTCAGACGCGAAGGCGAGGCCATCGGGTACATTGCGCACGCCTTTGATGACTATTTTTCGAGGACCTGCCGTACCGTCGGCAAGGATCGGCACATGGCTGATGCAGGGGGCGTCGCTTTCGACGACATAGAGGCCGTCGCCATCCGGCGCCATGGCCATGCCGTTGGCGAAGGACATGGTGTCCCGGCACCAGGGGTCACCCTCGCCGGTTCCGAGATCGTAGCGGAAGATGCCCGAACGATTGTCTTCACCAACGCTGTCCGACACATAGAGCCAGCCCCTGGCTTCATCGACGATCGGATAGTTCGGCACGCGTATGCCTGACGACGCGAAGCGCTCCATGCGACCTGTCACAGCGTCCCAGCGGAAGATCGCGGCATGTTTCAGATCACAGGCAAAGCAGTTGCCCGCGCTGTCGAAAGCGATGCCGAGCAGAAACCCATCCGTGCCGCCCATACGCTGGACCGAGCCGCCATCGGCGGCCAGCCGCAAGAGGTCACCGGTTTCGGTGCCGCACCAGATCGAGCCATCGTGGTGGACGGCCACGCCCTCGGGATGGGCGACACGCGGGCTGGTGAAGATGCCGTCGAAGAAGACGCGCGCGGCCGACATGTCGAGCAATGGCTTGTTCATGAACGCTCCTCAGCTTGCGATCGGCAATCCCTGCGCGGCAACGCAGCGCTCGACCACCGCGCGGTCGGCCTCGAGTATCTCGGCGATGAGCGCGCCGCGCTCCTTGGCGCTGACGAATTCCAGGCGGCGCAGGCCAAGTGGATCGATGCGATCGCGCAGGACCGCGAGCGTATCGCTGGACGGCAACGAGACCTCGCGGCAATCGGCATCGAAGGTCACGGCAAATCCGGTGGCATCGCGGATCTGCTGGCGCGTGACGCCGGGCATGGTTTCGATGACGGCCAACTCCCTCGTCCCCTCGTCGAGCCGGAAGACGCAGAGATCGGTGAAGACCAGCGCCTTGCCGGTGCGATAGCCCATCGGCTCGCGTTCGGCCGGCGTCAGCAATCCACGCGCCGAACTGACAATCTCGACCTCGTCGACCAACGACTGGATCGAATGGCGGGGGACGTAAAGCAAATAGTCTCGATGCATGTTTGCGACATCGGCCATGCCGCCCTGCCCCGGCAACCGGATCGAGCCGCCGCTCGGCTTGCGCAGCGCGATGGTGTTGACGCGGCCGCGCCGGTCGACCTGCGCGGCGCCGACGATCTCATGGGTCACGGCACCGGCCTGGTAGTAGGCCGACTAGGTGTCATCGCCGCCGGCATGCGCCACCGCCGTCTCGCAATCCAGGCTTTCGATCAGCGACAGGATCATCGGGTTCGGCGCGATGTCGAGATGGCCGCAACTCATCGTTGCGATGATCATGTCCGGCGCATGCGTCGCCTTGGCCAGCCGGTAGGCGACGTTGGCGAGCGGCGAGACCGCACCGGCACTGGCGAAGCTCCCATTGTCGAGTTCGGCGGCAATGCGGGCGGAGATGATCTCATCGACGGAGGCCTGCTTCCCGCCATGCGTGAGCGCGGGCATGGCGAGGACCGTTTCAACGGCAACTTTCGCGGCTCCTTGAGACAGTTCCGGCACGCCGTCCGAAGGGAGGCGAAGACTGTCCGTCAACGACGTGTCCCGGTCGCCGAGAGCCTTCGACAATGCCTGATAGCCCGTGACGTAGAATGGCAGGCAGGACGCCGGATACGCACCGCCCGGCGCCAGCGCTATGGCTGAGACCTGATTGCGGGTCAGGATGCTCTGGCGGCCGTCCCGCCGCAGCGCCCCGACCGGGACGATTTCCTCGACCGTGACCAGCACTTTGCGCGCAGCACCGGCCATGGCGAAGTCCAGGGCGCGCGGTCCGATGATCTGCACATTGCCGCTCTCATCGGCGCGCTGTGCGTGGACGACGAACGTGTCGAGCCGCAGCGGCGGGATGAAACCGGTGGCAGCTCCGCTCACCGGATCAGGCATGGCGCCGGCCCCCGGGACGCGCGCAAGCATGTCCGATCCCAGCGGCAGTTGGAACGGCATCGACGGCAGGTTCTGCTGTGCCGCCCGCAACGCCTGGATCATGGCCAATGCCGTCCAGTCGCGAACCGGGATTGCGCCGGTCTCGGCGGCGGCGCGGAACCTCGGCGGCAGGCCGAAAATGTCGAGGCTGGAAAAGCAAAGGTCGATTTCCGCGACCGCGTTTGCTTCGAGCAGCAATTCCAGCGGCAAGCCGCCGGCCCAGCAGACGTAGTGCAAATCCCTGACATCTGATTGCGCTATGGCGCGCAGCAAGGCGATCGGCAGCCGGGCGAAATGGTGGCCGCCGACGCCAAGGGAGTCACCCCGGTCAACCATGGCGGCCAACCCCTCGACATCGGTGAAGCGCCGCCGGTTCGGTTTGACCAGGGACATTGCGCTCCGATCTGTCACGGCGCGAGACCTTTATCGCCGATGTTCACGACCCCACCTTGTTCGTCTTGCTGGTGCTCCGTTCGGCGAACTCCCTGATCCGCCGTTGGCCGATCGCACCGCGGTAGAGGTGACCGAGCAAGTCGCGTTCCATGGCCAGGCCGGCCGCCAGGTCGCCCGACACGGCATGCGCCGTCAGCGTCTTCAGGCTTTCGATCGCAGCGGCTGGTTCGGCGGCGATCATGCCGGCCAGTTCCAGGGCGCGCGGCATCAGCCTGTCGACATCGACGATCTCGTTGACCAGGCCGGCATGGACGAATTCCGAGGCCGATACGATGGCGCCGGTCATCAGCAGGAAATTGGCGCGGTTGCGGCCGAGCTTGGCGACACTGCGCTGCGTGCCTCCGCCGCCCGGGATCAGCCCGAGTTTGATCTCCGGCAGGCCGAGCTTGGCGAACTGGTTGGCGATGACGATGTCGCAGCACAAAACCAGTTCCATGCCGCCGCCCAGGGCAAAGCCGTTGACCGCCGCGATCACCGGCTTGCGGTTGTTCTCGATCGCCGCGTACATGCGCGTCCCGGCGGCCTGGAACGTGTCGAACTCCGGACCGGTCTGCGCGGCATATTCCTTGATGTCGGCGCCGGCCATGAAACCGCGCCCCTCGCCTGTCACCACGATCGCACCGATGCCTTCGTCGTGCGACAGCGCCTCGAAGGCCTCCGTGATCTCGCCTTGCATCAGCCGGTTCATGGCATTGAGCTGGTCGGCGCGGCGGAAGGTGACGACCGCGACGCGGCCGGTGGTTTCTACGGTGAGCGTCTGGTAGGCGCGCATGATCAGGCTGCGTCCACGGTCATGTCGCCCGACGCTTCGAGGGCCGCGATCTCTTCCTTCGACAGGCCGAACTCGGCCAGGATCTCGCGGCCATGCTGGCCGACCAGCGGCGCGGGCCGTTCGATGGTCGCCGGCGTCTCGCTCATCCTGACCGCTGGCGCCACCACCCGCACCTTGCCGCCGCGCGGGTGATCGTAGCTGGTGATCATGCCCATATGCGTGACCTGCGGATCTTCCGCCGCACGCCTGATATCCTTCACCTCGGCGCACCAGATGTCGGCGGCAAGCAATCGCCCCAGCAGGTCATGCGTGCCGAACTTTTTCGTCTCGGCATTGACCCTTTCGAACACCTCGTCACGCTTGTCGAACAAGGTCTTGAGGTCGTCGTAGACGGCAAGCCCCGGCGCCTGCAGAACCTCGTACAGCGTCTTGAACGGGCTCATGGCGATCGACACGTAGCCGCCGTCCTTTGTCTCGTAGATGCCGAACGGCGCCTGCATGCCGGGATGGCCGATACCGGAATTCGGCCGCACGAAGTCCTCGCCGAGATTGAGCACGGCGACATATTCCTGGTTGAGGTGCGCCAAGAGTCCGGCGAGCAGATTGACCTCGATCTTCTGGCCCTTGCCGGTCTTCTCGCGATAATAGAGCGCCGACAGGATGCCGTAGACCATGTTCATGGCGCCGATCTGGTCGGCAAGGCCCGCACCCGCTGGAACCGGCGCCTGGTCACCGCGACCGGTGTTGGCGATCAGGCCGGCGAGACCCTGGATCAGCATGTCCTGGCCGGGGCGCTCGACATAGGGCCCTTCCTCGCCATAGCCCGACCCCGAGCAGTAGATGATGCGCGAATTGACGGCCTTGAAGTCGTCATAGCCATAGCCGAGCTTGGCCAGCACGCCGGGGCGAAAATTCTGCACGACGACATCGGCGCTCTTGGCCATCTCCATGATGATGGCGTGTACCTTGCGGCTTTTCAGGTTGAGCGCGATCGAGCGCTTGTTGCGGTTCCAGGCAAGGAAATTCGGGCTCTCGGAACCGCCGACCCATTTGGCGAAAAAGGTCATGCCACGAAACATGTCGCCGGCGCCGGCGCGCTCGATCTTGATGACATCGGCGCCCATGTCGCCCAGCAGTTGCGTGGCGAACGGCCCCTGCAGCAGATGGCTGAAATCGAGGATACGGACGCCTTCGAGGGCCTTGTTCATTTCAGGTCTCGTTTCATCGTTTCAAAGCAGGTCGGGAACGTAGCGTGGCGCGGCCGTCAGCCCGCCATCGACACGCAGGTCTGTGCCGGTGGTGAAACCGGCGGCATCGGAGGCGAGATAGACGGCGGCCTCGGCGACCTCGGACGGTTCACCGATGCGGCCGAGCGGATGCATCTTGACCCAGGCCTTGGCGAGGTTGCCGCCGATCTCCCTGATCAGCTTGTCGTTCATCGGCGTGTTGATGGTGCCGGGCGAGATCGAATTGACGCGGATGTTCATCGGTCCGAACTCGACCGCCATCTGGCGTGTCATCGACATCACCGCGCCCTTGGCGCCGGCATAGGCTGTCCAGCCGTCGAGGCCGATATGGCCCTGCGCCGAGGCCATGTTGATGATCGAGCCGGATTTTTGCGCGATCATGTGCGGCAGCGCGTATTTGCAGCCGCGAAACACGCTGGTCAGGTTGACCGCGATCAGCCGGTGCCATTGCTCGTCGGTCATTTCGTGCACCGGCATGCCGCCAATGGCGATGGCGGCATTGTTGACCAGGATGTCGAGCCGCCCCGTCTTGCTGACGGCGCTGTCGATCAAACCTGATATGTCGGCCTCGAGCGAGACATCGCAATGCAGGTAGTCGGCCTGATGACCGGCGGCCCGAAGTGCCGCCGCGAAATCCTCACCGGCCTTGTCGGCGATATCGCCCAGGAACACGTGCGCCCCTTCGCGCGCCATCGCCTGTGCGATCGTATGGCCGATACCGTCGGCCGCACCGGTGATGACGGCGGTTTTGCCTTCAAGACGAGCCATGTCAGCCTCCGTTCGCGCGCCGGCGTTTCGCCTCGTCGAAGGCGACGGCGGCGATGATGATCATGCCGGTGATGACAAGTTGCCATTCCGTCGGCAGGCCAAGTCCGCGCAGGCCGTTGGACAGGAATTGCAGGATCAGGACGCCGAGGGCCATGCCGGTCAGGCTGCCTATGCCGCCGGCGAGGCTGACCCCGCCGAGCACCGTCGCGGCGACGACCTGGAATTCGAAATTGAGCCCTGCCGTATGCTGTGCCGAGCCGACGCGCGCGGCGAGGATAATACCGGCAACCGTCGCCAGCAGTGCGCTGATGATGAAGCAGATGAACTTGACGCGACGCACGTCGTAGCCGGCCAGACGCGCCACTTCCTGGTTGCCGCCCACGGCATAGATCTGCCGGCCGAACGGACGGTGCTGCATCATGTAACCGAAGGCGGCGAGCAGGACGATCGCGATGACCGCCGAATAGGGGATGACGTTGAAGAGCCGGCCATCCGACAGCGCGATGAAGCTGTCGAGGCTGGTGTTATCGGGAATCGCGCGCTGGCCGGTGTAGAGATAGACGCCGCCACGCATGATGAACATCGTGCCCAGTGTCACGATCAGCGAGTTTATGCCGGCATAGGCGGTGAGATAGCCGTTCACCACACCGATGATCAGGCCGAACAACAACGCACCGCCGACGCCGAGCAGCAGCGAATTGGTGTCGTTCATGATGATGATGAGCGGCAGCGCGATGGTCGCCAGCAGCGATCCGATCGAGATGTCGACCTCACCGGAAATGAAGACGATGGCGCAGCCTATGCCGGCGGTGAGCGCTAGCGAGGCCTGGCCGAGCACGTTGGTCATGTTGCGCACGGAGAAGAAATTCTCGACCGTGACGGAGAAGAAGACCAGCACCAGGACGAGGCAGACGAACAATGCCAGCTCCTGCCTGGCAAAGAGCCGCGCCAGCAAGGAGGGCTGGGCTTTTGCGGACGCAATATTGGCAAGGCTCATGGTCTCATCCGATCGCCGCATTGAGGATCTTTTCCTGCGTGGCTTCGTCGCGCGTCATGATCGCGGTCAAACGGCCCTCGCACATCACCGCGATCCGGTCGGCGAGGCCGAGCAGTTCCGGCATCTCGGACGTCATCATCACGACCGCCAGGCCTTCGCCGGCGAGGCGGTCGATCAATGCGAAGATTTCAGACTTGGCGCCGACGTCGATGCCGCGCGTCGGCTCGTCGACGACGATTACCTTGAGGCCGCGCATCAGCCAGCGCGAGATCAGCACTTTCTGCTGGTTGCCGCCCGACAGGTTCTTCACCTGCTGGAACAGGCTGGGCGTCTTGATGCGGAAGCGGTCGACATAGTCCTGCACGGCCTTGTGCTCTTTCGCCTTGTCGACGAACCCCAGGCGCGCGAAGGCGCCCAGCGAAGCCAGGCTGGCATTCTGGTAGACGGGCAGTTCGCCCATCAGCCCTTCGCTCTTGCGATCCTCGGTGAGCAGGCCGATGCCGAGCCTGACGCCGGTGCGCGTATCGTGCGGTGCGAGGCGCTGGCCGTCGACGCTGATCGTGCCCGCGGTGATCGGGTCGTAGCCGACGATCGCCTTGGCGAGTTCGGTGCGCCCCGCGCCCATCAGGCCGAAGAAGCCCAGCACCTCGCCGGCGCGTGCCTCGAAGGACACCTCGCTCAACTTCTTGGCTGTGCTGAGCCTGTCCACCGACAAGGCGATTTTGCTGCCCGCGGCGCCGCGCTGGCGGGGAAACAGGTTGTCGATGCGGCGGCCGATCATGTCCTGGATCAGCGTGTCGTTGGTGTGTTCGCCGATCGGTTTCGTCGATATGTGGCGGCCGTCGCGAAGCACGGTGACCGTATCGGCGATCTCGAACACTTCGTCGAGCTTGTGGCTGACATAGACCACCGCGATGCCGAGGTTGGCCAGCCGGCGGATGACGGTGAACAGCAACGACACCTCGTTCGGCGTCAGCGAGGAGGTCGGCTCGTCCATCACCACGACACGGGCTTCATGGGCGAGCGCGCGGGCGATCTCGACCATCTGCTGTTGGCTGACAGGCAACGATCCCGTGCGCGCCGCCGGATCGACGTTGAAGCCTATACGATTGAACAAAGCGGCCGACTCGGCGCGGATTTTCTTCCAGTCGATCGAGCCCGTTTTGCCGGTCGGATAGCCCTCCAGGAAGATGTTCTCGGCAACGGTGAATTCGGAGATCAAGGCGATTTCCTGAAAGACGACCTTGATGCCCTGTTTCAGGCTGTCGCGCGGCGACTTGATGTCGACCTCGCGTCCGCGCATGCGGATGGTGCCGGCATCCTTGCCATAGACGCCGGCCATGATCTTGATCAGCGTCGACTTGCCGGCGCCGTTCTCGCCCATCAGCGCATGGATCTTGCCAGGCTCCAGCGTGAAGTCGACATTGTCGAGCGCCACCACGCCGGGGAAGCGCTTGTCGATGCCGCGCAGTTCCAGCGCCGGCACGTCCTTGTCGACGGCGGCGCCTTCGCCGGGATGCAGGAAATCAACGGACATTGGCTCTGTTCCGGATGATGTCGAGATAGGTCGCCAGAATGATGACGATGCCGGGCACCACCATCTGCAGGTCCTGGTTCCAGCCGAGGATGATGATGCCGTTGTCGATCACCTTCAGCACCAGCACGCCGAGCAAGGTGCCGAACAGCGAGCCGCGCCCACCGAGCAGGCTGGTGCCGCCGAGGATGACGGCGGCGATGACGGTCAGTTCGAAGCCGCGGCCGGCGGTCGGCTGGCCGGCATTCATCAGCGACGACAGAATCATGCCGGCAACGCCGACGCACAGGCCGGTGACGATGAAGGCGAACAGCTTGAGGCGCTCCGAGCGTATGCCCGACAGGCGCACCGCCTTTTCGTTGGCGCCGACCGCATAGAGGTAGCGGCCAAGCGTGGTGAAGCGCAGCGTCACATAGGCGACCACGAAGATCAGCGCCGCCAGGATAACCGGAACCGGTACAGGACCGGCATAGCCGGCGCCGAGATCGGTGAAGCTCGCGAGCTGATTGTGGTTCTGCACCGCCTCGCGCGTGAACAGATAGACGCCGCCCTGCAGCATCATCATCGTACCGATGGTGGCGATCAACGAGTTCACCCTGAGCCTGGTGACGACCAGGCCGTTGAACAGACCGACCCCGCCGGCAAAGGCGAGCGCCGCCAGCATGCCGAGCGCGAGGCTGTGGGTGGAATTCAGCACCGCCATGCCGATGCATCCGACAAAGGCGAGCGAAGCGCCGACCGACAGGTCGACCTCGGCGGTGATGATGAGCATGGTCATGCCCGAGGCGACGATCAGCACCAGCGCGCACTGACGCAAAATGGCGATGATGTTGGCCTCCGAATAGAACTGTGGCGCCGCGATCGAGATGGCGATGCACAGCACCGCCAGGATGACGCCCAGCACGAGCTGGCTGCTGCCCAGCAGCTGGCCGCCGATAAAGCGCTTCGGCGCGGAGGCGTGTGTAAGCTCGCTCATTTCAGTCCATTCCAGACCACTGGCACTGCCCTTCCCGCGTCACGGGAAGGGCAGTGCCGTCAGGCGTTATTGCTTCAGGTCGGCGGAGGTCTTCATGCACTTCGCCGGCGGCTGCAGCGCGTTGACGGCATCCCATTTGATGGTGCGTGTGGTGCCGTCATAGTCGTAGTACTTCTTCCAGTCGTCGCCGTTCATCGGCGCGGTCGGGCTGACGATATGCTCGGGCACTTCCTCGTTGTTGAAGAGCTTGACCGCCGCGTCGATGGCGGTGAACCCTTCCTTTTCCGGGAACATCGCGGCCTCGATACGGTAGGACGGCTCGTTCTGCATCGCGTTGATGAAGGCGAGGCCCTCACCGCCGGTGCCAACCGTCAACAGGCCGTCCTGCGACTTGCCCGCCGCCTTCCAGGCTTGCAGGCCGCCAAGCGAGGACGAGTCGTTGATGCCGTAGATGATGTTGATGTCGGCATTCTTGGCAAGTGCGGCCGAAGAGACTTCGAGCGCACGGTCGGGATTGCCGCCGCCGTCGAGGTCATGGACCATGACCGCATCGGGGATGATGGTCTTGAGCCCGTCCATGAAACCATGCGAGCGCAGCACGGTCGCCGACAGCAGCGGCAGGCCGACATTCATCACCTTGGCGACGCCGCCCAGTTTCTCCTTGGCGTATTTGCCGGCTTCGACGCCTGACATGTAGCCGGTGTCGTAGTCGCAGATAGCGACCATCGTGGTCATGCCCTTGACCGGGTTGCCTTCAAGCACCACCGGGACGTTGGCGGCCTTGGCCTGGCGCAATAGCGGCACCACGCCTTCCTCGTTCACCGGCGTGATGATCAGCACGTCGACGCCCTTGGCGATGAAGTCCTCGGCGGCCGCGACCTGCTTGGCGATATCGAGATTGGCATCCTGCACCTCGACCTCGATGCCGAGTTCCTTGCCGTGAGCCTTCATGCCCTTGATGACGTTCTGATACCACTCATGGGTGGCGTAGTTGGTGACGTAGCCGATGCGCTTGGGCATGTTCTCGGCATGGGCGGCGGCACCGAGCGCCAGCATGGCGGCTGACGCGAACAGGATTGACTTGGACCAGAGCATTTTCTTCTCCCAGATTTATCGCTTTTGTTAGTCGCTGAACGGGTAGTCCCGCCGTTCCGGGTCGGCACGTAAGGCGTTGGTGGCTTCACCCCGGCCGAGTGCCGCGGATATTTTTTCGGCCGCCGCCCGGGTGCGTTCGAAGACGGTTTCGCGGTCGAACCGCGCCGCTTTCTGCGGCAGCAAGGGCACGGTGAGAGCGGCGATGACGGCGCCGGTATGATCGCGCACCGGCATGGAGATGTTGGTGCAGGCCTCGACAGCCAGCGAGGCGCGCATCTCGTAGCCGAGCCTGGCGACCTCGCTCAGGCGCGCCTCGATTTCCGGGCGAGTGCCCTGGCCCTCGCCCGCAGCCACGATGCGCTCGACGATGCGGTCGCGCTCGGCGGGGTTTGAATGGGCAAGCAGCACGGCGCCCGAACTGGTTTCGAGGATCGGGAAATGTGACCCGAGCGCCACCGAGTAGCGCATCGGCAACGGTGAATCGATCTGCAGCACCACCAGCGCATTCTGGCCTTCGCGCACCACCAGGTGACAGCTCTGGTCGGCATTGGCGGTCAGTTCACGCATCACCGGCAACGCGCATTCGACCAGCCGGTTTACCGGCGGATGCATATGCGCCAGCTCAAACAATTTCAGCGACAGGCGGAAGCGGTCCGACTGGGTGCGGAAGATGTAGCCGCGCTTCTCCAGCAGAAGCAGGATGCGGTAGATTTCGTGGATGGAGCGGCCCATTCCGGTTGCGATCTCGGTCTGGGTCAGCGTCTCGGCGCTGGCGGCCATGAACTCCAGCACGTCGAGCGCCTTGTCCACCGCCGGCACGCGATAGCCGTTGCGGCCGTTTTCACCGTCGTCGAGCGTCTCGGCAACACTGGCAGCCATCACGCAATGCTCCGTTCCGGTTGCCTGGTTTGGCGGTAGAGGCGATTGACGTGATCGGCGAGTTCGGCTGCCGATACCTCACCGGCGATTGCCGCAGCGGCGTGCGGCGCGCATTCGCGGAAGAAGGCGATGAAGCCCGGATGCGTGGGACGCAGATAGGACGAGGCGATGGTGCGCAGCGTCGAGGAGAAGAAATCGCCGGAGGAATCGTTGACCCCGGCGTCTTTCCAGGCCGCCAGCGATCCCGGTTGTCCGCCCGCCCTTACATACTCGCCGCGCTGATACTGCGGCGAGCATAGGAACAGTGCGTAGTCGATCGCCGCCTGGCGGTGCTTCGACTGGGCGCTGACGCCGATGCCGGCACCACCGAGCAAGGCGCCGGTGGAGCCTGGAGTGGGCACGTCAGCGAAGCGCAGATATGGCAGTTCGATCCTGGAGGCGTAGTTCACATAGCCGAAGGCGAAAGGCACATAGACCACGTCGTCATGCGCGACCATGTGGTCGTAGCAGCGGATCGGATTCCATTTCGATGAATTCGGATGCGACAGCGCGGCAAGTTCCCTCAATTGCGCGATGGCCTGTTCGACCCTTTCCACGACGATGAACTGCTCGCCATCCTCCTGAGGACGGCCAAGCGTCAAAAGCATGCACATGGCGTCCGTCGGCACCGAAGGCAGGCCGAGCCATTTGCCGTCCCTGCGCGCAAGCCGGCCGAGTTCCAGCACCTCGTCATGCGTGCGCGGCACCGGCCCGTAGCGCTCCAACAGGTCGGGGCGATAGGAAGCGACATGGCAGGCGGCATCGATCGGCAATGCCCACTGGCGCCCCTTCCTTTCGTAGGAGTGCCAGGACGCGCCGACTGAATCCTGTTCGAAGAAGCGTATCTGCTCGGCCGAGAGATAGGCGTCGAACGGCACCATCAGTTCATCCCGAGCGATGTCGCCTATGAAGGGATGGTCGAACACGACCAGATCGTAGGTGCCGAGCACCGGGCCGAGCGCGCCCTCGCCGAATTCATAGAGGCTGCGTCGGTCCCACTCGATTTCGAGGCCGGGATTGGCTGCGCAATACGGCACCACGCTGGCGTCGAGCGGACCCCAGCAACGTCGATGATCCCACGCAAGACCGCGCAGCCTTGTCATTTCAGGCAATTCCTCCCTGGAGCCGGACATCTCAGCCCGGCCCGCCGACTAGTAACAGGTATTTTCACATAGACAAGTAACTTTTACATATGCAAACGGCGGCTTGCCCTCCGATTGCCTCAGGCCAAGCCGAACCGCTCCACCGCACGCATGATGCCGCGCAGCTCGGCCAGGCCCTTCAACCGGCCAATAAGCGAATAGCCGGGGTTGATCTTTTTCTTGCCGATGTCGTCGGCCAGCAGATGTCCGTGATCCGGCCGCATCGGTATTTGCCAGTCGGCGCGGCCTTCCTTGCGGCGGCGCGCCTCCTCCTGCATCAAAGCGAGGATGACATGGGCCATGTCGGTACCACCCTCGAGATGCTCGGCCTCATAGAACGAGCCGTCGTCCTCGATGGTGATGTTGCGCAGATGGACGAAATGGATGCGGTCGGCGAATTCCTTGACCATGGCGACAATGTCGTTGTCGGCGCGTGTGCCGTAGGAACCGGTGCAGAAGGTCAGGCCGTTGGCGGGGCTGTCGACGGCGCTCAGGATGAAACGCGCATCCTGCGCGGTCGAAACGACGCGCGGCAGACCGTAGAGCGAGAAGGGCGGATCGTCAGGGTGGATGCACATGCGCACCCCCGCCTCCTCGGCCGCCGGGATGATCTCGCGCAGGAACCAGGCGAGATTATCGCGCAGCTCCCTGGGGCCGATTGCATCATATTCCGCCAGAGCCTCGCGAAAGCTGTCCCTGTTATAGCTGCGCTCCGTCGCCGGCAGGCCGGCGATCAGATTACGCTCGATCTGGTCGATCTTCTCGGCGCTCAGTTCCTTCAGCCGCTTCTCGGCCTCGGCAATACGCGCGGGCGTATAGCTTGCCGCGCCATTCCTGCGCTGCAGGACAAAGAGATCATAAGCGGCAAAGTCGATAGCGTCGAAGCGCAAGGCATAACCGGTCGTCGGCAGCCGGTAGGCCAGATCGGTGCGCGTCCAGTCCACGACCGGCATGAAGTTGTAGCAGATCGTCCGGATGCCGGCTTTGGCGAGCGCGCGGATGCTGTCTCGATAATAGCCGGCATAGCGCTCGCGCTCCGGAGCGCCGATCTTGAAGGAATTGTGGACCGGAATGCTCTCGACGACAGACCAGGTCAGCCCGGCCGCCTCGATGATGCGCTTGCGCTCGAGCACGTCGGCCTCGGGCCAGGCCCTGCCGTCATAGATCTGGTGGAGCGCCGAAACCACGCCGGTGGCGCCAGCCTGTTTGACATGTTCGAGCGTCACCGGATCATCGGGACCGTACCAGCGCCAACACTGTTCCATGAAGTCTCCTCATCGTTTTGCGGCGACCATATTGTCGGACCACTACCCTGTCAACACAACCTTTTTCGCTATGCATCGTTGATTTTCGCATGACGAAACTCTAATCTGGTCCAACAAATATAAAAGGATCAGCTGTTGGAACAGGCAAGCCACGAGCCGGCGGAAGTGTCTGAAGAAGCGGGAATCAGCAGCTCGGCCGTCGACCAGACCGTGCGGCAGATCCTCGACCTCATCCGCAATCGGGCCCTGTCCGTCGGTGACGTCCTGCCCACGGAGCGGGAGCTCGGCGAATTGTTCGGCGCGAGCCGCAACACGATCCGGGAAGCGCTGCGGACCATCCGCACCTATGGCCTGATCGACCCCAAGCCGCGTGTCGGCGCGGTGCTGGCCGATCGGCATGATATCGCGATCCAGAATTTTTTCGCCGCGCAGATGGACATATCGAAGACGTCCTTTCACGACATACAGGGATTTCGCCGCATCATCGAAGTCAGCATCGGCGACCACATCATTCTCAACACCAGCACCGCCGAACTCGACGCCCTGGACGAGGTCAACGGCCTGATCGAGACCGCCAGGGATGTCCAGGAAGCGGCGCAGCGGGATTTCGACTTCCACCTGGCGCTGATGAAGCTCGCCGGCAACCGCATGCTGGTGCAGACCTACCAGTTCCTGTCGCCGGTCATTCTCCACATCATGACGGTCGGCAAGTCCATCCGACCGGTGCTGAGTGAAACACGCCACGCCCATTGCGAGATCATCGCGGCGCTGCGCGCCCGCGACCGCATCGCCTACAGCTATTTGATGAGCCGGCACCTCGATTTCGGCCTGCGCTTCGTTCCCGACGACCTCGAAAATGCCCGAACCACGCCGACGGTGCCGTCGGCGGACAAAACATCTCCCAAGGATTTGCCCCATGCTTGATTTTGAGAACAAGGTTGCGCTGGTCACCGGCACGACCGGCATCGCGCTCGCCACCGCGAAGCGCCTGGCCGAAGGCGGTGCGGCGATCGTCGCCTGCGGCATCGACAAGGCGGCCAACGCCGCCATGCAGGCCGATCTCCTCAGGGCCGGAGCCAGCGCACTGATACAGACGGTGGATGTTTCCGTTGCCGACGGGGTGCGCGAGGCGATCGCGGCCGGCGTCGCGAAATTCGGCGGCATCGACGTGATCGTCAATTCGGCGGCGGTGCATCCCTATGGAACGGCGACGACGACCGACTGGGAAACCTGGAGCCGGGCCATGACTGTCAATGTCGGCTCGATCTACCTCACCGCGCATTTCGGCATCCCCGAAATGATCAAGCGCGGCGGCGGCGCCATCGTCAACGTCGCCTCGGTGCAAGGCTTCGCCTGCCAGCAGAACGTCGCCGCCTATGCCACGACCAAGGGCGCCATCCATACGCTGACGCGGTCGCTGGCGCTCGACTACGCAGCCTCGGGCATCAGGGTGAATTCGGTGAGTCCCGGTTCAATCCGCACGCCGATCCTCGAAAAGGCCGCGCGCGGCGATGATGGCAGCGATGCCGATGTCGAAGAGGCCTACAGGCGTTTCGGCGCGGCGCATCCCCTTGGCCGTATCGGCGAACCGGAGGAAGTCGCAGAACTCATCGCATTCCTGTGCTCGTCCAAGGCCGGATTTTGTACAGGCGCGGACTACAAAATCGACGGCGGCCTGACCGCCGGCATCGGTGTGAAGTAAGGCCATGAAGATCGGTCTTGGGCTCTATCGGGAGTCGCTCACGCCGGACAATTTCCGCTTCGCCCGGCAAGCCGGCGCGACCCATGTCGTGGCCCATCTCACCAATTATTTTCGTGGCCGCGACCCTTCCCTGTCCGCCGGAAGCGAAGCCGAGGGTTGGGGCAATTGCTCCGACGACACGCTCTGGAGCCACGAGGATTTCGCCGGCCTGGTGAAGACCGTACGTGACAATGGTCTGGAGATCGCCGCTATCGAGAATTTCTCGCCCCGCTTCTGGTCCGATGTGCTGCTTGGCGGCCCTGACAGGACAAACCAGATCGAGGGGCTGAAACGCCTTGTCCGCGACGCCGGGCGCGCCGGCATACCTTGCATCGGCTACAACTTCTCGATTGCCGGGGTCTGGGGTTGGTCGCGCGGCCCGTTCGCGCGTGGCGAAGCGATGTCGGTGGGGCTCGACCTCTCGGCCATCGATGCCGATCTGCCTCTCCCCGACGGTGTCGTCTGGAACATGCGCTATCGCGCCGGACGGCCCGACGCAGCGCCGGTGCAGGTCGGCAGCGCCGAGCTTTGGCAGCGGCTGGAGGTTTTTCTGCGCGAGATCGTGCCCGTGGCCGAAGAGGCCGGCGTGGTGCTGGCGGCGCATCCCGACGATCCGCCGGCCGAGGCATTGCGCGGGGCAGCGCGTCTGGTCAACCGGCCGGAAAAATATGATCGGCTTATGGACATCGTCGACTCGCCGTCCAACGGACTGGAACTCTGCCTCGGCTCGCTTCAGGAGATGCCGCGGACAGACGATATCTACGCCCATGTCAGGCGCTTCGCCCAACGCGGCCGCATCGGCTACATCCACTTCCGCAACGTGCGCGGCAAGGTGCCCAGATATCACGAGACCTTCGTCGACGATGGCGATATCGACATGGCCGAGATCGTGCGCATCCTGCGCGACGAAAATTATCAAGGCGTGATGATCCCCGATCATACGCCGGAAATGTCGTGCGACGCGCCCTGGCATGCCGGCAAGGCTTTCGCGCTGGGCTATATGCGCGCGCTCGTCCAGAACGCGGACGCACTCGGGCCTTCGCGCAGCGCCCAATCGAGTGACAATCGGAGGCAAGCCTGATGACAGGATCGACCCGTCTCTACGGTGACGACACCGAAATGTATCGCTTGTTCGAGACCGAACTCTTCGTCGCCGTGGTTGGCGACGTGATGGACACGATAGGGCTGCAGCATCAGTTCCTGCCGCCCGTGTTCAAGCCGGTCGACGACACGACGCGGCTGCTCGGCCGCGCTATGCCGGTGCTCGAGACCGACATCTTCCCGTCCAGCGCGCCAACCCACAATCCGCTGATGACCAAGCCGTTCGGGCTGATGTTCGAGGCGCTGGACGATTTGAAGCCGGGCGAGATCTACGTCGCCAGCGGCGCCTCGCCCCGCTACGCCCTGTGGGGCGAGCTGATGTCGACGCGGGCGAAAATCCTCGGCGCGCATGGCGCGCTGGTCGATGGCTTCGCCCGCGACACTGACGGCATCAAGGCGCTGGGATTTCCCTGTTTCTGCACCGGTTACTACGCACAGGATCAAGGCGTGCGCGGCAAGGTGGTCGACTATCGTTGTGCGCTCGAAATCGGCGGCGTGCGCATCGAGCCGGGAACGCTGCTGTTCGGCGACAAGGAAGGGATGCTTGTCATTCCACGACAGGCCGAGGAGGAAGTGGTGCGGCTGGCGCTTGAAAAGGTTCGCGGCGAGAAGCTCGTTGCCAAGGCGATCCGCGACGGCATGAGTGCGGTGGAGGCCTACAGGACTTTCGGCATCATGTGATGGGGCAAGTCTGCGGCGTGACGTTCAGGGACTTTGAGTTCGCAACGTGCGCAAGGTAATCGAATAGCGATGCTCGGCAAGCGGTGGAATGCTGTGCTCCCATTCCGTTCGCGCGGACCCCGTCATGAGATAGACCGATCTCGGCTCGACGGTGATGGTCCGGCGCTCCCATCCGGCCGCTTTCTTGCGTCGAAGGCGAAAATCGCAGGGCGCCAGCAACGAAACGCCGGCAACGTCCTCGAAATGCGGCTTGTCGCGATGCCAACCGATACCGGCGCCGGGCCGGTATTCATTGATCAGTATCTGCGCGAAGGCCTTGGCAGGCTGGCGCGCAAAGGCGGCAACCTTCTCGCGCAAGGGCAACAGAAAGTCAGGTATCGGTGGTGCCTCGACGACTTCGCGTCGGTCGTAATCGTAGCGAAGGCCAAAACCGACGACGCGTCGGTTCGCCAGATGGCCATGGAAGTCAAAGGCCTTGAAGGGCAACCCTTCGAGATGCCTGACGAGTTTGACTTCCTCCTGCGGCCGGATCAGTTCGGGCTGGTAGGCGAAACCCTCCGGCAAATCCTGGGCGGCACCGAAGAGATCGTACTGAGGCGCCGGACCACGGCTGGCTGTTTTCGATTTGAACGGCGACATTGCGTTTAGATGGTGAAGGCCGGACCACAAGGCAACACGATGAACGGCGCCCGTTGGCTTTCGGCTCGACGGAACGCCTAAGCGGCAATGACGGTTTAGGATGCGGCGGCGCCATCGACGTCGCTGCAAACGCTCGAGCCTGGGAGAGCAAGATGCCGCGTGTCGAGACTGGGGCCTGCTTTTGCGGAACGATTGCCGCCACCATGGACGGCGAGCCGTTCTGGATATGCTACGATCACGATGATGATTGCCGCAAGGCGATCGGTGGTCCGCTCACCGTCTGGGTCGGATACCGGCCGACCCAATTCAACCTTCTGAAGGGAACGCCAAAGGCATTTTCCAGGACGCCGGGCGTTGTGCGGACGTTCTGCCCCGACTGTGGCAGTTCGATAGGCTACAGCGACGAGGGCCTGCCGAACGAGCTCTATCTGACAATCGGGTTCTTCGACAAACCTGAGGGGCTAAAACCACAGGCACACGCCTATTGGGACCTCAGGCTGCCCTGGGTTGAATTCGATGACAAACTGCCCCGCATTGACCGATATTCGAGGAAGCGGGATCCGAAACTGGGCAATCCACGCGACAGATAGCGCCGGGCGACTGACGTTGGGGAACCGGACAGTGCCCTGCGGATTTATCTGACTGAGCCGCAGGTGCCACATGCCATCGACCGCGATCCGAAACACACACTACGATCCCTCGACCAGAACCCTCTCCGTCTGGTTCGTGCCGAGTGGCCGTCGTTATGACTATACGGATGTCTCCCCGACAACCTATGCCGCCTTCATGAAAGCTCCCTCGAAGGGCGGCTTCTTCAATGAATTCATCCGTGACCGCTACAGTTACCGTCGCGTCGCGTGACACGGGCGCAAGGTCGACCTCTCACGCCTTCTTGTTCAGCCCGGCGGTCACTTCGTCTGGTGCCGGCTCCCAACCGAAGACGCTGCGCCCGCCTAGCAGATGCGACTGGTCGAATTCGCCGGCGACGATTTCCTTCAGGCTGGGTCCGGTGACATAACGCTCGACCTGTCGCGACTGGTCGTCGAGCCGCTTCAGGGCGCCGATTTCTTCTTCGCGGCCAAGCCTGGCCTTTTGCACGGCGGACTTCAGGACGCCGATCGTCTCGTCATAGACCTTGAGCGGAACGGGGAACGGATGCCTGTCCTTGCCGCCATGCGCTAGCGAAAAACGGCCCGGGTCTGAAAACCGGCATGGCGCGCCATGCACCACTTCGGCGACCAGCGCCAATGCGCGCACGGTGCGGGCGCCCACGCCGGGGACCAGGAGAAGTTCGGCAAAATCAGAAGGCCCCCGCTCGGCGGCGGCGGCCATGTTGCCGTGAAGACGATGCATCACGACGTCGCTTTCACGAACGTCATGGTGCGCCGGCATGACCAGATGCGGCAACATGGGCTGCTGCGGAGCCGTTGCGCTGGCGGGCTCCAAAGCGGCGAACTCCCGCAGGATGCGGTCCGGTCCGAGTTCCTGGAGCAGGTCGAGCTGTCCCTGGCGCGAAGCTTCGGCGCGGCGGTCGGTCAGGTTGACGATCTCGCCCTGGTTGGCGCCCTCAATGGCGACGTGCGGCTGGTCGACGAAACTCTTCAGACCTTCGGACAGCCAGTGGTAGCGGCGCGCCACCTTGCTGTCGCCGTTCATGCCTTGCTGAACCACCACCCAGTCGCCATCGTCGGTAACGATGAAGCCATGCAGATAAAGGTCGAAACCGTCCTGAACGGCGGCGCTGTCCACCTTGGCGACAAGCCGGCTGGCGGTAGCCAGGCGCGCGCCGTCGAAGCCGATGCGCTCGCCGATGGCGGCAAGCTCGTGCGGGGTCTTGCGCGAATGGGCGCCGCGGCCGCCGCAGACATGAATGCCGAGTTCGCCCGACAATGGGGTTAGGCCGCGTTTCAAGGCGCCGACGACGCTGGTGGTGATGCCGGACGAGTGCCAATCCATGCCCATGACCGCGCCGAAGGACTGGAACCAGAACGGGTGCGCCAGACGCCGCAACAATTCGTTGCGGCCGTAGTGATGGATGATCGCCTCGCACATGACGGCGCCGAGGCGCGTCATGCGGTCGCCCAGCCATTTCGGCACGCGTCCGCCATGGAGGGGAAGATCCGCACTGCCCGATCGTTGCGCCAAATCACTTACCCGTTTCGATATCTGCCTGACAGATAAGTATCCCAGGCCGCGCAAGGAAGCAGTGAATGCGCGGTGGAATGTCCAGACCGGTTTCGGTGATGCGCCGACGCCGCGCTTCCCGCTATCGCACCACGCGCTTCTCCAGCTTGCGGGCCAAAGTGCGCCGGTGCAGGCCAAGCCGGCGCGCCGTTTCGGAGATGTTGAAGCCGGTTTCGACCAGCGTTTCGTGGATGCGTTCCCATTCCAGGTTCTTGATCGAGGTGGGCCGGCTGGAAAGCGGCACGGAGACATCGCCCTCGCCACGGCCGAAGGCGGCTTCGATGTCGTCGGTGTTGGCGGGCTTGGCCAGGTAATGGCTGGCACCGAGCTTGATCGCCTCGACGGCCGTGGCGATGCTGGCAAACCCCGTCAGCACGACGATCCTGGTCGAAGCATCGCGAGCATTGAGCAGCTTGACGCACTCCAGGCCGGAGCCGCCGGCTCCGAGCTTGAGATCGACGACGGCGTAGGCCGGAACAGCTGTTTGGAGGGCGCCGAGCAGGGCGTCCCTGTCGTGACAGACCGTGACGTCGTAGTCGCGCTTTTCGAAGGAGCGCTTCAGCGTTTTGGCGAAGGTCGCATCGTCCTCGATGATAAACAGCGATCGATCAGGCCTCATGGTCATCTCCATCGGTCAACGCCGCGAGCGGCAGCGAAAGGGTAACACAGGCGCCCTGCTCCATGTTGCGCGCCGAAAAATCGCCTCCCAGTTTACGGACCACGTTGACAACAAGGAAAAGACCGAGACCGCCGCCAGGCCGCCCCTTGCTCGACATATAGGGCTGTCCGAGCGCGGCCAGAATACCCTCGTCGAAACCCGGCCCGCGGTCGCGTACGGAGATCACCAGCTTGTCGCCCTGCCGCTCGGCGGTGACGCCGACCCAATGCTGCGAGGCTTCCTGGGCATTGTCGAACACGTTGAAGATGACCTGCTTCAGCGCCGTGTCGGATACGATCTGCTCGTCCGGATTGAAATCATTGCTGTATTCCAGCCTGAAGGGCTGGCGGCTGACGCGCCATTCCTCGACCAGATCGTCGAGGAAACCGCGGATGGTCGTGCGTATCGTTCCCTCGCCCCTGGCCTGTCCGGAAGACATCAGGATGCCGGACACGATGCGCTTGCAACGCTCGATCTGGGCCTGCATTTCGGCCACATCGGCCGCCAGTTCGCGGTTGCGCGCAAGGCTGCGCATCTGGCGCCAGTCGGAAATGATGACGGATATGGTGGCAAGCGGGGTGCCGAGTTCGTGCGCGGCGCCGGAGGCCAGCAGACCCATGCGCACGATGTGGTCCTCTTCGGCGGAGCGCTGGCGCAGATCGGCGAGATAGGCGTCGCGCTCGCGCAGATTGCGGTTGATGCGCGTCATGAAGATCACGATCAACCCGGCCGCCAGCACGAAACAGATGAACATGCCCCTGATATGCAGGGACAGGAGATCGCTGCCGCCATGATGCGGGATTGCGATCGGTTGAAACAGGAAGATGAGGAAGACGAAGCAGGCCGAGGCCGCCGCCACCAGGATCCAGGTCGACCGCGGCGTCAGCAACGCCGCGCCAAGCGTAATCTGCAGGAGATAGAGCGACACGAACGGATTGGACGCGCCGCCGCTCAGGTAAAGCTGTGTCGTCAATGCCGCCATGTCGAAGATGAGCGCGACGAAGAGCTGGGTGTTGGTGATCGGCCCGATACCGCGCAGGACCAGCAGGCTGAAGATGTTCAGGCCGACCAGGAACAGCACCACGCCGGCCATCTCGGCCAGAGGAAGCGGGATGGCGAACCAGTATTCCGTCGCCAGAATGGTGAGCACCTGGCCCGCCACGGCGAGCCAACGCAGCTGGATAAGCAGCAGCAGGTTCTTCCTGTTCGTGGCGTCGGGATTGGATACCGCGCCGTTCCTGCCGGCTAGGGATGCGGCGCCCAGGGGCAGGTCGTGGTGCCGCGTTTGCGTGGGGACGCTCATCGTGCTGGTCCTTGCCGCCGGCGGCGGCCGATCATCGGCCTGGCCAGGGCAAGAGTGAGCATCGCAGCGAGCGTGAACCAGGTCAAAGCATAGACCAGGTGCGTGTTGCGGAATGTCACGACCGTCAGCCCGCCGCGCGGCCAGCCATCGATGCCCGATGCTTCCGCATCGACGAAATAGGGAGCAACGTCCGTCAGGCCGCGCGCGGCCGCGATGGCACCGACGTCTCGCGAATACCAGCGATTGCCGGCGGCGTCGTTGCTGCGCAGGAAGCCGCCGCCGGGCTCGCTCATGCGCAAGAGACCGTCGATGACGGCCGGCGCGGCCGAGCTTGCGCCCTCGCGCTCAAATTCCGCCTTGCGCTCCGGCGGGATGAAGCCACGGTTGACCATCACGACGAAACCACGGTCGGTCAGCATCGGCGTCAGCACCCAATAGCCGCCACCAAGCTCGGTCACCGCCTGCACCAGCGTGTTGGCGCCCCCCTGAAAACGTCCGGCCAATCGCACATGGCCGTATTCGTAACCGGCCGCGGTGATGCCGTTCCAACGCTCCGGGCCGGGCGCATCGACAACCGGCGCATGGATGCGCTGGTCGACGCGCGCGATCAGGTCGAGCTTCCAGACCCGCCTTTCCAACTGCCAGATGCCGAGCCCGACAAACACCAGTACGCCGAGGACCCCAAGCAGCACCAGGAGGATACGCGACGCGAGCGACCTGCCGGCGCGCTCCTGTCGCGCGGGGCGCCGGGCGGCGTCGGCCTGCCCGACCGCCTCGATAGTGGTCCTCCCCGCGCCCGGCATGGGGCTCATGGCATCTCGCGCATGTCGTGGAGCCCCGGCATCATGTTGGCGTTGAGGTGATACATCACCCAGAGCGAGCCGGTCAGCACGATGACGACCAGGATCAGCGTGAAGATCAGCGCCAGCATCGACCATCCGCCTTCGGAGGCTGTGTTCATGTGCAGGAAGAAAACCATGTGGACGACGATCTGCACGACCGCGAAGGCCATGATGACGATGGCCGTGACCTGCTTGTCGTCGATGAAGCCGGTCATGACCAGCCAGAACGGAATGGCGGTCAGGATCACCGAGAGGACGAAGCCGGTCAGATAACCCTTGAACGACCCATGTGCCGCTCCGCCATGGACGTGGCCGTGGTCCTCGGCATGATCATGAGCGCTCATCGCAACATTCCCAAGAGATAGACGAAGGTGAAGACGCCGATCCAGACGACGTCGAGGAAGTGCCAGAACATCGAGAGGCACATCAGCCGGCGGCGGTTGGCCTCGATGAGGCCGAACCGCGCGACCTGCACCATCAGCGTCACCAGCCAGACGATACCGAAGGTGACATGCAGGCCGTGCGTGCCGACCAGGGTGAAGAAGGACGACAGGAAGGCGCTGCGCTGCGGTGTCGCGCCTTCATGGATCATGTGCGAGAATTCGTAGAGCTCGATCGACAGGAACGCGAGGCCGAACAGGCCGGTCACCGCGAGCCAGGCCTGCGTCGACGCCACGCGGCCCTTGTCCATGGTCAGCATGGCAAAGCCGTATGTGATCGAGGAGAAGAGCAGCATGGCGGTGTTGACCGCCACCAGATTGAGATCGAAGAGATCCTTGGGCGCCGGCCCGGCCGCGTAATTGGCGCCGAGCACGCCATAGGCGGCGAACAGCATCGCGAAGATCAGGCAGTCGCTCATCAGATAGAGCCAGAAGCCGAGCATGGTGCTGCTGCCTTCGGCGTGCGCATGCTCTTCTTCCAGATGGAAGACCGGTTCGGTTCCGGCGGTGGTCGCTATCGAAGCCATGCTCAAACCCTAGCCCTGGGCGGCGAGGAGCGTCGTCCTCGCCGCCTCCGTTTGCGTGACCTCGGCGGCCGGAATGTGGAAGTCCCTGTGATAGTTGAACGTGTGGCCGATCGCAGTGGCGATGAGGCAAACGAAGCTCAGCGCCGCCAGCCACCAGATGTACCAGATCATGGCGAAGCCGAGCGCGACGCTGAAGCCTGCCAGGATGATGCCGGTGCCGGTGTTGCTGGGCATGTGGATCGGCCTGAAGCCGGACAGCGGCCTGATATAGCCGGCCTTCTTCATGTCCCACCAGGCGTCGTTGTCGCGGATGACGGGCGTGAAGGCGAAGTTGTAGGCGGGTGGCGGCGAGGACGTCGACCATTCGAGGGTGCGGCCATCCCAGGGATCGCCGGTCGGATCGGCGAGCGCCTCGCGCCTGCGGATCGAGACGAATATCTGGACCAGGAAGGCCGCGATGCCGGCAGCGATCAGCACCGCGCCGAAGGCGGCGATGACGAACCATATCTGCAGCGAGGGATCGTCGAAGACGCGCATGCGGCGTGTCACGCCCATCAGGCCGAGAATGTAGAGCGGCATGAAGGCGAACCAGAAGCCGACCACCCAGCACCAGAACGAGACCTTGCCCCAGAACGGATCGAGCCTGAAGCCGAAGGCCTTGGGCCACCAATAGGCAATGCCGGCGAACAGGCCGAACAGCACGCCGCCGATGATGACGTTGTGGAAGTGCGCGATCAGGAACAGGCTGTTGTGCAGCACGAAGTCCGCCGGCGGCACGGCAAGCAGCACGCCTGTCATGCCGCCGACGGTGAAGGTGAGCATGAAGGCCACCGTCCACATCATCGGCAGTTCGAAGCGGATGCGGCCGCGATACATCGTGAACAGCCAGTTGAATATCTTGGCTCCCGTCGGGATCGAGATGATCATCGTAGTGATCCCGAAGAAGGAATTGACGCTGGCGCCGGAGCCCATGGTGAAGAAGTGGTGCAGCCAGACGAGATACGACAGGATGGTGATGACCACCGTGGCGTAGACCATCGATGTGTAGCCGAACAGGCGCTTGCCGGAGAAGGTCGAGGTGACCTCGGAAAAGACACCGAACAGCGGCAGGATCAGGATGTAGACTTCCGGGTGACCCCATATCCAGATGAGGTTCACATACATCATCGGGTTGCCGCCGAAATCGTTGGTGAAGAAGTTGGTGCCGACATAGCGATCGAGCGACAGCATGGCGAGCACCGCCGTCAGCACCGGGAAGGACGCAACGATCAGCACGTTGGTGCAGAGCGATGTCCAGGTGAAGACGGGCATGCGCATCATGGTCATGCCGGGAGCGCGCATCTTGATGATGGTGCAGATCAGGTTGATGCCGGATAGTGTCGTGCCGACGCCCGCCACCTGCAGCGCCCAGATGTAATAGTCGACGCCGACGTCGGGACTGTAGCCGATGCCGGAGAGCGGCGGATAGGCGAGCCAGCCGGTGCGGGCGAATTCGCCGACGAACAGCGATGCCATGACCAGGACGGCGCCGCCGACCGTCATCCAGAAGGAGAAATTGTTGAGGAACGGGAAGGAGACGTCGCGGGCGCCGATCTGCAGCGGCACGACGAAGTTCATCAGCCCGGTGACGAAAGGCATCGCCACGAAGAAGATCATGATCACGCCATGCGCGGTGAAGATCTGGTCGTAGTGATGCGAATTGAGATAGCCTTCCGAACCGTTAAAGGCGATGGCCTGCTGCAGGCGCATCATGATGGCGTCGGAGAAGCCGCGCAGCAGCATGACGAGGCCCAGCACCATGTACATGATGCCGATCTTCTTGTGGTCGACGCTGGTGAACCACTCGCGCCACAGATAGGTCCAGAGCTTGAAATAGGTGATCGCGCCGAGAAGCGCGATGCCGCCAAGCGCCACCGCGATGAAGGTGGCGACGACGATCGGCTCATGCAGCGGCAGCGACTCCAGGGTGAGGCGGCCGAAAATGAATCTGGTCAGCGTGTCGGGCATCGGCTGTCTCTCACAATTCGCGCCGCAGCAGGCCGAGCGGCGGCATATCCGCCTCGGCGCTGCGGCTGTCTGTCCCTGGTCGGAGCATTCCTGCCCCGCGAAGCGGCGACAGGTTCTTCGCCGGCCAGTAGGTCGGCCATGCATCGCGGGACGCGCGCGCGACGGCAGCCGCCTCCTCGGCCGTGCAGATGCTGGCGACATAGGAGGGATCGTTCCCGAACACCGCGCCGCGCCGGGCGAGCTTGTCGTATTGCAACGGCAAGGTGTTGCGCACACCGGCCAGCCCCAGACCGCCCTTGGCGTCGATCGACATCATCTCGTTCATGCACATCTTGCCGCGCTCGACGCACAGATTGAGGATGGCGCCATAGAGGTCGGGATCGACGGAGGCGTAGTGTCGGACAGGTTCGTTCTCGCTCGGCTTTTCCAGGTCGAGATAGCTGTCGCGGTCAAGCTTCGCCGATGCGGTCCTGGTCTGCGCCACCCATTGCTCGAAAGCCTCGTCGGACAGACCGTGGAAGGCAAAGCGCATGCCTGAAAAGCCGGCGCCGCTATAGTTGGCCGAGAAGCCGCTATAGGTGCCCTCCCGGTTGATGACGGCGTGCAGCTTGGTCTCCATGGCGGGCATGGCATAGATCTGGCCGGCAAGGGCTGGAATGTAGAAGGAATTCATCACCGCCGACGAGGTGATGCGGAAGTCGATCGGCTGGTTGACCGGCGCGGCGAGCTCGTTGACGGAGGCGATGCCGTAGTCCGGATAGATGAAGAGCCATTTCCAGTCGAGCGCCACGACCTCCACCCTGAGCGGCTTGTGGTCCTGCGTGACGGGCTGGCCAGGCTCGATGCGATCGATGCGGCGGTATGGGTCGAGCAGGTGCGTGCCGAGCCAGGTCAGCGCGCCAAGACAGATGATGATCAGCAGCGGTGCCGCCCAGATCACCAATTCCAGCTTCGTCGAATGATCCCAGTCCGGCGCGTAGGTCGCCGAGGCGTTGGATTGCCGGTAGCGCCAGGCAAAAAAGACGGTCAGCGCCATGACCGGCACAATGATGATCAGCATCAGCAGGGTCGAGACGACGAGCAGGTCGCGCTGCTGGGCGGCGACATCGCCGGCCGGCGCCAGCACGACGAGATCGCAGCCGCTCAGAAGCCCGGCCAGGGGAAACAGAAGCAAGGCTCCAAATCGTTTCATCAGACGCTGCCCTCGATGGACCGCGCAACCGTTGATGTTGCAGTGCGGTATGGATCAAGGGCTACTGCCGGCGGCGCCGCGGTGACATTGGACAATTTGTCCAATGCCAAGTTGCCCTGGCTTTGGCGCAGTGTGCAGCGCACAATGGGATTGCCGGAATTGCGTCCCCGACACGACTTTCCACCTGGTGGCGACAGACAAGATGGCTCAGACTTCGACTGCCGAAACGAACAGCGAGCTGATCGGCTCGCATCATGGCCAGGTCAGCGCGGGCGATATCGCGGTCGGCGTGATCGTGGGCCGGACGTCGGAGTTCTTCGACTTCTTCGTCTATGCGATCGCGTCCGTTATCGTGTTCCCCAAACTGATGTTTCCGACGCACGATCCGCTCGCCGGAACGCTCTATTCCTTCGCCATCTTCGCACTCGCCTTCATCGCCCGCCCGTTCGGCTCGGTGCTGTTCATGGCCGTCGACCGCGCCTATGGCCGCGGCGCGAAACTGACGATAGCGCTCTTCCTGCTCGGCACCTCGACCGTCGCCATCGCGTTCCTCCCCGCCTATGGTGACATCGGGGCGGTTGCGATCTGGCTTCTGGCGCTGGCCCGCATCGGACAGGGGCTGGCGCTTGGCGGAACTTGGGACGGGTTGCCCTCGCTCCTGGCGCTGAACGCGCCACGCAACCGGCGCGGCTTCTATGCTATGATCCCGCAACTGGGCGCGCCGATCGGCCTCATCGTGGCGAGTTCCCTCTTCGCCTTCTTCGTCGCCAATCTGTCGGCCGACGACTTCTTTTCCTGGGGCTGGCGCTATCCCTTCTTCGTCGCCTTCGCCATCAATGTCGTGGCCCTGTTCGCCAGGCTGCGCATCGTGGTGACGCCCGAATTCTCGAAACTGTACGAAAGCGGCGACCTGCAGCCGACGCGTATCAGGGACACGATCAGGGCCGAGGGCCGCAACGTCGTCATCGGCGCCTTCGCACCGCTGGCCAGCTTCGCCCTGTTCCACATGGTGACGGTGTTTCCGCTCTCCTGGGTGTTCCTGTTCACCAACGAGGGGCCGGCACGCTTCCTGTTGATCGAGGCGGTGAGCGCGCTGTTCGGCATCGCTGCCATCGTCGCATCGGGCCCGCTGGCCGACAGGATCGGACGCCGCGCGCTGCTCGGCGGTTCGGCGATCGCCATCGCGACCTTCAGCGGCTTTGCGCCGCAACTCCTGGATGGCGGCACGGTCGGCGAGGCGCTGTTCATGGTGCTGGGCTTCATCCTGCTGGGACTGAGCTTCGGGCAGTCGTCGGGCGTCGTCGCATCGAGTTTTTCACGACAACACCGCTATACCGGCTCGGCGATAACCTCGGATCTGGCCTGGATGTTCGGCGCCGGCTTCGCGCCGCTCGCCGCGCTGCTGCTGGCCGGCAATTTCGGCCTCATCGCGGCCGGCGCCTACCTGCTCTCGGGCGCGGCCTGCACCTTGCTTGCCTTGTGGATCGACAGGCAGCGTTCGGTCACGGACCGCCCGGCCGACTGAACGCCGCAGCTGCGTGAAGGGCGCGGGTCGACGGGCCGACCCGCCGGTCAGCGGAACATCGAACCGCCATCGACATCGAGCGCCGCGCCATAGACGAAGCTCGCAGCGTCGGAGCACAGGAACAGGATCGCGGCGGCCATGTCGTCGGGCCGGCCCATGCGGCGTATGGGCAGGTTGGCGGCGATGCGGTCCTTGAGGGCCGGATCGATGTGGGAATGCATCGGCGAATCCGTCGGCCCCGGATTGAGGGCGTTGATGCGCACCGCCTTTCCCGCCAGTTCGCGCGCGACCGACTTCACCAGCGAGAGCGTGCCGGCCTTGGATGCCGCATAGGCCGTGTCGGCGATAAGCCCCCCACCCCCATGCACGCCGGCGTCCGATGCCACGCAGACGATGTTTCCTCCGCCGCTGCCTAGCATGCGCCGCACGGCCCCCTGAACGGTGAAGAAAGTGCCCAGCAAGTTTACTCCGAGTACGCGCTGCCAATGCGCCCAATCCTGTTCGGGAATCCGTTTGGCGGTGATGATGGCGGCACAGGTGACGACATTGTCGAGCCGCGCCAGCCTGGCATCGCAATAGTCGAACATGCGCGCAATGCTGTCGGGATCGCCCATGTCGGCCACCACCTTGTGCGGCGTTCCCGCCATTGCGCCCAGTTCGTCATGGCGCCGGGCAAGGCCTTCGGCGTCACGGTCGCACATCACCACCTCGGCTCCCTTGGAGAGGAACGCACGGGCGGTTTCGAAACCCATGCCGCTGGCGGCACCGGTCACCAGCACGGTCTTGCCGGCAAAGCTGTCCTGGGCAAATGTGGCGTATGCGTCGGTCATGATTTCTCCGTGGGGGCGAAAAGTGATTGGCCAGCCGCAGGTGCGGCACGTGGCGCCGGCGCGAAACGGTTCAGGCCTTCAGATGAAGCGTCACCAGCACGGTGCACTCCGCGCCGTCATCGAACCTTGCCGCGACGCGCAGCCAGTTACCGAAATGGGCAAGCCGCGCCATCGTCACGGCGTCGCGCTCGTCCGGCAGCGCAAACTCGGTGCCTTCGCGCAGCCAGTGCATGCCATCCGGCGATATCTCGACCCATGCCGTGGCGGTGGCGCCTATGGGTTGCTTGAGTGCGCGCACGAAAAAGACCGCCTCGCGCGCCCATCCCGCTTCGTACGGTTCGCTGGCGGCTTCGCCACACCAGCGCTCATTGCGCGAGACAATCGCCGTGATGTTCTCGGGCAGCATCAGAAATCTCCCGAGATGCAGATGGAATCAACGTAGAGGAAGGCCCGCTTGGCGATGTCGGTTTCGGCGAACAGGCCGAAATTGAGCATGCACCACAGGTTCTTCATCGCCGGAATGCGGATCGAATCGTAACCCGAGAGATCAAAGCTGCGATCGTTGCAGCGCAGCCCCAGCGCCGTCATCGTTGCCAGATCGAAATCGAAGCACAGATAGGTCCAGTTCACCTTGGTGGGAATCTCGTTGTAGCAGAGGCGCTGCGATCCGCCGGGCAGATCGAGCCAGCCTTCCGGCGACAGATGGTAGTGACTGATCGTCTTGTTGTCGGTGCCGATCGGGATGATGTTCTCGGTCTCGCGCTTGTACTGCCATTTCTGCAGGTGCTGACCGTCGAGGGCGTTCAAGAAGCGCAGATGCGGCATGACGCGATCGTTGCTGCCGTCGCCGTCCTGGTCACCACCTTGCAGGTCGAAAAGAAAGCCGACGGAACGTACGTCGGTTTCGGACAGCTTCAGCGTGCTGGCTTCCGGCTTGAAGGTAAAATACATCTCGAAACGGATCGGCCCGCGGTTGCGGAAAGTGTGGCGTTTGATGGCGACGTTGCGGGCGCCCGCCACAGGGCGCGTCGCGATCTTCAGGGCATAGGACGAACCCATCCCGCCATGCGAACCGGCGTCCCAGTGCGCGAGGGTCGACAGCATGGCGCTGGTGTGCTGCGCGTAACCGGGCAGCATCGTGTCGAGGTCGTCTTCGTAATTGCCGACGAGCTGCGACCAGCCGCAGTGGCCGCGCGCAAAATTGTCGAACGATAATATCCGTGGCAATGGATCGAAACGGCTGAGTGCCGGATCGGCACGCAGCAGCGCCAGGCGCATTGCCTCGGTCAGGTCGCCGGTCTGGTTTGGAGCCTGGTTGTTCATCTGGTCTCCGGCCTCATTCGGCTTTCAGTTTCTTGACGGCATTCCAGTCGATTTCGATGCCGAGCCCGGGCTTTTGCGGGACGTCGAGCGTTCCGTTCTTCTGCCTGAGGCAGCCGGGCGCGAGATCGGCCAGAAGCGTCTTGAACGGGCTGGCGTCGCATTCGCATTCCATCACGCCGAAGTTCGGCATCGCGGCAGCGAGATGGACACTCGCGGTCTCGCAGACGATGCCCGACATGCCGATATGGGGGGCGTAGCCGATGTCGTGCGCGGCGGCGTAATCGGCCATCCGGCGGGTCTCCGAGATGCCGCCGGCGCGCGCCACGTCGGGCTGCAGCACCGACAGCGTCCGGTTGGCGATCAGGCGTTGCGCCTGGTCGAGGGTGAAATTGCTTTCGCCCGCGGCCAGCGGTACGTCGCACCGCCGGCGCAGTTCCTCGTAGCCTTGCTCATTCTCCGGTCGCAGCGGTTCCTCGAACCAGAAATAGCCATTCGCCGAAAGCGCCCGGCCAACCTCAACGGCCTCGTCCAGATCGTAGGCCCAGTTCGCGTCGACGCAGAGCCCGATCGCGTCTCCGGCCCGCTTGCGGATACGCTCGATGCGCTTGCAGGCGTCACGCACGGGGCGTGCCATCTTGACCTTGATGCGCGTGAAGCCCTCGGCGACATAGCGATCGAGCTCGTCATCGGCGACCTTGTCGTCGACCCAATTGACGGCGGCGGCGTAGACATCGATGCGGTCGCGCCCGACGCCGCCAAGGAGTTTGGCGATCGGCTGTCCGGTCGCCTTGCCCAGTATGTCCCACAGCGCGATATCGATGCCAGCGATGGCCTCGATCAGCATGCCACCCGCCCTGCCCGACAATGCGCGGCGCATCGATTGCCACAAGGCGCCGATGTTGCGCGCATCCTGGCCGAGCAGGCGCGGCCTCAGCGAACCTTCGATCAGCTCGACATAGGCCTTGGGCGAAAACCGCGCCAGGGTTTCACCAACCCCTACAATACCTTCGGTGGTGCGCACCTCGACCAGGACCAGCGAGACTTTTTCGTAGACCCCCCAGGACGTGACGGTGGGCCTGGGCAGCGTCTGACTGAGGGGATGGGCAATCACCTCGGCAATCTTCAGCGGCCCCGCCGCGGTTGGATCGCTCATGCGCATCGATATCAGACTTCCCTCGTCCTGCGGATGGCACCGTCATAACTCTCACTTATAAACTTAGCAACCAGAAAACTTAGTTGCTATGTTTATAGCTGTCGTGCTACGCAGCCAAAAGAGGAGCCCCAATGGCCACGGAAACAGCACGCAAATCGATTTTCGCCGCCAAGCCGGCGAACCCATCGCGCCTTGCCGATGGTGTCTCGGACGCAATTGCAGCGGCGCTGTTCGACGGACGCATCGCGCCGGGCGAGGCGCTGCCGCCGGAGGGCGAGATCGCCAGGGAGTTCGGCGTCTCGAAGCCGATCGCGCGCGAGGCGCTGCGCCAGCTGACCAGCGCGGGCCTGGTGTCGACGCAGCAAGGCAAGGTGGCTCGTGCCAAGGCGCTCAGCGGCGAGCCTATGGACCGCATCTATGCCTATGCCGTGCGTTCGAGCCTGACGCGGCTTCAGGAGGCCAACGAGATGCGCCGCGTCATCGAGCTAGGCATCGCCCGGCTGGCCGCCGAGCGCCGCGATCCACGAGGGCTGGAGATGATGCAGCAGGCCTTGCTCGACATGCGGGCCGGTATCGGCAGGCCAGGTGATTTCACGCAGGCCGACATCCTGTTCCATCTCGGCCTCGCCGCCGCCACCGGCAACTCCATGATCCGTATCCAGATGGAAGGCATGCGCTCTGTGCAGCGGGAGGTCTCGGAGCTGTTCTCGCGGCGCTCCAACCGCACCGAGGCGGATTGGCGGGCGACGGTCGAACGCCACCAGGCGATCCATGACGCGATCGCGGCAGGCGACACCGATCTCGCGGACCGACGCATCCACGAACATTTCGATGCGGCCGACATCGCTTCTTTCGAGGTGGCGGACAAGCTCGGGGAGCCGTCGCCTTGATCCAGGACCGTTTTTCCCTTGCCGGCCGTCGGGCCCTGGTGACCGGTGCCAGCTCCGGGATCGGGCGTGCCGTTGCGATCGCCCTTGCCCAGCAGGGCGCCACTGTGGTGCTGCACCATTTCGGCGACGCCGCCGGGGCGCGCGACACGGCTTCGGCCATCGGCCCCGGCACTGTTGTGCACGAGGCCGATTTCACCGACAGCAGGGCAATGTCGGTCTTTGCGGATGCGGTCGGCGACGGCGCAATCGACATCCTGGTCTCGAACGGCGCGATCGAGCGGCGCCGGGCCTGGGACGAGGTCGACGAAGCGCATATCCAGGCGCATGTCGCGGCCAATTTCACAGCACTGCTCGCCTTGGTCGCGCGGCTGGTTCCGCCCATGGCTAAACGCGGATGGGGACGTGTGGTGGCGACCGGCAGCGTGATGGCGCAGCGCCCGCGCGCCGAGACCATCGTCTATGCATCGATGAAGGCCGCGCAGTTGACGGCGATGCGCGCCATGGCCCGCGAGGTCGCGTCGCATGGCGTCACCATGAATGTCGTATCGCCCGGTGCGATCGAGACGGAGGCCACGGCCGAACGCTACCGGGACGCCGCTTTCCGTCAGGCGGTCGCGGCAAAGATTCCCGCCGGCCGCCACGGCCAGCCGGACGACCTCGTGGGCGCCTTCATTTTCCTGTGCAGCGACGCCGCCCGCTACATCACCGGAGCCGACCTTCCCGTCGATGGCGGCTGGACGATCGGCGACGCGACCGGCGCCGTGCCCAGGGCAACAGCATGACATGACGCCGTCGGTTGCCAGGCCATTCCTGCGCGACTGTTGGTTGGACTATCAGCGTTTCGGGAGGAAACCATGAAGACCGCAATGAAACTCGCACTGTCGGCACTGGCGCTGTGCGCTCTGCCGGTCCAGTCGCCGGCCCAGGAACTGCGGATGACCGTGTGGACCGGCAACGATGCCCATCTCAAGATGCTGAACGGCATCGCCGCGGGCTTCATCGCCAAGCATCCGGGAGTCACGGTGAAGTTCGAGACCGTTCCAGTCGCCGACTATACGCAAAAGCTCACCTTCCAGGTCGCCGGTGGCAACGCACCCGATATCGCCTGGATGATGGAGGATGCCGCGCCGGCCTTCGAGAACGCCGGTCTGCTCATGGATATCGGCCCGACGCTGAAGGCAACCGAGGGATACAGTTTCGAGGATTTCTCCGAGCCGGCGATGGCGCTCTGGCAAAAGGACGGCAAGATCTACGGCGTGCCGTTCTCGACCTCGCCTTTCCTGATCTACTACAACAAGGACATGTTCGACAAAGCGGGGCTGGAAGATCCCAACCAGCTCGCCGCCAAAGGCGAGTGGAACATGCAGAAATTCCAGGACGTCGCCAAGAAGGTCACCGAGGCCAATCCCGGCAAATGGGGCTTCGAGTTCAAGGACGGCGAAGGCTATGCGTCGCGCATGACGCACGCCTTGCTGCCGCCGGTACGCGCCTACGGAGGCGATCTGTGGGCCAACGGCCAGTGCGGCCTGGACAAGCCGGAGGCGGTGGCCGCGATCAAGCAGCTCCATGATATGGTGTTCAAGGACAAGTCGATCGTGCCGCCGGGCGAGCAGGGCGACTATTTCTCCGGCAATTCGGCGATGACCGTGAACCAGATCTCGCGCGCCTCCAAGATGCCCGAGGCGGGTTTCAAATGGGGCATCGCACCCTTGCCGTCGGGGCCGGCTGGCGAGGCTCCCGTCATCGGCCAGGCCGCGCTGACCGTCTTTGCATCGGGCAAGAACACAGAGCTTGCCGCACAGCTGGTCGCCGAGATGACCAGCAAGGACAATGTGGCTGTGATGGCCCAGTTCTTCCCGCCGGCGCGCAAGAGCGTTCTGGAGAGTGACGCCTTCGTCAACTCCAACAAGCTGATCCCGCCCGAGCAGATGAAGAGTGTCGCCGCAGCGATCGTCAACGGCCGCGTTCATCCCTCGCATGAGCATGTGCCCCAGATTTTCGCCGCGATGGCGCCGCGTGTCGATGCGTTGTGGCGGGCCGACGCCGATGTCGAGGAGGCGCTGAAGGGCGTCTGCGCCGCCATCCAGCCGCTGCTCTGAGGGGGCTGCGCTTCGTGGCTGGCAGTCCATCCAGGGACAATGCGGCGCACTCGGCCAGGGCGCCGTGGTTGACTCTGAAAACCAGGGAAATGCTGGAGGCGTGGCTGTTCGTCAGCCCGACCTTCATCGGTTTCCTGATCTTCTTCCTGGGGCCGTTGGTTGCCATTTTCTATTATTCGACGACCGAGTGGAACCTGCTCAGCCAACAGGCGACCTTCGTCGGCCTGCGCAACTTCGAGAATGCGCTGCTGGAGAACCCCGACTTCTGGCATGTCGTGCGCAACTCCGTGATCTTCGCACTGGGGCTCGTTCCCCTGAATATGGCGCTTGCGCTCTCGCTCGCGCTGGCGCTTTCGCGGCCGTTCTTCGGCGTCGTCTTCTTTCGCACGGTCTTCTTCGCACCGGTGGTTACATCGGCGATTGCCTGGGCCATCGTCTGGAAGTTCATGCTGCAGGGCCAAGGCGGCGCCGTGAACCAGATGCTTGCCTGGATCGGCATCGACGGTCCGAACTGGCTGCGCGAGCCCAACTGGGCGATGGCGGCGGTGATCGTCACCCGCGTCATCAAGATGGTCGGGCTCAACATGATCCTCTACATCGCCGCGCTGCAGTCGATACCGCGCGACTATGAGGAGGCCGCGACGCTGGAGGGCGCCTCGCGCTGGCAGGTCTTCCGCATGATCACCTGGCCGCTGCTTGCGCCAACGACGCTCGTCATCATGGTGCTGACGACGATCGGGTCGTTCAAGGTGTTCGACCACATCTACCAGATGACCGGCGGCGGCCCGGAGAACGGCACGCTGGTGCTGGCGTTCTACATCTACCAGCAGGGCTTCAAATTTTTCAATGTCGGCTATGCGGCAGCGCTGGCCCTGATCATGTTCGCCATCGTGATGGTGCTGACCCTCGCTCAGGTGATGTTGCGGCGGAGGGACATGGAGTGACCGCGCGCCGGACCGAGATCGTGTACCGCATCTGCTGGACCATCGCGCTGCTTTTGCTGGCGGTACCCTTCATCTTCCCGTTCCTGTGGATGATTTCCGGCGGCTTCAAGAGCACCACAGAAATCTTCGGCGCGCCGACCCTGATCCCCCGCGTCTGGCGTTTCGAGAATTTTGTCGAAGTGTTCACCTACCAGCCCTTCGCCCGGCAGTATTTCAATTCGCTCTATATCGCCGCGACGGTGACGGTGCTGACCTTGTTCATCGCCTCGCTCGCCGGCTACGCGCTGGCGCGCATCCGATTTGCCGGCGCGGGCCTCCTGATGCTGTTCCTGGTGATGGCGCTGATGGTGCCGGAAGAGGTCACCATCATCCCCAACTTCTTCCTGATCCGCGCCATGGGTCTGATCGACACGCACTGGCCGCTCATCCTCTTGCCGGTGTTCGGGCCGCAAGGTGTGGTGGCGACGTTCCTGATGCGCCAGTTCTTTCTGGCACTGCCCAAGGAACTCGAGGACGCCGGCAAGATGGACGGGCTGTCGCGCTTCGGCGTGTGGCTGAAGATCGCGCTGCCGATGTCGCGACCGGCGCTTGCCGCAGTGGCGATCATCACCTTCCTGCATTCGTGGAACTTGTTCCTCGAACCGCTGATCTTCCTCAGCTCGCTGGAGAAATTCACGCTGCCGCTGGCGCTGTCCAACTTCAACGACAGCTACGGCCTGCCGCTATGGAACCTGCAATTGGCGGCGACGAGCCTGGCCGTGGTTCCCATCCTCATCATCTATTTGATCGCCCAGCGCCAGATCATCGAGAGCTTCGCCCTCTCCGGCGTCAAGGGATAGGGAAAGTCATGACAAAGGTTCTGCTCAAGGGCATCCGCAAAAAATTCGGGGCGGTCGAGATCATCCGTGGTGTCGATCTCGATATCGAGGATGGCGAGTTCGTGGTTTTCGTCGGCCCGTCGGGATGCGGAAAGTCGACGCTGCTGCGGCTGATCTCGGGTCTGGAACATATCAGCGGAGGCGAGCTCCATATCGGTGGCCAGCTGGTCAATGAGGTGCCGGCGTCCCGGCGCGGCGTCGCCATGGTGTTCCAGTCCTACGCGCTCTATCCCCACCTGACCGTCCGCGACAACATGGGTTTCGGCCTCAAGGTTCGCAAGGTGCCGGCCAGCGAACGCGCCCGCCGCGTCTCGGAAGCCGCCGCGACGCTGAAGCTCGAGCCGCTGCTCGACCGCTTTCCGCGCCAGTTGTCGGGCGGACAGCGCCAGCGCGTGGCCATCGGCCGCGCCATCGTCGGCAATCCGGATGTCTTTCTCTTCGACGAGCCGCTCTCAAACCTCGATGCCGAACTGCGTGTCCACATGCGCTCCGAGATCGCGGCGTTGCACCAGCGTCTGTCGACGACGATGATCTACGTCACGCATGACCAGATCGAGGCGATGACGCTTGCCGACAAGATCGTGGTGCTGCGCGACGGCAGGGTCGAACAGGTCGGCACACCCCGCGACCTCTACGACAGCCCTCGGACCATCTTCGTCGCCCAGTTCATCGGCAGCCCCAAGATGAACATCCTGCCGCTGGCCGACGGAGGGCCGATCGCGCCCGGCGCATCGGTTCCCGCGACGGCCATATCGGTCGGCATTCGGCCCGAGCACCTGTCGCTGGGCAAGTCCTCGAACAGCACTTTGCGCGGCAAGGTCAGGCTGGCGGAATATACAGGCGCCGTCACGCTACTTCATGTCGAGCTGGACGGCGGCCAGACCTGCCTCGTCATCCAAAATCAAGGACCGGCGCCCGAAACCGGCGCCGAGGTCAGCTTGCAAGCTGACCCCGGACGTCTGCATTTCTTCGATCGGGAAGGACAGGCGGTCTGATATCGGCTGCGGCGATCAGGCGGCGCGACGGTCCTGCTCGTCTGCTTCCTGGTTGATCTCAGCAAGCAGCGCCGCGACATCGGCCTTCGGGAAAGTATGGCGGAAACACCGGTCGAAGGTCGTGAATATACCGACAAACGAGTTGGCGCAGTGCTCAAGCATGCGATCGGCATCCTCGAAGGAGATGCAGAGCTGCTTCTGCAGGAAGCCGTTGAACTTGTAGCGGGCAGCCGGATTTTCCAGGACGAAGACCGGCTGCGTGTCCCATTCGATGCGCCGATGCACCGCGCCGGCGCAGACCGTGTGCAACTCGCTGCCCAGGCGAATGTCGCGCGAGGATGCCCCGACCTCGATGGTGATCACATCATCATTGAGCGTCCAGGCCTGAAGCGTTGTATCGTGGGCGCAGAGATCCCGCGCCGCGATCTCGACAGTCACCTCCCCGCTTTCGCCTGGAGAGAGCTCGACCTTGGCAAACCCCTTCAACTCGCGCACCGGGCGCTTCAGCCTCGGCCGCCCGTAGCGGGCGTAGATCTGGCAGATCTCCTTGCCGGCGACTTTTCCGGTATTGGTCACTGTAGAGCGGACCGCAACCGTCTCGCAGGCGCGCAGGACGGCGCGGTCGAGCGTCAGGCCGGAATAGGCGAACGCGGTGTAGCTCAACCCGAAGCCGAACGGGAAAAGCGGCTCGATGCCGCGCGCATCGGTGGCCAGGGCCTGCGGGGCGCGAAAAGCAAATTGACCGAGGAGGACGCGTCCGAGGCATTGCGGCTTCTGTCGCACCATGCGGCGGAGATCGGCAAGGCCGCCGAAGTATCCGTCGGGATCAGCGTCACCGGGCGCGGACAGCTCACGCTGCGCGCGCTCTACAATGCAAGCATTCCCTAAAACGATCTATTCCACCGCCAGCGCGGTGACTTCCCGCCGAAACGGCAATGCGTCGCCGATGTCGGGCCCGTCCAGCTCGCGGGCAAAGCGATGGCCGGCATAGGTTGCCCAGGCGATGGGTCCCGGGGCTTCGGCATCGCCGATGACCTTGACCGAGCGGATGCCATTGTCGGTCCACTCGTTTTCCCTTGCCTTGAGATCGCGCCAAACGGCGTCGCTCTGGTTGCGCGACGTGACAAGGACGGCGGCGTCGGCTGTCAGATCGTGCTTCGCACCGGTGTAGACGCAGGCCGTCACGACACCACCTGAGGCGACACGCACGACCGTCCTGTTGAGCACGATATCGACGCCGAGTTCCGCCAGGCGGCGGTGAATGGCGCCCTGCTCAAGCGTGTTGCGTGTCCAATCCGAGACATAGGCCGATGGCGTCACCAGCGTCACCTTCGCTCCCCGACGCGCCATAAGCTCGGCGAGAACGCCGCCCATGTAGTAATGATCGTCGTCGAACAGCACCACCTTGCCGCCCGGAACCTTGCCGCCCATCAGATCGTCGGGCGTGTAGACCGGCATGGCGGCGTCGATCGGCATCGGCACGACATGGGCACGCGCCACGCCATCGCGGCGCCAGGTCGATCCGGTGGCGATGGCGACGTTCTGGAAGCCGAAGGACAGGATGTCATCCCCCGACAGCCGGCTTTCGAAATAAATGTCGACATCCGGCATCTGGCTGAGCTGATACTGCCGATAGTCGCGCACCCTGCCCCAGGCCGACAGGCCTGGAAGTTTGCTTTCGCGCGCCACACGCCCGCCAAGTTCGGTGCCCGCTTCCGCGATCGCCACCTTATAGCCGCGCAGGCCGAGCGCGCGTGCGGCCTCCAGCCCGGCCGGCCCGGCGCCGACGATCAGCACGCTGTCGCTATCGCCCTTGGCCTGCATGCGCTCCGGATGCCAGCCTTTGCGCCATTCCTCCATGAAGGTCGGGTTCTGTGTGCAGCGTGAGATCGACATGGTCATGTCGCCGGTAATGCAGATGTTGCAGCCGATGCATTCGCGGATGTCCTCGATGCGGCCTTCCTCGACTTTCCGCGGCAGGAAGGGATCCGCGATCGACGGGCGCGCGCAGCCGATGAAGTCGAGCGTGCCCGACCTGATCATCCTCACCATCACGTCGGGAGAGGTGAAGCGGCCGACGCCGACGACCGGCTTCGAAGTCAGTTTCTTGATGCCCGACACCAGGCTTTCCTGCGCCGCCTCTTCCTTGAAGCGCGACGGGCCCGAGCAATCCTCCCATGCGCCGTGCGCGAGATCCCAGAGATCGGGCAGTTCGGCATGCATCTCGATCATGTCGCGGACTTCCGAATTGGCAAAGCCGAGCTCGCCGATCATCTCGTCCAGCGACAGCCTGAGCGTCAGGCCGCAGGTCTCGCCGATCGCGTCGCGCCCTTCCTCGATCAACTCGCGCATCAGCCGCGAGCGGTTTTCCAGCGAGCCGCCATATTCGTCGCCGCGCTGGTTGGTGGCGGTGGACAGGAAATGCTGGATAATGCCGAAACCATGCGCGCCATAAAGGCAGACAAGATCGAAACCCGCCTGCCTGGCGCGTTTGAAGGCATTGCGGTGCCAGCGGCGCAGGTCCCTGATATCCTGCTTGTCCATGGCGCGCGCCTGCACCGGGTCGTTGGTGAAGGTGCGGATCGGCAGGGCCGACGGCCCGCGCGGCACCTCCTTGGTGTAGAGGTTGGGACCGTTGATGCCGGAATAGGCGAGCTGGATGCCGGCCAGCGCGCCGTGCTCGTGCATGCCATTGGCCATCTTGGCCAGGGCCGGAATGTCGGCATCGTCCCAGAGCCGCAGTTCGATGAAGGGCGTGATCTCGGAGGTGTGGTGCATCTCCGTCTGCTCGGTGAAGATGACGCCCCATCCGCCTTCCGACTTGACACGGCGCATCTCGGCCGCGGCGGACGGATCGCGATAACCGCCGCCATTGCAGTGCGGAACCTGGTAGAAGCGGTTCTTGGCCGTCACCGGACCGATCTTCATCGGCTCGAACAGAATGTCGTAGCGTGGGTCGCGCATCTAGCTTCCTCCGTGCCGGACCGGCACCGCCGGCCCCTGCCGAGACTACTCATAGATTGGAGCCGGCGCGGGAAAACTATGGATTTCTTCTGCGCCGATTAGGACGCGCCTAATCGCGCGGCGATGCGGATCAAGCGGATTAGTCTCGGTTGAACCGCGGCTGAGCGAAATGCGACTTCAGGGCATCGGCGGCATGATGCTAGACAGCCAGCACCGACAGCGCGAGACAGGACCATGGACAGTATCAGGATACTCGAAAAGCTGATCGCATTCCCGACGGTGAGCCGCGACACCAACCTCGACCTGATCGGCTATGTGACCGACCTGCTCGGAACCAGCGGCATCGCCTGCCAGATCGTCCGCAGCGCGGACGGGCATAAGGCCAATCTGTTTGCAACCATCGGCCCTGCCGACAGGCCTGGCGTCATGTTGTCCGGCCACACCGACGTCGTTCCCGTCGACGGCCAGGCCTGGACGCTGCCCCCGTTCGAAATGACCGAGCGCGACGGCAAGCTTTATGGGCGCGGCGCCACCGACATGAAGGGTTTTGTGGCCTCAGCGCTCGCCGCCTGCGTCAAGGCCTCTGGGATGACGCTTCGGACGCCGTTGCACCTGGCGCTCTCCTATGACGAGGAGGTCGGGTGCCTCGGCGTGCGCGACCTGATCGAAATGCTGAGCGCGGCGCCGCAACGGCCACTGCTGTGCATCGTCGGCGAGCCGACCACCATGCAGGTGGCGACAGGCCACAAGGGCAAGCTTGCGGCTCGCGCCGTCTGCAGGGGACGCGAAGGCCATTCGGCGCTTGCCCCGCTGGCGCTCAACGCCATCCATCTCGGCTGCGACTTCGTGCGTGCGTTGCGCGACGAACAGGACCGGCTGGCCCGTGAAGGCGCCCGCGACGGCGACTACGACATTGCCTACACGACGGTGCATGTCGGCAAGATCAATGCCGGCGTCGCGCTCAACATCGTGCCTAATCTCTGCCAGGTCGATTTCGAGATCCGCAACATTGCCGCCGACGATGCCGCCCGCATTCTCGAGAGGCTGCGCGACGCCGCCGCGCGCATCGCCCGGGACGCCGCTTCGATCGCAGCCGAGGCGGCGATCGATATCGAGATCACCAACACCTATCCCGGCCTCGACACACCGGCCGCATCGGAAGCGGTGGCCTTCGTCAGGTCGCTGACCGGTGCCAACGCCACGATGAAAGTCGCGTTCGGCACGGAGGGCGGATTGTTCAGCCGCGATCTCGGCACGCCGACCGTCGTCTGCGGGCCGGGCTCGATGGCGCAGGGACACAAACCGGATGAATTTGTCAGCGTCGAACAGCTGCGGCGTTGCGACGAGATGCTGAGCAGATTGCTGGAACGGCTGACAGACGGCTGGCCGTGAGCCGCCTGGCAGTCCTCACTTGACGATGCGTTCGGTGCCGAAAACGCCCTGCTCGACGACGAAACGGCGGCAATGATCGATGAAGGCCTGCACCGTCAGCGTGCGGTGCTCGGCGTTTGGCAAGGCAATGCCAATGGTGAGCGGTCTGAGGTCGCCCAGCAAAGGCACGAAGACCAGCAATTTGCCGTCAGGCGACATGGTGTTGAGCGGCCGCATATTGGCGATGCCGTAGCCGAAGCCATTGGCGACCATGGAGCGCATCACGGCGATGTCGCCGGTACGCTCGGCGATCTTGGGCCGCAAGCCCTTGGGCTGGAAAGCCGAGAGGAAATATTCCCTGCTGTAGGGCAGATCGAGCAGCACCATCGGCTCGTCGACCAGTTCCTCGGGCGTGATGCCGGCCTTTCCCGCCAGACGATGCGCGGCCGGCAGCATCACATAGGCCGGCAGTTGCATCAGCGGCTCGAAGGTCATGTCCTGCGACAGCTCGAGATCATATGTGAGTGCGGCGTCTACTTCGCCACGCTGCAGCATCTCGAACAATTGCCCCTGGTTGCGCTCGAATTGCCTGACGCGCACATCCGGGTAGGCGTCCTCGAACTTCTTGCGCAGCGCCGGCAGCACGATCTGCGCGAAGGTGAGCAGGCAGCCGATCGCCAGCGGTCCGCGCACCTTTTCGGCGATGTCGCCGGCAATGTCGTGCAGCGCGTCGGCGTCGTTGAGCAGGCGCGCGGCTTCTTTGAGGAACAGGCGCCCGCCGGCGGTCAGCGCCAAGGCATGCGAGTGCTTGCGCACGAAAAGCTGAACGCCGAATTCGGCTTCGAGCTGGGCGATCGAGGCCGAGATCGACGGTGGCGAGACATTCACCTGCTCGGCCGCCTTGGCGATCGAACCTGCTTCGCCAACGGCGACGAAGTACTCGAGTTGTCTGAGCGTGAAGCGGAGCGGCATGGTTCTATGTTGCCGGTTTGCAGCCGGTGATCAAGTCGCGGCCACTCCTCAGTACTTGATCCAGGTGGTCTTCAGCGCGGTGTATTTGTCGAGCGCGTGCAGCGACAGGTCACGCCCGAAGCCGGACTGCTTGAACCCGCCGAAGGGCGTCATCGGGCTCAGCGCATCGACGGTGTTCACCGAAACCGTGCCCGCGCGCAATCTGTCCGCGACGCGATGCGCCCGCGACAGGCTGTCGGTCCACAGCGATGCGGCGAGGCCGTAGATGCTGTCATTGGCGATGCGAAGCGCCTCCTCTTCGCTGTCGAAGGCGATCACCGACAGCACCGGACCGAAAATCTCGTCGCGGGCAAGCGGATCGTCGGGCGAGACGTCGTCGAAGATCGTGGGTTGCACGAAACTGCCGCGCCCATCGACGGCGACGCGGTCGCCGCCCGTCACCAGCCGCGCCGACTTCCTGCCACCATCGATGAAGCGCATGACGGTCGCGGCGTGGCGCGCATCCACCATCGCACCCATCCTGGACGCGGGGTCGAGCGGATCGCCGGGCTGTGTCGCCGCCGCGCGCTCCGCCAGTCTCTCGACCAACGCATCCTTGATGCCGCGCTCCACCAGAAGCCGGGAATTGGCCGAGCACACCTGTCCCTGGTTGAAGAAGATGCCGAAGGCGGCCATGTCGGCGGCCGCATCCAGATCGCCGCAATCGGCGAACACCAGATTGGGGCTCTTGCCACCGGTCTCCAGCCAGACCTGCTTCATGTTCGACTGGCCGGAATATTGCAGGAACATCTTGCCGACAGCTGTTGATCCCGTGAAGGCCAGGCAATCCACATCCATATGGCGGCCAAGCGCCTGGCCAGCCGTCTCGCCGAGGCCGGGCACCACATTGAGCACGCCGGCGGGCAGCCCCGCCTCCATGGCAAGCTCGGCCAGCCTGAGTGCCGAGAAAGGCGATTGCTCGGCGGGTTTCAGCACCACCGAATTGCCCGCGGCCAGCGCCGGTGCGCATTTCCAGGTCGCCATATCGAGCGGGAAATTCCATGGCACCACCGCTCCGACGACGCCAAGCGGCTCACGCCGCACCAGAGCGAGGTCGCCCTGCCCTGTCGGCGCCACCTCGTCATAGACCTTGTCGATTGCCTCGGCATACCACTGGAAGGTCGCCGCCGACCCCGGCACGTCGATGGTGGCGGCATCCTTGACCAACTTGCCCATATCAAGCGATTCCAGCAGCGCGAACTCCTGCAGGTTCTCGCGCAGCAATTGCGCCAGGCGCAGAAGCACCTCCTTGCGATGCGCGGGGCTGGTTCGCGACCAGACGCCGGCCTCGAAACTGCGCCGCGCCGCGGCGACGGCAAGGTCGATATCCTCTTCCCCGCAGGAAGCGACCTCGGCGAGCGTTGCTCCCGTGGCCGGATTGATGCTGGCGAAGGTCCGCCCGGAGCGCGCGGGCACCGCCTTGCCGTCGATGAAGGCCCGGTCGCGAAAACGGATAGCGGACGCCTTGCCTATCCAATCCCTATGACTGAGTTCGCTCATGCCGGCTCCGGATTGTCGGACTATTCGTCACCAGGGACGCCGTAGCTCGGCGCACCGGATGGATTGAGGGCGCGCGTGACATAGGCATCGAGCTGAGGCTTGTAGATGTCCCACACCGTTGCCAGTTGCTCGACAGGACAATCCTCGGTCCAGTCGCAACGCAGATCGGCAACGGGCCATGAGACATCACGCACCAGCTTCATACCGGCCGAGCGGACAGGCCCTGCCTCGCCGCCGGCCTTGAGCGCGGCGCGCATGGTGGCGATCAACCGGTCGCCGAGGTCGCCTGCGGAGGCGAGGAAGGCATCGACCATGGCGGAAGGGACGCCGTCATTGGCAAGCAGGTTGCCGCCGCAGGCGACATTCTCGCCGCGCGCCTCGGCCCAGATGCCGAGCGCTTTCGGCCCGGAGTGGATCGCGCTGCCGCCCTGGGCGTCGACAGCCAGTATCTGCCTGTATTCGATAAAAGCACCCGTGCGCTTCAGGATCGCGACGGCCTCCGCGGCGGAGGCGCCGCGCGCCATCAGCTCCAGTGCCCGCGTCCCGAGCGTCGGGTCGGTGACGTTCTGGCTGGCGACCGCGCCGACGCCGGCCTGTGCATAGGCGCAGCGCGCCGCGACAGCCGGAGACGACGAGGACACCGCCACTCCAAACATGCCCGTGCGCCGGCACCTTGCGACAATAGAGAAGGTCATGACGCTTTAGCCCTGAATGATGGCGGCGCCATCATCCGGGATGACGGCGGTGCCGTCGATCTCGACCAGCCATTCCGGCCGCGCCAGGGCCGACACGACAAGGCCGGTCGAAACCGGATGAACGCCCCTGATATATTCGCCCATCGTCCGGTAAACCGCTTCGCGATGGCGGACATCGGTGATGTAGACAACCACCTTCACCAGATGCTCCATGGTGCCGCCGCATTCCTCGATGAGTTGCCTGATGTTCTGCATCACCTTGTGGGTCTGCTCGACCGGATCATGGCTTTCGATGTTCTTGGCGGTGTCGAGGTCCTGCGGACACTGCCCGCGCAGATAGATCGTGCGGCCACCCCGCGTGACGACCGCCTGGCACAGATCATTGTCGAGCTTCTGCTCGGGATAGGTGTCCTTCGTATTGAAGGTACGAATTCGGGTATGCTTCATCTTGGTCTCCATCAGGTCAGGCTCGCGGCAGCCGTCGGCGGCGCTCAAGCGTCCACGGTCTCGCGCTTTGCCGCGGCGTGATAAGCGAGATATTTGCGCTGCGTCGAAATGCGGTCGGCCACGTGCTTGGCATCGTGCCACACACCCCAGATGAAGCTCGACCCCCGGCGCGACTGCCAGGGCAGTCCCAGGAAATAGATCCCCGGCTCGGTCGAGACACCGCGCTGATGCTTCGGCCGGCCCTTCTCATCGAAGGCATCGACCTTGAGCCAGCTGTAGTCGACGGCAAAGCCTGTCGCCCAGATGATGGAACCTATCCCGGCCTCGTTCAGATCGAGTTCGAGGATCGGATTGGTCACGCAGTCCGGGTCGGGGCCGATCCGGCGGGCAGCGGGTTCTTCGGGAAGGTCGAGACCGTTGCGCGCGACATAGGCGTCGGCTTCGTCCAGCAGCGACATCAGATTGGCGTCGCCACGGGCGATGTTTTTGCCAAGATCAGGCGCGAAGGTCATCAGCCCGTCCTGACAGGTCTTTGTCATGCCGACGAGCGTAAGCCCCTGCGCGGCCAGGCGGCGGAAATCGATCGTTTCGCCGCCGCGCGCGCCGCTCACCGCGATCGTTACGTGCTCAGTGCCCGGTCCCGGGGTTTCGAGGTCCCATTTGCCGAGCACGCCCAGCCACCAGCAGAAGTCGCGGCCGCGATAGGCGCGCGGCGGGCGGTCGTGCGCGCCGACCGAGAGATAGACGCGTCTGCCCGCACGCTGAAGTTCGTCCGCGATCTGGACGCCCGAGGATCCCGCGCCGACCACCAGCACCGCGCCTTTCGGCAATTGCGCCGGGTTGCGGTAGGCGCTGGAGTGGATTTGCAGGATGCCGGCATCGGCAGGAACGACGGTCGGGATGACCGGCACCTGGAAAGGCCCGGTCGCCGCGACAACGCTGTTGGCCTCGATCGCGCCATCGGATGTCTCGACGCGGAATCCGGGCCTGCCGGTATTTCTTTGCACGGACCTGACCTCGACGCCGCTGCGGATCGGCGCATTGATCTGTTTGGCGTAGGCGACAAAATAGTCGGCAACCTCCTCCTTGGAGGGAAAGCCATCGGGACCGGTAAGCGGAAACTCCATGCCCGGGAAGCGATCGTGCCAGGCCGGGCCATTGGCAACCAGGGAGTCCCAGCGCTGCGAGCGCCAGCGTTCGGCGATGCGGCCGCGTTCGAGAACGAGATGAGGCACGCCGCACTTGCTCAGGTGCTCGCTCATGGCCACCCCTGCCTGGCCACCGCCAACGACAAGCGTGTCTATCGTCTCAACCGACATGCCCAGTCCTTTTCTGACCATCCGACAGCGCCCGCCGCACGGGATGAAACTGATCTCCAACGGCTGGCAGATGCTGCCGGGAGTGATCCATTTCGCCGTGTTCCAGATAAGCAGTTGCGCCATCCGCTCGTCTTGTTATGGGCTCACAAGTAACAGCACGTGCCGGGGGGCGCCCATAACGAATCTCCGAAGTCACGCGTAACCATTTCCGAATTTCTCGCGCCGGTGGACGCTTCTACAGTTTCAGAGGTCGGGTCCGCGGCGCCGCATGTGACGGCAAGCGAGCCGGGCACGTGTCGGCACGGATTGGTTCTGGAACAGGATGCGCTTCGGCGGCGGCCATTCCTCAGGACCTTGAGCGCGGCATCCTCGAGGGGTTGGCATGAAGATCGACAGCTATGACTACATCATCGTCGGCGCGGGTTCGGCCGGCTGCGTGGTGGCCAATCGGCTGAGCGCCGATCCATCGGCCAGGGTCTGCCTGGTGGAGGCGGGCGGCAGCGACGACAGCCTGCGGGTGAAGGTGCCGGCAGGCATTCTGTCGCTCTATGGCAACCCGAACTACGACTATTGTTTCGTCGGCGTGCCGCAGCCCCATCTCAACAACCGCAGCATTCCGGTCAACCGCGGCAAGGCACTGGGCGGATCGAGTTCGATCAACTCGATGGTCTATATTCGCGGCGCCGCGGAGGATTATGATGAATGGGCCGAACTCGGCTGCGCCGGCTGGGCCTATAGCGACGTGCTGCCCGTGTTCAGGAAGCTGGAGCGCAATCTGGTCGCCCAGGATCCACGCTACCACGGCACAGACGGCGAGCTGCTGGTCGACAATCCGCGCGATCCGAACGTGCTTTCCAGCATGTTCGTCAAGGCAGGGAAAAATGCCGGCCTGCCCGCCAATAGCGACTTCAACGCCGCAAGCCAGTTCGGCCTCGGCATCTACAACGTCACCCAGGACCGGGGCCAGCGCTTCAGCAGCTTCACCGCCTTCATGCGCCCGGTGCTCGGGCGCGAGAACCTGACAGTGCTCAGCGCATGCGAGGTGATCGACCTTGTCATCGCCGAAGGCCGCGTCACTGGACTGCGCGTACGCCATGGCGGCCAGCAGAAAATGCTGTCGGCCAAGCGCGAGATCGTGCTCTCGGCCGGGGCCATCAACTCGCCCAGGATCCTGATGGCGTCCGGCATCGGCCCGGCAGGCGAACTCAGGCAGATCGGCATCACGCCTGTTCTCGACCTGCCTGGCGTCGGCAAAAACCTGCAGGACCACGTCGACGGCATGATCACCGTGCGCTCCAGCAGCACCAGGACGCTCGGCTTGTCGCTTGCCAACTTGCCCCGTATCGCGGCATCACCATTCCAGTATTTCGCCCGCCGCAAGGGTATGCTCACCACCAATTATGTCGAGGCCGGCGGCTTTGCCAAAACCAGGCACGCGAACGGCCTGCCCGACATTCAGTTCCACTTCGTGCCGGGTTATCGCAGCCATCGCGGCAAGCTCATCGAATATGGCCACGGCTACGCCATTCACACCTGTGTGCTCAGACCGAAAAGCGTCGGCGAGATCAGGCTGTCACGCGACAGTTCCAGTCGCGACGTGCTCATCGACCATCGCTTCTTCACGGACGAAGACGACGCCATGGTGCTGGTCGAAGGCATCAAGATCGCGCGCAAGATTTTCGCCGCATCCGAGTTCGACGCGGTGCGTGGCAAGGAGATGCTTCCGGGCAAGGACGTCCGCACCGACGACGAGATCCTCGCCTATCTGCGCGCCGAAGCGCTGACCGTCTACCACCCTGTCGGCACCTGCAAGATGGGAACCGACGCGATGGCCGTCGTCGATCCGGCAACGCTGAAAGTGCGTGGCGTGGATGGGCTGCGGGTCGCGGATGCCTCGATCATGCCGAAGCTGATCGGCGGCAACACCAACGCGCCGAGCATGATGATCGGACAGAGGGCCGCGGAGATGATCCTGGGCTCGGCGCATGGCGGCCATGGATAGAGATCGCCGGCCTTCGACGCTCTCGCGGTTCAGCGTTTGGTATCGCTGAACCGCGTCAACGCGACCCCATTGCGGAATTGCGCTCAGTGATCCTCGTCGATCTCGTCGTGCAGGAGCCCGAGGATGCGGCGCTTGAGCGCGATGAATTCGGGTTCGAGAATCACGTCCATCGAGCGCGGCCGCGGGATGTCGACCTTGATCTCGGCCTTGATCTTGCCGGGCCGGGCCGTCATCACCAGGACGCGATCTCCCAGCACCAGCGCCTCGTCGATATCGTGGGTGACGAACAGCACCGTCTTTTGCTGCCGCTCCCAGACACGCAGAAGCAGCTTCTGCATGGTGCCGCGCGTCTGGCTGTCGAGAGCGCCGAAGGGCTCGTCCATCAATAGAACGGCCGGGTCATTGGCAAGGGCGCGCGCGATCGCCACGCGCTGCTTCATGCCGCCCGAGAGCTGGGCCGGATAATGGTCGGCGAAGGGAGCGAGACCGACCTCGTCGAGATACTGGTCGACGATCTGCTTGCGCTGCGCGGCGGGCAGGCCCTTACGCCTGGGGCCATATTCGACGTTGGCGCGCACCGTCAGCCACGGAAACAAGGTGTAGCTCTGGAACACCATGCCCCTGTCGGGGCCGGGTTCGATCACTTCCCTGCCGTCGACCTTGATGCTGCCCGACGTCGCGTCATTGAGGCCGGCCGCAAGGTAGAGCAGGCTCGATTTGCCGCATCCCGAAGGGCCGACGATGACGCAGAATTCGTTCCTGGCCACCTTGAGCGAGACATCGTCCAGTGCCAGCACGCCGTTGGCGTCGCCGTAACGCAATGTCACGTCCTGGATGGCCATCGTCGTGCCGGTCGAATGCGGATCGCCGGCCGCCGAGGCGGTGCCGGCCAGATTTTTCGCCTTGATGGTTTCGGTCATTGCCATCCTTGATTCGACTGCGGTTTGCGAGCTTGCGTTCAAAATCAGGGTGCCCATGGCGCGACCCTCGACCGGACAATGCGGAACGCCGTGTCGGTGATGAGGCCCAGAAGCCCGATCGCGGCGATGGCCATGAAGATCACATCGACCTGGAAGCCGCGCATCGCCTTGAGGCTGATATAGCCGAGCCCGCTCGACGCGGCGACGAGCTCGGCCACCACCAGATAAGTCCAGGCCCAGCCCATCGTGACGCGAAGCGTGTCGAGGATCGCTGGAAGTGCTGCCGGGAAAATGACATGCCACACGGCTTCGCTGCGCTTGGTGCCCAAGGTGTAGGAGGCGTTGACCAGATCTCTGGAGACGCTGCGCGCGCAGTCCGAAATCATCACCAGCTGCTGGAAGAAGGTGCCGAAGAAGATGACCGCTATGCGCTGCTCGATACCGATGCCGATCCAAAGGATGAACAGGGGCACGAAAGAGGTCACGGGCAGGTAGCGGATGAAGTTCACCAAGGGCTCCAGCGGCGCCTGTACGACCCGGTAAGTTCCCATCCATAGCCCCAGCGGCACCGAAATCAGCGAGGAGACGATGAAGCCCAGGATCACCACCTTGGCGCTGGTGAAGGTATGGTAGAGAAGGCTGCCGTCCAGGGACATGCGATAGGTGGTCTGCAGCACGGTTCCGGGCGTCGGCAGAAACATGTTCGGCACGACGCGACCGTAGGACAGCAGCGCCCATCCGCCGATCACGGCCACCCACATCGCCAACGCGAGTGCGGTCGCCGTGCTGGCGGGAATGTTGGCGAATGGGGTCGTCAGGCGCGTCCACGCCGTCCGCCTCTGTGCCATGGAATGGCCTCCGTTAGTCTTCTGAAACGCGAAATTCTGCCCAGTCGGCAAACCGGGTCGGCCCGGAAAGGACCGACCCGTTTTTCGAAGACTCACTGTTCCCTGATGAAATCGGTGTCGAGGATGGTTTTCGCGTCGATCGTCATCTTGAGCTTGCCGGCCTTGCCCCAGATGTCCTGCGCGAAGTTCACCAGGTCGGACGCCTCGCTCTTTTGCGGCGTGCCGAAGAATTCAAGGTTGCGGTTGCGGTCGTAATAGCGCACGCCCTTGGCGCCGGCGGCGAAGTCCTCGGGCTTTTCGAGATAGCCGCCAATGCCCTTGGCCATGATCTCATAGGCCTTTTCCGGGTTGGTCTTGATGTATTCGACTGCCTTGTAGTAGCCCTTGATCAGGGCTTTCACATCCTCGGGGTGTTTTTCGATCAGATCGCATTTGAGAGCGATGACGTCCACGATGAGGCCAGGGGTGGTCGTGGAATCGATCAGCACCTTGCCCTTGCCGCCCTTGCGGACTTCGGTGAGGTGCGGCTCCCAGGTCACGGCGGCGGGAACCTGGCCGGCGATGAAAGCGGTCGCCGCATCGTCGGCGGTCATGTTGGTGACGGTGACGTCGTCCTCGGTCATGCCTTCCTTTTTCAGGAGCACGTTGAACCAGAATTCGGAAACCGAGCCCTCGTTCAAGGCCACCTGCTGGCCCTTCAGATCCTTGAGCGACTTGACTTCGGGTTGGGTGATGACGCCATCGCCGCCATGGCTGTCGTCCAGCGCCAGGATATATTTGAAACAGAGATCGTCCGAACGGTACTTCATCAGTTCGTCGACGGTGGAGGCGGCGCCATCGAGGTCGCCGCCGGCGACCGCTGCCATGTAAAGCGCCGATTCCTCGATGACCTTCAGGTCGACATCGACACCGGCCTCCTTGAAGTAGCCGAGGTCGCGGGCAAGAAAGAGCGGCCCGTAGCCGACCCAGGTCGTCATGCCAAGACGGATGGCGCCGGCATCGGCAGGCGCGGCAAGCCCCAGGCCCAGCAGGCCTGCGCCGACCGCGCTCATCAGGCAATTTCGGAATGTCTTCATTGTCGTGATTCCCCTATGGCTGTTGCCGGCATCGGCCGCTTCGAAGCAGATATACCGGGCTGTGTTTCGGCAGCCGCTCTTGTTTGGGCGTCGCCTCCCAGCGAGCCTTGCGTGTTCTAAGGACCGCAAGAGAGCATCCGGGCCGGATCGCAAAAAGAAGTCTTTTTCTGCCCATTGCTTCGTCGAAACCGAAGCGGCCCTGATGTTGAAAGGCGGCAGGGGACCGCAGAGGGGATAGACCAGCGTGCGGCCAGGAAACCGCCAAGCCGCGCTCCGACACCACATCGCCAGGCTCGGCCTGCTTGGCCGGAGGGGCTGGCCCGTTTGGAAACGAGAGCTCGTCATCCGCAGCGGGGCCGTCAGCGGACTGGCCGTTTTCGTGTCATTCTGGATGGAATCGGACGCAGAATTCCGTTTCAAAAATCACATCGCCCTGGTCGGCAGACCAGTTCCGTGCATGCATCTTTAGGCTACGTTTTTAGGCCCGAGCTGACTCTGCATTCGCAACAATTCCTCCGGCCTGATATGGCAGTAAATTTGATGCCCGGAAGCAGCTTGCTGATATTCTGGGGCATGGGTCCGGCAGATATCGCCGATTACTCTCCCGCATCGCTGCACATAAGGACAACCACCCACCGCTTGTGTAGACGAAACTGCCGTCGTCTTTTTAGGCTCTTCAGAGTCATTTTGGCCTGACAATAACGCTTCGGTATAGGGATGCAGCGGCAGAGAGTAGACCTGGGACGCCGAGCCGACTTCCATCGGCTTGCCCCGAAAAAGCACGACAATGCGATCGCTGATTTGCCGCACCAAAGGCAGATCGTGACCAATGAACAGGATTGCCGTTCCGGTCCGCGTCCGGATGTCCTGCAACAACTCTATGATCGCCGCCTGGACCGAGACGTCCAGCGCCGATACACATTCGTCGGCGAGCAACAGGCGTGGTTGGCCCGCGAGCGCGCGGGCAATGGCGACGCGCTGGCGTTGACCGCCGGAGAGCGCCTTCGGCTTGCGGCTGCCGAGAGCGGGCAACAACGCGACAAGGCCAAGCAACTCACGCACGCGTGTTCCAAGCGGCGAAAGGTCACCCGAACCCACCTCGAGCTTTCTTATCGCGCGGCCGAGCGCCCAGCCGATCGTATGGGTGGGGTTCAAAGTAGAATCAGGATTTTGGAACACCATCTGCACTTGGCGCAGCAACGCGCGGTTGCGCTTGCGCACCGGCAGTTTGGCAATGTCGGTGCCGCCGACCATGATGGTTCCGGATGTCGCGACGTCAAAGCCGGCGATGATCTTGGCCAGCGTCGACTTGCCTGACCCGGACTCGCCGACCAGCCCGAGGATCTCGCCTTGCCGGATGTCGAGATCGATATCGTCATTGGCGACGAAGAGGTCCCCGCCCGAAGCCGGGTAGCTTTTGCGCAACTGCCGGATTGTTATGGCCGGCGGCGCGCCATCGAGCGATCTTGCTTCGGGAGCCCCTGCCTGCCTGGCGAAAGGAGGTATGTCTGCAAGCCTCGTGCAGCGCACGCGGTGCGCGCGGTCGAGCGTCACTGCGTCGAACGGCGCGTCGCACAGGCCAGCGAGATGGTGTTCGCAACGCGACGCGAACAGGCAACCCGGGCCGCGTTCATCCGGCGAGGGCACATGCCCGCGTATCGGCAGCAGGACGGCGCTCTGGCCGGGCAGGCACTTCACTAGGCCTTGCGTGTAAGGGTGCCGGGGATTTTCGAACACACTGCCCGCCGGAGCCTCCTCGACCAGGTCGCCGGCATAGAGAACGCCGACCCGGTCGCAGGCCTTCGCCACCAGGTTGAGGTTGTGCGAGATGAAGAGGAGCGAGGTGCCGAATTGCGTTCTGAGTTCTGCGATCAGCTTGATCACCGCTGCTTCGACGGTGACGTCGAGCCCGGAAGTCGGCTCGTCGAGCAGGATCAGGTCGGGCTGCGGCAGCAGCGCCATGGCAATCATTACGCGCTGCTGCTGTCCACCTGAAATCTGATGCGGGTAGCGCGCCATGATTGTACCGGGATTGTCGAAACCGACGCGCGACAGCATTTCAGCCGCTCGCTCCTTGCGGCCGGCAACGGGGGCATCGCTTTGCTCCAGCGCCTCGAGCAACTGGCGGCCGATGCGCATGGTGGGATTGAGGCTGGCGCCCGGATCTTGTTGGACGAATCCGATGCGCCGGCCGCGCAAGGCGCGCAACTGCTCGCGGCTGGCGCCGAGCAGGTCGATGCCGTCGTAGCTGATGCTGCCGCGCGCGCTGGCGATCCTGGGCAGATCGCCGATGATGACATTGGCGACGCTGCTCTTGCCACTGCCGGATTCGCCCACCAGGCCAAAGCTCTCGCCGCGGCCGATGGTGAAGGAAAGATCGCGCACCACCTGATCCGCGCCGTAGACGAGCGACAGGTTCTCGATCTGGAGAAGCGGGCTCATTGGTCCTCCTCCAGTCCGTCGGCCAGCATCGAGAAGCCGATGACCAGCGAACACATGGCAAGCCCGGGAAACAGCGCCATATACGGATAGACCGGGATCATCGTGACGTTCTCGGCGACCATCGAGCCCCAGTCCGGATCGGGCGGCGGCAGGCCGAGGCCGAGAAAGCCCAGCGTGCCAACTGTGACCACGGCAAGGCCGGCGCGCATCGATAGGTCGGCGAGCAGCGGTCCACGCGCATTGGGCAGGATTTCGAGGAACAGCGTGAACAGCACGCTCTCGCCGCGCATCTCGGCCGCCGCGACATAACCGTGCGTTCTGAGTTCGAGGGTCAGACCGCGTACGATGCGGCCGATGCTTGGCGCCGAAGCGAGCGTGATCGCAATGACGATATTGACTAGCGACGGACCAATCGAGGTGATCAGCACGATGTAGAGGATCAGCGTCGGGAACGACAGGATAATGTCGGAAAGGCCGGATATGGCGCGGTCGATGATGCCGCCGAAATAACCGGAAGCGAGTCCGATCGCCGTTCCAGCGCCGAACGCCGACGCGGTTGCGATCGGAACCACGATCAGGGTGGTGCGCGCGCCCCACAGGATGCGGGAAAGGATATCGCGCCCGAGCAGGTCGGTTCCGAGCCAATGCGTCGCGCTGGGGCCGAGATTTGACAGCGCATCCATATCCTGCGCGTTGGGCGGATAGGGCGAAATCCACGGTGCCAGCATCGCGACCGCGATCCAGAACAGGATCAAGGAAATGCCGAAGCGGGCACTGACGGTTTTCGGCCAGAAATGGCGCCACAGCCTGCGGTTCGCCGCGGCCGCCGATTTGTGGGGATCGCGGGTGTGCATCATGTCAGGCGCACGCGCGGATTGAGCGCTACATAGGAAATGTCGGCCAGCAACTGCGTGACCGCTGCGATGGCGAGGCTGAGCAAGGTGATGGTCTGCACCAGCGCCAGGTCGCCGAACAGCCCCGCCTGCAAGAGCAGGCGTCCGACGCCCGGATAGGCAAAGATCGACTCACAGACCACCACGCCACCGACCAGCCAGTTGATCTGCAGGAGAAGCACCGTCATTGGCGGGATCATGCCGTTGCGGATGACGTGACGGGTGACGATCCGGCGCTTGGTCAGCCCCTTGAGCAAGGCGGTTCGCACATAAGGTTTGGTCATCGTGTCGGCCATCGAGGCGCGCACGATGCGGGCGACATAGCCGACGGTCGCAAGCGTCAGCACTGCCGCGGGGAGGACCAACTGGCTGGCTATTGACCATTGCTCGGTCGCCAGCAGCGGGCTCGTTCCGGGCAGCCAGTTGAGATACGAAACGAATATGGTGAGAAGGATCACGCCCGCAGCATATTCGGGGATCGAGGTGACGATCAGGCAGCCGGTGCTCAGCAATCGGTCGAGTTGGGTGCCGGCATTCGCTCCCGCCAGGATGCCGATCAGCAGCGACAGCGGAACGATGAATGCCATCGCCACCGCACCGAGCAGCGCCGAGTTTTCCAACGGTCCGGCCAGCACATCGCGTACGGGCTGCTTGAACATCAGCGAATAGCCGAAATTGCCGAAATAACGGTCGCCCCGGCTATCGCTCAGATCGAGCTTAAGCGAGGGATCTCCGAGAGGGTTGGCCTTCAATCCGACCAGGACCGAAAGCCAGTTGACGTAGCGCTGCGGCAGCGACTGCGAGAGGCCGAGCTTCTGGTCGAGCAGCGCCACCTGGTTCGGCAAGGCGTAGGGGCCCAGGATCTGCCGCGATACGGTTCCAGGCGAGAACTCGGTGACGACGAACAGCAGAAAGCTGGAAATGATCGCCGTCACCAGAAGTTGCGTCAGCCGGCGCAGGGCAAAAGCCAGCATATCTAGGCTTTGAGCCAGAGATTTCTGGCGAAGATGTACTGGCTGGGGTGCATCGAGAAACCGCCGACGGCCTTCGCATAGAAGGTCGCCTGTTTGCGCCACGTCGCCTGGATCATCGGGCCGTCTTCCTGCAGGATCTTCTCGATCGGCTCCATGACCTTGCGGCGTTCGACAGGGTCGGCAACCGATTCCGCCTGCGTCAGCAATTTGTCGAACTCGGGATTGTTGTAGCCGGATTCATTCCACGGCGCACCCGACCTGTAGGCGAGGCCGATGTTCATGATGCCGAGCGGTCGATGCGCCCATGACGTCAGACCGACCGGCACCTTCGTCCACACATCGTAATAGGCCGAGGTCGGCATCAGATTGATGGTGGCGTTGACGCCGATCTGCTTCCACTGCTCGACGATCGCCTGGACGACCAGGATATGATAGGCGGGCGTCTTGGTGACCGCGACTTCGAATTGCAGGCCGTTGGGATAACCGGCCTCGGCAAGCAATTGCTTGGCGCGCGCGACATCCTGCTTGAAGTCCGGCAGCTTGAAATATTCGGGATGGACCGGCGCCACCATATGATCTTCGCCGGCGCTACCCATATCGCCAAGCGCGAGCTTGGCAACCGCCGCGTTGTCGACGCCGAGCCGCAGCGCCAGGCGCACTTTCGGATTGTCGAACGGCTTGTGGTCGACCCTGAAGCGCAATGCCGGGCCGTCGCCGGTCAGCACTTCGTAGAGCTGCAGAGTGGGCTGGTTGCGCAACAGCGGCATTTGCTGCGGTTCCGCGTTCAGGATACCCTGGATCTGGCCTGAAATCAGCGCTGCCGGCACAGCCGCACGTTCGTCGCCGTAATCGACGAATTCCAGCCTATCCAGGTAGGGCTTCTGGCCCCAGTAATTCTTGTTGGCCTCATAGATCACGTTGCGGCCCGGATTGAGCTCCGCCACCCGGAACGGACCGGTGCCGTTGATGCCGACCCTGAATTTCGGCGACGACGTCGGGTCGACCATGGCGAAGGAATAGTGGAACAGATGCTCCGGCACGGCGATCTGGGCGACTTTCAGGTTGAGCCGGACCGTGTGGTCGTCGACTTTCTCGATGGCATTGGCATCCCATAGCGAATGGGTCGCGTTGCCGTCGGCGCCCTTCGTTTCGTTGAGCATGTAGCCCTTCATCAAGCCGAGCACCGACGATCCGGTTTCATCGGTGAGCAGGCGCTTGATGTTCCAGGTGACATCATCGGCGGTGAAATCGCGGCCGTCCTGCCATTTCACGCCCTTACGCAAATTGAGGGTCCAACTGCGCAGGTCGTCGCTCGGCTTCCAGGAGTCGAGCAGATAGGGCCGGGTGATGTTGTCCGCCCCGGTTTCGGTCAAATATTCGAGCGCCTGCCGCGTCGCATTGGACTCATCGATGCTGGTCATCGTTGCCGGATCGGCCGACGAGTTCTTGTTCTCGATGCGGATTTTGCCGCCGGCCTTCGGCGTCTCCTCAGCGCGTGCCGGGCGGACCTGGCCTGCCATCGTCAGCGCGGCGGAAGCCGATACGCCAAGCAGGGTCGCCGTGCGCAGGAATTCTCGGCGGTCGATCTGGCGGTCGGCCAGTTGGGCGCGCAGGCGTGAAAGGTAGGTGTGGTCTTTTTCACCGGACACGGATTCTTCTCCCCTTGGTCGGACTCGTTGTTCGAGATTTTGCGCCGCCGATAGAGCCGGATCCTGCTGATCCCAGTTCCCATTGGCTCGGCAGATCAGGCGACAATACAAACGTATCTATTTTCGATCAAGAAGAAAAATATGTTTCTTTTTGGCGCGACCGTTGGTACGTCTGTTGCGGAAATGCCTATTAGCGGAGGAGACGATGGCGGCCATGCAACGCGTTGCCTATTTCAACGGGCGGTTCATGCCCGAGCGCGAGGTGTGCGTGCCGTTCCGCGATCTGAGTTCGCTGCGCGGCTATGGGGCTTTCGATCTCACCCGAACCTTTCACGGACGCCCGTTCCGGCTGAAGGAGCACGTGCAGCGACTCTACCGCTCGCTCAAATATCTCGACATCGATTGCGGCATCGGCTTCGACGAGATGATAGCGCTGAGTGAGGAGACGCTGGAGCGCAATCGCCATCTGCTCACCGAACGGGAAGACTATTGGGTCGGCCAGCGCATCAGTGCCGGTGTGCAGGCGATTGGCGATGAGGGCTGGGAGCATACCGGGCCCAACGTCATCATCGAATGCTGCCCGCTGCCGATCGCCAAGCGGGCGCGGCTGTTTCGCGAGGGCATCAAGGTGGTGACGCCGGCAACGCCAAGGACAGCGGCCAGGGCGCTCAGCCCGCGCGCCAAGATGAACCAGTATCTCAACATGATCCTGGCCGGTAACGACGTGAAGCGGCTCGACCCGCAGGCCTGGGCGTTGCTGCTGGATGAGAACGGTAATCTCGCGGAGGGCGAAGGCAACAATGTCTTCCTCGTCTGCGACGGCCTGCTGATGACGCCGCGCGCCAACAACATCCTGCCCGGCATCAGCCGCGCGACGGTGATCGAGATCGCCAAAGACCTCGGCATCGAAGTGCGCGAGACCGATCTCGACCTCTACGACGCGGCGATTGCAGACGAGATGTTCATCGCTTCGACGAGCCTCTGCCTCTGCCCCGTGTCGTCCTTCAACGGCCGCAAGTTGACGGTGTCGGGCCCGGTCACCGCGCATCTCACCGCAGCCTATATCGACATGGTCGGCTGCGACTTCGTCCAACAACATCTGAGCTGGCTGAACTCATGAAACGAAAGATTACCGCTGAAGGTGTCGCCGTTCCCGGCGCGCCATTCGCAAGCGCCATTGCCGTCGAAGGCGGCAGAACCGTCTACACGTCTGGATTTCTGGCGCGCGATTCGCAGACAGGCACGATCCTGCATAAGGGCGACGCGGAAAAGCAGAGCCTCGTGTGCTTCGACAAGATCGAAAAAATCCTGGAGGCCGAGGGCGGCACGTTGCAGGACATCGTCAAGATGACGGTCTTCCTTCGCGACGTTACGGACTATGAGGCGATGAACCGGGCACGCAAGGCCAGGCTCGCGGGCATCGACTATGCAAGCTCGACAGTGATTGCCGGCCTTGCCGCGGCCGATGGGCTGGTCGAGATCGAATGCGTCGCCGCGATCGGCGGATCGGCTGACCGATGAGCGGGCTCGGCTCGGCCAGGCGCCAAGGCGATCGATCCTCGCCGGTCGTGGTGAGCGCCAGCGCGGCGTTTCATCGCGACCTGCTGGCGCCGACCATCCGCGAGGCCGTCAAGGGCGACGGCGTCTATATCGTCGACAGGGGCGGCAAGCGCTATCTCGACGGCAGCTCCGGCTCGGGGCCGTCATGCCTGGGGCACAGCAATGCCGCGGTGCGCGCGGCCATGCATGCGCAGCTCGACCAGATCGCCTATGCACACACCGCATTTTTCACCAGCGGGCCGATGGAGGAACTGGCCGAAAACCTGTGCGCCGATGCACCCGACGAACTCTCGCATGTCTGGTTCACCAACAGCGGCGCCGAGGCTGCGGACGCCGCGCTCAAACTGGCACGGCAGTATTTCATCGACAGGGGCCAGCCCGACCGCCACATCGTAATCGGCCGCCACGGAGGCTATGTCGGCAGTACACTGGCAGGCCTGGCAGCCGGCGGCAGCGAGCGTCGGCGCGGACCGTTCAAACCGCTGCTTCCCACCAACACCGCCCATATCGGTCCCGCCTACGCCTATCGCGGCCTGCGCGAAGGCGAGACGTCGGAGGATTTTGCGCTACGCACAGCGCGTGAGCTGGAAGCAACAATCGAGCGGGTCGGCCCGTCACGCGTGTCAGCCTTCATCTGCGAAACAGTCGTCGGCAGCATTCTGGGTGCGGTAACCGCACCGGAAGGCTACTTTCGCGAAATCCGCCGCATCTGCGACCGCTACGGCATCTTGCTTATCCTCGACGAGGTGATGTGCGGCATGGGCCGTGTCGGCACGAAATACGCCTTCACCCAGGAAGAGATTTGCCCCGACCTGGTGATGATCGGCAAGGCGCTGGCCGGCGGCTATGCGCCGTTGGGCGCCGTGCTGGTCAGCTCGGCGATCCATGATGCGATCCGCGACAAGACGGGCTTCTTCCGACATGGCCACAGTTTTCACGGCCACACACTGGCTTGCGCCGCGGCACTTGCCGTGCAGCGCGAGATCGAACAGCGCGACCTTGCTTCCAACGTGCGCAGATCCGGGCACCTGCTCGATCAGTTGCTGCACGAGCGGTTCGCCGAGGATCCCCATGTCGGCGACATCAGGGGAAGGGGGCTGATGCAGGGCATCGAGATCGTCGCCGACCGTTCGACCAAGCAGAATTTCGACGCCTCGCTGCAGATCGACACCAGGTTGACGGAACACGCGCTCGACCTCGGCCTGATCTGCTACGTCTCGGCTTCGTCGCCGGAAAGCCAGGTTGGCGACCATGTCCTGTTGATGCCGCCCTATATCGTCGAGCCGCGCCATATCGAGGAGCTTGTGGACAAGTTTGGCAGGGCGCTCGATCGCACCTTGGAACGGAAGCCATCATGAGGGGGAAAGCTAGCGCGCGCGGTCATGCTGTTGATAGGCTGGCGGCAACGGGAGCGAGCGCAACATGAATCTGGACGAGATCAACAGCAGGATCGACGACACGTTCGAGACCTATCCGAAGCAGCTGCGCGTCGCCGCGCGTTACGTGCGCGAGAACCCCGAAAAGATCGCGATGCATTCGCTTCGCCAGGTCTCGGATTTGGCGAATGTCCATCCCTCGAGCCTGATGCGGCTGGTGCGCGAGCTCGGCTTCGAACGTTACAACGAGTTCAGGGACCCGTTCCGGAGCTGGCTCGGCGGCGAAGGCTCGACCATGCGCGGCCGCGTCGAGGGCCTGCGCACCAAGGGCAAGCTCGGCCAGATGAGCGAAGCCGTCGCCGAGGTGTTTGCCCGCGACATGTCCGACCTGCAATCGACCGCAAGTCAGATCGGGATCGAAGACCTCGTTGCCGCCGCCGATGCCTTCATCGCGGCAAGACGCGTCTTCATCGTCGGCTTCCGCAGCCTTTATTCGGCGGCGTTCTTCCTCGACTACAATTGCCGCATGTTCTCCGACAAGACCGTGCTGATCGACGGGCGCGGCGGCGTGCTGGGCGACGAGGTGCGCGATGCCGGGCCTGACGATGTCGTCGTCGTGCTGTCGCATCGAAGCTATTCAAGCGACGCGCTCAAGATCGCGCGTTACGCCGAGAGCGCCGGCGCAAGGATCGTCTCGATCGTCGACAGTTCGCTGGCACCCACAATTGCCATCTCCGATGTCAAGCTGGTGCTCGCCGCCAGCCAATCCTCGGTGCTGTCTTCTGTGGTCTCGACGCTTGCGGTGGTGCAGGCCCTGATCACCGTGATCGTCAGCAGGATCGGCGATGACGTCTTCGACAGGATGAAACGCAACGAAGCGTTCTACAAAGCCTTCGACACCTTCGTCGAGGATTGAACTTCATAGCCCGCATCGCCTGGCGATGCCGGCGCCCGACAATCGGAACCATTCCGATACGAACCCGCTTCGGAGGAGCGCATACGCATGTCTGCAAATGAAACCAATCGCCTTGCCAACATCGAGGTAAGTGGCACGCATTACGAAGTCGGTTTGCAGCTCGGCCGCTTCGCCGCCGATCTGGTGCACAGCTACACTTTGCCCAGCGATGTGTGGCGTAAGGTGATGGAATATCGCGACGATTCGCGTGTCCAGATCATGCGCCGCATGGTCGAGGAGCGGTTCCCCACCTATTGGGAAGAGATGCGCGGCATGGCCGACGGCGTCGGCGTGCCGTTCGACGACATGGTGCTGTGGCACTTTCGCGGCGACGTCTGGGAAATGCCGCCCGAGGGCTGCACGACCGTGCAGATCCCCGGCGATGAGCCGATCGTCGCGCATAACGAGGATGGAAGCCCGGCGCAGATCAGCCGCTGCGCGATGGCCAAGGTGCAGCCGACAGGCAGCAAAGGTTTCACATCCTTTATCTATCCGGGAACGATTCCGGGCCACGCCTTTGCCGTCAGCGATGCGGGGCTGGTCGCCACGATCAATCACATCGGCGCCAAGGTCAGCGGCATCGGTCTACCGCGCACATTGCTGGGGCGAGCGTTGCTGGACTGCGACACGCTCGATGACGCGATTGACCTGCTCCAGACTTCACCGCGTTCAGGCGCCTATCACGTGACGCTGGCGCAGGCCGGCGACAACCGTATATTCGGCGTCGAGTTCACCCACTTGAATTGTTCGGTGCGCAAGATCGACTACCCTCAATGTCATGCCAATCACCTGATCCACCAGGGCATTTCCGATGAGCGGCAGGACATCACGAATTCGTCGCGAGCGCGGCAGAAACGGGCAGGCGACTTGGTCGAGGGAACCGCGAACATCGATCCGTTGGCGGTGCTGTGGGACAAAAGCGATCCAGATTTGCCGATACACACGACGGACACGCTTGCCACGGCCGTTTTCCACGTCGGAAAAAAATCGATCGATTGGAGCGTCTACGATCGCATCGGCGAGCCGCCTTGCTACTCTTCGCACAAGGGTTGATGGAACGGCTGGATCGATCGGAATTATTATGACGACATCCCGTCCTGTCTCGATCGCCGTTGCACCAAATGGCGGCAGGAAAAACCACGCCGATCATCCTGCTTTGCCGATGACGCCCACTGAGCTTGCTCATGTCGCCAGCCTTTGCTTGAATGCAGGCGCGTGCATGATCCACGTCCATGTGCGTGATCCTGACGGCAGGCATCTGCTCGACGCGGATGCCTATCGCGCCGCCCTCGGCGCCATAGCCGAAACCGTCGGCGATAGTCTCGTTGTTCAGATCACCAGCGAATCGCTGGGGATCTACGCGCCACCTCGGCAGATGCAGGTGATACGCGAGGTCCGCCCCGAAGCGGTCTCCCTAGCTTTGCGCGAGCTGTTGCCGGACGCGCGCGGCGAGATTGAATTCAGTGCCTTCCTGGAGTGGCTGCGCCGGGAAAATGTCATGCCCCAATTCATCCTCTATTCGCCGAACGAAGCGGTCCGGCTTGTCGAATTGCAAGCGCGTGGGGTTGTTCCTTTTGAAAAGCTTTCGGTGCTCTACGTGCTGGGGCGCTATGCGACGGGTCACACCTCCAATCCCGCGGACCTGCTGCCCTTCCTTAGCGAAGCCATGCCGCGTTTTGAACATTGGTCGACTTGCGCTTTCGGCGACCAGGAGGCGGCATGCGTACTTGTCGGAGCGTTGCTTGGCGGGAACATCCGGGTCGGCTTCGAGAACAATCTGCTGCTGCCCAACGGACAAATAGCTGATGGAAACGAGGAACTGGTCGGAGTCGCCCGAGAAGGTATTCGACGCTTGGGATACCGGCCTTCGACGGCGGCGGAATTGCGAACCGAGTGGGGTTTCAGATAAGGCAACGCGGCGCAGAGCCCTACTATCAATGGATGGGATCAGATTCTACTTGGTCTTCCTCGTTGTCTGACGTGTCCGTGAGGATGGCGCGCCTGCTTCGCTTCGCAATTTGACACGAGTGGCAAAGGTAGTCGATTGTCATTTGCTCTATGCACGAGACTGGTTCACCAAAGGCGTTAGTACGCAACGATGCTGCGGTCATTCGAGCAACTGCGCGACACGGCAAGAGCCGACCTGCTCATTGCCGCCGACGAGGAGCATGCGGCAGTGGCGGGCAGCGGCGCCTATGCCATGCCGTGGCACTGGCACGACTGCCTGATGTTCATCCTGCCAAGCCAAGGCGCGGTCGAGATCAAGCATGAAGACCGGCGCGAAGGCGCCTGGCTGTCGCAGGACCGCTTTGCCGTGGTGCCCGCCAACCGTGCGCATGAGACGCGCGCGGCGATCGGCGCGCATCGCCATATCGCCCTTTATGTGACCGGTGCAACGTTGCGCCGCCTCGATCGGCAAGTTGGCTCGCTCAGCGAGTTCCACCGGCGGACGCGCACCACGGTGCTGGCACGCTGCACCGCCACCTTGCGGGCCTTACAGACGCTGTCGCTGCGCAACAGCCGCGGTGGCTACGGCAATGCAGGAATCAAACATGCGCTGACATCGGCGTTGCTCGTGCAATGCATAGCCGAGATCATGGCCGGCGAGATGGTCTCTGGCGCCTCGCATCGCGAGCACGGCATGGCGCTGGTCGAAGATCTGAAGGAATATCTGACGGCTCATGCCGACGAGGAGATCCCGCTCAACGCGCTAGCCGACCGCTTCGGCATCTCCCGACGGCACATCACCCGCCTGTTCCGGGAAGGCACCGGCGCCTCCGTCGGCGAGTTTCAACTGCGGATCCGTCTCCAGACGGCGCGCGAACTCCTGAGCGGGACCGACCTTCCAGTCGGCGAGATCGCCTTCCGGGTCGGTTTCGAAAGCGGTGCCGCCCTCGCGCATGCGATGCGGCGGGCCGATGGCCGATCGCCTTCCGACATCCGCAAGAACCTGGCCCGTTCGATCAAAATCTAAGGCCCGTTCGAAGGCGCGGGCACAGCCCTCGCCGCGATAGCCTGCGCGCAGAGTGAATTGCGCGGTGGCTGCATGCATCCGGACGTCCAACTTGTCAGCGTGTTTCCAGCGGGCCTCCGCGGCGGCAACCCGGCGCCGATCGTTGTCGATGCCGCCGGAATGTCCGACGCCGACATGCAGGATGTGGCGCGTTCATACGGCTACGAAAGCGGTTTCGTGCTGCCGCCGCCGCCCGGCTCGGATTGCGATTTCGAATTCCGCTTCTGGGTGCCCAACCACGAAATGTCGATGTGCGGACATGCGACCGTCGGCGCGCTGTGGCTGCTCGACCGGCTGGGCAAACTGCCGGATGACAATCTTGCGATCTGGACCAGGAGCGGTCGCGTCGACGCCAGAATTCGCGGGCGGACCAATGACGGCGCGACGGTCGAGATTTCGCAGCCTGCCGGCAGGGTCGAGTCACTTGGCGATGCCGAGAGCACCGAGATCATCGATGTCCTCGGCATCCGGGTTGACGACCGCGCGCCGCAACCCATCCAGAACGCCGCGACCAGCCGGGTCAAGACGCTCGTTCCGTTGCGAAGCCTGGCGATTCTAGACAGGCTGAGCCCCGATTTCTCCAGGATCGAGGGCCTTTGCGAGCGGATCGGCTCGACTGGTCTCTATCCCTACGCGGTGCTCGACAGGGTCGCGCAGATCGTCGATGCGCGTCAGTTCCCGAAATCGTCTGGCTATCCGGAAGACGCGGCCACCGGCATCGCCGCCGCGGCGCTGGCCTTCGGCCTGCTCGCCAACGGCATGGTGGAAGCAACCGAACGCCAGATCACCATTCGCCAGGGGCGCGCCATGCAGCGCCCCTCGGAAATCCTCGTGCGCTTCCGCCTCGACGGCGAACGGCCGACTGGCTGCTGGCTGGGCGGTGCGGTCCGCCTGGAAGCACAGGGGACAGCAGAGCCTTGATCGTCAACGCCGGTCAGGAACGCGAACCTGCCGCCGGCCATAACAAAGGGGAATGACATGGATCGCAGACAGCTTCTTCAACTCGGCCTGCTGGCGGCGCCGGCGATGATTCTTGCGCGCAAAGTCAGAGCCGAAGACGCCGAGCTCGTGGTCGGCTCGAATGTCGGCAGCCCGCCCTTCGCCTACAAGGACGGCGACCATTATTCCGGCTTCGACATGGAGGTGTTCGGCGAAATCGCCAAGGGCCTGAACCGCAAGTGGCGTGTGCAGCCTATGGACTTCGGCGCGCTTATACCCGCGCTGCAGACCGGCAACATCGACGCCATCGTCTCGCAACTCTTCATCAAGCCGGCGCGGCAGAAGGTGATCGACTTCTCCAGCCCATACTACCAGAGCGGCCTGGTGGCGGTGGTGGGCGCCGGCAACACCACCATCAACTCACCCAACGATCTCGACGGCAAGACGATCGGCACAGAGACCGGAACCGCCGCAGTCGACTATATTCAGAGTCACTTCAAGAACGCGACGCTCGACCAACTGCCCAGCATCAACAACGCGCTGCTGGCGCTCGAGGCGGGGCGTACCGACGCTGTCGTCTACGATACGCCGTCGCTGATGTACTACGCCAACAACACCGGCAAGGGTAAAGTCCGCGTCATCCGCCCGACGCTCGAGGGACTGGATGTCGGCATCGGCTTCCAGAAGGGCAGCCCGCTCGTCGCGCCGGCGAATGCCGCGCTGGCGGCGATGCAGGCCGACGGGCGCCTGAAAACCATCCGCGAGAAATGGTTCGGCCCCGACCAGGCATAAGCACACATTGAACGCCGTGAGGGCCTCCCGGTTCTCACGGCCAACGCTCCACTGGAGTTGCGATGACTTTCGACTGGACTGCTATCGTCGATGCCCTGCCGGACCTGATGCAGGGCCTCGAACTGACGATGCTGATCGCACTTGCCGGACTGGCTGGCGGCATCGTGGTAGGCGCCTTGACCGGCGCCCTGCTTACCTATGGCGGCTGGCTGGCGCAAGCTCCGGCCCAGGTCTATGTCGCGCTGATCCGCGGTACACCGATCACTGTCCAGGTGATGTTCATCTATTTCGCGCTGCCCATCCTGCTCAACGTCCGCATCAGCGCCACCAATGCCGGCATCCTGACGTTGATCATCAATTCCGGCGCCTATAACGCCGAGATCGTGCGCGGGGCGCTGGAAAGCGTGCCCACCGGGCTGAAGGAGGCCGGCCTGTCCATGGGCCTGAGCTTCCGCAAGGTGCTGGCCTACGTCATCGCGCCGATCGCTGTCCGGCGCGCGCTGCCAGCCATGGGCAACCAGCTCGTCTCGGTGGTCAAGGACACCTCGATCTTCCTCGTCATCGGTGTCGGCGAATTGACCAGGCGCGGACAGGAGATCATGTCGGCGAATTTCCGCGCGGTGGAAATCTGGACCGCTGTCGCGGTCATCTACCTGATCGTCATCAGTATCCTGGCGGTCAGCCTGCGCTTCGTCGAACGGGCGGCGCGTCTGCCATGAGCATGGTCGAATTCAAGAAGGTCTCGAAGCAATTCGGCAGCCATCTCGTGCTGCAGTCGATCGATCTCGCTGTCGATCCAGGCGAAGTGGCGGTGGTCATCGGCCCGTCCGGCTCCGGCAAGTCGACCATGCTGCGCTGCATCAATGTGCTGGAGCGCGTGAGCGGCGGCGACCTTTTGGTCGACGGCTTGAGCGTGCGCGGCAGCGCACACGACGTGCGGCGCATCCGACTGGAGGCCGGCATGGTCTTCCAGCAATTCAACCTTTTTCCGCATCTGACGGCGCTTCAGAACGTGATGTTCGGGCCGATCCGTTCTCGCGGCAAAAGCAAGGTCGAGGCGCGCGAGATCGCCGCCGCGCTGCTGCAGAAAGTCGGGCTCGGCGAGCGGATGAACCACTATCCGTCACAACTTTCGGGCGGCCAGCAGCAGCGCGTCGCGATTGCCCGCTCGCTCGCGGTCGGACCCAAGCTGATGCTGTTCGACGAGCCGACTTCGGCGCTCGATCCGGAACTGCGGCAGGAGGTGCTGAAGGTCATGCAGACTTTGGCCACCGAAGGCATGACGATGATCGTCGTGACGCATGAAATGGGCTTTGCCAAACGCGTCGGATCGCGTCTTCTGTTCATGGACGGCGGCCAGCTTGTGCATGACGGCAAACCGGTGGAGCTGCTGTCCAATCCGCCGAGCGAGCGCTTTCGCGATTTCCTCACGCATGTCGACTGAGAGAGTGCCGACCATGACAGACCAATCGGCCTTCAAGGCTGCCTATGGCTTCGAGCGCGACGCGGTGCGGCTCGGCAACTGGCGCGCGGCGCCGTGGAACGTCTGGGCGTTCCGCAATGTCAGTGAATTCATTCCGACCGCGCGCATCGCGGCGACGCCGGGTCTGGCGGAAGATCCGGTGGTCGATGCCGGTGCGCTGCTGCGCGAGACGTTCTCGCTCGACGACCGCCGCATCAGCGTCGCCGACGCTCTCAGGGAAACCTTCGCCGACGCCATGGTGGTGATGAAGTCCGGCCGCATCGTCGCCGATTTTCACGCGCCGAACTTCACCTTGCAGAGCCGGCACATCCTGTTTTCGGTGAGCAAGTCGGTGACATCGGTCATCGCCGGCATCCTGCATGACGACGGGCTGCTCGATTTCGACGAAATGGTGCCGCGCTATGTGCCGGAACTGAAAAACTGCGCCTATGGCGACGCACGCGTGCGCGATATCCTCGACATGCAGGTGAGCCTCGACTTCGAAGAGGTCTACCACGACCCGCACGGCCCCTATGCCCGCTACCGCCGCGCCGGTTTGCTCGATCCTTCTGAACCCAGCGAGAAAGTGGAGACCGTGGTCGAATTCATTGCCGGGCTGAAGAAAGGCAAGGCCGATCACGGCGGGCCTTACAACTATGCCTCGCCCAACTCCGATGTGCTGGGGCTGATCATCCAAGGCGCCTCGGGTCGGCGCTTTCCCGACCTGGTGTCGGAGCGTCTGTTCCAGCCGCTCGGCGTGAGGCAAGACGCCTATGTCACGGTCGACCGCGCCGGCACGCCGCGCACCGGCGGCGGCATCAACATGACGCCGCGCGACCTCGCCCGCATCGGCGAGATGATGCGCAATGGCGGCGTCGCCAACGGCAAACGGATCGTCTCGCGCGAATGGGTGCACGAGACCGTCACCGGCGGATCGCGCGAAGCCTGGGCGACAAGCACCTCCGCGTCATGGCTGCCCAATGGCCGCTACCACAACAAATGGTACCAGACCGGTAGCGGCGCCTTCTTCGCTCTCGGCATCCATGGCCAGTGGCTCTATGTCGACCCGGCTGCCGAGTTGGTCATCGCAAAACTATCGTCGCAACCAAATGCCATCATCGATGATGCAAAGGATGCCAACATGGCGCTATTTGATGCCCTAGCAAAAATAGTCTGAAGTTGCTCCGCGGCCGCAATTGTTTGGCGGTCGGTTCAGTCCCATACTGGCAGCTTCTGGAATAATCTGGGCATGAAGCCGACCTCACGTCTTCATGGTCTCGTTCACGGCACGCTGAGGCCGAGGCCAACATGGCGATCAAATAGGCCAAGCCCTGCAAGCCTCAGTGGTAATAGATACCGCCATCGACGTTGAGCGCCTGGCCGGTGACGAAGGCCGAGAGGTCCGAGGCGAGAACAGGCCGGACCGATGATGTCTTCCGGCGCGCCGAGGCGCCTGAGCGCCGCGACGTCCTCCCAATGACGGATCGCAGCCTTGCTGCCCAGATTGTTCTTGCCCATCTCGGCCTTCCCCAGGAAGGCTAGTGCTTCAATATCTGGCTGAGGAAAAGCTTCGTGCGATCATGTCGCGGGCGACTGAAAAACTCGTCGGGAGTTGCCTCCTCGACGATCTGTCCGGCATCCATGAAAATCACCCGGTCGGCCACCGCGCGGGCAAAGCCCATCTCATGCGTCACGCACACCATGGTCATGCCGTCGCGGGCCAAGCCGGTCATCGTCTCGAGCACCTCCGAGACCATCTCCGGGTCGAGGGCGGAGGTTGGCTCGTCGAAGAGCATGACATCAGGTTTCATGCACAGGCTGCGGGCGATCGCCACGCGCTGCTGCTGGCCGCCGGAAAGCTGGACGGGGAACTTGTTCGCCTGCTCGGGAATGCGGACCCGTTCCAGGAACTGGAGAGCGGTCTTGCGCGCCTCCGCCGCCGAGACACCTTTGACCCACATGGGCCCGGCCATGCAGTTCATCAGCACCGTCATGTGCGGAAACAAATTGAAGTGCTGGAAGACCATGCCGACGTTGGAGCGGACGGCGGCGACGTTCTCCATCTTGCCGTGCAAGGCGACGCCGTTGACGACGATGTCGCCCTCCTGATGCGCTTCGAGACGGTTGAAGCAGCGGATCAATGTCGACTTGCCCGAGCCGGACGGCCCGCAGATGACGATGCGCTCGCCCTTGTGGACCGTGAGGTTGATGTCCTTCAAGGCATGGAACTGGCCGTACCATTTGGACACGGCCTTGGCTTCGATGATGGCTTCAGCGCTCATCGCACCTTGCTCCTGGCATAGTGCCGTTCGATGCGGGACTGGATCAGTTCGAGGCAGATCGAAAGCATCCAGTAGATCATGGCGGCCGAAATCAGCATCTCCATGTGCTGGAAGGTCTTCTGGCCGAGCGTGCGTGCCAGGAACATAAGCTCCCAGACGCCGATGACCGAGACCAACGAGGAATCCTTCAGCATCGAGATGAACTGGTTGCCGGTCGGCGGAATGATGACCGGCAAGGCCTGCGGCAGGATGATGCGGCGCATGGTCAGCGCGAAACCGAAGCCCATGGAGCGCGACGCCTCCCACTGACCGCGATCGATGCTCTGAATGCCGGAGCGGAAGATCTCGGTCATATAGGCGCCGTAGCAGAGCGACAGCGCCAGGATGCCGGCGGGCACGGCATTGATGACGAAGCCGAGCTGCGGCAGCCCGAGATAGATCAGGTAGACCTGCATCAAGAGCGGCAGGCCGCGAAAAAAGGAGGTGTAGAAGCTGGCAATGGCATAGGCAAAGCCATTGCTGGAAAGCTTGGCGACCGCGCCCGCCACTGCGATCACAGAAGCAATGACGATGGAAATCGCCGAGACGTAGAGCGTGGTGACAACGCCCTGGCTGATCAGGAAAGGAAGCTTCTCGCGGATGAAAGGCAGGCTGAGGTGGAACGTCTCGAAGAACGCGATGAACAGGAGCAGCAGTTCAAGCCATACGATGCCGATCTGCAGCCGCAGCGGCGCAAAGCCGATCAGCACCACGTTCAGCGTGAAGATCACGGCAATGGCAAAACCAATGGCGAAGCGCCCATAAAGGCCACTCGTCGACGGCTCGCCAATAACCGGGCGCATCAGTTCGGCGAAGCTGGTGCCCGACATGTTCAAAGCCATGAAGATCAGCAGGACGATGGCGAACATCGTCGCCACGAACCAGGGCTTGTGAACGAGGATCTCGGCCTCGACTGTATCCGGATAGAGCATCTTTGAGCACCGGCGGTTCGGCGGCCTGCCGGTGCAGGCCGCCTGTGAAGAGACTAGTTCGTCTTCGAATAATCCTGGCCGTACCACTTTTCCGAGAGCTTGCTCATCGTGCCGTCGGCCTTCATCGCTTTCACGGCGTCTGCGATCTTGGCTGAGAGTTCCGGATCGCCATGCTCGATGGCGATCGCCAGCGGCTCGTAGAACACCGGATCGCCGACCTGCCTGATCGGGTAGCCGGCCTTCACGGCGTCGAGAATCGAGGGCAGCGAGGACACCACCGCGTCGAGGCGCACGCCGTCGCCGAGGCGCAGGTCGTCGAAGGCCGTCGTCGAATTCTCGTAAGAGTGCACTTCTTTCGGGTTGAGCTTGTATTCGAAGGGCGGCGCGCCGGCGGCATCGAGCGTCAGATCCTTCTTGGCATAGGCTTCGAAGGTCGAGGTACTGGTGGCGCCGACGACCTTGCCGTCGAGATCGGCCAAGGTCTTGGCCTTGCTGTCCTTGTGCACGGCAACCGCCGCCGGCGTGTAGTAGTAGACGGCCGGGAAATCGAAGATCTCGGCGCGCTTCTTGGTCGGAGTCATCGAGCCGACATGCATGTCCCAGCGACCCGCCCAGTTGCCGGCGGTGATGATATCCCAGCCGGGCGTGATGAATTCGACCTTGACGCCGAGATGCTTGCCGATCTCCTTGGCGACGTCGACATCGAAGCCGTCCAGTTCGTTGTTGGCGTTCACGAAGGACTGCGGCGCCCAGTTGGCGTCAGTCGCCACCTTGAGAGTTCCCGCGGACGTCACGCGGTCGAGCACCGCACCCGCATGGGCAGGATATGCGCCAAGCGCAAGCGCCACCGCGGCCATCGTCAGCTGTCGTCTGTTCCAGATTGTCATTTGCGTATTCCCCTTGTTGTTGTTCAGTCTCTTGCGGCCACGATCGTTCTGATCGTCACGTCGCAATTTCGTTCCGGCCAGGCCGGTGGCCTCTCCCGAAGGCCCATGGAGTTAGCGATGTCGCGGCCGCTCCGGTCTTCCGATGTCGCGGAGGATGTTTGTCGCCGCCATTCCCTCGAACACTGGGAAGGCCGCCGCCTGAAGCCGGCGAAGTGTCGTGGCCAGAATTGCTATGCATGGGCGACGGCCTCCACCTTGCTGCCTTGCCCCAACAGGAAATCGGCCATCACGTTGGCAACAAGGGCCGGCGCCTCGATCAGGATCGAATGGCGAAGCCCAGGCAGGATCGCGATTTGCGAACCCTGCACCTGTTCGTGCATCAGCCGTGCCATGCGCGGGCTGGACCCCTGATCGTCCTCGCCGGTCACGATCAGCGTCGGGCACGTAATGCGGTCGAGAATGCCACCGAAATCGGTTTCGGCCAGAACCCGATAGGCGGACGCGTAGCAGTCACGGTCGTTTTCAGCGTCGCGCCGGCGCAGTTCCGCGATGATCTCAGGGTTCCGGTCTTGAAAATCCTCCGTAAGCCAACGCGACAGCGAAGCGGCGTGATGCGTCGAGGCATCGCTTGCCACCAGCGCCGCCAACCGACCGCGCACCGCGTGCCGTTCTTCGGGCGTGCGGCCGGCGACGGTCGACAGCAGCACCAGTCTTTGCAGGCGATCGGCATGCGTCAGCGCCAGGCGCTGCGCGATCAGGCCACCCAGCGAAAATCCGGCCAGATGGAAGGTGGCAAACCCGACATGATCGGCCAGCGTCAGCGTCTCGTTGACGAAATCGTCGATCTCGTAGCGGCCCTTGACCCGGCTGGAGCGGCCATGGCCGCGCAGGTCGAAGGTCAGCACCGCGAAGCGGTCCTTCAGCCGGGCGGCGACGCCACTCCAGGCTTCGAGATAGGAGCCGACGCCATGGATGCAGACAAGCGGTACGCCGCCCTCGCCCTCGAGGCGCCAGTTAAGCAGCACACCGTCGACGTCGAGCTGGCCGGAGCGCGCCATGGTCAGGCCCTCGCCGTCTGGCGCACCTTGTCGCGCTCGCGCGCGGCGAAAACCGGCATCACCTCGTCGACCCACAGCTTGATCGTCTTCTTCTGCAGCTCGAACGGGAGGTTGAACGTCAGGCCGAGGCAATACTGATCGACGCCCGCCGCCTCGTAGTCGAGCAGCTTCTCGATCACCTCGTCGGGCGTGCCGAACATGAGGTTGCGGCGGATGTTTTCCGGATTGTAGTTGTCCTTGCCCTTGACGCTTTCATAGGGAACGGCTTCCGGGTAACCGTCTTTCACCGTGCCGATGTTCTGGAACAGGTTTTCGAAGGCGCGGCCGTAGTCGATGGCGTGGCCAACCGCGACCTCCCAATCCTGCGCCCGTTCGTAGACGCAAGTGCGCCGCTGCATCATGAGGCGCGGACGCGGCACTTCCGGATGATCGGCGACGGCTTTGCGGAACTTCTCGCCAAGCACGGCGATTTCAGCCGCCGGCGCCGACAAGGGTGTCGACAGGATCGAGGCGCCGATGCTCACGGCCCAGTCGAAGGTGCCCGGGTCTCGCGCGGCCACCCAGATCGGTGGATGCGGCTTTTGCAGCGGCTTCGGCACGCCCGCAGCGACAGGGAACTTCCAGTAATGGCCGTCATGGGCGTAGTCCTGCGCCCAGAGCTTCTTAACCGCCGGCACCAGTTCCTTCAGATAGGCGACGCCTTCCTGCTGCGGCATGCCGCCAGCCATGCGGTCGAATTCATACTGGTAGGAGCCGCGCGCGATGCCGAACTCCAGCCGGCCGCCGGTCAGATGATCGCAAAGCGCTGCTTCGCCCGCCAGCCGGATCGGGCTCCAATAAGGCGCAACCAGCGTCGAGGTGCCGAGCCTTATCTGCTCGGTATGCTGGGCTAGCCAGGTCAGCGTCATCAGCGGGTTGGGCGAAATGTTTGCTTCGATCGTATGGTGCTCGGCTGTCCACAGCGTCTCGAAACCGCCCTCGTCGGCCATGCGCGCCAGTTCCAAGAGATTGCTTTTCACCCTTTCCATCGGGATGTCGGGCGAGAAGCGCTCCATGGTCAGCGAAACGGCGAATTTCATGTCGGTCTCCCCCGTTGCGTCGGGTTCTGGTCAGCGAAGGCGGATAACGAACGGGTCCTGCATGGCGCCCGAATAGTCGATGACGACATTCTTCAGGCGCGAGAACTCCTCCATGGCGTCGAAGCCGCCACGCCGCCCGTAGCCGCTCTCCTTGAAGCCGCCATTGGCGGACATGAAGGAGGAGGCGCGATAGGTGTTGATCCAGACCGTGCCGGCCTCGACATTCCTGGCGAAGCGCAGGGCGCGGTTGATGTCGCGGGTCCAGATGCCGGAGGCGAGCCCGTAGCGTGTGTCGTTGGCGAGCCGGATCATCTCGTCCTCCGACGAGAACGGGATGACGCCGACGACAGGGCCGAACAGCTCTTCCTGCATGAACTCCATGCCGTTCTCGGCATCGGTCATCACGGTCGGCTCGAAATACCAGCCACCGGCCAGGTCGTCCGCCTGCGGACGCTTGCCGCCGGCTGCGATCCGCGCACCCTGGCGCACGCCGGACGCGACGTAACCTTCGACCTTGGCAAGCTGCGCCGACAGCGCCAATGGGCCGATATCGGTGTCATCCAGCATCGGCAGCCCGACCCGCACCCGCTTTGTACGCTCGACCAGCGCCTCGACGAAAGGCTCATAGGCGCTTGCCTCGACGAAGCAGCGCGAGCCGGCAACGCAGCTCTGCCCCGCGGCCGCGAAGACGCCAGACACCACGCCATTCACGGCATGTTCGATATCGACGTCGCCGAAGATCACGTGGGGGGATTTACCGCCAAGCTCCATCGAGCAGGGAATGAGGTTCTGCGCCGCATTGGCGGCAATGCGCCGCCCGGTTCCGGTCGAGCCGGTGAAGACAAGTTTGGCGATGCCTGGGTGGCGGGTCAGCGCATCGCCCGCGACAGCGCCCGTGCCGGTCACGACGTTGACGACGCCGGCCGGAAAGCCCGCCTCGATGATCAGCTCGGCCAGAGCGAGCGTCGAAGCCGAAGCGTGCTCGGAAGGTTTGACCACCACTGTATTACCAAGCGCCAGACATGGCGCCAGCGTGCCGGTGAGCAGCATCAGCGGCGAGTTCCACGGCGTGATCATGCCGACGACGCCGATCGGTTCGCGCAGGTTGAAGTTGAGCATATCGAGCTTGTTCACGGGGATCGTGTCGCCAAGCAGCTTGTCGGCCATGCCGGCGAAGTAGGTGTAGCTGTCGGGCATGGCGCGCATCTGCGCGCGCATTTCCTTGAGCAGCTTGCCATTGTCGCGCGTTTCGATCAGAGCCAGTTCGTCGGCGTGCTCCAGCACCAGCTCCGCCAGCCGGCGCACCAGCTTGCCGCGATCGGTCTGGGTCATGCGCCGCCAGGATGGGTTGGCGAAAGCGGCACGCGCGGCCTCGACAGCCGCGCCGACATCCTCGGCGCCGGCCTCGGCGAACTGGTACCAGGGCTTGCCGGTGGTAGGATCGAAACTGTCGATATACTGTCCGCTCCTCGGCACCACGAACGCGCCGTCGATGAACAGGTCCTGGCGCGAGCCTTCGAGCGATCCGACCGTCGTTTTCATGCTGTCCGTCCTGCGTAAGACTTCATTCGGAAGCGGCCTGCGTCCACGATTGCGACTGGCCGTCGATCATGGCGACGCGGCCGCCATCGCCGCTATCCATGTAGATGCCGAAGCGCTTGTCCTGGCGCTCGCGCGCATAGCGGCGCAGCATGGCGCGCAATTCATGCGTGGCGACCTGGTCGTAGGGCAGCGCGTCGACGGCAAAGAAGGCGTGGCCATCCGGCAGCGGGCCTTGCGCGCTCGCTCGGCTCAACTCGGCGCGATAGATCAGGTAGCCGGGATCACTGTCGGCGACGTCGAACACCGAATAGAGGAAGGTGTTTTCCGGAACGAGGCTCAGCGCCTCGCCGCCGTCCAGCACCAGCTTGCTGTCGGCCTTGCGCCGCCGCGCCGTCGGCAGCACCCATCCGCCCTTGCGGTCGTCTCGCAACAATATCCGGTCGCCGGCCTCGACAAGATAGCCGATGATCATGTCCTGCGAGGCCAGCCAGCCGGCCGGGAGCGGATCCTTCACGCTGGCGTAGCGCCCACGGCAGAAGCCGAGCGGCGCCGAGGGGCTGGTTCCGAAAGCCTGCACCTGTCCGATCAAGATGATGTGGTCGCCGGCCTCGATGCGATTGTAAACGGCGCAATCGAACCAGGTCAGGCTGTCGGTCAGGACAGGCGCGCCGGTGTGGGCGCGGTCGTGATTGACCGACTGGAACTTGTCCGCCGCCTTCGAGGCGAACACCGACGAGACATCGGCCTGCCCCTCATGCAGGAAATTCACCGCGAAGGATTGCGTCTCGTTGAAAGCCGGAAAACTCGCTGCCGACTTGCCGACGCAGACCAGAAGCAGCGGCGGGTCGAGCGAGACGGAAGTGAAGGAGTTGGCCGTCATGCCGCGCGGATTGCCGTCGCTGTCGCGCGTGGTGATGACGGTGACTCCGGTGACGAAAGTGCCAAAGGCACGACGCAAGGCGATCGGGTCGATCATCCCTTGTGCCACCGTATCCGCCATTGCCTTCCTCCACATTTCGGGACGGAGGCTAGGCAGGACGCGGCGCCGGTTCTTCCTCCGATCTGTAGGAAAGACTTGGCGACTGGCTGCTGCCATCCCGAGCAAGCAGGGGCTTGGCAAGTCAGCGCCTGGCGGCGGACGCCATAGCAACTACGATGACGGGTTGAGGGGCTCTAGCGGGTTTCGGGCACCCGGCTGTCAATGATGCCGCTGAGGCGGATCGCCAGCTCGGCCGCGAAACGTTGTTCGGGCGTGTCGAGCTTGATGCCGAACAGCTCTTCCATGCGCGACAGGCGGTAGCGCAAGGTCGTGACATGCAGCCCCATGGCGTCGGCGCAGGCCTGGCTGCGGCAACCTTCGCGCAGATAGGCAAACAGCGTTTCCAGGTAAGGCGTGCCGTGCTCGCGATCGTGCGCGATCAGGGCGCCGACGCTCTTGTCGACGAAGTTGCGCACATCAGGCACATCGGCGGCCGCGACCAGCATCGGAAGCGGCCCGAAATCCTGGCCGGCGAAGACGCCGGTGCGCCCAAAAGACCGGCCGATGCGGATCATGCGTCGGGAGCGCTCCCACGCGGTGGGATAATCGGCCAGCAACGCACAGACCTCGGAAACCAGCACCGCCGGCTCACGACCGAGATGGCGGCCGAACTCGGTGGCGATCGTGTTCGGCAATTTCGTCAGGCGCATGCTTTCCCTGGCATCGCCCGCCACGAGACAAACAAGACCGCCCTCGACGGTGACAACCGTGCCCGCCACGCCTGCCTGTTCCAGGAGCCGGACAAGGGCATGATGGGGATCGGCAAGGCTGCCGCCGTGCTTTGCCGCATCGGCATAGTCGACAACAATCAGTCGTTGCGGCACGGTCAGGTCGAGCCCCAGCCGCCGTGCCCGATTGACGATATCGGCTTCATCGCGCCAGCGGCGTTCCACGACCTCCAGGAAAAGCTCGGTCAGCGATCGGGTCTCAAACCGGAAGCGGACGAAGCTGCGCATCATCTGCACGCTGAGCGCAAATTTGGCGCTGTCGAGCAGCATCTGGTCGAGCTGGCCCGATTGTTGCGGCGTCGGAAAAATCATCAGCGCGCCAACCACTTCGTCGTCGATTGTCAGCGGCTCTACGCGCACCGAAAGCTTGAGGCGATGCTTGCCGTCGTCGACGAACAAAGTCTCGTCCTGGCGCGCTTCCGACGCGCCGCGCGCGACCTTGACGATCTGTCGGTTGAGCACGCCGCCAACGGCCTGGCGCCAAGCCGCGGCATCGAAATGCGCTTCGCTCGGCGAGCGGCCTGCGACAACGAGGTTGGCGTGGAAATCGATGACCACGACCGGGTTGGGCAACAACTCGCCGACCTTGTCGGCGAGCGCGGCCACCGATCCTTCCGAGAGAGCCTGCTGTAGCAGCGAGGTGTGCGCCTGCAAGGCCCGCTGCAGACGCTCGCCCGCCTGCTTTTCCTGGCGCAGGCGGTGCTGCTTCTCGACCGCGATTTCGCCCAGATGCACGATCATGCCGATGAAGGCGATATCCTCCGCACTCACTTCGGTGATCTCGCGGGAGACGACGGTCAGCACCATCGGCCGGCTGTCTTCGTCGACGCAGCTCATCGGCATGACAAGTACGCTGCGGTAATCGCGCTCGAACGCCTCGCGGCGGTAGCCCGGGAATTCCTCGGACGCCCGAGCATCCCTGATATAGACCGGCTCGTTGCGGTTGAGCGCGACGATCGAAGGACTGGTCGCCAGTTCCCAGCGGTCCGGCAAGGCGCGCTGGATGAGTGTCGGGTCATGGCGCACGATGACATAGGCGTGGCCATGCGGTGCATCGATGCTCATGATCGAGCCCAGCGTCCATTTGGCATGGCGGCAGGCTGCCAGCACGAGGTCGCGCAGCACGGACTGGAGATCGCCACCCGAGTTGATGAGGCTGGCGGCATCCCGCAAAGAAAGAATTTGCGACTCGTGGTTCACGCCCAGTTCCGCCTCACGAAGGCCGATTTAAGCCCTCGCGGATATACGAACGCTACACCGCTTCCAAGCGGGGCGCACGCCGATTCTTCCTACGAACCGGAGGAATACCTGTTCCCTGCGCCCTACTAGGCTGGGCCTCCACCAACAGGGCCCAAAATCATGGAATTGCGAAAAGTCTGCACCTTCATCGAGGAAATCCATATCGAAGGTGGCAAGGCGGGCGCCAGGCCGGTAACGTCGATCGTCGTTGCCGCCGTCCTGCGTAACCCATGGGCCGGGCAAGGTTTCGTCGACGATCTGCGGCCTGAAATCGTCGCCATCGCGCCCCGCCTCGGGCATGAACTCACGCGCCGCCTGCTCGACCTGATGCCGGCCGAACGCATAGAGAGCTATGGCAAGGCCGCCGCCGTCGGAACCGCTGGCGAAATCGAGCACGCCTCCGCCTTGATCCATACGCTTCGCTTCGGCAATGTGTTCCGCGACGCCGTGGGCGGCACCACCTACCTCGAATTCTGCAACACGCGCAACGCGCCAGGCGCGCTGCTGTCGTTACCGATGATGCACAAGAGCGAGAACGGCCGCCGCTCGCATTTCATCACCGCCAACTTCCAGATCGCCGACGGCCCGGCCGCAGACGAAATCGTCGTGGCCATCGGCGCGGCGGATGGCGGCCGGCTCCATCCGCGGATTGCGGACCGCTTTCAGGACATGAAAGAGATGGAGGAGGAGGCCGCTGGATAGCTCTTGTACGCAACACGCTGGCGTTGTTGTTGATAACGGCCGCTTCAGGACGAGCAAGGCCCGCTTTAACGGCCGAGGCGCAAAGCCGCCATGTCGTTTCGAGGGCCATAAGCTATCAAGTCCGCGCCGGATGCACCTGCGGCGTCCGTGAGCTCTTGGCCTCTGAAATCACTCGGCGACCGCTGGAACGGCAGGCCGAGCAGTGGCGCCAACCCTTCGTGAATTTCCTTGGCGTATTCAATGCCCTTCACCACCTGAAAACACAGGCCAAGCGTTGCCGTTGCAGCCAGCGCCCACAGGGTCCCACGCCAACGCCTGGCCGATCAGGCGAGCCGGCATCCCTCCGCTGCCAATTCTCGTTGTTACGATCGCGCGCTGCTGCCTAATCCGGACTGCAATCAAACTGAAATTGGCGCGCTTTCAAACCCGGAACGTCATAGGAAACTGGGGAGTAAACAGGCGTAACTCCTCGCCTTAGAACCGCGGTCCTGATTGACGGTTCCGTCATATTCTGTTGCAAGGATTTCAGTCTTGCGATCCACCTTCATCAGCGGCAGGACCAAAATAGTCGCAAGTCCGGAGGTGCAAAATGCGAGTTGGCTTGACCGCCTGTTTCTCCTTCTATTTGCACCCCAATTGGCCCAAGCGGCGGAGAGCGCTTTGGATCGATACGCCTCGTGCTTGATCGCATCGGCTGCAGTGGCTCTCGATCACCAGAGCGGCTCGATTGACCCTGCGAAAGCCACAGCCGAAGCATATGAGCAGTGCAGATATCTCAGGACAGAAGACGAGACAGGACGGCTGGACGCTTTCGTGTCGAAAGCAGTGGAGGCGATTGCGGCTGTCGCAAAGCAGTAGCCGTCAAGTCAAACGTGCTTCCGTTCACGGATGGCTCTCACACTCTTGTCCGCAAATGCGTTTTTTCGAATCGATCAATATTATTGCTCATCGTAAAGCGGCATCGCACCGCCGTCGACTTTCGCGAACCGTGTCTCTAAGGTGCCGTGCATGGCGATTTCAGGTGGTTCATGAGCGATTCGAAGCCAAGTCTCGGCGAATGCCTCAAGGCGTTGCGCAGGGAAGGTGGTTTGACGTTGACACAGGTCAGCCAGATGTCCGGGCTGGCTATTTCGACCCTGTCCAAGGTCGAGAACAACCAGATGTCGCTGACATACGACAAGCTGCTGCAGCTGGCACAGGGCATGAAGGTGGATATCACCGAACTGTTCGGGGCGAAGAAGGCAGGCGCACCTCCCGTTGCTCACGGTGCGCGGGTGGTAAGCAAGATCGACGACGGTCGAATCGTCGAGACGCCGAACTACATCTACAAATTTCTCTGCACGGAGCTCTCACGGAAAGAGATGATCCCGATGCTGGGCACCGTGACGAGCGAAAGCATCGACGCATTCGGTGAGCTGGTCCGGCACCCAGGCCAGGAATTTACCTACGTGCTCGAAGGAGAGGTCGAACTCCATACCGATGTCTATGAGGCGCTTCGGCTGAAGGCGGGAGAATCCGTTTATTTCGAATCCACCATGGGACACGCCTATATCAGCGTCGGCGATGCGCCGGCGCGTATCCTGTGCATCTGCACCGCCGCTTCCGGGCAGTCCGAGCAAATATTGATCAGTGCCGTCAGCCAAGGCGACGAGCGCGAGGCCGCGAGCACCGAAATGCTTCTTGGCTAATTCGAAAAATCGCTTTCCTATCCGAAAAATCGCCTTGCCATCCATGTCGCGGATGTTAGCGTGTGGCTACGGCATCCGGCGAAACGCCAGGGATGTTCAACGAAAAGCTCTAGGGGAGCGCCTGTCATGTTCCGTCGCCTGCCGACAGTCGCGGCATTCGCCGCCTTCGCTACTTTCGCCATCACCGGCCACGGCTGGGCCACCACCAAGGATGTTTTGGTCATCGACAAGGCGGAGGATCCGCCTACTGCCGATCCCGGCGTCGAGGTCAGCAATAACGGCTATACTCTCATCTTCCCCGCCTATGAGCGTTTGGTGAAGTATGACGGTGCGAAAACAGAGGTGATCCCCGAGCTCGCCGAGAGCTGGACCGTTGCACCGGACAATCTCAGTTGGACCTTCAAGCTGGCTTCCGGCCATATGTTCGACGATGGCTCGCCGGTCGACGCCGCCGCAGTCAAGTATTCGTTCGACCGAGTCAAGAAACTGGCAGCCGGCCCCGGCGACATGTTCCCGACCATCAAGGACGTCGTTGTCGTCGATCCCCAGACGGTCAAGTTCGAATTGTCAGCCCCGTTCGCGCCTTTCCTTTCGGCGCTTGCCACATCGGCCGGGTCAATCGTCAACCCGAAGGCGCAGGACCACGCGGTCAACGGCGACGATGCCCGCGCCTGGCTGGCTGAGCACAGCGCCGGCAGCGGCGCCTTCAAGATCGCCAGTTGGGAGCGCAACCAGCAGATCACGCTTGAACCCAACCCGCATTTTGCCGGCAAGGCTCCAGCCTTCAAGCAGGTTATCTTCAAGATCGTGCGCGAAATGTCGTCGCGCCGGTTGCAACTGGAAAACGGCGACGCGGATTTGATTGACCAGGTTCCCGTCGACCAGGCCGAGGCCATGAAATCGAGTGCAGGGGTGGCGATCGAGAGCAATCCCAGCCTTTACGTCGTCTATCTTTATCTGAACAACAAGAAGGCGCCGTTCGACAACCCGAAGGTTCGTCAGGCGATCTCCTATGCGGTCGACTACAAGGGGCTTGTCGATGGCGTCATGCAGGGCCAGGCCGAGCAGATGCGCGGCTCGGTGCCGGACGGCATGTGGGGCCATGACCCGCAAGGCATGCAGTACACCTACGATCTGGACAAGGCCAAGCAGTTGCTCGCCGACGCCGGCGTCTCAAACCTGCATGTCACTTACACCTACTCGCAGGCCGACTCGGCCTGGGAGCCTGTCGGCCTCGCGCTGCAGGCATCGCTCGCCGAGATCGGCGTGACTCTAGACATGAAGAATGTCGCCGACACAACAAAGCGCGAGCTGGTCGCCAAGGGCGATTACGACATCTCGACCGGCGCTTGGACACCGGATTTTGCCGATCCCTTCATGTTCATGAACATCTGGTTCGATCCGACCAAGATGGGCGCCCCCGGAAACCGTGCTTTCTACGAGAACCCGAAGGTCACTGACCTGATCAACAAGGCGCTCCAGACGGTCGATCAGAAAGAGCGCGAGAAGCTCTACATCGACGCCCAGAAGATCACCAACGAGGATGCGCCATACGTCCTTCTGTTCCAGAAGAACGACATCTTCGCCATGCGGTCGTCAGTAAAGGGCTATGTCTACAACCCGATGTTGATTCAGGTGTACAACATCGCCGAAATGTCGAAGTCCGAATAGAAACGGACGCCGAAGGCATGTCATTGCTGTCCACCATCCTTCGGCGTCTCGTCCTGCTGGTCTTCGTGGTCGCTGGCGTTGCCATCGTCACCTTCACCATTTCGCATCTGATTCCAGGCGATCCGGCACAGATGATTGCTGGAGACAAGGCCTCCGCCGAAACGCTGGCGCATGTGCGCCAGGAGCTTGGACTGGACAAGCCGGTCACGCAGCAGTTTGTGATCTACGTCAAGCAGTTGCTTTCGGGCGATCTCGGCAATTCCCTGAGAACAAGGCGGCCGGTGGCCACCGACATAGCGCTATTCCTGCCCGCCACGCTCGAGCTTGGCATTACGGCGTTGTTAATGGCGATCCTGATCGGCGTGCCGCTTGGCGCTCTGTCGGCCATATACAAGGATGGCCCGGTCGACCAGGCGGCGCGCGTTGTCTCGGTGGCGGGCATATCGATGCCCGTGTTCTGGTTCGGCCTTGCGCTGATCATCGTGTTCTATGTGAAGATCCCGATCCTGCCGGGCAGCGCGCGCCTTGATCTCGGCATAACCGCGCCACCCCGGATGACCGGGTTTTTCCTGATCGATTCTCTCGTTGCCGGCGACCTCGCGGCATTTCGGTCAACGCTCTACCATCTCGTGCTGCCGGCCTTCGTCCTGGCGTTCGCCAACCTCGGCATCATCACGCGCCAGATAAGGGCCTCGATGCTCGACGTGCTGCAGGAAGACTATGTACGTACCGCACGCGCCAACGGGCTGTCGCGTTCAACGATCATCCTGCGCCACGCGCTGCCCAATGCACTGATCCCGTCGGTGACCTTGCTTGGTCTCGCCTTTGGCGACCTCCTCTACGGAGCGGTGCTGACCGAGACGATCTTCGCCTGGCCGGGAATGGGCAGCTATGTCGTATCCTCGATTCAGACCCTGGATTTCCCGGCGATCATGGGCTTCACCGTCGTCGCGTCGCTCGGCTACGTCCTGATAAACCTGGCGGTCGACCTGACCTACATGGTGCTCGACCCACAGATCCGGGAACTCGGCTGATGGCCATTCAAGCGACAGGCGCCGCCAGACACCCATCCGCGGCTCGCGAAGGCCTAAATCGCATCTGGTATCGCGTGAAGGGCAGCCCGCTTACGCTGGTAGGCGCCGCCATTGCCTTGATCGTGCTGATCGTGATCGTCGCCGCGCCGGTTCTGGCGCCCTATCCGCCCGACCGCATCTCGCTGTCGGCGCGCCTCGCCGCGCCCAGCCTGCAGCATCTTTTCGGCACCGACGAGGTAGGCCGCGACCTGTTCTCGCGCGTTCTCTATGGCGCGCGCGCCTCCTGCGGCATCGCGTTCGCCATCGTTATCATCTCGACCGTGGTCGGCTCGATCGTAGGTTGCCTGTCGGGAGTGATCGGCGGCATCGTCGACACGGCGATCATGCGGCTGATGGATGTATTCCTGGCGCTGCCGGCGCTGATCCTGGCAATGGCGCTGGCCGCCGCGCTCGGCCCCAGCCTGTTCAACGCCATGCTGGCCGTGGCCGTCGTGCGCGTGCCGGCCTATGTGCGGCTGGCACGCGGCCAGACACTGGCGCTGCGCAACCGGACCTATGTGAAGGCTTCACGCAGCTTCGGCGCTTCGCCGGCCTATCTGTTGCGCTGGCACATCCTGCCCAATGCGCTGTCACCCATTATCGTGCAGGCGACGCTCGATCTTGGCGGCACAATCCTGACCGCCGCAGCGCTGAGCTTTATCGGGCTCGGCGCACAGCCGCCGACCTCGGAGTGGGGCTCGATGGTCTCGAGTGGCCGGAACTACTTCCTCGACCAATGGTGGTACATCACCTTTCCGGGCCTTGCGATCCTGATAAGCGCGATGGGCTTCAACCTTTTGGGCGATGGCCTGCGTGACATGCTCGACCCGAGGCTCGGCGGACGATGAGCGCGGCGCAGGGCGATATCCTCCTCGACATCGACGATCTGTCTCTGGAATTCCGCACCTTTCGCGGACCGGTGAAGGCGCTGAACGGGATCAGCCTCAACGTGCGTGCCGGCGAGATCGTCGGCGTGGTCGGCGAGTCGGGCTGCGGCAAGTCGGTCACCATGATGGCCGCGACCCGGCTTCTGCCCAAAGGCGGCGCACACATCACCGGTGGCGCCGTGCGACTTTTCGGCAGCGACCCGATGAAGCTCAGCGAACGCGAACTGCAGCATGTTCGCGGCCGCCAGGTATCGACCATCTTCCAGGAGCCCATGAACGCGCTCAACCCGACGCGACGCATCGGGGAACAGGTGATCGAGGTCATCCGCCGCCACCAGCGCCTCAGCAGCGCCGCCGCCCGCCAGAAGGCGATCGGCCTCTTGCGCGACATGCTGATCAGCGAGCCGGAGCGGATCATGCAGGCCTATCCATTCGAACTGTCGGGCGGCATGCGTCAACGCGTGCTGATCGCCATGGCGTTTTCGTGCGAACCCAAGCTCATCATCGCCGACGAACCGACGACTGCGCTCGATGTCACCGTACAGGCACTGATCCTGTCGCTCATCAGGCAGAAGGCGGTCAGCACCGGTACCGCCGTCGTCTTCATTTCGCATGACATGGCAGTGGTCTCGCAACTGTGCGACCGGCTCTATGTGCTCTACGCCGGGCGCGTCGCGGAATCCGGAGCAACGGCTGCCGTGCTTGCCGCGCCCGCACATCCATACACGAGGGCGCTAATCCGCTGCCTGCCGGGGCTGGCCGCGCCGAAGCGGCCACTTGAGCAAATTCCTGGGACATTGCCCGACATGTTGAATCCACCCGCAGGCTGCCTGTTTCGCGCGCGCTGCCGGGAGGCGGATGAGCGTTGCATCGAGGTGCCGCCATTGTCCCCGATCGACCCCGCGCGCCGCGCGGCGTGCTGGCGCCGGATCGAGGAGGCTGAAGCCGCGTGAATCCAGACGTGCCACTTCTAGCACTGGAAGACGTCGAGGTGCGCTATCGCGTCACCTCCGGCTGGTTCGGTGGGGCCGACGTATATGCCGTCAACGGGGTCTCGTTGTCGGTGGCCGAAGGCGAGACGCTGGGCATCGTCGGAGAGTCGGGCTGCGGAAAGTCCACCTTGGGCCAGGCCATCGTCGGCCTGACACCGATCACTGCCGGATCGATCCAGCTGAAGGGGACCGACCGCGCGCAATCCAACGCCCATATCCAGATCATCTTCCAGGATCCTCAATCGTCCCTCGATCCGCGCCTGCCGGTGTGGCGACTGATCACCGAGCCGTTGCACATACGCGGTGGCTATACCCGCGCGCAGCTGATCGAACGCGCGACCGAGCTGGCCGTTTCGGTTGGCCTGCGGCCTGAGCAGATCGACCGCTATGCGCACGAATTCTCGGGTGGCCAGCGCCAGCGCATCGCAATCGCACGCGCACTGGCCGTCGAGCCCGAGCTTCTGGTCCTGGACGAGCCGACATCGGCGCTCGACGTCTCCGTCCAGGCGCAGATCGTCAACCTGTTGCTGAAGCTGCAGACCGAGCGAAAGCTGTCCTACGCGCTGATCTCGCACGATGTCTCACTGGTTCGCCATGTCGCCGATCGCGTGACGGTCATGTATCTCGGCCAGATCGTGGAGGCCGGCCCCACGCAGGACGTGCTGGACAGGCCGCAGCACCCCTACACCAGGACGCTCCTCGACGCCGTGCCGAGTTTCGAGCGACCGCTGACCACGACCGCGCCACGCGCCGGCGAACTGCCGAGCAACCGCAAGCTGCCGACAGGCTGCTACTTCCGAGAGCGCTGCTCTTCGGCGACCGCCGGCTGCGAACGGCCGCAACTGCTGAAGGCCGTTGATGGCGCCCGCACGGTGCGTTGTCACATTGTGACCGGCGCGCTTCAGCCCGCCGGTTGAGCCAACATTCCTTCGCCGCCTGCGGTCAGGCGGCCTCGAAGGGGTTCTCGACCTTCGGCCAGTAAGGCCGCTTCAGCTTGGTATAGGGGATCGAAGCGAAGTTGGGCTGCGTCGAGCCAGGCGGAGCGCAAAACAAAATCCGCTTGGCGATCGGCGCGAACCCGGCCTGGAAATGATAGTTGGACTTGACGATGACGATGCGCCGCTTGCCCGGATCGAGGCCCAGCGCGGTCATGCAGTCGGGATGGAAGACCTGCGTCCGCACCGTGTTGATGATCAGGTCGATACCGCTATCGGTGGTGACCCATGCCGCATCGCCGAGCGGCCAGGGCATGGTGCCGAAAAGCTGCGTCAACCCGCGGCCGAGGCCCTTAACCGTCACACGAAGGTCGACCGGCATGCCCGAGAACACACCGCACTTGCCGCCAACCCGCAAGGCGAGGGTACCGCCGACGCCCGCCTCCGCGCAGAAGCGGTAGGCGATCGGATCCCAGTACATGGCGCTGGCAACGTTCCCGATGCCGCGCTCGATAAGCCGGCGCAGAATATAGGTGGAATCGCCGGGGGCGCCGCCACCGGCATTGTCGGATACGTCGGCTATCACGACTGGTCCTTCCTGCTCGGCAAGCGCGATATCCAGCGCTTCGTCAATGCCAAGGAACTTCGGGATAAGCTGGTTGCGCAATGCGAAAAGCTGTTTGCCGAACTTTTCGGCGGTCCGTTCAGCGAGTGGCCTGTCATTGTCGGTGACGACAAGCATGCGCGCGCCGACATCCTCGACGTCGCCATGCGGGAACCCGTGCCCCAGGGAAACGGACAGAACGCCGGGTTCTGCCTCGGCGGCGATCATGCCGTCGACGAAGCCGCGCATCGGCTGCTCCTGCACGCGGAAGGTGCTGATCATGCGACAATCGTAGAGCGCCATCACCGGGCGAACCTTGCCTTCCACAGTATCAACGATGATGCGGTAGAGCTCGCCCGCGCGGTCCATGATGTCGGTGTGCGGGTATTCCTTGTAGGCGACGATCGCGGTGGCGTTGTCGACCATCTTGCGGGTCGTATGGCAGTGCAGATCGAGCTCGGCGCCGACGGGAATGTCCGGGCCGACGACCGCCCTGACATGGGCAAGCAGATCGCCCTCCGTATCGTCATAGCCTTCAGCTACGAAGGCGCCATGCAGGGCGAGCAGCACGCAGTCGACAGGCATGGCCGCCTTGAGTTCGGCCAGGATCTCGTCCCGAAACTGCTCATAGACATGGCGGATGGTGATACCTCCCGGTTCAGCGCACACGCAGAGGCTTTCCACGATCTCGTGACCGTCGGCCTCGCCGCGCTGGCGCCACACGAAGAGCTGACAGGAGGGTTCGTTAAGAGCCTTCGACGTGGCGTCGCCCCGGGCGATGCCCATCTCCTCGAAACTATGGTAGCCGGTAGGGATGGGCGCGAACGTGTTGGTCTCGGTATCCATGCCCGCGATGAAGATGCGCATTTCGTGGCTCCAACCTGTCTTTCGTTTAAGAAAAATCTTTTCTGATCATCAAACTATTATATGATTTCTGCAAGGTGTCCTCACCCTGTAAGAGCGAGGCCGGCCGCGTTGAAGCGGCCTTGGCGGATGGCAAGGAATCGGGAAATCACATGAACCTTCACGAGCTTGACGGCCTGGTCCTGGACGACACGACGAAGGGTATTCCTCCAAGTGTCACCGTCCGCCTCGATCAGGTAGCATCGATGGGCTGGAACGTGCTGCGCGGCGACGTGCCGCTGCCGGCGGCGGTCATCAAGGAGGCGGCGCTCGACCACAATTCGCGCTGGATGCAACGCTTCTTGGCCAAGCGAAACGCGGTCATCGCGCCGCACGTCAAGACGACGATGTGCCCGCAGATCATGCAGCGGCAGTTGCGTGATGGCGCGTGGGGCGTCACGGTCGCAACGCTGCACCAAATCAAGGTTTGCCGCCGGTTCGGCATCGACCGCATCGTTCTTGCCAACCAACTTGTCGGACGGTTGGAGCTGGACGCTCTCGTCGCCGAGCTGAATGCCTCGCCAGAGCTTGACTTCTACATGCTGGTCGACAGCCTCGATGCCGTGCGCCTGGCGAGCGAGGCGGTCCGACGCGCCGGAGCAAACTCGCGGCCCATACAAGTGCTGGTCGAGCGCGGTTATCGCGGAGGCCGGACCGGATGCCGCGACAACGAAACCGCACTCGAGGTGGCCCGCGCCGCTCACGCCGCCCCGCAATTGCTGCTCTGCGGCGTCGAGGCGTTCGAGGGGCTGATCAAGGCGAAGGATGGCGGCCCGGCGAAGGCGGTGGCCGACTTCGTCGAGGAGATCGGCGTCCTCTACGAGACATGCGCCAGCAAAGGCTTGTTTGAGCGGGCGCCGCCGATCGTGACAGCGGGCGGCTCGTCGTTCTATGACATCGTTCTCGACCGGCTCGCCGGCACCGACGCCCAGGTAATGACGCGCAGCGGTTGCTATGTCAGTCATGACAGCGGCGTCTACGAGGCCGAGCAAAAGCGCATCCTTGCCGCGACGGGCGAGAACGAAGGTCTGATCAACGCGCTGGAGGTCTGGACCCATGTGCAGTCTTGCCCGGAGCCCGGCCTGGCGATCCTGACGGCCGGCAAGCGGGACTTCGGAACCGATTCCGGACTGCCGGTGCCCCTGCTCGTCTCGCGCGACGGCGCCGCGCCTCAAAAGCTGAGCGGTTGCGAGATCTTCGCCAGCAACGACCAGCACGCCTATATGCGCGTCCCCGAAACGGTTCCGGTCAAGGTCGGTGATCGTATCGGACTTGGCGTATCGCACCCCTGCACAACCTTCGACAAATGGCAGATTCTGTTCCTGGTCGATGACGCCTATGACATCGTCGGCGCGCTGAAGACGTTTTTCTGACGGCCACCGGAAGCGAACCGCCGCAGGGCAGCTGTAGAACAGGACCGACGATACAGCCCGCTAGAAATCGGCCGGGCTGTATCGGCACTACCTGTTCAACTCAGGACGATGAAGCGGATGGCGCGCTGAATTTCGAAGAAATCGTCCGCCTCGAAGCGAAGCGTGCGCGGAGCCGGATGCTGGATGCCAGGATACCAGCTGCCCCTGTAAGCCTCGATCGGGGTGGTGTATTCAACGATAAGTTCGAATTTCTTCGCCAGTTTAGGCAGGCACTTCGACAGATCGCGCGATAGCGCCGCTTCGACTGTCTCGCGGATCGCTTTCACGGCGGCTTGCGGCGAAAGGGAAGACGTGGCCGGCCCGAAACCTTCGCTCGTGGCGACGGTGGCTATTTCCGGCACCAGCGCCTTTGCCTCGCCGCACATGCCGGCATCGCCCGACAAGAACACGGAGGGCACGCCGTAGCGCGCGGCGCAATGCGCGTTGAGCGTGTATTCGGACGCCACTTCGCCGTTGATAAGCATCCGGGACACGGTCCCGGTCAGCGTGTGCGCCAGTGGATTCGTGTCTGTGCCGGCCTTATTGTGATAGCCCGTGTAGAGAGCGGCGTCGAAGCTGTCGTCGATGCCGAACATCATGGCGTCCGGATGGCCGCTCCAACCCCGCACGACGCGCACATAGGCCGGCAGCTTCGACAGGATGAGATTGCGTGCCGTCGAATGGGCATCCTTGACGACGACCTCCGTCGCGCCCGCCGCCTTGGCGCCTTCGCAAGCCGCAACGAGCTCTTCGGTCATGTATTCGCGGAACTCGGCATAATCGGGATTGCCCTTGCGGGCCTCGTCCCAGTTGGTGATGCCCGCCGTGCCTTCGATGTCGGCGCTGATGAAGACTTTCATATCCTTGCCTTTCGCTGTCAGAGGAATCGCCGGGCGGCAGCTCGTGTCGCCGCCGGCCCGAGAGCCGTGCCCGGCCTGCCGCTTGCGTTTCAGGCCGCCATTTCGGCCTGGCGGCGCACAAGAAACATGGGTCCGACGCGAATGCCGCGGCGCCCATTGTCGTCGACGGCGTCCAGTTCGAGGATTTCTTCCTCATAAAGCAGCCCGTGCATGCGAAACCGACCGGCGTCCACCGGCTCACATGAATGGGTGCAGAAATACTCGATCAGGCATTTCAGCTCGCCATGGCTGTAGGTCAGGTAGGTGATGTTGAAGTCCGGCCCGTACTCGCCCAGATGCGGTGCGATCTCCGGGGGAACTTTCTCGACAGGCAGGGTATCGACCCGCGACCAGTCCGCCCCTTTCCAGGTCAACTGGTTGGCCTGCGAGAAAGAAAGGTTCATATGCGCATATTCGGCTCCACGGCCATAGATGCGGCCGTCGATGACAAAATCATCTCCCGAGACAGGGCGGATCTGAAGCGGCACGCCCTCCCCCATCAGATAGAGCTTGCCGTCCTTGTTCTTGACTTCGACGACCTCGCCGCTCGTCTCATGGCGGTAGAGACCCGGCAGCCGCGCAAACTGATCCTGCGTGATGGCCGGGGCGGTCTGGCTGCGCTCCGGCATGCGTCCCATACCGCGACTGGCAAGGGCGATGCGGAGGCCGTCGCCGGCCAGTCGCGAGGCTATCTGATTGGCGAAATCGAGCGTCGCGAAAATCAGCACGCCCAGACCTGCCCTGGGCAGGATCATCATCTGCGACGCATATCCATAGACCGCGCCGCCATGCCCGACGGACGTCCATCCATCCATGTCGCCGACGCCGAAGCACAGGCCATAGCCGTTCAAATCCTTGTTGTGGCCTTCCGGGCGTTTGCCGATCGGCGTCCACATCTTGCGCAGCGATGCCGGACTGACGATGGGGTGACCATCGGGCGCGAAGCCACCGCGCAACAGGCATTGCGTGTAGTTTGCCATGTCGGACGTGGTGGAGAAGATATTGCCGGCAGGCGAGCCACCAAGATTGAACACCGGCGCCGGGCTGTCGCCGTCGAGTGTCCACATGTCGGCCGGCGCCAGTCTTTCGCGAATGCCAGGAGCCATCCCCGACGACGTGTCGTTCATGCCTAGCGGCTTCAGGATGTTCTGGGTGATATAATCGGAATAGCTCTTGCGCGTCACTCGCTCGATCACCATCCCGACCACGGCGATGCCGGCGTTCGAATAATGCATGATGCCGGCGCTCGGATCCTGCTTGAGGGTGGATGTGGCGAGCTCCGCCACCGTGTCGGCTAGCGGTGGCTTGTGCGAGTCCAGATAGTGTCCGCTCTTGGGCTCACGCACGATGCCGGCGGTGTGGCTCATCAGCTTGCTCAGGCTGATCTGGGACCCGTGCGGGCCGCTTTCGCGACCGGCGAACGGATTGACCGGGCGGAACCCCGGCAAATATTCCGAGACATCGACATCCAGGTCGACCAGCCCCTGTTCGACGAGTTGCATGATGGCGACCGAGGTGAAGGTCTTTGTGATCGAGCCTATGCGGAAACAGGTATCGTCCTTCATGTCGAAATGACGATCGTGCCGCTGGACATGGCCATGCGCCAGAAGGCCGTCCCGGTCCACGAGGGCATAGGAGATCGACGGGATCGCCTTGTCCTCTACCTCGTGGCGGATAAGATCTTCGAAAAGCTCGATGGCGCTGCTGGAAAGCGAAGACACGGAGGTTACTCCCTTATTTCAATCGGTATGGCGTGGATCGAGAATGTCGCGCAGCGCGTCGCCAACCAGGTTCCACGCCAGCACGAAGAGGAAGATCGCGGCGCCGGGGAAAGCGAGCGTGTACCAGTACTGGAAAGGATTTCCGGGTTGGCCGACGATCCAGTTGCGCGCATAGGCGATGAACTGCCCCCAGTCGGCGTATCCCTCCTCGGTGCCGACGCCCAGGAAGCTCAGGGCCGAGGCTGTCAGCACCATTGAACCCGTCGCCATCGTGGCCAGCACGAGCACAGGAAAGAATGCGTTGGGCAGAATGTGCAGGACGATCAGCCGGAAGTCGCCGGCGCCGTAGCTTCGTGCCGCGTTGACGAAATCCATCTCGCGGATGCGCAGGATCTCGCTTCGCACGACACGCGCATACCCCATCCATCCGAAGGTCGTCAGCGCGACGGTTATCGGTCCGAGTCCCTTGCCGAGCAGCGCGGTCAGGACCATTGCCGCGATGAGGAAGGGAACCGCCATGAACACGTCGACGATTCGCATCAGGACCTCGTCCACGACGCCGCCATAATAGGCCGCGAGCGAACCGATGATGGTCCCGATCAGAACCGAGATGGCAACGACGCCGAGGCCGATCTTGAAGGCCGTACGAGTCCCCCAGACGACGGCGTAATATATATCATACTGCCCTTCGGTTGTCCCGAAGATCGCTTCGGGCGACGGCGGCTGCGGCGTCGCCAGGAACCCGGCTCGCGGCGTGTCGTAGACCGACATCTGGAACTCTTGCGGTGGTGCAAGCACCGGCGCGAAGATGGCAACCAGAACGAAAGCCAGCAGCAGGAGCACGCCGACCAGCGATATCGGATTACGCTTCAGATAGCCGAGCGCCCTCATCGCGTCTTCACCCTTGGATCGAGCAGCGGATAGACCAGATCGACAGCGAGGTTGAGCACGACGAGGACGACCGCGAAATAGAGCCCGAAGCCGAGCACGGCGGGAAAGTCGAGATTGGCGGCGGTCTTGGCCGCGAACTGACCCAGTCCGGCATAGTCGAAGATTGTTTCGGTAATGACGACGCCGCCCATCATGGCGGCAAGCTCCATCCCTGCAATCGTCGTAACAGGCAAAAGCGCGTTGCGCCGCGCGTGATGCAGTTCCACCACGCGCCTCGGCATGCCCTTTGCACGCGCGGTGCGTACATAATCCTGGCGCAGCGTTTCCAGCATCGAGGTGCGCATGACGCGCGTCATGTTGGCAAGATTGACATAAGTCAGCGTGATGACCGGAGCCGCGAGATGCCGAAGCGAATCCCAGAAGATGGCGAGATTACCGTTGAGCAGCGCGTCGATCGTGTTCGCGCCGGTGTAGCGGGTGAAACCGGGAGACGTGACGGCCGACTGCGCCCACTGGCTGAGCCGCCCGGGCGGGAACCAGTCCAGTGCCGAGTAAAAGATCAGCAGCATCAGCAATCCGAACACATAGACGGGAAAGGACCATCCGAGGATGGTGAAGATGCGGATCAGATGATCCGGCCAGCGGTTGAGATGGATGCCAGCCCGCGAGCCCAGATATATGGCCAGCAGAAAGCCGGGAATGAAGGCCAGCACCACGAGTTCCAGTGTCGCCGGCAGCAGAGACGCAAGCGCATGGGCGACGGGCTGGCGCGCCGTCTCCGACCAACCGAGATTGCCGGTCAGAATGTTGCCGATCCAACGTCCGTACTGGATATAGAAGGGATCGTTCAATCCGTACTGGTCGATCATCCTGCGAATGCTGTCCTGGCCACCCTTGAGGAAGTCGGGCGACGGTGCGTAGGCGGCCAGGCGCTGCGTCGGCGACAGCGACATCTGCAGCGCGAAAAGCATCAGCGACAGGGCAAAGAGGACGACGGGCAGCATCAGGAGCCGCCGCAAAGCGTAGTTCAGCACATGAGCATCCGCACAATGAGGGAAGGTTTAGCCGGGCGGCGGCTCCGCCCGGCCGAACTTCAAGCGCCTCAGTCAGCCTTCTTGGTGACTGGATAGAAGTCCCACGCACCGTAGAGGATCATATTGTGGACGTAGCCGTCGATGTTGCTGCGGGTAACGATGTAGCCAAAGTCTTCCCAGAGGAATTGCGTCGTGGCGTAGTCGTAAGACATTTCCTGCAGCTTGGCGTAGATCGGTTCCCGCACCGCCGGGTCGCTCGACGCCCAGGCCTGGTCCAGCAGAGGCTTGAACTTCTCCGTCATCAGGTCCCGGTAGCCTTGGCCCAGCATACCACCGACGAGACCGGTCGGAGACAGGTAGTAGGTCGCGGCGCCGAGCGGGCCACCCGGATCCGAATAGTCTGGCCCCCAACCCATATAGGTGAGCGGCGACGCAGGCTTTTCACGATTGTTCAACTTGTCCGAGATCGACGCCCATGGCAGCGACTGGATCTTCATCTTGAACTTCGGGTTGATGCGCTGCAGTCCCTGCTGCAGCGCGGAGAGAGCCGCCGTGCCCTGCGGCGTGCCTTCCTGGACAAACGCCGTAAAGGTAAAGCCCGTGTCCCAGAGCTTGCCGCCGAAGGCCTTTTTGAAGTGCTCCGCGGCTTTCGCCGGATCATAGCTGTAGATGGGCGAGTCCGCGCGATAGCCCATGATTCCGCGCACCGTCGGCCCATGGGCCTGGACTGTCTTGCCGAGCAGCGCCTGTTTTATCAGCGCGTCGTAGTTCTGTGCGTAGTTGAAGCCGATGCGCACATCGATATCGGAGAAGAAGTCCGGCGGGATGCCGTTGCCATCCAGCTTGCCGCTGCCGATAGCGGCGTTGTCGGCATCGTCCAGCGGCCAGGCGAAATACAGGCCGCGGCTGAACACCTTAGGCAGACCGTCAACGACCTTGACGCCCTCCGTCTTGCCGAGTTCATCCAGGAATTCCACCGGTGCCGTCACGAAATCCGCGTCGCCGGAAAGCAACTGCAGGCGACGTGTTGTCCACTCCGGAACGGTGCGCATGACGACCCGCTCCAGCGAAGCCGGACCCATGAAATAATTGTCGAAACGCTTCAGCGTGATGCGGCGATCCGTCCGGTCCCATTCATCGAGCATGAACGGACCAGTGCCGTTCTCCTCGGCAAACAGCGGATCGTCGCCGAGTTCGGGACGATAGTACTTCTTCCAGGTGTCGCCATTGCCGTCCCAGCCTCCGACCGAAGCGACCCATTCCTTGTCGACGATCGATGCGCCGAACGGCAGCGCCAGCACGCCAAGCGTGGCAGGGAAGGACTTCGGCAGCTTCAGCGTGACGTTATCGCCTTCGACGGTGATCTGCGAGGCGAGCTCGTCGTAGACCTTGCGAAGCGCCTCGGGGCTGGCATCCTTGATATCCGACACCTTACCTTCGGCCTCGACCCATTTGGCGACGTCGGTGTACTGGCTTCCTGTCATCACCTCGGTGATGGCGTTGGACATCCAGGACTGCCCCATGAGGATCGCACGCAGCAGCGAGTAGCGAACGTCATCGGCCGAGATCTCGCCATAGCCAGGCTCGATCTTGGCCTTCTGCTCGCTGGTCAGGCCGTCATAGTATTGCCAGGTGATCTTGCCGTCGTCACCCTTGATGCCGACCTTGTGGGCGTACACGCCCTTGCGGATCGGGAATGTGTAGCTGACAGAACCGTCGGCGTTCTGCTTGATGAGCCCATTCTCCAGGCTGGGCACCTGCGATGACAGGGAAGGCACGAATTCGGAAATCTGCGAGCCGTTATAGTTCAACAACCGGCTGTAGACGTTCAAGACACCGTACGAACTCGGCGTGTTTGCGATATAGGCCGGATCGAAGGACTGAACATCATCCGTCCACAGGAACACGAAGGTCCCGGGATTCTTGGTTTCTGCCATCACCGGCGACGCGATGGCGCCAATGCCGACGCATAGTGCTAATGCTAAGGCACGTTTGATTTTCATGAATCTGTTCCCACAATTGAGCGAGGTCTTTTTATCGTTGCCACGAAAGCTAGGAGGAGGGTTGCGCCACTGTCCAATGCGTAGATAGGATGGGTTATGCGATTTGCGCATGAGGCCGATGATGGAGCTGGCGTGGTTTGAAGATTTCCTTGAAATCGCCGCGACGCGGAATTTTTCCACCGCGGCGGCGTCGAGAAACATTTCTCAGCCGGCCTTCAGCCGCCGCATCAAGGCGCTGGAAGAGTGGGTCGGCGCAGAACTCATAGACCGCAGCACCTATCCGGTGCACCTGACCAGTGCCGGCAATCTTTTCGTTCCACGCTGCCAGGAAATGGTCCGTGACCTTTACCGGTTGCGGACCGACTGCCGCAATGCGGCTGGCGCCAGCTCACGGCTTCTCACTTTCGCCGCGCTTCATACGCTGGCCATCTATTTTTTCCCCAAGTGGATCAGCCATCCCGACATGCCGAACGCGCCTGTTCGCTCCAGCATGCATACCGGCGATTTCCTGGAATGCGTCGAACACCTGTCGTCTGGCAAGTGCGACTTCGTCATCACCTACGATCATCCCGACGGCCCGCCCGTACTGGAGGCCGGCCCCTTCGAATCGCTTCAAATCGGCAGGGATCGCCTCGTTCTTGTGTCCGGCGTCAGCTCGGCGGGAACACCGTTGTTCGATGTCGACGCGCCCGAGGGAACCAGAATCCCCTACCTCGCCTATTCCTGGAGCGACGGCTATCTCGGCAAGCTGATTTCGCTCATCCAGTCACGCTGGCGACGTCCACTCAATCTCAGCATTGTCTACCAGTCTTCGCTGGCCGAGGGCTTGAAGCAGATGGCGATTGCCGGACAAGGCGTCGTCTGGCTGCCGCAAATCTGCGTCCAAAAATCGATCGCGCAAGGCGAATTGATTCAGATCGGCGGACATCAGATGTCGCTCGAAATCGAGATCAGGATTTTCCGGCGCGTGGGAACGCGCAGCCGAGACGGCGAGGCGCTCTGGAAATACCTTTCGCGCACCGCGGAACAGGCGAGCGGACGTAATTTGGCCGACCCGGCCCTGGCAATGCGCTAGTCTGTCGGCCGCCACGTCACGTCATGCGAAATCCGATGGAGAGATGCAAATTTTGCATAGTTTCAAGTGATTGGGCGTAAACGCCAATAATCGCCCGGTAGTCTATGTGTGTGGATACCTCCAGAGGGATCGCTAGCGTCACGGTTCCCAGCCGCCAGCGCGTCCGGGCCTATTGACAGCACGGAGGCTCACCGCGTTCGATGCCGGATATCGAGAACGAACGGCCCGGAGTGCTTTGTTGACTGCCAGATCCGCCGCCACTGCGAGCCTGCCCGACGACGTCATATTATCGGTCGAAAACCTTGAAGTCCGCTTCGGCTCAAGGGCCGCGAACGCTGTGCGGGCGGTTCAAGGCGTGTCGTTCCACATCAAGCGTGGCGAGACGGTTGCATTGGTGGGCGAATCAGGCTCGGGCAAATCCGTGACCGCCATGACAATCATGCGCCTGACCGAATACGATGGAGCCAGGATCACAGGCGGGCGCATCCTGATGAGGCTCAAGGATGGCGGCGCGGTTGATCTGGCGACGCTGTCAGAGAAGCGCATGGAAGGCCTGCGCGGTTTCGAGTTTTCCATCGTATTCCAGGATCCGATGTCCAGTCTCAACCCGGTCTTCACCGTCGGCGACCAAATCGCCGAGGTGGTGACGCGGCATCAGGGCAAGTCGCCACGCGAGGCGCGCGAGATCGCGCTGAACGTGCTTAAACTGGTACGCGTGCCGGACGCCGCCCGACGGCTCGATCAGTATCCGCACCAATTGTCCGGGGGCATGCGCCAACGCGTCATGATCGCCATAGCATTGGCGTGCCGCCCTTCCCTGATGATCCTTGACGAACCGACCACCGCGCTCGACGTCACCATCCAGGCGCAGATCCTGGATCTTGTCCGCGCGCTCCAGCGCGAGATCGGCATGTCTGTGCTTTTCATCACGCATGACATGGGCGTCGTTGCCGAAATCGCCGACCGTGTCTGCGTCATGCTGAAAGGCGAGATCGTCGAAACGGGCTCCGTGAACCAGATCTTCGCCGATCCCCAGCACCGCTACACACGAGCTCTGATTTCGGCGGTTCCACGGCTGGGCAGCATGGCCGACAAGGACGCGCCGGAGAAATTTCCGCTCGTCGTCTACAATGCCGAAACCCCGCAGCCGGAGACTGCCGCATGAGCGGCCCCACAGCAGCCGACAAGAATCCCTTGGTCGAAGTGCGCGACCTGATTACGCGTTTCGATCTCAAGGGCGGCGTCTTCGGCGGCCTCACCGGGCGGGTGCATGCGGTGGAGGGCGTCTCCTTCGATATCTTCCCCGGCGAAACCCTTGCTTTGGTGGGCGAGTCGGGATGCGGCAAGTCGACCGTGGCGCGCAGCATCATGCAGTTGGACAAACCGCTGTCGGGTTCCATCCGCTATGACGGCAAGGAGATCATCGGCGCCAGACGAGCGACTCTGGCGGGCTTCCGACGCGAGGTGCAGATGGTCTTCCAGGATCCCTTCTCCTCGCTCAATCCGCGCATGACGATCGGCCAGGCGCTGGCGGATCCCATGCGCGTCCATCGCATCGCGCGAGGAAGTGCCTTGCGCGAGCGGACAGCGGATCTGCTGGCCAAAGTGCATCTGCCGCGCGAACATCTCGAACGATATCCGCATGCCTTTTCTGGCGGCCAACGTCAGCGCATCTGTATCGCCAGGGCACTGGCGCTGGAGCCGCGCCTGCTGATCGCAGATGAGGCGGTCGCCTCGCTCGACGTCACGATCCAGGCACAGGTCATCAATCTGTTGATGGACCTGCAGCGCGAAATGGGCATCGCCATTTTGTTCATAAGCCACGACATGGCCGTGGTCGAACGCATCGCGCATCGCGTCGCCGTCATGTATCTGGGCGAGATCGTCGAAATCGGCGACCGCCGATCAGTCTTCGGCAATCCTCAGCATCCCTACACGCGCAAGCTGCTGTCGACGGTTCCCGTCGCCGATCCGGCGCAACGTCCGGTCGGACGCGAACCGATGTCGGACGAAATCCCCAGCGCCCTACGCAGTGTTGATTTCGTCCCGCTCCATCTGCCTATGAACGCGGTGTCGCCCACGCACTTCGTGCGCGAGACGGCGCCGGCCTGACCGGACTGCCGGACCGATGCCTGGTGCAAGGAGCTGTCGGCCGCTGGCGATTGTCCTGGCGCTGGCACCGGGCGAATGTCTGTGTGCTTGCAATAGCTGAATTGGATAAGGGTCGCCATGCCGGGTCCGGATGGGAACGTGATTGTCATCGGCGCCGGCATTGTCGGCGTCAGTTCGGCGCTTTATCTGGCCCGGGCCGGTCTGAATGTGACTGTGGTTGATCCACTGCCTCCCGGCAGCGCGACATCGTTCGGCAACGCTGGTATGGTGAGGCATGATTGCAATGTCCCGGTAGCCATACCGGGAATGTTGCGCCAGGTGCCGGGCTGGTTGCTAAATCCGCTCGGACCGCTTGTGCTGAGGCCGAGCTACGCGCTGAAGGCCGCACCCTGGCTGTTGCGATGGATACGCGCCGGCAGAATGGACCGCGTCAACATCGCGGCCGACGCCCTGTGGAAGCTCCATGAGAGCAATCTTGCCTGCTACCGCGATCTGATCGGCAATGACACTTTCGAAGCTCTCGTGCGTGAAGTGGGCGGGATCCAGATTTGGGAGAGCGAGGGGACCGGTCTCTCGGACCGGATCACGGCTGAGATCAACAGACGGCAAGGCGTTGTCACCGAACCTTTGTCGCGACGCGATCTCGAGCGCCTGCTGCCGGGCATTTCACCCATCGCGAAGCGCGGCCTGCTCTATCCAAACAACGCCCATACCATCAACCCGCATCGGCTGGTCACGGCTATTGCCGACAGGGTGCGCCAGGCTGGCGGGTCGTTTGCCAGTGAGCGCGTGCTCAAGATCATCCCTCGCGAGGGTGGCGGCTATACGTTAATCACGAACACCGCCAACCGCTCGGCCGACAAGGTGGTTGTCGCCGCCGGCGCTTGGTCGAACCGGCTGCTTGAGCCGCTTGGCGCCACCCTGCCCTTGGAGACCGAGCGCGGCTACCACCTGATGTTGCCTTCACCCTCGATCGAATTGCCAATGCCCCTGCAGATGAAGAACCGCGGCTTCGCGCTGTCGCCAATGGAACACGGCTTGCGGCTCGCCGGTACTGTCGAGATCGCCGGCCTCGAGGCGGCACCCGATGAGCGGCGCTCGGAGATCCTGCTCAGTCACGCCCGAGCGCTTTTCCCTGATCTCAAGGGTGGGGAACCGACGATGTGGATGGGCTACCGCCCGTCCCTGCCCGACAGCGTGCCCGCCATCGGCCAGGCCGAGAGACATCGCTCTTTGTACATTGCCACCGGCCATGGGCATACTGGCATGATCGGCGGCGGCTCGACCGGACGCTTGCTCGCAGAGCTCGTCACCGGCAGCCAGCCCCATATCGACCCGGCGCCTTATTCGCCGGCTCGTTTCTAACCACCGCCGCCGCGCCCTTCTGGGCAGTGCTGCAAAGCGATCCGGATTAACTGGCCCGCGCCGAACGGCGCTCACGAAGGAAATCCATGCCCTGGTAGGCCCAATAGGTCAGCTGTGCGGCCGCTGTGCCGAACGGTCCACCATTCCAGACAAAGCCGAAAGGCGCGAACAGGCGATAGCGATCGCTTTCCCCCGCAATCGCCTCCGCCACCACCCTTGCGCCGATCGCCGTCGTGTTGAGACCATGACCTCCGAATCCCGTGCAAGACCAGACATTCGGCGCCAAGGGCCCGATCAAAGGCATCAAATGCCGGGCGTACGCCATAAGTCCAGACCACGCCGTCTCGATTTTGAGAGTTTCCAGTTGCGGAAAAGTTGCGACGATCTCGCGGCGGATCAGAGCGGCAATGTCGCGGGGATCGGTCGTGCGGGTGGTGATGCGGCCGCCCCACAGGAGCCGGCCACCCACCACCCGATAGTAGTCGCCTGCCCGGCGCCCGTCGCTGATGCCTGCCTCGGTCCGGATCGCCTTGGCGATAAGGTCTGGCGCCAGTTCGCTCAGCACGACATAAGTGGCGATCGGCAGAAAAGAGCGGCGCAAGGCCGGTATCACATTGTCGGTATAGCCGCCACCGGCGAACACGACGGTCTCGGCCCGCACCTCGCCCGAAGGGGTGCGCAACCTCTTTTGCGCTCCTTCGAGATCGGCTTGCAGCACCGGAGCGTCTTCGTGGACGGAGCCGCCCAGCCTGACTATCTCACGCGCCAGAGCGCGCGCGTAATTCAGCGGGTGAAAATGGAATGACGCCTCGTCGAACAATGCCTGATGATACTTTTTCGAGAGCAGCAGGCCTCGCACTTCTTCGCGCGTCAGCAACCGCAGATGGCGCCCGAACTCTGCCTCCTGCTCGTCGCGCTGCTGCTCGAGCGCCCTGGTGTTTTCAAAGCGTGACACGCGCAGGATCCCCTGCGTGACGTTCGCGTCTGATATGTCGAGATCGCGGATTGCGTCCTCGACCATGGCGACGCCCTCCATCGACAGGCGGAACAACATCCTGGCATGATCGGGTCCGACCCGCTCCAGGACCTGGCCTGCCCGGGCTGCCCAGCCCGGCGATACGAAGCCGCCGTTACGGCCGGACGCGCCCCAGCCAACCTGTCGCGCTTCGAGCACGGTCACCTTCCGGCCGCGGCGGCCGAGTTCGAGGCCGGCCGTCAGTCCGGCAAGTCCGCCACCGACGATGCATATCTGCGCATCGTGTATGCCCGACAAACCGGGATAGACCACATCCGAAGTTAGCGTTCGCTTGTAATATGTATCGATGTAGGAGGTCATGAGTTTTCGGCTTTTGCGCAGTGCTCAATCGAGGTTGACGACACGCGTGCCGCCGACCTTACGCTCGGCCCAGCGCGTGAAGCGCAGGACCGGATAGCAGTAGACGAAATAGACCAGCGCGATGACGCCATAGATGAAAAGCACGTCACGCGGGAAGCGCATGATCGAGATTTCACCCTGGCGCGTCAGTTCAGAAATTCCGATGACCGACAATATGGCGGTGTTCTTGATAATGTTGACGTAGACGCCGCTCATCGGCGGAACCGCGAGCTTCAGAGCCTGTGGCAATACGACAAGAGCAAGTATCGAAAGGCGCTTGAAACCGAGCGCGGTGGCGGCCTCCCACTGGCCCTTCGGCACCGCATCTATCGCCGCCATTATAATCTCGGCGACATAGCTCGAAGTGTAGACCGAGAGCGATACGAACGCCGCCATCTCGGAACTCCATTGGAGTGCTTCGATCCCGGTGTTGGGCAGGACGAAATAGAACACATAGAGCTGCACCAGAAACGGTGTTCCCCGCAGGATGTGGATGTAAAGACCGAACAGCCGATGAAAAAATGGTATGCGCTGGCTACGCACGACACCGATCAAAAAGCCGAGCACGGAGCCGGCGGCGATGGCCACCAGCGATACCCAGAAAGTCTGGACGAAACCCGTCCAGAGAAACGGCAGGATCGCGATGAAGACATCGAGATAGTGTTGCATCGCTATGCCCCCGCGTTCCATGCCGGACCGGCAAGCCAGCGCTTGACCACCGAGGACAAGGCGAGCATCACGACGTAGATCGCCAGGTAGCCGGCAGCGATGGTAAGGAAGCTTTCGTTGGGCCGTACCCTCTCGCTGTTGAGCAGAAGTCCAGCGCTCAGGAAATCAAAGACCGCAATGATTGAAAGAAGCGAGGTGTCCTTGATGAGCACCGCCGTCTGGCCGAGCAGTGGCGGCAACGTGTTGGCGAAAGCCTGCGGCAGAACGATGTAGCGCAGCCGCTGCGGATAAGACATGCCGACCGCCTTGCCGCCCTCGATCTGTCCCCGAGGCACCGATGCAATGCCGCCACGCACGATCTCGCTCATATAGGCTGCATTGTGCAACGAGAGCGCAATGATGCCGAGCGCGAGTTCGCTCCACCGGGCGGTGGCGGGAACCAGGATCGGCAATCCGTAATAAATGAGGTAGATTTGCACCAGCAACGGCGTTGCGAGAATGAAAGCGACATAACCTGCCACCGGGCGCCACAGGAGCGCGCGGCTGGACATTCGGCAAAGCGCCAGCAACGTGCCGAGCACAACTGCCGCAATAAGGCTTAGAGCCGCTGCGACGAGGGTGTTCTCAAGCCCTTCGGCGAAGCGATCGAGATACTGCTCGACGATGCGGTAATTGTAAAAGTCGAGAACCCAGTTCATCCGCTTATCGCTTCAATCGCGTGACATGTCGATCGGTCCATCCAAGTTTGGAGGCATGCGGCTATGTCGATCGGCGCGGCGCGAACACCGCGCCGATCGAAGCGGTCGTTACTTGTGATCCTTCTCCCAGGCGTCGGACGTCCACCAGTAAGCAAGCAGCGACTGCAGTGAATTGTCTGCCGTCTTCAACTCAACGTAGTTGTCCAGCCACATTTTGAGATGGAAGGCGTTGGGGCGGGTGGCGAAGGCCAGCGGCTCACGCGTCATCGTCCCTTCGAGCGGCTTGAGGTTGTCGAACTGACGGACGTAGGAATTGTAGTCCTGTCCGCCAACCATGGCATCGACGCGGCCCATGGTGAGCGTCTGAGCGACAGCCGGGCCGCCGCCGGAAAACACCTTAAGTGTCGCCTTCGGAAGGTACTTGGTCACGGCATCAGCATAGGTGCTGCCCTGCAAGGCGGCGACAGTCACACCTTCCTTATTGAGATCCTGCCAGGTCTTGAACTGAGAATCCTTGGTGGCGAAGGCGAGCGTGTCGTTGAAGAACATCGGTCGAGAAAACAGAAGCTGTGAAGCCCTCTGCGGTGTCGGCGTCATGTCGCCCGCGATCATGTCGGCTTTGCCGGCAAGCAACGCCGGGATCAGACCTTTCCAATCATAGTCCTGGAACACGATCTTGACGCCGAGATCGGCCGCCATCTGTTTGGATAACTCCACTGCAAGCCCGGTGCGCTCGCCGTTCTTGTCGACGAAACTGACGGGCGGTCCTTGGGTCTGCACGGCGACGACCAGCTCACCCTTCTTGAGGATGTCATCCATTTCGTCGGCCCGCGTCACGCTGGTGGTGGCGAACCAGGCCGCGACCATCACGGCCAAACCTGCGGCCGCCCCGGTCATTCTGTTTGTAAAGCTGCTTGTCATGTGTCTCTCTCCCATTGATCTGTTAAACATTTGCCGTTCCGGCATTTCCAAACGTCACAGTATCTGCTTCAGGAACTCCTTTGTTCGTTCTTGCCGGGGCATTTGGAAAATTTGCTGCGGACTGCCCTCCTCGACGATCAGCCCGCTATCCATGAACAGCATCCGGTTGGCGATCTCACGGGCGAACCCCATCTCATGGGTGACGACTGCCATTGTCATCCCTTCCGCAGCGAGTTCCGTCATCAGATCGAGAATGCCGGTGACGGTTTCGGGATCCAGCGCCGAGGTCGGCTCGTCAAACAGCATCACTTTCGGATCCATGGCCAAGGCGCGGGCGATTGCCACGCGCTGCTGCTGCCCTCCTGACAACTGGCTGGGGTAATGCCCTGCGCGATCGTCTATTCCGACTTTTCCAAGCAAATCATGCGCCCGACGCACCGCTTCGGATTTTGATCGGCGATGCACGACGATCTGCGGCAGCACGACATTGTCGAGAGCGGTGCGATGTTGGAACAGGTTGAACAACTGGAAGACCATACCGACTTCCGACCGCAGCTTGTTGAGATCGGCGCCCGGATCCGAGATCTCGACGCCATCCACCACGATCCGCCCTGAATCGATCGATTCCAATGCGTTCAACGTACGCAGGAACGTGCTTTTGCCAGAACCTGAGGGTCCGAAGACGACAAGCACCTCGCCACGACCGATTTCAGCACTCACGCCACCCAGAGCAAGATGGGAACGTCCGTCATTGGAGCGATATGTCTTGCGAACGGATTCGGCGATGATGATTGGCTTGGGATCTGAAGGAGGCATGCGTGACACGGTTTATGCGTGCCGTTTCCGGTCGCGGCAAGGCCACGATGAGCGACTCACATTTTCGTCAATCGACATCCCGCGTATGCGCCGCTCATTGTGTCGGATGCAATCAGAAAGAAGCCCACTTCGCACCCAGTGTTTTGCATTGCCTCGGGCTTGCTGCTCATGAAAGCCGATCGACTTACCTAAGACAAGCAGTTTCTTATACCAATCCCTGATTGGGTTCGTCAGCAAAGGAGTGCGGTGACCACCATCTCGGCATCGCGTCTCGACTGAAAGGCTCGACAGCCTCTTTTGAGATGCACGCGCCCCGACCCTCCGATGAGCCGTCTTGGAGCGGAGGTAGGCATCACCGGCAATGGCTTGGCCCGGATCTGCGACCGGCTTAAAGCGCCATATCCGCCCGCGGCTAAAATTGGTCGCAAGGACAGGATTTGAGTCCTTGTGCCGCGACGTTGTATTCGCCTCCCTTGCGTCCGCTGGAAGCTACGATCCCTGAAGGCGTTTTAACGCAGTTGCCCGCACGTCATCTGGAAGCTCTGGGATAAGGTCGGTTAGGCGCAGGCGGGAATCCAGTGACTGGTGAGCAAGCAATGCTGCTTTCTCATAACCTATGACGGGTACTAGCAGGGCGGCCAAGGCCGTGCTGGCGTCGAGATGAGCCAGGCACTGTGTCTCATTGGCACGGATGCCTGAAACACATTTCACCCGAAATAGGTCAACAACGTTTATGAGCAGGCGCATCGCATTGAGGATGCTGGCGGCGATCACGGGTTCCATCGCATTGAGCTGCAACTGCCCAGCCTCGGACGCAAGTGTGACGGTCAGGTCTGCGCCGATAACATGGAAAGCAACCTGATTGACGACCTCCGGAATCACCGGGTTGACCTTGCCGGGCATGATCGAGGATCCGGGCTGCATCGCCGGTAGCACGATCTCCCAGAGGCCTCCGCGAGGCCCGCTGGAGAGCAGCCGCAGATCGTTCGCGATTTTTGAAAGCTTAGTGGCAAGTCGCTTGAGCATTCCTGAATAAAGGACGAAGGCGCCCGTGTCCCAGCTCGCCTCCATGAGGTTCTCGGCAATTGTCAGCTTATAGCCCGACAGTTGCGCCAGTGTTGGGACGATCATGCTGCGATAGTCGGCATCTGCATTGACCGAGGTGCCGATAGCCGTACCGCCAAGATTGATTTCCAGGAACATCTGGCTCATCTGGCCAAGCCTTTCAACGTCCTCGAAAAGGGCGGTGGCGAACGCATGAAACTCCTGGCCGAGCGTCATCGGAACGGCATCCTGCAGTTGGGTACGCCCAAGCTTGCGAATGTTCCGGAACTCGTCCCCCTTGGAGCCAAGCTCGCTTGCCAAACGCTCGACGGATTCCATCAGGCTGGCGTTGGTCATCAGCATCGCCAGCCTTATGGCTGTCGGATATACATCGTTTGTCGACTGCGACATGTTCACATGGTCGTTCGGGTGAATGACGTCATATCGACCGAACTCGAGACCAAGGTGCTCAAGCGCACGGTTGGCCATCACTTCGTTGACGTTCATGTTGGTTGATGTTCCCGCACCGCCCTGGAAGACGTCGATCCCGAAATTCTCCGCGAGTAGGCCTTCGATGATATCGTAGCCGGCACGTTCTATCGCTGCCGCCTTGTCCGCGCTCAGATGCCCGCACGCCTGGTTGGTCCTGGCCGCGGCAATCTTCACCAGCGCCATTGCCTTCGTAAGGTTCGGCAAACTGCTTATCGGCTCGCCGGACACAGGGAAATTGGCAAGAGCCCGTGCCGTCTGCGGGCCATAGTGGGCAAGTCGCGGCACCGCGACCTCGCCCAGAGAATCACTTTCGAACCGGATGTCTGTCACTGCTTCGACCGTTCGTTGATGTGCAGCCTGATGCCTGCGAAAATGGCAGCGCCGAATTTATCGGGCCAAAAGCGGAGGCCGGCCTGTGATCAGATCCGCGGCCCTTTCGGCAATCATGATGACGGGCGCGTTTATGTTACCCCCGGTGAGATCGGGCATCACCGAAGCATCGACAATCCTGAGCCCGGCGACTCCTCTCACACGCAACGCGGTATCGACAACCGCATGCGGATCGGCGTCGGTCCCCATCTTACAGGTTCCGAGCGGATGGTGGACTGTGATTGCCGTCGCATGGATGTGCTCGTCGATCTCGCTGTCGGTAAATCCCGCTGGAGCGAGCTCGCGGTCGATGTAGTTGCGCAAAGGCTCCTGGCGGCCGATGTCTCGCGCCATTCGTAGTCCCGTTCGAAGCAGCTTGCGGTCATTTTCGACTGTTAGAAAGTTCTGGACGATGCGCGGGGCATGCCTGGGATCATTTGTCCTTAGACTTATTCGACCCCGACTTTCCGGCCGAATGACGATCGCGCGCAAGGCAAAGCCATCTTCGTAGCCCCTATAGAACGGACTGAGATGGGGAGTTGCCGTCATGGGCGCCGCAACCGGCTTGAATTGAAGATCGGGAACCGCTTTTTCGGGCGAACTCTTCAGGAATGCCATGCTTCCGGACGGAAGGTCCGTCGCAGGCCCCTTGCCAAGAAAATAAGCACTCGCCAGATCGCGCATGATGCGGTCGGCGCGCATACGCCCATACAATAAGCCCGTGCCACGGCGCCTGTAGTTAACCGCGGCCGAGATGTGATCCTGCAGGTTCTTGCCGACACCAGGCAGGCCAATGCGTGTCTTCACACCTGCTGCCGCAAGCTCTGCCGGATCGCCGATGCCCGACAGGTTGAGCAGTTGCGGGGAATTGACGACGCCGCCGCAAAGGATCACTTCACGCGTGGCCCGCGCCGTGAACAACGCGCTCCTTCGCAGATAGGTGATGCCGGTCGCGCGATTGTTTTCGAATTCGATCCGTGTCGCTAGGGACTTTAGTTTCAGTGTCAAGTTGCGCCTTCTCAGAGCTGGTTTGAGATAGGCATCGGCCGCGCTGCAGCGCCTTCCGTTCCGAATGGTGAACTGCCAGGCGCCGAAGCCTTCCTGTTGCGCACCATTGTAGTCAGGCGTGTAGGGATGCCCCGCCGCCAAGCCGGCAGCGGTGAACGCTTCCACCAGCAGATCGCCGTAGCGTGAGAATCTTGTCGCCAACGGACCATCGCCGCCACGATAAGCGTCAGCTCCGCCTTCCCAGCTTTCCTGGCGTCGGAAGTATGGCAGCACATCGGCATAGGACCATCCCTCCAGCCCGTTGGCTGCCCATCGGTCATAGTCGGCGCTGTTGCCGCGCACATAGGCCATTGCATTGATCGAGGACGACCCGCCGATCACTTTTCCGCGGGCAAATTCCATCGGCCGGTTGCCGATCTCCGGCTGTGGCTCGGAAAAATACATCCAATCGTCCATCCGCTTCAGCAGCAGTCGCGGCCAGCCGAGGGGTATGTGGATCAGCGGGTTCCAGTCCCAGCCGCCGGCTTCCAGCAGCAGGACGCTGACATCCTCATCCTCGGAGAGCCGGCAAGCCAATGTGCAGCCCGCCGAACCCGCGCCGACGATGATGTAGTCGTATGTCTGGGACGTCATGCCGGCAAAGCCTCGGTTGTTCTGGAACGCACCCTGTTCGTTTCCGCGTCGCTAGAAGCGGATCCCGGGTGTTTGCGCCACGATCATTCGTACAAGGGCCAAGGCGGCGAGCTGGGAAGACTTCGGGTTGTCCTTCAATGGCTTGTTATGCAGCTCGATGGACATGGAGCCGAAAGCACCGCTGGCCTGAATTCTGTGCCTGTTTTCCGTGGCGGACGGATCGGCCACGAGCTCGATCTCCGCAACGTCGAGCCCGACACCGCTGGCCTTGGCCGTCACCACCGCGACGTTGGCATTGGCAGGGTAGCCACTCCCCGCCTGCCTTGCCGTTCCTCGGAAAAACGAGACGGGCACTGTGAGACCGGCATTGCCGAGCAGGCTATCGGCCGCAGTCCCCCGCCAGGCGCTGGGCGACTTGATGATCTGATGACGCAGTCTGTCGACCCCGGCATGCGAGACAGCCGCCAGGCCGTCTATGCCAGCCACAGCTCCCGACGAGACGAGCAGCCTGCTCCCATGGGCAACGGCAAGGTCATGCATCCTTTGATAGGTTGCTTCGTCGGCTAAGGCGCTCGCGGAAGAAACGATGAATGTGCGGGCGTATCTCAGCGCCGCTTCACCCCACATCGTCACTGCTTCGCGGCTGGCCGCCTCGACCACGATCTCGGCGTCCACGTCCCGCAACGCCTCGGGATCGACTATGACGGCCGCACCGGGAACCTCTACCATCGGCAGCTCGTCCCGTCGCAAACCGATAGCCGCGACCTTCACAGTGGGCGCCACGCGGCCGAGCACCGCCAGGACATGGCGGTTGATGGCGCCTAGACCGACAAGAGCAATCTTCAATTTGCCGTCACTCCAATATGCGGACGCCATGTCGGCGGCCTGGCAGCCGATCACCATGGATGCGTTCAAAGCGTGATGTTTACATTCTTGGTTTGCGTGAACGCATAAAGCTCTGAAAATGCTTCCTCACGCCCAAGGCCAGACATCTTATACCCGCCAAATGGTGCTCCAAGGATATGTGGACCGGCGTCGTTAACCCATACATATCCACTCTCCACCTGCCTGGAAGCATGATGCGCGTTTCTGAGGTTGGTTGTGAAAATGGACGCCGTTAGGCCGTAGTCGACGGCATTGACATCGCCGAACATCCGGTCTTCGTCGGACCACTTGATGACGGAGATCACGGGTCCGAAAATTTCCTCGCGAGCGATGCGCTTGGACATGTCGACGTCGGCGAAAACGGTCGGGTTGATGTAATTTCCGCCCTGCAGTTCGCAATCCGTCGGGGTCGTGCCTCCGTATACGAGATCAGCCTCGTTGCGGCCGATCTCGACGTAGCTTTTGATCTTGCCAAGCTGGACGGGCGAGATAATCGCACCCATCGTCGTCGACAGCTCCGTGGGAATGCCGGGTTTGAATGCTTCGAGCTTTCCCAGTACCCCTTGGAGCACCTTGTCGTGGACGCTTTCGTGGACGAACAGCCGGGATGTCGATCCGCAGGATTGCCCGCACCACGCGAAGTTCATTCCGCTGATGGCGCCGGCAACCGTGCGCTCAATATCGGCATCGGGATAGGCGATGAGCGCGTTCTTGCCGCCGAGTTCGAGCGCGACATGCTTCAGCCCCTCGGCCGCGGACACCGCGGCGGCCCTGCCGGCGGGTACGCTGCCGACGAGCCCCACGACCCGTGTCAAGGGATGGGAAACCAGTGCCTTGCCGCACTCCAGTCCTCCTGTCACGAGACTGAGAACGCCCGGTGGCAGAATGCCGTCGATCAATTCCATCATCCGGATAACGGACAGCGGCGCCTGCGGCGGAGGCTTGAGGATGACAGTATTGCCAGTCACCAGCGGCGCCGCCAGTTTGCCTGCGGCAAACATCAGCGGATGATTGTAGGCCAGGATACGCACGCAAACCCCGTAAGGTTCCTGCAGGGTCATGTTCACCTTGCCCTCGCCTACAGGCATGACTTCGCCCTTGGCCTCGATGGCGAGACCCGCGAAATAGTCGATCAGTGCCGCGCCATCCATCACGTCACGCGTCATGGCGCGCACCGGATTTCCACAATTAGCGGAATCGAGGAGCGCCAGTTCCTCGGCATTTTCGCGCACGACCGCAGCAACCCGCTTCAACAGCGCGGCGCGCTCCAACGGCTTGACCTTTCGCCATGAAAGAAATGCCTTGTGGGCAGCGGCCACTGCCATTTCGACATCGTGCGCATTGGCTTCCGCGACACTGGCCAGTTCGATGCCTTTGCCGGGATTATAAGTGGTGGTACGGCCACCGGCGGCGTCGCGCCATTCGCCACCGACATAGAGCCCGAGGTGGCTTGGCAGCGCCGCCGCGACGGCCTCATCCATTGTCGAAAATCGACTAAAGAAAGACATCGGCTAAATCCATGGTTGCCAGGCGTCGTCATGGCGAGCGCCGGAAAAATATCGGGAAATTCGGATATCTCAGGTCGAAAGCATCTCGCTGAAGAACAGCTCTTCCGGAGCAATTCTGCGGGAAATCAGACCGTCCTTGAACGACCAGTCGATCATCGTCTCCAGCACTTTGCGGTTGGCCGAAAAACCGTTCGGCCAGTAATCCTGGCCCATGACCGCTCTGGTGCGTTCGAGTTCCTGGCGCAGCCATGGCAATCCGATTTTCAAGGCCTGTTCATAGGAGAGATCGCCGTTCGCGATATGCTGTGCATGCGCGAACGCATTGTAGATATCGCTCACAAGCGACGCGTCGGTCGCTGCATCGACAATGCGCACACCGACCAGATGCATGATCGGGAAGACGCCGGTCTTGGCATAGTAGTCTTTCTCGACCGCTTCAGGATCCGCAAACAGCCGCCGGGATAGCGGCTTCTCGCCCAGCGTACTTTTGATCGGCTTGTAGGCCAGGATCGCATCGATCTCGCCGGCCAACAGCAGAGGGTCCAGCAGCGCGCCACCGGGCGCCAATTCCAGCGAAACGTTCTTATAGAGCTTGGGCAACTGTATGTCGCTTCGTTCGCGCTCATTCACATCGCCGACTATCCAGCGTATCTGGTCGGCCTCGACGCCAAACTGATCGCGCAGCCCGCCGCGGGCCGCCAAGGCCGCCGTCATGGAATATTCCCGCACGCCCACCTTGCGTCCGATCAGATCTCGTGGACTCCTGATCGGACTGTCGATCCGGACGTAGAAAGCGCCGTGGCGAAAACTCCGCGACGGGAAGATCGGAATTCCACGGTAGGCGCATTCGCCATCCACACGCGCCCGCAGATAATTGCTGAGCGACAGCTCGCTTATTTCGTACTCCGCGGACGAGAATGCCTTGGAAAATATTTCCTCCAGCGGCTTGTCGATCATGGCTGCAGGACGGTCACCGAACGTGACCCGCCCATCGTAGAGAGCCTGTGTGCGGTCATATCGCCAAACGGCAACGTTGAGTTGAGAGAGAGAAGTCATATTCAAGGCGCCCCAGCAAACCAGCGGTCTTGGAAGCGATCAGATCCTTGTCAGGATCTGATCGATGTGCAGTTCGGCAACATCAAGGAACGGAAAGGCAGGCTTCTGCTCGGCGTAAAATGAAGACAGATCGGTCCCTGCCAGGACCACGGCCTGCGCGCCCCGCCTTGTGATAAGGTCGTCGGCAAGATTGCCGAAATATTCGACTTCCGCCTTTGTGCCGCGCTTACCAAAGAGCGCGATGTCGTTGTAGGTATCGTGCACGACATCGATCTCCTTGGGATCGAGCTTGACCACCATTTGCCGTGGCACCGAGCCAAAGATGTCGGTCGCCATCACGGCCCGGTTGCCGAGGATCGCCACACGTTCCAGACCTGCCGTCTTCAGGCCTCCGGCGATGGATTCCAGAACATTGACGATTGGCCCTTTGGACGCCTTTTTGATCTCGTCGATCGCCAGATGCGGCGCGACGGCCGTCACCGATACCGTGTCGACACCGGCGTCGAACAATTCGTTGGCCAATGACCCCAGGTAGTTGCCAAGCCCAAGCCGATTTCCAACGCTGATGTTTTCGAGGACGGTGTTGACGTTGGCATGCCTCAGGATCAGGTCCAGAGGGATTTGGGCGTCATTGTACCTTCTGAGGATCTGGTCGTAGTAGAAAATTCCTGCGCGGATGGCTAGACCGCCGATCAGCCCGATCTTGGCAGGCTTTATTTGCGATGCATGACCTCTAGTCACGATTTTCTCCTTTGATTTTCTTCAATGGTAGTTGATGACGAGATGCTTCAGCTCGCTCATCTCTTCCATTGCAAACCTTGTTCCCTCCCTGCCGATGCCGGATTCCTTCCAGCCGCCGAAGGGCATGTTGTCGATACGGTAGATGGGCACGTCGTTGATCATCAGGCCGCCCACGTCCCAATCCTCAAGCGCGGTGAAAGCCTGGCGCAGGTCGCGCGTGAACAATCCGCCCTGCAGGCCGTAGCGCGTGGCGTTGGCGCGAGACACCGCGTCGCCGAAGCGCTCAAATGAATTGATGGTCATGACGGGGCCGAATATCTCCTCGTCCTCCACCTTCATCCCCGGTTTCGTGCCAGCCAGAAGCGTTGGCTCAACGATGGAATTCGCCCTGCCGCCTCCAATGACAATCCTCGCGCCGGCCTCGACCGCTTCGTCGATCCACGACTTGATCCTGGCCGCCGATCTTTGGTCGATGACGGGGCCGACATCGGTGTCGGGCAAAGCGGGGTCACCAACCTTGCAGTCGCGCAGCTTGCGCACCAGGCTTTCCTGGAAGGGCTTGCGGACACTTTCATGAACCAGGATCCGCTGGACACCGATGCAGTACTGCCCGCCATAGACGACGCCACCGCGCACGCAGCGCGCCGCCGCCAGTTCCAGATCGGCGTCGGCGCACACGATCACCGCGGCATTGCCGCCAAGTTCGAGCGCAACCTTCTTTTTGCCCGCGATCGACTTGATGTGCCATCCGACCGGCGCCGAGCCCGTGAAGGTGACCATATGGAAGCGGTCGTCCCGTACCATTTTTTCCGCCAGAGGAACGGCGCAATGGACCACATTCAAGACGCCGTCCGGCAAACCGGCCTCGGTCAGAATCTCGGCAAGCAGCACGGATGTCAGTGGCGTCTGCGGTGCCGGCTTGAGCACCACTGAATTGCCGACCGCCAGTGCCGGCGCAACCTTATGGAGCACCAGATTGAGCGGAAAATTGAACGGCGCTATCGCAAGCACCGGCCCGATCGGAAACCGGCGTGCCAAGCCGACGCGACGGCTGCCGGCGACAAGTGCTTGCTGGTCCATGTCGGACAGGTCGATCCGCGCGCCGCCGTCACCAGTCGTCTGGTAGGCGAAAATCCCGCCATCCATGTCGAGCGGTATTTCCACGCCAGCGATGCGGCGCGCTTCGGCGGCGGCGTTGGAGAGATTGAAGATCGACCTCGCCACCTCACCACGCGCGTCATAGAGGGGCTTGCCCGCCTCTGCCGAGATCAGTGCAGCCGCTTCCTCGCGACGCTTGCCCAGCAACTCCGAGGCGCGCTGGAGTATGTCGGCGCGAACGAAGCGCGGCAGGCGGCGGTATGTCTGGAACGAAGCCACGGCAGCACCGACCGCTGCCTCTACCTCTGCTTCGGTGGCCAGCGGCATCTCGCCAACGACCCGGCCGTCGAAGGGTGAGTAAATACGATCCTTGGCCACCTGCATTCCCCGATCAACCTTTGCGATGGGGGCGAAACTGTCACATTCCTCACGCTCTGAAAATATCAGAATATTGCACTTAGCGATCTAATAAATAGAACGATAGTGGGAGCCGCTATCTGGTCATAACGGCAATTTTTCTCCGGCAAGCAACAGAACCAGGCTCTCGAGAAACGCTTCGGCCGCTATCGGCGCCAGCCTGTCGGCATGAACGCACACTTCAACGGACGAGGATCTCAGTTCTTCGACGTCGAGCCGGATTGCCCGGACCATGCCGGTTTCCACATCGCGCCGCGACGACAGATAAGGCAGCAGCGTGACGCCTGCACCCGAGCGCGCATAGCCGCGCAGCGCCTCGATGGAATTGGTCTCCAGAACCACCTTGAGACGTAGTTTGCGCGTGACGCACCAACCATCGACCAATTTGCGGATACCAAAACTGGCGTCGGGAAGTGCCAGAGGCAGCTCGGCCAGCTCCGCCACGCTGATTGCATCACGTTCTGCCAGTTCATGATCCTTGCCGACGACTGCATAGAGTGGATCCTGCACGCGATGGACAACGCGAACGCCTTCGCGCGCAGGAGAATGGAAGGCAATGCCGATGTCGGCCTTTCCCACGCGCACATCCTCGACGACAGCGTCGGTTCCCATGGAGCGCAAGTCGAAGGTGATCCCTGGATGCATCGTTCGAAATCTGGCGATGATGTCGGACAGAGGCCCGGCAACCACGCCGTCGATCGATGCGATCCGCACATGACCGCGCTTGAGTTTGTTCAGATCGTCGAGGCTCTGGCGAAGCCGGTTTCGCTCTGCCTCCACCCCGCGGGCATAGGACAGGAACGCTTCGCCAGCCGCGGTGAGTTCGATGCCCTTGACGCTGCGCTGGAAAAACTCGGCTGCGAATTCCTCTTCCAGGAGCTTGACCTGACGGCTGATGGCCGAGGCCGCGACATTCAGTTTCTCGGAGGCTCCGCGAAACGATCCCTGATTGGCAACCTCGATGAAATATCGCGGACCGGCATCCATTTTCGACGTCCCCATCCGTTCTAATTATTAGAACTTAATCGTCCAGATATTGATATTTTCAGCGCATGTCAAATGTGACAGCGTCGTCTCCAGCGCAGGAGCATTGCGGCCGTCGCAATCGGAGAACCGCCCGTGTGAAGGGCGGCACCGGATACGGCCGAACGTCCTGTCGTGCCAGCCGGTCCTGAGAATATCCGGCGAACCAACAAGGGGAGACAAATGAAAAACAGACGCTTCCATCCGACCGCAATGACCGCCATGGCGCTGCCGCTCATCGTCGCGCTGGCAAATCCGGCGGCAGCTGAAATCCGCATCGGCTCGCTGTCGGCCTTGACCGGCCCCGCTGCGGATCTGGTCAAGCAGGTTTTCGGCGCCGAACAGGCGGCAATCGACGAAATCAACCAGGCGGGCGGCATTCTGGGCCAGCAGGTCAGGCTGATCCCGGCCGACACAGCCTGCAATGCGCAAGTGGGTGTGGACGCAGCCAACAAGCTCATCAATATCGAACAGGTCGCGGCAATCATCGGCGGCACATGCTCGGGTGAGACTATTCCCGCAGCCAGCAATGTCGCCGGTCCTGCGGGTGTCCTGATGGTCTCGCCGGTTTCGACCTCTCCCGAAATCACCAACCTCAACGACCGAGGGGTCCTGTTTCGCGTCGTGCCGTCGGACAATTTCCAGGGCGTCTACATGGCGCGCCTGTTGCTGTCGAAGGACATCAAGAAGGTCGCGCTCACTTATGTGAACAATGATTACGGCGTCGGCCTGGCGGAAGCTTTTCGGGCGGCCTTTGTCGCTGGCGGCGGCCAGATTGCCGGTGACAGCGTCCATGAAGACAAGAAGGAATCCTACAGGGCTGAACTGGCGACGCTGGCAAGCGGTGGCGCCGAGACGCTTGTCCTGTTCGCGATCGGTGACTCCAGCGGCTTGACCATCATGCGTCAGTCACTCGAAGCGGGATTATTCCAAAGGTTCGCGGTCGCCGACGGCATGAAGGTCTCCGCATTGCTGGAAGGCATCGGTACGGAGAACCTGGAAGGCCGTATCATAGGCTCCGTCCCGACCGCCGCGGTGGGGCCGCAGAGCGATCGCTTCAAGGACCTCTATGGCAAGACCGACAAATTCACGTTCGGCTACACCTTCACCGCCCAAGGCTACGATGCCGCAATGATCACGGCGCTGGCGATCGAGAAAGCTGGTTCGACGGATCGTAGAGCGATCCTGAATGCCGTGCGCGATGTCACTAACGCACCGGGAGAGGTGGTCGGCCCGGGGGATTGGGCCAAGGCGGTTTCGCTGATCAAGGCCGGCAAGGATATCAATTACAGCGGCGCTGCGGGCGACCACGAATTCGACGGGAATGGCGATGTCGGCGGCGTTTTTTCGGAGTGGACAGTAAAGGGCGGCGAGTTGGTCGTCAGCCCGCCCGTTGCAGCTGGAAACTAGCTGCATAGCCGAGATGACCGAGCGGGGCCGGCGACGCGCCGACCCGCGCGTGACAACAGCACCCCGAGGAAAATGGAAATGACGGATGTGGTGGTTCCCTTCTCGAGGGCGGCCGGGCCGGCGCTCTCGATCGAGGGCATAAGCAAGTCGTTTGGCTGCCTGCGCGCCGTCGACAATTGCAGTTTCGATATCACGAAAGGCAAAATAACCGGGCTGATCGGTCCCAATGGCGCCGGCAAGACCACCCTCTTCTCCATCGTCACCGGCTTCGTGCGCCCCGATGCCGGCAGGATTCGGCTGGCCGGCGTCGAGGTCACCGGACTGCCGCCGCACCGGCTTTTTCACAAGGGCCTGGTTCGCACTTTCCAGATTCCACATGAATTCGGCAGACTAACCGTATTGGAAAACCTTCTGGTGGTTCCAGCCGGCCAGCCAGGCGAAAACCCTCTCAAGGCATTGCTCCGTCCTGGCCGGACACGCGAACGCGAAGAACGGATTGTCGCGGAGGCTGAAGCAACGCTTGCCTTCCTCGGCCTGACCAAGGTCCGCGACGTGCCCGCGGGGAATATTTCAGGCGGACAGCGCAAGCTTGTCGAACTCGGGCGCGCCATGATGTCGGGGGCGCGGACCGTGCTGCTTGATGAACCCGGCGCTGGCGTCAATCCGACCTTGCTGACGGAACTTGGCCAGATGATCGTACACCTGAATCGGGAACGAGGCACGACGTTCTGCATCGTCGAACACAATATGGATCTGATCGCCAGCCTTTGCGATACAGTGGTCGTGATGTGTTCCGGCTCGGTCCTGGTCCAGGGATCCATGTCGCAAATCCGCGGAAACGAGGAGGTGCTTGCTGCTTACCTCGGTTCCAGCGCGAAGGAGACAGTGCAATGACCCTTCTAAGTCTGGAAGGGCTGGTTGCCGGCTACGGCCCTGACGTTCCGATCCTTCATGGCGTCAACATCAGACTGCAGGCAGGTGAAATCGTCTCGATCGTCGGCCCGAATGGCGCCGGAAAATCGACAGCCATGAAATCCGCCTTCGGTCTGCTGAACGTTCACCAGGGCAAAATTCTGATCGGTACTGAAGACGTCACGAACAGTCGTCCGGAGGCGATCGTCAGGAAAGGCGTGTCCTTCGTTCCGCAAACGGAGAACGTCTTTGCCTCTCTGACGGTCCAGGAGAACCTGGAGCTCGGCGGATACTTCAATTCCCGTTCCCACGTGGCCGCCGGACTAGATCGTGTCTACAGCCTCTTTCCTCCGCTTCGTGAAAAGCGTCACCAGAAGTCTGGTCTTCTGTCGGGAGGGCAGCGCCAGATGGTGGCAATGGGACGCGCGCTGATGCCCGATCCCAAAATCGTCCTGCTCGACGAACCCACCGCCGGGCTGAGCCCCAAATATGCCGACGAGATTTTCAAGCTCATCATCGACATCAACGCCAGTGGAACCGCGGTGCTTATGGTCGAACAGAACGCCAGGCAGGCCTTGATGATCTCCAACCGCGGCTATGTGCTCGTCGACGGCAGAAACCGCCATGAGGGCACAGGCGCCGGTCTGGTGCGCGACCGGGAGGTCGCCGAAATGTTTCTGGGAGGTTAGCCGGATGGATCAGGCTCTGATGTTCGTAAATGCCTATCTCATTCCTGGTCTGGTTTCGGGCTCGATCTATGCGCTTGGAGCCATCGGGCTGACGTTGCTTTTCGGCGTCCTGCGTTTCACGCACTTTGCCCATGGCGACGTGATGACAGCCGGCGCCTATCTGGCGCTCGCCGGCGTCGGCCTGTTTGGTCTGCATCCGATCATGGCGCTGCCCTTGGCAATGGCAGGGACATCCCTGCTATGCCTTGGCATCAACCACTTTTTCTACGCCCCGCTGATGAAACGGCCGTCCCTCGTCCTGACCATCAGTTCGTTCGGCGTTGCGTTGATGATCAGGGCGGCGATCCAGCTGATCTATGGTGTGGAGTCGCAGTACTATGTGCGCGGCATCCAGAAATCGAGGGAAGTGTTCGGCACGTTCCGCATTGTCGATCGCCACATCTGGATAGGCTGCTCTGCTGTTGCGCTCATGCTGGCCTTGCATCTTCTCCTCACACGCACCCGGCTCGGCAAGGCGATGCGCGCGGTCAGCGATTCGCCTGACCTGGCAAGGCTAACCGGAATCTCGACGACGACGGTCATCCGATACACATGGGTGATTGGTGGCTCCCTTGCGGCGGTGGCAGGCGTGTTTCTCGGCTGGGACGGTTATGTCCATGCCAATATGGGCTGGGACCAGTTGCTGCCCATATCGGCCGCCGCAATTCTCGGCGGGCTCGGCCGACCGTATGGCGCCATGGTCGGCGGCCTGGTCATCGGAATGGCCGAGGAACTCAGCAGCTATCCCTGGCTAGGCGGGGATGCCCTGCTGTCGCCTGGTTACAAGACCGGCGTGGCATTCGCCATCATGGTGGCAATGCTGATCTGGCGCCCCAATGGACTGTTCGGCGAAAAGGTGCGGTGAGATGGACATCTTGATCGGATACGTCAACTACGCGATCGCCCTCGCGACCATGATCGGCATCTACGCGATCATGGCGACGGGCCTCAACATTCAATGGGGCCTGACAGGGCTGTTCAATCTGGGCATTGCCGGCTTCTTTGCCGTCGGGGCCTATTCCAGCGCCATCCTGACAACAGCCGCGACAGGCAAACATCTTGGAGGTTTCGATTTGCCTGTCGTGTTCGCATGGCCGGCAGCGATGGCCCTCTCCGCCTTGCTTGCCTGGGCAGTGGCCCGTATCTGCATCCGATTGCGCGCCGACTATCTTGCGATAGCCACGATCGGAATAGCGGAAATCGTTCGCCTGGTTCTCAAGAATGAACAGTGGGCGACAGGCGGCACGCGCGGCATCTCCAACATTTCGCGTCCTTTCGAAGACCTGACGGGAATGTGGGCCGGGCTGGCCTTTCTATCGTTGGTCCTGGCTCTGGCCGCGGCGGTCTACTGGCTGGCCGAAAGCGGCAGGCTCTCGCCATGGGGACGAGTCGTCCAGGCGATCCGCGACAATGAGGACGCCGCTCGCGCTTCAGGCAAGGACGTCGAGGCACTGCGAATCCAGGGCTTTGTCATCGGAGCCGCCCTCATGGGCCTCACCGGCGCGCTCACCGCCCACTATCTCAAATTCATCGGACCGGAGGCGACCGACCCCCTGCAGATAACTTTTCTTGTGTGGGTCATGCTGATTGTGGGCGGCAGCGGAAGCAACAAGGGCGCGGTCCTCGGCGCAGCGCTTATCTGGTCATTGTGGTCGACATCGGAGCTTTTGACATCCAGGCTGCCGGGCGAGTGGGCGCATCGCGCTCCCTTCGTGCGGCTCTTCCTGGTCGGATTGATCCTGCAATTCGTCCTGCAGAAGTTTCCCGCTGGTCTGATGTCGACCGGTGCAAGGAACACGCCATCGAAGCCCAAAAAGCCAAGCTCCCGGAACACCGTTCATGTCCTGCCGCCTTTTTGAGGCGGGATCGGCCGAACAGCTCAATCTCGATGCCCGCTCCAGGCATCGCCGACGAGCCAAGATATGGGCGTCGTGTCATGCGGCCGACGGTCGACGACATTGGCCTCGAATGACAATTCCGAGGCCGGTTTCGCGACGAGCAAGGCAATACCGCGCAATGGAATCTTGATCCGACAACCCCACCATGAGGGATCGGGCCGCGCTCGTTTCCAACTGAGATAGAGAAACCGCCGGCAGGGCCCGCCATGGACGGCGGGACCTGAGTAATCGAGCTCTCCGTCAGGCCCCTCTCTCAAGACGACAAGGATGTCGAAACGCAGCAATTCCCGCCCGCAAGGTTTTCCGGCAAGCACTTCGCCCGACTTCATCTGTAGCCCAAATTCGAAACGCTCTGGCAGCGCGGCTCCGGGCTGTCGACCGTCGTGAAGCAAGCGAATTGCGGCATTGGGTTTCATCGGAGGATCCAGCGACGGTTAGGCGAAGGTCAAGTGGCAATGCGCCGAAGAACACGTTGCTGATGCCTGATTTGCCTCCTGGTTTGCCAGGCTTTGCGCTTGAGAAATGCTCACAACGGTTGAGCAACTCTCTTTTGCTGACCTATCCGGCCGCCGCCATTGTCCGCCCCGCTGCCCACACGCCTTTAAAAATGCGAAAGGCGCGTAGGCCTCGCTTTCATCCCGGAGGGGAAAGGATAATGAAACCAATGAACTACAAAAGAACTTTTGGTTTTGCGGTCGTCACTGCGCTGGTCTGCGCCACGACTGCGAAAGCCGACATCACGATAGGTCTGGTGGCGCCCCTGACCGGCCCGCTTGCCGCATATGGAGAACAATTGAAAAACGGGGCCGAAGCAGCCATCGAAAACATCAACAGGTCGGGCGGGATCGGCGGCGAGAAGGTTGTCGTGAAACTTGCCGACGACATGGGCGATCCCAAGCAAGGCGTATCGGTCGCCAACCAGCTTGTGGGAGACGGCGTCCGCTTTGTTGTCGGTCCCGTCACGTCCAGCGTTTCGATACCGGTGTCCGATGTCTTTGCCGAAAACGGCGTCCTCATGGTGACGCCGACCGCGACGGCTCCCGATCTGACCGGCCGCGGACTAACAAACGTGTTCCGCACATGCGGACGTGACGACCAGCAGGCCGAAGTCTCGGCTAACTACTTTCTCAAACACTGGCGGGACAAGCGCGTCGCCATCATTCACGACAACGGAACCTACGGCAAAGGGCTGGCCGACGCCTTCAAGCGGGTCATGAACACCGGCGGCGTGAACGAGGTATTCTATGGATCCTTGACCCCTGGTGAAAAGGATTTGTCGGCCCTGATCGCGCGGTTGAAAGCCGAACAGGCTGAAGTTGTCTACTTCGGGGGCTTCCATCCTGAGGGCGGTTTGCTGGCAAGACAATTGGGGGATCTCGGGATCAAGGCTCAGATCATCGGCGGCGAGGGTCTGTCCAACACGGAGTACTGGGCTATCGCCCGCGAGGCGGCGGCAGGCACAATCTTCACCAACGCAAGCGATGCAACGAAGAATCCGGCCTCCGCCGATGCCGTGAAGATGCTCAAGGAGAAGAACATTCCGCCGGAAGCGTTTACGCTCAACTCTTACGCGGCCGTCGAGGTCATCAAATACGGCGTCGAAAAGGCCGGGAAAGGTGCAAGCGTCGAGGACGTCGAAAAAGCGCTCAAGTCCGGTGAGGAGATAAGAACAGCGATTGGCACGCTGGCCTATAGCGGCAATGGCGACCTCAGTTCCCCAAGTTTCAGCCTCTTCACCTGGAAGGACGGCAAGATCGGCGACGTAGAGTAGTTTTCTGCTCCAAACGCAAACAGGGTCGGTATCGAGCCGGCCCTGTTTGCGGTTGGCGACAAGGACGGCCGGACACCACCTGGTGTCATTACCATCCGCCAACCGAGAGCCATCGATCGACCATTCCGAGGCGATCCGAACCCCAGAAACCTTCACCATCGACAATGACGAATGGCGAACCGAAAATCCCCCTTTCGATGGCCTCGTCCGTTCTCGAGCGGAGGGCATCTTTCCATCGTTGATCCGTGGCCGCGGCGCCAAGCATTGCCGGATCCAGCCCAAGCTCGGCGCCGAGCCGCGCGGCAACCGAGATGTCGGCTATGTCGGCGCCGCGCTCGAAGAGAGCCGACAACATATGGCTTGCAAAAGGCCCTGCCATGCAAGGCGCGAGGTGTTCGACAGCATAAGTCATGCGAGCCGGTGCAAGCGACATGAACGGGAAAACCTTCGGCAGCGAAAAAGAAACTTTGTGAAATCGCGCCAATCGCCGCCAGTCATGCACAGCGTAGGCACCCCGCAATTTCTGGTCAGGCAGAGGGGTCATGCCAGTGACCTGCAATACCGCCCCCAGAAGAAACGGCCGCCATACGATCGGCCTACCATGACGGCAGGCTATGTCGGCGATCTCCAGCCCGGCAAAAAACGCGTAGGGTGAACAGAATTCGAACCAGAACTCGATTGGCGCCAGACGGGTCACGAAGCTGTTCCTCGCTGTGGATGCGGATCCAGGTGACCAAGGCGGAAAAGAGGAACGGTCGACAGCCAAGAGCGTGCGAGGAATGGGAACCCTTGCCGTCTTGCCTGGCTGCCAACCGTTCCGGCAGATCGTGGCAATGCTCATCCACAAGCTTGCCGTCAATCCGCAGGGTGTACGTGGGTACGCGACGTTGGTAGACAGCCTGCCCGAGGCGGTGCAAGCGAGCGATGCTCAGCCAGCATTAGCGCTATTCACGCGCCCCCCGTTTTCAGCCACCTACGCCGCGTTCTGCGCCTGAATGAAAGCTTCTCATCCTCAGGCGAGAACAAGTCGCTTGAGACGCCATGAAGCCCACCTTCTCTTGTGCGCAACGAGAAGGGGCGGGTCCCCGGGGGGCGGCATGGAATATTTCGCACAACAAGTGCTCAACGGCGTAACACTGGGCGCGATCTACGCTCTCATCGCCTTGGGCTACACGATGGTCTACGGGATCATCGGCATGATCAATTTCGCCCATGGCGACATTTTCATGGTCGGTGGCTTTACCGCCCTCATCGTGTTTCTAATACTTGTCAGCCTGTTCTATTCGGTGCCGGCAGCTGTTGCCTTGCTGGTGATGACGATCGTTGCAATGCTGCTGACAGCCCTTTGGAGCTGGCTGATCGAGAGGGTGGCTTACCGGCCCTTGCGCGGGTCGTTTCGCCTTGCGCCATTGATAACGGCAATCGGCATCTCGATCGTGCTGTCGAACCTCGTGCAGGTCCTCCAGGGCCCGCGCAACAAGCCGATCCCCCCGATGATCTCGCAGACCTATGAGTTCGGCGGCGTGGTGTTGACACTCAAGCAAGTCGTGATCCTGGCGGTGACGTCGGCGTTGCTGGCTCTCTTCTGGTTTCTCGTCAACAAGACAACGCTGGGCCGCGCCCAACGTGCCTGCGAGCAGGACCCCAAGATGGCGGCAATGCTCGGCATCGACGTAGACCGCACTATCTCCTTGACCTTCATCATGGGTGCGGCCTTGGCAGCGGTCGCCGGTACGATGTTCATCATGTACTACGGCGTCATCTCATTCTCGAGTGGCTTCATCCCGGGCGTCAAGGCCTTCACCGCCGCCGTGCTTGGCGGCATCGGCTCCATACAAGGCGCGGTCCTCGGCGGACTGCTGATTGGTCTCATCGAGGCCCTTTGGTCAGCCTATTTCTCGGTCGACTACAAGGATGTAGCGGCCTTCTCGATTCTCATCGTGGTGCTGATCTTCCTTCCCTCCGGCCTGCTGGGTCGGGCCGACGTCGAGAAAGTCTGACCGTCCCGCGGTCGACATCCGGCGAGCGCTTCGACGCCTGCCGGTTCATCGAATACCCGCGGCGAGGGGTGAGTGCCGCGGGAGCGACAACCATTCTCACCGTCCAACGAGTGGAGCACACAGGAATGAGAAAACGACTTGTCCCGGCCATGGCCGTTGCGGCCCTTGCCGCATTTACCGCCGGCGCGCACGCCGATGTCATTATCGGTGTCGGCGCCCCGATCACAGGTCCGAACGCCGCGTTCGGCGCCCAGATTCTACGCGGCGCGCAGCAAGCGGTGGATGACATCAATGCCGCGGGTGGCGTCAATGGCGAAAAGCTGAAGATCGCCGTCGGCGACGATGTTTCCGACCCGAAACAAGGGATTTCGGTCGCCAACAAATTCATCGCCGACGGCGTTAAGTTTGTCGTCGGTCACTACAACTCCGGCGTCTCCATCCCGGTCTCGGAAGTGCTTGCCGAAAATGGCGTGCTCGAAATCAGCCCCGCCTCGACGAACCCGCGCTACACCGAGCGCGGCCTGTGGAACACGTTTCGCATGTGCGGTCGCGACGACCAGCAAGGCATCGTCGCGGGCGCCTATCTGACAGAGCATTTCAAGGACGCCAAGATTGCCGTCGTCCACGACAAGACACCTTACGGACAGGGCGTCGCCGACGAAACGAAAAAGGCGTTGAATGGAGCCGGTGTGCATGAGGTCATGTACGAAGGTATCAATCCCGGCGACGTAGACTTTTCCGTTCTTATCGCCAAGATGAAGGACGCGGGTGTCACGGTTGTCTATTATGGTGGCTTGCACACCGAGGCCGGCCTTATCCTTCGCCAGTTGGCCGATCAAGGTCTCAAGGCGACCATGATGTCCGACGACGGAACGGTGTCGACGGAGATCTCGTCGATCGCCGGAGACGCCATCGACGGCTTTACCTTCACGTTTCCGCCGGATCCCCGCAATCGCGAGGCCGCCAAGGGCGCAGTCGAGACGTTCCGCAAGGCCGGCTTCGAGCCGGAGGCCTATACGCTCTACTCCTACGCTTCCGTCCAGGTGATCGCCGAAGCCGCCAAAGCCGCCAACAGCCTCGACCCGGCGACCGTCGCCGAGGAAATCAAGAAGCATGGCATTTTCAAAACCGTGCTCGGCGATCGCAGCTTCAACGAAAAGGGCGACACCACCAATCCCGACTATGTCGTCTACCGCTGGAAGAAGGGCGAGGACGGCAAATACAATTACAACCAGTTGCCCTGACCGGCGGCGCGTTCAGATGAGCGCTCCTCCCTCGGGTTGAGCCGTTCTCAAGCTTCGATTTTCACCGGCTGGTTTATCAATGACCAGCCGGTTTTATCTTGGAGCATCGATCCGTGTTGAGCCCTTCAATCGCGCCCTCAGGCAAGATGCCGAACCGTGCATCGCCATCGCCGCTGCTCTTGATGATCGTCGGCGGTGCGATCCTGTCGATCTGCATGGGATTGCGCCAGAGCCTCGGTCTCTTCCTTGCACCAATGCGCGTCGATGTCGGCGTCTCGGCGAGCGCATTCGGCTTCGCGCTTGCGTTGCAGAATCTGGTCTGGGGCCTGACCCAACCCTTCATCGGCATGGCCGGTGACCGCTACGGCCCCCGGCCCGTGCTGATCGTTTGCTCGATCGTCTATGCACTCGGCCTGCTGTTGATGAGCCTGGCTGGCAACGGGGCCGCCCTCGACATCGGTGCGGGCATTCTATGCGGCATCGGTATTGCTGGATGTGGCTTTGGGGTCGTGCTTGGCGCCGTGTCGCGCAGCGTGCCGGCGACAAGGCGCGTTCAAGCCGTAGGCATTGCCTCGGCGGTTGGTTCACTTGCAACCCTGGTCATAGCGCCTTTCGGTCAACGGTTGATCGACCAGGCCGGCTGGCAGTCGGCCGCGCTTGCCTTTGCCGGCCTTGCCCTTGTGCTTGCCCCAATCTCGATCTTCATCGGCGGCAAGCCGGTGTCGGCTCGCGAAGAGAATTCCGTGGCGGCGGCGCAACCCACAAGGGCCGCGGTCGGCCAGGCATTGCGGCATCCTGGCTTCATATCCCTGGGGCTCGCCTTCTTTGCCTGCGGGTTTCAACTGCAGTTCATTACCGTGCATCTGCCCACCTATCTCGGCATATGCGGAATATCCGCCGAGGTCAGCGCTCTGGCTCTGGGAGTGATCGGAATATCAAACGCGATCGGCTCCTACGTGACGGGTCGGCTGGGCGCGCGGCATAGCCCCAGACAACTTCTCGTCTTGATCTATCTTTTGCGCACCCTTGCGATTGCCGGCTTCGTGGCCTGCCCGACAAGCTCGATATCGACCTTGGCATTCGCATCTGTCATGGGGCTGTTGTGGCTAGGGGTGGTGCCTCTGGTGTCGGGCCTGATTGCAAGGATGTTCGGCCTTCGACACTTCAACACCCTGTTTGGAATTGCCTTCCTCAGCCATCAGGTGGGCGGCTTCGCCGGGGCGTGGTTGGGCGGGCTGTCCTACGATCTCACGGCCTCCTACGTCTTGGCCTGGGCTGCCATGATCGTGGTCGGGCTTCTGGCCTGCCTCTTGCAGTGGTCTATGGATGATCGCGACTGCGCTCCATATCCGGTCCTGCAATCCGACGCTGGGCTATCTCGTTGAGCGCCCCGGATGGATCCGTGGAAAGGGGCAGCCGTAACACCTGCTTCACATCCTGGCGCGTCAATCCGATGTCGCGCAACTCGTGATCGTTCATCTCCAGCAGTTCAACCAAGCGACGCCTGTTTATCAGAACTCTGACGAATTCGATGAATTGCCGCATCGGGCCGCGCGCGCCATCGGTGGCCGTTCGTCCAGAGCCAATCGCCACGCCAACCTCCCCTAATGATCTATTCATCGAAATGTCGAGGCTGAGCATCGCTGCCGCAAACGAGTCCTGCTTGTCCGTCCTGAAAGGCGTTCACCCCGTCCTCAAAATTGTATCAGAGACAATATCGACATTGACTTAGGTACAATGCCGATGTGAGTAGATTGCACGCTGAAATCAACGGCACATGGTTTGAGGAGAGAATGGGATGGGTTTCAGACTACCGCCCATGAACACCTTGCGTCTTTTCGAAGCCGCGGCCCGACTTGGCAGTTTCAAACAAGCGGCAGAGGAAGTGCACGTAACGCCCAGCGCGGTCAGCCATGGATTGCGGACCCTTGAGCATTGGCTTGGCGCGGAGCTTTTCCTGCGCGACGCTCGCGGGCTGACCTTGACCCAGGCAGGACAGGCTTACGCGCGGGAAGTGCACCACGCACTGACGATACTGGCTGGCGCGACCGAGGTGTTTCCTGGGCGGCGCAAGGCAACAGGCACCCTGTCCGTCAGCGTGGCACCGACATTCGCAAATCGCTGGCTTCTGCCGCGGTTGCCCAAATTTGCGGAGCGCTATCCCGACATCAGCATCACCATCGACACGGCGCGGCGGCATGTCGATTTTCTGACCGACGGATTCGATCTGGCGATCCGCATGGCCACGTCATCGCGACCGGTGGAATCGTGGACCGAGCTTGTTGCCGAAACCTTCGTACCCGTCTGCTCCGCGGATTTCGCCCACAGACATGGCGCGCCAGACGACATCCGGCTGATCGAAAGGGCTCCGCTGATCCATGTCACGGCTGCTTCCGAAGACTGGATGGCATGGTTCAGGGCCAAGGGCCTCCAACCGGCGACGGGATCGCGCAGGATCAACGTCGACACCATACAGCTGGCCGCCGAGGCAGCGATCCAGGGGCTCGGCATAGCAATGGGGCGCAAGCCGGTCATGGACAGCTACATCGAGTCCGGTGATCTCAGGGAATTGGCCGGCCCGGCGATTACGCTCGAGACGAGGTACTGGCTGGTCGGAACACACAAGTCGTTCGATCGACCCGAAATCAAATCGTTCCGGAACTGGATCCTGCAAGAGCTGAAGACGCAATCCACATCAGCTCCGCCGCGCCTGCAGGAAACAAGAATCCAGGTTGGCCAGTCGAGAAACCTGAGGCTTGTTGCGCAAGGGCAGGCCTGACGAGTTCGTCCTCAATCGGATTTTGGGCAACGCCTTAGACGATGGCGGAGCTGCCCGGCAATTCTTCGCCAAGAGATCGCAAGACAGCCTCGAGCGCGCGTTGGAGCACGGAGCGGTCGGCGACACTGCCAAGGCATACCCTGAGACCATGGATGCCTTGCCCGACCAGCGGCGCATCGGGAGGCGTCACCTGTATGCCGGAGCGCAATGCACGGCCATAGGCCCGTTCAGACTGTAGCGAGCCGAGAGGCAGCCAGAGATGCAATGTCTGATCGGCGCCAGGTGCGGACGCGGCTTTGCCCAGGATGCGAAGGGCCATCGCGGTACGCCACTGCATTTCGGCGAGAACCTGGCCAAGCAGCGTGTCAACGATACCATCCTCAACCCACTGTGCGAAGATGAGCGCGTTCTGGGCCGGCGGCGCATAGCCGGCCGCGACGATGTTGTTCAAGATCCGCTCACGCCAGAAGAGGTCTGGCGCCAGAACAAATGCCAGCCTGAGCCCTGGAGAAATGCTTTTCGAGACAGACGCGATATAGAATGTTCTTTCGGGCGCCAGATCGGCCAAGGCGGCAGGTGAGCCGGCGCCTGCAATGGCACGGTAGGCGTCATCCTCGATGATGAACAACTGATGCCGCCGCGCGATCGCCGCGATCTCGCGGCGCCTGCCTGCCGTCATGGTGCATGCTGTTGGATTCTGCAATGTCGGAACCAGATAGAGCACCTTGCTGCCTGTCGAAGCAGCGGCCTTTTCCAGCGCTTCCGGAACCAGCCCCTCGGAATCCAGAGCGATCCCTTCGAGCTTCAAATTCCCTGCCCTCGCGACCAGCTTCAGGCCGTGGAATGTCGCCGCCTCGCAAAGCACCGTATCGCCGCTTCTGCACAGGGCCTGCAGAACCAGCGACAGTCCGTGCTGCCCACCATTCGTCTGGATCAGATGAGCGGTGGAAGCGACATCGAGCGCATGTCGTTCGCGTATCCATCGCAGTGCTGCTGCGCGGGCACTGTCCAGGCCTTCGGGCGCGGTGTAGCGGCTGGTCGCGGCAAAGTCCTGGCGGCGCCACAGGCGACCCATGGCCTCGGCCAGATAGCGCGATGTCAGGCCGACAGGAGGAAAATTATAGGCAAGATCGACGGGACCGGCCGCAGTCTGGCCCGGTTCGTGTTTCGCAGCGGTGACAAACGAACCTCGGCCGACTTGGGAGGACAAGAGACCACGGCGTTCGGCCTCGCCATATGCCTTGGTGACAGTACCGGTGCCGATTGACAGCGCGTGCGCCAAATCACGATGAGCGGGCAGACGCGTTCCCGGCGCGAGTCTCTCGGCGTGAATGTCATGCTGGATGGCGTCGGCGATGCGCTCGTATAGCGGCGCCGGCCCCTTTTCTATCTTAGGCTTCCATGACTCCACGATTTATCCCTGACCACCTGCGTTTTCCGGCACCACTATACGCGATTTCTCACCCATGACACCGCGTCTTGCCGCCGCGTACATCCCTGATCGAAGCCGAGATCCCCAAAAGCCAGGATATTTTGATCAACATACAGCCGCCGGCCATCCTTCTGGATTCGGCTTCATCCTGCGCCGACGACAAGTGAAAGATGCTCATCGGCCTCAAATGTTTGTCCATTGGTTTGCCCTGACCGCCTGTGTAGGTACGCGTCGACCCCGGCGCCGGAACATGGTCCGTCGCGCCTGGCCGAGCAACATGCTGCAGGAGGTCTGGTATGAGCGAGGCGCCACGCATGGGCTTCATCGGATTGGGCCACATGGGCTCGGCAATGGCGATGAATTTGGCGAATGCCGGTCCCCTCACCGTCTGGAACAGGTCGACAGCCAAGACCGTGGCGCTCAAGCGGGCTGGCGCTCGGGTTGCCGCCAGCTCCGACGACCTCTTCGCTTCCTGTGACGTCATTATCCTGATGCTGAGCGACGGAGAGGCCATCGACGCCGTACTTGACCGGTCTTCGAGCCGATTTTCCACCCGCGTAACCGGTCGCGTCATCGTTCACATGGGGACGACATCCCCCGACTACTCCCTTTCCCTGGAATGCGATATTCGCGCGGCGGGAGGCGCCTATGTCGAGGCTCCCGTTTCAGGCTCGCGCAAACCCGCCGAGGCCGGACAACTTGTGGCGATGCTTGCCGGCGACCCGGCAGCGGTCGCCGCCGCGCGTGCTTGTCTGGCGCCAATGTGCAAGAGTTCGATCACTTGCGGCGCCGTGCCAAAGGCACTTCTGATGAAGCTCGCCGTCAATATCCTGCTTCTGGCGACTGTCACCGGCCTTATGGAGTCATTGCATTTTGCTGAGCGTGGCGGTCTGGACCTCGATCAGGTGGTACAGGTGCTGGCTGCGAGCCAGATGGCCAGTGACATTTCGCGTCTGAAGGCGCCGAAGCTTGTGCAGGGCGACTTCTCCGCCCACGCCACCATTGCGGACGTGCTGAAGAATGGCCGGCTGATCTCGCAAGCTGCGCGAAGCGGCGGTGTCGCCTCGCCCGTTCTCGACGTCTGCCGCGACCTCTATGAGGAAACCTTGGCGCTTGGCCATGGCGATCTCGATATGATCGCGGTGGTGAAGGCCATAGAGGCGCGCACCGACCAAAACCGGAAAGCCTGAAAGCACCATGCAAACCAAGAAGGGGCGCCGGTGCGGCGCCCCTCACCTCATTGCTCGCGCGACGCTCTCGCCCACGCCCACTTCAGTCGGCGCTTTTCGGAAATGCCGGCAGCAGGGCGACGTCGGAGGCATCGTGTTGGACGATCAGCTTGGCGTTCAGCTGCTTGGCGATCCCGGTCAGCCGATCCATCGATGCCAGCGTCTGCGAGCGATCGAAGTTGAAGGGCGGCACTCCACGATTGGCGAATTGCTCCTCGAAATGCACCACGTCGCCCGACAGCAGAACGGGACCGGTTTTGTTCAGCCGCACCAGCAGGCTGGTCTCGCCCGGCGTATGTCCCGGCGTGGAAAGGATCGTCACGCTGCCATCGCCGAAGACGTCTCGGTCACCGGTGATCTGATCGACTTTGGCGCCTCCTGTCAGCCAGGGCTTGATCAGGCCTGGGTCGACAGCGAAAGGCAGCGGCACGGCCTTGAACTGTGCGAAGTCCGCGGCCCCAATCATCAGCGTTGCGTTGGCAAAGCTGGCGGCCTGGCCGACATGGTCGAAGTGGTTGTGGCTGATGCCGACCAATGTGATGTCGCCGGCCTTGAGGCCGATCTCGGCGAGCTGCGTTTCGATATCCGCGGAAAGGCTCGGCTCAAGAGCCGCTGTGGGATCGGGTTTGGCGCCCAGCAGGGCCTTGGGCAACCCGGTGTCCCACAACATGTACGCTTTGTCATGACGGATCACGTAGCAACTGTCGGTCAAGGTCCGCTGCTGGCCGTCGTAGTTATAGGTATCGGAAAACAGAGCAAGGTTCCTGACTTCGATCTTGCCGCAGTCGAGGCGCCACAGTTCCAGTTCCGCCGCACTGGCGCTGGACGCGGTCAGAGCGAATGCCATGATCGGCATGGTCAGCGATTTCATTTTACATCTCCATCTGTTGGAGGCGCGAGCATGTCCTGGCGCGCACGGCGTCAAGGCCCGGCTTCGATCGATTTTGGACCCGAAACGCTCGCCTCGCCGGTTCAGCAGCGTTTCCCGATGCGCTATATCTTCGGCATGACGATGCATTTCAAAAACGACGCTGAAACCGAACTCAAATCCGCCCTTGTCACGCGGCTGCGCCACCTGATGGCGCCCGCTGGCACGAATGGACGTTTCTTCCACGGCAATCAGTTGTTTTCTTACTGCTCGATCGATCGCGAACGGCTGAAATCGGTAGAGCTTCCCTCCCCCATCCTCGGCATCATGTTGCGCGGCCAGAAAGAGGTCTGGCTCGGGGATGTCGCATATACGTTCGAGCCCGGCACCGTCTTCATCCTGCCGAGTAAGGTCCCGATGGACGTGGTCAATGTGCCGGCGAGCCTTTCTTCGCCCTACGAGTCGCTGCTCCTCGAGGTCGCGTCCCTGCCGCGAGGCATCGCACCCGACGGCGCTGCCCCTTTCGAGACCGGTGCGGACGCTGGCAGACGCTTCCAGGCGCCCTTGAGCATGGACCTTGTCGACGCTCTCGTGCATGCGGCGACCGCGATTGCCGACAGCGATACGGGCGAGCGCGTCAAGGCACTGCGATTGAGCGAGGTCCTGACCATTTTGCGCCCCTGCACCGCCGCGCGGCCGCTTTTTGAGACCAGCCTGGCCGAACGTGTCGCCTGGCTCGTGCGATCCGATCCGGCGGGTGAATGGTCCGTCGCGCGTATCGCCGCCTCGATGGCACTGGGTGCATCCACACTGCGCCGGCGCCTCGCAAACGAAGGGTGCTCATTCCGCCACATCCTGCGCCAGGAGCGTCTCCAGGCGGGTCGCGACGCCCTTCTGTCGGGAGCACCAAGCTGTGCCGCCGCGGAGGCAGCAGGTTACACTTCGCGGTCGCATTTCGCACGGCGCTACCGCGAAAGCTTCGGAACATCGCCCAAGCGCGGCTCCGCCGGATAAAAGCCACCCACTCAGAGGTGAGGAGGTTTCACTTGCTCGCAGGCGGACCGTTGCCGGAGTCTTGTCTCCTTTCAGGCCATCTCAAAAGAAATCGCGAAGGGAGCCACGCCATGATGTTCATGATCGTCGAAAATTTCCCCAATGGGGACGCGGCGTCCGTCTATCGGCGCTTCCGCGAAAAGGGCAGGCAATGCCCCGATGGTCTTGCTTTCGTCGAGAGTTGGGTAAGCGCCGATCTCACGCAATGCTTTCAGGTGATGGAGTGCAATGACGTCAGCCTGTTTCAGCGCTGGGTGGCTGCCTGGGCCGACTTGATCGATTTCAAGGTCATCCCGGTAACGCACGGCAGGGACGTCGCCAAGGCAATGGCGGATATGGACGCCGACTAACTCGCTTGTCGATGCGGTTCTATGCCTGGATCACCCAGTCGTTGGAACAGACCTCGACAAGCGTGACCCGCTCCGGCAGTTCCAGGAGAAAATCCGGATCCTTCTCCAGATGCCGGGTCCGGGTGAGATCGTCACCTGACCAGACGCGAATGGAATCGAGTGTCGGCCAGAATGACGTAACGGTGAATTCGCCTGCGTCTTCGGTGAGCCTGCGAAACATTTGAACGCCAAGGCAGCCTTGCATGCGTTCGATCTTCAGTACGCCGAATTCGTAGAGATAACGCGTGTACTCCTCTAAATCCGCGGGCCTCGTGGACCCGCGCCAGATGCGCGCGAAGATCGGCTGCCGTTCGACGCCCGAGGCATGAAGTTCAGCCTTCCCGGCCGCTGACAGTCTCGTTGCCATGTTTTGCATCTCCTCGCACGGGGGTTGAGCGGCGGCCTGTACCGTTGGCGGTGGCTTGGAGCGAACGAAAAATCCTCATCCCGCGACAAGGCTATTTGCCGGCCGAGCGTTCGCCAACGGCGAGGCGGCCTCGTCGGCGCATGAAATGTTTTCAGTTGCTCACGGCAGTTTGGCGCGGCCAGTCTGCACCTTCGTTTCCTGTGGCGACGCACCTTAAAGGGGCGTCGCTTTGAAAGACCGTGACGGCGCATGAGCAATACAGATGTGAGGGTTGACGATCCCCTGGCGGATTTCGAACGCCGGGAAATCGAGGCGCTCGGCCAGACGAAGGCAGTCTATCTCGGCGGCGCGGGTCCTGCCGTGATCGTCATGGCGGAGATGCCGGGCATAAGTCCTCACGTTGCGCGGTTTGCGCGATGGGTGCGCGACGCCGGCTTTACCGTCTATATGCCTTCCCTGTTCGGCCGCGACGGCGCGATCGCCAGCGCCGACGAGGGAGCCGCTGTTTTTCGGCGAGCCTGCGTGAGCGCGGAATTCAGAGCACTTGGCGGCGGTGTGGCAAGCCCTGTCACCGTCTGGCTGCGGGCGTTGGCGAGAATAGCGCTTGAAGAATGCGGCGGACCCGGCGTCGGGGCCGTCGGCATGTGCTTCACCGGCAATTTCGCACTCAGCATGATGCTCGACGGCGCGACCATAGCGCCGGTACTGTGTCAGCCTTCCCTGCCGCTCGACAATCCAGCAGGCATCGAGATCTCGCCCGAGGAGATATCAACCGTCCGCCGGCGTCTCGACAACGAAGGCCTCGATGTCCTGGCCTATCGTTTCGAGGGCGATCACTTCTGTCGCGCCGAGCGCTTCAACGCGTACCGCCGGGCGCTGGGCGACCGCTTCCTGGAACGCGTGCTGCCTTCCAGCGCCGCAAACCCGGACGTGCCTCCGTTCTTCGAAAAGCATGTCCAATCGCCTCACAGCGTCGTCACCGTCCACCTCATCGACGAGGCAGGTCAGCCTACAATCTTTGCGCGCGACGAAATCCTCACCTTTCTCAAAGACAGGCTGACCGGACAAACCGTCGGACAAGACCAGAGAGCATAAACGGACGGAGCACCGCCTTGCCAGAATACAAATTCGTCACGCTCGACGTTTTCACCGATCGTCGCTTCGGCGGCAACCAGCTTGCGGTGTTTCCGGAAGCCTCGGGCCTATCGACCGACCAGATGCAGATGCTCGCTGCAGAATTCAATCTCAGCGAGACGACGTTCGTCCTGCCGCCCGACGATCCCGCCAACACCGCCCGGGTGCGCATCTTCAACCGGACGGCCGAGATGCCTTTCGCAGGACATCCGACCATCGGTACCGCCTTCGTCGTCGGAGCCAGGCATGCCAGCGACGTCCTGCACCTCGAGCAATTGGCGGGGCTTGTCGAAGTGCGGCTCGAGCGTGGCGACGACGGCACCATAAGACGCGCCATTCTCGATGCGCCCCAACCATTGAGCACGGGATCCGAGATCGACGTTCAATTGGTCGCCGACGCCATCGGCGTAGCTGCCGACGATGTAGTCCTGTCGACACACCATCCCATCGCGGCTTCCGTCGGTGTCGATTTCATCATCGTCGAAATCAGGCGCCAGGCTCTTGCCGGCGCCGTTCCCGACCTGTCGGCATTTCGCCGCGCGGCCGCGGCGCATCCGCAAACGGGCACGCGCTTTTCGGTTTTCCTCTATTGCCGGGAAGGCAACACGGTCCAGGCCCGCATGTTCGCGCCGATCAGCGGCACCTGGGAAGATCCGGCGACTGGCAGCGCCAACGCGGCCATGGCCGCGCTGGTCCTGTCGCGGATCGGACAGGATGTTATTTCGCTCAATGTCCGTCAGGGCGTCGAAATGGGACGGCCGAGCGTGCTGAAGGCGGAAGCCCGAAAAGCCATCGATGGCTTCCGGTCACGCGTTACTGGCCAATGCATCGAGGTTTTGTCAGGCATCGCAAAGGTCTGATCGGCGGGCCGGCGTGTTCATGAACGAACCGCACGCCGATCTGTTGCCGCATCGACCAGTGCAAAGACGGTCCCAACAGCGTAACACGTTGCTGCAAAAATGGTGATCGCGCTTGAGCCGTATCGGTCTGCCAGGACGCCGCCAAGCACCGGCCCTAGGAGTTGGCCAACACCGAGCGAAGCCGTGGCCAGGCTGAAAAGCCTCGCATAAGCGGCGTCGTCAGTCCTTTGCCTGACATAGGCGGTGACGATGGCAGGCGTCGACGCCAGGCCTAGCCCGACGAAGACAGAGGCAAGCAGCGGATAGAAGGTCCCCTGAAAGCCGACCAGCAAGGCGCCGACGGCGCCGCACAAGAGGGCTCCCCCCAGCGCCAGCTTGCGGATGACAATTGAGGAAAGCACCAGGGCGGTCAGAGCGCAGCCCGCTATCGTGGCGGCACCCAGCACCACCCAGCTCATGGCGATGATCGCAATCGGGGCGCCGCTCGACGCCAGCCGCGCGCCGGCGAAGGTCGAATAGGCGATATAGGCGACGCCGAACATGAAATAGGCCGCAAAAAGGGGGGCCCAGCGCAACGTGCCGCCCCCAGCGACAACATCGCCGGCGACGACATTGCTTTGCGAGCTTACCGTGCCGCCGCTACCAGCTGCGCGCCACAAGCCGGCCGAGATAGCGACTCCGACTGCCGCCGCCAGCAGAAACGCATAGCGCCACTCGCCGACGCCCAGCGCATGCGGCAGAAGGATGCCGGTCAGGACCAGCGCGAGGCCGATGCCCGACCAGATCACGGTGCTCACCAGCGGGCGCGCGTGAGAGGCTGTCGCGGCGAAGACCATCACGAAAAGCGCGACAAGGCCGACGCCCGCGCCAAGGCCCATTAAAACCCGGCCGACCCCCAGCCCGATCGGTTCGATGGCGAGGCCCGTCAAGGCCGCGCCCACGGCAACGACGAGATGGCCGGCAAAGGCCAGACGCGGCATACCTAAGACGGTACCGAGCCGTGGTGCCATCAGCGTGCCGATCAGATACCCTGCAAGATTGACAGCGCTCAACACGCCGGCGCTCGTGAAGCTGAGGTGAAGGTCTCGCGACAATCCCGGCAGAACAGCTCCGTAAGTAAGCCGGGCAACGCCGATGTCGAGTGCCATGGCAAGGACGCTCCAGAAAATCAGCGCCGATGGAAATCGCGGCTTCGCCCGACGCCATCCCGTCTCATGTCTTGATCGTGCGCCCATGCATTGCCCTTTGGCCTCACAGCACCGACGCCAACGGCGAGCCCTTGGCAAGGACGCTCATTGCCGTGATGTCGAGTCTGTCCATCCTATTGCCGCCGGCGTTTCCGCGACAGCGCCGGCAATCACCTGCGCATGAACACTTTTCAGCCAAGCGGAGCAGAACTGACTTGATGAGCGCCTCTGTGGCCTTGTTGTATTCCCCGAGATGTTCGATCCGCCAATGCCGTTCGAAGCCGGCATGGCGGGCAATTTGGAGCGAGGAATGGCGACAACATCATCTTCGGAAACGGCTCCGGCCATCGTGTTTTTGCCGGCGCGACAGGGCGATGCCGAAGCAATTGCCGAGATGGTCAGGGCGGCCTATGCCCGGTGGATTCCCGTCATCGGCAGGGAGCCTCGGCCGATGACGGTCGACTACCATAAGGCGCTGAACGACAACGACTTCACGCTTGCATATCTTGGCGACAATCTTGCCGGGTTGATCGAAACTATCGCGCACGGCGACCATCTCTGGATCGAGAACGTCGCGGTGGAGCCGCAATATCAGGGACGCGGCATCGGCGGGGCATTGCTGCGCCACGCGGAAGAGAAGGCCTTGGCGGCAGGGCTGCGCGAGATGCGCCTTCTCACCAACGAATCTTTCGCAACAAATGTCGTTCTGTACGAGAAACTTGGCTATGTCACCGACAGGCGCGAACCGTTCATGAATGGCATCACGCTCTATATGAGCAAGCAACTCGCATAAAACCGCTCAAGCGGAGGACGGCACGCGCAGGGTGCCCTCACCCAGTATGACTGTCGAGCCGCCGACCTCTATGCTCGCGATCAGTCCGTCTCGCATGTCGGCCGATGCCTCGATGACGCTGGGCCGCCCCATCTTCACGCCCTGATCTATCGTGATGGACAAAGTCTGTTTGCGCGCACGCTTGGCCAGCGAGCCGACCAGCGTGACAGCCGCTGCGCCCGTGGCCGGGTCCTCATCGACGCCGAGCGCCGGCGCGAACATGCGCGCATAGAGAGGCTCCGAACCTACCTCGCCTGAAAAAATCAGCACATGCGGCGACCAGAGATCGGCCTGGCGTGCTGCCCAGACGGTACGGTCGAGCATCGCGTGATCGACGGTCTCGCGGCTGGCGAGATGCGCGACTAGAAATGGCACGCCGCCACTGGCGAACCAGGCTGACACGACATCCGCTTCGTTCAATGTCAGCAAGCTCGCCACAAGGTCGAAGGACGGCACGATCGCAGGGATTTCGATCTCGCGCCGGACTGTAAAGCGAGCTACGATGCTTTCCTGGCGCAACATCACATCGACTTCGATATTGCCGATCCCCTCCTCGAGAACAATCCGGCCCGACCCGAGGCCGCGATAACCCAAAACAGCCGCTGTCCCGACAGTAGGATGGCCCGCGAAAGGCAATTCCGACGCCGGTGTGAAGATGCGGACGTTCGCCGCGTTTGCCATGTCGCGGGGCGGCAGAACGAATGTGGTTTCCGAGAAATTCATCTGCCTGGCAATCGCCTGCATCGTTTCATCCGAAAGACCGGCGGCGTCGGTGAAGACCGCAAGCTGGTTTCCACCGAAATGCGTTTGCGCGAACACGTTCGCGATGACGAAATGATATGATTGCAACACGAGACCCTCAGTTCGCGATAAGGTCGATTTCCACGCGAGCGCCAAGCGGCAGAGCCGCCACGCCGATACAGGTCCTTGCCGGGAAGGGCGCCGAGAAATGCCGCGCATAGACTTCATTCATCGCCGCGAAATCGGCGATGTCGGTCAGGTAGACGCCGACCCTGACGACATCCGCCAATGTCCTGCCCCCTGCTTCGAGCACGACCTTGAGGTTGACGAAAATCTGCTCGGTCTGCGCCCTGACGTCGCCTTCGATCAACCTACCTGACGCTGGGTCCTGGGCCACCTGGCCGCTGAGATAAAGGGCGGAAGCCGACTGCATGCCTGGGGAAAACGGCCCTGCAACCGGGGCCAGCCTGCTCGACGTGATTGCCTGTCGGGTCATCGTTGATCTCCTGTTCAGACGGTAAGGATCGTTGCGCCGGTGGTCCTGCGGCCTTCGAGGTCGCGGTGCGCGCTTTCGGCCTTTGCAAGATCATAGCTATGAGGTTTGGAAACACGCAGCTTGCCGGTTGCGACCGCGTCGAAGAGATCGGCGGCGGCAGCCTCGAGATCGGCGCGTCCCGCAGTGTAGTGGAAGACCACGGAACGCGTCAGGAACAGCGAGCCTCTCTGTGCGAGCTGCGAGACCTCCACCGGCGGCACGGGACCGGACGAAGCCCCGCACACGACCATCAGTCCGTGTGGACGCAGACAGTCGAGCGATCCGAGGAACGTATCCTTGCCGACGGAATCGTAGACGACAGGCAGCTTTTTACCGTCGGTGATCTCCTGCACGCGGGTGACGAAATTCTCGCGTGTGTAGACGATGGGATGATCGCAGCCATGTGCCTTGGCGACCGCCGCTTTCTCATCGCTGGACACGGTTCCGATGACAACCGCGCCCAGCGCCTTGGCCCACTGCGTCATCAGCAGGCCCAGTCCTCCGGCGGCGGCATGGATGAGGATCGTGTCGCCGCGCCCTACCTTGTAGACCTGACGGAGAAGCATCTGGGCCGTCAGCCCCTTGAGCGTGATCGCCGCCGCCAAATCGTCCGGTATGCTGCCCGGCAGGCGGATGAGGCGATCGGCGTTGATGATCCGCGCCTCGCTATAGGCACCGAGCGCGCCGGCGTAGCTGACCCGGTCGCCGACACTCACGGAACTTACGCCCTGCCCGATGGCTTCGACGACGCCTGCTGCTTCCATGCCGGGGATGAGCGGGAGCGGCGCGGCGTAGAGCCCGGTGCGATAATAAACATCGATATAGTTGACGCCGATGGCGGTATGGCGAAGCCTGACTTCGCCGGGTCCAGGAGCGCCGACATCGACCGTTTGCTGCATCAGGACTTCAGGGCCGCCCACGGCGTTGACTTGGATCGCACGAACCATCTGAAATCTCCTTGTAGATGCTGCCTATCGAGCAGCCGTTTCCTGGCGCTGGCGATGGTCTTCGGCCTGTAACCGAGCCATTCGACGCTGACATATCAGGGCTATCATCAGTATGGAAAAGAATGTTATGCATGCCTTCAATAAGAATCCATAATGAAAGAACCGATGATCAACGTCCTTGATCTGAACCTTGTCAGAACATTCGTCTCGGTGGCTGAGCGGGGGGGCATGACGACCGCCGGCAACGCTCTGCATCTCACGCAAAGCGCCGTCAGCCAGCAGATCAAGCGTCTGGAGGAGGCGCTGGGAACCGCGCTCTTCATCCGTGACCGCAAGGGCATACGATTGACCCGCGCGGGCGAACGGTTGCGCGGCAAAGCGGTTCGCCTGCTGAGCTTGAACGACGAGATTCTTGCAGAGATGTCGGTGAACGGCCTTTCCGGCAGCATCCGTGTCGGCGTGCCGCTCGACCTGGTCGGGAACATGCTTTCGGCCATATTGAAGGCTTTTGTTGAAGCACATCCCCATGTCGAAGTGTCGCTGGTCTCCGGCTCCTCGACGGATCTCAAGAAACTCGTGCAGGGCGGAGCGATCGATCTTGCCATTGTCGAGGAATTGTCGTCGGTCCCTGCCGCCAATTGTCTCGGGGTCGAGCGGCTTGTCTGGGCCGGCGCAAGACATGGACGCGCCTATCGCAGGAAGCCGTTGCCCGTTTCGATGGTTTCGGAAAGCTGTGCGTTCCGGCCGATAGTCATCGAGGCGCTCGACAAGGCTGCGCGCGATTGGCGCACCGTGTTCGAGAATGTCAGCATGGAGGCCACCGCCGCGACGACGCGCGCCGACCTTGCCGTATCGGTGTGGCTTGAAGCCTTCGTTCCGGATGATCTGGAGATATTGGACGCGGAATGCGATGTGCCGCGCCTGCCGTCTTTCGCCATCAACCTCTATGGGCCTTCAAGAAACGCCGCTGCCGCGGCGCGCTCCTTCGAAGCGCACCTGCGTGCCGGGTTTCCCAGGGAACGCCGCGCATCATGAGGGTGGAAACCGGCGCGACCTTTAGAACTTCACCCCAAGCCTGGCATTGAATGCGTGGTCCTGCGCATCCGAAGCCAGCTGGCCGCGATAGGTCACGCCTAGCACGGCATTGCCGGTCAGGCTGACGTCGATCGCAGCCTCGAGGACAGCGGCATCCCTGGCGATTGGCACGCCCTCAATTGTGAATGAGTCGGAGCCGGTGAAAGCGAAGGTGGAAAGCGGCGTTCTACCGTCATAGGCATGACGCCAGCCGACCATGCCCCTTGCCCTGGCAGGGATACCGGAGAGGCCGAGATCAGTCGACACACGCGTCCCCACCGTTGTGAAGGCAACTGCTGAGGTATCGCCGTTGGCATGCAGTGCGCTTGCACCGCCGGTTTCCGAATAGGCTTCGGTCTGAAGACTGACATAGGACAGGTTGGCGAACGGCTCAAAGGCCACCGGAGCGCTATCGATGCGATAGGCAGCCTCGCCGAAGGCATGGAACAGGCCGGCGTCGTACTTCGCTTCCAGACTTTCGGCGAACCCCGGGAAGGCGACCGAGCGAGAGGTCTCGACCTTGCTCCAGGTGTAGCCTGCTCCCGTCCGCAGGCTCAGCCGGTTCCATTGGGTGCCGGCGTAGACGTCGAGCGAGTAGTTCTGGCTGTCGCCGGACGAAGCACGGTCGCTGACGTCGAAACTGGTGTGACTGTAAGCAGCCGCCAGACCGAGCCGCCAGCTCTCAAGCGCCAGTGCGTCCACCCCGGCGACCAGACCGCCGTTCGACCTATTCAGCGATGCGGCTCCCCCGCCATCCGCGCGGCCCCAGGATCCGAAAGCGGTGCCCCATGCCGCGAAACGATCGGTCGTCGCCGGCGCGAATTCGGGTCCGCCCTCCCCGAAGGCCATCACAGGCAGGGATGCTGTTGCGGCGTCGTTGTCGAAGGCTGCGCGCAGACGTTCGTTCACGGCATCGGTCAGAAGCCGTGCATCATCGATCAGCGCGGTCTTGGCTGAGGCGTGTATTTCTCCGGTCAGCTGATCCAACGCTGCGCGCGTGGCACCGGCATCGCTTTGAAGCGCGATAGCGTTCCAGAGCGGATTGCCGGAGGCGAGACTGTCGATGGCGACGGCGACGGCCTTCTGGTTGGGCGTATCGCCCACCTGAGCAAATTCGATGTCGTTACGAACCAGTTCGAGCGTCACGTCGTTGCCGTCGCCGCCGGCATAGTCGAGCTTCTCGTCGAGAAAGAGAAGGTTCTTGTGAACCATGGCGAACGAGCCCATCACGGCATCAGCGCTGTCATTGTCGATGATCACGAACGGTCCGTTAGAGAGGTTCCAGCTCGCAGCGCTTGCGGGCGACATAAGAAGGTCGAGAGTCGCACCGGTGATATCGACCGTGCCCTCGACCTTGACCTGACCAGCAGAGGTCGGTGTCGCCTCGATCTGCAGCGTGCCATGATTGACGTAGTTCCCGGCGATGGTCTGCGTACCCACGGAATTGCCCGGCGCATGAATACCGCCGCTATCCACGGTGGTGGCCCCCAGTGAGCCTGTGCCGCCAAGCGTGGCGCCCGTTCTGACGGTCACCGTGCCCGTGAGACTTCCATTGACGGCCATTGCGCCAGCAACCAGCTCGATCCCGCCCGCGAAATCAGCATTGCCGCCGAGAGTCCATTTTCCGCCCGACGCATCGAGCTTGCCGGACGCGAAGTTCAGGAAATTTCCAGAGAAGCTCCCGCTGCCCGTTCCGGTCAGCAGCAGGGTGTTGATGCCGGCTTCGCCGTCGACATTGCCCTGGATGGACGCGCCGGTTTCGAGCTTGAGGCTGGAATTGCCAGCGCCGAGCTTGACATTGCCGTTGATCGTACTGCCGTGCAGCAACGACAGGTCGAACTGGCCCGTTCCTCCCTGGATCGCCGCCGCCACGCCTGTTATCGACGCATCGGCCACGCTCATCTGTGTCTTGCCGCTGCCGCCAAAACGCGCGCCGATGCCGTTGGCGCTCGACAGGCCTCCCGTGATGGAGCCGCCGGTGATGGTGACCGTTGTGTCCCCTGCCGTCACCACCGAAAGCCCGTGCGTGCCACCCTTCAGCGCGCCGGCCGTCTGCTTGAACGTCGCCGCGCCCGTGGTCTGCAAAACAACGGCATGAACGTTGGTTGCGGTGATGGTGCCCGAATTGGTGACGTCGGCGGTGCCCTGCGAGACAAACAGGCCGACATCGCGTCCCTCTATGGTTCCCGTATTGGTCGCAACCGCGTTACCGTTCTGCAGCAGCACAGCGTAGATCGGGCTGGCGAATGAGCTGTCGCCCTTGGCGGTGTAGGTGCCGCTATTGGTGAAGGTCGTATCGCCGTGGCTCCAGAAACCCTGGCCGATATTGGTGAAGGCGACGGAGCCTGAATTGTCGAGTGAACCGCCACCGTTCATGATGACGCCGAAACCGCCCCCCGTGCCGGAAACGCTGCCCTTGTTGGTGAAATGCCCGGCCGTGGGCGAGGTCGCGAAAACAACGCCGCCGACGATGGTGTTGCGGTTTTCGACGGTACCGCCGGCGAGGACGTGAACGCCTATCCAGCCTCCTGAAATCAATCCGTCATTCTGGACATCGGCCGGGCCGCCATCGATCACAATGGCATCCTGGGCGCCCTCGACCTTACCGGTAGCGCCGACGTTGACTGTGCCGCCCGCGCGCAGCCAGACACTGTAGGCACTGCTGTTGGCATCGAGAACCTTGATGGAACCATCCACGTTGACGGTCCAGGCGCCGAGTCCCGGCGACATATAGGGTGCGACATTGCCGCCGCTCTGTGTGGTTATGGAGCCGGACTGCACAATGTTGACCGTTCCGGTAGGGTCGGTCACGGCGGCAATGGGCGTGGTCTGCGCTGTCGAGACGGTGATTGTCTCGGCTTGGGAACGGTCGACTGTAACGGATGCGACAGACGCAAGAAGAGCCAGGTTCAAGACATGAAGGCGCGACAGCCGGTTCTTGTTCCTGCCGTTGCCGCGCTTGCGGTAATTCATCGAGTTCATTGCACATCCCCACGCCACTCGATCCGGTATCGCGCGGGGTCAGCAAAGGAGGCAACTCGCATTGACCTCACTCGAGTTGAGCAGAATTCACTTGCTGGGCAACGCGCGGCAAGCAGCGATCGAGGTCATGTTCAAGCGCTTGGACAAAACGGCCGAACCAGCCTCCGAGTGCCTCCGCACGGGTGGTGCATCGCACATGTCCTGCGCGAAACGGCTCCATCTTGTCCAAGGCATCGCGTTGCGGGGTACGGACTATGGAGGCCCTCCTTCGTCGAGTTTTCGATGATGATGGAGGCCAATTTCGGCTATACGCCGCCACAGCGATAAATGGCAGGGCGTGTGTGCTGGACGCTTACAGCACTATCGGATCCTTCCAGCCGTAAATCACCGATCCGGCAATCGCGGCATTGACGTTCTCCTATAGTAGAATTATGAGATCACATGCTTTTCGATCATGTGATTGTGGGTGGCGGTTCCGCCGGTTGCGTACTTGCCAACAGGCTGTCGGCGGACCCTCGCCGCAGTGTCTGTCTCATCGAGGCCGGTCCCGACACGCCGCCGGAAGCCGTCCCCGATGCAATCTATTCGGATGCGTTCCTGCCGGACTATTTTCAGCCCTACCGATACTGGACCGACCTTGAAGCCTATACCGGTCCTGTCGGAAACAGTTCGCAGGCGCAGATCAAGGCCGACATGAAGCCGCGCCGTTACGAGCAGGCGCGCGTGATGGGCGGCGGCTCGTCCGTAAACGGACAAGTTCTCATTCGCGGCCTTGCCGCCGACTATGACGAGTGGGAAGAACTCGGCGCCGCTGGCTGGTCTTGGAAGGATTGCCTGCCGCTGTTCAAGCGCATCGAGCGCGACCTCGACTTCGCCACTCCGCTGAGCGGTACGGAGGGACGCATCCCGATCCGGCGAACCTTCCCCGAGCACTGGAGCCGTTTTGCGCTCGCCTTTCGCGACGCGGTTGGAAAGGTCGGTATTCCCTATCTCGACGACAGCCATCAACAGACCGGTGACGCCTGCTTCCCCTTCGGCCGCAACAACGCCTACAATCACCGCGTCTCGGCCGCTGCCGGCTATCTCGATGAATCGACACGCCGTCGCCCCAACCTGAAGATACTCGCCGGCTGCATGGTTCGCTCGCTGACGTTCGACGGCCGCAGGGCAACGGGCGTCACGATCCTCGCCAATGGCAAGCAAGAGCGCATCGAGGCGGGGGAAATCATCCTGTCCGCCGGCGCCCTGCACACACCCGCGCTGCTTATGCGTGCCGGCATCGGCCGCGCCGAGCATCTTGCTGATGTCAACGTTCCGGTCCTGTGCGACCGCCGCGGCGTCGGCGAGAACCTGCTCGATCATCCGCTGATCGGCTTCGGCGTGCATCTGCGCGATAACGGCCAGCTCTCGCCCGAGGCACGAAACGGCTTCCTCATGCATATGCGCTGGAGCTCGGGTCATCCGGGGTGTTCGGCTGTCGATATGAAGCTGACCGTTTCGGGGCGCTTTGCCGCGACACGGCTCGGCCGGCGATTGGCGACCGTCAATTTCGGGCCCAACAAGGCATATTCGAAAGGCATCGTGCGCCTCAATGCGGCTTCGGCCGAAGCCGAACCGTTCGTTGCGTTCAACTACCTTTCCGACGAACGGGACCTTGCACGTTTCAAGTCGACCGCCCGGCAGGTCGCCGGGTTTCTGTCCTCCGCGCCGGTGAGCAATTTCGTCAACGGTTTCTGGCCAGGCATCTACGCGGAGTCGCTGCGCAACCTCTCGGCGCCGACGCCCTGGAACCGCTTGGTCACGAACATCGCCGCCAGCCTGCTCGATCTCGGCGGACCGGCGCGCCGGATGGTGCTGGGCGCGGCTGTCGACCAGCGCTTTCCACTGGAGCGCACGCTTGCCGACGAGGCCACCATGGAAGGCTGGATCCGCGCCGGCGTCCAGGGCGACTGGCATCCATGCGGCACCTGCAAGATGGGTGCGCCCGATGACCCCTATGCCGTCGTCGACCCGCAGGGCTGCGTCTACGGCGTCGAGAGGCTGCGCATCGCGGATGCCTCGATCATGCCGTCCATACCGAGCGCCAACATCAATCTGACGACGATGATGATAGGCGAGAAGATCGCCGACAGCATAATCCAGGCATAGGCCTGGGCGTGCCGACGCAACGATGCATGCAGGGCTACTGGCTCAGCCCAGATAGATCGAGATAACCCGCTCGTCCCCGGCCAGCTCAGGCCCCGGCCCTTCGAGAACGATCTCACCATGTTCCATGACATAGGCATGGTCGGCGATCTCGAGAGCCATCAACGCGTTCTGCTCCACGAGCAACACGGTGGTGCCGGCCGCGTTGATGGCCTGGATCGTATCGAACACCTGCTCGACCACCAGCGGGGCGAGGCCCATCGACGGCTCGTCCATGAGCAGCACCCTGGGCCGTGCCATCAGACCGCGAGCGGTCGCCACCATCTGCTGTTCGCCGCCCGAGAGCGTGCCCGCCACCTGGCGTCGCCGCTCCTTCAGCCTCGGGAACAGTTCGAACATGCGGTCGCGGTCCTCGGCGATCGCCTGATGGTCGTTCCTGGAGAACGCGCCCATCAGCAGATTTTCCTCGACCGACAGGCGCCCGAATATGCGCCGCCCTTCCGGCACCTGGACAATGCCCCGGCGGGTGATCTGGTGCGGCTTGAGTTCCTTCGTCGACTGCCCGTCGATCCTGATCGTGCCGGCGCTGATCGGCAAAAGCCCACTGATGGCATTGAGCGTGGAGCTCTTGCCGGCGCCATTGGCTCCGACGAGCGCGACGATGCCGCCGTCGACGATCTTGATAGAGACGCCCCGGACGGCTTCGATATTGCCATAGGCAAGCGACATGTTCTCGATCTCGAGTATCATGACTGGCTTTCCCTGGCGGGCGATACCGCCGCCTGTTGGATGCCGGTCGCCACGCGCTTGGCGCCACGGCTTCCGCCTGATCCGAGATAGGCCTTGATGACGTCGGGATTGCGCTGGACCTCGGCTGGAATGCCGTCGGCGATCTTGACGCCATGATCGAGGACAACGACCTGGTCGGACAATTCCATCACCATCTTGATCTGGTGCTCGATCAGCAGGATCGTGATGCCGAGCTCATCGCGCAGCCTGCGGATGAAAACCGCCATTTCCGCTGTCTCGCTCGGATTCATTCCGGCCACGGGTTCGTCGAGCATGAGCAGCCGCGGCCGGGTTGCAAGCGCGCGCGCGATCTCGAGCCGACGCTGTTCGCCATAAGAAAGATGGTCCGCTACCATGTGGCCCTTGCCCGCCAGCCCGACGAAGCCAAGCAGGCGATCGGCTTCGAGCGCGGCCTGAAGTTCGGCTTCCCGGTTTGACCGGAGATTGAGCAGCGATCCCCACCAACTCGAGTGCTTCAGATGCAGATGCATACCCACCAGCACGTTTTCCCGGGCGGTCATGTTTCGGAACAGCCGGATGGTCTGGTAAGTTCGGGAAATGCCTGTAGCGACGACCATGTCGGGCAACATGCCGTCGATGCGCGTGCCTGAAAAGTATACTTGGCCGTTACTCGGCGATATCAACTGCGTCAGACAGTTGAACGCGGTCGTCTTGCCAGCGCCATTCGGCCCGATGATGCTGCAGATAGCGCGCTCGTGAACCTCAAGGTCGAGCGCTTTTATCGCGACGAGACCGCCAAAGCGCTTGCCCATGCCGACCGCGCGCAACACGACATTGCCCGTCATGGCCGTGCCACCGGAGTACTCCCACCGACGGCGATGGGTGAGACGAGCCGGCGCCGGCGACGGCTGGCCGGCAACAAGCCCTCGGGCATCAGCCTCATCGTCAGGATGAGGGCCAATCCATAGAACAGATATCGGAATTCTCCGAATTCGCGCAGTGCCTCCGGCAGGCCGATCAGCACCAGCGCGCCCAGCACGACGCCCGACAGACTGCCCAACCCGCCGACGACGATCAGGGCAAGAACGTTGATGGACATCAGAAGCTGGAAGCTTGAGGGAAATACGGAATTCACCATCACCGCGAAGATCGAACCGGCCAGGCCCGCGAAGGCCGCGCCGAAGGCGTATGCCAGCAACTTGCTCTGCACGAGATTGATGCCCATGGCCTGCGCGACGTCTTCATCTTCACGTAGCGCGATCCATGCGCGCCCGAGTCGAGATCGCTCCAGCCGCCAGGCGCAATAGGCGGCGAAGAGAGCGGCGGCCAGCGTCAGGTAGAACAACGACACGGCGCTGCCGAACTGGAAGCCGCCGACCTGCGGCTTGGGTATCTGCAATATGCCCTGGGCTCCGCCCAGAAGCGGCGCCGCGGCATCGGACTGCACGACGATGCGGACGATCTCGCCCAGTCCAAGCGTCGCGACGGCAAGGTAATCGCCCTTGACCCCAAGCACCGGGATGCCGAACAGGATGCCCATCAGCACCGCGCCCAGAACCGCTATCGGCATCGCCAGCCAGAAAGACAGGCTGGGAATTGCTGTGTAATGAGCAAGCGCCAGCGGGCTGTCCGCGGTGAGAATGGCGGTGATGTAGGCGCCGGTCGCGAAGAAAGCGACGAAGCCGAGATCGAGCAGGCCGGCGAGGCCGAGTTCCAGATTGAGGCCCATGCCCATCAGGACATAGAGGCCGATGAGCAGAAAGACCTGCGCGATATAGGGACCGCCAGCGATAGGAACCAGAAGCAGCAGCAACAGGATGAACAACGCGGGTACAAACCGCCGCCATGAAGAAACATCGCCGGCGCCGGCAGGCTTGCGGTAGACGAGCGGCAGCGCGGCGGCGGCCAGCGCGACCGCGAAGACAATCAGCGCGCCGGTGGCGGTCAGGCCGTCCCATCCGTAGAACCACGGGGCAAGCCAGCGGAACAAGGCATTGCTTTGCAGGATGACCTGGATGAATTCCTGGAACATGCCGCAGAGCAGCACCGACAGAGCCGCCGGAAACAATAACCGCCGGACCTTGTCGGGCAGGCGCTGATAGAACGCGCCCGCCGACGCCACGAGGGCCGACCCCGCGACCAAGATGGCGGTGCCGTCGACGCCGCTTTGCCCGAAGGTCAGTAGCCTGGCCAGGGGTGGCACCAGCGCGATGAAGACTGGACGCAGATTGACGCTCAAAATGACGCCGGCAAAGCCCGCGACCAGCAGTCCCGCGACCGCTCCGGCGAGCGGTGCGGTCCAGAAGGCCGGGGTACGATCCTGCGGCGAAGGCCTTTGACTGAGCGCGCCGGCGAGGAAGACGATCGTGAGCAACGTCATCTGTGCCAGCGTAAGCGCATTGGCGATGACCGGACGGGCGTTCATCATCGCGATAAGCCCGACACTGCTTAGATAGATCGCGATCAGGGCCGCCGCGGCACCCGCCGTCAGGCCGCGCCGCAATTGCAGGCTCGGCGTCTTTCCATCGTCCTGCCGCATGCTCATGCCCGCTTCTTCGCCATCGCTTCACCAAACAGGCCTTGCGGCCTGAAGATAAGCACCATCAGGAGGACAAGGAACCCGATGGCGTCGCGCAGCTGATAGGGCGCCGTGATGCCAAGGCCGTCAAGGAACAGCGCCGGGCCGACGGCTTCGATCAGGCCAAGGAACATGCCGCCGATCATCGCGCCAGGTATGCTGCCGATGCCGCCGAGAACGGCTGCGCCGAAAGCCTTGATGCCCGGCGCGAAGCCCATGAAGAAATGCACCTGCTGGTAGATCAGCGCGTAACAGACGCTGGCGACTCCCGCCATGGCGCCGCCGAGCGCAAAGGCGAAGACGACGACCCGGTCGACATCCACGCCCATCAGTGCGGCCGCGGCCTTGTCCTCGGAGACGGCGCGCATCGCCATCCCCATTCGGGTGCGATGGACGATCAGGTAAAGGATGACCATGGCCGAGATCGCGCAGCCCATGACGAAAAGGTTGACGACCGGCACCCGCAATCCAGCCACGTTGATGACGGCATCGTGCCAGGTGGTGAGCGGATAGGATTTGACGCCGGATCCGAACATGCCGCGCACCGTCTGCTCCAGCACGAACGATACGCCAATGGCGCATATCAGCGGCGCCTGGCCAGGGCTGTTTCGGAATGGCCGGTAGGCAAACCGCTCGGTGGCGAGTGCCACCGCTATGCACGTGGCCATTGCGACAGCGAAGATCGCGACTATGGCCAGGACCGGATGAGTGGCCAGCAGTCCATTTCGCGACACGCCGGAGGCGACGAAATAACCGGCGAACGCGCCCGTCATGGTGATGTCGCCATGGGCGAAGTTGATCATCCTGAGCACGCCATAGACCATCGTGTAGCCGAGCGCGATCAGGGCATAGACGCTACCGAGCGTAAGCCCGAACATAGCGAAGTCGAACCATTGTGCGAGTGAGTACCGCCCTTGCAACAGCGTTGCCACGGCGCCGAAGATGGCGATGGCGGCCACCGCGCAACGCAGCGCCCACATGAAGACGTCGATGCCGTTGATGCGCTTGCGGGCGCTTGCTCCCGGCGGAAGCGTGGTAAGGCTGGTGTCGCTCATTCAACGTCCGATACAACCGCACCTCGTCGCGATACGCGGGCTGGCCGGCGTATCGCGATGAGCGGATATTATTCGATTTCAGGGGTAGATCTTCTTCGGATTCGTCCCGATGGCAAAGGTCGAGCGATCGGCGTTCTCATACCGGTAGATACCCGGCTTGAAGGCCGAACACTGGCCGTCCTTCGTGCACGAGATCTCGCCGCTCATGCCGCTGAACTTGATGGTGAAGAGCGCATCATGAAGCGCCTTCTTGTCGACGACGACGGTGCCGTCGGACTCTGTCTTGGCCGACTTCTCCAGCGCCATCTTGAGCAACGTCAGGGCATCGTAGGCATTGGCCACGAAACCGGAAGTCGGGGCTTCGCCATATTCGTCCTGATAGCTCTTCAGGAGCTTGGGATAGTCCTTGCCCTGGGCCTCGGGAGTGACATCGGGAAACGCACCGTAGAAGCCGACGACAGCATCGCCGGCTGCGTCGATGATGTCGGGAGACATCGTGCCGCCGCCGCCGATGAACGCGACATTTTCCAGCCCGGGCGTCTGCTTGGCCTGCTTGAGGATCTGGGCCGTGGCCGGCACGAAGATCGGCACGTAAATGGCGTCCGGCTTCTCGGTGGCGATACGCGCCAGAAGCGGCCGCATGTCGACGTCAGTCGGCGCCACCGCTTCCTGGGAAGCGACCTTGCCGCCGAGACCGGTGAAGGTCTTGGCCATCTCGGCCGTAAGCTGCTGGGTATAGGGGCTACCGTCATGGATGGTCACGACGGTCTTGGCCTTCAACTCATCGTGAATCCATTTCGCGTCGGCAGGCCCCTGATCGGCATCGCTGAACACGGTGCGCAGGAAGCCGGTATAGTCGGCCTTGCGGTCGGGAGCGGTGAGCGACGGCGCGGTCGCGGAGGTGCCGATGCTCACCAGGCCGGCATTCCACAGGATCGGCGCCGCTGCCGTTGCTTCGCTTGAACAGGACGGGCCGATCACACCGACCACGGCCGGGTTGGAGGCAAGCTTGGTCGCCGCCGTCTGGCCGCCTTCGGCGCTGCACTGGCTGTCCTCGGCCAACAGGCGGACCGGATGGTTGAGGATGGTGCCGTTCAGATCCTTGATCGCCAGTTCCACGCCGCGCTTCTGATCATTGCCGAGCGCGGCATCACCACCCGAGAGCACCCAATAGCCGCCGATCACGATCGGCGCTCCGGGTGCGATTCTCACTTCTTCGGCGTCGGCGGAAGCCGCGACGGAAAACGCCAGATAGGCCGTAGCGCCCGCTAGGGCGCTTCTAAAGATTTGTCCTGCTAAAGTCATTCCGACACACCTCCATTGTTATGGCGCGAGCATGCAGTACCATCTCAAGACATTACTCTTGAAACAGCATGATTACGCGCCGATTTCTCCTGAATCAGGCGGAAAATTATCGTCTATTCCAGAGAAAATCTCGCGATTCACTGGAACTGACCCGAATATTTCCGTATAGATGCTGGAGATTTTCCCCTTATTATCTATAGAGTGATCATATTCCACGATAGGAGAAACGTCAACAGGTACGCCGACGTTGTGTCCGAGAGGGCGTGACGATTCGTCAGACTGCCGCTAAATTGTCGCCACCTTTCATTTGCTCCAGCCGAGGCCTGATGCCACCAGCCCGCTCAGTCGAGACCGAGATGAATGCCCCCGCGAAGCCTTCCATGCTTCTCGCCAAGCGCATAAGGGCGTTGCGCGACGAACGCGGATGGACGCTCAATGTCGCCAGCGAACACACAGGCTTGTCGCGCGCCGCCTTGTCCAAGATCGAGCGGCAGCAAATGTCGCCGACCTACAACGCTCTCAATAAGCTGGCCCAGGGTTTCGGCATCGGCATGATGCAGCTGATGGAGGGGCGCGTCGGCGAAAAGTCGGATGACGTAAAGCTCACCCGCGCCAACGAAGGGTCGATGCACTCCACATCGCTTTACCTGCTTCGCTTCCTGGATGCCGCGCTCTACCCGAACTCGCAGCTGATCGTCACCGAGTTCACGATCGAGGCGACGGACATTTCCCAATTCGAACAGTGGGACCGGCACGATGACGAGAACTTCGTCTATGTCCTGGAAGGGACCACGCTATTCCACAGGGAAGGCTCGGCCGCGCCGCTGGAGATCGGCAAGGGCGACAGCATCTGCTTCGATGCCAGGATAGGACATGCCTTCACCAGCCCGACGGCCAAACCGGCCCGCGCCTTGTCGGTGACGATCAGGGTTTGAACGTTTCGGAGGCCGCCGTGTCAGAGCGGCAGCAGGCGGCCCATTCCCTTGTCTTTCGCGGTGTCGACCACCAGGCGGGCGACGGCAACGTCGGCAAGACCGGATCCTGCAAAGACCAGGGCTCTGCGACCGCGCCGCTCCTGGCCGGGCGCGGGTTCGGCAAGCAGGTCGGAGAGATCGGCCGTCAACACCCGGTCGGTGTTGTATCCCCGTCCCGGCGGCACCTGCTCGCGATCGTCGGTGGCAAGCAGATCGATGCCGCCGAAGGAACTGCGCAGCCAACTGTAGCCGAGATCAACCATCGACACGAATACATCAGGCTTCAGCCAGGAGACGTCGAGAAACCCGTCCTTCAACGTCTTGTGCGGGACGCTGGTGATGACGATGTCGGCATCCTCTACGGCAAGCCTTGGCGTTGTCGCCACCTCGGCCTCATATCCCATGGCGCGGGCTTCCTCAGCGAAGGTCTCGGCCGTTTCAGCACGCCGCCCATAGGCCACCACGCGCTTGAGCGGAAATGCCGAACCGAAGGCCTGGAGATGGCTTCGAGCCTGCTGTCCACAGGCGATGAAGGCAATGGAGTGTGAGTTCGAGGCGGCAAGCCGGGTGGCGCCGGCCGCCGAAATTGCCGCGGTGCGCACTTCCGAGATCCAGGTCCCGTCGATGAATGCTACAGGCAATCCTGTCTGTGCCTCGCTCACGATGATCATCGGCCAGAAATCGCGCAGGCCGCGTTCGGCGTTTCCGGAAAAATAGCCGTACCATTTCAACGCCGAGAAACCGTCGAGATATCCGCCCTTGCCGTCGAAATAGCCACCATTGGCCTCGAACGACATCGGCTTGGCGGTGCGAGCGTCCCGTGTCGCCTTTGCCTTGAAGGCCTCGCTCACGGCGCTCAGAAGGTCGGATGGTCCGATCGAGCAGGCAAGCACGTCGTCCCGCGACAGATAGAGCAGCTCTCCGGTTCGGCTCATATTCGACTCACTGTTTTGCGACGGTCAGGAGAAACGGGCGGCGTCGAAGGCCGCTATCGGAATGGTCTGTTGTTCCCGGCAGATGAGCCGCGCCACGATCTCGCCTGTCACCGGCCCGGTGGAGAAGCCGATGTGCCCGTGGCCGAAAGCCAGGGCGATGCGGTCGTGGCGGGGCGCCATACCGATCACGGGCAAGCTGTCTGGGGTCGATGGCCGGTTCCCGGACCATATGGGTCCGCTGGCCTGCCCGAGCGGCAGGGTTCTGGCGGCCTCAGACACGGCAAGGTCAAGCTGGCGTGGCCGCGGCGGATCGTCGGGGCGGCAGAGTTCAACACCGGTCAACACGCGCACCTCGCCATTCATCGGCGCGATGACGAAACCAGCGCTCGTGTCATTGATGGCCCGGCCGAGACTTGCCCCCTGTTCCAGACGATAATGCGCATGGTACCCACGTTCGGCGGCCATCGGTATGCGATAGCCGAGATCGCACAGCAGGCCGCTGCTCCAGGCGCCGGCACTGACGACGGCATGGCTGGCCCTGACGGTCCGATCGCCGGCGCGAAGCTCCACGCCTGTCGCGGTCTGGCGCAGGTCGACGGCACTGCCTTTTAAAAAGGCCCCGCCGCGCGCCAGGAAAGCGTGCGCGAAACGCCGGACGACTTCGCCCGGCGTCTGGATGGATGCAGTCTGGGTAAAAAGCAGCCCATGGGCATAGCGACGGGCAAGGAACGGTTCGAGCTCGTAAATAGCATTGCCGCTCAGCAGCTTCGTTTCGACACTGTGCTGCGCGAGCAGTTCACGCTCCAGCGCAATGCCGGCGAGGCTGCTGTCCGTCCGGTAAAGCCTCAGCCAGCCATCGCGGTGAATGAGCGGGATAGTGCCGGCGATCTCACCCAGGGCGACGTGGCGGTCGAAGGCAGCCTGCACCAGCGGATTCAGGGCGGCGGCGCTGCGGCGCAAACTGCGCTCGTTCGCGGCGCGCAAAAACCTCGACAGCCAGGACGACAGCGCCGGCAGCGAAGTATAGCGCAGCCGCACCGCCGGATCGGCGTTGCGCATGTAACGCCACAAACTGTTCCATATGCCTGGCCCGGCTACCGGCAGGATAGAGCCGCGGCTAAGGACCCCGGCGTTGCCATAGGAGGCCCGGCGCCGTTCGTCGTCGGGATCGATGATGATCACGGTCTTGCCGCGCGACTGCAGCTCGAGCGCCGCCGATAGTCCGACAATGCCGCCGCCAATGACGGCGACGTCGGCGATTTGCTGCGATGGATCAGGCGACATGTACGAATTTCCTGACCAGATAGGGCTCCAGCCCCTCGCTGCCGCCTTCATGGCCATGACCGCTGTCCTTGATGCCGCCGAAGGGCGTTTCGGGGAAGCTCACGGTGAAAGTGTTGACGCCGACCAGTCCTGTCTGCAGTCCGTCGATCATCCGGCGCTGCCGTTTCGCGCTGTCGGTGAAGACGAAGGACGAAAGCCCGACATTGATGTCATTGGCGCGCCGCAACGCCTCCTCCTCTTCGTCGAAAGGCGCGACCAGCGCCAGCGGACCGAACGGCTCTACGCGGTAGGCGTCGGCTTGCGGGTCGAGATCGTGGAAAATGGTCGGTTGAAAGAAATTGCCTGCGTCGCCGAGGCGTGCGCCGCCAATCACGCCGCCGCCACGCCGCCTCGCGTCCGTGGTGAACCGCTCCATCGCCGTCAGGCGGCGGTCGTTGGCGAGCGGCCCCATCTGCACGCCATCCTTGCGTCCGTCGCCCACGACGACGGCTTTTGCCGCATCGGCGAAAGTCGTCAGAAATGCATCGTAGACACCGCGCTGGACATAGAATCGGGTCGCACCATTGCAGACCTGGCCGGCGTTGCGGAACTTTCCGGCCGAGGCCAACGCCGCGACTTTGGGCGCGTCGACATCGTCGAGGACGATCACCGGCGCATGGCCGCCGAGTTCCATCGTACTGCGCTTGCCATGCGTCGCGGCGAGCGCCGCCAGCGACTGGCCGACCGGAACCGAACCGGTGAAGGAGATCTTGCGTATCTGAGCGGAGCGGATCAGCCCTTCCGATATCTCGGCGGGATTGCCGAAGAGAACGCTGACCACGTCTTCCGGCAATCCGGCCTCAAGCAGGCATTCGACGGCTATGAGGGTCGCGCCAGGCGTTTCTTCCGCCGGCTTTATGACGATGCTGCATCCCGCGGCCAGCGCCGGCGCGATCTTGCGGATGGAGTTGATGAGCGGAAAGTTCCAGGGCGCGAAGGCCGCCACCGGCCCGACAGGTTCGATCTCAACCAACTGCCGGTTGCCGGGAATGCGTGAAGGAATGATCCGGCCATAGGCCCGGCGCGCCTCGTCGGCAAACCACTCCAAAGTCTCCGCCGAGGCATCGACTTCGCCGCGCGCTTCCGCCAGCGGCTTGCCCTGCTCGGTGGTGATGGTCCAGGCCAGGTCCTCGCGGCGCGAACGCAGGGCCGCCGCCGCGGCGCGCAGGATCGATTGCCGTTGGTGGCTGGTCGTCGACCGCCAATGCTCATAGGCCCTTGCCGCTGTCTCGGCGGCAGCGCGAATGTCGTCCGTCGTGGCGATCGGCAGCATGGCGATCGTCTCGCCGGTCGCCGGATCGAGGACAGGCCGCGTCAGCCGATCCTTGGCACTTATGCGAGACTTTCCAATGATCAGGGTGGGTTCGCGATAAGGGTGGACCATCGGTGCTCCGAAGACTAGGTGGCGGGTGACATTGCTCTTGATTCCACTATAATGGATTTATATGGCTGAGGCGAGCGCCGTCGACCGACGAAATGACGGATAAAGGGAGAGCAGGATTTGGCGATCTATCGCGTGCGCGGCGATGCGCAAAGCTACGGGCATGAAGTGGGAATTTTGCTGATCGCCTGTTCGAACCCGTTCCCGCCGGGCGATGTCGGCAACGCGTCGACCTACAGCTACCCCGTGCTTTACGAAACGATCCGAAGCGTCACCATCGAGAGCCTGATCAACGATGGCGACCGCTCGATGGCCGGCGACGTGATCGCGGCTGCCCTGAGACTGCAGGACATGGGCGTGAAAGCGATCACCAGCGACTGCGGTTACATGCTCTATTTCCAGGAGGAGGTGGCGGCTGCGCTGAAAGTGCCGGTAATGCTGTCGAGCCTGCTGCAACTGCCCCTGATCGCCGCGACGCTGGCGCCCCAGGCCGCCATCGGCATCATCTGCGCCAATGCCGCCAGGCTGACCGCCCCCCTGCTGTCGCTGGCATACCCGAACCCGATACGCGCGGTGCATGTCGTGGGCATGCAGGGCGCACCGGCGTTCCGCTCGGCCATCCTCGACGAGGAAGGCATGCTCGACACCGACGCGGTCGAGGTCGAGATTGTGGAGCGCGCGAACGCGCTGGTAAGCCGACATCCCGAGATCGGCGCCATTCTGCTCGAATGCTCCAACCTGCCGCCCTATGCCGCGGCCGTCCAGCGCGCGACGGGGCGGCACGTCTTCGATTTCCTGACGATGATCGATTATTTCCAGGCCGCGGGTCGCAGGCAGGCATACAAGGGGGGCTATTGATGACATTCGCCCATCGCGAGGGGGACAAGAGCGTCGGTTTCGGCCCGAAGAAGAACATCAGCATCGACAGCGTCGACCGCAAGCTGATCGCCCTGCTCGTCGCCAATGCGCGCGAATCGATCACCGACCTGGCGAAAAAGCTGGGGCTCGGGCGCACCACCGTCCACGAGCGGCTGGTGCGGCTGGAGCGCAACCGTGTGATTGCCGGCTATTCGACTATCCTTTCGCGCAGCCTGGAAGGCAGCTCGAACCGGGCGCTTGTGATGTTGAGCATCGTCCAGCGCATGCAGCCGGCGCTGATGGAGCATCTCAAGATGTTGCCGGAAGTCTTGAGCTGCTACACCGTCAGCGGCGAGTTCGACCTGATCCTGTTGGTCGAGGCGCCTCAGATGGACGACGTCGACGCCGTGCTCGACGAGATCATCGGCCTGCCCGGCGTCGAGCGCTGCCGCACCTCCATCATCATGACGACCAATTTCCAGCGTGGTAACGGGCAGGCAATCGCCGTCGGCTGATCAAACCTTTCAAGGGTGTGCGCGATCGGCAAGACGCAGGCCCGGTTCCGGCTTGAGGTCGAGCGGATCGCGGCCGAGGCGGCGCAGCCACGACATTACCGGAGGCGCGACATCGGCAATCGACTCGACCTCGATGTCGATGAACGCCGGGCCGGGATGCGCAAAGGCCTCGGCAAACGCTGCCTCCATCTCGTCAGGCGTTCGAACGTGCCATGCGCGCAGGCCGAAGGCTGCCGCGATTGCGGCAGCGTCCAGTTGCTTGAAGTCCACCGAATAGGTGGCGTTGTGCCCGTGCAGCCGCTGCAGCGCCTTGATCCAGCCGAAACAGCCATTGTTGAAATGGATCAGCAGTGCAGGCACGTCGAGCCTGACGATGGTCTCGAGCTCCCCCAGCGACATGGCAAAGGAACCATCGCCGAACAATCCGACCGGTCTGATGTCGGGACGTGCGAGCCATGCTCCGATTACGGCGGGCAAGGCGTAGCCAAGGCCCCCGAATGCGCGCGGAATGATGAACGTCGAGTCTGGATTGGACAGGCGCAGGAGCCGGGTCATATGCGGCGTCGGCGTGCCTGGATCCGACAGGATCGAATAGGGCTTCTTCTCCAGATGCGTATTGAGCGCCTTGACCACGCGCTGCGGCTTCAGCGGTACGCTGTCGTCCACGAGTTCCGGTTGGACATGCCGCCAGAACTCGCTTCTCCAATTGTTCAGCCGGTCGATCCAGGCCTGTCTCGGATTTTCGGCGGTAGCGTCGATCGATAGAAGGCCCTGTAAAACGGAGCATACGTCGGCGCAGATGTTTAGCGCATTGTCGGAGTTGTTGCCGAGTGCCGCGGGATCGATGTCCACCTGGACCAGGAGACGTTTGGCACTGGGCTCCGGGAACGTCCATCCCACGGTCACGACAGAGCCCATGCGGCAACCGAGATAGACCAGCAGGTCGGCCTCCTCGACGGCGCGGTTGGCGTGCGGATGAAAGCCGTTGTCGCCGATCACCCCGATCGCCAATGGATGGTCGTCCGCCAACGCGGACTGACCGGTGATGGTGTTGACGACCGGAACATCGAAGCGCTCGGCAACCTCTCGCAGCAGCGCTCCGGCGTGGCCGCGATTGACTCCGCCGCCCGCGATCAGCAGCGGCTGCCTGGCCGTGCCGAGCATCTCGGCAAGGCTGGCGACGTCCTGCGCTCGCGGTTGCGGCGGATATGCAGGGAAGCGCGTGCAGTTGCGATCGGCATGGAGCGAGACCGAAGCAGGATCGACCTCGGCGCCAAGCACGTCCTCCGGCAGCACGAGATGCACCGCGCCAGGCCTGCCGGTGGTCGCGACGCGAAACGCGCGCCGCACATATTCCGGGATCTTGTGCGCGGCTTTCACCTGCCACGATCCCTTCGTCACGGTCTCGAAAAGCTTGGCGCATTCGAGTTCGGTGATCACCCCTTGCGCTTCCATCTTGAGAGGCGTGTCGCTGGTGATCAGGATCATCGGCAGCGATGAGAAATTCGCCTCCGCGATGGCAGGCAGGGCATACATGGCACCCGCACCGCTCGGGACTTCCATCACCGCCGGCCTGCCAGAGAGGCGCGAAAAGCAATCGGCCATGAAGCCCCCGGTTCGCTCGTCGCGCACCATCACATGGCGCAGCCTGTCCTGCGCCTGCCGCATCGCGTCGTAGAGTGGGACATTGGTGTCGCCCGGCACGCCGAAAATCAGGTCGACATCATGTGCAATCAGCATTTCGATAAGCAGGTCGGCGCCGCGCATTGAACTTACCTCCGAAGGAACGCTTCAAAAGGTACAGAGAATTGCGTGCGGATACCGCCGACGTTTTGTCGGTTTTGAGCCCGTTTACCGCCAATCCGAAGGGTCTGGCAGGCTTCTCTTTTCAGACATCGAGGGCAGCTGTCATGAAGGTCGAAAGATCGATGGCGACACCAACCTCAACGCAACGCCGCGCATGCCCGCGCGATCCGCCTCATCGCCTCGGCAAGATCCTGCTCGGAGGTCGCATAGGAGATGCGAAAATAGGGCGATAGGCCGAAGGCGGATCCGGGCACCACGGCAATATGGGCATCCTCCAGGAGATAGTCGGTGAAATCCATGTCGGTTGTTATCCGCTTTCCGGCCGGCGTTACCTTGCCCAGGACGGCCGAGCAGTCGCAGAAGGTGTAAAACGCACCTTCCGGCCGCCGGCATTGCAGGCCGTCAACGGCGTTGAGCGCATCGACAACCAGGTCCCGTCGCCGCTGGAAACTCAGTTTCCGGTCCGCCAGGTATTCCTGCGGGCCATTCAAGGCTTCGACAGAGGCCGCTTGGCTTATCGAACACGGACATGACGTTGCCTGGCTCTGGATGACGGCCATCGCCTCGATCAGCCGCCTCGGCCCGCCGGCATATCCAATGCGCCAGCCGGTCATCGCGTAGGCTTTGGAAACGCCGTTGACCGTCAGGGTGCGGCTCTTCAGCCGTGGCTCGATAGCGGCGGGTGTGACGAAGCCGAAGCCGTCATAGATGATGTGCTCATACATGTCGTCCACCATCAGCCAGACGTTCGGATGCCGGCGGAGCACATCGAGCAGCGGCCGATAGTCCGCCTCGCTGTAGGCGGCACCGGATGGATTTGACGGAGAATTGAGCAGCAGCCAGCGGGTCTTCGACGTTATGGCTTGTTCGAGCTGGCTGGCCTGCAGGCGGAATCCCGCCTCTGCCCGGCAGGGAACGAGTACCGGAACGCCGCCGCAGAGTTCGACGATGTCGGAATAGGACGTCCAATACGGTGTCGGAATGATCACCTCGTCCCCCTGGTCGAGGCTCGCCATGAATGCGTTGAATAAAATCTGCTTGGCACCCGCCGCGACCGTCACCTCCTCAAATGCGTAGTGCAGGCTGTTCTCGCGGCGGAATTTGTCGATGATGGCCTGCTTGAGCGCCGGCGTGCCATCGAGCGCGGTGTATTTCGTTTCGCCCCGGTCGATGGCGGCCTTTGCGGCCTCCTTCACATTCTGGGGTGTGTCGAAATCGGGCTCTCCTGCTCCAAGTGTGATTACCGACAGCCCGTCCCGCTTCATGGCGGCGGCCCGTGCGCCGATCTGCAGGATTTTGGAGACACCGATGGCAGCAATACGTGAAGCCGGCGCGAAGTCGGTCACGGTTTCCGCGAGATTTATGTTCATGGCTCTGAAACCGGCCTTTCAGATATCGAAGGAGACGCCCTGGGCGAGCGGGAGGGCCTTGGAATAGTTCACCGTGTTGGTGGCACGGCGCATATAGGCCTTCCATGC
>NZ_VFVY01000019.1 GCF_006442315.1 Mesorhizobium sp. B2-3-4 | reverse complement strand
GGCGGGAAGGGCGCAGCCTTGCGCACGATGCCGAGCACGACCTGATCGAAGTTTGGCGATCCGGAGCTTTGCAGGATGCGCAGGTCGTCGATGCCGCCACGGCTGCCGATGACGAATGTCACCACGGCATTGTTGAGCGCGGTGAGCTGCACCGCTGGAGGCACGGCACGATTGACCCGGCTGAGCTTGCGGATGACGTCGCCGCGATAGCTGTCCTCCGTGGCGCTGCCCACCTCTTTTTGCTTTTTGCCCTTGCTTGCGGTCTGCGCGGAGCGGATCTGGCCGTCGGCCGTGCCGCGCTTGTCGTCCGCTTCGCTTGCCGCGGCGGCTGGCGGGCTTGGCCTGGGGCTGGGCACAGGAGGTTGCGCGATGGCAGCGACTGTCTCGGGGGTTTCGGGTTGAACCTCCGGCTGTGCCGGCTCTTCGCTTTTTGCCGCAATGCTCTGATTGTCATCGCGAGGGGCATCGGTCACCAGTATATCGGGCGTCGACGAGGCCTGGCTCGCTGGCTTGGGTGACGGTGGCGTGGCCGCTTCCCGGACAGGTTGAGACGGCTCGACCGATTTCTCGGGCGGGATCGCGGCCTGGCGGGCCGGTGGTGGTTGGGGCGATGGAGCTAGACGAGCCGGTGCCGGTTTGGCCGGTTGCGGGTTGGGCACCAGTGTGACGTTCATCGCCTGCGGTTCGCGATCCAGCGCGCTGCCCGCCACCTTGTCGCCGGCCTGGTCGCTGCCTTGCGACTGCGCCGTATCCGGCAAGTCGGAAGCGCCTTTGGGCAGCGAGATCAGTAAAGCCGCCGCCACGCCGGCGTGAAGCAGGCAGGACACAACGATCGCCGCCGGCCATCTGCCTTTGCCTGCGGGCGGTGGCGTCAGGCCGATCGGTTCGGCTGGCGCTATCGCCAGATCGCTGCTGGCGTCGATGAGGGGGCTGGGTTCCTGCATGTCGCGGGGCGGAAATTGCAGCGGCCAGTGGAAGCTTGTCAAATCAAGATCAACCGCCCCGGACGGCGACAACGAGGCGCCCCACGGCGCGTGGGCCCCGGCGTTATTCAGGAATGCGGGATGAACGCCCACCGCCGCCCTCAGACGCCGAAGGCGATGCCGGTCTTGGTGTCGGTCTTCAGCCTGCGCATGCAGGCCGCTGGTTCGACGCCGGAGCCGGCGCATTCGGTCGCGCTGTTGATCAACACGCGGCTGACCTTGGCGCAGTCGGTGCCGGCGAGGTCAAACCGCGTCACCTTGGTCTTGCCGGACGGCAGGTCCTTGAAGTCGAGCACGGTCAGCCGGTCGACGACGCCGGCCTCGTTGAAGAGGGCGATCTCGAATGCCGCCTTGGTCAGGTCGGCGCCGAGGTTATTGTTGACCAGGAAGGTCAGCCGGCAGCCCTTGTCGGAAGGCTGCGCGGCATTGAGTTCGAGGGTCAGGACCGGCGCGGACTGTTCAGCCCACGCCGGAACCGTCGCAAGCGACATCGCAAGCGTCGAGGTCAGCAGACGAAGGGATGTCGTCAAGCTCGTCATGGTCATCAGCCTCCGAATCGCATTGTTGCCGCCAGCTTCAGCGTGATGCCGGGCTCGTAGGCCGCGAAGACCGGCTGCGACGGCTGGCCGGCCGTGGTGACGTTGAGCGGGTTGGCATATTTGACGTCGAACAGATTGTCGGCGCGGAAATCGATCTTCAGATTGTCTGTCGCTTGGTAGCTGGCGAAGGCATTGACCAGCGTGTAGTCGTCGGCGATCGGATTGCCCTTCGGCTTGACGTTGTACTGCACTTCGCCACCGACGGTCAGCTTGTCCTCGAGGAAACGCAGGCCGAGCTGGGCGGTGACCTGCGAGGAGGGGATGGTGGCGAGGTCGGCCTGCACGCCTTTGTAGGAAATGGTGTGGCCGTTGGTGATCGAGGCCGACAGGCCGGCATAACCCCACCCGGCGTCATACACGCCTTCCAGCTCAAAGCCGTCGATCTTGGCCTTGGCGAAATTCTGATACTGGGAGCAGATCGGGATGCCGGGTCCGAACGGACAGCCGCTGCCAGGAACGAATGGCGATAGCGTCACGGAATCGATGTAGTCGTCGACATCGTTGTTGAAATACGCCGCCTTGAGGCGCAGCGCGTCACCCGGCTCGAGAATGTCGTTCTGCTTGTAGTTGACGCCGAATTCCGTCGTCTTCCCGATCTCGGGCCGCAGATTTGGATTGGGCAGGAACGGGAAGGTCACGCCAGCCGGATGCATGCCACTGATCAGCGTCTCCGTCAGCGATGGCGACCGATATCCCTCGGCATAGGTGCCGTAGAATTGCAGCCCGTCGAGACCGGCGCTTTCGAAGGGCGATACACCAACCGTGATGCGCGGCGACAGCCGGTCGCCCGAGGTGTCGTGGGTGCTGTCCTTCAGGCTGTAATTGTCGTAGCGCAGCCCGGCGATGACTTCGAGCCAATCCCAGGTGAGCTTGTCCTGGACATAGGCGCCGGACACGTTGCGCTTGCCCGAGGGCGTGTAGAAGCTGTCGCCACCGGCGGAGCCGCCAGTTTCGACATTGTCTGCGACCCAATCGCCGCCATAGGTCAGTTCGTGCGCTATGCCGGCGGTCTCGAACCTGGATGTGTTCCAGATGTCGATGCTGGCCGTGCCGATATCGAAGGTCGAGGTCGATCCCGCCGGCAAAAGCGCGGGCAGGCCGGTGACCGGACTGAATCTGTTTTGCGGGATCAGGCTGGTGAGATCGAGATTGGTCTTGTTGTAGGACGTGTTGATATGGAGGTCGAGCCAGCTCTTGTCCTCGTCCGTGATGTTGTAGCGCGCGGTGAACGTATTCGACTTCAGGTCGACGTCATTGGTCGGAACGCCGCCGCTGATGTGATTGTTGAGCGGAACACCGCCGCTGATCTCGGTCCAGCCGTCGCTCGAGCCGACCCAGCCGAGCTTCAACTCGCTATTCTCTGTCGGCCGGATCGAGGTCTTGAGCATGCCGCTCAGGACGTCGAAGCCGGTGCCTGCGACGGTGTCGCCGCCACCTTCCTTGTAGTCGTCATAGTCGCGGTAGACGATGTTGCCGAGCACATCCCAGTTTTCGTTGATTTTGTAGGCACCCGTGGCGCTGGTGGTCCAACCCTTGCCGTTGCTTTCATAGCGCCCGGTTACCGAAGCGCCCCAGGTCTCGTCCGGCTTGAGGAAGTCGGCGGCGTCCTTGGTGTCGAAGAAGACGACGCCGCCGATCGCGCCCGAGCCGTATGTGTTGGCGACGGGGCCACGGATCACGTCGACGGATTTGACGAGCTCCGGATCGATGTAGAAGGTCGATTGCGTGCCGTGGTCGGAGCGCTGGAAATCCTGTCGCGCGCCGTCAACGATCACGGCGACGCGGCCGAAATCCTGCAGGCCGCGGATGTTGATGCTGGTGCTGACGCGCCGGGCGTCGGCCTGCGCGGCGACACCGGGCACGCCCAGCAGCATCTCGTTCGGCGTCGTTGCCATGCGGCGATCGAGCTGTTCCTGGTCGAGATGACTTGCCGAGGAAAGTGACTGGATCGCGGTCTCGCCGGTACGGCTGAGCACAAGGATCTTGTCGAGCAGGGTTGCGCCGGCGGGGGCTGCTTTTTCCTGCTCGGCTTTCGCGGTCTGATCCGTCTGCTGGCTCGCCGGCTGCGTTGCCTGCTGGGCGAAAGCCGAAGGCGCCGACAGTGCGATCGCCGCCACGCTTGCCCACAAAGCCGCCGCACCGTTCGCCGCCGATCGGCCGCGCCGTTCCCAAATCATCAACCCCATGCCCCAACTCCAAAGTCCATGTTCGATGCTGGCTGGCCCGGGGCTGGCTGGCATTTTTGATCGTATCCGGCGTCTTAAATGTTGACTCATTTAATCCGGTATTGCACTGACTAATAAACATGATTATTCAAGTCAAGAAATGAATCGGCAATCACGCAACGCCTAGCCAGATGCCCGGCACAGGAAGGGATCGACCCAGATGAACACCCACAATCCCAACGATTTTCGCTATCGCGTCCGCCGTTCCGATGACGCCTCCGCGCGCTTCGATCGGATTCCGTTGGCGGTGCGAACGCTGTCCAGCAACACGCTCTTCCAGGGCGAGCACGAGATCGGCATCGAGCATCATGGTGCTCTCTACCGGCTCAAGATCACCCGGCAGGGCAAGCTCATTCTCAACAAGTAAGACAAGGCAACAGGGGTAAGACATGGATCAGCGCGTAAAACCCGCCCCACATGAAATCCGGCGGGCACGGACGGAAAATCCGAAAACGCGCGAGCGTGACCTGGCAGGCCAGCTCGGCATTTCGGAAGCCGAACTGGTCGCCGCGCATTGCGGCGATGGCGTGGTGCGTGTCGAACCCCGCGTCAACGATCTTTTGACAGGACTGGAAGCGGTCGGCGAGGTGATGGCGCTGACCCGCAACGAGAGCGCCGTGCACGAAAAGATCGGCGTCTACGACAAGGTCGTTACCGGCAACCACAATGCGATGGTGCTGGGCGAAAACATCGACCTGCGCATTTTTCCGAAAGTCTGGGCGCATGGTTTTGCCGTCGAGAAGCGCGACGGCGACGACATCCGCCGCAGCCTGCAGTTCTTCGATACGGCCGGCGAGGCGGTGCACAAGGTGCATCTGCGCCCGGCCTCCAGCCTCTATGCCTACCAGAAGCTGGTCGCTTCGCTGGAATCATCGAACCAGGAGCCTACGATCGACATTTCAGGATCGGTTCCCGATGGGGAAAGCGAGACCGCCTCATCGACCGCGATCCTGGACGATCTGCGCGACCGCTGGAGCCGGCTGACGGACGTACACCAGTTCTTCGGCATGCTGAAGACTTTGAAGCTCAGCCGCCGCCAGGCGGTGCGCATGGTCGGCCAGGACTATGCGTGGCTGCTCGACAATGACGCGGTGCGCGCCATGTTCCATCACGCCGCCGAAGGCGAGATGCCGATCATGTGCTTCGTGGGCAATCGCGGCTGCATCCAGATCCATTCCGGTCCGGTCAAATCGATCAAGCCGATGGGGCCGTGGATCAACGTGCTCGACGAGACCTTCCATCTGCATCTGCGCACCGATCACATCCATGAAGTCTGGGCAGTGCGCAAGCCTACCAAGGACGGTCATGTCACCTCGCTCGAAGTCTATGCCGCCAATGGCGAGATGATCATCCAGTTCTTCGGCAAGCGCCACGAAGGCGAAAGCGAGCGCGACGACTGGCGCTTCCTGGCCGAGCACCTGCCGCGCATTCCAAGCCCGACGGCAGCCTGAGGAAAGAACCCCATGCGTTTTGTTGCGAGACTGTCCGCTTTGCGCGGATCGATGATCGGTTCTGCAATCGGTCTTTCCCTGACGTTTGCCGCATTGCAATCGGCTGGCGCCACCGAAGGAATTTCGGTCTTCGCCGACCCTTCGAAGGTCGTTGCCATTGGCGGGTCCATCACCGAGATCGTCTATGCGCTTGGTGAGGAAAAACGCCTTGCGGCGCGCGACTCCACCAGCCGGTATCCGAAAGCGGCACTTGACCTGCCCGATGTCGGCTATATGCGCCAGCTGTCGCCGGAAGGTGTGCTGTCAGTCAATCCGTCAGGCATATTGGCACTGCACGGCAGCGGCCCCAGGGAAGCGCTCGACGTGCTGAAGAAGAGCAGCGTGCCGTTCGTCGAGGTGCCCGACCGCTACGATCATGACGGTATTCTCGAAAAAATCCGCATCGTCGGCAAAGTTCTGGGCGTTGACGCCAAGGCCGAAGCGCTGGCTGCCCAGGTCGATGCCAGATTGAAGGCAGCCGAAAAGCAGACGGCCTCGATCGAGGAGCGCAAGCGGGTTCTTTTCGTGCTCTCGATGCAGGGCGGCAAAGTCCTCGCGGCCGGTAGCGATACCGCGGCCAACGGCATGATCAGGCTGGCCGGCGGCCTGAACGCCGTCGAAGGCTTTTCGGGCTACAAGCAACTGTCCGAGGAAGCGATCGTGACGGCCAGGCCCGACGTCATCATGGTGATGAACAATGCCGGCCCGCCGATCTCGGATGACGAGCTGTTTTCGAACGCGTCGATAGGTTCGACGCCGGCTGGCCTCGCCCGCAAGCTTATCCGCATGGACGGCAGTTATCTGCTCGGTTTCGGGCCGCGAACGGCTGATGCCATCCACGACCTGGCTGTTTCGCTTTATGGCGCCCAGGTCACGGACTGAACCGGCATGGCCGACCAATCCATTGCCGGGCCGGCCGGCGTGATGATGGCCGGCGAGGGCGATCGCTCCGGACGCGCCCGTCTCGTTATCGGCCTGTCCTGTGTCGTGCTTGCGCTGGCGGTGTTCCTGTCGCTGACGTCGGGGGCCTCGGATGCTTCCGCCGTCAAGGTCGTCGGCGACTGGCTGTCTGGCGCCGCACCGGTCGATGCGGCGCTGGATGCACGCGACCGTCTCATCGTCTATGATATCCGCTTGCCGCGTGTGGTGCTTGGCATGTTGATCGGCGCGGCCCTGGCGGTCTCCGGCGCGGTCATGCAGGGGCTGTTCCGCAATCCGTTGGCCGACCCCGGCCTTATCGGCGTTTCGGCAGGCGCCAGTCTCGGGGCCGTGTCGGTGATCGTGCTCGGCGCCTCGGTGCTTCTGCCCGTCACCGCCCTGTTCGGCACGTTTGCGCTGCCGCTGGCCGCTTTTTGCGGCGGGCTGACGGTCACGCTGCTGCTCTACACCGTTGCCACCCGGCAGGGCCGTACATCGGTCGCCACCATGCTGCTCGCCGGCCTCGCCATGGCCGCGCTTGCCATGGCGCTGACCGGCATCCTGATCTTCATGGCCGACGACCGGCAGTTGCGCGATCTGACCTTCTGGCAGCTTGGTTCGCTGGCCGGCGCGACATGGCAGAAGATCGGCTCCGTCGGCCCGATCATCGTGCTTTCGCTGGCGGCCATGCCGTTTCTCGCGCGCGGCCTCAATGCGCTGGCCCTGGGCGAAGCGACCGCCGGCCATCTCGGCATCCCAGTGCAACGGCTGAAATACACGGCCATTGTCGGTGTCTCGGCCGCCGTCGGCGCGTCTGTCGCGGTCAGTGGCGGCATCGGTTTCGTGGGCATCGTGGTGCCGCATCTGCTGCGCCTGCTGATCGGGCCCGACAATCGCTATTTGCTGCCAGCCTCCGCGCTTCTCGGCGCCTCGCTGCTGCTGCTTGCCGATGCGGTCGCCCGCACCATCGTGGCACCCGCCGAACTGCCGATCGGCATCGTCACGGCAATCGCCGGCGCGCCGTTCTTCCTGTGGATCCTGCTGCGCAAGCGCGGCATCGTCGATTTGTGAGATGTGCGATGATCGAGGCAAGAGACGTTTCGGTTGATATCGGCGGCAAGCGTATCGTCGGCGGTGTCGATTTCGACGCGCGGCCTGGCGAAATCGCGGCCATCGTCGGCCCCAATGGTTCGGGCAAGACGACCTTCCTCAAGGCGCTGTCAGGAGAGCTCGCCTATACGGGAACCGTCACTCTCAATGGCCGCAACCTCTCGGCGATGAAGCCGGTGGAGGTTGCCGTGCAACGCGCCGTGCTGCCGCAGGCAACGACGCTGTCGTTTCCGTTCACGGTCCGCGAAGTCGTCAAGCTCGGCCTTGTCGGCGGCCGCTCCGGCGCCCTGCCGGGCGAGGATGCGCGGCTGCCAGAGCGTGCGCTGGCACGCGTCGACCTCGATGGTTTTGCCGGGCGTTTCTACCAGGAGCTTTCCGGCGGCGAGCAGCAGCGCGTCCAGCTTGCGCGCGTTCTGTGCCAGGTCTGGGCACCGGTGCTCGACGGCAGGCCGCGTTATCTCTTCCTCGATGAACCGGTGTCCAGCCTCGATATCAAGCACCAGCTTATCATCATGAACATCGCCCGCGACTTCGCCAGGAGAGGCGGAGGCGTGGTCGCGATCCTGCACGACCTCAATCTGACGGCCATGTACGCCGACCGGATTTTCGTAATGCATCGCGGCCGCTTGGCCGCGACCGGATCGCCGCGGGAGGTGCTGAGCGACGATTTGATCGAGAAGGTGTTCGATTGCCGGCTCAAGGTCGGCGTGCTGCCGACCGGCAATACGCCATTCGTGTTGCCGCAGTCCGCCGCCTGAATCTACGGGTTTCTGGTCCGATATCGCCGGGAAAAAGGCTCAGGCGGCCGGCGCGCGGCGTTCCAGCAGGTCGATGCCAAGCAGGTTGCGGACATTGGGCCGTGCCGCGACGAGATCGGCGATGGTGTAGCGGGCAAGCACGGCGAAGAAGGCGTTGAGTGCTTCGCGCAGCGCCGAGTTCAAGGCGCAGCTGTCGACCAGCGGGCATTCGGCGGCATCGTTCTCGAAGCACTCCGCCATCGCGAAGCTTTCCTCTGTCACGCGCACGACGTCGAACAAGCTGATCGCTTCGGCGGCACGGCCGAGCCGTACTCCGCCATTCCTGCCACGCACCGTCTCGACCAGGCCGTTTTCGACCAGCGGCTGCAGGATCTTGAACAGAAACAGTTCCGATACGGAATAAGCGGCCGCGATCTCCGGTATACGGCTCAACCGATCATTGTTGGCGGCGCAATACATCAGGATGCGCATGGCATAGTTGGTTTGGCGGGTAAGCCGCATTTCATCCTCACAAAGCGCTGGCGCGGTGCGACCATGCCAGAGTCTAGAACTTTGCTGGCGTGGCTTTATCCGGATTTCGGATTCGGCACGCTGGCCTGAGCCGAATATGGCCTATACCTTGGAATAATTCCAGACTAGCTTGGTATTATAGCTGAATATTCTCGTCAACTTTATGTGCGCCGCCAGGCGAAGCGCACAGCGAATCCGATGTCACGGGCATTCCGGCCGTCGAAACACTAAATAGGCTGAGATCGACGAGGAGCGGCCATCCATGGATCAATCGGCCCATAGCCAGGCGCCAGCGCGTTTGGATGCAGACGCCGGCGCCAAGCTTTCCGCGCTGCGGCGGACAAAGTTCGTCGCCACGGCGGCACTGGCGCTGTGCGTGCTGGTCTTTGCCTTGGCCAAATCCTTCCAGAGCAGCTATCCGTGGCTCGGTTTCGTCGCTGCCTTTGCCGAAGCGGCAACCATCGGCGGCCTTGCCGACTGGTACGCGGTGGTGGCGCTGTTCAAGCGGCCGCTCGGGCTGCCGATCCCCCACACCGCCATCATCCCGGAAAACCAGGACCGCATCGCCGACAATCTCGGCCGTTTCATCGAGGTCAATTTCCTGGCGCCGGAACCGGTGCGTGAAAAACTTGCCGAGGTCGATTTTTCGGCGCTCGTCGCGGACTGGCTCGCCGATGCCGAGCGGGCGGCGGGCCTGTCGCGCTTCGTCGTGCGGCTGGTGCCGCAGACGCTTGCGGCGGTCGAGCAATCGGGCCTGCGCGGCTTCGTCACCAGCCGCATGCTCGAGCAGATCGAAAAAGTGCCGCTGGCGCCGCTCGCGGCCGAACTCCTGTCGGCGCTCACCGACGACCGTCGCCACCAGAAGCTGTTCGACGAGTTCATCAAGGTGATCGGCCGCTTCCTCAATGACGAGCAGGCGCTGGCAACCATGCGCGACAAGATCCGCGAGGAACTGCCGTCCTTGTTCAACCTATTCCGTGCCGATGCCTATCTCCTGAAGAAGATCGTCGCCTCCGCGGGCTCCCTGCTGGACGAGGTGCGGGCCGATCCGGATCACCCGATGCGGGCCGAGTTCGACCGTTTCGCGCAAGGTTTCGTCGAGCGGCTGCGGTCCTCGAAGCAGTATGCCAAGCGCGCGGAAAAGATGAAGCGCGATTTCCTCGCCAGGCCCGAGGTCAGGGCGCTGGCCGGCGACATGTGGGAGAGCCTCAGCCTGTTCATCGAACAGGATGCCAAGGCGCCGAACTCGCTGATCCGGGAACATCTTGCCAACATGTTCGTCGAGGTCGGCCGGCATCTGGCCGGCGATCCGCAGATCCGGGCCGACATGAACCAGGGATTCGTGGTGGCGCTGGCGTCCTTCGTGGAAAGCCAGAAAAGCGGCGTGTCGAAATTCATCGCGGATCAGGTCAAGCGCTGGGACCTTGCCCAGTTGACGCGGCTGATCGAGATGAACATCGGCAGGGACCTGCAATATATCCGTTTCAACGGCATGATCATCGGCGGGCTGGCCGGCATCGTCCTCTATACGATCGAGCTGCTGCTCCCGGTCAATTGATCGGTGTCGATCGCCGGGCTTGCGTTCGAAATGGACACGACACGTTCGAATGCTATTCTCCCGCTGAGGGCGTCCGCCAGTGCGGCAGAAGGGGAGAAGACAATCATGGCCAGACAACCGGAATCCGATTCCTTCATGGATATGTTCGGCAGATTCGGGCGCGACCTGAAGGTGCCCAATGTCGATGTCGAGGCGATCCTGGCGCATCACCGCAAGAATCTCGAGGCCCTTGAGAAATCCGCGCGGGCCGGCGCCGCCGGGGCTTCCTCGCTGTTGTCGAGGCAACGCGAAATGCTGCAGGATACGCTGCGCGAGATCGCCGAGATGGCGCAGAGCTACCGTGCTCCGGGCAATCCGCAGGAACTGATGGCAAAACAGACGGAATTTGCCAGGAAATCCTTCGAGGCCGCGCTCAAGAACGCCGGTGAAGTGGCTGAACTGGCGAGGAAATCGGGCACCGAATCGATCGATATCCTGCGCGCGCGCATCAAGGAGGCGATGGAAGAGGTCCGCTCCGGCTACGAAAAGAAATAGGCTGTTGGTGCTCTTGTTCTGTCTTCCGGCGGACACCCGCTCGCCATTCCGCAATCATGCGCATGGTTGTTGCATTAGCGTCACGCTATAAGCCCCGCGCGGCCCTGGCAGCCCCGAAAAACCGGATTCGGGCAGCAGTCGCGTGGTAAGGCAGGGTGCGAATGCGCCGGAACGGATTTGCGCAGAACGAATTGACAGAGACCGCCGGTTCGTGGTCCGGAAGCCTTGGAAGCGATCGGGAAAGCAGGAATGACGGAAGTACGGCCTAAAACGCCGCCAACCTACGAGCAGTTGAGAACGATGTCCGGACAGGAGCTGGGCATCTCGGAATGGACCACGGTCGACCAGAACCGTATCAACCAGTTCGCCGAATGCACCGGCGACCATCAATGGATACATGTCGATCCTGAACGAGCGCGGCGGCAAAGCCCGTTCCGCACCACGATCGCGCATGGCTATCTGACGCTGTCGATCATCGGCGCGCTGGCCCTCGAAATGGGGATCGTGCCCGAAAACACGCAGGCCGCCTTCAACTATGGGTTCGACAAGGTGCGGTTCCTGGCGCCGGTCAAGGTCGGCGCGCGCATCCGCCTGCGCACGACGCTGCTTTCCATGGAAGATAAAGGCCCGGGCCAATATCTGATGAAGGCCGCCAACACGGTCGAGATCGAGGGCGAGGAAAAGCCGGCGCTGATGGCTGAAACGCTGGTCATGCTTTACGAGCGGCGCAAACGTGCAGGGGCCTGACCGGCGCACCGCCAGGCCCCTTGGTCGTTTCCTTCAGCGGTCGTTGTCCGGCCTTGCCTGTCGGCTCCGCAAAAGCGTGAGTGAAAGCAGCGTTGCCGGCGCGAAAACAGCGGCATAGCAGGCCAGGGGCCAGACCGTGTCGCCGCCGAGCAGGAGCACGAAAAACGTTCCGGCGATGCCGACGATCAGGCTCTGGACGCAGAAATAGAGCGCCACTGCCGTGCCGGCGGCATCGCCGAAGGTTTCGAGCGCGCCATTGGCGGTCACCGATCCGGTAAAGACGATGCCCACGGCCATCACCCACATGGGCAGGACGAAGGTCGTAAAGGAGGGGGCGGCAAAGATCTGGCCGAGTGCCAGCATCGCCGCACCGACAAGCAACATCGCCATGCCGCGGGCGAGACTGCCGGCGACACCCCAGCGGGCGATGAACGATCTGGCAAATCGCGTGGTTGCGATCATCACCAGCGCCGCCGTTGCGAAGGCGATGCTGAAGCCGATCTGCGAGAAGCCGGCGCGATCGATGAGCACCCGGGGCGCTGTCGAAAAGAACACGAAGAACGTGCCCATCGCCGTGGCGAAGCCGAGCGTGTAGGTCCAGAAGGCGAAGCTGCCCAGGATCGTGCCGAACGCAGGACGCGCAGCAGAGCCCGTGGGCGGGCGCGTTTCATGCCATCGCAGCCATGCGTTGAACGTGGCCGCTACGGCCAGGATGGCGAGCGCGACGAAGATCGCGCGCCAGCCGAAACCTTTGGCGATCAGCGCGCCGGCTACCGGCCCCAGGGCAGGCACGAAAGCCAGCATGCCGCTGAACAGCCCGTAGATGACCGTACCCTGCGGTCGTCCGGCATAGACATCCCGGACGGTCGCGAAGGTTGCGACGAGAACAGCGGACGCGCCCATGGCCTGGACGACGCGCAGCGCGACGAAGGGTGTCGCGAGCGACGTGACGGCGAGCAGGATGGACGCGCCCGCGAACAGCAGTCCGCCGCCGATCAGGACCGGGCGTCTGCCGATCCGGTCGGAGACCGGACCGAACACGACCTGGCCGAGGCCAAGTGTGACCATGTAGAGGCTGAGCGTCAGCTGGATGATGGCTGGCGATGTGCCGAGAGCCTCCGGCATCTCCGGAACCACCGGCAAATAGATGTCCATGGCCAGCGAGGCGAGGATATCGAAAGGCGCCATCAGCAGGAGCGCCGAAGGCAAGGAATAGGCCCATGTCGAGGAGGGGCGTTTTGGGAAGGGCATGATTGAGCATCCGCACAAATGGTGAGATTTGGCGGCGATCTGCCGTTTTCATGGATGGTCTGATTTGACGGGGCAGAAGGCCGCAACAACGAGGTGTTGTCGCGGCTTACTTGTCTGCTGACTTGGTGGTTCCCATACTGCCGCCCCGAAGTTGAGATCGCGGAAAATGCGTTCGCGGGTCGGTCAGTACCAGCCTCGCAGGGGTTCGGCAACCTTTCGGGCCGACGCCGCAGCTTCGCCGCCGCCGATCACCGGCCGCTTCGGATCTCCGTGACCTTGGCCTCCGCACGGCTGACAGCGCGGAGCGACATCAGCGCCAGCAGCAGCGCGCACAACCCCAGGGCCGTCGCCGTCTGGAAGGTGACCTGCATGCCTCGGGCGGCCGAAGCCGCACTCAGAACGCCCTGGTCCGGTCCTTGCGGTCCGCCGGCGGCAACAGCGAATATGGCGCCCATCAGCGATGCGCCGGTGATGAGGCCGAGATTGCGCGACAGGTTGAGCAGGCCTGAAACCACGCCACGTTCATTTGCACTGACACCCGCCATGACGGCCGCGTTGTTGGAGGTCTGAAACAGGGCGTAGCCGAAGCAGGTGACGGTGATTGGAACGACATAGCTGGCAATGCCGAGACCGGTCAGGGCAAGCGACAGCAGGAATGTTCCCGCGGCGAGGATCGCCAGGCCGGCGGCCATCATCCTGACCGTTCCGAAGCGGTCTGTCAGCCGGCCAGCCAGCAGCGCCGACAGCGTCGAGACGAGCGGCCCGGTCGACAGCACCATGCCAACCAGCGTGGCATCCAGTCCGAGCCCGCGCGACAGGTAGAATGGAGCAACCACCAGGGTTGCCATCATCACAGTGGCGACGATCAAGCTCATGGCGAGGCCGGCACCCAGTCGCGGGCCGCGTAAGCTGGCGGGGCGGATGAGGGGTGCCTCGGCTTTCGCCTGTGCGATGGCGAACACGATGACGCCCATCCCGGCCGCGACCAGCAGGCCCAGATTGAGCATGCCGAAATTGCCCTTGCCAAGCGTCAACGCCAGGGCATAGGCACCGAGCGTGAGGGCGAGCAGGGCGGTGCCGATCACGTCAAATCTGCCTCGACCGGTTTCCGTTGTCCGGCTCCGCGCCGGCAAGGCACGCCAGGCGAGAGCGAAGGTCACGAGGCCGAGCGGGACATTGACGAGAAAGATCGCCCGCCAGCCAAGGCCGGCGATCAACAGACCCCCGAGCGAAGGCCCCAGTGTTGTGCCGATCGCGGACATGGCGCCGAGCAGCCCCATGGCGCTGCCGGTTCGTTCCTTGCTCACGGTTTCCGCGACGAAGGCCAGCGTCAGCGCCATCATCAGCGCGGCACCAAGCCCCTGGACGGCGCGCGCCGCGATCAGCAACCAGAGTGTCGGCGCCATGCCGCAAACCACCGATGCCAGGGTGAACAGCGCGATGCCACCAAGCAGCAAGGGCCGGCGCCCGAACATGTCGGCCAGCCGCCCGGCGCCGACGATCAGCGTGGTGATGGCGAGCAGATAGGCGAGAATCACCCATTGCACCGCCTGAAACGATGAATCGAAAGCCTGCATCAGGGATGGCAGGCCGACACTGGCGATGCTGGTTCCCAATGACGACAGCAGCGTGGCGAGCGACAGGCTGGCCAATGCCAGTCCGGCGGACCGGATGTGTTGGGGTGCCGATGTGAATTCCCGATCTTGCTCTGCGACTGCCAAGGCGATCTCCTTTCCGTCTGCTCCGGTGCTGGAGCTGTCGGAGATCTAGTCTCGTGGCTGATGCGGCGGAAGGCGCAGCATTTGCATCTTATTCATGCATCAAACGCCATGTCATGTTATGGTCGTCCCATGACATCCCCAGATCTCAATTTGCTGATTGCCCTCGATATCCTGCTTGCCGAAGGCAGCGTCGCGCGCGCCGCGCAACGTCTGCGTCTCAGCCCCTCGGCGATGAGCCGGACGCTGGCGCGGCTGCGCGAGGCGACAGGCGATCCTCTTTTGGTGCGCGCCGGGCGTGGTCTGGTGGCCACGCCGCGCGCGGAGGAACTTCGGCGACAGGTCGGCAGCGTCGTCCAGGACGCGGAAGGGCTCCTGCGCCCCGTCGAGTTGCTTGACCCCGGCAGGCTGGACCGGATTTTCACATTGCGCACCAACGAAAGCTTCGTCGAGGAGTTCGGGCCTCGCCTTGTCACCCGCGTCGAGGCCGATGCGCCAGGGGTGCGGCTGCGTTTTGCCGCGAAGTCCGACAAGGATGTGATGTCGCTGCGCGAGGCCGCGATCGACCTCGAAATCGGCGTTGCCGGCGAGACCGGACCCGAAGTTCGCATCCAGGCGCTGTTTCGTGATCGCTTCATCGGCGCCGTTCGATCAGGCCATCCTTTGAGCGAGGCGTTGATGACGCCCGAGCGCTATGCTGCGGGGCGCCACATAAGCGTCTCGCGGCGCGGTCGCGAGAAGGGGCCGATCGATGAGGCCCTGCGCGAGTTTGGCTTGCAGCGGAAGGTCGTGTGCATGGTCTCTGGTTTCTCGGCGGCACTCGCCATGGCGCGCGCCTCGGATCTGATCGCCAGCGTGCCCGAGCGCCATACGGCGGGAGCGCGCGCGGGGATGCACAGTTTCGCGCTGCCGGTCGCTACCCAGGAGGTGACGATCTCCATGCTCTGGCATCCGCGTCTCGACGCCGACCCGGCGCAGCGCTGGCTGCGCGAGTGCGTGCGTGCGGTCTGCGCCAGCCGCTGAGATCAGCACGCCATGGCGGTTTCCAGCACCTTGAAAATCCGCTTGTCTTCGCATTGGGCGACGTTGAAGCGCAGGAAACGGCTGGCCGTTCCGGACAGGCTGAACGCATTCCCGGGCGCCAGCACAACATTGTCGGTAAGCGCCCGGCGCGCGACTTGGGCTGCATCCACCCCATCGGGAAGTCTGCACCACAGGAACAGGCCGGCCGGCTGATCGATCCATGGCGTGATGCCGATCGCTTTCAGCCGGATGCCGGTCTCGGCCATAGCGCGCGCCAGCTTGGCGCGCAGCAAATCCATGTGCTTGCGGTAGCTGCCGTCCTTCAGCAGGGTCAGCACCAACTCGGCCGCCAGCCGTCCGCCGCCGAAAGTGGTGGCGATCTTGAGGTCGGTCAGGCCCTCGATCCAGTCGACGGGTGCTGCAATGAAGCCGCAGCGCACCGAGGCCGACAGCGTCTTTGAGAAACTGCCGATCTGGACGACGCGGCTGAGGCCATCGAAGGCCGCCAGTCTCGGGGCAGGGGTGTGCTCGAAATCGGCGAAGATGTCGTCCTCAACAATGGTCAGGTCCGACTGGTCGGCGAGCTTGAGCAAGCGGTGCGCGATGACCGGCGACAGGATCGCGCCGGTCGGGTTGTGGATGGCGGAGTTGGTGATGTAGAGGCGCGGCCGGTGCTCGGCGAGCGCCTGCGCGAACAGCTCGATATCGGGCCCCGACGGCGTGTAGGGCACGCTAACGACCTTGGCGCGGTGGGCGCGCAGCAGGGCGTGAAAATTGAAGTAGCAGGGGTCGTCGACCAGCACCGTGTCGCCGGGTTCGATTAGGAACCGGCATAAGAGGTCGATGGCCTGCGTGCCTGATTCCGTAAGCATGACTTGTTCGGGCGAGACCTCAATGCCGTGCCCGGCCATGCGCCGCGCCAGCAGTTGCCGCAACGGCGGCAGGCCGAGCGGCGTGCCGTAATCGGCCAGCGCGACATCGTCGGCGCGCGCCACCGTACGCAGCGTGCGGCGTAAGCCGGCCTGCGGCATCCACGAGGCTGGAAGCCAGCCGCAGCCGGGCTTCAGGGTCTCGTCGCTGGCGTCCAGCGACTGGCGCGAGACCCAGAGCGGGTCGACGGCACGGTCAAGCCGGGGACCGATCTCGGCCAGCGACAGCGGCGCCAGTGCGCCGGCGGCGTAGAAGCCCGAGCCCGGTCGGGAGCGGATCGTGCCTTCGGCGGCGAGCCGCTCATAGGCTTCGACGACGGTGGATTTGGACACCTGCATGGATTGGGCGAAGGCGCGGATCGACGGCAGCCGCGCTCCCGGTGTCAGGCTGCGCGCGGCAATCCGTTGGCGGATGGTGGCCATGACGCCTTCGACGAGGGTTCCGCCACTGTCGAGCTTCGCAGGCAGTTCGTCCATCTGTACCGTCCAGAAAGCCATTACAGTTTTGTCGAATTGTACTGCATTGTCTCTGGTGGCGCCATAGTCGCAGGCCCGATAGAGGGCGAAACGAACGGAGCCTGCGATGGACAAGACGGCGAGCGGCTGGGTGAACGGATTCTTGGGCGTCCTGATCTTCTCAGGCTCGTTGCCGGCCACACGTGTGGCGGTGATGGATCTCGATCCGACATTCGTGACATCGGCCCGCGCGGTCATAGCCGGCCTGCTTGGTCTCACGCTCCTGCTGGCGTTCGGTGAGAAGCGTCCGGCGCGTCATGATATCTTGTCGCTCGTCATCGTCGCGCTGGGCGTTGTGGTCGGCTTTCCCTTGCTGACGGCATTGGCGCTCAAACATGTCACCGCGGCCCACTCCATCATCTTCGTTGGCCTGCTGCCGCTGGCGACAGCCATTTTCGGCGTGCTGCGTGGCGGCGAAAGACCGAGGCCGGCCTTCTGGCTGTTCTCATGCCTGGGCAGCGCGCTGGTGGCGGGTTTCGCGCTCGCGCAAGGCGTGACGGCCTCGCCGGTCGGCGATGGGCTGATGCTCGCGGCCATCATCGTCTGCGGCCTGGGCTACGCCGAGGGTGCCGCACTGTCGCGCAGGCTCGGCGGCTGGCAAGTGATCTGCTGGGCGCTGGTGCTGTCGCTGCCGGTCATGCTGGTGCTGACCCTTGTCACCTTGCCGCCCTCCTTCGGCACGGTAGGGGCCAGCGCCTGGATCGGCCTTGCCTATGTCTCGCTGTTCAGCATGCTGATCGGCTTCGTCTTCTGGTATCGCGGCCTGGCCCAGGGCGGCATCGCGGCGGTCGGGCAATTGCAGTTGCTGCAGCCGTTTTTCGGGCTCGCATTGGCGGCGACGCTGCTGCATGAGCAGGTCAGCCCGCTGATGGTCGTCGTTACGCTGGGCGTGGTGGCATGCGTGTTCGGCGCGAAGAAATTCGCCAAGCGCGATTTGCCGAGGCGTGCCGCCGCTTAGCGGTTACTGGAACTTCGTCACCACGCCGATGCCGATGCCCTCGAAGCCGCCCATCGCCATCAAGGCCGCGGGCGCCTCGTCGAGGCCGATCTTCCTGCCGACCAGCAATTCGGGCTTGAGCTTGCCGGTGCGGATCATTTCCATCATCGCCTGGTAGCGGAAGGCCTGCATGCCGTGGCTGCCGAGGATCTCGAGTTCGAAGGCGATCACCTTGCTCATGGGTACGGCGGCCCTGGCATGGTCGCCGAGCATCAGTCCGACCTGAACATGGCGGCCGCGCCGGCGCAGGTTGGAAATCGAGTTGAAACAAGTGGTCGGATGGCCGAGCGCGTCCATGGACATATGCGCGCCGCCATTCGTGATCTGCTTGACGGCCTTCACCACATTCGGCGTGGTCGAGGCGTTGACGGTCGCAACCGCACCGATCTTCCTGGCAAACTCAAGCTTTTCGTCGGTAAGGTCGATGGCAACGACATTGGCTCCCATCGCGCTGGCGATCATGATGGCTGACAGGCCGACGCCGCCGCAGCCATGAACGGCGACCCATTCTCCCGGTCTCACCCGTCCCTGGTCGACGATGGCCCTGAAGGAGGTGACGAAACGGCAGCCAAGGCTGGCGGCCGTGGCAAACTCCATCTCCTCGGGCAGGCGCACGAGATTGGTGTCGGCAAAATCGATCGCGACATATTCGGCGAAGGAGCCCCAGGCGGTGAAGCCGGGCTGGAACTGATGCTCGCAGACCTGATGATTGCCCGATGTGCATTCGAAGCAGTGGCCGCAGCCGCCGACGAAGGGGACGGTGACGCGATCGCCGGCCTTCCAGTTGGTGACGCGCTTGCCTGCTGCCACCACGACACCCGCCAACTCGTGCCCCGGCACATGCGGCAGGCTGATATCGTCGTCGTGGCCCATCCAGCCATGCCAGTCGCTGCGGCATAGCCCTGTCGCCTCGACCTTGATGACGACGCCATCGGCGGCCGGTTTGGGATCGGGGACGGTCTGGATCGTCGGCGCTTCGCCGAATTTCTCGAAGACGACGGCTTTCATCGGTCACTCCACCCTTGAGACGGCACGCATCACCGGAAACGATTACCCGATTCCCTGGCCGGTCAAGCGGAAATCGATTCCGCCAGGGCTGGCGGTTTCCCGGCATGGAGCAGCGCGGTCAGCTGTTTTCCTTGGTGCGGAAATCGGCGAGCCTCGTATCGCCGGGGGCAAGAAGACGGCCGTCTTCGGCGTGAACCTCGAGCCGCCCGATCGGCCTGCCGCTCTGCGTGTCGACCATGAAGGTGTAGGGCTCGCCCGGGCCTGAGAAATAGGTCTCGCCCCATTGCCGCATGGCGACCAGCACATAGAACAGGCCGCGTCCTTTCTGCGTCAGCACATATTCGTGATGCGCGCTGCCATCGGGCGCCGGAACGGTCTCGAGGATGCCGTGCGTAACCAGATTGCGCAGGCGCGCCGATAGGATGTTCTTGGCGACGCCGAGGCTCTTCTGAAACTCGCTGAAACGCCGCAAGCCGTCGAAGGCGTCGCGTACGATAAGCAGCGACCACCAGTCGCCGATCGCATCGAGCGGCCGGGCTATGAGGCAGTCCGCACTCTGATGGCTCGTTCGTTTCACCATGGCAATCGTTGGTCCAGATCCATCATCTTGGTTGCAAGATAAAACTGTTCCGTCTATCCAGCAAGAGGTTTCAAGTTGAAACCTTTTATGGAGAGCGACATGAATCTGCAGGTGGTGAACGGCGCAACGGCAAGCGCGGAGCGGTTCGGTGAGCCGCCGCAGGTCGTGCCGGCGTCACCACCGGGACTGCCGGGAATGACCGCACTGGTCTTCGCCATTGCCTGTGGCTTGAGCGTTGCCAACGTCTATTTCGCCCATCCGCTGCTCGACGCCATGGCGCATGATTTCGCCATCGCGCCGGCCTCGGTCGGCATCGTGGTGACGGTCACGCAGATCGGCTATGCGCTCGGCCTGTTCTTCATCGTGCCGCTGGGCGACCTGTTCGACCGCCGCAAGCTGATCGCCGGGCAAGCGATCCTTTCCGCCGTGGCGCTGATCGTGGTCGGGGTCGCGCCGAACGCCGCGATGCTGCTGGCCAGCCTGGCGATTGTCGGGCTGCTCGCCGTGGTGGTGCAGGTGCTGGTGGCCTACGCCGCCGACCTCGCTCTGCCGTCCGAGCGGGGGCGGGCGGTCGGCACTGTCACCAGCGGGGTCATAACCGGCATCCTGCTTGCCCGCTTCGTCGCCGGCGTCGTCGCCGATCTCGCCGGCTGGCGCTGGGTCTATCTTGTCTCGGCGGCGCTGACGCTCCTCATGGCGGTGACTCTGTATCTCATCCTGCCGCGCCACGACGAGGCGGAGCGGCCCCGCACCCCCTATCCGCGCCTGCTCGGTTCGGTGGTGCAGTTGTTCGTGCAGGAGCCGCTGCTGCGCGTGCGCGCGGTGCTCGCCATGCTGATCTTCGCCAGCTTCAACGTGCTGTGGGCGCCGCTGGTGCTGCCGCTGAGCGCCGCGCCATTTTCGCTCTCGCACACCGAAATCGGACTGTTCGGCCTTGCCGGCGTCGTCGGCGCGCTGGGCGCGCGCTGGACAGGCGGCCTCGTCGATCGTGGGCGCGGCCAGCAGGTCACCGGCCTCGGCCTGCTTCTGATGATCGCGGCCTGGCTGCCGATCGCCTTCATGGGCCAATCGCTGTGGCTGCTTGTCGCCGGCATCGTCATGCTGGACCTCGCGATCCAGGCCGTCCATGTCACCAACCAGAGCCTGATTTTTTCGCGGCGGCCGGATGCGCGCAGTCGCCTGGTCGGCGGCTACATGATCTTCTATTCGCTCGGCAGCGCGCTCGGCTCCATTGCCTCGACCATGATTTTTGGCGCCTGGGGCTGGAGCGGTGTTTGCATGCTTGGCGGCGGTGTCGCTCTGGCGGCGCTGGTGTTCTGGGCGGCGACGCTAAGGCTAGGGCACTAGTTAGGGCGGGGTATCAAGCAACGGTTGCCGTTTGCGAACCCATTCGTCAGCTTCGGCATCCCACGGCCAAACCCCGGAAGTTGTTGGAAAAATTAGCTGCATAATCCGGAAATCCGAGCCGTCGTAGAACCAGATATCCCAACCGAAATGTTCAGGATAGTGGTCTGGATGGACCGAGCCGAACTGACAGTCGAAGCCGCCTCCCAAGAACCCTGACGCCCGCTCTGCGACGCTGAACCTCTCGCCGCTGCGTACTCGTCGGCAATACTCGTTGATGATGGTCTGCGAAAGTTCCGGCTTGAGTCCGACGACGACCAGTTCAGGGACTTTGAAATTGTGTTCTATCCCCACCGAGTACGCGAATGGCGGATGCTCGTCCTCCTCCAGCACATAGAGGATATGACAGCCGTACTCTTCGATATCGGCGAGCGTCTTGGCTTCCTCGGGATCTTTGGCTTCTCTACTCGGCATCGATCTGGTTCTGTGGAGCGGCTTTCTGGAAGGCCGGCAGCGCCATGCAGGCGGCGTTGATGCGGGTGATCGTCGGGTAGGGCGTCAGGTCGACGCCGAAGCGGGCATTGCTGGCGATCTGCGCGGCGAGGCAGATGTCGGCGAGCCCAGGCGTCTCGCCATGGCAGAATGTTCCGGTCTGCGGCGACGATGCCAGGATCTTTTCAAGCGGCTGAAAACCTTCGTTCACCCAATGGCGGAACCAGTTGGTGATGTCCTGGTCGCTGGCGCCGAACAAAGTGCGCAGCGAGGTCAGCACGCGCAGATTGTTCACCGGGTGGATGTCGCAGGCGATCATCTGCGCCAGCATTCGCACGCGCGCCCGGCCAAGGGCGTCCTTCGGCAGCAGCGGCGGTTCGGGATGGATCTCGTCGAGATATTCGATGATCGCCAGCGACTGCGTCAACAGCGTGCCGCCGTCGAGCACCAAGGCCGGCACCAGCCCTTGCGGATTGACCGCGAGATAGGCGGGTTCCAGATGCTCGCCATGGCGCAGATGATGGGGGACGTAGTCATAGCTCAGCCCCTTCATCTCCAGCGCGATCCGCGCCCGGTAGGAGGTGGAGGAACGATAGTAATTATGCAGGACGAGGTCGCTCATGAACTCACTTCGGTTGGCCGATGGTCACTTCGATCGTGCCGATGCCGTCGACACCGCCCGACATCGTCTCGCCCGGCCTGACCGCGCCGACACCTGCCGGCGTGCCGGTGAAGATCAGGTCGCCGGCCTGCAATTCCACGCCCTCGCTACAGATCGAGATGATGTCCGGTAGCGACCAGATCAGTTCGGCGAGGTCGGCATCCTGTTTCACCGCGCCGTCGACGGCAAGCCAGATGCGCCCCTTCGCCGGGTGCCCGGATTTCTGCGCGGCAATCAGCGGGCCGCAAGGTGCTGAACGGTCGAAGGCCTTCGACCAGTCCCAGGGCCTGGCCGCTTTCTTGGCGGCGTCCTGCAAATCGCGGCGGGTGAGGTCGATGCCGACGCCATAGCCCCAGACATGGTCCAGCGCCTCGTCGCGGGAAATACGAAAGCCCGGTGTACCGATCGCGACAACCAGCTCGATCTCGAAGTGGAGGTTTTCGGTCAGCGGCGGGTAGGGGATCACGGCACCGGAATCGACCACGGCATCGGCCGGCTTGGTGAAGAAGAAGGGCGGATCACGCTCGTCATTGCCGAACTCGCGCGCATGCGCCGCATAGTTGCGGCCGACGCAGAAAATGCGCCGCACTGCAAAGCGTTCGCTCGAACCCGCAATGGCGAGAGAAGGCGTTGGCGGGACAGGAAGGACGAAGGCGGTCATGGCGGTCTCTGCGTTTGATGCTGGCGGCACATTCGGCTGATTTCCGGGGCCGGGCAAGGCGTCGCTTTTCATAAAGCACGGGCTTTGCCGCGGCTGTACAAGGAATTCAAGCCTCCCATCATTTTTGCAGCGATGAACGCCGCAACCGGCGATAGACTATTTGCTAATAATCCGACCCTGGTCGGGAGACTATGGTATGGCCGGTAAACCGGAACGAGCCCCATGACGTCAGCCACCGATCGCGCCCGGTTTCTCATCATCGACGATCATCCGCTGTTTCGCGAGGCGCTGCATAGCGCGGTGCAGATGGCCTATCCGGAGGTCGATACGGTCGAGGCGCGCTCGATCGCCGAGGCGCTTGACCTGCTGGCCGATGCAAAGCCGTTCGACCTTGCGCTGCTCGACCTCAGCATGCCCGACGTGCACGGCTTCGACGGGTTGTTGCAGCTCAGGACCCGCTATCCGCGCCTGCCGGTGGTGATCGTGTCGGGCTATGAGGAGCCGAGGATCATTTCCGAGGCGTTGTCCTACGGTGCGGCCGGTTTCATCCCGAAATCGGCGCGCAAGAGCGATCTCGCCGCCGCCATCCGCTCGGTAATGGACGGCGCGATCTATGTACCGGAAACCTATGAAGGCCTCCCGCCGGGCGCTGACAGCACCGATCGCGCCGACATGCTCCAGCGCCTTTCCAAGCTGACGCCGCAGCAATTGCGCGTCCTGCAGATGCTGCGCCAGGGCCTGCTCAACAAACAGATCGCCTACGAGTTGCAGGTCGGCGAAACGACGGTGAAGGCGCATGTCTCGGAGATACTGCGCAAGCTCAACGTCTATAGCCGCACCCAAGCGGTTATCGAGGTGTCGAAGCTGGACAATGCGGAGTTGTTCAGGGATCTGGTCGGGTTCTGAGCCGTTGCCTTCCACGCCAGGGATTCAAGCCAGCAGATGCGCCAGCAGGGCGCGCAATTGCGCCGGCTTCAGCGGTTTGCGCATCAGCTCGATGCCGCCCGCTCGCGCCGCCTTGGCGACGGCTTCGGAACTGTCGGCGGTGACAATCAGCGCCGGCACGGCGCGGCCGAGATAGTCGCGGACTTCCGCTATCGTGGCGGTGCCGAGGTCGCCGCCATCGAGATGCTGGTCGGCAATGATGATGTCGGGCACCCAGTCGGTGTCGCCGAGCATGTCGAGCGCATCGTCGGTCGAGGTCGCGGCCCGCACCAGGCACTGCCAGCGTTCGAGCAGGAAGGTCATCGCCTCCAGCACCTCGGCGTCGTTCTCGATCAGCAGCACCTTGGTGCCGAACAGGCCGTAGCCGCGCGGTCGTTCCAGGCTGGCGGCGCTGGCGATGGCGTCGGCGGGCACGCCGATGCCGACGGGAACATCGATATGGAAGATGGTGCCGCGGCCGACCCTGGACGAAAATGTCACGGGATGGCCGAGCGCGCCGGCCATGCGGCGCACGATGGCCAGCCCGAGCCCAAGACCGCCGCCATCGAGTTCCGCATTGGCCGGCAAGGTGCCGCGATGGAATTCCTCGAACACCGCTTCGCGCTGATCCTCGGGAATGCCGCAGCCGGTATCGGCAACATCGATGCGGATGGTGTCGCCGCGATGGCGCGTGCCGACCAGCACCCCGCCCGAGCGTGTATAGCCCAGCGCGTTGGACAGAATATTCTGCAGGATGCGGCGCAGCAGCGTCCTGTCCGAACGGACCACGGCATTGACCGGCCGGAATTTCAGCGACAGGCCCTTCAATTCCGCCACCGGCTGGAAATCCGAGCGCAGCGAAGAGAACAGCGCCTCCAGGCTGACGTCGCTAACATCGGGCCGGACGACGCCGGCATCGAGCTTGGAAATGTCGAGCAAGGTGCGTAGCAGGTCTTCCATCGTCTCCAGCGAGCGCTCGACTTGCCGCACGAGCTTCCTGCCTTCATCGCTGGTCTGCACTTCGGCGAGCGCCGAGACGGAGAGGTGGGCGGCGTTCAGCGGCTGCAGCACATCGTGGCTGGCGGCGGCGAGGAAGCGTGTCTTGGACAGGTTCGCCAGCTCGGCGTTTTCCTTGGCGGCGCTGAGGTCGATGTTCGACTGTTCCAGCCTGCGCAGGGTCGAATGCAGTTCCTCGGTGCGATCGCGCACCCGGTTTTCCAGCGAGATCGCCGTCTGGAACAGCGAAAAGGCATTGCCCTGCTGGTCCATCGAGCGCTCGACGCGGCTGACCAAAGCGGCGTTGATCTTCTTCAGCCTGTCGAGATCGTTGATGTCCCTGAGAGGCATGCTGTCTTGCCGCCTATTCAGCCGCTTGCCGGTCGCCGAAAGCGATGCCGGTGAAGGTCTGGTTCAGGTGCATCGAGCGGTATTGTTCGCCATAGGTACCGAAGCCGACGACATTGTTGACCCTGTAGAGCTCGGAAATATCCCGGAAGACCTGCCGGTTGCGCGCGTCCAGCCGGCGCAGCACGCAATCGAAGCCGAGGATCATGTCGATGCCGCCAAGCCTTTTCTCGACTTCGCGCAATGCCGCGCGTGTCGATTCCACCATGTCCTTGGGCTGGGCGATCGACAACACGACACCGTCGTCGATGGCGCAGAAGAAGGACAGCGAGCCATCCGCGTGCATCCGCTGGATCGAACGGCAGTAATATTCTCCACCCACCTTCACCACGACGGGATGGGAAGCGAAGCTGAGCGGCGTCAGGGTCTGCGGCACGATGCCCACCGAAGCGGCATATTCCTCCGCCGCATTGGTGGCGTTGAACTCGCGCACGATGCGATGATCGGGGTCGGAGGCGGTCACCACCAGCTTTTCGTCGGTGGGAACGAAATTGTCGGTCTTGAAGACGTGGAAAGGTATTTCGGTGGCGACCAGCACGATGATGGCGCTGTCGGAGGAGACCTTGCCGTTGGAGATCAGGCTCGTCGTTTCGAATTTCAGGTCGTCGCCGGCCGAGCCGCCTAGCAGCGGTATGTCGTCGAGACCCCAGTGGATGGCCGAGCTCACCGCTTCCTCGGCATAGGACAGCCCGTCGATGAAGCAGAGTGCGAAGATGTTCTTGGACAGATCGCCGCCGACGCGGCCCCGCAAACTGCGCCGCAACGCCTCGACTTCGCCGGTTATCCTGTCCATACCCGACGAGGAGAGGTTGTCGACCATGGCGCTGACCGCGGTGAAGGATCTCGACGGAAGCAGCATCGCCAGCACATGACCTTCCTCGAGGCCGGCCGGCGTGATTTCGCCGGCGGTCGAGCAGCCGGCATGGTGCAGCGTGGGCGCGTGCGTCGACAAGGCCCGCGAGAGGGCGCCTGCCTCGACGAGGCTTTGGGAAAAGAACAGAAGGGCGAAACCGGCATCGATGGCGGCGGCCTCGGCGGCTACCGCGCGCGCGAAGACATCAGGGTCGGGCTCGTCCGTCGTCAGCGCCGACAAGCCGCATGCGTAGCGCGTCCGTGAACTTGTCAGCGGCGTTCTCCCGCATTTCCTCCAACGCCTTCTTATGCGCGGCTTTTCAAGTGCTTCTTGCGCGCGGGCGTCGAAGACATTGTTGCCGCCTGAAGCCGTTTTGGCAATGGGGCCACGGGAACGTGCTTTGGGGCCCTGGCCATGATCGAAAGTACAATGATCCGGCTTTTTGGTCCTGCTGTTTTTTGTGCGTTGTGCGGTGTACGAATAACGCATGGCCGAAGTGCAAACGGCTCGTCGGCAGCGTGATGACCAAGGTTGATACCCAGGGAGGATTCATGTCGGACGTCTCGTTGATGGTGAACGGCAAGCGCATCGGCGCCGCCGCCGAGGACCGAACGCTTCTGGTTCATTTCCTGCGTGAAAATCTCGGGCTGACCGGAACGCATGTCGGTTGCGACACCTCGCAATGCGGCGCTTGCGTGGTCCATGTCGACGGCAAGGCGGTCAAGTCCTGCACGATGCTCGCGGTTCAGGCGTCCGGATCGACCGTGGTCACCATCGAAGGTCTCGCCGACGGCACCGACCTGCATCCCGTGCAGGCGGCGTTCAAGGAACATCACGGCCTGCAATGCGGCTTCTGCACGCCGGGCATGATCATGACGGCAACCGACATGATCAACCGCCATCCCGAAGGCCTCGATGAGGCGACGGTGCGGGCCGAGCTCGAAGGCAATATCTGCCGCTGCACCGGCTACCACAACATCGTGAAGGCCATCCTCGCCGCCTCGAAGACGATGGCGAAGGGCGCCGCGAAGGGCAAGGCGAAGCAAGCTGCGTGAGTGACGAGTGAGTAGTCGGTAGTCAGTAGTCGGTCCGAATCGACGGCGATATTCACTACCAACTACTTCCTACTCACTACTTCCTACTCACTATCTCGGGAGATTTCCATGGGTATCGAAGGTGTTGGCGCTCGGGTTGCGCGCAAGGAAGACAAGAGGTTCATCACCGGCGCCGGCCGCTATGTCGACGACATGGTGGTGCCGGGCATGAAGCATGCGGTCTTCGTGCGCAGCCCTCACGCGCATGCGCAGATCAAGAAGATCGACGTGAAAAAGGCGCGAGCCATGCCGGGTGTCATCGGTGTGCTGACCGGCAAGGAACTCAAGGCCGACGGCATCGGCAACCTGATCTGCGGCTGGATGATCCATTCCAAGGATGGCTCACCCATGAAGATGGGCGCATGGTCGCCGCTGGCCGTCGACAAGGTCCGCTATGTCGGCGATGCGATCGTCATCGTTGTCGCCGAAACCAAGGGTCAGGCGCGCGATGCGGCCGAAGCCGTCGAGATCACCTACAAGGAATTGAAGGCGGTGGTCGACGCGACCAGGGCGCTTCAAAAAGGCGCGCCGCAGATCCATGCCGAGGCCGAGGATAATCTGATCTTCGACTGGGAGATCGGCGACGGCAAGGCGACCGACGCGGCGATCAAGGCGGCAGCCCATGTCACCCGCATGAAGATCGTCAACAACCGGCTGGTTCCCAACGCCATGGAGCCGCGCGCAGCCCTTGGCCATTACGACAGGGCCGAGGATCACTATACCTGCTGGACGACATCGCAGAACCCGCATGTCGCGCGGCTGGTGATGAGCGCCTTCTACAATGTCGCCCCCGAAAACAAGCTGCGCGTGATCGCGCCGGACGTCGGCGGCGGCTTCGGTTCGAAGATCTACATCTATCCCGAAGAGATCGTCTGCCTGTGGGCCTCCAAGAAGACCGGCGTTCCGGTCAAATGGGTCGCCGACCGCACCGAAAGCTTCCTTACCGACGCGCATGGCCGCGACCATGTCTCCACGGTCGAGATGGCCTTCGACAAGAACAACCGGATCACCGGTTTCAAGGTCGACACGATCGCCAATCTCGGCGCCTACATGTCGCTGTTCTCGTCCTGCGTGCCGACCTACCTCTACGCGACGCTGTTGTCGGGGCAGTACGACATTCCCGCCATCCACGCCAATGTGCGCACCGTCTACACCAACACGGCGCCCGTCGATGCCTATCGCGGGGCAGGGCGGCCGGAAGCCACCTATCTTCTGGAACGCACAATGGAAGCCGCCGCGCGCGAACTCGGCGTCTCCCCGGCCGAACTACGGCGCAAGAACTTCATTACGAGCTTTCCGCACCAGACACCGGTGATCATGAACTATGACGCCGGTGACTATGGTGCTTCGCTCGACGCCGCGATGAAGAGTGCCGACTATGATGGCTTTGCCAAACGCAAGGCCGCGGCGGCGAAGCAAGGCAAGCTGCGCGGCATCGGCATGAGCTGCTACATCGAAGCCTGCGGCATCGCGCCGTCGGCAGCGGTCGGCTCGCTCGGCGCCGGCGTCGGTCTGTGGGAATCGGCAGAGGTGAGGGTCAATGCCGTCGGCACGATCGAGGTGCTGACCGGCTCGCACAGCCATGGCCAGGGGCACGAGACGACCTTCGCGCAATTGGTCACCCAGCGCTTCGGCGTGCCGCTAGACTCGGTCTCCATCGTCCATGGCGATACCGACAAGGTGCAGATGGGCATGGGCACCTACGGTTCGCGCTCGGGCGCCGTCGGCATGTCTGCCGTATCCAAGGCGCTCGACAAGGTCGAGGCAAAGGCCAAGAAGATTGCCGCCCACCAGCTCGAGGCGGACGAAAACGACATCGTCATCGAGAATGGTGAAGTCAAGGTAGCCGGCACCGACAAGAGCCTGCCGTGGTTCCAGGTGGCGCTTGCCGCCTATACCGCGCACAATCTGCCGGCGGGTATGGAGCCGGGGCTGAAGGAAACGGCGTTCTACGATCCGGCGAACTTCACCTTCCCGGCGGGCTGCTATATCTGCGAGGTCGAGATCGATCCGGAGACTGGGACGACCGAAATCGTGCAGTTCGTGGCGGCCGACGATTTCGGCAACATCATCAATCCGATGATCGTCGAGGGCCAGGTGCATGGCGGCATCGCGCAAGGGGTGGGCCAGGCCCTTCTGGAAGGCGCCCATTACGACGCCAGCGGCCAGCTTCTGACCGCCAGCTACATGGACTACACCATGCCGCGCGCGGGCGACCTGCCGTCGTTCAAGGTCTCCACTTCCAACACGCCATGTCCGAGCAATCCGCTCGGCATCAAGGGCTGCGGCGAGGCGGGCGCCATCGGCTCGCCTCCGGCCGTGATCAATGCCATCACCGATGCCATCGGCATCGCCGATATCGCGATGCCAGCCTCACCGGCGACGGTGTGGGCAGCGATACGGGGGAAGAAATGAGTGAGTAGGGAGTGGTAAGTAGGGGATGGGCACTGCCGGAGATGGAAGCATCCCTACTCACTACTCACTACTCACTACTCCCTAATCACTACTGCCTAGCCACTTCACGGGAGGAACCCATGTACGCAGTCAACTACCACCGCGCCGCTTCTGTCACCGACGCCGCCAAGCTGGTGAAGAGCGGCGACGCCAAGCTGCTGTCGGGTGGCATGACGCTGATCCCGGCAATGAAGACGCGGCTTGCGGCTCCTTCCGACCTGGTCGACCTGTCGCGCATCAAGGATCTGCAGGGCGTCAAGGTGTCAGGCAAGACGGTCACCATCGGCGCTGCCACCACTCATTTCGATGTCGCCAATGACGAGAAGCTGCACAAGGCCTGCCCCGCGCTTGCCCATCTGGCGTCGCTGATTGGCGATCCGGCGGTACGCCACAAGGGCACGATCGGCGGTTCGATCGCCAACAATGATCCGGCGGCCGATTATCCGGCAGCGATGCTGGCGCTGGGCGCCACCATCGTCACCAACAAGCGCGAGATACCGGCCGACAAGTTCTTCAAGGGCTTGTTCGAAACCGCCTTGAAAGATGGCGAGATCGTCACGGCGGTCTCATTCACCGCACCGGCGAAGGCAGCGTACGAAAAATTCCGCAACCCGGCCTCTCGCTACGCGATTGTCGGCGTGTTCGTGGCCAAGGGTAAGGATGGCGTCAGCGTTGCCGTTACCGGCGCCGGCGATGACGGTGTCTTCCGATCGAAGGAGATCGAGGCGGCGCTTGCAAGGAACTTCGATGCGGCTTCGCTCAACGGCGTGAAAGTGCCGGCCAAGAACCTGATGAGCGACATTCACGCTTCCGCCGACTACCGCGCCAATCTGGTGGCGGTCATGGCCAAGCGGGCGGTGGCGGCAGCCAACGCTTGAGCCAGTTTCATCGCGAATGGGGAGGGGCCGTAACGGCCCTTTCTCGTTCCTGGCGCCAGCGGCTGTCGGATCCGCCGTGTTGCGTCCTTTGCTCAAAGCAGTTCCGGCTCATACTTGCCCAGGAACTGCATCGGCGACAATCTCGCACTTGCACAAACTTATATTGCACTGCAGTATGAGTTGGGGCGGGAATGCGAGCCGGGTTCGGACTTGAGTACCGCCGTGCCCTTTCGCATGCCAATGCGAAAGGATCGGCATGTCCGAAATTTCCGCGACAGACGTGGTTCCGTCCCGAACGGTCGCCGACAGACCGGCCAGGACCAGACTGGCCTATCTCGATGGCTGGCGCGGCCTGTCGATCGCGCTGGTGCTGATCGGGCACTTTTTTCCGATCCCCGGAATCAATCTTGGCGTGCTGGGGGTCGAATTCTTCTTCGTGCTCAGCGGCCGGCTGATGGCCGAAATCCTGTTCATCGAACGCTACCCCTTGAAGAAATTCTTCAAACGCCGCTTCTCGCGCATCTATCCGGCGCTGCTGGTTTTCGTCGTCGTCGCCTTGGTCACGCTCTCCGGCACGTTCATAACCTTCAAATGGAAGGCCGCCCTGACGGCGCTGACATTCACCTACAATTATGCCGGAATTCTCCTGAACCGGGCCGGCGCGCTCGACCACATCTGGTCGCTATGCATCGAGGAGCATGCCTACATCATGCTCGCGGCCATCAGCGCGATCGTTGCCAGCCGCAGCCGCGTCGTCCCGCTTCTGCTGGTCCTGGCACTGCTGGCCATGGCCAATGGCGCGGTTTCCTATTGGTTCCTGCACATGGACTATGAAGCCACATACTGGCGCACCGACGTGCACATCGCCTCGATCCTGCTGTCGGCCGCCATCTGCCTGCTCAAGGCCGACGGCAAGCTGCCAGGCTTGCTGAAGGGGCCGTATGTCGCCGTGACCGCGGCCGCGGCGGCGGTGCTCCTGTTCATGGACACGGTGCCGACCCCGATCCACTACCTGCTCGCGGTGCTGTTGCTGGCGATTGCCGTCAACACGCTGGATTTCAGCACGCGGTTCTTGTCCGGATGGCTGTCATCCCTGCCGATGACGACGCTGGGCCTGTGGTCCTACTCGCTGTACCTGTGGCAGCAGCCCTTCTACAAATTCGTCTACGAGCAAGGTAGCAATCCATGGCCGATGCTGGCCGGCGTCTTTGCCTGCGCGCTCTGCAGCTACTACGTCATCGAGCGCCCGGCGCGCGAATGGCTCAACCGCAATTGGTGATCTGGGCAACGCCACTGCGCCATACCGGAAAGTCAGGCTGCGGGCGGGCTATGGAGTGGAAGGCCGTATGGCATCCCGTCAGGCAGGCCAGCTCGTCTCTTCGGCCAGACAGGCCTTAGCCCGCTTCGCCCCGCGGCGTTGTCCAGCGATGGTTCCAGTGCCGGCAAATTATAGTCTAAAGGCCGCATCGGCGAGCAGTTGGCGGCCGAACAGATATGCGCCAATAGCCGACAGATGACCTTCGGGCAGCGCCAGCCATCCCCGTCCCTTGATGAATGGCTCGCACGTTCTGGCATCGGTGATCGAACAGAACAGACGAGCTGAATCGAGAGTGGTGAAGCGACCGCCTTCCAAGGCGCGCATCGCACTGAAGTTGCGTTCGGCTTCTGCAACAGTGGCAGGGATGGCGCCGATTGTGGCGTCGCCATTGGCCATGAGGTTTCGAGCCTTCCAGTCCTCTAAGCTCATGAATTGTGGCATATCGCTTAGCCAGTAAATCTTTGCACCCATAGGTCGCCAATAGGCAATAGCTTCGTCGATCTGAGCGGCGGTGTAGATCGTCGGTAGTTGCTTGTTGGCAATTATCAAGCGGCTGAAGGGATGTGCCTTCGCATATGTCCTCACCCGATCAAATATCGCTGCGCAATCCGCGCTCATCAAGCTCGGAACGGCAGAGCATCCCGCTCCGGTCATCTGAGCGACATCGATGCCGTTGAGTTTTAACGCCGCCGCTTTGTCTGCCGCATGGCTGTCACCGACAACAAGAACTGAAGCACCTGAAGCTGTACCGGTGCACGCCCAATCGCGAAGGAACTGGTTGATAGGCGGGCTCATGTCGGCTCGAAAGTGACATACGCCCATACCGATTGCTTTGTTGCGACGGCTGCCCTGATCGTCCACAGTGCCAACTGCCGCAAAGTACTTGTCTACCATGGCGCCGTACCGGAAAGCGAAGCCGGATGAAGCTGTTCCGCCGACGCCGAACGTAACGAATGCCGCGATCGAGCATAGAGTGGCGACAAAAATGCCGCGCCGATTGAACCTGCTCCTGTCGCGGAACGGCCTTTCCACATACCTCCAGGTGGCGACCGCCAGGACAGTGCTGGCGAGCAGCAATGCGGCCGTCTGTGCTGGCGAGAGCGGCCCCAGCTCTCGAACTCTGGCCAACGCTAGAAGGGGCTGATGCCAGAGATAGAGCGAATAGGAAATAAGCCCGAGGTGGGTGACGCCTGTGCTCCCCAGAACCTTGGCAACGCCACTCGCCTTGTCGGTCGATACCAACACCAGCGCAGTTCCCAGGCAGACAGGGATCGCTAAAAAAATCGGCTCCGCGCTTCCTAGGACAAACAGGGTTAGGACGATCAAGCCAATTCCAAGGGTCGCCAAGCCCCCTTGAAAGGGAAGCTTTCGTCCACTCAAAAATGCGCATGACGAGCCGATCAACAACTCCCATGCTCTGGTATCTGGCCGATAGAATGCAGCGTCGGGCGAGGACATTGCTACAAGATGAGACAGGGCAAGCGAGGCAACAGCCAGACCGGCAATCGCAAGAGCAAGCGACCTGTCCGCCGCGCGCACAAACACCAGAAGAGCCAGCGGGAACACTACATAAAACTGCTCTTCAACCCCCAGGCTCCAGAGGTGGATTAATGGCTGCTGGTCGGAGGCGGTAGAAAAGTAATGGGTCTGAGCCAGAAACCAGAAGTTCGCGCTAAAGGTAAAGGCTGAGATCACCGAGCCGACGAACTCGTCCATCCGGATAGGCGTCAGGACAAACCACGCGCCTATCGAAGACGCCGCCACCACGGTCACCAAGGCAGGTACGATCCTGCGCGCGCGACGTTCGTAGAACCCTAGCAACGATATTGTGCCGGTCCGCTGCCGCTCTTCGAGCAGGAGGCTGGTTATGAGGTAACCGCTGATGACGAAGAAGATGTCGACGCCCAGATAGCCATTTGCAAAGCCGGTGACGCCGGCATGGAAGAAGACAACAAGCAGCACGGCAACGGCGCGCAGGCCGTCAACCTGTGGACGGTAGGCGAGTTTTCTAACTGAAGCGCCGGTAAGCTGTTGCGGCTCAACAAATGCCACTGTGGTCAAGAAACGAAGCCCTCTGGGAAGGTTTGGAGACATGTACACTGCTGATCGAGGCAACTCCAGCCAAAGCCTTTCCAGCCGGCATGGCCGCGCGCCCGTGCCCTTGCGCGCGACCCGACCGATGCCTTGCCCTTGCCGTCGAGCGGCACGACTTCCTTGTAGACATCGCCCCACCACAGCGGCAGCAATTGGGCGTCGGACAGCACGTCCCACACTTGCCGGGGCGTGCTGGCCGGAATGTGCCAGCTTTCGTCAAAGCGGAAGACGTTGCTTGGCATCGCGGTTCCTCCGATCAATGAATGTTGCCCTGTTTGCCGGCGGCCGGCTTGGCGGCTGCCGACAATGTCGGGCAATTACACCGGCTATTTGGCAGACACCCCAAAGGTTGCCTTTCTTTCGGCAATATACTTATCATGATTGCTTGCCACGCAACGCGTCTTACGACGCTTGAGTGGTTGCGGACCGGGGTTCGGCGTCAGGTGGGTAGGCGCCTTGGGATGGGCGGTTGGATGCGTAGGGTTGTCGCGGCTCTGGGGCTGGTGCTGTGGTGCGTCTTGTTTGCCTTGCCGTCGTCGGCCGCCGGCAAGGTGGCGCTGGTCATCGGCAATTCCAACTATGAACATGTTGCCCAGCTTCCCAATCCGAAGAACGACGCCGACGACGTGGCGGCGGCTCTTGACCATATTGGATTTTCGGTAACGAAGGAGACCGATGTTACCTTCGACGGGCTGAGGCGGGCGCTCAGCGCGTTCGCGCGCGATGCCGCGCAGGCTGACATGGCCATTGTCTTCTTCGCCGGCCACGGTATCGAAGTCGACAAACACAATTTCCTGCTGCCGACCGACGCCAACCTCGAGAGCGACCTGGACGTCAATTTCCAGACCGTACCGCTGGATATGGTCGTGGATGCCGTAAGCCGGGCGCACGGCCTGAGAATGGTCTTCCTCGACGCCTGCCGAAACAATCCATTCGCCAATCGCATGCGTATGTCGGACGCGACGCGCTCGATCGGGCGGGGCTTGTCGCCGATCGAGCCCAAGGGCAGCACGATCGTCTTCTATTCCGCTCGCGATGGAACCGTCGCCAGCGACGGATCGGGGCGCAACAGCCCGTACAGCCAGGCCCTGCTCAAATATCTGCCGCAGGCCGACCTCGACGTCGACAAGATGCTGCGCAAGGTCCGGGAGGACGTGATGGAGGCCACCAACGGCATCCAGGAGCCGACGTCCTACGGCCTGTTGCCGAGCAAGGATATTTTCCTGTTTCAGTCACGGTCGGCGGTTTCCCTGGTCGAGAATGCAAAGGCGGATGCTCCGTCACCGACGGTCCCGCCGGTGCCGCCGGCCGACCAGGCCGCGACCGAATGGGCGGCGATCGAGAACACCAACAGCCCGGCAATGCTGCTGATATTCATCCAAGCACACGGCGATACCGTGTATGCGAAATATGCCCAGGCAAGGCTTGCCGAATTGCAGGAGCGTGAACGGCAAAGCCAGCAAGTCTCGGCACAGCAGCAACCCGCTCAGCCGACATTTCCGGCACCCAACCAGGTGTCGTCACAGCAATACAATGTCGCTTCCGCCGCGCCGGTCCTGCCGTCCCGTCACTGGTATCTGGCAACCTATTCCAATATGGATTTCTACGGTGGCGATCTGTATTCGAAAGGCTTGGCGTCCGCCTCGCTGGATCAATGCGCACAGATTTGTGCCGGCAACCTTTCGTGCAAGCTTTTTACCTATAACAGGGAAAAAAACCGCTGTTTTCCAAAATCGGGCTATTCCTACGCCCAGATCATGACGGGTGCTCAAGCCGGCTACTTCTTCGAAAGCGAGCGTCGGGACCAGGCTCCGACGTTCAGGGCCGAGTGGGAGATCTTTGTGAAGGCCGACCTTCTGGGCGGCGACCATTACTCCGCCAGGGCAAACTCCTATGACGACTGCCTGCTGATGTGTAAGTCGGACCAGTCGTGCCGCGCCTTCTCTTACGTGCCGTTCGGCAAAAGCAAGAGCTGCTGGATCAAAACGTTCGCGGCGACGTTGCCTACCCGCAGTCAAAAGACGGAGCGGGGCATTGTGTCGGGAAGGCGCGTCGACGCAACCGTCCAGCCGGACGGCGTTTACGACACGGCCGCCAGGTAGTGCGCGTATTGTTACCACCGTCACGGCTATGGTTAACGATCGGTTAGAGACCTCGACGTATTGATTGACGAGAAACCGTCAAACGGGAGATTCGAAGTGTTCTCCACCACTCTGTCAGCCGGACTTGTTTCGGTGCTGCTGATGAGTTCAGCGGTAGTCGCCGGCCAGCAGGCAAAGCCGATGCAGCAGTCCGGACAGGAGCCGGCGAGCACATCGAGCCTGGCGCCCGCTCCAGCCGAAACCGATGGCAAATCGGCCGCCCCGCGAGGCCCCGGCGATCCGAGCCTTCGCATGATGATTGGGCAGATGATCCTGGTCGGGTTCAGTGGAACCTCAGTGGACGCGCCATCGGTCGTCGCGGTCAGGCGCGAGATAGCCGACGGCAGTATCGGCGGAGTGATGTACCTTTCCGACAATGTCAGCGACAGAGCGCATGTCGCCGACATGAACGCCGCGTTCCTGGCCGCTAACCAGAAGCTGCCGCCGTTCATCTCCGTCGATGAAGAGGGCGGTGCGATCGCGAGATTGACCGCCGAGAACGGATTTCACGAGGTCCCGGCTGCCGTCGATGTCGCCAGGAAATTTACGCCTCGCGGCGCCTATGAACTCTATTCCGGCCTTGCGACGGAATTGCGCGAATGGGGGTTTAATCTCAATTTCGGCCCCGTGGCGGATCTTAACGTCAACCCGGCCAACCCCATCATCGGCAGACTGGGCAGGAGTTTCTCCAACAATCCGGAAATCGTTGCCCAATATGGCGCGGCCTTCGTCAGAGCGCATCGCGATGCCGGGGTCGTGACCACGCTGAAGCATTTTCCCGGGCATGGCTCCAGCACGACCGACAGCCACAAAGGGCTGGCCGACGTATCGGACACCTGGTCGAGCCTGGAGTTGGTCCCGTTTCGCAAGCTGATCAACGCGGGTTACGCGGATTCGGTCATGGTCGGCCATATCTACGACAAGGGGCTGCAGAAAGGCGAAGCGGTTGGCCCTGCCTCGCTTTCGTCGGCGATCGTGAGCGACTTGTTGCGCAAGAAACTTCGCTTCCAGGGGTTGGTCTTTTCGGATGATCTGCAGATGGATGCGGTGGAAAAACGCTATTCCCTTGCCGGCGCCGTGGTGCGCGCGGTCGAGGCGGGAGACGACATACTGATCTTCTCCAACCACAAGAATCCGGACGCTGATCTGCCCGCAAAGGTCATCGACATTCTCATGGCCGAAGCCCGCAGAAACAAGCTGGTCGCGACCAACATCGTCAAATCGTTTGCCAAGATATCGGCCCTCAAGGCTGGCCTTGCGGAGCGGGGTGCTTCAAAGGTGGATATGCTTTCGACCAAATCCATCGATCCCAATGGCGCAAATCAGGTGATGCCGGCCGATGTGGAGATGGTCAGGCGCGACGTCGCCTTGAAGGTCATCGGACTGCCGGGTTGACCGTGCGCCTTAGCCAGCCTTGGCCAGTTCCCGCACGTAATAGCGCACCGCCTTCTTGCCGCCATGGATCACCGCGTCGCCGACTTCGGTAAAACCGAGGGCGGCATGGAAGGCATCCGAGCCAGGATTGGGCGGGTCGAGATTGACCTCGCAGGTGACCAGCTTGTGGCCGGCGCTCTCGGCATGCTCGAAAAGGTCTCGATAGAGGCGGCGTGCATGGCCGCGGCCTCTGGCCTGCGCCGCGACGACGACGCGGTCGACATAGATGAACCTCTCGTAGCGCTCGCGGAACCAGACGAAGTTCGGACTGTCGTAGTTCGCGTCCTGGTCGAAGGTCATGATGAAGGCTTCGAGATCGCCGATGCGGCGGGCGTAGAAGGACTGGCCGAGCAGGAACGACAGCCGTTCAGCTTCTAGCCACGATAACTCGGCGGCGTGCTCGTTGTTGAGCGCCAATATGGCGGCTTCGTCGGTCTGCGCTATGCGGTCTATCGGAGAACTCATGCCTTGGCTGCCCTGATCGTTGCCGCCACCCGCGGTGTATCGGTCAGTGTGTTGCGGTATTCGCGGTCGAGATCGGAGCCGCCCATGCCGACCTTCGGATTGCGGTAGCGCATGGCGCTCGGCACGTCCTTCAGGGCGGCGAAATGCATTTCGGCAAGGCCTGTCTTTGCGCGCACCTCGGCGATGTTGCCGAGATCGAGCCCGCCGCAACCGAGGATGATGATGCGCGTGCCGGCCTGGCGTACCAGTTCCGCCAGCAAAGGCAGGCCCTCGACGGCTGTGTCGCGCTGGCCGCTGGTCAGCACGCGGCCGACCTTGCAGCGGATCAGCGCTTCCAGCGCCTCGGCGGGATCGCGCGTCATGTCGAAGGCGCGGTGGCAGGTGACGTTCAACGAGCCGGCAGCCTCGGTCAGTTCGCCCATGCGCTGCTCGTCGATGGTTCCGTCGGCCTTCAGGCAGCCGAACACCACGCCGGGCACGCCGAGTTCCCGGAGCGCCGCGACGTCGGCCAGCATCGAACGGTACTCGGTTTCACTGTAGAGAAAATCACCGCCACGCGGCCGCACCATGACGTGAAACGGCACGGCTGCCTGGTCGAGCGCCGCGCGCACCGTTCCAAGGCTCGGCGTGATGCCGCCCTCGATCAGGCTGGCGCACAATTCAACCCGGTCGGCGCCCGCGGCCTGCGCGGCGAGCAGGCCGTCAATGCCTTCGACACAGATTTCGATCAGCGGCGGGCGGATTTGCATGGTCAACGGGCGATCCGGTTCATGATGTCGTGGAGAGCCCTAGCATCAGGACGGCCGGCGCGAAAGCGTGAACGCCACGCCGCCATTTGGACCAGCGGCTACTGACGCAATTCCGTGTTCTTGGCGCCTTCCTCGACCTGATCGATCACCAGGAGCTTGACCTCGACATCACCGATATTGGTGGCCTGATGCCATTGCCCGATCATCTCGATGATGAAATCGCCCGTCTTGTAGGTGTTGCTGTTGCCGGTCTCGACATTGGTGACCTTGAGCGTTCCGGCCTCGACATAGGCGTAGCGCGGGAAGGGGTGGCGATGCACCGGCAAGGTCGCGCCAACCGCGATCTGGTATCTCGAAACCAGCACCTGCACGTTTTTCTGCGGCAGCGTGATCGGCTGGCCGGAGGCGGTGGCTGTCTTCGAAGCCAGCGGAGTGACGACGACGGGCGTGCCGCTGCTGTCGAGTGCCAGGGCACAATTTGCATAGAGCGCTGCCGCAGCCAGCAACAGTGAAACCGGAATTTTGCGCATGATGTCCTCCCTCAACCACCGCATCTATCGCGCGGAGGTGCCTGGTGCGCAAGCCGAATACAGCCGCCGCTGAGGGGCGCTTTCCGGAGGCGTTTAGTCCTGCAACACAGGATGATCGTGACCCCCTACGACGCCTGTCGAGAACAGGGTTTCGAAATACTCGACCTTGAGATCGAACGATTTGAGCAGCTTTTGGGTGCTTGGCTTGACGACGGCATCGTCGAAATCGCCTTTGATGAAATGGGCCGACGAATCCATGTCTTCCCAAAAGCTCATCACGACGAGTTCGTTGTCGGTTCCCCTGACCTTGCGCGCCAGCGTGGCGCCGAGGTGCCCGGGAAGGTCGGCCATCTCGACAAAAGTCGTTCGCCGCAAGTGGTCCGCATAGGCATCCAGCACCTCGGTGGAGCCGGCGACTGCCCGCCAGAAGCGAATGATCATGCTTTTCTCCCTTCCTCGCCCATATGCGACACGCATCTGACTGCCATGATAGCGGAGGGCGGAAGGACAGGCCAAGCCGCGCTTAACCCCTCGTGGCGAGGCGAAACGCGCTTGTGATTGTCGAGACCGGGATGCGGCGTGAAGGCCGATTCTGTTACTGTCGCATCGTTCGCGGCCCTTCCGCGTCCGCCATCGGCAGCTATGTCTTTGGAAATTGTTGGCTCCCCGGGCCGGATTCGAACCAGCGACCAACCGGTTAACAGCCGGTTGCTCTACCACTGAGCTACCGGGGAACAGAGGCTCTTCAGCAAGTGGCGCTGCCTATAGCAAACCCTTTTCGGCTTTGCAAAGAAGCATTTCGCATTTTTACGAGACTTTTTCACACAGCGGTTTGTGGCAATCGGCTGCGCCCGTCCTCATATTAGCCGTCTTGGCGGCGGGCGCGGAACCAAAATGGCGGTCGTGGCTTGGATAAACAGCCTGTGACGAGGCCGCGAACGGACCAGTCATTCGAGATGAGCGCAGCAAGCGAAAACCAGTTACCGGCTCGAAAAATCTCCGTTTTCGGGCGGGAATTCACAATGCCGCAATCGCGTGGGCTGCGAATCGCCATCGGCGTGCTTTTGACAATTGGCGGCATTCTCGGCTTCCTGCCGATTCTCGGTTTCTGGATGGTGCCGCTCGGATTGCTGGTGCTTTCCTATGAATTCGCCATGGTACGCCGCCATCGCCGCCGCTTCGTCGTCTGGTGGGAGCGCCGGCGTCGCCCGAATTGAATTGCGGCCCAGCCATATCCTCGTTGCACGGTCTCTTATGCCTTCGCCGGGGCCGCCTTGGGCTCAACTGGTTTGCCGCCCGTTCCTTGCCGCGCCCCCCTTCCTTGCCGCAAGGTCTCGCGGATCTCCTTGAGGACGGCGGCGGCCGAAGCGAGGCGCGCGCGCTCGCGCGGTGAAAGCCAGGCTGTGTCCAGCGCGATGCGGTCGATGGCATGACGCAGCAACTCCTCGCATGCCGCCAGCGGCGGATCGGTTGATGCCGTGGTTGCTTTCTCCAGGCTTCTGGGCTGCATTGGCGCACTCCTCCTCGTTTCTCAACGGTGGCATGCGCGCCGGGTTTCTCGCGATCGCCGGGCATGCTTAATGTTTGGCTAATGTGGAGGCGCCAGCCCGCCGGCCGCGGTGTCTGCAAAGGGGAGCCGAATTCGTGCAGGGGAAACCGCCTGGAATGCGCGGTCGCCGCTTGACGGCATTTTCGCCGCAACCTATTGGAACCGGGTGGAACGCCGGGAGCAACGAGGCCTCGTGGCGGAGTGGTTACGCAGAGGACTGCAAATCCTTGCACCCCGGTTCGATTCCGGGCGAGGCCTCCAATGCCCCAGGCTCCCGCGCGTCAGCGCCGGAGCCTGAAGTTCCTGTCCAATGAACCGCGACCGTGTCGCGGAAAGCGAGGCTTGGAACATGAGCGCTGATTTTTCCGAACTTCGCGTCAAGATGGTCGACGGTCAGGTTCGCACCACCGATGTGACCAGCGCGCCGTTGCTGGAAGCGATGCTTGTCGTGCCGCGCGAGCTTTTCGTCGGCGATCGCCAGCGCGACCTGGCCTATATCGACGAGGACATCCGCATCGCCGACAGTGCTGACGGCTCGCGCTACCTGATGGAAGCCTCGCCGCTGGCCAAGCTGATGCAACTGGCCGAGATCAGCCCGGCCGATTCGGCGCTCGATGTCGGCTGCGGCACCGGCTACGCCTCGGCAATCCTGTCGCGACTGGCGAAATCGGTCGTGGCGCTCGAAAGCGATTCGACCTTGGCGCAAACGGCTGCGTCGACCCTTTCGAGCCTTGGCTGCGGCAATGTGACCGTGGTTCAGGGCGCGCTGGCGCAAGGCCATGCGGGGAAGGCGCCTTACGACGTCGTCTTCGTCGGCGGCAGCGTCGGCAAGGTGCCGGCTTCGCTGCTCGACCAACTCGCCGAAGGCGGCCGCCTCGTGGCCGTCGAAGGGCAGGGCAATTCCGGCGTGGCGCGACTATTTTTCAAGGCTGGGGGGGTTGTAACCGGGAGAAGGGCATTTAATGCGGCAATTAAGCCACTACCCGGATTCGAACGTGAGCATGCTTTCGAATTCTGAATGATTTGGCCTTGCGGCAAAGGCTTTGTCATGGTCGCTTGGATTTGAACGATCGTCGCTGATCCCAGACTGGGGGCACTTTGGGCTGCGCGACAGGGAACATGAAACACGCCGTTCGGGCTGCTCAAAGGGAGAAGCTGGCGCGGCGCGGTTCCCATGGAAAACGAATGAGGGTTAAACCGTGCCGTCAGTACGCAAGTCACTTTTCACCGCCGTCCTTGTCTCGGCGACCGCGCTGTCCCCGCTGGCTGCTTCAGCTGAAACCATTTCCGGTGCGCTTGCAAAAGCCTATCAGTACAATTCCACGCTGAATGCATCGCGTGCCGGCGTGCGTGTCACCGACGAGGGCGTGGCCATCGCCAAGTCGGGCTGGCGCCCGACGGTCACCGGATCGGCCAACATCGACTATACGAATACGCGCCAGGCTAATGGCGGCGGCAATTCGAAGCTGACAAGCGGCAGCTACGGCATTCAGATCAATCAGTCGCTGTTCGATGGTTTTCAGACGAAAAACAATGTGGCGGCGGCCGAATCCCAGGTGAAGGCGTCGGTCGAAAGCCTGCGCAACACCGAGGAAAACACGCTGTTCAGCGCGGCCACCGCCTATATGGACGTGATTCGCGATCGCCAGATCGCGGTGCTGACCGAGCAGAACCTGCAGTTCCTGACCGAGCAGGCGCGCGCGGCGCGCTCTCGCTTCGAGGTTGGCGAAGGCACGCGCACCGACGTCGCGCAGGCCGATGCCTCGCGTGCTTCCGCGGTGGCATCGTTGAGCGCGGCGCGCGCGCAGGCGCTGGCCAGTGCGGCGACCTATCATCAGGTCGTCGGCGACGAGCCGGGCAAGCTCAAGCCCGCTTCGCCCTTGGGCAGGCTGCTGCCGTCGAGCCTCGATTCCGCGATCGCCATCGGCTCGGCCGAACACCCGGCCATCCTCGCCACCCAGCATCTGGTCGATGCCGCTGCGTTTTCGGTGAAATCCTCAGAGGGCGCGCTGCTGCCGCAACTGTCGGCTTCGGCCGGTATTTCGGAAAATTATCGCAACGCCATACCCGATGTCCAAGGTTCCAACGGCAATTCGACCTCGGCCAACATCGGCGCGACGCTCACAATTCCGATCTATTCCGGTGGCCGCACCTCGGCTGTCGTGCGGCAGAACAAGGAATCGCTCGGCCAGGCGCGTATCCAGGTCGACGTCAGCCGCGATCAGGTGCGCCAGGCTGTCGCCACCGCATGGTCGCAATATACCGCCGCGCAGCAGAGCGTATCGGCGAACAAGCAGGTGATCGACGCCGCGCAACTGGCGCTGAACGGCGTCATCGAGGAGCGCAATGTCGGCCAGCGCACGACGCTCGACGTGCTCAATGCGCAGGCAGCCGTCATCACCGCCAAGATCAACCAGGCCAATTCCGAGCATGACGTGGTCGTGGCGAGCTATGCGATCCTTTCGGCAATGGGCCGCCTTTCGGTCGAGCGGCTTGCGCTGCAGGTGACGAAGTACCGGCCGGAAGAGCACTACAACGCCGTCAAGGACAAGTGGATCGGCCTGCGCACGCCGGATGGCCGCTAGGCTCTCCGTTCGAACGGCGTTTCCGGCCCGGGCGATTCGACCGGAAACGCCCGGGCGACCTGTGGCCGGCGTCATTGCCGAAGGGGACCGTCACACGGTTCCGGCGGAATCGCTCTAATCTGTTGAAATCCCACATGTCCCCAGATTGGGGATTCTCGCGCGGCAATCCGTCGGTTACGCTGTCGCCATGATTCGAATCCGGCCTTGCCGGAGCGGAAAACCTGCAACGGGTCACAAGGGCGGCGGATGTGACGATGGCAACGGCAAGCAGCGCGCAGCGCGAACCTTCCATGGAAGAGATACTGGCTTCCATCAGAAGGATCATCGAGGATAGCGACAACGGCCGCAAGCAGCCTGGCGAGGGCGAGGAGTTGCGGCAGGACCTCGCGCCAGCGCCGGGTACTGTTCCGGCCGCCGACATCGATGCGTTCCGGGCCGAACTGCATGCCGCCCCTGAAGTCAGGAGCCCGGCTGTGGAAGTGCAAGCGCCGGCGACCGCGCGCATGGAAGCGCCGCCGCTTGCCGATACGCCTCCTGGCAGGGCGCCGATAACGCTGGCTGAAGTCAGCGCCCGGGTTGCCGCCGAGCCATCGCCTGCCGTCAGGCTCGACCCGCCGGCGGCGCCGGCGGAGGTTGCAACGAGTGAAGCCATCGTCGCCGATTGGCGCCGCGAGATCGCGGCGGTTGGCGAGCAAGCCAGGGCGATGCCGGACAGGAGCATCCGCAAGCCCGCGGCACAGCCGGAGGAAGCGGCGAGCGAACCGGTGACGGAACCTGCGATCGAACAGCCTTTGTCCGTCGATGCTACAGCGGCACAGGTGCGCGCCCAGGCAAACGAGGCGCTGGCGGCGCGTCCCGCGATTGTTTCCGAACATACCGGCCGACAGGTCGCGGCCGCCTTCGGCGAACTGTCCGACGCCTTTGCCAGCCGCAGCAAGAAGACATTCGACGAGATGGCCGAGGAGATGCTGCGGCCGATGCTCCAGGATTGGCTCGACAACAATCTGCCGACACTGGTCGAAAGGCTGGTGCGCGAGGAGATCGAGCGCGTCGCGCGCGGGGCGCAGTAATCTCCTCCAACGACCACTCTCGAAACGCCGCCCATGAGGCGGCGTTTTTTGTCGACGAGATCAGCCCGCGCTGGTCGCGAAGCAGACGAGGTTGCCGTCGGGGTCCTTCACGATGAACGTGCGCGCGCCCCAGGGTTCGGTCCGCAATGTCTGGTGGAACGGGGCCGTGGCCGCCTGATATTCCAGAAACAGAGCCTTGATGTTGTCGACAATGATCGTTGCCGCCAGCAGGTCATCGGCCGAACTGGCGGCGAGTGGAGGCTTGTCGACATGGCGCAGGTTGAGCCTTGCGCCGTCGCGGATGATCTGGGCGTAGAAGGGCGGCTCACCATAGGTGAAGCGCGTCTCGAAGCCGAGTTTTTGCCGGTAGAAATTACAGGCCGTTACGATGTCGCTGACAAAGAGCTGCGGCTCGGCAAAGGCAAGGTGCGGTTTTGCGGCGTCTGTTGCTGCATGATCGGTCACGGTTTGAAGACCTTCCGTCAGCGCCTGCCAGCTTTCGAAACCTGACTTCCTGGCGACAAGTTCCTGGGCATCGGCAAGCTTGAAGCCGTGATCGAGGATCTGGCTGTCGCTGAGGTCGTGAAAACGCGGCAAGAACCATCCGATCACAGCGGCGACGGGATAGTACCGCTCGCGGTGCCATTTCAGATAGAGCTTGGCCTGTTTCTTGTGGTGTTCGAGGCTCGTCATGGGCGCATTTGTGGGGTTGAGGTGGTGTAGGCGGGCAATGCCCCTCCGGCCGGAAGCCGATGCGCCCTACAGCAGCGCCTGTACGGTATGGCTATGACGCCCCGCGGTCAAGCGGTGAGTGCCTCGCGCCAGCACCTTCGTTGAAATGAGCGCGGGCAGGCCTATCTGCTTCTCATCAACCAAGGCTGCCTCGCGGTTGACTTGGCCAAGACCTTCCGATTTACACCGGACCAGAAAAATCCCGACAGCGCGGACCGTTTTCCCATGCTTGAAAAGACCTACGACGCAAAAACCGTCGAGCCGAAGATCGCCAAGGTGTGGGAGGACGCCGACGCGTTTCGCGCCGGCGCCGGTGCGGAGGAGGGGGCCGAGGCCTTCACCATCGTCATTCCGCCGCCCAATGTCACCGGCTCGCTGCATATGGGCCACGCGCTCAACAACACGTTGCAGGATATTCTGATCCGCTTCGAACGCATGCGCGGCAAGAACGTCTTGTGGCAGCCCGGCATGGACCATGCCGGCATCGCCACGCAGATGGTGGTCGAGCGGCAGTTGATGGAGAAGCAGATCCACCGCCGCGATCTCACTCGCGAGGAGTTTGTCGACAAGGTGTGGGAATGGAAGGCCGAATCGGGTGGGTTGATCTTCAACCAGCTGAAAAGGCTCGGCGCCTCGGCCGACTGGTCGCGCGAACGCTTCACCATGGATGAAGGCCTGTCGAAGGCCGTCCTGGAAGTCTTCGTCACGCTCTACAAGGAAGGCCTGATTTACAAGGACAAGCGCCTTGTGAACTGGGACCCGAAGCTGTTGACCGCGATTTCCGACCTCGAGGTCGAGCAGCACGAGGTCAACGGCAATCTCTGGCACTTCCGCTATCCGATCGAGGGCGTGGCGTTCGATCCGGAGAATCCGAAGACGTTCATCGTCGTGGCCACGACGCGCCCCGAGACGATGCTGGGCGATACAGCCGTCGCGGTGCATCCCGACGACGAGCGCTTCCGGCATCTCGTCGGCAAGAACGTCGTGCTGCCGATCGTCGGGCGCAAGATCCCTGTCGTGGCTGACGAATATTCCGATCCGGAGAAAGGCTCCGGAGCGGTCAAGATCACGCCGGCGCATGATTTCAACGACTTCGAGGTCGGCCGAAGACACGCACTGTGGATCATAAACATCTTTGATCGAGAAGCTAAAATCCTCAAAGAATTTGAGGTGACCAAATCGCTCTCTCGATCAAGTCATGAACGTACCGACGTTAATGTTTTCGTAGCCACCCCCGACAGCGGCCAACCCGGTTACGGGGAAGTGCCCGTTCAATTTCAGGGCCTCGACCGTTTCGTCGCACGCAAGAAGATCGTCGAGCTGATGGAAGCCGGCGGCTTCCTCGACAAGGTCGAACCGCACCGCCATGCCGTGCCGCATGGCGACCGCGGCGGCGTGCCTATCGAACCGCTGCTGACCGAGCAGTGGTACGCGGACGCCGCCGAACTCGCCAAGCCGGCCATCGCTTCCGTGCGCGAGGGCCGCACCAGGATCATCCCCAGCAGCTGGGAAAAAACCTACTTCCAGTGGATGGAGAATATCGAGCCCTGGTGCATTTCGCGTCAGCTCTGGTGGGGCCATCAGATTCCGGCTTGGTACGGGCCGGACGGACGCGTCTTTGTCGAGAAGACCGAGGAAGAGGCGCTGGGCGCTGCGATCGAATATTACCTTGCCTTGGAAGGGCCCTGGAAGGCCTGGGTCGAAGACAAGCTGGAGAACTTCAAGCCCGGCGAAATCCTGACCCGCGACGAGGATGTGCTCGACACCTGGTTCTCCTCGGCGCTGTGGCCATTCTCGACGCTCGGCTGGCCGGAACAGACGCCCGAGCTGAAGACCTACTACCAGACAGACGTGCTGGTGACCGGTTTCGATCTCATCTTCTTCTGGGTCGCCCGCATGATGATGATGGGGCTGCACTTCATGGAAGAGGAGCCGTTCCACACCGTCTACATGCATGCGCTGGTGCGCGACAAGAACGGCGCCAAGATGTCGAAGTCGAAAGGCAACGTCATCGACCCGCTCGACCTGATCGACGAATACGGCGCCGACGCGCTGCGTTTCACGCTTGCCGTGATGGCGGCGCAGGGGCGCGACGTGAAGCTCGATCCGGCGCGCATTGCCGGCTACCGCAATTTCGGTACCAAGCTTTGGAATGCGACGCGGTTCGCCGAAATGAACGAGGTCGCGCGCAATGACGATTTCTGGCTGAACGACGCCAAGCTGGCCGTCAACCGCTGGATCCTGACCGAGCTGACACGCGCGGCGCGCGAAGTCACCGATGGCATCACCTCATACCGCTTCAACGAGGCGGCGGGCGCCGCCTACCGCTTTGTCTGGAACCTGTTCTGCGACTGGTATCTGGAACTCTTGAAGCCGGTGTTCATGGGCACGGACGAGGCAGCCAAGGCCGAGAGCCGCGCCTGCGTCGCTTTCGTGCTCGACGAGATCTACAAGCTCTTGCATCCGATGATGCCGTTCATGACCGAAGAGTTGTGGGCGCAGACCGCGGGCGAGGGCAGGGAACGCGCCTCGCTGCTTTGCCACGCCGCCTGGCCGTCGCCGGATTTCGAGGACGCGCAAGCGGCCGCCGATATCAACTGGCTGGTCGATCTCGTCTCCGGCATCCGTTCGGTACGCTCGGAGATGAACGTGCCGCCAGCCGCAATTGCGCCGCTGGTCGTGGTCGGTGCCAATGAGGTGACGCGCGAGCGGCTGGCTCGCGAGGACTCGGCTATCAAGCGGCTGGCACGTGTCGGCGATATCTCGCTCGCCGATGCCGCCCCCAAGGGGTCGGCACAGATCGTGCTCAACGAGGCGACGATCTGCCTGCCGCTTGGCAGCCTGATCGACCTCACCGCGGAGGCCGCGCGGCTGCAGAAGGAACTGGTCAAGGTGACCGAGGAAATCGCACGCCTGCACAAGAAACTGTCGAACGAGAGATTCGTCGCCAGCGCGCCAGCCGAGATCGTCGAAGCCGAGCGCGAAAAGCTGGCTGAATATCGCGACGCCCAGGACAAGCTTTCGGTGGCGCTGACCAGGGTTCGCGACGCCGGCTGAACGACGGATTCGCCTTTGGCGCGGGATCGTATGCCCCTGCGTCATTGCCTCGAAAACAGGCATTCCGTTGCGTTAATGTTGACGTAAACGGAAACTTTTAGCCCCATTGTTGCCATAATGTAACAATGGGGCTTGATTCCCTCAAAACCAGCTGTTTTTGAGCCTTTTTGGGCCATTTTTGTTCGTTTTATCGCCCGGTGGGGCATGCGTCAGGTCGTTTTCGAGCTTATATCGCCCATCTCTATTTTGTCGAAAATGCGTTTGCCTGACATGTACATGTACGCCCCAGGAATTCGTTGTTGCACCGTTAACCTGAATTGGCTCTAGCTTGATGCAACAGTTATTCGGGGAGGACATCCATGAACAATTTGCGTCTGAAAGTACTGCTGGGGGCGGGGTGCTTTTCGGTGGCCTTGGTGGGCGCGGCACATGCCGGCGGCTTTTCGCGCGGTAACGCTGATACGGACATTCTCTTCGAGGATGGCAATTTCAACATGCGAGCCGGCGTAACGTATGTCTCGCCGCATCGTGAATTCACCAAGAATCCAAACCCGGCGCTTGTGGGTACCGAATACACGGATGATTATGTAATCCCGTCGGCGGCTGTGAAGTTCAACCTGACCGACAATTTGCGTTGCGCGGGGACGATGGTCGATAACAATGGTGGCTCTACCACCTACGACTTCCCGAAGGTCAGCGGAAAGCTTTCCGAGGAATTCACGACCAATGAAAAGGCGCTGACATGCGGCGTCAAATTCAACGTTGGGCGCGGTAATCTTTGGATTCTCGGTGGCGGGTTCACGGAAAATCTCGAGTATACCCGCGTCAATGCGCTGGGGACGCTTCCTCCATTTAACGTTGCGCTCCCAAATGCGAATCTTGATTTATCCGGACAGGACTTTGGTTACCGCCTTGGAGTGGCGTACGAGATTCCTGAGATAGCCCTCCGTGCCCAATTGATGTACCGGTCTGGAACCAGCTATGGCGCTGACGGGACCCTCACAGTGCCGACGGCGGCTTTGCTGGGCGCGCAGGCTAAGCAACTTCAGGCGGCTGCGATAGCTGCGTACGGAAATAACGATCCCGTTCTTGGTGCGGCGCTGGCCCTGCAAGCAGCAAACGCGCTAACGCAGGCCAACCTTGCTGCCGCCAATGGCTTGGAAACCGCGGCGCCGGCCACCGGGACAGGCAATCTGCCGCAGAGCGTCGAAATGAAACTTCAGTCGGGCATCGCACCCGGCTGGCTCGCCTTCGGATCGGCCAAATGGACGGATTGGAGTGTCCAGAAGGCCCTCATCGTGAGCTCGCCCATAACCAGCACCGTCGACACGTACAACTGGAAGGACGGCTGGACCATCACGGGCGGTGTAGGGCATGCCTTCACGGACCGTCTCTCCGGCCTTGTCAGCCTGACATGGGATCAAGGCGTTGGAACCGGTTGGGACCTCACCAGCGATACCTATACGCTTGCTGTCGGCGGGTCCTATAAAGATGGCATGGGTGGTGAATTGCGCGGTGGCGTTGGTCTCAGCTACCTGACATCCGCAGCCGAAACCCAGTATGCGGAAGTACCTGGCGTATCAGGCAACCAGGCGGTCAAAGCCGGCTACGCAGTCGCGGTGAATCTTGGCTACGCCATCAAGTGGTAGATTCGTCAGATTTTCAGCAAAGGCCGGGCATCGCCCGGCCTTTTTGTTTGATGGGTCATCAACGCATCTCGAAGAATCCGAGCTGTTTTGATGGGGGATTTTCTCTGCAGGTGCATATTAGCGGCATTGCATGTTCTTCCTTTGACGTAAACGGAAGTTTTTGCGTGGATGTTGCCATAATGTAACAACGTGCAAATTGGTTGCGAAAATGCGCATTTCGGTTTGCTACGTATCTGGTTTTCAGCGGTTTTCTTGGATTTTCGTGGCCGGATGAGTGCTTTTTTAGTCGGCAATGGCCACCGATCCGGACTGATGAGCTCATCCAGAAAATATGTACATGTACGCCTCTTGAAATCGTTGTTGCGTCTACAATGCGAATTGGTTCTTGCTTGGTTTGTGCTCGAATTCGGAGAGGAGACTCAATGCACAAGCTGAAGGCACTGCTGGGGGCGGGGTGCTTTTCACTGGTCTTGATCGGCACGGCGGTTAATGCAGCGCATGCCGGCGGCCTCGAGCGTGGCGGTTACGATATCGATCTTCTGTTCGATCCTGCTCCGTTCGCGTCCGATGTTGGCGCGACATACGTGATGCCTCAACGCGACCTCAAAAACGCGACGGATACGTCCGGCGCGGGGCTTGCGATCAAAAGCACTGCCCGCAACACCGAGGGTTACTGGGTGCCTTACGTCGGTGTGAAGGCGGAGGTCGTAAAGGGCGTCGACTGCATGTTCGACTACTCGCAGCCATGGGGCGCGAGTTCGAATCCAGGCATCTGGAACGGTTCCTATTCCAACATCAACACCCAGATCAAAAGCAACAACTACGCTGGAACCTGCTCCTACAAGATGGATGCCGGCAAAGGACAGCTCCGCTTCATCGGCGGCGTTTTCTACCAGGAAGTATATGGTTTCAAGGAAAGCTACGCGAGCCCGGACTTGGGCACCACGATTGGCCGTGTCGATCTGACCAGCAGCGGCTGGGGCTGGCGCGCCGGCATCGCCTACGAAATCCCCGACATCGCATTGCGTGCCAGCCTGGTCTACAATTCGCAGGTCAAGCTCGATAATATTTCCGGCACGTTGAATATCGGTGGGGTCGTCAACAACATCTATGCGCCAACCCAAGCGATGCCGGATTCGTTGGAGTTCAAGCTGCAATCCGGCATCGCTCCCGGCTGGCTCGCTTTCGGTTCGGTGAAGTGGGTCAATTGGAGCGTGCTGCAGAGCGTTCCGATTTGCTCGCCCGAGACCCAGGCTTTCGGCTGTACGACAGTTTCCCCATATCCGGTCAGATTGACGTCGCTCGACCTGATGTATCGCGACGGATGGACGGTAACAGGCGGCATTGGCCACCAGTTCAATGAACAATGGAGCGGCGCCGCCCAGATCTCGTGGGACCGCGGCACGTCGCACGGCTATGGCGACCAGACCGATACCTGGACGCTTGGCGGCGGCGTTGCCTACACGCCGATGCCCAACATCGAACTGCGCCTGGCTGGCGCCATTGGTGTTCTGACCAGCGGCCACTCCGGTACGCTGACCGACGCGAATGGCTATACCGCCGGCACCGAGGTCCGCTACGACTTTGGCAACGATCTGGTCTCGGCGCTATCCGGCGGCGTCAAGATCAAGTTCTAATCAATTGAAATTTTTACAGAAAGGCCGAGAACCGCTCGGCCTTTTTTTGTTATCCGGAAATTGTCTGTGCCTTCGGCATTCAAGCGGAGTTGCATATAAGACGCACTGGCGCCGCCTCATGCAAATGTGACGTTTTGGCAACACTTTCTGAACAACCCCTGCGCTAGAAGTCAGGCCGAGGAAATTGCCCATTTCCCGCCATAAACCCGGCGCACCTCGAAGTTGTCTCGGGACACGCGCCAAAAGGCTCGGCGATGGGACAGGCCGCACCGCCCGCGGCAAGGATGAGAATGGACGCCAAGGTCATTTCAAAGGCTAAGCTCCCTAGCCGCTATGTGACTGTCGGGCCGGCGCGTGCGCCGCACCGTTCCTATCTCTATGCCATGGGCCTGTCGGCGGCCGAGATCGCGCAGCCGCTGGTCGGCGTCGCCTCCTGCTGGAACGAGGCGGCTCCCTGCAACATCTCGCTGATGCGCCAGGCGCAAGTGGTCAAGAAGGGCGTTGCCGCGGCCAACGGTACGCCGCGCGAGTTCTGCACCATCACCGTTACCGACGGCATCGCCATGGGCCACCAGGGCATGAAGTCCTCGCTGGTGTCGCGCGAGGTCATCGCCGATTCGGTCGAGCTCACCATGCGCGGCCACTGCTACGACGCGCTGGTTGGTCTTGCCGGCTGCGACAAGTCGTTGCCAGGCATGATGATGGCCATGGTGCGTCTCAACGTGCCTTCGATCTTCATCTATGGCGGTTCCATCCTGCCCGGCAGCTATCGCGGCCGGCAGATCACCGTGCAGGACGTGTTCGAGGCGGTCGGACAGCATTCGGTCGGTACGATCGGCGATGCCGAACTGCTCGAGATCGAACAGGCCGCCTGTCCGTCGGCCGGGTCTTGCGGGGCCCAGTTCACGGCCAACACCATGGCCACCGTCGCCGAGGCGATCGGCCTGGCGCTGCCCTATTCCTGTGGCGCGCCGGCGCCCTACGAGATGCGCGACCGTTTCAATTTCGCCTCCGGCGAAAAGGTCATGGAACTGATCGCAAAAAACATCCGGCCGCGCGACATCGTCACGCTGAAGGCGCTGGAAAACGCGGCGACCGTGGTTTCGGCCACCGGCGGCTCGACCAATGCGGCACTTCACCTGCCGGCGATCGCGCATGAGGCGGGGATCAAGTTCGACCTGTTCGACGTTGCGCGCATCTTCGAGAAGACGCCTTACATCGCCGACCTCAAGCCGGGCGGCAAATATGTCGCCAAGGACATGTTCGAGGCCGGCGGTATTCCGTTGCTGATGAAGACCTTGCTCGACCATGGTTACCTGCATGGCGACTGCCTGACGGTGACTGGCCGCACTTTGGCCGAAAACATGCAGCACGTTGCCTGGAATGAGCATCAAGACGTGGTCCGCCCGGCCAACAGCCCCATTACCCAAACCGGCGGTGTCGTGGGGTTGAAGGGAAACCTTGCCCCAGAAGGCGCGATCGTGAAGGTCGCGGGCATGGCGGAGTTGAAATTCTCCGGCCCGGCGCGCTGCTTCGATTCGGAAGAGGAATGTTTCGAGGCGGTGACCAACCGCGCCTATCGGGAAGGCGAGGTTCTGGTCATCCGTTATGAAGGGCCGCGCGGCGGCCCCGGCATGCGCGAGATGCTGTCGACGACGGCGGCACTCTACGGCCAGGGCATGGGCGGCAAGGTGGCGCTGATCACCGATGGCCGTTTCTCGGGCGCGACGCGCGGCTTCTGCATCGGCCATGTCGGGCCGGAGGCGGCGGTGGGCGGTCCCATCGGCCTGATCAGGGATGGCGATCTGATCTCGATCGACGCGGTGAACGGCACGATCGAGGTGGCTCTGTCCGACGCCGAACTGGCGGCGCGAGCGAAGGATTGGAAGGCGCGCAAGACCGACTATCAGTCGGGCGCGATATGGAAATACGCACAGACGGTCGGGTCTGCCCGCGACGGCGCGGTCACCCATCCGGGCGGTGCGAGTGAAACACATTGTTATGCGGATATCTGAGTTGTTGAAGTCAACACCAGAGTTGTTGAGGTCATCTGTCCGTTCGGCACTGGTCGCGGTTGCGATCTTTGGCGCCGTGGGCCAGGCCATGGCCTTCGACGACAAGGTGTTCGACGACAAGACCGGCGTGAAGCCGCAGTCGAGCCCCTGGGCGGTGTTCCAGTTCGGCTTCTCCGCCTATAAGAGCGGCCACAAGGAACAGGCGGCCGAGGCCTACAAATACGCCGCCGAAAACGGCCAGATCGGCGCCACCTGGAAGCTCGCGCGCATGTATGCCGAAGGCGATGGCGTGGCGCGCGACGATTATGAGGCGTTCAAGTTCTTCTCGGAGATCGTCGACCAGGATGTCGAGCCAGGCTCCCCGGAAGAAAGCTACGTCTCCGACGCGCTGGTGGCGCTGGGCGATTATCTGCGCAAGGGCATTCCCGGCAGCCCGGTGACCGAGAACGAGGTGGCGGCGCAGGAATACTACATGCGCGCCGCCGCCAACTACCGCAACCCGAACGCGCAGTTCGAGATGGGGCAGATGTTCCTGAAGGGCGAGGGCGGCGTAAAGGCCAGCGTCAAGCAGGCCGGGCGCTGGTTCCAGCTCGCTGCCGAAAAAGGTCATGCCGGGGCACAGGCGACGCTCGGCCATCTCCTGTTCCAGAGCGGCAAGGTCGTGCGCGGCCTGGCGATGATGACCGCGGCGCTCGAACGTGCGTCACCAGCCGATCAGCCCTGGATTCGCGGCATGCAGGAAGAGGCCTTTGCCGCCGCCGGCGAAGCCGACCGCCGCACGGCGATCTCGCTCGCCGACGACATCCTGACCAAGGGCAACAACGCCGATCAGTAATGGACGATCTCCCCGTCCACGGGAGATGAGCAGGCGAGAGAGATCAGTTTTCGGTTGGCTCGGTCGGCACCATGCTTGGCGCTGGTGTCGAAATCGGCGTCACATGCAGGTGCGGCGCCATGGTGTTGGCGGGGCAGGAGTCACCCACCTTTGTCCAGGATGTGTTGTTGAGCACCATGTCGCAGCGGGCGAGGTGGCTCTGGTCGGCAACGTTCAGGCAAGCGGTCTGGCCGACCTGATACGACTTTCCATTGGCCAGGCATTCCTGGGCGGCGAAAGCCGACGCGGGAGCCGCCATGGCCAAAGCCAAGCCGATCGGACAAAGAAGAACTCGCGTGGTCATGGAAACCCCGGCCGCCATGATGATTTCCCATCATGCGCCTGAATGTGGCGATAGAAGGTCCGCTGTCCGGATCAGGCCGGCTGCAAGGCCAGGTCGATCGCCACGGGGACGTGATCGGACGGCTTTTCCCAGGCGCGCACATGCTTTTCGATCGAGGCCGAGGAGAACCGGTTCGCGGCTTCCGGCGACAGCAGCAGATGGTCGATACGGATGCCGTTGTTCTTCTGCCAGGCGCCGGCCTGGTAATCCCAGAAGGTGTAGGTGTCCGGCGCGTCGGTGACCGCGCGGACCGCCTCGGTGAAGCCAAGATTGAGCAGGCGGCGGAAGGCCTGCCGCGTCTGCGGCTGGAAGAGCGCGTCGCCCAGCCAGTTTTCAGGGAACCTGGCGTCGATCGGCTCGGGAATGACGTTGTAGTCGCCGGCCAGTACCAAGGCCTCCTCCAGCCTCAAGCGGTCCTGCGCCCACCGTTCCAGCCGCGCCATCCAGGACAGCTTGTAAGGGAATTTCTTCTCGTCATCGATCGGGTTGCCGTTCGGCAGATAGAGCGAGGCGACGCGCAGCGCGCCTTTGTCGGTCGAGAAAACGCCCTCGATGAAACGCGCCTGCTCGTCGGTATCGTCGCCCGGCAGGCCGCGGTTGACTTCATCGAAGCGCAGTTTCGACAGCAGGGCGACGCCGTTGAAGCCCTTCTGGCCATGGGTTTCGACATTGTAGCCGAGCGCCTCGATCTCGGCGCGCGGGAACTGCTCGTCGACCGTCTTGATTTCCTGCAGGCAGACGATGTCGGGCGCGCTCTCGGTCAGCCAATGGGTGAGGTTGCCGATGCGGGCGCGAACGCCGTTGATGTTCCAGGTGACGATTTTCATGACGGTCTATTCTTCCTGCGGCGGATGGCGTTCGACGAGGCCGATCGTATTGCCTGCCGGGTCCTTTAGGAAGGCCATCCACTCGCTTTCCCCCGGCGGTCCGAAGGTGCCTTCGGTATCGCGATGGACAAGCGCGGGCGGCGCGGTGAAGGGGACGCCCGCGGCTTTCGCCTCGGCGTGGAAGGCTTCCAGCCCCGTTATGTCGAGATAGACCGTGCCGGCCGGAATGCCGTCGGTGAACAGCAGGCGCACGTCGCCGGCCATGATGAAGGCGATACCGGGAGGATCGTAGCGGGCGTGAACGCCCATGCCGAGTACGTCGCGCCAGAAGGCCAGCGTCGAATCAAGATGACGTCCGGCCGACAGCGCGACCTGACGGACTGCGCCGATACCGCTCATACTGGGGCTCCCGGAAGTCGGCTCTCGCCATTATCCGAGAGAATCTGCTCGATCGCCTCCGCGAGATGCGAGGCCTGTTCGCGTGTCGTCCCTTCGTCCATCCAGTCACAGGCGTTGTAGAGGTCTCCGAGCCAAGGCGGAAAGTTGTACTTTTGCTCGATGAAAGAAATCATGCGGCAGACCTGGAACGGTTCGATGTCGCCTTGCAGGTAGGTCCCGATGCGCCGCAGGAATAGCTTGCGCGCTACCTCCCCGGCTTGGGCCGAGCCGTCGTTGAAATCAGGAAAACGTCGAGCCACCAGCGACTTTAGATGGCCTGGGGTTTTTCCAAGAGCCGGAGCGTTCCTTGGATTGCATCGCAGCAATTGGAGATAATCTTCGTCATCGGCATAGGTGGGCGACGCCGTGTGGCGGCTTGCCCAGTCAACGATATCCGAATCGGTGATCGCTTCCATCTCGCGGGCGAGAAGAACCGTAACCGGATCCTCGTGGCCCTCGAGAAACGGCTTCATGTCGTCAAATGCTGAAGCTCGTGCCGCAGCCGCAGGAGGCGACCGCATTCGGGTTTCTGATCTGGAACGACTGGCCCATCAGATCGTCGACGAAGTCGATCACCGAGCCGCCCATATAGACGAGCGACAGATCGTCGATCAGCACCGTGGCGCCGTCCTTCTCGATGGCGACGTCGTCATCGTTGCGCGCATCGACCAGCTCGAACTTGTAGGAAAATCCGGAGCAGCCGCCGCCTTCGACGGAAACGCGCAACGCCGTCTTGCCGGCATCGGCCGAAACAATCCTGGCGATCCGCTTGGCGGCGGCCTCGGTCATCTCGACTTTCATGGCGGTCTTGGCATCCGCGCCCATGGGCGTCACCTTGCTTTCGGTTTCACATGATAGGTATGAAGCGCGACGGGCCAAGTCAACAGGATCAAGTCAACTGCGGCGGCATCAGCCATGACCAATGAGTTGGGCGACATCGGATTCGGCTATCGGCCGCGCGCGGCCTATGCCACGGACCCGGCCCGTTCGCGCGGCCGCCTGTTCGACGAGGTCGAAAGCCCGACCCGCACGCCGTTCCAGCGCGACCGCGACCGGATCATCCATTCGACGGCCTTCCGCCGGCTCAAGCACAAGACGCAGGTCTTCATCGCCCATGAGGGCGACCACTACCGCACAAGGCTGACCCATTCGATCGAGGTGGCGCAGATCGCACGCGCGCTGGCCCGGGCGCTGCGCGGCGACGAAGATCTCGCCGAGGCGGTGGCGCTGGTGCATGATTTCGGCCACACGCCCTTTGGCCACACGGGCGAGGACGCGCTGAACGAAAAGATGGCGGCGTGGGGCGGCTTCGACCACAATGCGCAGTCGCTGCGCATCGTGACGCGGCTGGAGGCACGCTACGCCGAATTCGACGGGCTCAATCTGAGCTGGGAGACGCTGGAGGGCCTGGTCAAGCACAATGGTCCGCTCACCGACAGCAGCGGCAAGGGTCTGAAAGGGCCGGTGCCGCAGGCGATTCGCGATTACTCGCAGTTGCAGGATCTCGAGCTCGACCGCTTCGCCGGCATCGAGGCGCAATGCGCGGCGATCGCCGACGATATCGCCTACAACACGCATGACATCGACGACGGGCTGCGGTCAGGGCTGCTGACGCTCGACATGCTGAAGGTCGTTTCGCTGCCTGGCTCGCTCCTCAGGGGCGTGCGCGAGCGCTATCCCAGGCTGGACGACGTGCGCACCGGCCACGAGCTGATGCGGCGGCAGATAACGGCCATGGTCGAGGATGTGATCAAGTCGACGACCGCCAATCTGGAGCGAATCCGGCCGCAGAGCGCCGACGCGGTGCGGGCGGCGGGCGAGACGATGGTGACGTTCTCGGCCGAGATGGCGCAAGCCGAGAAGGAACTGAAGGCTTTTCTCTACAAGCATCTTTACCGGCACACGGAGGTCATGCGGGTGCGCGCCGACGCCGAGCAGATCGTCAGGGATCTCTTCGACGCCTATTTCGCCGACCCGCGCGCCATGCCGGACGGCTGGCGCGAAGGGCTGGATCGCGCCGAGGATCGCATCAAGGCACGCAGCGTCGCCGATTTCCTGGCCGGTATGACCGACACTTACGCGCTCAAGGAACACAGGCGTTTGTTTGACCGCACGCCGGATTTGAGCTAGGGCGGGCTCGATTTGCCGGCCAAAGGGCCGGATTCGTCATAAAGCCGCCAGAGCATACACCATGAACATCTTCGCCGATTTCACCGCGCGGGTCGTAAAAGCCGTCGAAGCGCTTGATCTGAAAGACAAGGATGGCGTTTCGCCTGACCTGTCGCGCATAGCGGTCGAGCCGCCGCGCGACGCCAGCCATGGCGATCTCGCGACCAATGCGGCAATGGTGCTGGCCAAGCCCACAGGGCAGAACCCGCGCGCGCTAGCCGAGAAACTGGCGGAGGCGCTGCGGACCGACAAGGATGTCGCCGCCGCCGAGGTCGCGGGGCCCGGGTTCGTCAACCTGCGGCTCAAGGACGGCTTCTGGCACGCCCATCTGTCGGCGCTTCTGGGCGAGGGGCGCAACTATGGCCGCTCGACGATCGGGGCAGGGCGGAAGACCAATGTCGAATACGTCTCGGCCAACCCGACGGGACCGATGCATGTCGGTCATTGCCGGGGTGCCGTCGTCGGCGACGCGCTCGCCAATCTGATGGCGTTCGCCGGTTACGACGTGACCAAGGAATATGTCATCAACGACGCCGGCGGGCAGATCGACGTGCTCGGCCGCTCGGTCATACTGCGGTATCGGGAGGCGCTCGGCGACGAGATAGGTGAGATTCCGCACGGCCTCTATCCTGGCGATTATCTCGTCCCTCTCGGCCAGGCGCTAGCCAAGGAATTTGGCCGGAGCCTGCTGCAGATGCCGGACGAGGAGGCGCTGGCCATCGTCAAGGATCGCGCCATCGACGCGATGATGGCGATGATCCGCGAGGATCTGGCGCTGCTCAACGTGCATCACGATGTGTTCTTCTCCGAACGCACGCTGCACGCCGACAATGCCAGGAAGATCCGCTCGGCGATCAACGATCTGACGCTGAAGGGCCATATCTACAAGGGCAAGCTGCCGCCGCCCAAGGGCGAGAAGCCGGACGACTGGGAAGACCGCGAGCAGACACTGTTCCGCTCGACCGCGGTCGGCGACGACATGGACCGGGCGCTGGTCAAGTCGGACGGCGCGTTCACCTATTTCGCCGCCGATGTGGCTTATCTCAAGGACAAGGTCGATCGGGGCTTCGTCGACCTGATCTATGTGCTCGGCGCCGACCATGGCGGCTACGTCAAGCGGCTGGAGGCCCTGGCGCGGGCTATTGCCGGCGACGAGGTGAAGCTCACTGTTCTTTTGTGCAACCTGGTCAAGCTGTTTCGCGATGGCGAGCCGGTGCGGATGTCGAAGCGGTCCGGCGATTTCGTGACGCTGCGCGAGGTGGTGGAAGAAGTTGGACGCGATGCGATCCGCTTCATGATGCTCTACCGCAAGAGCGATGCGCCGCTCGACTTCGATTTCGCCAAGGTGACCGAGCAGTCGAAGGACAATCCGGTGTTTTATGTGCAGTATGCCTCGGCGCGCTGCCATTCGGTGTTCCGGCAGGCGAGCGAACAGTTGGGCGAGGCCAATTTCGACCGCAACAGCCTGGCGGCCGCAGCAATTTCGCTGACCGACGAAGGTGAAATCGGGCTGATCAGGAAGCTTGCGGAATATCCGCGCCTGATCGAGTCCGCCGCACTTGCGCTGGAACCGCATCGGCTGGCATTTTACCTCTATGATCTGGCTTCCAGTTTCCATGGACACTGGAACCGGGGCACGGATAATCCGGACTTACGTTTTGTTAAGGTTAACGATCGTAAATTGACGCATGCCAGACTAGGGCTGGTGCAGGCTGTTTCGGACGTTCTGACGTCCGGCCTGACGTTGATCGGAGCCGCTGCGCCCACCGAAATGCGTTAGGTTTGACTAAAAAACCTGTCACCTTTTGCCCACATTGCGCTGGTAAGGGCCAACCCTGCGCGACGTCCATGGCGTCCGAATGAGTGCGAGTTCGGGAACAATAATGGCAGACAGAACCCAGCTGAGAGTAGCCGACAACAACGACATCGCCGACGATGATCCGTTCGCGGAACTGACCAGGATCATGGGATTTGACCCGCGTCAGCCAGTCAAGCCGCAGGCGCCAGCCCAGCCGAAAGCCGATGTCGCCGATCAGGCCGCGGAAGAGGGCGATTTCGACATCGATCTTGAAAAAGAGCTGATGGGCGAATTCGACGCCGCCGACAGTCTTGCCGCTCCAGTTGTCGAGGCTCGTGAGCCGGCATACGAGCCGGTGACCGTCGACGTGGCGGACGACGATCTCGCGCTGTCGCTCGACGATGATTTCCACCTGGACCTGACTGATGTCGACGACCATGCGGCCGTTGCCAGCCATGCCAACCCCGGCACCGCGCAAGCGGTGCCGTCCGTCGAGCCTGCCTTCGACGCCGATTTCGACAATGCCGTCGCCAGTTCGCTCGAAGACGTTTCGCCTTACGACGACGACCTGCCGATGGAGGACGAGCTCGCCGCCTCGCTCGACGGCGATTTCCATATCGAGGACGCGGCTCCCGAGATCCAGCACGCCGTTGCCCAGCCTCCGGTTGCCGAAATGCCCGTGGCCGCCGAGCCGGTCGCCGATCATGAGTTCGACGATGCGATGGCGATGTCGCTCGAAGACGAGCTGATGCTCGATGCCGATTCGGCGAACCAGCGCCATGCGGCTGCCGTCGACTATCCAGAGCCGGCGCTGGCTGCCGAGGCCGAAACCCAGGCGATCTCCGACGAGGATTTCGTCGGTCACTTCGACAATGCCATGGCCGATATCGATGCGGGTTTCGATGTGCAGGCTGATGAGCGGCCGGCTTTTGCCGGAGCGCAAACGCACGAGTTGCCTGCTGGTGTCGTCGACACCGGCGAAGAGGCTCCGAACGCTGAAGCCGTTCCGGATGAGGCTTTCGATCTGAACCTGGACGAGGCGTTCGCCGAACTTGCCGAAGAGCCCGTGGCTGAAATCGCCGCAGCGCCCGCACAGCCGGCTGCGCCGCTGGCAGCCGTGGCGCCGCCGGTGCAGGCCCCCATCGCTGAGGAGCGAAGCCTCGAAGACGAATTGAACGCGCTTCTGGGCACCATGACCGCACGCACGCTGCCGTCGGCCAGGGAGCCGGTCGCGCCTCGGCCGATCGTGGCCCAACCGGCCGCCGCCCCCGTTCAGGCGCCTCCCGCCGCGACGGCAAAGGCCGCGCAGGAGCCGGCCGACCTGGTTGGCGACCTCGACTGGGACCTGGACGAAACAGCATCCCCGGATGTGCGGCACGCAGATTCCGCACAGGCCGCCAATGCCAACCTCGACGATTTGCTGCTCGATGAGCTCCAGAACCATGATTTTGGTTCGCATGCCAGCGAACAGGGCGATGTCGATTTCGACAACGACGCCTTCGACGCCGCGTTGGCCGGGAGCATCGACCCGCGGGATGGAACAGCTTCCAGCCAGGAGCAGGTCGATTCGCTGGATTGGTTGGCGGATCGTTCCGAACCGTCGGAGCCGGCCCGTTCCTGGAGCCGCGTGACGCCGGTTCCCCAGCAGCCGGCTTTTGCCGCGCAGCCTGCCGCCTCGATGGTCGCGAGAGCGGCCGCCCCGGAAGTGGTGCCGTCCTATCGTGCGGCCGAGCCGGTTGCCGCTGCTTCTTATGCCGCTCCCGCGTCGGCGCCGCAGCCGCGCCAGTCCCCGCGCTATGAAGAAATGCCCGATGTCGAGACAGTCGATGTGCCGGAGCGCGTCGTGGCGCTGGCCGACGATCTCGACATTCCGGAGTTGCATTTCGAGGAAGATGAGCCGACCGCATCCGGCTATGACGATCTCGACGCTGAATTCGCCAGCCTTCTGACTGAAATGAATTCGGTTGACGTCGCGCCGGCTGCTGCCGGCAGCGCGGCCTATGCCGACGAATCCTACAATGCCGGGTTCAATCAGGGGTATGGCGCGGCCAATCAGGCATATGAAGAGCCGAGGCCGGCCTATCAGCCGGAAGCGCGGACCTATGCGGCGCGGCCGGCGGAGATGCCTGCTCGTGCGGCGGCTGCCTCGACCTATGCCGATGCCGCCGAAGGCTTCGATCTCGACAATCTGCCCGGCAGCCAGCCGGTCTCGCAGGCGGACGATTTCGCCGTCGACGAACTCGACTACGACCCCGAGCTGGACGAGGCGATGTCGGTTCCGGGCCTCGGCGAGCGGGAAGCTCAGAGGCCGTCGGGACGGCGCGGCCTGTTCATTGCCGCGATTGTCGGTGCCGTGGCTGTTGCCGGCGGTCTTGGCGCCTTTGCGCTGTCCTTCGGCGACAAGGGCGGCAGCGAAGCGCCTGTCATCGTCAAGGCAGACAATTCGCCGATCAAGGTCAAGCCGGAAAATCCCGGCGGCACCGTGGTGCCGAACCAGGACAACAAGGTCTATGACGCGGTGGTCAAGGGCGCGAAGCCGGCCGAGCCGGTCCAGCAGAAGCTTGTCACCAACGTCGAGGAACCGGTGGACGTGCAGGCGAAGGACCCGGCCCGCGCGGTCGATCTTTCTCCTGACCAGAATGCTGCCTCCGGCACGGATGCAGGCGGCGAAGTTTCGACCGCCGGTGCGGCTCCGGCCGATAATGCGGCACCCGCGCCGAAGTCGGAGGATCGCATCGCCCAGGTGCTGCAGGATACCGACAAGGGCACCAACAACGATGTCGTGGCCGTTGCGCCGCGCAAGGTCAGGACCATGGTGGTCAAGTCCGACGGCTCGCTTGTGGCGCGCGAGGAGCCGGCTCCAGCGGCACCGCAGGTGGCCGCGGCAGAGCCGACCGATCCGGCCCCGCAGCATGTGGCGCCTGCCGGCCAGGCGGATGCCGACCAGACTGGCACCGTGGCACCCGCCGCCACGCAGGCCGACGACGAGCCGGCGCTGAAGCCGGCAGCCAAGCCCGCCAAGGTTGAGGCCAAGGCGCAGTCGGCCAACACGCCGGCCAAGGTCGCGATCGCTCCGCAGCGTCCCTCCGACCAGCCGGTCGACGTGGTCGGCGAGGTCAAGCCAGATCAGGTCGCTTCCATCGATCCGGCCGCAACCGCGACCGGCAGCGGTTCGTGGTCGATGCAGATCGCCTCGCAGCCGACGGTGGAGAGCGCCCAGTCGACCTACCAGGATCTGCAGCGCCGCTATGGCGGCGTGCTTTCCGGCCGCACGGCAAACATCGTCAAGGCCGAGATCGCCGGCAAGGGCACGTTCTACCGCGTTCGCGTTCCGGCCCAGTCGCGCAACGACGCCATCAACCTGTGCAGCAGCTACAAGGCCGCCGGCGGCAACTGCTTCGTATCGCGCTAGAGATCGATCCAATCCTGCAAAGCCGGCGCGGCCATGCCCGCGCCGGCTTTTTCTTTGCCGAGGCATTCATATGCCTGACTTTTTCATGTGGAAGCATGTTTTGCAGCCCACCCCATCCGGGCAGGGCGATTCCCTTTGGCCGCGCGAAGCCCTAGACTCCTGAAATGACCGAATCAAAATCCATGATCCTCGGCTGTGCCGGGAAATCGCTCACCCGCGAAGAAATCCGTTTCTATCGCAACGAATGCCCGTGGGCCTTCATCCTGTTCGCCCGCAACATCGGCGAGACAGAGCAGATCCGCGATCTGGTCGCCGAAATGCGCGACTGCATCGGCCGCCCCGACGCACTGGTCTTCATCGACCAGGAAGGCGGCAGGGTGCAGCGCCTGCGGCCGCCGCTGGCGCCGAATTATCCGGCCGGCGGCGCGCTTGGCGCCTTGTGGCGCGATGATCATGATGCCGGTGCCCGTGCCGCCTGGCTGATGGCGCGCCTGCATGCCTTCGACCTGTTGCGCTACGGCATCACGGCGGATTGCCTGCCGGTGCTCGACGTGCCGATCGAGGGTGCCAGCGATGTCATCGGCGCGCGCGCATACGGCAAGGACCCGCGCCCGGTCATCGAGTTGGGCCGCGCCGCGGCCGAAGGCTTGATGTCGGGCGGGGTGCTGCCGGTGATGAAGCATATTCCGGGGCACGGCCGGGCCTTTGCGGACACGCATTTCGAGCTGCCGGTCGTCGATGCATCGCTGGGCGATCTGCAGCGGCACGACTTTGCTCCGTTCCGGGAGCTCAGCCATCTGCCGATGGCAATGACCGCGCATGTCGTCTACAGCGCGATCGATCCCAAGAACCCGGCAACTACGTCCGGCAAAGTCATCGACGAGATCATTCGGCGCGAGATCGGCTTCGATGGGCTGCTGATGAGCGACGACACCTCGATGAAGGCACTTTCTGGGGATTTCCCGACAAAGGCGGCCTCGATCCTTGCGGCGGGCTGCGATCTGGTCCTTCACTGCAACGGTGTTTTCGAGGAGATGGCCGGCATAGCATCGCGCACGACGGGGCTGGAAGGCAAGTCGCTGGAGCGCGCCAAGCGGGCGATGACCTATATACAGAAGCATGACACGGCCGAAGAAACCGAGATCCGTGCCGAGTTCGCCACCTATTTCGACGCGGTGGCCTGACAGAGAGGAAGCGAGAGGCAGTGGCGGAAGCATTGGAAAGCAAGGCCGCGAAGGCCGCACCGATGGACCGCCTGTGGGCCGAGAACGACGATTCACGGCTGACGGGCGACCCGTCGCTGGTCGTCGACGTGGCCGGTTTCGAAGGTCCGCTCGATCTTCTCCTGCATCTTGCCCGCAACCAGAAGGTCGACCTGGCGCGTATCTCCATCCTGGCGCTGGCCGAACAGTATCTGGCTTTCATCGAGACAGCGAGGACGCTGCGGCTGGAACTGGCCGCCGACTATCTGGTGATGGCGGCGTGGCTCGCCTTTCTCAAGTCGAAGCTCCTGATCCCCAAGCAGCCGGGCGAGGAGGGCGAAAGCGGCGAGGAACTGGCGGCGGTGCTGCAATTCCGGCTGAAGCGGCTCGAAGCCATGCGCGACGCGGCGGCGCGGCTGGTGAACCGCAACCGGCTCGGCCGCGACGTTTTCGCGCGCGGCATGCCCGAAATGGTCATCATCGAGAAGCGCAACAGCTACTCGGCGTCGCTCTACGATCTCTTGACCGCCTATGCCCAGCAGCGGCAAAAGCAGGCGATCACCAATGTGACGATCGCCAGGCGCGGTGTCTGGTCGCTCAAGGACGCCCGCGACATCCTCACCCGGCTGATAGGCTCGTTGCGCGAATGGACCGCGCTCGACAGTTTCCTGATCGACTATCTGGCGAGCCCGGAAGAGCGCCGCACCGCGATCGCCAGTTCGTTCGCGGCGACGCTCGAATTGGTGCGCGAGCGCAAGATGGACGTGCGGCAGGACGAGGTGTTCGCACCCATCTACCTGCGCGACCACCGCGCACAGACAATCAAGGCAGTCGAGGTGGCATCATGAGCGAAAGCGCCAACGCTTCGGTCATCCCGTTCAAGGTGGACGACGAGCCGGAAGAGGGCGAGATCGACCAGGCCCAGAATCCGGGGCAGAATCCGGCCGAGCGCATGCATATGGCGGAAGCCATGCGCATGGCCGAGGCGATCGTGTTCGCCAGCGCCGAACCCGTCAGCGAAAAGCAGCTCGCCGCCCGGCTTCCCGACGGTATCAATGTCGCAGCGGCCATGGCCGAACTGCAGGAGATTTATGCGCGCCGCGGCGTCAACCTGGTGCGTGTCGGCGACGCCTGGGCGTTCCGCACAGCCGGCGACCTGGCGTTCCTGATGAGCCGCGACACGGTGCAGCAGCGCAAGCTGTCGCGGGCGGCGCTCGAAGTGCTGGCGATCATAGCCTATCACCAGCCGGTGACGCGCGCCGAGATCGAGGACATCAGAGGCGTCGAGACCTCCAAGGGGACGCTCGACACGTTGCTGGAGACGGAATGGGTGCGCATGCGTGGCCGCCGCAAAACGCCCGGCCGTCCCGTCACCTACGGAACCACCGAAACTTTCCTCGACCATTTCGCGCTCGAGGAAATCCGCGATCTTCCCGGCATGGAGGAACTCAAGGGTGCCGGCCTGCTTTCAGGCCGCATGCCGTCGAACTTCTCCATTCCGCAGCCGCCGGCCGATCCCGATGCGCTGACGGAGGATGAGGATCCCTTGACGGACATCGACCTCGAGGAGCTCGGCCTCTTGACGCCGCGCGTCACGGAAGATTGACCGCGAGCGCCTGTCAAAAGCCGCCTTGCGGCTTTACATGCGCCGTTTGGTAGCGGGCAGCATCGCCGAAAATGCGTGACATCCGACACCCTTTCATAAACTCTGTCGCGGTTGTGTTTGAATCCCAACGCGAAAACGCATAGATCATCGCCAGGGAAAACATTCGAGAGAGATTTGCTATGGGTTCATTTTCGATTTGGCACTGGATGATCGTGCTGGTCATCGTGCTTCTGGTGTTCGGCCGCGGCAAGATCCCCGAGCTGATGGGCGACATGGCCAAGGGCATCAAGAGCTTCAAGAAGGGCATGGCCGACGACGACGTTGCCGACGACAAGCGCACCGTCGAGCACCGTGCCGACGAGACCGTTTCGGCCGCGAAGGAAAAGGCCAGCAAGAGCTGAGCTAGAAGTTCTAGTCGGAACAGATTGTCATGTTTGAAGTCGGCTGGACCGAAATGCTGGTGATCGCGATCGTCATGATCGTGGTCGTCGGGCCGAAGGATTTGCCCAACATGCTGCGCACTTTCGGCCGCACGACGGCGAAGCTGCGGGCGATGGCCGCGGACTTCCAGAAACAGTTCAACGAGGCTTTGAAGGAAGCCGAGCTCGACGACGTCAAGAAGTCGGTCGACGAGCTCAGAGGCTTGAGCCCGGTCGCCGAGATCAAGAAGCAGCTCAATCCGTTCGAACAGGCGGCGGCGGATGTGCGCGCCGGTGTCGACGCGGCGATGAAGCCGAAGCCGGCCGCCGATCCGGCAGCGCCAGCGGCTTCGACGCCGCAAGCAGCAGAGCCGCTGAAGAACGGCGCGACTGAAATGCCCGGTGTCAAAGGGCCGGAGGCCACGACATCGGCCCCGACTTTTCCGGCAATGACCGATGAATCGGTGGTGGCGGCCACCACGGAACCTGCCATGGCGCCGAAGGTCGCCGCGGCCCGGAAAGCCGCCAAGCCGGCGCCAGCAGCAAAAGCGCCGTCCAAGGCATCTTCCAAGGCCGTGACGGCAAAAGCCGCACCCGCGGCGACGGCAAAAGCCGGACCCGCAGTGACGGCAAAAGCCGCACCCGCAAAGGCGCCGACAAAGGCAACGACAGCGGCTATGCCCGTGACGAAGCCTGCCGCTGCCAAGGCGTCAGCGAAAACTGAACCGAAACCTGCTGTGGCCAAGAAGCCGGCAGCCAAAAAGACGGCTGGAGCCGCCAAGTGAGCGTTTCGGACAAGGAAAAGGACGAGATCGAGAAATCGTCGGCACCGCTGATCGAGCATCTCATCGAGTTGCGCCGCCGGCTGATCTGGTCGCTCGGCGGCTTCTTCGTGGCCTTTCTGGTGTGCTTCTTCTTCGCCAAGAAGCTGTTCAACCTCTTGGTCGTGCCGTTCAAATGGGCGACGAAGTGGGCTGGACTTGATCCGCACAAGGTCGAGCTGATCTACACCGCGCCGCAGGAATTCTTCTTCACGCAGGTGAAGCTCGCCATGTTCGGCGGCATGGTCATCGCGTTCCCGCTGATTGCCACGCAGATTTATAAATTCATTGCTCCGGGCCTCTACAAGAACGAACGCAATGCCTTCCTGCCATTCCTGATCGCGTCGCCGATCCTGTTCCTGATGGGCGCCTCGCTGGTCTATTTCTTCTTCACGCCGATGGTGATGTGGTTCTTCCTCGCCATGCAGCAGTCAGGCACGGACGAGCAGGTGCAGATTTCGCTCCTGCCGAAAGTGTCGGAATATCTCAGCCTGATCATGACGCTGATCTTCTCTTTCGGCCTGGTGTTCCAGCTGCCGGTGGTGACCAGCCTGATGACGCGCGTCGGCATGCTGTCGTCCAAGGCGCTGGCCGAGAAGCGCAAATGGGCGATCGTCATCGCCTTCGTCGTCGCCGCGGTGCTGACGCCGCCTGATCCGATGAGCCAGATCGGCTTGGCCATACCGACCATCCTGCTCTACGAGGTCGCCATCTGGTCGGCCCGCCTGATCGAGCGCAGCCAGGAGCGCGAGCGCCTGGCGCGCGAGAAACAGGAGGCCGAAGAGACCGCCGCGGACAAGACACCGGACGAGCCCCCGGCGCCAGCTGCCTCATAAGACACCTGGCGGCGGCGGAAAACGACAACCGCCGCCCAGCCTCATCTTGCATCGATGAAAGATGCGGTTTACGCCCTCAAACCTTAGCTTGAGGACGGATAGACCATGCTTGACATCAAATGGATTCGCGACAACCCGAAGGCCCTTGTCGAGGCGCTGGTCAAGCGCTCGTGGCCATCGGAGGAGGCGCAGTCCACGGTCGATGATCTGATCAGCCGCGACGAGGCGCGGCGCGAGCACGTCACCGAGCTGCAGACCAAGCAGGAGCGCCGCAACGCCGCCTCCAAGGAGATCGGTAACGCCATGCGTTCGGGCGATGCGGCATTGGCCGAAAAGCTCAAGGCCGAAGTCGGCGAGATCAAGACCTTCATCCAGAACGGCGAGGCGCGCGAGCGCGAGTTGGACAAGGCGCTGAACGATGCGCTGGCGGTGCTGCCCAATGTGCCGTTCGACGACGTACCGGTCGGCAAGGACGAGCACGACAATGTCGTCAAGCACATCGTCGGCAAGGCGCCGACGCGGCCGAACTGGGTGAAGGAGCATTTCGAAATCGGCGAAGCGCTCGGCATGATGGATTTCGAGCGCGCGGCGAAGCTGTCGGGTTCGCGCTTCACCGTGCTCAAGGGCGGCCTGGCGCGGCTGGAACGCGCGATCGGCCAGTTCATGCTCGATCTGCACACGACCGAGCACGGCTATGAGGAAGTAATCCCACCGCTGATGGTGCGCGACGAGGTGCTGTTCGGCACCAACCAGCTGCCGAAGTTCGAGGAGGATCTGTTCTTCACGCCGCACGGCGAGGGCAGGCTCGGGCTGATCCCCACCGCCGAGGTGCCGCTCACCAACCTGGTGCGCGAGGAGATATCAGCGCATGAAAAACTGCCGCTGCGCTACACCGCGCTGACGCCATGCTTCCGTTCTGAGGCAGGCTCTGCCGGCCGTGATACGCGCGGCATGCTGCGCCAGCATCAATTCTACAAGGTCGAGCTGGTGTCGATCACCGACCAGGAGTCCTCGCTCGCCGAGCATGAGCGGATGACGCAATGCGCCGAGGAAGTGCTGAAGCGGCTGGAACTGCCGTTCCGGACCATGGTGCTGTGTACCGGCGACATGGGTTTTGGCGCACGCAAGACCTACGACATCGAGGTCTGGCTGCCCGGCCAGAACGCGTATCGCGAAATCTCGTCTTGCTCGGTCTGTGGCGATTTCCAGGCCAGGCGCATGGACGCCCGCTACAAGGACAGGGACGGCAAGGGCAACCGCTTCGTCCATACGCTGAATGGTTCGGGCACCGCCGTTGGCCGCGCTCTCATTGCCGTCATCGAAAACTACCAGAATGAGGATGGCAGCGTAACGATTCCTGAAGTGCTGCGGCCTTACATGGGCGGTCTGGAAAAGATCGAATCGAAATAATGCGCATCCTTCTGACCAATGACGACGGCATTCATGCCGAGGGCCTGGCGGCGCTCGAACGCGTCGCGCGCACGCTGTCCGACGATGTCTGGGTGGTGGCGCCGGAGCAGGACCAGTCGGGCTACGCGCATTCGCTGTCGATCTCGGAGCCGCTGCGCCTGAGGAAAATCGGCGAGAAGCATTTCGCCGTGCGCGGCACGCCGACCGATTGCGTCATCATGGGCGTGAAGAAAATCCTGCCCGGCGCGCCCGACCTCATCCTGTCGGGCATCAACTCCGGCGCCAACATTGCCGATGACGTAACCTATTCGGGCACAGTCGCCGGCGCGATGGAGGGCGCGCTGCTCGGCATCCGCTCGATCGCACTCAGCCAGGGCTACAGCTATGTCGGGGAGGACCGGATCGTCCCCTACGAGACAACGGAAGCGCTGGCGCCGGCGCTGCTGAAGAAGCTCGTCGCGACGCCGCTTCCCGACGGTGTGCTGCTCAACGTCAATTTCCCCAACTGCCTTCCCGAGGAGGTCGCCGGCACTGTGGTGACCACGCAAGGCAAGCTGGTTCACAGCCTGTGGGTCGACGAGCGCCGCGACGGGCGCGGCCTGCCTTACTACTGGCTGCGCTTCGGCCGCGAGCCGGTCGAAGGCAAGCAGGGAACCGACCTCCATGCGCTGCGCAACCGGCTGGTGTCGGTTACGCCGCTGCAGCTTGACCTTACCGCGCATGAGATCCGTGACCAGTTGAGCAAGGCGTTGTCATAAACAAGGTTTTGGCATGAACCAGGGTTTCCCCATCGATGACCGCGAAGGATTTGCCGCGTTCCTGCTGCGCCTGCGCGGCAGGGGAACGGTGCCGAAGGCGCTGATCGCGGCTTTCGAGGCGACGCCGCGGCGTGGCTTCCTGGCAGCGCAATTCCACCAGATCGCCTGGTCGGATCGCATGCTGCCGATCGAATGCGGCGAAGCCATCGAAGGGGCCGACATGCAGGCCGCGGTGATCGCCGCCCTTGCCATCGAAGAGGGGAACCGCGTGCTCGAGATCGGCACCGGTTCCGGCTACACCTCGGCTGTCATGTCGCGGCTGGCGGCTCGGGTGGTCACCATCGACCGCTACAAGACGCTGGTCGAGCAAGCCAGGCAGCGTTTCGAAGCGCTCGGCATCGGCAACGCCATCGTGCGGCAGGCCGATGGTTCCAACGGATTGCCCAATGAGGGGCCGTTCGACCGTATCGTCGCCTGGGCGGCCTTCGACAGTCTGCCGCGCTTCCTGCTCGACCAGTTGTCGAGTGGCGGTATCGTCATTGCGCCGATCGGGCCGGAGGAGGGCGAGCAGGTGCTGGCCAAGCTCACCAAGGTCGGCAGCCGATTCGAACGCGAGGATATCGGCATGGTGCGGTTGCAGCCGATCCTGCGCAGTCTTGCGGCCGTCATCTGATATCAGGCCGCAGTCTTCGATATTCTTCAGCCGCCAAAGCGGTAGTTGAGGCGCAAGCCGACCAGATCGACGCTCTGGCTGATGCTGTCCGTGCCGAACGCGAATCCACCGATACCGACCGGCGTGAAAGTAACGTCCTTGTCGGGCATGAACAGGTGGTCGTATTCGATCCCCAGCGACCAATTCGGGGCGAAGCCATATTCGAGGCCGGCGCCCAGGACGGCGCCCCAGCGGGTTTGATCGTCCGCATCGCCGGCGAGCGTGTCGGGCGAAGGCGTGCTGACGACGTCGAAATGGTTGCCGGTGACGGCCACGCCGCCCTTGGCGTAGACGAGGGCATTGCTGAAGCTGTAACCGATCTGGCCAGTCAACAATCCATACCAGTCGACATGGGAACGATTTGTGAAGGCAGGGAAAATGTCGGACTGGTTCGAGCCCTTCAGGTCAGCCCAGTTGCCTTGCGCTTCCACACCGAAGACCCAATCGTTGCGCTGCCAGCGATAGCCGATCTGGGCGCCGGCTGTTGCGCCGGTGGCGTTGTGACAGCCCTCGTCAAAGGTCAGGCCGGGGAACGGCGTCGTGTCCCAGCAGGAATGGCCCGATCCCCAGCCGCCATTGGCGCCGATATAGAGGCCGCTCCAGTCGTAGCTGGCGGCAACCGGGGTCGTGACAAGATCGGCGGCGAATCCATGCGTGGCCGTACCCAAGGCAATTGCAGCCGTCACGGCGAGCAGAACGTGTTTCATCGGCGCCTCCCAAGCTGCCTTGACGCTACCCGATCCTAGCCTCGAAGTACTGTTACCCCATCGCAACAGTCGGAACTATTTCAGGAATTCTGCAGGATATGACAACCCTCCTTGAACGTAAGACCGGGTGAACGACGGCGCTGCCCTGCGATCGGCCTCCGCTCCAAGGTCACCTACAAAATGTTTTAAGAAAATTTTCGTCGGATTCTAATGGGTTAACCGGCCAGTAACATTAACGCGCTTTAATCCTGCCCAGTTGGTGCAGAGTTTGTGCGGGTTAGTGCGATGCAACTCAGTGTTTTGAAGGCAAATGGTCGCAATCTGGCGCGGGGCTGCGCTGTCTTGATGATTGCAGGTGCGGCGGCCGGGTGCAGTTCCCAGGCTTCGCGGTTCAACAGCGTCGATGACGTGTTCACTTCCTCGACCAACAATCAGCGCACCATCATCAACAAGCAGGATGCCGTGCAGCCTTATCCGGGCGATGTCTCGGCCGCTCCGCTCGACGGCAGCCACACGCAATCGGTGAGCCGCTCCAGCCTCGAGCCGGTTTCGAGCCGGCCGTTGCCGCCGCCGGTTTCCGCGCAGGCGCAGCCGGCTCCGGCACCAGCCGCCAACCCGGTGCGTGTCGCATCGGCACCCGCTTTGGTGCGTCCGGCGCCGCATGTCGACAGGACGACGACCGGCACTGTCGCCCCGGCGGCCAAGCCTTTCAAGGAAGCGCAGCCGGACCAGCCGAGGATGGCCCAGGCAGGCACGCCGCACGCGACCGAAATCGTCGTCAGGGACGGCGAAACCATTTCCGGCCTGGCGGCCCACTACAAGGTGCCGGCCGACGTCATCATGAAAGTGAACGGGCTGAGCCCGACCAAGGGGCTGAAGACCGGTCAGAAGATCGTCATTCCGGCCTACGCCTATTCGAGCAAGGCCGAGCCGAAGGTTGCCGACGCCAAGCCGGTGAAGGACGGCAAGCACGATCTGCCGGCCACCGCGCCGGACAAGGTCGCCGTGCTGCCGCAGCAGCCCAAGTTGAAGGAGGGCAAGTCCGCTGCCCAGGTCGATGCGTCGGCCGCGGCAAGCCAGCCCAAGGAACCCAAGCCGGCACAGGTGGCCAAGACCGCCGGCGGCGCCGGCACCTATACGGTCCAGTCGGGCGACACGATGTCCTCGATTGCCAGGAAGACCGGCGTCGGCGTCGTTGCGCTGAAGCAGGCCAACGGCATGAAGGACGGCATATTGAAGATCGGCCAGACCCTGAAGGTGCCGGCCGGCGGAACGGCGACGGTCGCCAGCGCCAAGCCGGTCAAGGTCGATCCGGTGACCACGGCAACCACGCAGGCCCCGGCAAAAGCCACACCCTCGGAAACGCTGGCCTCCTACACGCCGCCGAAGAAGGACGCCAAGGTCATTCAGCAGGCCGAGGATGAAGATGCGGTGGCGCCGGACGCAACCGGCATCGGCAAGATGCGCTGGCCGGTGCGCGGCCGGGTGATCTCCGGTTTCGGATCCGGCAAGGACGGCGTCGACATCGCCGTGCCCACCGGCACGCCGGTCAAGGCGGCCGAGAACGGCGTCGTCATCTACGCCGGCGACGGCTTGAAGGAATTCGGCAACACGGTGCTGGTGCGCCACGAGAACGGTCTCGTCACTGTCTATGGCCACGCCAGCTCGATCGAAGTGCAGCGCGGCCAGAAGGTCAAGCGCGGCCAGGAGATCGCTCTGTCGGGCATGAGCGGCACAACGGACTCACCGAAGCTGCACTTCGAAGTGCGCAAGAATTCGGCTCCGGTCGATCCGTCGGGCTATCTCGAATAGAAGAAAAAAAGCGACATGCGGGCCGTCTGACCTCCAGTCCAGCCCGCCGGCTCAGCCCGCTCCGCAAGGAGCGGGCTTTTTCAGTTCATCAAAGGCTGCCGCGTCAGAGATGATCGCGCAACGTGTCGGCGATCATCTCCTCCAGGCTGCTGGCCTTGACGCCGAGGAGCGTCTCGGCGTCGGAAGAATCGACCAGCAAGGGCCTCTCGAAAAGATAACTCATCTCGATGAGCTCATGCATGCCCAAGGCCTCCATCTCGGCCGTGGAATAGGAGCGTATCTCGGAGACCTCGCGCCGAAGCATCGCGGCGGCCTTCCAGATGAGCTGGCGGGGCGAGGCGTATTGCGAGGGAACGTGAAACGCTCGCCCCCATTCGCCTGTGTAACGGGAAGCCGCCACCAGTGTCCTGGCGACGTCCTTGGTGAAGGCCCAAGCATGCGCCGCGTCGAGGTTTCCAATGAACGCCGTTGGCTTGCCCTCGATGATGGAGGGCAGCGCGACCAGTGAAAAATAGCTGATCGCGCCCTGTCCGAGATAGTCGCTGGACCGCACCTCGATCGCCGGTACATCGGCACGCAAAGCCCGTTGCCACATGATCGTCCTGGCGGTTCCTTTCCTGGAGGTCGGATCCAGGGGAAGACCGGAGCGAAGCGGGCTATCGGCATTTTCCCCATAGCCGTACAGATTTCCGAGCACGATGAGCTTTGCTCCGACGGTTTCGGCCGCGCGCACGGTGCCATCGACGATCGGGAAGAAATCGGTCGGCCACCTGTGATAGGCGGCCATGGCACACATGAAGATCGCATCGGCGCCGCGGCACACGCGCGAGAGCTCCGACGCGTCAGTGGCGTCGGCCTGTACGGCCCGTACGTTGCGCAATGCATTCGAGCCGACACTCCGGCTCGTCAACACCACGTCATGGCCATCCTCGCCAAGGAGGCGGGCGGTCTCACGCCCGACCGGACCTGCTCCGACAACAACAAAGGAACTCATATCGTAACCTCTCTTTCAAGCCTGTTGGAGAGGTGCAGATAGCGGTCGGCGGCATTGAAAATCGCGCGGGAATTGCCAAATCTTGAACAGGTTTCGCCATGAATCGAGAGAGCATGCGTTCGCAATTCGCCCCGGATCGACAATCATACGAGGTAGCGCTGGCTGCCCGGCATGTCGAAGCCGGCGTCCATCGCCTGTCGCGGGCGCCGCACCATCGCATCATGGTGCATGCAAGCGCGGCGACACGCTCCTATTGCGCTACGGTGGGACGATATTTCGTGAGGCGTGCCGGCGATATCGACCTGGTGCCAGCGGGTCAGGAGGGCGGCTTCGAGGCCGAGACCGCCTTCGACACGATGGAGATCGCGTTGCAGCCGGCCTTGATGGAGAGGGTGGCGTCGGAGCTTGGCGGCAAGGCGCAAGCAGCGCGGCTCGACACGCGTCACCTGCTTCGTGACCAGCGCATCGAACATCTCGCCCGAGCGCTCGAGAGCGAACTGAACGCAGCGGCGCCGAGCGACCCATTGTTTGCCGACAGCATCGGCGCCGCACTGGCGGTGAGGCTGCTTGGCCTCGGTGAGCCCGATGTCGAACGCACGAACCGTTTGTCGGACAATCAGCTCAAGCGCGTGCTGGAGTACATTGAAGCCGCTCTCCATGAGCCGCTTTCCATCGATCGACTAAGCCGTGTTGCCGGCGCGAGCAACTCGCATTTGCGGACATGGTTCAAGCTGGCGACCGGTGTCACGCTGCACCGCTATGTGCTGCGGCGGCGCGTCGAACGTGCCCGGCTTCTGCTGCAGCGAGGCAATCTCAGCATAAGCGAAGTGGCTGAATTGACCGGCTTCGCGCATCAGTCGCATCTGGCGCACTGGATGCGCCGCGAGATCGGCCAAACGCCGGGCGACCTGCGGCGGATTCAGCCACCCAAATGATGAAGCGTCGGATCGCGCCAGCGACGCGATCCAATGCTTCAGTCGTTCAGCGGCTTGCCGAGCCGGCCGGCCAGGTCCTGCGTGAATTGCCAGGCGACACGGCCGGAGCGGCTGCCGCGCGTCGTTGCCCATTCCAGCGCTTCCGCCCGCAACTGCTCCTGGTCGATGTCGAGGCCATGATGACTGGCATAGCCGTTGATCATGTCGAGATATTCGTCCTGCGAACATTTGTGGAAGCCGAGCCAGAGGCCGAAACGGTCCGACAGCGAGACCTTTTCCTCGACCGCTTCGGACGGATTGATGGCGGTCGAGCGCTCATTGTCGATCATGTCGCGCGGCAACAGATGGCGGCGGTTCGACGTGGCGTAGAAGATGACATTGGCCGGGCGGCCCTCGACGCCGCCTTCGAGCGCCGCCTTCAGCGACTTGTAGGACGTGTCGTCATGATCGAAGGAAAGGTCGTCGCAGAACAGGATGACGCGGAAGGGGGCAGCCTTCAGCAAGCCCATCAGCTTTGGCAGCGTGTCGATGTCCTCGCGATGGATCTCGATGAGCTTCAGCGGCAAGTCCGATTTGGCCCTGGCGTTGATCTGTGCGTGCACGGCCTTGACCAGCGACGATTTGCCCATGCCACGAGCGCCCCACAACAGAACGTTGTTGGCGGCGAAGCCGGCGGCGAAACGCTCGGTGTTGTCGACGAGGATGTCGCGGACGCGGTCGACGCCGCGGATCAGGCCGATATCGACGCGGTTGACCTTGCGCACCGGTTCCAGATAGCCCGGATCGGCCTGCCAGACGAAGCAATCGGCCACGTTGAGGTCGGTTTCAGGCACCGGCGGTGGCGCAAGGCGGCCTACGGCCTCGATCAGGCGGTCGAGTTTCTGGTTCAGGGCGTCGATGGTGCTGTCGGTCATTTCAGGTCTTTGGGTCCGTTTTCTTGGGCGGGCAGGGTGGGGCCGTTCGATTTCGCAAGGTTCGAAACCGCCTCCAACCTTTTGTTCGAGCGTGATCTTTTCGCAAAACCGGCTCGCGCTTTCGGCGATGATGCTCTAACACGGCTAAACAGGCCGGAAAAGCAGCCGATTTGCCGGGCGGCGCAGTTGCATTGACAACTTTACCGACTATATTCCGGCCAAATTTCACGAGGCCGCCAAATTTCACTGCATTCGGTTTGGCGGCCGTTTTTCAAAATTCAGGAGTACCTCGATGTTCGTGACACCGGCATACGCCCAAGGCGTTGGCGCCTCGCCCGACATGTTCATCAGCATTTTGCCGTTTGTCCTGATTTTCGTGATCATGTATTTTCTGATCATCCGCCCGCAGCGCACGCAGCTCAAGAAGCGCGGCGAGATGCTGGCGGCGGTTCGTCGCGGCGACACGGTCGTCACCGGCGGCGGCTTCGTCGGCAAGGTGACGAAGGTGATCGACGACAACGAACTCGAAATCGACCTCGGCGGCGGCACCAAGGTGACGGCGCTGCGCTCGACGATCGCCGATGTGCGCGTCAAGGGCGAACCGGTCGCCAACCAGAACGCCAAGAAATAATCCAATTCCAGGCGGAGCGATCCGCGGATACGCTCTGACGGACGACGCCATATGCTTTACTTCTCGCGCTTCAAGATGATCCTGATCTGGCTGGCCGTGGCCGCCACAGTGGTCCTGGCCGCGCCCAATCTCATTCCCGCCAGCACGTTGGCACAGCTTCCGAGCTGGGTGCCGAAGCGGCAGATGACGCTCGGTCTCGACCTGCAGGGCGGCTCGCACATCCTGCTCGAGATGAACCAGAACGATCTGATCAAGGATCGGCTGGAGACGACCCGCGATGAAATCCGCACGCTGCTGCGCGATGCCAAGATCGGCTATACGGGTCTCGGCGGCACGGGGCGGACCTTGCAGGTTCGCATCACCGATCCGGCACAACTGGATGCGGCCAAGGCAGCCTTGAAGACCTTGACCGATCCTGTCGCGGCCGGCCTGTTCACCGGCGGATCCATCCAGGAAATGGCTCTGGACGATTCCGAGCCGGGTCTGCTCAAGTTCACCGTCACCGACGCCGGCATCAAATACCGTACGTCGACCGCCTTGGCGCAGTCGATCGAAGTGGTGGAGCGCCGCGTCAACGAACTCGGCACGACCGAACCGATCGTGCAGCGGCAAGGCGACGACCGCATCCTCGTCCAGGTGCCTGGCCTTCAGGACCCGCAGCGGCTGAAGGAAATCCTCGGCCAGACCGCGAAGCTGACCTTCCAGATGGTCGACCAGTCGATGCCGGTGCAGGACGCGCTCAAGGGGCGCCCGCCCGCCGGTTCTTCCGTGCTCTATTCGCAGGACGATCCGCCGGTTCCCTACCTGATCGAGAACCGCGTCATCGTATCGGGCGAAAATCTCGTCGACGCGCAGGCGACATACAATTCGCAGAACAACGAGCCGGTGGTTTCGTTCCGCTTCGATTCGAAGGGAGCAGCCCGCTTCGGCCAGGCGACGTCGCAGAATGTCGGCAAGCTGTTTGCCATCATCCTCGACAACCAGGTGATCTCGGCACCGCAGATTCGCGAGCCGATTCTCGGCGGCACCGGCCAGATATCAGGCAATTTCACCGCACAGAGCGCGAACGATCTCGCAGTGCTCCTTCGTGCCGGCGCGCTGCCGGCGACGCTGACGGTCATCGAGGAACGCACCGTCGGGCCGGGCCTTGGCCAGGATTCGATTCACGCCGGCAAAGTCGCCGGCATCATCGGCTCGATCCTCGTCGTCGCCTTCATGTTCGTCGCTTACGGTTTCCTCGGCTTCCTCGCCAACATCGCGCTGGCGGTGCACGTTGCGATGATCGTCGCGCTGCTGTCCCTGCTTGGGGCGACACTGACCTTACCCGGTATCGCCGGTATCGTGCTCACCATCGGCATGGCGGTCGATTCCAACGTGCTGATCTACGAACGTATCCGCGAGGAGCGACGAAACGGGCGATCCGTGATCCAGGCGATCGATACGGGCTTCACCAAGGCGCTGGCGACGATCGTCGACTCAAACGTCACGTCGCTGATCGCCACTGTCGTTCTGTTCTATCTCGGCAGCGGACCGATCAAGGGCTTCGCCATCACTTTCGCCATCGGCATTCTGACCACGGTGTTCACCGCGTTCACCTTTACGCGCCTGCTGGTGTCGATGTGGCTGCGCCGCGCCCGCCCGAAGGAACTGCCGAGGGCACCTGTCACCATCATTCCGCCCGGCACGAAAATTCCGTTCATGGGCATAAGGCGCTGGACGTTCGCCTTGTCGAGCATCCTGTCGGTCCTGTCGGTCGTGCTGTTCATGACGGTCGACATCAACTACGGCATCGATTTCAAGGGCGGCTCGCTGATCGAGGTGCAGTCCAAGAGCGGCGACGCCAATCTCGGCGATATCCGCAAGCGATTGACCGAGCTCAACATCGGCGAAGTGCAGGTGCAGCAGTTCGGCGCGCCCAACGACGTGTTGATCCGGGTCGGCTCGCAAGATGCGGGCGAGAACGCCGAGCAGACCGTGATCGACAAAGTTCGCGGCGAACTGCAGGATCAGTATGATTTCCGCCGCGTCGAAGTCGTCGGCCCGACCGTCTCGGGTGAGTTGGCCAAGCAAGGCACGATCGCCATGCTGGTCGCGCTGGTCGGCATTCTGATCTATGTCTGGTTCCGCTTCGAATGGCAGTTCGCGGTCGGCGCCATCGTTGCGACGGTGCATGACGTGGTCATGACGCTTGGCTTCTTCGTCATCACCGGGCTTGAATTCAACCAGTCGTCACTGGCGGCAATCCTGACCATCATCGGCTATTCGCTGAACGATACGATCGTGGTCTATGACCGCGTCCGCGAGGATCTGCGAAAATACAAGCGAATGCCGTTGCCGCAGCTGCTGAACAACGCCATCAACGAGACGCTTTCGAGAACAACGCTCACCTCGGTGACCACGGCCCTGGCCCTGCTGGCGCTGGTGCTGTTCGGCGGCGAAGTCATCCGCTCCTTCACCATGGCCATGCTGTTCGGCGTCGTCTTCGGCACCTATTCGTCGATCTTCATCGCCGCACCGCTGCTCATCCTGTTCAAGCTGCGGCCACAGGCCACGGCTGACGAGGAGAAGCCGGTCGGCGGCGGCAAGGCGGTCGCGACCTGACGCGCGGCCCCGAAGGGGTGACTAAGTTGGCGACCGGCAAAGGCATCGTCATCCGCGAGGCGCATTTTCCGGGCCGCGCGCCGATCGAGGCTTACGGCAATGGCGGGTTCCGCTTTGCCGACATGTCGCATCGCGGCTCGCTGCTCTGCCTGCCTTCCGGCATTCATGGCTGGGAGCCGGCGGAGCCGCTTGATCTGACGGTGGCCGATTTCGACAAGCTGCTGGCCGAGGCGGACAAGGTCGAGATCCTGCTGGTCGGCATGGGCAAGGATCTCCGGCCGTTGCCGCCGGCGCTGCGGGCGGCGCTGAAGGAGGCAGGCATCGCGTCCGACCCGATGTCCACCGGGGCAGCCGTTCGGACCTACAATGTGCTTCTGGCGGAAGACCGCGCCGTCGCCGCCGCGCTCATCGCCGTCGATTGACATGTCGGGGAATGCAGAAATCGTCATGGATGCGGTGCGGGCCGCCGACCATGACCGGTATCTGACGGCGCTCTACGCGCCGGCCGACAAGCGCGCCGCGCTGTTTTCGCTCTATGCCTTCAATGCCGAGATCGCAGGCATTCGCGACCGCATCCACGAGCCGTTGCCCGGTGAGGTGCGGCTGCAATGGTGGCGCGATGTCATTGCCGCCGGCGGCGAGGCGGGTGCGGGTCATCCTGTTGCCGAAGCCCTGAACGCCACCATCGCGACATCCAGGCTGCCGAAACTGGCCTTCGAGAACATGCTCGAGGCACGCATCTTCGATCTCTACGACGATCCCATGCCGTCGCGCACCGATCTCGAAGGCTATTGCGGGGAGACTGCGGCCGCGCTGATCCAGCTTGCGGCGATGGTGCTCGATCCGGTCGAGGCTCCACGTTTCGCCGAGCTTGCGGGAAGGGCGGGTTGCGCTCAGGCGATTACGGGCCTTTTGCTGCTGCTGCCACTGCACCGCCGGCGCGGGCAATGTTTCGTGCCGGCCGACATATTGGCCGCGGCGGGGTCGTCGCCGGAAGAGTTTGTCGCCGGCGATGGCGGGGCCGGGGCAGAACGTGTGGTGGCGGCGATGATCGCGCTGGCGCGCGAGCATCTCACGGTCTTCACGCGAGGAGCTGCTGCGCTGCCGGCATCGCTGCGCCCGGCGTTTTTGCCGCTGGCGATGTCACGGGCTTATCTGGCGAAGATCGAAAAGGGTGCCCCGCTTCGTGACACCCCCCGGCTCTCGGCGTTGCGACGTCACTGGTTGACGCTGCGTCGCGCGACGCAGGGCTGGCCGGCACTTTGACGTAAACGTCAACCATGTTAAGCATTCAATCGGAACCGTTGCTTGAGACAACGGGCCGAGGAGATGCCTGTCCATGAGCTTGCCCGTGCTGGTCGCGATCGTCGTGCTTGGCATCGCGCTGTCGGTCGCCGCGGTGCATTTCACCGGGGGCAGCCGCAAGGCAAGGCTCGCCGACGCGCAACAGGCGCGCGAACGTTTTGCGCAGGATTATCCTGATGAAGACGCAACGGCCGTCCGGCTTACATCCGACGGTCAGGCCGCTTTCCTGGAGTTGGGGAGAGGGCGTCTCGGCATCGTTCAGGCCATAGGCGATTGTTTCCTGACCCGTGTCGTCACATCTGGTGATGTCGCGGCGCTGACCTTGGAGACAGCCACCGCCATCACTTTGCGGATTGGCGATTTCACCTGGAAGGGCGGCCGATTCACCTTCACCGACGCTGCCGATACAAGGGCGGTGCTGGACGCGCTTCAGGCCCGACCGCAGAATTCCGCCAAAGAGGCCGCCTGATGGACAACTACAATTTCCCGCAAGTCACCCAATTGGCCATTCCGTTCTTCGTCGCTGCGATCCTGATCGAGCTCTGGCTGGTGTGCACCGGCCGCGCCAAGGGCTCGTTCGAGACGCGCGATACGTTGACCAGCCTGATGATGGGCACCGGCAATGTCGTCGCAGGGTTGCTGCTGGGCGTCGTGTCCTATTGGGCGCTGCTGTGGCTGTGGCAGTTCCGCGTCTTCAATCTGGGCCTGTCGGTCTGGGTGTTCCTGGCCGCCTTCCTGCTCGATGATTTGCGCTACTATGTCTATCATCGCATCGCGCACCGGGTGCGCTGGGTGTGGGCCGAACATGTCAATCACCATTCCAGCCAGCACTACAATCTGTCGACGGCGCTCCGGCAGAGCTGGACCGGGCTGTTCACCTTCATGTTCGTGCTGCAGGCGCCGCTGGTGCTGCTGGGCTTCCACCCGGCGGTGATCGCCTTCGTCTTCGGTTTCAACCTGGTCTGGCAGTTCTGGATTCACACCGAGACCATCGGCAAGATGTGGGGCTGGTTCGAATTCATCTTCAACACCCCTTCGCACCACCGCGTCCACCACGCCACCAATCCGCGCTATCTCGACGCCAACTATGCCGGCACGCTGATCATCTGGGACCGCATGTTCGGCACCTTCGTCGCGGAGCTTGAGGAAGATCGGCCACGCTACGGCATCGTCAAAAATCTCGGCACCTTCAATCCGCTGAAAGTGGCTTTTCACGAGTGGATCGGCATGTTCAAGGATGCCTTCGCGCTGGGGCTGACGCCCGGCGAGCGCCTGAACTACCTGATCAAGCCGCCCGGCTGGAGCCATGACGGCTCGCGCGATACGTCCGAGACGCTGAAGGCAGCCTATGTCAGGCGCAATCCGGGTGAGGCGGGCAAGCCCGGGTTGCCGATGGCGGGGGCTGAGCCGGCTGAGTAGTTCTGCTATGACGGCTCGCTCGATCCGCCATCGCGCATCATCGTCTCAAAGTCTCGGCCGCCATAGAAGATTTTGACGATGCGCACGAGATCATTGTCGACGACATAGGCGATAATGGCCGAATGCTCGAATGGAACGGTTCGCAACCCTGGCATGATGTCGTCGCGGGAACGGCCACCGCGAGGCGCATTGCCGATGCCCTGGCAGCGCTCTTCGAGTCGATCGACGAATGGATGGCGACGCGCTCGCTTCCGCTCTGGTCGAAGGTGTAGCTGGTAATCGAGTCCAGATCCGCGATCGCTTCTTCGCTAAGAGTGACGGCGAGACGCTGGATCATCGCTCTCTCTCGCCATCTCCGAAATCCGCTTTCTTACTTTTTCGATCGCTTCACCCAATGGAACGTCCGGCCGCTTGTTCTCAATAGACCTCTTCACGCGCGCCCGCATGGCGGCCATCCGCTCTGCGTGTTCATCCTCCTCGCGCTGGAAGGCGCGAAGGGCTGCCCGAATGACCTCACTGGCCGAGCCGAACGAGCCATCCTCGACCTTCGCTCGGATCATCCGCGCCATGGCTGGCGTCACGGTGATGGACAGTTTCTCGGCGGATTCCATGGGCCGACTCCTTTGGGCATAGAAGTAGGATACCATACCACTCTATGCCCAAATCCAACCAAGACGCGGCGACCGTCTACTCCGCCGCTTCCGCCGTCTCTGCCGGCAATCCCAGCCACTGCCGGCAATCGGCGCGCGCCCTTGACGTGATCGCATGGCGCTTGGCTACGGTCTTGTCCTTGCCGCGCAGGCGCTTTCCTTCGACTTTCTGCGCTTCGACCGGTGGGAACAGGCCGAAATTGACGTTCATCGGCTGGAAAGAGCGCTTGCCCGGCTCGTCGTCGGAAACGATATGGCCGCCGGTGATGTGGTTGAGCAGCGCGCCAAAAGCGGTGGTGAGCGGCGGCAGGGACGGTGCGTGGCCCAGCCGCTCGGCCGCGGCGAAGCGGCCGGCGAGCAGGCCGATGGCGGCACTTTCCACATAACCCTCGCAGCCGGTGATCTGGCCGGCAAAACGCAGGCCGGGCCTCGACTTCAGCTGCAGCGATGGATCGAGCAAGGTCGGCGAATTGATGTAGGTGTTGCGGTGCAGGCCGCCCAGCCGCGCAAAATCGGCGTTTTTCAGTCCGGGGATGGTGCGGAAGACGCGCACCTGCTCGGCGTGCTTCAGCTTGGTCTGGAAGCCGACCATGTTGTAGAGCGTACCCAGCGCATTGTCCTGGCGCAGCTGGACGACGGCATAGGCCTTAACCGTTGGATTATGCGCATTGGTCAGGCCCATCGGCTTCATCGGCCCGTAGCGCAGCGTCTCGACACCGCGCTCGGCCATCACTTCGATCGGCAGGCAGCCGTCGAAATAGGGCGTGCCTTCCCATTGCTTGAATTCGGTCTTCTGGCCATCGACCAGCGCCTGGACAAAGGCGAAGTACTGGTCCTTGTCCATGGGGCAGTTGATGTAGTCCTTGCCGGTCCCGCCAGGGCCGACCTTGTCGTAGCGCGACTGGAACCAGGCCGTGTTCATGTCGATCGTGTCGAAATGGATGATCGGCGCGATGGCATCGAAGAAGGCCAGCGCATCCGCCCCGGTCGCTTCGGCGATCGATTGGGCGAGCGAGGGCGCGGTCAGCGGCCCGGTGGCGATGATCGCCTGGTCCCAATCCGCCGGCGGCAGGCCGGGCACTTCCTCGCGCTGGATTGATATCAGCGGATGCGCCTCGAGCTTTTTTGTCACCGCGTCGGAAAAACCATCGCGGTCGACAGCGAGCGCGCCCCCGGCCGGCACCTGGTTGGCGTCGCCGGCGCTCATGATCAACGACCCGGCGAGCCGCATTTCGGCGTGCAAGAGGCCAACGGCGTTGTTTTCGGCGTCGTCGGAGCGGAAGGAATTGGAGCAGACCAGTTCGGCCAACCCATCGGTCTTGTGGGCATCGGTGCCGCGAACAGGGCGCATTTCATGCAGGATCACGGGAATGCCGGCCTGCGCCGCCTGCCATGCGGCTTCGGAACCGGCAAGGCCGCCGCCGATAATGTGGATTGGATTGCTGCTCATGGCGCCGGAATAATCGCTTGCCGTCGCGATTGCAATTGTCGGGCGCCGGCACGGCGAACGGCTGCTTGCGAAAGCCTGCCCCTGAAAACAACAACACCCGCCGGGGGAGGAGGTCCGGCGGGTGTCGTTTTGGGGGTCGACCCTCGGGAGGAGGTGAAGGCCGACCGTATTCGTCATCGCCGGGGAGGAGGTCGGCTCAGACGAAATTCTCTTCGCCGGTTAGAGAGGGGCGAAACCTCTGGGGCAAAATTCGTTTTGCCCCCTTGGGGAAACAACGCCCGCCGCGGGAGGAGGTGCGGCGGGCGCCGTTTGGGTGGCCGACCCTCGGGAGGAGGTGAAGGTCGGGCCTATTCGTCATCGCCGGGGAGGAGGTCGGCTCAGACGAAATTCTTTTCGCCGGATAGAGAGGGGCGAAACCTCTGGGGCAGATGCCCCGGGGGAACAACGCCCGCCGCGGGAGGAGGTGCGGTGGGCGCCGTTTTGGTGGTCAACCCTTGGGAGGAGGATAAGGGCTGACCGTCTTCGCTGGTCTCGGGGAGGAGGTCGATCCCAGCGAAATTCCTTGATTAGATCGCCTTGCGGGCGATGATCTTGATTTCGTCGCGGACGATACCGAGATCATGCAGCTGGCGGTTCGAAAGGCGACCCAGCTCGGTAACCGTCTCGCGATAGACGCGCCAGTTACGATAGTTGCGGATCAGGTTCATTGTCATGCTCATTTCAAAACTGGTTCGGACCATTCGCGGTCCGAAGGATTAGACCGCCTTGCGAGCGACGTAGGGAATGTCGCTGCGGCTGATGCCGAGGTCGGTCAGTTCACGGTTGCTCAGGCGGCTCAGCTCGGAAACGGTGTCCCGGTAGCGGCGCCAGTTGCGGTAGTTGCGGATCAGGTTCATGGTAGTTCTCGTTTCGTCTTTCTTGCGGATCATTCCGTTTGTGTACGAACCATAAATAGGGGGACCCATATCGATTTAAAAGCGCTATGGCTGCATGGCAGCAATGCAAATTGTGCAATGCAACATTAACGCGGCTTCACGGACCTGACATAAAGAAGCCAGAATCAGAAAGTGCCGTGACGTCAACGGTTTGGCTGCCTCGGCTAAAAAGACGACCAGGTGGGGAGAGGGACATGGCGGGCTACTCGACGCGGGTCAGGGCCGACATCGAGCGATGGCAACAGGCGGGGCTGATCGAGGCTTCGACGGCCGACGCGCTGAGGCGCGATGTCGAGGTCAACACACGCCAGTCGCTCAGCTTCGGTTCGATCCTCGCAATGATGGCGGCCCTGCTCTTTGGAGCCGCCATCCTGATCTTCGTCGCCGCCAATTGGGAGGCGATTCCGCGGCTGGCGCGGGTGGCCGCGCTGTTTGCGGTCATTCTCGGCGGCTATGTCGGCGGCGCGGTGCTGAAGACACGCGATCATGCGGCAATCGGCGAAGCCCTGTGGATCGTGGCGGCCGCCGCGTTCGGTGGTTCGATCGCGCTGATCGGCCAGATGTATCATTTGTCGGGCGACGAGGCGTCGGCGCTGGTCACCTGGGGCACGGGTACGGCGTTGGCGGCGGTGGCGTTGCGCTCCAACCCTTTGACCGTGGCAGCGGTCGGCATCGCCGATGCCTGGCTGTTCCTGAAGGGCTTCGACTATTACAACCGCAGCAACTTTCCACATCTCTTCGTCGTCATGGCGATCGTGCTATTCGCCATATCGTTCTGGACCCGCAGCCAGCCGGCACGGCACCTGGTCGTTATCTCCGTGCTTTTCTATCTGGTGCTGTTGGCCGGGAATCACGCGACGCTGCCGGTCGCGATCCCCCTGGTCATTGTCTCTATCGTGCTTTTTGCGGCTTCCGTGTTCGCGCCAGAGCCAGTCGACAAGATCGTGCAGCTTGGCGGCCGCCTGCCGTTGCACGCATTGCTCGGTTTTCTCACCGGCCTGGCCATCATCCAGTTCGAACTGGCCGACGAAAGTACCTACAACAGCGGTTTCACCCTTGCCTCGGTCGTGGCATTGGCCGGCATCGTCGCGGCAATCGTGCTCGCCGGCCGCGAGAGCCGTGGGCTGCGCTGGCTTGCCTATCTCGGCTTCGCCTTCGAACTCGCCACGATCTATGTGGTGACGTTGCAATCCATGCTCGACACGGCCGGTTTCTTCCTGGCCGCGGCAGTGCTGCTCGGCATTCTGGCAATCGTCATCATCCGCGTCGAAAAACGCATGAAGGATCCAGTCAGCGGAGGAGCCACGGCATGATGACCGGGAAAAGGCTTGTCATTTCGGCGCTGGTGCTGGCGATCGTCCAGATCGGCTTCCTGAGCTGGATCATCGCCGGCCGCGCGGCGATCTTGCGTAGCGGCAAGGAAGTGCTGTTGAAGATCGAACCCATCGATCCGCGCGACCTGTTACGCGGCGACTATATCATCCTCGGCTATGACATCTCGCGCATTCCGGTGAAGATGATCGCCAACGTTCCAGCCGACAAATTCTCCAGCGACGACACCTCGATCGTGGTTCGCCTGAAGAAGGGTGCCGATGGTTATTGGGTCCCGACAACCGCCTGGTTCGGCAAGGCGCCGACGCCGGCCGGTGCCGACGAGGCCGATATCTCGGGCCATGTCGCCGCGGGGTGGGATCTGCGAAGCGAGGGAATGACGATCGCGCCGGACTACGGCATCGAACGTTTCTACCTGCCGGAAGGCCAGGGCATTGCAATCCAGGACGACATGCGGGTGCGCCCGTTCGGGATCAAGCTGGCGCTCTCCGCCGACGGCACCGCACAGATCAAGGCGCTGATGGACGGCGACAAGACACTGTTCGAGGAACCGCTCTATTAGGGTGTGGTAAGGAGGATTTCCTTCGCCGGCGCGTAGGAGGAGACCTTCGGCTGCCGGCGCCTCGGGTGGCCTGCCATCCGCAGCTCGAAGAGCGAAGGATGGTGCGGATGAAGGGACTCGAACCCCCACGCCTTTCGGCACTGGAACCTAAATCCAGGGCGTCTACCAGTTCCGCCACATCCGCATGTCCCGGCAATCCCATGTAGCCATCATTCTGTCAATGTCACGGACAAGAAGTCGGTTTGGAGCCGAAATGTTGGTTATTCGCCTAAACGCGAAGATGGTTGAAAATTAGGCTCGCCTGTGACAAAAGGCGTGTCGAATGTGACGGGACGCGACGATCCGCTTCTGCAGAATGTGATAAGAAGTAGGAAAAACAAGAACTTATTCACATCTTGGAACGCAGTTTGGAAGAGTTTGAGCCGTATTTGCGGTCAAATCGCCAGGTTCCGTACCAAAAGCCATTTCCGGCAAGATTATACCGGCAGGCTGTGAACGGCAGGGAGCCGTTTGGCAGCCTCATTGGTGAAAACAAAGGTTTTACGATGCAGGTCACCGAAACACTCAATTCCGGTCTCAAGCGCGAGATCAAGATCACCGTGCCGGCCGGTGACATGGAAGCCAAGCTGATGGCACGGCTGTCGGACGCACGCGACAAGGTTCGCATCAACGGCTTCCGTCCGGGCAAGGTGCCGGTGCAGCACCTGCGCAAGGTCTACGGCAAGTCGTTCATGGCCGAAGTGGTCAACGAGATCCTCAACGACTCGACCCGTTCCATCATCACCGGGCGCGGCGAGAAGGCGGCCATGCAGCCCGAAGTCATCATGACCGAGGACGAGAAGGAAGCCGAGAAGATCCTGGCCGGCGGCGCCGATTTCGAGTTCCGCCTCAACTATGAGGTCATCCCGGCGATCGAGATCAAGGATTTTTCCGACATCAAGGTGACGCGCCAGGTGTTCGACGTTCCGGATTCGGAAATCGACGATCAGGTCAAGCGCGTTGCCGAATCGGCGCGCAGCTACGAGCCCAAGACCGGCAAGGCCGCCGAGGGCGACCGCGTCTCCATCGACTATGTCGGCAAGATCGACGGCGAGGCTTTCGCCGGCGGCGCCGGCAACGACCAGCCGCTGGTGCTGGGCTCGAAGGAGTTCATTCCCGGCTTCGAGGACCAGCTGGTCGGCACCAAGGCCGGTGACGAGAAGCAGGTCACCGTGACCTTCCCGGAAAACTACCAGGCGGCGCATCTTGCCGGCAAGGAAGCGACCTTCGACGTCACCGTCAAGGAGGTGTCGAAGCCCGGCGAACTGGAAATCAACGACGAGACGGCCAAGAACCTCGGCCTGGAGTCGCTGGACAAGCTGCGTGAGATCGTGCGCGGCCAGATCGAGAATCAGTTCGGCTCGATGACGCGCCAGAAGGTCAAGCGCCAGCTGCTCGACCAGCTCGACGCGGCCTATTCGTTCGAAGCGCCCTCGAAGCTCGTCGAAGCGGAATTCAACAACATCTGGGCGCAGGTCAACCGCGACCTGGAAGCCGCCGGCCGCACCTTCGCCGACGAAGAGACGACCGAAGAAGAGGCGCGCGCCGAGTATCTGCGCCTTGCCGAGCGCCGCGTGCGCCTCGGCCTGGTGCTGGCAGAGATCGGCGAGAAGGCCGGGGTCACGGTGTCCGACGAGGAACTGCAGCGCGGCCTGTTCGAGCAGGTCCGCCGTTTCCCGGCCAACCAGCAGCAGGAAGCCTTCGAATTCTACCGCAGCAACCCCGAGGCGCTGAACGCGCTGAGGGCGCCGATGTTCGAGGAGAAGGTGGTCGACCACCTGCTCGGCCAGATTTCGGTCACCGACGTCAAGGTCAGCAAGGAAGAGCTGATGGCCGATGACGAGGAGGCCGAAACCACGACCAAGGCGAAGCCGGCCAAGAAGGCCGCCTCGAAGAAGGCCGAAGCCAAGGCAAGCGACGCCGACGACGCGGAAGAGCCGAAGAAGAAGGCCGCGCCGAAGAAGAAAGCTGCCAAGGACGCCGAATAAGTCCGCGTACTCCGACGAATTTCGAAAGGCCGCCTCCGGGCGGCCTTTTTCGTTGCGAAACTGCAACATCGGATTCGGCTCGTGATGGTGCCGGTGGCGATACGAAGCCTGGATCATTATCTGGTTGGTTGAAGACCCGGAAATAATTGGAGACGTCGTTGGGGGTGTTCGCGGAAATGAGGCGCGCTGGTGCCTCGATGCTTGTCCTTGCCTTGGCCTGCGGCACCGCCGAGGCCGGCACGGACAATTGGCGTTTCGACAGCGGCAATGATGGTCTCGTCACCGCGTCGGTCTATGCCACCAACAAGCTGATCACCGGCGGCGGTGCGCTGAGCTACAGTCCGGTACTGACCATTGCCTGCCGGGCCGATGGCGATCCGGCCTGGACCGAATGGCTGCAGTTGAACGACGCGGTCTCCGCCAGCCGAAAAATCACCGTGTCGGTCGCCATCGACGGCGACAGCAAATTCGACGAGAGCTGGTCCGTCGGCACACGCGGCAGGGTGCTGATGCGCGACGGCGCCGACGGCATCAAGCGCCTGGTTCCGGCTAACCGCCTGCTGCTGTCGTGGCGCTTCGGACTGTTGTCCGGGCGCGGCCAGGCCGATTTCGACTTGGCGGGGTTCAGCGAGGCGGTCAACCAGATTGCCGGCAACTGCAAAACCGATCCGCCCTGATTTCGAAAAGCCTCTGCTTCAGCTCGGCTCTAGCGGCACCATTTCTCGACCGCGAGCGCAATCGCCTTCGTGCAATCGACGAGATCGCGCACCGAAACGCGTTCGTTAGGCTGGTGCGCCTGCGCCGGGTCACCCGGGCCGAAGTTGACGGTCGGCGTATTGCCGAGGCCGGTCGGCAAACCAATATCGCTATGCGCGCCAAAGCCGCTCAGCACCGGCGACAGATCGGCTTGCCCGACCGCTTGCTGGAAGACCCCGACGAACGGATTGTCCGCCGGGATTTCCGCGCAATCGGCGTCGAGGATCCACTCGACGCGGGCAGGGTGCTTTCGCAGATAAGGGTCCGCCTGGCAGACATTGGCGATATGCTCTTCGATCTCGCGTTTGACGTTGCCGCCCAGCTTGAATTCGTCATGCTCGCTCGGCAGGTACTGCGCGTCGATGATGATCTCGCCGCGGCCGGCCATCGAGGAGGGGTGCTCGCCGGCATTGATCTGAGTGACGATGATCTGGTTGGGGAGGTCCATCAGCGGGTGGTTCTTCCTGGGGTCGAACATCCAGCGCCGGTTGAGGATATCGATGCCGTCGAGGATCTGCCGGCAGAGCTGCACGGCATCGACCGGGCCGCTCGAATACCAGGCGTTCGGCGTCAATTCGGCGTGGCCGCCTATGCCGTCGATGATGATCCTGCCCCAGAGAATTCCGTGACAGAGCGGCGCGATCTTGTTCGCCGTCGGTTCGGTCATGATGCCGGCATCGGCACGAAAGCCGCGATCGACCATGGCGAGCGAGCCCATGCCGCCGATCTCCTCGTCGACGACGGTGGTGAAGACGATGTCGCCGGACAGGGGAACCTTGAGTTCCCTCAGAATCTCGACCGCCATCAGCATGCAGGCGACGCCGCCCTTCATATCCACTGTGCCACGGCCATGCAGGAAGCCGTCCTTCAGCACGGGTTGGAACGGATCGGTGGCCCAATGTCCGGCGGCGCCCGGCGGGACGACGTCGATATGGCCGGTCAACATGATGGACCGGCCGCCGCCGGTGCCCTTCAATACACCGCCGAGATTTGGCCGGCCATCGAACGTCCTGCCCTTGTTGGCGCCCGCGCGCCCCTTGTATTTCTCATAGAGCGCCGGGCCGTCCGGATCCCAGAGATCGGTCGTGAAGCCGAGCGCCTCGATACGCTTCTGCAGATAGAGCTGGCAGTCACGCTCGCCGGGACCTGCTTCCTTCGGGTTGGATTTCACGATCGAAGGGAAGGCGACGAGATCGCTCAGCGTTTCGACGATGCGATCGGCCGCTGCCTCGACGCGCGCGGCGATGGTCTCTTCCATGGAAGGCATTATGATCTCCAACGTTGGGAAAGCCGGTCGGCAAGCAGGACGAACACCAGAAGGGCGCCGACGATCCCCACCTGCCAGACCGTGTTGATGTTCAGTTGCAGAAGGCCGGTCTTCAGCGTGACCAGCAAAAGGACCGCCGCGAAAATGCCGCCGACGCCGCCGCGCCCGCCAGTGATGACGATGCCTCCGAGCATTGCGGCGGTCAGCGATTCGAGCTCGAGGTTCTGGCCGATATTGGGTCTGCCGCTGCCCAGCCAGGCGAGCGAGACGAGGCCGGCGGCGCCGGCAAGCGCGCCGCTCAGCACGTAGAGAATGAAGCGAACACGACCGACCGGGATGCCAACCAGTTTGGCGGATCGCTCGTTGAAGCCCATGGCGTAGATCCAGCGCCCCCAGGCAGTCGTCATCAGCACAAGGCCGGCCAGTGCGAAACACGGGATGGCGAGTGTGAGGAAGGGCACGGGAATGCCAAGGACGACGCCGCGACCCCACAGCAGCAGCCATGCGGGCACGCCCGACTGCGCCGCGCCGCCAGTGACCGCGAGCGCGACACCGGAATAGACGAAGAATGTACCGAGCGTGGCGATGAAGGGAAGAAGCGCAAGACCGTTGACCAGCCATCCGTTCATGGCGCCCAGCGCGGCGCCGGCGAGGATGCAGACCGCCGGCAGCAGGACTGGCGGCAGGCCCAGTTTGAGCGCCAGCATGGCGATGATGGCGGAGAGCGAGACCGCGCCGCCGATTGACAGGTCTATGCCGGTTCCGCCGGCCAGGATGACAAGGCCTTGTCCGAGGCCGACCAGGGCCAGGATGGTCGAGAACTGGAGGACGGTGGTGACGGTGCCGAGATTGAAGACCGATGGCTTCAGCGCGAGCAGGCCGACAATGACGATCAGCCAGAGCCCGCACAGAAGTGCCAGCGTCAGCGCGGGGCCTTGCAGGTTCCTTAGCGTTTTCATGCGCGGGCTCGCCGGAACCGGGCCAAGGGAAGGCGGTTGGAGGCGGCTTCGAAGCCGAGCACGCCAAGAATGAGAACACCCGTGACAACCGGCTGCCAAAGCGAAGGCACGCCAATCAGGAGCAGGCCGTTCTGCAGGATTCTGAGCAACAGCACGCCAAACACGGTGCCGATCAAGCTGCATCGCCCGCCCAATATGCTGGTGCCGCCCAGGATGACAGCTGCGATCGCATCGAGCGCCAGTGTGCTGCCGATCGTCATTTCGACATTGCGGTAGGTGGCGACATAGAAAGTGGCGGCAATGCCGGTGAGGACACCGCTGATGACGAAGGTCGCGAAGCGTATCTTGACCACCGGGATTCCGGACAGCCGCGCCTTCTCTTCCGAATTACCGATTGCCAGCAGGTGCAATCCATAAGGCGTGCGCCGCAATGCCAGCCACACGGCCAGATAGGCAATGGCTATGGCGAAGGCGGCGACCGGGATGCCGATGACCGTGGTCGAGAGAAGGTCGGTGAGGCTCGAAGGCAGGCCGGAAAGCCATTGCCCGCCGAGAAGGACGAAGATAGCGGTGCGGTAGACACCAAGCAGGCCAAGCGTTCCGACGATGGCCGGAACGCGGCCGAGGACGATGACGGCGGCGGTCACGCAGCCGAGCAATGCCCCGACCAAAGGCCCTGAAATGATCGCCAGGAACGGGCTGCCGTCGGCGCTCACTATGCGCCCGACGGCAATGGCGACGAGGCCCATGACGATCCCGATGGACACATCGATGCCGCCCATGGCCAGCAGCAAGGTCATGCCGAGGCCGATCAATAAAAGCTCGACGCTGTTGCGCAGCACCGTCACCGCGTTGCCCGAGGTGGCGTAGTGCGGCGAGGCGACGGAAAAGATGACGATCGCCAGCAGACAGGCGACAAGCAATGACCACTCCCGCCCGTTCATGGAGAAGATACCGTTTCCAGACTGCCGCACCGCGCTCACGTCAGGGCTCAGAAGTTGAACTTGTCGACATTGTCCTTGGTGAAGACGGCCGGCGGGCCGAGCAGCAGAATGCCCTTGGCCGCGTCATAGGTCGCGGGCTTTTCCAGACCCGCGATCTTGTTCTCGGCCTCGAAGCTCTTGCCGTCGATCAACTGCTTGCCGGCCCAAACCGTGAGGTAACCGAGCTGCTCGGGATCCCACAACACGGTGAAGCCGAAGGCGCCGCTCTTCAGGTAGGAGCGGGCGGTGTTCGGGCTGCAATAGCCGGCACCGATGACCGAGCCGATCTTGCCGGCGGTCTCGATCGCCTGGGCGACGCCCGGGCATGTCGAGGAGGCAACGGCGATGATGGCCTTGATATCGGGATTGGCGGCCATGAGGTCACCCGAGATATGCGCGGCGCGCTCGGCCGTGCCGCCGGCGAATTGCGGGGCGAGGAGCTTCAGCTTCGGATATTTGGCGGTGGCCTGTTTCTGCATGAAGCCGATCCAGGCGTTCAGATTGGACGCCGTTGCTTCGCCCGAGACGATGCCGATCGTCGCGTCCTCGCCGACGCGCTTGACGAGCTCGTCGATGATCGTCGTGCCAAGGCCTTCGTCGGTGGCCTGCGCGACATAGACCGCGCGGCCGCTGTCGGGCGCGTCGCTGTCGCTGGTGAACAGTTTGATCCCCTTGGCCTTGGCGCTTTCCACCACGGGAGCGATGCTAGAGGCATCGAGCACGCTGACGGAAATGGCCTCGACGCCCTGGTCGATCAGGTTCTGGACGATCTGCAACTGGTCAACCGGATTGGTGTCGACCGGGCCGGAATAGATGAAGTCGACGCCGAGGTCCTTGGCGGCGCGATTGCCGCCGGCCTCCATGGCGTTGAAATAGGGAATGCCGATCAGTTGCGGAACGAAGGCAACCTTGTGTTTGTCTGCCGCATGCGCGGCCGCGGCAATGACGAGCGACAGCGCCGAGGCGGCGAGCACTTTCCTGAGATGTGAAAGCATTTTGGTTTGATCCTCTCTGGAATGACGCGCGTTTCAGTTTGTTTTTTCGAGCGCCCGCACGTCGGGATGAGCGCCTGTTATGAGCGAAACGACTTCCTCGTGATTGGTCTCGGCCGCCAGCCGCTCGGCCACCTTGCGGCCGCGCCGGAAGACGACGATGCGGTCGGCGACTTCGAACACTTCGGAAATGTTGTGGCTGATGAGGACGACGGCGCAGCCGCGCGCGGCGAGCCGCCGCGTCAGCGCCAGCACCTTGCGGCTCTCGGCCACGGCAAGCGCCGCGGTCGGCTCGTCCATGATGACCAGCCTGGCATTCAGATTGAGAGCCCGGCAGATGGCGACGGCCTGGCGCTGGCCGCCAGACAGGCTGCCGACCGGCGCTTCCGGATCGGAAATATGGGCGTCGAGTTCCTGCAGCAGACCGTCGACGCGCTGCCGCATTTCCTTCCGTTTCAGGAAGGGAACGCCCAAAATGGAGCGTTTCAATTCGCGGCCGAGAAAGACGTTTTCGGCGATCGACAGGTTTTCGGACAGCGCCAGCTCCTGGAAAATCGTCGCTATGCCTGAGGCGGCCGCATCCTTTGGCGAGGAAAAAGCGACCGGGCTGCCTTCGATGACGATCTCCCCGTCGCTCGGCCGATGAGCGCCCGCCAGGATCTTGATGAAGGTCGATTTGCCCGCGCCATTGTCGCCGAGCAGCGCCAGCACCTCGCCGGAGCGGATTTCCAGATCGACATTGGCGAGCGCGGTGAGCGCGCCGAAGCGTTTGGCGATGTTCCTGGCGACAAGAAATGGGGCGGTCATGACGGTTCCTCCCGCGCTTGCGGATCGGCTAGACGGCCTTGCTGACCCAGCGCAGCACATTGGTCCAAAGCCTGGTGTATCCGGGCCATTCGACAAAGCTGTTCGGCAGCCAGTGCGGGCCGATATCCGAGGTCCAGGCCAGGGTGCGGCCCTTTCCATGACGCCCGGTAACCAGCAGGGGATGGCTGCCCTGATCCTGAGGCAGCCGGGCCAGGATCTCGACATCGTCGCGGTCGCGGGCGACCACCTCGTTGGCGCCGAGCAGGATCGGCCATTCACCCTGGATGCCGGCAAAGATCGGATGATCGCCGGGGCCGGTGATCTCGGGCCGGAAGCCCTCGGGAATTTCGAGCCGGTCGTCGTGGAGAAGGCAAGTTACCGGCAATGCCTCCTCGACCGCCGTCCGGTGCCAGCGGGCCTTGCCGTCGATGCCCTGAAAACTGAAATAGCCGCCGATCATGACCAGCCCGCCGCCGGCTTGCGTCCAGTCGCGCAGGAGCTTCAGCCGATTGGGCACGGTCTTGCCGTGCAGCCAGACATCGGGATGCAGCAGCAGCGAGTTGGCGCCGATGTCGGAGAGGATGATGGCCTTGTATTGCGACAGGCCTTCCATGGTGAAAGGCAGCTTTTCGACGGCTTCGTGCGCCGGCATGTATTCGAGATCGAACTCGCTCTCCTTCAGGGCATTGACCAGAGGTGTCGCGCCAAGATGGAAGGTGACGCTGCCGAACTGGTCGAAGCCCTTGTAGTGGGTGGCCGAACTCATCCAGCTCTCGCCGACCAGAAGGACTTTCGTTTTCGCCATGTCCATGTTCTCCCGATATCGTCCATTTGGTTTGCCGCCCGATGCGCCGGGTCAGGCAAAGCGTTGATTCAACTGGCCATAACGTCGTTGGCCGAGGCGGTGGCCTTCAGTGTCGCAAAGTCGGCTATGTATCCTTGTGCGCCCTCGACCGTGGTCGTCAGGCTGGCGCCGACCGCCGCGTAGCGGGCAGCCGTTTCCAGCGACGCGCCGTGCAGCCACAGGCTGAGGAAGATACCGGCGAAGCTGTCGCCGGCGCCCGTCGCGTCCACCCTGTTGACAGGCAGTGCCGGCACTTCGATCTGGGGGCCACCCGTTGCCGGAAAGACGACAGCGCCAAATTCGCCAAGGGTGAGCACGACCGTTCCGCGCCGCTTGATGCACGACAGCATCAGCCGCACCGCTTCGATCATTGTCGCCATCCGGGTGCGAAAGTCGAAAATCTCCCGGATCATCACATCGTTGATGAAGGTCAGGTCGACCTGTTTGACCATCTGCGTGAAGGCTTCCGGGGTCCGCGCACTCTTGGGCAGGCCGGCCGAATGCATACTCACCTTCCAGCCTGCCTGGTGAAAGCGCTCGATGGACGCGGTCATCGTTTCATAGTGAAACCCTTCAATATGAAGGCAGGCGGGGCGCGGCTCCGGCTGGATATCGAGATTGGCGGTCAAATCGACTTCGCCAAGTTCAAACGGTTCGCTGATGATGGTGCGGCTGCCGTTGCGCTCGATGATGACGATCGCCTGCGAAAGCCGGTTGTTGGGCGTGCTGCGGATGGGCAATGCATGCACGCCGAGCTTGGCAAGTTCGCCCAGCGCCCAGTCGCTCTCCGCATCCCTGCCGACCGCCGTCGCCAGTTCGACATCGAGCGCGTAGGGCGCGCCGACCCCGGCGGCGGCAACCGCGAGATTGGCGGCGGGGCCGCCCAGCGCCTTTTCGATATGGCTGGCGGTGATACGGTCGTCGCGATGCGGCAGCACGTCGACCCGGCACAGGAAGTCGACGCTGACGCGGCCGGCAACCAGGAGCCTCGGCAGATGGTCAAGGTTCTTTGGCCGCTGCGGCGCACGACCGGGCAGGGAGCGGGCGAACGAACTCGGCCGGTACATCAGGGTCGCGATCGCCTTCTCGATGCGCTCCCGCGTGCCGTCCTTCAGCCCGGCGGTTCCATTGATGAAGTTCGAAACCGTGCCGATGGAGACACCGGCGGTTCGTGCGACATCCGCTATGGTCGGGCGCTTGCGTTGCAACGGCATGATCCAATTGAAGCGTTTCAAACGCTAGCAGCGGAACATGCCGTTCCTCAACGAAATTATCTTCTAAAGATACTGGACCTAGCCAGCCGTCTTAGGAAATTGATCCGAAAGCGCGCCAGGGTGGGCGTGGTTCGTTCCAAGATTGAACATTTTTCAAATCCCGGGCTCAGATCAAGAGCAGGCCCTTCATGCTGGCATAGCCCTTGCGCCCGATGATGATGTGGTCGTGCACGGCAATTCCCAGCCGCTTGCCGGCGTCGATGATCTCTTTTGTCATCTCGATATCGGCGCGCGACGGCGTCGGGTCGCCTGAAGGGTGGTTGTGGACCAGGATGACGGCCGTCGCCGAGAGTTCCAGCGCGCGCTTGACCACCTCGCGGGGATAGACCGGCGTGTGGTCGACCGTGCCGGTCTGCTGCACCTCGTCCGATATCAGCGCGTTCTTCTTGTCCAGGAACAGGATGCGGAACTGCTCGCGTGCCTCGAAAGCCATGGCGGCCCGGCAATAGTCGAGAAGCAGCTGCCAGGATGAGAGGATTTCGCGGCCATGCACCTCGCCGCGCGCCATGCGTTGCGCCGTCGCCGCCACCACCTTGAGGTCGAGCGCCACTGCCGGACCGATGCCCTTGACCTCCTGCAGCAGGCCGATGGGTGCCCCAAGCACTTCGGCCAGCGTGCCGAAGCGCGCCAGCAAGGCCTTGGCGACAGGCTTGGTGTCGGAGCGCGGGATCAGCCGGAAAAGCAGGAGTTCCAGAAGCTCATAATCGGGCAAGGCATCGGGACCGGCCGAGGCAAAACGCTCGCGCAGGCGATCGCGGTGGCCGAGATATCCAGGCTTTTCGTCCGGAACCGGCCTGGCCTTCGCGGCTGACCGGACCGGCACTTCGGAGAAGAAACTCCGCTCGTCGTCATCACCGGTCATCCGCCCCCGCTTCCAGACAATCAATCGGCATGTCCGATCCGGCAAAATATTAGGCTGGCAAGCCGGCACGGTCGAGTGCTTTCACGACGGTCGGTGCCAACCGCTGCAAGTATTACCTGGGCAGAGGCGTCCCTTGTTCATTCGACCTTGCCGGCAAGCCCGTCCATTACCGTCCTGATAAGCGGCACATCCTTGATATCCGTGTGCACGACCAGCCAGAGTTCACGGGTGAGGGGGGCTTCCGCCAACGGAAGGCTGGTCAAACCTTGGCCGGTGGCCATGAAATCCGGCAGCAAGGCGATGCCGCCGCCGGCTTTGACGGCAGCCAGCTGAAACTCCAGCGTGGAGCCGCGGATCGCGACCGGGCGATCTCCCGCGATCCGCGCAAGCAGCCTCTCCTGGGGAGACGACGACATGGTTTGCTCATAGCCGATGAAGGTCCAGTTCGCCTCGCGCGTCGCGGCAAGATAGTTGGGGTCGCCGTAGAGGCTGAAACCGATTTCGCCGATCCTGGTGACGGTCAGGTCGCCCTGATCGGGGCGCGCCATGCGCACGGCGATGTCGGCCTCCCTGCGCCCCAGCGAGGCATAGCGCGTCTCGCCGATGACCACGATGTTGATGCCGGGATGTCGCTGGCGGATGCGAACGAACCGCTCGGTCAGCAGCGCCGTCGCCAGGGTTGGCGGGGCACTTATCCTGACCGTTCCCGCATGCCGGCTGTCGATATTCAGACCGGCGCGCTCGATCGTCAGGGAATCCTCGCTCATGCGCGCCGCGATGGTGGCGATCTCCTGGCCCTTGGCCGTAAGCGACAGGCGCCGTCCGCGCCGGTCGACGAGCTTGGCGCCGATGCTCTCTTCCAAATGCGCTATTCGCCTTGCCACGGTGGCATGCTCCACGCCCAGCGCCCGGGCAGCCGCCGAAAGCGTGCCCAGACGCGAAAGCGCATGAAAATGGCGGAGGTCTTCCCAATCCAGCATCCGTTTATTTTTTCCCATTGCGTGGGAGTTTATAGGGAATTTTCCATCAGGCTGTCATCTGGCATCCTCGCTGTCGCGTTTTGGATCGGGAGAATGAGGATGGATATTGCCGTTAAGCTGATCGCCACGGGGGGCATCGATCAATTGCGGGTGCTGGAAAGCGCGCCGCAATCTCCAGGCCCCCTGGAAGTTCGCCTTCGTCATGAGGCTATTGGCGTCAATTTTCTCGACATCTACCATCGCAAGGGCATCTATCCGCTGCCTTCCTATCCCCATGTGCTCGGCGCCGAGGGTGCCGGAATCGTTGAAGAGGTTGGTTCCGATGTCGCATTTCTCGCGCCGGGGGACCGCATTGCCTATGCCGGCGCTCCCGTCGGCGGCTACAGCTCGACACGGCTGCTGCCGGCCGCGCGGGCGATCAAGCTGCCCGACGGGGTCGACGCCCGAATCGCGGCGGCATCGACATTGAAGGGCATGACCGCCTACATGCTGCTCCGCCGCACCTATGCTGTGAAGCCGGGCACGGTCATGCTGGTGCATGCGGCGGCGGGCGGGCTCGGCGCCATTCTGGTCCGCTGGGCGAAGCATCTTGGTGCTACGGTGATCGGTACCGTCAGCTCCGAGGAAAAGGCCGCTCTTGCCTGGTCCCATGGCGCCGATCATCTCATCGTCGGGCGCGATGCCGACATCATCGGGCGGACTCTGGATCTCACGCAGGGGCGCGGCGTGGATGTCGGCTATGACGGCATCGGTGGCGCCATGCTGGCAAAGACCATCCAATGTATCCGGCCGTTCGGCACCGCCGTCAGTTTCGGCCAGGCCGCAGGGCCAATCCCGCCGGTTTCGCTTGACCAGTTGCGGCCCAACCGCGCTCTTGCCCACCCAAGCATAATGGCGGCGACAGGCGACCAGGCTTTCTACACCGAAGCCGCGGCGAGCGTGCTCGACGCGTTTCGCCTGGGCATCACAGCGACCATTGGCGGCGAATTCGCGCTCGCCGACGCCGGTCAAGCCCATACCGAACTCGAAGCCGGGCGCACCGCCGGAAGTCTGTTGCTGATCCCTTAGACGCCTGGTGGCGTCAGGCCGGCAGTCCCGGGCGGTCGAGCTTTTTGGGCGACAGCGTGAAAATCTCGCAGCCCGCGTCGGTAACGCCGACCGTGTGCTCGTATTGCGCCGACAGCGAGCGGTCGCGTGTCACCGCCGTCCAGCCGTCCGACAATACCTTCACATGCGGCCGGCCGAGATTGATCATCGGCTCGATGGTGAAGATCATGCCGGGTCGCATCTCCACGCCTTCATTGACGTTGCCGTAATGGAGGATGTTGGGCGCGTCGTGAAACAGCTGGCCGACGCCGTGACCGCAGAAGTCGCGCACCACCGAGCAGCGTTCGGCTTCGGCATAAGTCTGGATGGCGGCGCCGATTGCACCGGTGCGCGCGCCCGGCCTGACGGCGGCGATGCCGCGCATCAGGCATTCATGGGTGACTTCCAGCAGGCGTTCGGCGGCGCGCTTGATCGTGCCGACCGGATACATGCGCGAGGAATCGCCGTGCCAGCCATCGAGGATGTAGGTCACGTCGATATTGACGATATCGCCATCCTTCAGCGGCTTGTTGTCGGGAATGCCGTGACAGACAACATGGTTGATCGAGGTGCAGGACGATTTCGTGTAACCGCGATAGTTGAGCGTGGCGGGCAGTGCGCCATGGTCCATGCCGAACTCGAAGACGAAACGGTCGATGGCGTCGGTGGTGACGCCCGGGCCGACCATCGGCGCCAGTTCGTCCAGGCAGCGCGCGGTGAGGTCGCATGCCTTGCGCATGCCGGCAAAGCCTTCCTCGCCGTAGAGGCGGATCTGGCCGGTGTTTCTGAGCGGTGCCGTGGCGGCGTCGAGATAGGTGACCATTTTGCCCGTATAGAAGATGGCGCGCCGCGGGAACGCTGGCGCCAGGATGACTCCAGATTTGGCACTTGGGGGCGAAAGGTTCAAGAAAGAACTGCCTGGTCCTGCCTCGGCCGCCCGAATATTTGCTGGCGAGGCGATGCTTTTTGCGGGTTTTGCATGGGTTTGCTTTCCTTTCAGGCCGTCATGCGTTAGGCCGGCTCGATGTTTCGGAGATCTCGTCCGTTCCCGGCGCCCGAGCGCGTCAAGCCGCGCGGGACGCCACTGACGGCAGCCTGCTCATGTCTGATGGGCCTGGTGCTGCTGGCGATGCTGTGCCTCGGCCGGCCGGACACGCCCATCTTCGCGGATCCTGCTCAGGGCGCGGCCAGCGTCGGTATCGAAAGCTCGGGTGAGGTCGCGGCGCTCCTGCGGGGCACCAACAAAGCGCAGGCCCTGGAAGTTCGCAGCACACGGCCGATGCTCGCCAAGTTCGCCGGCGGCCATGCGGCCCTGCCGGCTCCGCAGGCCGCTTTTCTCGGCTTCTCCCTGCCACTGCCGGCAAGGTTTGTCGCCGCGGATGAGGCTGTTTGCCCACCCTGCATAAGCGCCAACCAGCCGCGCGCGCCGCCATCCATGCCGGCCTGAGCGGTCCAGGGCCGCCTTTCACCTTCATTCATCTCATTCGCGTCGCGACCCATGCGGCGGCTGTCGGCCGCGCATTGGCCGCGTGGCGCGTCGTTTACGGATCATTGCAATGCAACGCATCAAGACCTTCAAAAGCCTATCGCGCGCGGCCTCCGCCGCGTCATTTCTGTCCGTTCAGGCGCTCATCTGCATCGGAACCGTTTATTGGGCGGTCGCCGAGACGCTCTATTTGTCGGGAGCCGGAGCGCTCGTCCTCGGCGCCCTGTTCGCCTTGCCGTCGGCCTACGTTCTGCTGATGGTGGTGCGGATGGCCTTCGATGCGGAGACCGACCCGGCTAACCAGTGACCACGGCTCCAGGGCCCCGTGACCGACAGGTCACGGGCGTCCGGAGAGCCCTGCGCCAGCAAAGGATCGCGGCCGACCGCGGCAAAACGTCCTTTTCCGCAGTAACGACACATTCCCGCGGCATAGGATGCTTCGAGCAACTTTTTACGACGAGCCGCGTTGCTTGGGCGATGCCGGTTCGGGAGATGTCGCATGGACAGATTGCAATTCGAGGTGCCGGTGCGCATCGCACCAGGTCCCGGCTTGCCAGTCGAGGAAATCTACGGCGTCGAGCAGGCGCTCGATTTTCTGCAGGACTGGCCGGCGCGCCGGCAGGGACCGGTGTATCAGAAGGCATTCAATGCCTGTTTCGGCGCCACGGTGGATGTGGTCAAGACCGAAGATGCCTGCCGGGCGTTCATGGCGTTCTGCCGCGTCACCGGCCTGATGGCCGGCGACATGATGGCGCCACGCAAGCGCGGCGGCGAGGCCAGAGCGCTGCAGGCCTGAGGGCCGCTTCGGGTACCCTGATAAACCCCGTTAACTGCCAGTACACATGAGCGTGTCGCGCGGACGACGCATGATCGGGCGCGCCGTTAAGCTTCCGTTTCCAACTTCGCGGTTAGCCATTGCTTGTTCGGCAATGGTTGATTCGTTGCGTCAGTGTCATGGTTCGGAAGATGTCCCCAGAAAAAGTCCGTGCGTTCCCGATCGATCGTCAGCTATTCCTAGTCCGGGACGTTGCCGCCAAGCTCGGCAACCTGCATGGCGAGACCGCCACCTCGTTCTGGAAGGCAAAAGCGGCGGAATTGCTCGACCTCGTTATCGGGGCGGGCAGCGACAAAACGTCAGCCAGTGACGAAGTGCGCAGGTTCTTCCTTGCCGTACAGCGAGAATTATTGGCCGGATCAGTTGTTGAGCCGGCGCCGCTTCTTTCCGCCTGAAGCAGAGTTTAGTCCATGGGTTTGCGCTACTTACTCCAATAGTGCGTAATCACGAGATGCTTGCTGCCATTTCTGTGTCCAGCCAGCAACATCGTATCTAAATTACCTCATCCCAATTCTTGGGAATACCCGCCCTCCGCCGCAATCTGCTAGGTTGCATTAGCAAGGGATGATTCGTGCTGGGCTGGCGCGGGTCGGGGGGTGATGATGGCTCATCTTCGGGGGAGAGCGGTCGAGGCTCATCGTGTTTCAGCGTGGCTGAAGCAGGGGTTCCTCGGCCTTCCAGCGATTGCGGCAGTGGCGGCCATTGTCATGGCTGCGTCGCTGCTGATGAGCTCGACCCGTTCCGCCGAAGCGGCTTGCACCGGACCAAGTGGCGGCGTGGAGAGTTGTACAGGCTCTGGAACGCAATCGAACATTCATTACGATGCGTCGGATGGCGTCACGACGCTCAACGTCAACACGCTGGACATCGATCCCAGCCGAATCTCCCTGACCGGTACCGGGGCTGCGCCCGCGGCTCCCGGCGAAGCCCATTATACCTGCAGCACCGTCCCGAGTGACTGTACGATCACCCTGGCAGTGCCGGCGAACGGGAGCGACCCGGCAAAGCCCGAGACGTGCGTGGTCAAAGGCACCGCGCCGTCCGGCACGACCTGCGTACCGCCCCCGGCGAAGGCTGCAACCGGACCCTCCGGCAATGCCGGTCCGACGTTGACGGTCAACTACAACCAGCCTTCGGCCAATCCCGGCACGCCAGGCAGCGGCACGGTCGCGGCGACCGGCACCATCGGTGTTCTCGGCGCCTCGAACGGCAGCCGTGGCGGCAACGGCAGCAATGGGTACGTCTTTGCCAATGGCGGCGATGGCCACAACGGCGCCGATGGTGGCGTCGTTACCGTCAACGTCAACGGTGCCATCACCACCACCAACAACTGTTCGTTGTCCGCGCCTTGCCCAAGCGCCGGCATCGTGGCCAGCAGCGTTGGCGGCGATGGCGGTGACGGAGGCGACGCCAAGGGGATTTCCGGCAATGCCGGCAATGGCGGCCTCGGCGGCAGCGGCGGCACGGCAACGGCCAATTTCAATGGCGGAAGTATTGAGACGTCCGGCAATTTTTCGGCCGGCGTGGTCGCGATAAGTCAGGGCGGTCATGGCGGCAACGGCGGCGGCGGCGGCGGCCTGGTCTTCAATCCTGGCGGTGGCAGCCCGGCCGGCGCCGGCGGCAACGCCAATGTCTTTACCGGCGTGGGCACGACGATCACCACGCATGGCGTCTACTCGCACGGCATCGTCGCGCAGTCGATCGGCGGCGGCGGCGGCGGCAGTGCTGGCGGTTTCGGCCTGTTCTCGTCCTCGGGCGGCAGCGGCGGCAATGGCGGCAATGGCGGCGTCGTCAGTGTCGTGAACAATGCCGCGATCACGACCTGGGGCAACAATTCCCAGGGCATCCTCGCCCAGACGATCGGCGGCGGCGGCGGCGACGGCGGTTCGAATTTCGGCTTGTTCGCCTCGGGCGGCAGCGGCAGCCTCGGCGGCAATGGCGGTCCTGCCAATGTCGTAACGGTCGGCGTCACCAACTCCGGTGCGATCGTCACCCATGGTCAGGAATCGAACGGCATCCTGGCGCAGTCGATCGGCGGCGGCGGCGGCAATGGCGGCAATTCGGGCGGTCTCGTGGCGCTCGGCGGCAGTGGATCTTCAACCACCAATGGCGGCATCGTCGAGGTGACGAACACCGCGGCAGGCTCGATCAGCACCTATGGCAAGCAGTCGGCCGGCATCTTCGCGCAATCCGTCGGCGGCGGCGGCGGCAATGGCGGCAGCGCCGGCGGCCTGTTCACCGCGGGTGGATCGGGTGGCGCCGGCGGCAATGGCTCGCGGGTCACGGTGACTAATGCCGGCGACATAGAGACCGGAATAAATGGTGCTGGTTCCGTCAGTTCCGCCGGCATTTTCGCCCAGTCCGTCGGCGGTGGCGGCGGCAATGGCGGCGGTGCGTTTTCCGGAAGTGTCGGCTTCAGCGTCGCGCTGGGCGGCTCCGGCGCTCCCGGCGGCGACGCCGGTGTGGTGCAGGTGCTGCGCGATGCCTCGAACACAGCCTATTCGATCATCACCCATGGCGACAATTCCGACGCCGTCTTCGCGCAATCAGTCGGCGGCGGCGGCGGCAATGGCGGGTTCTCCGTTTCCGTCGCGGCTGGCGCGGTTGCCCTTGCCATGGGTGGAACGGCGGGCAATGGCGGTGTCGGCAAGGCCGTCACCGTGCAGACGGCAGGTACACTCACCACCCATGGCGACGGGTCGCGGGGTATTTTCGCGCAGTCGATCGGCGGTGGTGGCGGCAATGGCGGCGCGGCGATCGCCATCGCTGCCAACAGCACCGGCTTTGCCGCCGCGATCGGCATCGGCGGTTCCGGCGGCAAAGGTGGCGCATCGGATGTCGTCACCGTGTCGAGCCTCAGCGACATTTCGACGGAGGGCGACAATGCAGGCGGCATCGTCGCGCAGTCGGTCGGCGGCGGCGGCGGCAATGGCGGCTATTCGATCGGCGGGGCGATTGGCGGCATCGGACTTGCCGTCAACATTGGCGGCAAGGGCAATAGCGGCGGCGCCGGCGCGAACGTGATCGTCGGCAGCTCCGGCTCGATCCACACGCAAGGTGCCAGTTCGACCGGCATTCTGGCGCAATCGATCGGCGGTGGCGGCGGCAATGGTGGCTTCACCGTTGCGGCCTCGATCGGCGCGGCGTCCGCAAGCATCGGACTTGGCGGCGCTGGTTCCGTGGGCAGCAATGCCGGTGACGTCACCGTCAATGCCGACGGCGCCGGTCACATGATCAGCAAGGCCGGTTACGGCACGTGGAATTTGATCACCGAAGGCAAGAATGCCGCCGGTATCCAGGCAGAAAGTATCGGCGGTGGCGGCGGTAATGGCGGCTTTTCGGGCAGCCTGGCGCTGGGCGGAGTTGCCAGCGGCGGCGTCAGCCTTGGCGGCACGGGCGCGGGCGGCGGCGACGCCGGTACGGTTACGGTCAACAATGGCAAGAAAGACAATAGCGGCGTCATCACGCAGAACAGCATTCTGACCATCGACGACCATTCGATCGGCATCCTGGCGCAATCAATCGGCGGCGGTGGCGGCAATGGCGGGTTCGCGATCACGCTGACCGGTTCCGGGTCCATTGAGGGCGCGGGCGGCTCGGCCGCGGTTTCGGTCGGCGGCAACGGCGCCTCCGGCGGCGTCGGCAAGGATGTCACCGTCACCAACTATGGCAACATAGCCACGTATGGCAAACAATCAGCCGGTATCCTGGCTCAATCGCTGGGCGGCGGTGGTGGCAATGGTGGTTTCAGCGTCGGCGCTGCTTTCACCTCCGGCGCTCTCGGCGTGTCCGTGGCCGTCGGCGGCGGCGGTGGCACTGGGCGCGACGCGGGTCCGGTCACGGTCACTTCGACCGGCAACATCGAAACGCATGGCGATCAGTCGGCAGGCATCCTGGCGCAGTCGGTCGGCGGCGGCGGCGGCAATGGCGGCTTCGCCGGAGCTGGCACGATCACGCTGCAAGGCGCCAGCGTATCGGTGGGCCTTGGCGGCAACGGCGCCGGCGGTGGCAGCGCGAAGACTGTCAAGGTCACCTCCACCGGCGACATCACCACCTATGGCGACCAGTCGATCGGCATCCTGGCGCAATCCGTCGGCGGCGGCGGCGGCAATGGCGGCTCGACCGTATCGCTGGCGGTCGGACAACAAGCCGGCATCGCCGTCGGCCTCGGTGGCAAGGGCGGAGCCGCAGGCAACGGCCTCGATGTCACGGTCGTATCCACCGGCAACATCTCGACCGGTAAGGACTTTGCCGTCGGTGATGTGCGCGGCACTGGCGCGGCGGGCATACTCGCTCAATCGCTGGGCGGTGGTGGCGGCAATGGCGGCTTTGCCGGATCGCTTGGCGGCGGCCAGTCGATCGCGGTCGGCGTGTCGCTCGGCGGCAACGGCGCCGGCGGCGGCAGCGCCGACATCGTCAAGGTGACCAGCACCGGCAACATCTCGACCAATTTCGACAATTCCTCCGGCATCATCGCGCAATCGATCGGCGGCGGCGGCGGCAATGGCGGCTTCGCGATTGCCCTGTCCGGCGCAATCGGCGATCCCGACGCCGCAACGGCTGCCGTTGCCATAGGCGGCAAAGGTGGCGTCGGCGGCGTCGGCAAGGATGTAACGGTGACCAGTACCGGCACGATCGTCACGACCGGCAAGTTTTCCAACGGCATACTGGCGCAATCGATCGGCGGCGGCGGCGGCAATGGCGGCTTCGCCATCGCAGGGTCGGCGACGACAGGCAATGCCGGCATCGGCGTCGGCGTCGGTGGCTCGGGCGCAACCGGTTCGACCGCCAGCAAGGTGGTCGTCAACAGCTACAGCCTGGTCGATGGCAGCGGCCAGCCGGTGCTGCAAGCTCCGGCCTCGAATGTGGTTTCGATCTGGACCCAGGGCGACAATTCTTCCGGTATCTTCGCGCAGTCGGTCGGCGGCGGCGGCGGTTCGGGCGGTTTCGCAGGCAGCCTCGGCGTCGGGCTTGGCGGTGGCGGGCTGGGTGTCAGCATCGGCGGCGGCGCCGGGTCCGGCTCGAATGCCGACACGGTCACCGTCACCAGCTACAACAACATACTGACGCAAGGAAAAGACTCATTCGGCATCCTGGCGCAGTCGGTGGGCGGCGGCGGCGGCAATGGCGGTTTTGCCATCGCGCTGTCGGGCAGCAACGCCATGGCAGCCAGCGTCGCGGTCGGCGGCTCCGGCTCGAGCGGCGGTGGCGCCGAGGTCGTCACCGTCACCAGCCACGGCAACATCGAGACCGATGGCGATGGTTCGCATGCGATCTTCGCGCAATCGGTCGGCGGCGGCGGCGGCAATGGTGGCGGCGCCGTGGCCGGCACGCTGACCGGGCGCGGCGCGGGCAGTCTTGCCGTCGGCGTCGGCGGTTCGGGCGACAATGGTGGCGACGCCAAATCGGTGACGGTCACCTCTACCGGCGACCTCAGGACCGAAGGCTTGAAGTCGGACGGCATCCTGGCGCAGTCGATCGGCGGCGGCGGCGGCAATGGCGGCTTCTCCGGCGCGATCGCGGTCACCGCGGGTCAGGGCGCGGTGGGCGTCGGTGTCGGCGGTTCGGGCGCGGGCGGCGGCAACGCCGATACGGTCACGGTGACCTCGACGGGCAATATCGTCACGGTCAAGAACGGTTCGAACGGCATTCTGGCGCAATCGGTGGGCGGCGGCGGCGGCAATGGCGGCGCGGCGGTCACCATCGCGGGCTCCGCGCAACAGGCAGCAGCGGCTGTTTCCGTCGGCGGCAGCGGCGCCAAGGGCGGCACGTCCAAACTGGTCACGGTCAACAATATCGGCACGATCAACACCACGGGCGACAAGGCGAACGGCATTCTTGCCCAGTCGATCGGCGGTGGCGGCGGCACAGGCGGCTTCGCGATCTCCGGAGAGATGGTCGTCGACGGCGCCGGCGGCGCAGCCGTCAGCGTTGGCGGCAACGGTGGTGCCGGCCAGGATGGCGGTCCCGTCATCGTCAACAGCAATGTCGGCACCACGCTCGCCAACAACATCGCGACCATTCACACTGTCGGCGGCGATTCCAACGGCATCTTCGCGCAGTCCGTCGGTGGCGGCGGCGGCGACGGCGGCTTCTCAGGCGCGATTTCGGTCGCCGGCCAGAATGCCAAGGCCGCGATCGGCGTTTCCGTCGGCGGCTCAGGCGCGGGCTCGGGCAACGGCAAGACGGTCAACGTCACTTCGGTCGACAACATCCTGACCGAGGGCAATGGCGCGAACGGCATTCTGGCGCAGTCGGTCGGCGGCGGCGGCGGCAATGGCGGCTTTGCCTTCTCGGCGACCATCAAGGGCTCGCTCGGCAAGAACCAGAGCAAGAACGGAGCGGTCTCGGTATCGCTTGGCGGCGGTGCCGGCTCCGGCGGCAACGGCGAGAAGGTGACGGTGGATTCGACCGGTATCATCCAGACCGGCGGCGATAAGGCGTTCGGCGTGCTGGCGCAGTCGATCGGCGGTGGCGGCGGCAATGGCGGCCTCAGTGTGGCGGCAGCTCTCAATCTGGGCGAGGACGGCAATCAGATCACGGCGGCTGTCGGCGGCGAGGGCGGCGGCGGCGGCAAGGGCGGCGAAGTCCTGTTGACGCGCCACGGCGCGACAACCACCACCGGCGACAAGTCCGTCGGCCTGTTCGCGCAATCGGTCGGCGGCAGCGGCGGCAGCGGCGGCATGTCGATCTCCGGCGCGATCGCAGGTACCGACGGCAAGACCTTGTCGGCGAGCGTCGGCGGCTTCGGCGGCTCGGGCTCGAGCAGCAGCAAGGTGACCGTCGACAATACGGGCGCCATTTCGACCTACGGCGTCGAAGCCCACGCCATTCAGGCACAGTCGATCGGCGGCGGCGGCGGCGATGGCGGCATGGCGGTCTCCGGTGTGATCGGCTCGCTCGGCAACGGGAAGAACTTCAACGTCGGCGTCACCGTCGGCGGCCTTGGCGGCGATGGAGCCACTGCCGGCGATGTCTTCGTCACCAATCACGGTCTGCTGCAGACAGGCCTGCTCGCTGCCGGCCAGACCGTAACCACCGGCGACGGCGCCTACGGCATCTTCGCGCAGTCGATCGGCGGCGGCGGCGGCAATGGCGGCAATGCCATCACCGGCGTGCTCGGCGTCAACGGCAACAATGCGGGCACGCAGGTCAATATCAGCGTCGCGGTCGGCGGCGCGGCCGGCAACGGCAATACGGGCGGCAACGTCACCATCAGACAGTATGGCGGCATCGAGACCCATGGCGTGGGTTCCTTCGGTATCCTGGCGCAGTCGATCGGCGGCGGCGGCGGCACCGGCGGGCGCGCCAACTCGATCTCGCTGCAGCTTGGCGCCAAATGCACCTTGCCCACCGTCTGCTCTCCCGCGAGCGGCAAGCCGGGCTGGAACCTGCAGGCGGTGGTCGGTGGCGCCGGCGGAACCGGCAATGACGCCCAGACGGTCGACGTCGGCAATTATGATTTCATCATAACGCATGGCGACAAGTCGTCCGGCATCGTCGCACAGTCGATCGGCGGCGGCGGCGGCATTGGCGGCGACGCTTATGTCGGCACGGGAGGCCTTTTCGACAATCCAATACAGGTTGATCCAACGCTGCTGCTGAAGCCGCTCGGCACAGCCAGCATGGCCAGGTCGGGTGCTGTCGCCATCGGCGGCAACGGCGCCGGCGGCGGCAATGGCGGCACGGTCATCGTCACCAACGAAGGCGCGATCCAGACAAACGGCACCAAGTCGGACGGCATCCATGCGCAGTCGATCGGCGGCGGCGGCGGCGATGGCGGCGACGGCGAGGCCGGCGCGCTCGGCACGGTCGGCATCGGCGGCAAGGGTGCGGCCGCCGGCAATGGCGGCTCGGTCACCGTGACCAACGGCAAGACGGATCTCAGCCAGGTCACGGTGGCGACAATCGAGACTTTCGGCACGGGGACACTTCCGGCGGATGCTCCGCCGAGTGCCAAGCCGGAAGAGGGCTTTTCGGCCGGCATCTTTGCGCAATCGGTCGGCGGCGGCGGCGGCACGGGCGGCGGCGCCGGCGGCCTGCTGTCGCTGGGTGGCTCCGGCAAGGCCGGCGGCTTTGGTGGCCATGTCATCGTCGACAATTACGGTGGCATTGTTACGCATGCCGATGATTCCGTTGGTATTTTCGCACAGTCGATCGGTGGCGGCGGCGGCGCGGGCGGCTCGCTCGGCATCAGCGCGATCGCCGTCGGCGGCTCCGGCGGCTCCAGTGGCAATGGCGGCCAGGTCGATGTCACCAACAACGCCGTGATCATAACGGACGGCATCGATTCCTATGCGATCCAGGCGCAGTCGGTGGGTGGCGGCGGCGGTTCGGGCGGCGGCAAGAATGGCGGCATCACCGGCTCGATCCCAGCCGTGATCTCAATCGGTGGCGCCGGCGGCTCGTCCGGCATCGGCGGCATCGTCAATGTCACCAACAACAACAGCCTGCACACGACCGGCGCCGGCGCGGATGGCATCAACGCCCAGTCGATCGGCGGCGGCGGCGGTTCGGGTGGCCGCGCGATCGGCTTCATCGCGGTCGGCGGCAAGGGCGGAGATGTCGGCGACGGCACCACTGCCGGCAGCAACGGCGGCGGCGGCGCGGTTACCGTCAACAACAATGCCAACGGCACGATCCTCGTTGAAGGCGTCGGCGCCCATGGCATCTTCGCGCAGTCGGTCGGCGCCGGCGGCGGGTCGGGCGGTGGTGGCATCGGTGCCAGCATCGTGCCGACTTCGATCGGTGTCGGCGGCGATGGCGGCAGTTCGGGCGATGGCGGCATCGTCACCGTCAACAACCATGGCGACATCACCACCGTATCGGCAGGTTCGGTGGCGATCTTCGCCGAATCGATCGGTGGCGGCGGCGGCACCGGCGCGATGAGCATCGCCGCGGCGCTCAGCCCGGGCGCCTTGACATTCGGCATCGGTGGCGATGGTGGCGCCAACGGCAAGGGTGGGGACGTCAACGTCACCAATTTCATCGACGGCTTCATCCACACGCAAGGTTTTGGCTCGACCGGCATCATGGCGCAGTCGGTTGGCGGCGGCGGCGGCAATGGCGGCGCCAGCTACTCGGTGGCCGGCGGCGTTCCCGGCTTCTCGCTGGCGCTCGGCGGCAAGGGTGCGGCCGGCGGCGACGGCGGTATGGTCACGGTCGTCAACAATGGCCAGATGCAGCTCGATGGTGACAACTCGGTCGCGATTTTTGCCCAGTCGGTTGGCGGCGGCGGCGGCAGCGGCGGTACCGCGATCGCGGCGACAATCGGCCCGCCCGTGTTCATAGGCGGTGATGATGGCGCAACCGGCAAGGGTGGCAATGTCTCCGTCACCAACACCGGCGTGATCGTGCTGAAAGGCAAAGGCTCGGTCGGCATCTTCGCGCAGTCGGTCGGCGGCGGCGGCGGCGTGATGACCGCCGGCACCGACGGTATCATCCAGGCCGTCAACGGGGGCAAGGGCGATGGCGGCGTCGTGACGATCAACAGCACGGTCGCCATGCTGATAACCGGCGAGAATTCGGTCGGCGTCTTTGGCCAGAGCATCGGCGGCGGCGGCGGTGTCGGCGGTTTCTCCGGCAACTATCTCGGCCTCGACCAGGCTCCGGCTGCAAGCAGTATGATGATGATGGCCATGGACGCCGCCCCACAGGGCTTCATGGGCAGCGCCGGCGGCGCCGGGGTCGGCGGCAACGTGACGTTCGAACAAAAGGCCGACCTCTTTGTCACCGGCAAGAATTCGTCCGCGCTGATGGAGCAGAGCTCGGGTGGCAGCGGGGACATAGCTGACAATGGCGATATCAACGTCACCATCGCCAAAGACGTCTTTGTCCTCGGCGGCTCGGGTGCCGGTGCCGGCGTCAGCTACCTCGACGGCAGGAACAATGTGCTGGTCAACGACGGCATTGTCGGCGCGGTCACCGGCGATGACGGCTGTACTCCTGGCGCGGCCGATCCCAATTGCGATCGCAAGATCGACGGCTATGCCATGCGCGGCGGTATCGGCAACGACACCTACAACAATTTCAAGGACACGATGGGCTCGATTGCCCTGGGTGCCGGCCAGAATGCCTTCAACAACGAGAAGGACGCCATTTACCGCATGGGCGATACCGTCGACCTCGGCCTGACGGGACAGTTCAGCAATGACGGCTATGTCGCGCCCGGCGATCTCGATCGCGTGATGACGACCTATGTGACCGGCAACTGGACTCAATCGGCGCTCGGCACCTATCTGCTCGATCTCGATCTCGATCCGGAGGCCGACCAGATCAACATCACCGGCACGGCGAACCTCGATGGCAAGGTCAACCTCAACATCATGGAACCAGGAGCCGCGAAGCCGGGCACCGAGGAGTACCTGATCCTGCACGCCGATCACGGCGTGACCGACAACGGGCTGGTGCTCGACTCGATCCCCAGCGCGGTCGCTCAGTATAAGCTGCTCTACCCGAATCCCGAGGATGTCGTTCTCAACGTCGACATCAACTTCGCCCGCACCGGCCTGACCGAGAACCAGACCTCCGTCGGCCAGGCCGTCAATGCCATTCAGACGGACCTGACCTCGCCGGCCTTCGAGAAGATCGCCGCGGCGTTGTTCTACATTCCGACGCTCGATCAACTTGGCGCTGTCTATGATTCGATCTCGGGCGAGGGTGTTTCGGGCTTCGAACAGCCGCAGTTCGACGCCTACGACACATTCATGGCCTCGATGAACCGCCAGGCGAATTTCTGGCGCACCGGGCTCGGCACAAATCCGACGGATCGCTCCGTCGCGCCGCAGGCCTATGACGAGCCGGCGACGAAGAAGAAGGATCCGTTCAAGGCCATGCAGCCGGACGAACGGCGCTGGAGCTATTGGGCAACAGCCGGCGGCAATGCGGGCGATTTGAGCGGCGATGCGGTCGTGGGCAGTGCCGAAAACGTCTACAGGGGCGGCAGCTTCGCGGCCGGTCTCGAATCCGTCGGTGATTCCGACATGGTGACCGGCTTTGCGCTGGGTGGCGCGGCAGCGTCCTTCGCCGTCGACGGCCGCCAGACTTCGGGCAACATCATCGGCGCCCAGGCCGGCGCCTATGTGGCGCGCAAATGGGATCACTTCTACATCAATGGCGGGCTTGCCTTCGGCCTCTACAACAACAACGTCCACCGGGCCACCTCGGTCCCTGGCTCGAACGCGCCGCTCGATCCCGTGCCCGCCATCACGACGGAGAATTGGCGCAGCAATTTCCTGAGCGCCGGTTTTGGCACCAATGTGGAGGCCGGCTGGCGCGAGCAGGTCGGCGATGGCGCCATCACGCCGTTCGCCGCAATGCAGTTCTCCTTCCTGTCGATGGATGCCTTCGACGAAACGTCGCTTGGCGGCGGTGCGCTGGGGCTGAGTTTCGACCAGCGGGTGATAACCTCGCTGCCGGTCTCGCTCGGCCTGCAACTCGACACGACGATCCCCGTCGGCGGCGACCGGTCGCTGCAGGCCTGGGGACGTGCCGCATGGGTGCACGAGTTCGAACCCGACCGCTCGGTCAGGCCGAGCTTCCAGGCAGCCCCCGGCTATTCCTTCGTGATCCAGGGTGCCGCGGCGGCAGAGGATGCGGTTGCCGTCGATGCCGGCTTGAAGATGAACTGGAGCAGCAACACTTCGATGTTTGCCACGTTCGACGGCAAGTTCGGCGACGGCGTTCAGACCTATGGCGGCAATGTCGGCCTCAGGGTGAACTGGTAGGAAAGACACGGCAGGAGAGGGCGTACAAGGCCGTGGGACCCTTGTGGAGGCGGATGCGTTTCAAGTCCGCGAGACGAGTCTCGGATCGCCTCTTTCCTGCCATTTGACACGCTCTTTTCCACAATCGTGCGTTGCCGAAAGTTTTATCCAGGGCGTCAAGAAACTTTAAACTTCTGCCCTTTACCAAAGCACGTATGGCCTCGTGGCGGAGCGGCTACGCTAGAGACTGCAAATCTCGGAAGCCTCGGTTCGATTCCGAGGCGAGGCCTCCAAAATTCCGAAGCAGGTGGATCGACGGATCGGGGATCGGCTGGACGCCGAACCGGTCCGTCGCCGCGTCACGCCAAGCGATTTCCGTCCGCGTGTAAATTATTCTAGCGGAAGAGATATTTCGACACTTCGGGATTGCCGCGGCGCCACATCACGTTGTCCAGGAAGTAATGGTGCACGTTGATGAAAATCAGCACGATGAAGAAGAACAGCGACGATCCCAGGACCTCCTGATTGTAGGGGACAAGGGCTGTCAGCACGGTTGGAACCAGCCAGAAACCCAGGCCGCCGAGCAGGAGGCCGGCCGAGATGAACTCCAGAAGCCGCACCCAGTAGGCCGAGCCAAGAAAGGACAGGATTCTGGATTGCGGGGCCTTTTCGGCATCGGGCCCGTCGCGTTCGACATTGCTCTGGTAACGCCAGACCACCGCCAGATATTGCAAGGAATGGAGCGCCGGGACCACCAGCAGCCAAAGCGGGTTTGTCCTTACGATCAGGATCCAGAGATAGAGCGACGCGATATAGGCGATGACGCCGTTGTAGGGCAGGCTGCCGCCATTCTTGCTCCAGCGATTGATCAGCATCACGACAGTGGCGGCAGTCGAAGCGGCGGCGGCCGACAGCGCGATCGCATTCAGCCATGCAGGGGTTGCGAACGTATAATATTCGAGGCCCAGATAATTGGCCTGGCTGACCGCTGTGTTCGTCTGAAGCCATGCGAACAGCCAGACGGTATAGCTGTTGACCAGCAGGATCTTCTTGTCCGGATCGGTGAAGAACCTGCGCTTCAGGACGGCATCCACCATCAACATGCCGTAGCCCTGCTTGACGTAGTGCCAGCCGACGAAAAAGAACATGGCGTTGGTCGCATTGCCCAGCAGCCGGGCGTTTGCCGTTATCGCGCCATAGGCAAAAAATGCGGCCATGAGCAGGGGAACGACAATGCCGGCGAGGATGTAGCGGATTTGGAGGCCGCCATCGTATCCGTCACCGCGCAGCTTGCGCCCGAAATTGCGATAGAAGAGCTGGTACGAGTGGGCGAAGTGCGGATAGTTGATCACATAAGCCAGGAAAAGCATCGTCGCCGCGACGAGACCTTCGTATTTGAGCGGCACGAAGTACAGCGCGGGCAAGATCAGGAACGCGCTGCCGCCAAGCATCAGGAAGTCCGCCAGCGGACCAAAGAGATACCTTGGTGGTGGCGTAGCCGCAGGAGCGCGTACATCAGCCGAAAGGTGAACTGTCATATGAGCGCTCCCTTCGGATCATATTTAACCACCGGCCAGGTTGCGCGACAAGGTCGCGATGTCTGGCTGGCACATCCGCCCGTGACAACTACCCCCGCGAAGAGGTCTTCAGTGAGAATCGACAGACCCGTCCCTGTTAAAGACCAACTCACCGTTGGGCATGCCGCCCGGGGAATAAAACACGATCTTGTTCCCCTCAATCCCGTAACCAGGAGAGATGTCAGCCCCGAAAAATAGGGTAATCGGCTCGGCGCCGCTAAGAACTCCTTTTAATTCCGGAGCTCCGAATTTCGCCAATTTCTGTTTTTCGGCATTTTCATCACCATACCAGAAAGTGCCGTCCACGTTCGCAACCAGACGCTCGCCACTTAGAACCAAAAGGCAAGATTTCTGTTCATTTCCTATCTGGCAATCATAGTCTACGATCATATCCCTGACGCCGTTTCGATCGATGTCGTAAAGCGTAATCTCCTTGAAGTTGCAGCCAAGGGACGAATACCAATTCGCGGTGTGGTTGCCGTGCACGAAGCTGAGGTTCCCGCCATATCTATCGTTGCTGAGCCCGACAGTTTCCGGCTTGCCGTCGGCATCAAGGTCGAAATCGAACCTCGCCTGCTCACATGATTGAACAACCCCTTCAGTGAGATGGCCCTCATTCCAATCGATCTTGGGTCGGTCGGTGCTGTCAGCCGATGCCCGCCAATCGTATAGCGACAACATGCAGTCGAAGTTGGCTGTCGACACGGTGACGGCACCATTGGGGGCTGCTTTCATAATGTCGCAAGCGTCCCCCGGTCGAACGCTGTGTCTCGCCGAGAGGGTAGGCTCTCCTCCTTGCCATTGTGACTTCCGCCACTGAATTTCCGGCGTCTTTCTGAGCAGGTAGGCCGGCAACTCCAGCTGGAGGCTTGCCGATGACACGACGTGCGCGGTGAGGGCAACGTCTGCTCCCCATCCCAACTCAAGACGTGGGAGCTGCTTACCGCCGGTCGCGGAACTTACTCCGTTACGGGTATCGATGAGTGCCGACAGGATCGTCGGCTTGTCCCGGATATTGGCCGCGAAGATTTCAGCGAAAGGGCTGTTTTTTCCGTTCAGCGTATCAATTGCCGGCTGTCCGCTCGATGCGGAAAAAGCAATCGTGTATTCGCCGCCTCCTGAAGGGTCGGTATCGACCTGGGCAGGCGACAATGGCCTCACGCTGCGGACCGTGACATCGTCCAGGACGGGCTTGGCGTCCCCGGCGCTGGCGATTGCCTGTTTTACATCGACAATCGTGCGGCATGCATCGAAGACGACGAGAACTTTCCGATAGCCGAGCTTGGAGATCGCGGCGATTATCTGCGAGATTGGCTGATAGTCGCTCGAGTTGGCGGCCGAGGTGAGTGAAAACGAGGGAAAGAGCAATGCTGCATCGCCATTCACGGTGGCGGCGTGGCCCGCATAGTAGAAGATAAACACATCCTTGCGAGGGCTGGTCTTGTAACTGCCGATAGCGCTGGCAAGCGACGCCTGTGTCACATCCATTATCGTCGTTGACGCGATACCGCGCGATTTCAGCGCGGCGCCAACAAGAGCGGCATCAGCGGCCGGCGTCTTGAGTTTCGCCACATCCAAATAGTCGTCATTCGCGACGAGCAAGGCATCAATGCTGTTGCCCGTGATGATGTCGTTGGGAAACGACAGCTCCAGTCCGCTGAGTGTAATCGCGCCGGAAGGGGAGGTTCCGGCAACAGGTTGGGCGACGGCTGTATTTCCGGCCCGGGATGTGTCGGCTATGTCGAGTTCGGCTGACATGCTAGAATAGAGTTCGATCTGTCGTGCGTAGGAATCCGATAGGCACGCGATGTCGTTGCCGCAAAGATTACGGGTGCGAAGCCAGTTTCTTTGTAACTGTTGCAGCTCAGCCTTCCGAGGGACGACGCCGTTCAACGTCGAGAACATTCCGGTGAGATTGATTTCCTGTCGTCGCAACGACTCGTCGCCGCAGATGGCGAGTTCGGCAGGCGATTTGGCTTTGCCACACCATTCGGGGACAGAGTTGTCGTTGGTCGCCGATAGTGACCGAAGGTCTTCAACTTCACCTTCCAGGACCTGTCTTATACAATTTCCGTCGACCGAACACGCTATTCGTTCCCTTGTGCGCGCGCGACCTATTCCCGCTACCGCGGATCGTCCGAGTTTTTTGGCTGTTTCTGCATAGGTCTTGCTCATGAGTGCCTCCAAGGCACCCAATTGTGGGTCAGCGCAAATTACCTTCTCATCCGGCCTTTTTGCCTTCCTGCAATCAAAGCTCGGCGAACTGGCCGTCCAAGCTGGCGCAGCGGCGAGAAATGCAATGGCAAAAAGAAGAATTGCTGACAGTCGCATGCAACGCCTAAACTCAAACCGCCAACATTTCTTTCGCGGAAGTCTGGCAGGATAGTGACGTACGAATGTTTACGCGACAAGCGGGTTGCGTGGTGTCTGCCAACTCAGGCGTGGATTCTTGATTTCCCGGGGCGGCGCAGATCGCAGCTTCGTCGGCTGCCCGGCAAATTCGCCGCGGTGATCCGGCCATGGAAAAATCTGGTACGCCCAAGGGGAATCGAACCCCTGTTACCGCCGTGAAAGGGCGTCTTCTGACACAATATGAGATTTTCTGACACTCTATTACACAATTGATTTTGCTACGCTTTATCGCCTATGATGTCACGTCGTCTCAGGTGGTCTCAGCAGTCGGAAAGCAACGAATTCGGCAACGAATTCTAACGGAGCATGTTCATGGCGCAACGGCGCAGCCTTCTTTCGAGCAAAACAAGCAGAGCTGCACTGCCGCCATCAGACGCGCCAGAGTGGGAAGTAATCAGCCCGGGCGTCCGGCTCGGATACCGGCGAGGGCGCGGCAGCCGCGGGCAGGGCGGTTCATGGCTGGCGGCTTCGCGATCTGTTGAAGGGAAGCGGCTGCAGGAGCGCATCGGTCGCGCCGACGACGTGATCGCGGCCGACGGCCTGAAGACCTTGACGCACGAGCAGGCGAAGGACGCCGCCAGGACTTGGGCTAAGTCTCTGAAGGCCGGCGGCGAGCAGCCGGAAGCGTTGACCGTGAATGCGGCGCTTGATCGCTATTTCGAGGCGCGCGCGGCGGAAGGGATGAAGGCAATCAAGGATGCGCGATCGCGAGCGGCTTTTCACATCCGGCCGAAGCTTGGGTCGATCAAGGTGGCGGATCTGACGATCGAGAAAGTTCGCGCCTGGCGCGACGGGATGGTCACCGCTCACAAGAGGTTGCGCACATCGAAGCTCGCCGAGAAGGCGAACACAGTCGCCGTCGATCTATTCGACCCGGAAGTGATCCGGCGCCGGCGGGACACGGCCAACAGAACGCTCACTACGCTGAAAGCAGCCCTCAATTGGGCCTTCAACAATCGTCTTGTGACCGACGATGCTGCGTGGCGCCTGGTGAAGCCCTATCGCGGCACGACGGCGGCGCGCGTTCGCTTCCTGTCACCGGACGAGCAGAAGAAGCTAATTGCCTCGAGCAACGGTGCAATTCGCGATCTTGTTTCGGCCGCGCTGGTGACAGGCGCCCGGTTCGGCGAACTCGCGCGGCTGAGGGTTGCGGACTACGACGCCGCGAACAAGTCGGTGTTCGTCGCCGAGAGTAAAAGCGGCAAGCCGCGGCACATCCCGTTGCCGGCCGGCGGGGCTGATCTGTTCGAACGATTAGCTTCTAACCGGCCCGGCGGCGAGCCGCTACTTCGGCAAGAGAATGGCACGGCATGGGCGCCGGCGATCTACCATCGGCCATGGAAAGCGCTGCTTGCCCAAGCAAAGCTTTCAGACGTGACGCTGCACGAGCTCCGGCACACCTACGCCAGCACTATGGTGCGCAACGGCGCGCCGCTGATCGTTGTGGCGCAGGCGCTTGGCCACAGCGATACCAGGATGGCAGAGAAGCACTATGCGCACCTTGCGCCGTCCTACGTCGCGGACACTATCAGGCGGCTTGCGCCGGATATCTGACAGCCCCGGAAGAAGCCACCGTCAAAAGCGTCGATCTTTCCCTATGGAGCGGATTCCTTTGGAGAATGGGCAAACCCCGAGCCCAACGTCCTTGCGTATGCATTTGGCTTCTTATAGTGGCTGCTTCAATCAGAGAATACTTTATGAGATTTCCAGACGAGAGTTGGCGTCGTTGGCACTACTACCGCGCCAGAAATGAACAGAGGAAGCGCACTCGGCAACGTCGAAGCCGAGCGATTTTGTTGTTTCGCGACGGCCACCTATTCCCAGCCATCGGTATCCCCTCGAGTTATGCGCCAGCCGACTGCCGACTATTCGACAACACCGACGAATACGTCGGTTTTCTGGATTCCATCCGCTATTCGATGAAAATCACAACAGCCAGGCGCCGCGGAATCTTTGAAGCGAAGCGTCGGGATGACCCTTATCGGCCGGCCGGCAAACCCCGTCGGATCGGAAAATTTGTATCGTTTGACCGCATTCTTCAGATTGATCCCGCCGGGGCTCTGGTCCTTGCCGCGGAATTTGACCGCGCTCGACGACGCTTCGGAGCCAGGCTTCCAGCGGTGAATGTGCCGAACTGGAATCCCGAAATCCGACGAACGCTTGAGGGGCTCGGGTTTTTTACGCTGCTTGAAATCGGGGAGAAACCCCCCATGTTAAGCCTGGAAGATCAGACCGGAACTTGGCGCGTGGCTCCGTTCCTTTCTGATCGCCGGGTTAGTCCAGAGCTCGCGGGGCCGCCGCTTCAAACGCTTGTTAGCGCTCTTGGCGTTGAAGATGCCGATTTCTTTGCCGATACGAAGCTCCGCCAGCTTTTTCGCTCGGTCGTGGACGGAATGGCGAATGTTGTCGACCACGCCTATCCTCCTCTAGCGGTCGTCTTTCCGCATGTCGGCAGATGGTGGCTGACTGGGGCCGTGGATTTTGAAAACAGACGATTAACCATGACGCTTTATGATCAGGGCATCACAATTCCGGCTAGCCTTGCGTCCAATGCCGACAAGACAAACCTGTCCGCTCGCGCGTCGCTCCAAAAACTGCTACGACGAGGCCCAACGGACGCCGATCTCGTGGAATTCGCGGTGAACAATCATGTCACAACTACCGGTGATGAGCAGCGGGGCAAGGGTCTCGGCAAGCTTTTGAGTTTTGTCGACGCGTGCGAAACCGGCGAACTGAGGGTCATGAGTAGGCGCGGCGTCTACAAGTACACGAAGGGCCGCGCTGCAACCAAAGCCGAGCTCGCATGTTCCATTGGTGGTACCTTGATCAGCTGGCAAGTTGGGTTATAAGGACCCGCCCATGCAGGAGAAGACTATGATACAGTTTGCGGAGTTTACACGCTTTCCTGGCGCTGGCCTCCGCGAGCAGGGTGGTTACAGCGGTCAGCAATTCCGGGAAGATATCCTTACGCCGGCTTTGAGAACGGCCAAGGAGACTGGCTCGCTTGTGGTGGTGAATTTGGATGGAACGATGGGGCTGTCGACAGCTTTTTCGAGGGAAGCTTTCGGCGGCCTGGTTTCCAGAGACGGGTTCACATCAGCGGAGTTGAAGGCGTTGTTGGTGATCGAAGGCGAGGACCCTTCGTCGTCCGTTTTCATCAAGGAAGCCTGGGAATACATTGCCTCCGCTAAGCCCGCCGCCGTCCACTGAGGTTTCGCTTTTGCCGAGCTGGGCGTCCGGGGCGGCGATCGGATTCATTTCAGCCTTTTTAATCCAAGCGTTCGTCGGTCACTGGAAACTGTGGGTCGATCAGCGGAAGGCTATAGTTGACGATTTTTGCAAAGCGCTGAACGATGCTCAGCAAGCCGGCGTCAAGTATTACAGCCGCGATCATGTCCAAGGCGGCAGCGATGAAGAGCCTGCGCGGGAAGCTATCTACTCCCAGAAGATTGTCACCGACCTCTACGGGATACTCGATCGTCGGTTTGGGCCATTAACTCCCGCCTGCGAAACTGCATTCCGCGGATTTCGAGAGACGATGACCGGAGAAGGGTATCTGGTCGCGGGCGCAGGATCGTTTCGCCGAGCAAGCGAGGTCACTGTTTCGGCTGCTCACTGCTCAGCCGTCGTAAAAGACTGGGCCTGCGGGCAGATAGGGCCTACAGCGAGTTGCGCCGTTTGGCTAAGGCGGCAACTCAGGTCATGGGGCTTATGGACAAGCGGCTAGCGATCAACACAGCGTCTCGCATGCCACCCCGTCGCCGTCCCGATCCAGCTTCCCGCCCCACGAGCAATTCTGCAGATACCATTGGGCTTCGTCGCACGAGCTGATCTGCTTGCACGTCCGCCGCGGCGCGCATGAATAGCCGCTCTGCGCCACCAGCTTGCGGCTGATGATGCCGAGCGGCTGACGAGCCGGCGCCGCGCCATCAGCATGCGATGCGCGCCATTCCCACGGCGCGTCGAACTTGCCGACCCATAGACCGAGCCTGGCGGCTTCTGCCTCCGCCTGTTGCGGCGCGTAGGCGCCGTTGCTGTAGCGCGGCCAATCGAGCGCCTGGCCATGCTCAACCATCCACGCCGACACGCTGGCGCCGTCGGCGCGCCGGCAGTTGCCGACGAAGCGGTGATAGCGGTCCCACTCCACAAATTTGCATTGCACCGGCCGTGACGCCGACAGGAAGCTGTCCAGCGCTTCGGCCGATCGCCGGCCGCATGGGTATTCGAAGCCCTTGGCGTCGTCGCAATATTGCTTGCTCTCCGGCGCGTCGATGCCGTTGAACCGGATCCTCTGACCGTGAACTTCGATCGTGTCGCCGTCGATCACCGATGCGACGCCAGTGATCGGCTCCGGCTGGGGGCCGAGCAAATCCGGCAGGCGGTCGCCGTGCTGCATGAACGTCTGCGCGGCAAGCGCGCCGGCTGCGGCAACGGTCAGGAAGATCAGCCGCCGCGGTACGCTCGCCCAACGCAGGGCACGCAAGCGTCTGGCGCCGGTGCGCTTGCGCCATTGATCGGATCGGTTGTCGTAGCGGGATTTGTCCATTGATTACGCCGACCAGCCGGGCCAGGTGCTGTCGATCATCGGCGCGCCGGCGCAGTAATAGTCGTCGACGAACCGTCCGGTGGCCCTGTCCCGACACCGCCAAATCAGAACATAGTTTTGTCCGTAGAACTGGTCCCATGCCACACCGTAAACAGTGGGAGGCGGTCGGTAATAACCGCCGCCGTAGCCATTGTTCGCGGCAACAGCAACCGCCGCACCACCTACAGCGGCCACCGCTATTCCGGTTGCAACAGCATTATCGGCCTGTACAAGCCTCATGCACTTGTCTGCAGTCGCCCCGCGACGAACAAGCAGAGCGGCCACCCTGGTTCTATATTGCTCATCAGTGCTCGTCGCCAGCACATGGCACAGCGCAACCGTATTCATCGCAGTGAGATCGGCATCGGATACAACAGGGCTCGTTGAGCAGCCGGTAAGAATCAGCGTGGTGCACACAACGACTTGCGATTTTTTCATTTGATTTCCCCCACCTAAACAATGGGGCAAACTCATCTCGAGAGTCCAGAGATTTATTTGGATGGCGGTTAGCCGATTTTGGTTCTGCTCCCGAGGCCCGAGCGGTTCAGGTCCCGATTCTGCGAAGGTAGACTTCGCGCAAAGCGCGCTGATCAATCTTTTTCCGCAGTTCAGACCGCTATATCGGCTCGGCCTTCATCAACTCCGGTCACGATATCCGCAATCGGCTCTAGAAGCGCGTCCACGCCTAACCGGCGCCGAAGGGCTGGCCATATCGACCGGCTCAAAATCGGCAACCAACCCCACCGCCGCTCGTTGACCTATGCTGGTTGATCCCAGCACTCCAGAACCTGCCCGCTACCAAGACCTCTCCGGTGGCGGGCTTTTTTGTCCTTGTTTGGCTTCATCAAGGATGCGCTGCGCCTCCTCGCGGGTGAGGCCGCACTTGCGGGCATAGTATTCAGCCTCCGCCGTGATCTCGCGATCGGCGACAAGCTCCATGTTATTTCGCTTCTTTCCCACATTGGAATCATAACACGAAACCTGGTTTCAGCCCAGTTGGAACCATCTCGATCAGGCGAAGTTGGGTTTATGTTCGGAAGCCCCCTCAACCGAGCAGACAAACAGAAGCCCGCCACCGTCCCTCAGTGGCGGGCTTTTGCTTGACACGGTGGAGCACCCACGGCAGTTTCCGCCCATTGAGGGACAACCGGGGACTCCCATGAAGAAGACATACGAAAAGCCAACCGTCACGAAGCGCCAGCGTTTGAGCGCGGTCACTGCCCAGGTGCCGTCAAGTCAGACCAACGTCGACTGAATTTTGCCAACGCAACCAAAGCCCGCTGGCCCGGCCGGCGGGCTTTTCGTTTCTGGAACCTTTTGAGCGCAGGAAGATTAAGGCGCCGGGTTTAGAGCGGGTGGTGCAAGGTGCGGCGGCAATACCTTGTCGAGGTGATGGCCGGATCGTCAGTCTTATCAACGACCACGGTCGAGGCGAAGTTGCCTTTTGCGGCGGCAGAGGCACGAATTGGCCTTCCTGTCACCTTCAGGACTTCGAGACGGGTGGGAGACAATTGGTTGCGCGTTACCGAGACGACGGGCAGAAAACGAGCATTTGCCTATGTCATTCGACAGGGATTCGACGCGACCATCACCGCAGGGGAAGAACACTGAAAGCTCGCCGGACGGCGCAACAGCTAAACCATCTGGACTCCAGCGCGCGTTGTGATTTTATCGCATTCTTGCGTTGAGGGAGTTGCACCATGCCTATGCGGCAAGAGGCCTTGGTGGCCGGCAATTTCACGCCGTCCGAGGTTGAATTTCTGGGGCGTGTTTTCGACCAGCTCAAGGTTGAAGGACAGTCACAAGCCGACCGGGATCTGCTCGCGTCCCGCATCATCGCCAACTATATGGCAGGCGTAAGGGATGAGGCCGAACTGGTCTCGCTGTCGAGGCAGCCGCTCGGCCGGTAGCGAGTGTCTAGGAAGCGGCTCTAACCGGCGACGGCCAGACAACAACATTTGAGGTTTTGTCGCTAAAATTTCGTCGGGAACTTTTGCGGCACTCGGCTCTTTCTTGGCGCAACAGACCAAGGGAGGCCTTTCATGGCACAGCGCAAGGTCGATCGCGAAAAAATCGAAAGAGCCGATAGGGAAAGCAAGCTGGTCCTCGATGCGGAACGGAAGGCGCGGGCCGACAAGACGGCCAGATTGAGGGAGCAACGGCTTAAATCGCAGTTATCAGCGCAGGAACCCAAGCCTGGCAAGAAGCTTTAAGCTTGATGAGCTCGCGCGGCCTCAACTTCCTCGATCAATGGATCGCGAACAACGTCCCCGAGACCGCCCAGGCGGATGTCATTTCGGTGGACGAACTCACTCACAAGCTTATAGCCGACGCCAAGGCGATCGGCATCAAGCGGGCGGAAATAGACGAGGAGGTCGACAGTCTATATCGCACGATCCTCGACGCGATCGTGCATTTCGATCCGGGCCTGCCGGAATGAGTGCGCGCGGACGGGAGTTCCTCGACGCCTGGGTGGCAAGTCACTTGCCCGACGAAACGGGCGGCAATCCGATCGCCGCCAGCGATCTGGCCGACCAGATGATGAAAGCGGCAGGCGAGGCGGGGATCGCCCCAAGCGAGCTGCATGAAGAGGTAGGGAGCGTGTTCGAAGTGATCTTCGAAGCGATGGCGCGTCGACGCGATGGTTGACTAGTTCTCAATGCGTTCCCATTTTGGTCTTCCTGACGGCAAAGATTGAGTAGTCCCAAAATGTGCGGACGCGTTTTCGTAAAGACTACTATCCCCGACATGGTGCGGCGGTTCGAGTTCGCCCATCCGGGCGAGGTTGAGCGGCTGGGCAACAGCTTCCCGCTGTGGAACGGCGCGCCCAGCCTTACCTATCCGATCATCATCCGCGAAGAGCTGTCGACCAGTATGGCCGGCTTCGTCTCCGCGCGCTGGGGACTGGTGCCCGGCTGGGCGCGCGATGGCGGCGGACGGCCGCCGCCCGTCAACGCGCGTTGCGAGACGATCGCCAGCAATGGCATGTTCCGCAAGGCCTATGCCTCCCGCCGCTGCCTGGTTCCCGTCGACGGCTATTTCGAATGGCAGAAGCTCGACCCGTCGGGCAAGAAGAAGCAGCCCTATGCCATTGCCATGCAGTCTGGCGAGCCCTTCGCGATGGCCGGCATCTGGGAAGAATATGCCGACAAGGCGACGGGCGAATTGGTCCGAACCTTCGCCGTTGTCACCTGTGAGCCGAACTCGCTGATGGCGACCATCCATGACAGGATGCCGGTGATCCTCGCGCCGGCCGACTACATGCGCTGGCTCGGACCGGAACAGGATCCTCGCGACCTGATGAAGCCGTTCCCATCCGATCTGATGAAGATGTGGCCCATCGGCAGCAAGGTCGGATCGCCGCGGAACAATACGCCCGACATCATTGACGAGATCGGCCTTGGGCCTAGTGACCTGTTTGACGTTTGACGGCCGCGTTGCGCTTCGGAGCGTCAACCCTGTCCAGAAAGGTCTGAAGAGCCAGCATCATGGTCTTGGCGCCTTGCTTGCTAAGTGAGAATTGGGTGACCCCGTCCTCTGTCAGAAGCCCGACTATACATATGGTTGGCCGAGGCTCATCGCCGTCCATGTCAATCGTGCAGCCACGAACCGCAGGCAATACCTGAATTTTCGGTCGTTTCATTCCTTGCCTCACAGATACCGCTCGCCGTCATCCTTGTGCTCGAAACAGAACCAGTGCGATTCCTGCCGTGGCCTGTTGAATCCGAAGCCGGCATGTTTGTCGCAGCCCTCATGCTCGCATGTGTGGCCCAGCACTCGGGCACGCTCTCGCGGCGCCGGCGTCATGCCCTCAGCGAGTTTGGTCGGTTCGTCACTCATGCGGGATAGATTCCACAACACGGCTTGACCGGCAAGGAAAGTTGTTCCTTTTCTGTTCACGGGTGGGCGACTCTCAAAAGGTGTCGCAATGGCTAGATCGAAACCGTCAAAGCAACTGTCGCAGGATGAAATTGATCGCTTTCTGGTGGCAGCGGAGGCGCTGCACCTGAGTATCGTTAAGCCTTTCATATCCCCACATTGTGACCACTACAGGCAGACGCGTGTCCTGCATGAGGTTTTGCTGAAGGTGGTGCGGGACGTGACCGGGAAGGAAGTCGCGTTCATACAGTGGAACACGACCGGGCCGGTGCGCGACCCCCTTCCGAAAGGGTAGCTATCCCGCAGGAGTCCGATGGCCCATTCCAAAGACAGGGCCAATTCGAAGCCGGCAAGCTCCAGTCGCGCGGGGTAGATGTCATCAAACATACACCGCTCCATTCGTCGGCGTGACGGTGGAGTTGCCGGGCAGATAAGTGCTGCCAGCGCCACCTGTAGAGATAACCGCGAGGGTATCGGCAATGTAACGTGGACCTGTTACCGAAGCCGCAGTTCCGGCCCACGTATTGCCGTTGAGAAAGATGATAGCCCCGGCGTCGCCGGTAACGAAGGCGCTGCTGAAAGCGAGCGTGTTGGAGAATGTGACAGTCATTCCCTGCACACGACAGATAGCACCGCCAGTGACTGCTATGTGACGTGAGGCATTTCCGCTTACGGAATAGTTGCCAATGGCCCCCACAACGGCGCCATCCACAGCGAATAGCTGATAGAGCAATCCAGTGCCAAAATCGACGTTTCTAAATTCTATACGGCTCGTCCCGGAGGGCCAGAGGCCAAACACTGTCCCTGTCGCGGTGCTCTCGATGCGCACCCCGCGCACGCTATAGATAGTCGTAACATTTGTGTTCTTAAGGCCGGCAACACTGCCTGCCGCGACCCCGGTCACCCGTAGAATGACATTCGAGGGCGTCGTTTCATCGCCCACGATGATAACCGAACCGGCCCCCACGCATACTTTGCCCACCAATCCCGTATTTCCGAGATTGTATGTTCCCGCACCGAGTTGAATGGTGATGTCGTAGATGGAGTTGTCGAGCGACGCCGCAACGTCAATAGCCTTCTGAACGGTTAGGAATGCGCCGCCGGCGTTGTTGACCAGACCCGTGTTGCTGTCCGAACCCGTGGTCAAAACATAATAGGTTCGGGCTGCTGTTAGCACCTCGCGCGCTGTCGCCCACTCCGGCGCTGTCAGCGCGGAATTCTGCCGAAGAACCTGGAGCGGTGATCCTTTGCCCAACCTCTGCGGACCAGTCCCATCCCGATAGAGGACATCGCCTTGCGTCGTCAGCACCGAAACGCCGACACCAGTCGCGCCAGTAGGTCCGGTCGCCCCCGTGGCACCGACGCCGCCAGTCACGCCCGTTGCGCCCACCGCTCCCGTGACGCCAGTGGGGCCTGTTGCACCGACCGCTCCCGTAACGCCGGTCGGACCGGTCGCGCCAATAGGCCCTGTCGCGCCGACGGAGCCATTCGTTCCAGCGGGGCCGGTGGCTCCGATCGGCCCCGTGGCTCCTATGGGACCGGTAGAACCGGCCGGGCCCGTTGCGCCTGCTGTACCCGTTGGCCCCGTAGCGCCTACGGGACCAGCGACGCCGGACGGTCCCGTAGCACCGATGCCGGCCGGTCCGCTCGGCCCCGTGGGGCCAGTTGGCCCGGTCGGGCCGTCGCCGCGCAACAGCGCCAGGACTTGCGGCGAAAGGCTGTCGGGAGTGACCTTGCCGTTCGGCAGCGCGCCGTCGGATCGGCGCACATCGGCCAGGGCGTCGATGGTCTGATCGATGCCCTTTTTCAGATTTGCCAGGTCGTTTTTGAGCTGCGAACCCGGAAACGGATTCTGCTGTTGCTCTTGCTGGAACGCGACGTAATCGTAAGCGAGAGGCGGTTTCGCGGGAGAGGGCATTTTGCATCACGCACGACTGCACTTTCCCGAACGCGCCGGCATGGCGCACGCTCATGAGATGAGATCGATGGGGAAAGTGGGTGAAACATGCCCCGGAGGCCGGGGCGGTGATGCAGCTGCTCGAGTTCTGCGATTTGCCAGCGAATGTAGAATTCTATCACGTTGCTCCCGGCAAGCACAACGAAATATGGTCAGAAATCTTATTAACTAAATTAGCCCCTTATAGAGAGTTCGGGACGGGAGCTCTCTTATGAACAAGCTTTTCTATGGGGACAATCTTGACATCCTGCGAAACAAGGTCCGCGATGAAAGCGCAGACCTGATCTATCTGGATCCACCTTTCAAATCGGACGCCAATTACAACGTCTTCTTTCAGGCGGCGTCTCCTGCCAATGAGGCAGACGCCCAAGTGGAAGCTTTCAAGGATACTTGGCGGTGGGGTGAAGCTGCGGAAGCAGCGTATGACGATGTTCGCAATCACGGGAAGCTTGGCCAGGCATTGTCGGGTATTCGTAGATGGCTTGGTGATCAGAATGCGATGATGGCCTATCTCGCGATGATGGCCGTCCGATTTGTCGAGCTGCAGCGCGTTCTCAAACCAACGGGCTCGATCTATCTTCACTGCGACCCAACAGCATCGCACTATCTCAAGATCCTGCTCGACGCGACGTTCGGCCACGACTGGTTTCGGAACGAGATCATCTGGAAGCGAACCAACTCCCGGAGCACCGTTGGCCAATGGCCTCGATTGCACGATACGCTGCTGATGTATTCAAACCCGAGCTCGGCAACATTCAATGCACAACGCGTTCTTGGAGAGGCAGCCAAGCTCCCGCACACCCTTATTACGGGTCCAGATGGGTTGAAGTATCAGACGTACGAGATGACCGGTGCCGGCATCACCAAAGAGGGCGAAAGCGGCCAGCCTTGGCGCGGATACAACCCAAGTAAGATGGGGCGGCATTGGGGAAATAGCGTCATTCAGATGGAGGCTTGGGACTTGGCCGGTCTGATACATTGGCCAAAGAACGGAGGCTGGCCACGCCGGCGCGCTGACAAGCCATTCGATGCATCGCAACGACAGGTCGTCGTTGGCGATGTTTGGACCGATATCGATCGCTTGAACCAAACTGCCAAAGAGCGATTAGGCTATCCAACCCAGAAGCCTTTAGCGCTGTTGGAAAGAGTGCTGCAGGCTTCGTCCCGTGAGGGCGATGTGGTGCTTGACCCGTTCTGCGGGTGCGGCACCGCTGTTGACGCGGCCGAGAAGCTTCACCGTCAATGGATTGGAATTGATGTCGCACACTATGCTGTTACGCTCATCGAAGAGCGGTTAGCGCGGTGGCGGGCGGGCGCGGTCTATGAGGTCTACGGTAGACCGACAACCCTGGCTGGCGCCCGAGAACTGGCCCATCGCGATAAGCATCAGTTCCAATGGTGGGCTGCGTGGCTACTTGGAGCGCAGAGCTATCAACGCGACGAGAAGAAGGGGGCTGATCAGGGTATTGATGGACGAGTCGCGTACAAGAACGGGCCTTATGGCGATGGCCAAATCATCATCTCGGTAAAAGGCGGCGAGCACATAGGCGTGCAAATGGTCCGCGACTTGCGGGGTGTAATCGAACGGGAAGAGGCCGAAATGGGGATCTTGATCTGTTTGGCTACGCCAACGGCTCCGATGATGGTTGAGGCGACCCGCGCGGGCTTTGTTCCGAAGTCGGCTCACGGCAGACTACCTCGGCTTCAGGTCGTAACGATCGAGGATATCTTAGATCGGCGTCTTCCCCAATTGCCGCCAATCCCACGACCGGAGCGCCATGTCCCTACGCGCCGAAAAACCTCTCGTGATCAGTTGGAGTTGCTGCTTCCAACCGCTGGCGACGCGCCCGTTCGGATCCGGGGAGAATTCATCGATCCGAGATTTATGAAGTTCGGGCGCGATAGAAAACAGCAAGGCGTGGAGGCTTAAGCGAGTTAGCGAGGCGCGGATAGTGTCTGGCCGGCTTCCCAAGCCGTCCGCGCCGCCGCGTCCCCATAGGCGTTTCCTGGCCGACGATTGGCCATGTCGCGGATCAGATCGACCGATCGTGGATCCACGAACAAATCGGCGAGCGTGCGCACGTTGCGGCCGAGCGCCACGCGCCGCACCGCATCGCCGGCGTTTGTCACAAGGCCGGCTAGGCGTCGCGGGATCAGATCGGGGCGCGTCAACGCCGACAACAGCGAGCCGTCCCCAAGACTGTCGGAAATCTGCCGATTAAACTCGGTCGGGCTTCCCGGCGGCCGGCGCCGCATCGTTCCCTGCAGCACGTCCAACATCTCGCCCATTTGGTCAGCGGTCTGCGCGCCGCCGGGAAGCGCGCGCAGCACAGCGTCGAGCACTTCGGCGCGTTGATCGTTGCCGGCGACGCTCTGGTGGAACTTGGCTCCCGCCGTCTCACGGCTGCCGCCTTGCGTTTCGGTCTGCGCTTTCGAATAGCGATCGGACAGATTTTGACGGACCAGCGCCGCGGCAATCTCGGGATCCTGGCCTGCCAAGCGCGCAACCGCATCGGCCGTCTCAGACGCTGAGCCAGCCAACGGATTTTGCGGCAAAACCGCATCGGCCGCGGTGGCGGTATCCGAAGCTGAAGCCAGCCGCCCAACCGGCCCATGCTCGAGCGGGTTCAACTGCGTGCGTCGCAGTTGCTCCTGTGTCGCCAGCGCTTGGGCATATTCCGGCGATTGGGTTGTCGCGATCGCGCGGGCATCGACGGCGCCGGTCCGCTGCCTGGCTGCGAGCTCTGGCCCGTAAAGCGGGTTTGCAGAATTCGACAGGGCCTCGCCACGCGCCGCCATGTCCTTGGTGACAGCATCGATCACGCCGATCGAATTGTCCGGCAGATTGGCGTAGTCCGGCGCGATCTCGGGATTGTTCCGCAGCCGCTGCACCGCCGCGGTGAACCTCGGGTCGGCGGCGATCGGCGCGAACTGTGCGTCGGGGATAATCTGCGTCTGCGCGGCGTCGTAGAGAGAACGCGTCTGCGCGTTGATGCCTTGGCGGGTCTGATCGATCACCGCGTTCGCAGCGTCGGCCGCCTGCGGGCCAAGCGTGTAGGGATTTGAGTTTTGCGGGGCAATCTGGTCGAGCACACCGCTGACGGCGTTGTCGACCTGCTCGGGGCGCCGGGCGAAGAACGGCGCCGTGACGTTACCGCCAGCGGTCGAGCCTTCGACGACACGCAAGATATCGGGCAACCGCGATGCACCGTTACGAGCTTGCGCGACCGCTTCTGGCCCACTCAGCCGGATGCCCGTGCCGTTGTTCTGCAGCGTCTGCGCCGCCTGCCAATCGGCATCGGTCATTCCGTCCGTAGCGCGCCGAATGACCGCCTCCGGTGCGTTTTGAGCACGGACGCCGGCTGTGCCAGCATTGCCGACCAGCGCGCCGAGAAAGCGCATCATGCCTTCATACGGGGTGCCGTCTGCCATCTCGCCGGCGGCTTCAGACGTGACAGCGGGCGCCACCACATTCCCAAGCGCGTCCTCGCCGTAGCGCGCAAGCTTGCTCAACGCCGTCGGCACTGTACGGGCAGCCTTACCCGGCAGGCCGCCAGGCGCGGCGAACTCGGCGATTGCTCCCGCAAACCTGCCGGGCGTCGTCTGCGGCGTGTGCAGCACGTCGTCCATCTTGTCGCGCACCTTGTCCTGCGCGTCGTAAAGCATGCTGTTGACGCCGTTCATCGGCTGCGCGCGACGCACCAGTTCCTCTTCGGAAAGGGGCTCGGCTCCGATAGCGTAGCGCACGCCATTTTCGGCCTTGTTGTACAGATAATTTCCGGCCCCTTCGACCATGCGGCTTAGAGTGACAGGGAACATGATTGTCTCGGCCAATCCGCGCGGAAGCCCGGATGCCGCCGATTCGGCCACGTCCTTGGCGGTCGAAATCTGTGGCTGCGCGGCAGGTGTTGTCGATAACTGAGCAGACAGCGTCCCGAGTGCATTCGCGATTTCATCATCCGAAAAATCGTCGGGAAACTCTACGCGCTGGCCTTCGTATTCGACGATTTTGAAACCGGGCGGCAGCGCCGGCGCGCCGGAAGAACTGCCCGGCGGCGCGTCAAATTGGTGGAAAACATTGCCGGCCGGCTTTCCGGCGGCAGGCGCATCGAACTGGTCGAAGACGTTGCCGCCAGCGCCCGCCGGCGCATACCGCGTCCACGGGCCTGTCGCTGGCGCCGGGGACGGTGCGGGCGCATCGGGAAAAGCCGCGAAAGCATCTGCCGGTGCCGGCTGCTGAACAACGCGGTAGCCGGCCGGAATGGGAGGCGCTTGATACTTCGTCCAGGGTCCGACACGATCGCCTTTAGAGGCTGCGGTCACGAGTGCGCTCCAATCAAAGAACCTAGCGCATCGGCGCTGCGTTGGTTCGCTGAACGATATGCCGAGCTATTAGCTCGGCGGTGAGCGCGGCTGCCCGAGTTCCGCATTGTTCCGGCAAATCCATCATAGCCGTTCTGCGTTCGCGGTGCCAGCGTCCTGCGGCACGGCGAGGGCAGTCCGCTTCGTCATGCTCTGGAGGGTACGCACCGTCTTGGCGGCACGACGCTGTCGGATGGCGAACACCAGGTCCGCGGTTCGGATCTCATTCCGAAGACACTGCAAATAGTCCTGGTGATCGAACAATTCGTCTCTGTCGATCGTCTCGCGATAGTCGTCGACATTTGCCCAAAGGAGGATTTCCACGACGATCGCATTGAACCCTTTCGTGAGATAGCGGAGGCGCCAGCCGACGGTGCTGTTCTCGACAGCGCGACGAGCTTGCCCGACCGCGTCGATCATCTGGTCCCTGTCGGCCGGATGGAGGTGGAGCTTGGACTTGCGGCTGCAGAAACCGTTTATCGCCAAGCGGCCTTGGAAGAGCAGATCGGTATCGGGCAGAGCGAGCTTGGCGAAAGCCCAAATGAGACGCTCGACTTCCTCGTGATGCGCGGTTTCCTCCGGGGATGGCAGATCGCCGTCGAACGCCTCGTCGGCGTCAGGGAAGAGCGGTTCGACGACAGAAAGCGGCATGCGAAATCCTTTCGGTTTCGGCGGCTTGGTCGTCTGATGTGGAAGGTAGGGCGGCCCGGAGCGCCGATAAACGGGAAAGTTCGGGCGAATTACCGCGTCAGGTCAAAGTTTCGATTTGGCTGAAATTTGTTTGGCCGTCCGCCGGGGTTCCGGCCGCGCGCATGTGACTGTGCCACGGGGTGCACCCGGCCCTTCGGCCAGGTGGTGGCCGGAGAGGCGACGCCGGCGCAGCGTCAGAGGCGTCGCCTCTCACGCTCGCCCGGCAACTCCGACCGAGCCGCCCTAGTTGATCTCTTAGAGCGCCACCGCTGTCTTCGAATACGCCTCAAGCGCCTTCGTATATTCATGCTGGGCTGCGGCGCGAGCTTCGAGAATATCCCGGATGGCGTCACGAACCTCGTCGAGCTTGGCGGAGATGTGGATCATGCAATCGCCCGGTCCGTAGGTTTTGATAACCGGGTCTTGCCCGCCGCACGCCATCCTGAATGCTTTGATGACGCCGACCGAGACAAACTGATGCAGGTAGACATACTGCCAAAACTCACCGTCGACCTTCTCGATTCCGACGCCCCAATTGAAGGGCTCGTTTGCCACCAGCATCTGGTTAAATTCGCCGAAGCTCGGCCAGTTTCGTGCTCTTTTCATTGCCTCGTACCTTCCCGCCCGCTCTTCAAAGGGGCTCACCTTCCCGGGCTGAAAAGACCAGCACGATGGTTCCGCGCGCCTTTAGCCTTTCGGCCTGGACATCCGCGTGCGGACCCGGGAAGAGTTATAGCATCTAGCACTATCGCTTAGCGTGCGAAATGGCTTTTCAATTCCACCTTCAGAATACGGTTAACGTAATTGTTGTCAATATTATTTGCGTTGAGCGTAGTATAGTCAATTTTGTCGGTTTACGTCATTTGACGTTACTTTACACGACTGATCAAAGTGGCGGCATTGCCTTCATTCTGGTGATTCTTATAGGTACACCTTTCACGAACCGTCATTTTGTATAGTTCGATAAATACCCTTGACGACTTAAAGCGAACTGGTATTTATCGAACCACTCAAATCGAACTAAAGGGGTCGCCGATGTTTGTCCGTGCCTATCTCCGCGCCAGCACGAAAGAGCAGGACGCCAGCCGCGCAAGGGCGGATCTCGTTTCTTTTGCGAAAGACAAAGGCCTGCGAATTGCTGCGACGTACGTTGAAAACGAGAGCGGCGCCTCTCTCGCCCGGCCGGAGCTCTTCAGGTTGCTCGCCGATTGTCAGCCTGGTGACATCCTGCTGATCGAGCAAGTCGACCGCCTTAGCCGGCTGAGTGCCGTGGATTGGGAACGGCTGAAGGACGAGATACGCCAGCGGCGCGTCCGAATTGTCGCACTGGACCTTCCGACAAGTCACAGCATGGCGACTGCCGGCGATGACGATTTCACGGCTCGCATGTTGGAAGCGCTTAACGGCATGTTGCTCGACATGCTCGCTGCGATCGCCCGCAAGGACTATGATGATCGGCGGCGCCGGCAAGCCCAAGGGATTCAAAAAGCCAAGGGCGAAGGAAAGTACCGGGGGCGGCCAGAGGATGAGCAGCGTAACGCTGCCATTTCGAAAATGTTGAAAAGCGGGCAAAGCTGGTCCAGCATTGTCGCGGCAACCGGCGCCTCGAGAAGCACGTTGGCGAGGCTGACTAAACGGGTGGCTTGACGAGGGGCGCATGGGAACGATTTTGCTCTACGGACTTGGCGTCGTGGTCGTCGCATACGCGGGCGTCTGGCTCTACGGCAGTTGGACATTGAGCGGCGCCGGCCTTCCGCGTTTGCGCTCGTCGCCGTCGATCGGCGACCTGGTTGCGCGTGAGGAAGCTGAACAGGCCATGCGCAAGGCACGGGACGCCTAATCGAAAACGCTGCCCGGATCGCCGTCCGCCGACGACCGGCTTCGTTTCAAGCGGGCAACTGCGCGATTTAGTTCTTCCGATGTCATCTCCGCCGGCGACTTGTCCTGTTCAGCCTGACGGTCGGATCGGTCGAGCAACCCACCAATCTGCATCAACGTGCGCTGAGCTGATGCTTTGGCTTGTGCGGGCGCCTTCGCATCTCTGCAAACGGCGAGCGCGGTTTCATAGGCAACCTCGATCCCTTCTACGCGAGCGCGCCGAATGATCGCTGCGCGCCGCCGCTCATCGTCATCAAAATCGTCATTGTCGATCATTCGAATACGCCCTTTGCGTTTTGGATTTGCATCTCGGCCAGTCGAGCCTTAGCCGCATCGATCTCAGCCTGGAGAGCAAGCACTTCGGGAGATGGCGGTTTCGGCGGCGCCGATGCCAGCTTCCGCAACTCTGCGTCAGCCTTCCGTTTGCGCCTTCGGCTCTCCCTCTGCGCGGCGCTGCCTGGCCGGTGGTCACGCTGCCACTGCTCATAAGCGGCGCGTTCCTCTAGCGACATACGTTTCATGCGCTTTTTGCGCTTCGTTGCGGCCCGATCGATATCGGTTAGTTTGCGATTCAATTTCTCCGTTGCCGCGGCCGACTTCCCGTCCGGCCAGACATGTCGGTGCCATTGATCACCGCGGCCGGTCTTGCCCCCGTGGTATCTGCAACGACCATTTTCCAGCGCCAGGTTCTGGCACGGTTGCCCATCTCGCTTCCTGGCCGCGCCGCACTTCGGCAATAGATGCCGCTTGGCGTTCCACTTGCGCAGCGTGGCGCGGCCGATGGCGATCGCTGCCGGGCTGCCGCGCCATCCGCCTGGCCGTGTGTGCAGGCCGGGGCGTCTCACGGCCGATTTCCTATCGCGAACTGGTGAGGTATCGCCAAGCCCGCTCGAGACCGTGGAAGTGGTCGGGCTAGTCGGCCCGACAACCACTCCCGTAGGGAGACGAGCACCGACAAGCCGACAAGCATTGAAATCATTGAGTTTTTTTGGAGCTTGTCGCTTTTCGCCGACCGACAAGACCGACAAGCTGGACCGACATACGGCGTATGCACTTGAATTTCCTTCACATTTTGCTTGTCGCCGACAAGCCATCGACAAGCGCCGTCAAGCATTTTCTGCCCCCGCTGGCGACAAGCCAATTTCTCGCTTTACGAACCACGGAGCCGTCTCATGAGGCCTTTTTCGGAAAGCCAATATGCGTACAAACTGTCCGGCTCGTTCAATCGAGACACCCGATTTCAATGCGGATGTAACTAGCCCGGATAGTGACGGGCGTCCCTTTGCGGCCGTAAGCCCCTGTTGGCGAAGATCCTCGCCAACCGTGTCCAGAATGCCTTGCAAACCGCACTCATCGAACTCGCCCATCACCACATCAACAATCCTGGCGATCTCGCTGGCCTTCTCCTGGTCGACGTTCCGAGCACCGGCGGCCTTCAATCGGCTCTCGATATCGACGAGTTCCAGCACAGGCGCGAAATCACCTTCGGCCTTCAGTCGTGCAGCCGGATCGTCGTCGAACAGCGCTTTCGCTGTGCCAGGCGGCAAGCCGCTGCCGTTGTTCACGGCAACTGCAATGCGCTGCATGACGATCGGGGTTGTCGGCTTCCGGCTGTGGCTAAGCTTTGCGTAGTCGAGCCGCAACATGTAGTCGTCGGGCGAAACGCCCCAATCCTTTTCGTCGTCGGTTCCGGTGACGTTGCAAAGCGTGAAGGCGCTCCGAACCTTGCCGACCGCAGCAAAAGCACCACGGCCAGCGCCCATATCGCCGCGCTGATCCCGGCTGCCTTTCGAAGTGTGATGGATCAGTTCGATGGCCACACGGTTGCGCGCGGCGATGTTCGCCAGTTCCTGCAGGAGAGCGTTCATGTCGTCGTTGCTGTTCTCGATGCCGCCATTCATCAGGCTGATCTGCGGATCGAGCACGATCAGCACGGGCCTATGCTCTTGAATACGGCTTTCCAAAAGATCGGCGCCCCTCGCTCTCACCAGCGGCTTTCGCGTGTCTGGCCGGTGCATGATGGTCAAAGCTTCGTCGTCAACGCCCGACCACAAAATGATCGGATGAATCATGTCGTTGGGCTCGAGGCGGAGATACTGCTGAAAGGCCGACACGCGGCGCTGCATTTCGTCCAGTCGATCTTCCGCGTTGTAGACGATGACAGGGCCAGTGCGGTGGAGTTGTTCGAATCCTTGGCCATTCGCGCCGCGCAGCAACGCCCGTCGGCCCGTAGCGATTATCAACGCATCTCGTATCGCAAAAGTCGACTTGCTGATTCCCGGCTCGCCGACGCATTGCGTCACGTCGCCGATCGGCAGCCGCGGCTCGATCAGCATTTCCCGCACCGGAAGCTGCTTCGGGTCAACCAGGCCGGTCACGACGAGCAAGCCGGTCGTCGGGATTTTCTCGTGGTACTTGGCTGCCAAATCTTCGACGAGGCGGTAATCGGCACCGCCATGAGCTTGGCTCACAATGTGAGGATATGAGCCGTCGGTGTAGATGATCGCCTTGTTGCGACCGCCGCCGTAGTCAGGTTCGATCGGATCGGCGCACGTCTTGCGATGGAAGAACTCTTTGTTGGCCAGGATCTCGTCGATCGTGACCCATTTTCCATCGTCAAGGCGGATTTCGAAGCTGCCAATCAACTCTGAACGTTCGACTGCCGCCGCAACGATGCGTTCGGCCGTTTCGCGCAGCACGCACTTACTGACATGCCGCTCAATTTCGCCCTCCCGGTATTGGGCCGCGATAGCTTCAGCACGCGAAGCGCATGAGCTCTTGATTTCGTCGATGCGCTTGGCGAGTTCCACTCTCTCGGCATCTGACAGCGGCGCGAGCTTGGTCGTATCGAGGAAGCCGCCGGCCGCATTGATGATGCGGGGATCTCGCGCACCAGGCGTATAAGCGAGCCGGCTATCGCTCAGGATAGCATCTGCTTCATACCAGAGACGCTCCGGCCCCTTGGTCGCGATCCTGTCGATCAAGGTGCGAACCGATACGGCGCCGCTCTTCGAAATGAACGGGAAGCCGAACCCGGCTAGGACCAGGCGATCAAAGAGCCGATCGGTGAATTCAGCGATGTCGGAGCCGTCCAAAACAAAGGCATAGCGATGCTGACCGGAGTTTGCGCCCGTTGTCTGGTCGTTGGCGCTATTCCTGACGCCCGTCGATGAAGACGGTCGCATGACCAAACAGGCGTCAGCGAACCCCGGAAACACGCCAGCCAGCGCACCGCTGATTTCTCCCGCCGTCGCGCGCACCCGCTGCCTGATGTCTTCGGGCCAATCTTTCACATCAAAATCGAGACCAAGCACGGCGGCGCCGGCTTGATGCGCAAAGAAAGCCTTGCCGCGGTTGATGGCGTCAGGAGCGCTCGACAGCATCGCTTCGGTTACGATCGCCGTCGTATCCTTGCCGTCCGGCGGCGGCGTCAGCACAAGCGCTTCATTCGATTGCAGCGAAGTCAATGCCGCCGCGAATGACCTGGCGATCTCGGGCGCGGTGCCACTCAATCCAATGCGTCTTGCCGTACCGGATGTCATGCCAGGACTGCGCGTGCTGACGGGCTTCCCGGCGCTATCAATGCTGAACGATTTAGTTAGCGCGCCCGCGCTCTGCAGAACCGAGAATGCCAGATTGCACTTTTGCTGAGGTGCGGACGCATCGGCGAACAGCTCGACAACTTGGGGTCGGCGAGCCATATCTCGCACCTGGTCCCATGTGGGCTTTGCTGGCTGCGCGGAAGCGTGTACACTCACGGGGCTGATAACCTTCTTCCCGCCGGCCCGCTGTTGACGCAGCGGCCGGCTTTTCAGTTTTTAGGTGTTGTCCACGACAAGCCGCAGCGCTGGGGCGCGATGCGGCGCCGGGACGCCAGAAACGGCGCTATCGACGAGCCGGGCCAGGCTCCGCACTTCTACGGCGAGTGGACCGCCAGGCGTCACGCGGCAACCGCGCAGACGGCCCTCGCCGATCCTGTCGCGGACCCATGACGGTGAACGGGCAACGATTTGGCCGGCTTCAGCGATCGTAACGAATGCTCGGTCGCGCCACGGAATGTGCTTGGTCGGATTGGTCTGCATCGGTCGTCTCCTGGTTTGCGAAACGACATGGTGCCGATCAGTGCAGCGCCGAAAAAGGAACGAAACGGGCAGATTTTCGGCGCAAGGCTTGATCGGTTCGCTCGATCGCAAGTCCGTTGGCCAGACGATCGAGTTCTTGCTGAAGACCGAGCACGATTTCGGCGGTCGCTTGCAACGCGCGTTCCTTCGGGATGGCCCGGCTGGCGAAGGCGATGCTCATTGTCCGAAGAAAGAGCTTGCCGCTCTTCTCGACACGGCTCTTCGTGGCCGGCGAGCCCAACCAGCGAGCGGCCTGCGCAGCCGCATTCGGCTGCCCGGCGAAGCGATAGAGAGCCGCTGCGTAGATGGCGCGCTGGACGAAAGACAACTCCGGCCGACCGCGGCGCTTCGGGGTGAAAGACTGCTCCCACTGCAACAGCCATTCCGTGACCAGGATCATTTCATGCCCGATCAACCGTTCGACCGTCGCGGCGTCGCCAGTCAGTGCGCAGCCTTGGGCCTTCAGCATCTCGACCGTCATCTGGCGGACCACATCAGGCCGGAAGAAGTCGAGAATGCCGGAGGGTGCGTCGAGGGCTACGATTGCTCTCTCGAGCAGGGAAGGGGCCGCCGTCATGATGCAGCCTTGACGCAGCGCTCGAGAAACGCGTCGGCGTCGGCGCGGCGTACCAACGTCCGGCTGCCAATGTGGAATTTTGGAAGATCGCCCGATCGGAGGAGGCGCCAGACTGACGCTCGGCTGATGCGAAAATAGATGGCTGTTTCGCTGACCGTCAGGACGGCGGGTGAATTGGCAGTATGCTGGACGCCCATGGATGACCTCGGCTCGGAGCGCATGCGCTCGCGGTTGAATGGCCAAAAATCCGAGTCATCCGTTTCAAAAGCGGCCAGTTGCCTAAGGGTGTATCAGGCTGAAGCATTTAAGTCAATAAAAACAATCGGTTAGAATATCGACATACGAAATGAGCCTAAGCTGTTGAACCCGCTTGCTCAAATCGGTGTGCAACCGTCTCGTCTCGCAGAAAGGTCGAATCGAATTCTGCGCACCCTGGTCGAAGGCGGCGTTTGAATGCATTCGCAAAGCAACGAATTCGACAACGAAAAATCGGAACGCTCGCGCTCAATCGCCGCAAAGCCAAGGATTTCAAGGGAAGTCGGTGGTACGCCCAAGGGGAATCGAACCCCTGTTACCGCCGTGAAAGGGCGGTGTCCTAACCGCTAGACGATGGGCGCGCTCAGACGAAGCGGCTTATACTGACGTTGCGCGCAACCGGCAACCCGTTAGGTGCCGCCATGGACAACTTTTTTCCAGCCTGCCAAATCGGTGATTTCTCAAGGACTGGGCAAGGGCTGGCGATCGGCGGCAACGCCTGCGGCTTCGTCCTGACGTGACGTGCGAGTTTCGGTTGGGCGGCTAGCCGTCACCGCCGCCGCTGCGCCGGCGGCAGCGCCAGTTCCAGTCGCGCTCTGGACCGACGTCGACATGGACCGATTCGGTGTGGCAGTAGGTGCCGACGCCGCCGCGGCCGGGCATGGTCCTGATGTAGTTCGCCAGCTCCCATTTGGAGACGCCCGGCACCTGGATGTCGGCGGCGGCGCAATACATGTGCAGCGAATTCTTGGCGCCGTTGGCGCGGCGGTTGCGGGCCGGGTCGCGGTAGCCCGAGGTGACCACCATCTTGCGGCCGTAATGGCCTTCGATCGTCTTCAGCACGCGCACCAGCGACGGCTTCAGGCAGGCGACGTCCACGCTCTCGTTCTGCTTCAGGAGGCCGTTAGGCGCCAGGCGGGCCATGCCGGCGGCGGACGCGACCTGATAGCTGCCGCCGGAACCTTCATCCTCATTGAGGTCGACGTCGCTTTCGTCGTCGAGGCCGGATTTGCGCTTGATCTCGAACAGCGCCGTCTGGCGCACGCCGGGCAGGGCGTCGCTGCCCGTGATGTGATTGGTGTCGCCGCCGGTCGAGGCCAACTGTATCGGTTTCGCCGCGGAATCGGCCGAGGCCAGCGTGATGATCGGCTTTGCCGCGGCCGGGGCAGGCTTGGCCTGCACGGGTGGCTGTTCGCCCGATCGCGTGTTGACCAGCGGAGCAGGCGTTGCCGATGCGGGCGTGGCGCCGAACATGGAGGCCAGGAAGCCTTTTTTCCTGGGTGCTTCGGCTTGCGGCATTTCGCCAGCGGTCACATAGACCGGATTGTTCATTACAGGCGCCGCGGCCGGCTTCGGCGCGATCGCGGCGGCATCGGCGGCGGCGATCTTCTGGGCGACCGCGTCGGTCTCCTGTGCCGTCTGCACCGGCTGCTGCAAGGCCTGCGGCGTCTGTCCCGCGATCGTGTCCGCGCCGGCCGGGGTGGTGAGCGGGAAGGTGGCTTGCGGCTTGGCCACCGGTACGTAGGCAACCTTTTCGGGGAGCGCCGTATCCGTCTCGCTCATCACGGTCGTCTGCTCCGTCGCCACCTGCGACGACGAATCGGCGGCGGCGACCGTCTTGCCCGTGGAGGCCGCATTGATGTCCGACGCGGAGGCATTGTAGCCGGGCATTCCAACCGACATTGTCGGGTCGCCGGCGGATGTACAGGAGGCCAGAAGCATCGAGCAGAGCGCTGCCACAATGGCGCGGCGTTCTCCCTTTGCGAGGCTCCATCCTGCTGATTTCAAAGTCAAATTCCCCCTCGATGTCCGGTCGGTGATCCGTGGCGCCGACCAGTGTGTCCGCGTCAGGGTGACCTTTGTCTCCGATCCGGAAACGAGACCTGTGTCAAATCAGCAAGCCTGTGAGTATTTTTGCCGTGATTGCCGAATTGCGGCTGCTTGATGGTTGACGACTCCATTTCGCCCGCTTTTACGGGGCCGTCAACTCACCACACATTACAGTCGGTTACACACGCACCTTGACATAGGTACCGGGAGCATCGCCCAAGGTTTTCATATGCTTGCCGGGTTTGCGGGCCGGTACGCGGGCGTTGTCCTTAGCCTCTATCCAGCTTTGCCAATGCGGCCACCAGGATCCCGGATGGTCCGTGGCCTTTGCCAGCCACTGGTCGAAATCGCCCCTGGGCGGGCCCCCGGTCCAGTACTGGTATTTGTTGGATGCGGGCGGATTGACGACGCCCGCGATATGGCCCGATCCCGCCATCACATAGTCGACCGTGCCGCCGAAATATTTCGAACCGAGGAAGACCGACAGAGCCGGTGCGATGTGATCTTCCCTGGAAGCGAGGTTGTAAATCGGAATGGTGACGTCGCCGAGCGAGACGGTGCGGCCCGCCAGTTCCATCGTGCCGCGCGAGAGATTGTTCTCGAGATAGCAGTTGCGCAGGTAGAAGGAATGGTTGGCTGCCGCCATTCGGGTCGAATCGGCGTTCCAGTAGAGCAGGTCGAAGGGCAGGGGATCCTTGCCGCGCATGTAATTGTTGACGACATAGGGCCAGATCAGGTCGCCCGAGCGCAGCATGTTGAAGGCGGTGGCCATCTTGGTGCCGTCGAGGTAGCCCTTTTCGTTCATCGATCTTTCGACCGCCGCGACCTGTTCCTCATCGACGAAGACTTTCAGGTCGCCGGCATGGGTGAAGTCGACCTGGGTGGTGAAGAAGGTCGCCGATTTGATGCGGTCATCGCCTTCCCCAGCCATCAGCGCCAATGCCGCGGCCAGCAGCGTGCCGCCGACGCAGTAGCCGATGGCGTTGACGTCGCGTTCGCCGGTCGCCTTTTCGATCGTGTCGAGGCCGTATTGCAGGCCTTCCCTGATGTAGGCTTCCCAGTTCTTGGCGCCGTGGCGTTCGTCCGGATTGATCCAGGAGATGACGAAAACGGTATGGCCCTGCTCGATCGCCCAGCGGATGAAGGATTTCTGCGGGTTGAGGTCGAGGATGTAGAACTTGTTGATCCAGGGCGGGCAGATCAGCAGTGGTCGCTTCAGCACCGTCTCGGTTGACGCGTCATACTGGATGATCTCGGCGACATCGCTGCGGCCGACCACCTTGCCAGGGGTCATCGCTATGTTGCGGCCGATCTCGAAGGGAGAATAATCGGCCTGGCGCAGTTTCAGGTCGCCCTTGCCGGCGGCGATATCCTCGGCCAGCATTTTCATGCCGCGCACCAGGTTCTCGCCGTTGGAGGCGACGGTCTCGCGAAACAGTTCGGGATTGGTCAGGATGAAATTGGACGGCGAAATGGCGTTGGACACCTGCTTGACGTAGAAGCTCGCCTTGTGGCGGGTGTGCTCGTCCAGGCCCTCGGCGTGATCGACCAATTCCGACGCCCAGCGCGAGGTGACGAGATAGGCCTGCTTGAGGAAGTCGAAGAAGGCGTTGCGGCCCCATTCCGGATCCTGGAAGCGCTTGTCGCCGCGCTCCGGCTTGACGGCATCGTCGGGACCATCGGCGTTGGGACTGACCCGCTGGATGGCATTGGCCCAGACCGTCATGTAGCCGGCGAACAGCCGCGTCTGCGCCTCGAGCGCGCGCTGCGGATCGGCAAGCCAGTATTCCGAGAGCTTGGAGAAAGTCTTGACCATGTCGACGACGGGCTCGGCGACATGGTCGCGCACCTCACCCTTTTCGCGCGGTTCGGCCCAGGCGGACGCCGCCTTGCCGGCCTGCTCGATCATCCGCGCCATGTTCAGCGCGAAGCGTTCCGGGTCCTTAACCAGATATTGCTCGACCGTCGAAGGTCCGCCATCTTCCGTTTTGCCCGAATCGGGTGTTTTGGACATGGTTCGCGGGGTTCCTCCGGAAGCGTTTTCTTGACATATTAACATGGGACATCCGACAGGGTCCAATCTCGCTCTACCCCGGCTGCCAAGGAAACAATATGACGATTAAGTTTGGCGAGACTGTTTTTTTCGGTGCCGGCCATTTTTGCCGCATCGGCGCGGCGCTCCTGTTCGTGGCTGTTGCCGGATGCTCGAGCACCAATACAGGCGGTCCGGTGCCGATGGCCTCCGACGCGGGCCCGAAGGACACCGGCACCTTCCCGAACCTCAACATCCCGCCGCAAGTGGCGAACAAGCAATTCACGGAAGCCGAGCGAAATGCCAAGCTCGCCGAACTCAAGGCCGACAAGAGCCGGCAGGGCGCCAAGAGCGGCGGCGTCACCAGTCAGGCGGCGCTGACCGATCTCGCCAAGAAGCATGGTCCGCAGACGCTGCAGCAGATCGAAGGCAAATGCGACCCCGCCCTCGACCCTACCTGCAAATGAGTATATAGGGCGCGCCCAACGCCCTTATATATCCGGGCCCCCTTTGCTGTCTGGAACTGCCATGGAAGAATTTCACAAGGTCCGCCGGCTTCCGCCTTACGTGTTCGAGCAGGTCAACCGGCTCAAGGCCAGTGCCCGTTCGCGCGGCGCCGATATCGTCGACCTTGGCATGGGCAATCCGGATCTGCCGACGCCCAAGGCCATCGTCGACAAATTGTGCGAGGTCGTGCGCGATCCGCGTACGCACCGCTATTCCTCCTCGCGCGGCATTCCCGGCCTGCGCCGCGCCCAGGCCAACTATTACGCCCGCCGCTTCGGCGTGAAGCTCAATCCCGACACGCAAGTGGTGGCGACCCTTGGCTCCAAGGAAGGTTTCGCCAACATGGCGCAGGCGATCACCGCGCCCGGCGACGTGATCCTGTGCCCAAACCCGACCTATCCGATCCACGCTTTCGGCTTCATCATGTCGGGCGGCGTCATCCGCTCGCTGCAGGTCGAGCCCGATGACGGCTTCATCCCGGCGGTCGAGCGCGGCATCCGGCATTCGATCCCGAAGCCGCTGGCGCTTATCCTCAACTACCCGTCGAACCCGACGGCGCTGGTCGCATCGCTCGATTTCTACAAGGACGTGGTCGCCTTCGCGAAGAAGAACGACATCATCATCCTGTCCGACCTTGCCTATTCTGAAATCTATTTCGACGGCAATCCGCCGCCTTCCGTGCTGCAGGTTCCGGGCGCCATCGATGTCTGCGTCGAGTTCACCTCGATGTCGAAGACCTTCTCCATGCCCGGCTGGCGCATGGGGTTCGCGGTTGGCAATGAGCGGCTGATCTCGGCGCTGACCCGGGTCAAGTCCTATCTCGACTATGGTGCCTTCACCCCGATCCAGGTGGCGGCCGCGCACGCGCTCAATGGCGACGGCGCCGACATCGCCGAGGTGCGCGACATCTATCACAAGCGCCGCGACGTGATGGTCGATGCCTTCGGGCGCGCCGGATGGACCATTCCGGCGCCGGCGGCATCGATGTTCGCCTGGGCGCCGATCCCCGAGCCGTTCCGGCATCTGGGATCGCTCGAATTCTCCAAGCTGCTCATCGAGCATGCCGACGTGGCAGTGGCGCCGGGTGTCGGCTTCGGCGAGCATGGCGATGATTTCGTGCGCGTGGCGCTGGTCGAGAACGAGCACCGGATTCGCCAGGCGGCGCGCAACATCAAGCGCTTCCTGTCGACCAGCGCCAAGCAGCCCAACAATGTGGTGCCGCTTTCCGCCCACCGGTAAGTACAATTTCGATCTGACTTGAGGGACGTCGCCTTTCCATGGCTGAAGCATTGCGTGTTGGAATTGCCGGTCTTGGCACGGTCGGCGCATCGGTGGCGCGCGTGCTGCGCGACAAGGCGGCGGAACTGACCCGCCAATGCGGTCGCGACATCATCGTGTCGGCGGTCTCGGCCCGCGACCGCAAGCGCGACCGCGGCATCGATCTCAGCGGCGCGACATGGTTCGACGACCCGGTGAAGATGGCGCAGACCGCCGAGATCGACGTTTTCGTCGAGCTTATAGGTGGCGACGAGGGGCCGGCGCGGGCCTCGGTCAAGGCCGCCCTCGAAGCCGGCCGCCATGTCGTCACCGCCAACAAGGCGCTGCTTGCCAAGCACGGCGTGGCGCTTGCCGAGATCGCCGAGAAGAAGGGCGTGCTGCTCAACTACGAGGCTGCGGTTGCCGGCGGCATTCCCGTCATCAAGACCATGCGCGAAGCGATGGCCGGCAACTCGGTCACCCGCGTGTTCGGCATTCTCAACGGCACCTGCAACTATATCCTGACGCGCATGGAAGCCGAGGGCGTCTCCTTCGACGTCGTGCTGAAGGACGCGCAGCGGCTGGGTTATGCCGAAGCCGATCCGACCTTCGACATCGAGGGCCATGACACCGCGCACAAGCTGTCGATCCTGACCAGCCTTGCCTTCGGCACCAAGATCGCGGCCAACGACATCTACATGGAAGGCATTTCCAACATCACCCAGGCCGACATCCGCGCGGCTGGCGATCTCGGCTACCGGATCAAGCTGCTCGGCGTCGCCCAGCGCACCGAAAGCGGCATCGAGCAGCGCGTGCACCCAACCATGGTGCCGACGGCTTCGGTCATCGCACAGGTTCATGGCGTGACCAATGCGGTGGCCATCGAGACCGATATCCTGGGCGAACTGCTGCTTTCCGGCCCAGGCGCGGGCGGCAATGCCACCGCCTCGGCAGTCATCGGCGACGTCGCCGACATCGCCAAGAGCCGGCCGGGCTTCCAGCACGGTCCGGTCTTCGGCCGGCCGGCGAAGGAGTTGAAGCCTTACAAGAAGGCGCAGATGCGCAGCCATGCGGGCGGCTACTTCATCCGGCTGACCGTGCATGATCGCATCGGCGTGTTCGCGGCGATCGCCAAGCGCATGGCCGACAACGATATCTCGCTGGAATCGATCGTCCAGCACGCGGTCAGCGGCGAGGCGGTGGCGCAGAAGACCGTGATCCTCGTCACCCACGAAACGACAGAGGCCGCCGTGCGCAAGGCTGTCGACGGCATCACCAAGGACGGCCATCTGACCGACAAGCCGCAGGTCATCCGCATCGAGCGGGCAGGGTAGCAGGCACCAGGGATCCGGCGGGCTTCACCACTGCCGGCGCATTTCGGTTCGGTGAGGATGTATCGGAACGAATTCGAGCCGGCGCCGTTCTCTTGGGCAGCAACCAAGGGAGCCTGCTTCATGGCCGATACCAACAAATCCGACAGCCCTGGCATTGATGACATCCAGAAGACGCTGGAAAAGCAGATCGCCGACCTGCGCAAGGAGATCACCAAGATCAACAAGAGCATTGCGGCACGCAGCGCGGAAATGCTCGACGATGCCAGCGAACAGGCATCGGATTTCTACGACACAGCCGCTTCCCGTGCCTCGCGGACGGCGCAGCAGTTGCGCAGCCAGGCGCAGGCGGTGTCGGAAGTCGCTCGCGAAAATCCAGGCACCACGACCGCCGTGGTTGGCGTGATCGGCCTGCTCGGCTTTCTCGCCGGCATTGCCGTCGGCCAGTCGATGAACGACACGTCGCGCCGCTGGTATTGACAGCGCCGGACTGGAGCCGGCGTCGCCGGCTCATCTCCCGTTTCAGGACATCATTCGAAGGAGGGCATCATGGCTTCGTCCGTGTTGATCGGCATTCTGATCACGTTTCTGGTCATCATTCTTGTTCTCTATCTTGTGCAACGACTGCCGCTCGACGCCAGGATGAGGCAGATCGTGCAGATCATCGTCATCATCATCGGCATCATTTCGCTGCTTAAATACCTGGCGGTCTTCTAACTCGCGAAGGGGCAGTAACTCTGCGTTTCATACCGGTCCGGTGTTTCTCAAGCCGGGCCGGAATAATTTTAGGAACGCTGTTCAATCGATTGATATTGCTATCCTTTCGATAAAACCGGCGGCAGGTCTTGCCGTTGTCATGCTCGTTTGACAAAACAAGCGCGCCTCCGGCGGGAGGCGGCATGAAACGAGGATTTGCCGAAATGAATGTGGCCCAGAATATCGTCGCCGGCCTTGACCGGATACTCACCATGGAACTTGTGCGCGTCATCGAACGGGCCGCGGTGGCGGCCGCCAGGCTGCGTGGACGCGGAGACGAAAAGGCCGCCGACCAGGTCGCCGTCGATGCGATGCGCCAGGAACTCAACCGGCTTGCGATCAAGGGCACGGTGGTGATCGGCGAGGGCGAGCGGGACGAGGCCCCGATGCTTTATATCGGCGAGGAGGTCGGCACCGGCAAAGGCCCGGCCGTCGATATCGCGCTCGATCCGCTCGAAGGCACGACGATCTGCGCCAAGAACCTGCCGAACGCGCTCGCCGTGATTGCGATCGCCGAGAAGGGAAGCCTGCTTTTCGCGCCTGATGTCTACATGGACAAGATCGCGGTTGGCCCCGGCTACGCCGAGGGCGTCATCGACATCGATGCCTCGCCGGCCGACAACATTGCCAGCCTTGCTAAAGCCAAGGGCGTCGCGGTGTCCGACATCGCGGCCTGTATCCTCGACCGGCCGCGCCATGCCAAGCTGATCGAAGCGGTGCGCGCCACGGGGGCCGCAATCCGGCTGATCGGTGACGGTGACGTCGCCGGCGTCATCCACACCACGGATCCGGAGGAAACCGGCATCGACATCTATCTCGGCACCGGAGGCGCGCCGGAAGGCGTTCTGGCCGCGGCGGCGTTGCGCTGCACCGGCGGCCAGATGCAGGGCAGGCTGATCCTCGATACGCCCGAGAAGATCGCCCGTGCGGCGAAGATGGGCATTGCCGATCCGAAGCGGATCTACCACGCGGAAGACATGGCGCGCGGCGACGTTTTGTTCGCGGCCACCGGTGTAACCGACGGCAACATGCTGGCCGGCGTCAAGTTCGGCCGCACCACTATCACCACGCATACGATCGTGCTGCGCTCCTCGTCGCGGACCGTGCGGGAGATCAAGGCCCGGCACCAGGATCTGGATAAGTTCTAGACCTGCTTGCGAAGCCGAGCCGCAGTTGTTAGCCATCCAGCTGCCTGCGATGGTGGCAGGGGTTTAACGACGAGGCCTCCCGACCGGCAGGCGGCCCTGTTTGCAGGGGCGGCATGCCATGGTCCGGGTGCAAGGCTGAAGGGCGGAAAGCGTAGTTTTTCTTGAAGTCTCCCGCGATGCGAAGATCGGTGAATCGCCTGGCTTTGCCGGCCTTTGTTCGTGCATGTCGTCATCCAAAACCGCTGCACACTTTTGCGCGACATGCATTATCCTGCCGCCAACCATGAGTTGGCAAAGCGCATGACGGGCGAAAGGCGCCTTTTCCTCGATGTCAGGCAGTCGGCTACCGGCCTCTCCTGGGAGCACCGGCTGTCTGAACGGCAGGACATGATCGCGCTTGCCATCGCGCAGGGCCATGGTGTGCCCGACATCGTCGCCCGCGTCCTTGCCGGACGCGGAGTCAGCGCCGAGCAGACCGAGCGGTTTCTCGATCCGACGATCCGCGACCTGCTGCCCAACCCGGCATCGCTGACCGACATGGACAAGGCGGCCATCCGCATCGCCACCGCCGTCGTGGCCCGGGAAAAGGTAGCGATCTTCGGCGACTACGATGTCGACGGCGCCGCCTCTTCGGCTCTCTTGAAACGGTTCCTGGCGCATTTCTCAGTGCCTTCGGAAATCTATATCCCGGACCGCATCTTCGAGGGCTACGGGCCCAATCCCGATGCCATGCGCGAACTGGTCTCGCGCGGCGCGACGCTGATCGTCACCGTGGATTGCGGCACCAACAGCGCCGTTTCCATCGAGGCGGCCAAGGAGGCGGGGGCCGATGTCGTGGTGCTGGACCATCACCAGGTGGGCGGCGCGTTGCCGGCGGCGCATGCAGTGGTCAATCCAAATCGCGACGACGACCTTTCCGGGCAGGGTCATCTCTGCGCCGCCGGTGTGGTCTTTCTCGCTCTGGTGCAAACCGCGAAGGTCCTGCGCGGAATGACCGACGCCCCCCAGCCGGACCTGCTTTCGCTACTCGATCTCGTGGCGCTTGCCACCGTCTGCGACGTGGTGCCGCTCACCGGCGTCAATCGCGCCTTCGTCGTCAAGGGCCTGCAGGTGGCGCGCCAGCAGAAGAACGAAGGGATGGCCGCCCTTGCGCGGGTGTCGCGCATCGGCGAGCCGATCGGCACCTTCCATCTCTCCTATCTGATCGGCCCGCGCATCAATGCGGGCGGGCGCATCGGCGATGCCGCGCTCGGCAGCCGCCTGCTTGCGACCGACGATCCGGTCGAAGCGCAGACCATCGCCGAGACGCTCGACCGGCTGAACCAGGAGCGGCAGCAGATGGAGCAGGAGATGCTCGCCGCGGCGCGCGCCGAGGCCGATGCCGAGCTCGCGGGCGGCAGCGGTCCGGCGATCGTCGTCACCGCCAGCAACAACTGGCATCCCGGCATTGTCGGCCTGCTTGCTTCACGGCTGAAGGACCACGCAAGGCGACCGGCTTTCGCCATCGCCTTCAACGCCGTGGGCATCGGCACCGGTTCGGGCCGTTCCGTGTCTGGCTTCGATCTCGGCCGGCTGGTGCGCGAAGCCGCCGATGCCGGCCTCATCGTCAAGGGCGGCGGCCATGGTATGGCGGCCGGCATCACCGTCGAGCGTGCAAGGTTGGGCGAACTCAGGGCCTTCTTCGAGGAGCGGGCGGCGGCGGACGTTTTCCGCTTGCAGGATGAGGAAAGCCTGGCGATCGATGGCGCGCTTGCCGCCGAGGGTGCGACGCTCGGCCTGCTCGACGCGCTGGAGAAGGCCGGCCCTTTCGGCGCCGGGCATGTCGCGCCGGTCTTCGCCCTGCCACGCCATCGGCTGGTCGACATCAGGCCGGTCGGCACCAACCATATTCGCGCCGATTTGCAGTCGGAGAGCGGCGGCCGCATCCAGGCGATAGCGTTTCGCGCCGTCGACACCGTGCTCGGCGAATTCCTGTTCAAGAACCGGGGCAAGACGGTGCATGTCGCCGGCTCACTGTCGGGCAATTACTGGAATGGCAACCGCACGGTCCAGTTCCGCATCATCGACGCCGCGCGGGCGTAGCCGCACCGTAATCAGGCAATTCAGCCGGCCGGCGCATAACGCAGCAGCGTGACACCCTGGGCGAGGCTTTGCGTGCCAAGCGGTTTCAGCGCCAGCGAGAGGCCGGACTGAAAATATGGCTTGCCGCCGCCCAGCACGACGGGATGCATGTAGAGCCGGTATTCGTCGATGAGGCCGGCGCGCGCCAGGGAGGCGGCAAGATCGGCGCCGCCGAGGATGACGGGGCCGCCGGCCTGTGCCTTGAGAGCTGTTAACGTGTTGCCGACGTCGCCACTCACCAGCCGGGCATTGGGACCGACCTGCCGGAGCGTGGTCGAAAAAACGATCTTCGGTGTTTCGCGCCATGCCCGGGCAAAATCCCGCTCGACCTCGGTGTCGCCGGTCTCGCGCTCAGGGCTGTCCCAGAAGCGCATCATCTCGTACATGCGGCGTCCGGCGAGCACGGCGGAGGCCTCTCTCATCATGTCGTTGAAATGCTGGTGCAGTTCCGCTTCGGGCACCGGCAAGCCGATGTCCTCGTCCGATTGCGCGATATAGCCATCCAGCGACGTCAGCATGGAATAGATTATTTCAGCCATCGGTGCCTCCATTCGATTCTCAGCAGACGACCATAACCAATTGCAATTTGCAATCGGTTTGTCGAGAGGCTGACGGAACTGGGACGATACTTCGTGGCTCCGCTGCGGGCGGAACGCATAAACCTTATCGAAGGGAGTGCCAGCTCAGGCCAGAACCGTCTGCAGCCGGGTCAGTTCGCCGATCTGCGCCATCGTCGCCTGGTAGCCGAGCTGGATCGCCTCGTCGGCACGATGGAATTCGGTCAGGCCGATATGGCTGAGCTTGGGCTGCAGTGACATGTCTGGCGGATCGCCGGCAAGTCTGGCGCGAGAAATACGGTCCTGGATGATATTGAAGGCTTCGACCATGACGCCGGTGATGCCGAGGCGCGTCTGGTGCGGCTGGTGTTCGCCGCCAGCCTGGCCAGGCCTTGGCGCATCCTTTTCGACGACCAGCTCGCCGGCACTGTGCTTGATCACGGCGGCGCGACCGAACAGATCGTAGTGAAGATTGACCGCCACGACGAGCGGTTGCTCATAGGCGCGGCAGACCGAAACCGGCACAGGATTGACCAGCGCGCCATCGACCAGCACGCGACCGTTGCAATCGACCGGTTCGAACACGCCAGGCAGCGCGTAGGATGCACGCATGGCGGTGATGAGGGAGCCGCTCGACAGCCAGATCTCGTGGCCGGTGCGGATTTCCGAGGCGACGCAGACGAACGGCTTGGGCAGGTCCTCGAAACGGACGCCGGCAACGTGCTCGCGCAATCGAGCATCCAGTTTCATGCCGCCGAAGAGGCCGCTGCCGCGCAGATTGAGATCGAGCAGGCCGAAGATGCGGCGTCTGGTAAGGCTGCGGGCGAACTCTTCCAGCTCATCCAGTTTGCCGGCGAGGTAACAGCCGCCGACCAAGGCGCCGATCGAGGTGCCGGCGATCATGGAGACTTCGATGCCGGCTTCATCGAGCGCGCGCAACACGCCGATATGAGCCCAGCCTCTGGCGCAACCGCCGCCCAAGGCAAGCGAAATACCTGTTTTCCTGGGAGATTTCGTTTCGGATGCGCCTCCGGCCGAGGACAGGCCGTTGGCCTCCCTGACATCTGGTCTGTTACGCAATGACGCCCATTCGAGCATCACGATCTCCCTTGTCCCACGGCTAATATACGGATGGGCCGTATCGAAATGATGAATCTGAGTGGTCGGTGTGAGGCAGAAGGTTCAAGACGATGGCTTCCGATACGTGATTTCCGCATCGAACAGCGGCTTGCTGCCATCGTCGGCAAGGGTCGCCTTGCCGTCGGTCAGCCCCACCGTCCGATAAAAGCAGGAACGCCGGCCGGTGTGACAGGTTGCGTCGTGGCCCAACACTTTCACGCGAAGCCACAATGCGTCCTGGTCACAATCCGTGAGCATTTCGACGACATGCTGGAGATTGCCCGAGGTTTCGCCCTTCTTCCAGAGCATGTCGCGCGAGCGTGACCAGTAATGCGCGACGCCCGTCTCGAGCGTCAGCGCCAGCGCCTGGGCATTCATATGCGCGACCATCAGCAGCATGCCGTCGGCGGCATCGGTGACGACGACGGTGACGAGGCCCGCGGCGTCGAAGCGCGGCGAGAACACCGCGCCATCTTCCAGCATCTTCTTGTCCGAGGGAGATTTTGGAAATTCCAGTGCCGACATATCAGGTCTATTTTCCTTTTGACCGTGATGCCGGCGAGGGGCTTCAGGCCCCGCCGCGCACCATGGTGACGAAACGAACCTGTTCCTCGGGCGTGTCCTTGAAGACGCCGGTGAAGGTCGAGGTCAGCGTGGTTGAACCCTGCTTGCGGATGCCGCGCATGGCCATGCACATGTGCTCGGCCTCGATCATGACGGCGACGCCGCGCGGATTGAGCACGTCCTGGATGACGCCGGCGATCTGCGCTGTCATGGCTTCCTGCGTCTGCAGGCGATGGGCGAAGATATCGACGACGCGTGCGATCTTGGACAGGCCGACGACCTTGCCGTCGGGCAGGTATCCGACATGCGCCTTGCCGATGATCGGCACCATGTGGTGCTCGCAATGCGAGTGGAACTGGATGTCCCTGACGATGACCAGATCATCGTAGCCAGCAACCTCCTCGAAGGTGCGGCCGAGTTCCTCCGCCGGGCACATGTCGTAGCCGCCGAACATTTCACGGTAGGCCTTGGCGACGCGCTTGGGGGTGTCGATGAGACCCTCGCGATCCGGATTGTCGCCGGTCCAGCGCAAAAGCGTGCGCACGGCGGCCTCGACCTCGGCTTCGCTCGGACGGTCAGTGACCGGCTTTTCCATATAGGCGGACTGGGGCATGAGTTTCTTGATGACGGCATCCATAAAAGGCGTCTCCCGTAGTTCCTCTCACAGGAGGAACGAGTTGAACGGACCACGACCTTCGGCGTCGGAAACTCGCCCCGTTTCCAGCCCCGTAAGCGGCGTGAACAATTTTGGCAAGGACACGCGGTTTTCGTCGCCTTGTCGATGCCGGACTGCCAGCATTATATAAGGGCGTGGCGAGCGAAAGGAAGACGCGTCAGCGGCAATCGCTGTTCGCTTGGCGGCGACGGATTGGAAAATAATGATCAACGACGTCTACAACGCGAAAATTCTCGGTTTTGCCGGAAACATCGCCCGCATCGGGCGGCTCGATCATCCCGACGCGACCGCGAAGGCGCATTCCAAGCTGTGTGGCTCGACTGTTACCGTCGACCTCAAGATGGAAGACGGCGTGGTCACAGATTTTGCCCATGACGTGAAGGCCTGCGCGCTCGGCCAGGCATCGTCCTCGATCATGGCGCAACATGTCGTTGGCGCCAGCGCCGAGGAATTGCGCGCGGTGCGCGAGACCATGCTGAAGATGCTGAAGGAGAACGGCCAGCCGCCACAAGGCCGCTTCGCCGACCTCAAATATCTGGAACCGGTGCGCGACTACAAAGCACGCCATGCCTCGACCATGCTGACTTTCGACGCCGTGATCGATGCCATCGGCCAGATCGAGAAGAAACGCGCCGAAGAAGCGGCGTGACGTTGCGATTTCACCTTTTCGCGATGCGGAGCCGCCCGCGACCCCGTTTTTTCCATGGATTGGTATTCGCCTGGAGTCTTGTCGGCGCGCTCGTCTTGAGTTGCGGCGTGAGCCGGGCCGACGTAGCTGTCACGCGCGATATCGGCGATTATCTGATGAAGGCCATCCAAGGCTGCTGGAACGTGCCTGCAGACACCACAAGCATCGCGCGCGTTCAAATCAGCCTGAACAAGGACGGATCGCTCGCCGGTCCGCCAAGGATTCTCGGTCCCGTGACTCCGCCGCGAGACCAGGTTGCAAGGGCTGCCGTGCGCGCGATCACACGTTGCGCGCCGTTCCCCGGACTGGTGCCCTATGCGGCCAGTTACGATTTGTGGCGCTCTGTCGTCCTCACATTCAACCCGGCAGAAGACCCGGCGGCGGGGCATCCGTCCATCGACTCCAAGGACCTCGATAAACTTCTCGAAAAGTACAAGAAGTAGCGCATTCCCGCCAGCGCAGAGGCTCAGGCCGAAGCCTTGAGGATCTGCCTGCTCTCAGCGAATTCGCGTCTTAGCCAATCGGCGAAGGCAGCGGCCGGTTCAGAGAGATCGTGCAAATCCCTGGCCACCAGCCAATAGGCGCCGGACGCGACGTCGATGTCGAACGGCTTGACCAGTGTTCCGGCCGCCAGTTCCTCGCCAATCTGCAGGAGATCGCCCAGCGCCACGCCGTGGCCAAGCAGCGCGGCCTGCTTCGACAGCGAGGCATCCGCCAGCATCGGGCCGCGCGCGGGCACGGTATCGGCGGGCACCCCAGCCGCCTCGAACCAGCGCGCCCAGCCCTGGCGGTTCTCCTCATGCAAAAGCGTGTAGCGGGCAAGGTCGGCGGGTGTCTCGAGGACCGGTCCCGACGAAAGCAGAACCGGCGACAGGACCGGCGAATCGACTGTCGAGGCCAGCCGCTCGGCCTCGGCGCGCGGCCATGAGGTGGCATGCGCGCTGAAGCGCAGGGCGAGTTCGGGCTGGTCGCCGCGGAACTCGATCAGCCTTGGGTCGACTTCGAGGGAAACGTCGATATCGGGTCGCAATTGCCGGAACCGGTTGAGCCTGGGCACCAGCCACACGGCGGCGAGCGAAGGTTCGACGCTGACCCGAACGACGGACTGTGCCGGCGTGGCGACGAGATCGCCGAGCAGGCTGTCGATCGCATCGAAACTCCTGACCAGTTGAGCAAGCAGCCGGCGGCCCGCATCCGTCAGTTCCACGCGGCGATGGTGCCGTTCGAAAAGCGGCTGGCGCAGGAAAGTTTCGAGTTCGCGGATCTGCCGGCTGATCGCGGCCTGCGAGACGAAAAGCTCCTCAGCGGCCTTGCTGAAACTCAGATGACGGCCGGCCGCCTCGAAGCTTCTCAGTGCCGTCAATGGCAGGCGTCCACGCTTCATTCGCATAACTCAGGATTATCCGAAGCGGAAATTATACTAGTTTGAAGGCGAAGGCCAGCGGCGGTCTAATCCAGGTCAAAGGAGACCAGCCATGATCCAGTTCCTGACCATTTTCGGTGATGTGATGCGGATCGCGACGTTTCAATGGCGCGACGAACGACGCGATGCAAGGCATCACGAAGAGTGGACCCGCCCTGATCAGCGGGCACCTTCGGCCGGCCGACGGCCATTTCGCCGCTCGCGTCCGTGACCGCAAGGCGAACGGCATTGCGTTCTCCGGTGCAAGCGCACATCTATCACCAGGAAACGCGGAGATCGCAGTGGGCGAGCACGGGCATGCGCATAGAGCCGGGGCGCCGAGGCGCGGCCGCAACTGGCCTGGCCCCTGGCGCAGGACGCCCGGCCGCTTGCTCGGCACGTCGTTCGTGCGGCTTTATCAACTGACGCTGTCCGGCTTCGTCGGCAATTCCTGCCGGCACTTGCCGACCTGTTCGGAATACGCGCATGAGGCGATCGCCCGGCACGGCCTTTGGGCCGGCGGCTGGATGGGCCTGTTCCGCGTGCTGCGCTGCGGTCCGTTCGGAACGCACGGCGTCGATCTCGTGCCGGAGTTGCTGGCGCCGGGCTACGCCTGGTTCATGCCATGGCGGTACTGGCGGATTGGCCGCAAGAGCAGCGAAGGGCAGGGATGAGAGCGCGGGCCGCGCCGCGCCGGTTAATGATCCGGTAGGGTTAACGCCAGCCTGCACAACAACTGCGCATTTGAGACAAAATCGAGACAAGAGACCTCGCTAAGCCCGCTCGCGAACCCATCTGAAGCGAGCATCCCATGCGTAACATCGACCGTCTTCCTTTCATCCTGGCCGGAGTCCTGTTCCTGCTTGCCTGGCTGCTGGGGTTCCCGTTGCGTGCGCAATCGGCGCCGCTTGGCGAGGTAAAATGCACGCTCATCGCCGATGCCCGGAGCGGCAAGACGCTTTATCAGGACGGCACCTGCGACCAGCGGTTCAGCCCGGCCTCGACATTCAAGGTGCCGCTTGCGCTGATCGGCTACGATGCCGGCATCCTCGCCGATCAACATACGCCGACATGGGACTATAAGCCCGAATTCAAGGCGGTGAAGCGCGACCAGAAATCGGTCGATCCGACGATCTGGGAGCGTGATTCCATCATCTGGTATTCGCGCGAGATCACCCGCCGGCTCGGCGGCGATAAGTTTGCCGGCTATGTATCAAAGTTCAACTACGGCAATTCAGACGTGTCAGGCAATCCCGGCAAGGATGATGGGCTGACGCACTCCTGGGTCAATTCCTCGCTGAAGATCACGCCGGTCGAACAGGTCGCGTTCCTGCGCCAGCTGCTTGCCGGCAAGATGCCGGTGTCGGCGAAGGCGCATGAAATGACGCGCGCCATCCTGCCGAGCTTCAAGGCTGGCGATTGGTCCGTCCAGGGCAAGACCGGCAGCACCAGGCTCGGCGAGGCCGGCAAGGACAAGCGTTCGCTCGGCTGGTTCGTCGGCTGGGCACAGAAAGACGGGCGCCAGATCGTGTTCGCCCGGCTGGTTGTCAACACGAAGCGGACCGACCTGCCGAAGGGTCTGGCGACGCGCGCCGAATTCCTGAAGGACCTGCCGGGGCTCGTGGACTGAGACGTCGGTCTTCGTGAAGCACGTTTCCTGAGTTGCTTCACACGCTTCGGCGTGCCCGGATGATGTGGCCACCGGCATTCTTCGCCGTTCCTTGTGGCGCGCCGGAGAAGCGATCGAAGATCTCGCCGCTCGCGAGGTCTTCGATGTCGTCGAAGCCGAGCTCGCGCAACGATTTCGCCAGGTCGGCGGGATCAAAGAAGCTGATCCATGGTTCCCCGACAGATGCGACGCGCGCCGCGTGAAAGGCCAGCGCGGCCCGTCCGGCGGCGTCGCGGTTCTCGACCGGTTCGCTATAGTCGAATACGACCTCCGAACCAGGGATGCCGGCAATCCAGGACAGCGTGTCGAAGATCGCAACCTTCGTCAGGTAGGGCACGACTCCCAGCCAGATGAAGACGCTCGGCCAGGTCGTTTGCAAACCCGCAATTGCCAGTTCTTGGGACAGGCTTTGCCGCTCGAAATTGATCGGTACGAATGTGGTGCCGGGTGGCTCGGCGAGACCGGCATCGGCGATGCATTTGCGCTTCCAGGCCTGCGTTGCAGGGTGGTCGACTTCGAACACTCCCAGGTCGGGATATGGGTTGCGCAGTGAAAACGTGTCGAGGCCGGCGCCAAGCACCACAAGTTGACGGACGCCGCGCCGCACCGCAGCGGCCAGCCAGTCCTCCGCCAGGCGAGCCCGCGCCGCAACGAACAGGCGCATGCGGCGGCTGCGCTCGTCTTCCTGCTCAAGCGCCTGCGCTACGGGGGCGGACGCGCCCAGAATCGCGATCGCGTAGGGATCGCGAAACAGGCCTGCCTGCGGCGAAAACTGATGGAGGGCCCTCATGCGTGCGACGCCGAAGGCGGTTCGGCTGGGTATAGCGTCTTCCATGTCGACAATTCCCGGCTATTGCGGCGATGTTCGGGGGCTGGGTGACGAGCCCGCGACGTCCGTGGCGATATTTCCTGGCGGCCAGATATCAGCGCTCTTTACCTCGGCCGGCAGTGCCTCTAAAACCCGCGCGCTGCCGTTTGTCCCTGTGATTGGCGCATCCGGCTTTACCTATGCATGTCTTGACCCCAAAACTGCCACACACTTTTGGGTGACATGCATTCAACCACCCGCGCTCGTTTGCGGGACTGGATAGGAGATAACCATGCTGAATTCCGTTTCCCTGACATTTCCCGATGGCTCTGTACGCGACTACGACGCTGCGATGACCGGCGCCGGCCTCGCCGAATCGATCTCGAAGTCGCTGGCCAAGAAGGCCGTGGCCTATGCCATCGACGGCACCGTGCGCGATCTCAGTGATCCGCTGGGCAAGTCCGGCAAGGTCGAGATTATCACCCGCGACGATGCGCGCGCGCTTGAGCTTATCCGCCACGATACCGCGCACGTGCTGGCCGAAGCGGTGCAGGAGATATGGCCGGGAACGCAGGTGACCATCGGGCCGGTGATCGAGAACGGATTCTATTACGACTTCGCCCGCAACGAGCCGTTCACGCCGGACGATTTCCCGATGATCGAGAAGAAGATGCGCGAGATCATCGCGCGCAACAAGCCGTTCACCAAGGAAGTCTGGTCGCGCGACAAGGCCAGACAAGTCTTCGCCGAGAAGGGCGAGCGCTACAAGCTTGAACTGATCGACGCCATTCCCGAGGACCAGGATCTCAAGATCTACGCCCAGGGCGACTGGTTCGATCTCTGCCGTGGACCGCATATGGCCTCGACGGGCCAGATCGGCAACGCCTTCAAGCTGATGAAGGTGGCCGGCGCATACTGGCGCGGCGATTCGAACAATCCGATGCTGACGCGCATCTACGGCACGGCCTGGGCCGACCAGGCGCAGCTCGAAGCCTACCAGACGATGCTGGAGGAGGCCGAGAAGCGCGACCACCGTAAGCTCGGCCGCGAGATGGACCTGTTCCACTTCCAGGAAGAGGGGCCGGGTGTCGTCTTCTGGCACGCCAAGGGCTGGAAGATGTTCCAGAACCTGGTCAACTACATGCGCCGCCGGCTCGACGAGCAGGGCTATCAGGAGGTCAACGCGCCCCAGGTGCTCGACAAGAGCCTGTGGGAGACCTCGGGCCACTGGGGCTGGTATCGCGACGCCATGTTCAAGGTGACAGTCGCCGGCGATGAAACCGATGACGACCGCATCTTCGCACTGAAGCCGATGAACTGCCCGGGTCACGTGCAGATTTTCAAGCATGGGCTGAAATCCTATCGCGACCTGCCGGTGAAGCTTGCTGAATTCGGCAATGTGCATCGCTACGAACCGTCGGGCGCGCTGCACGGGCTGATGCGCGTGCGCGGCTTCACGCAGGACGATGCCCATATCTTCTGCACCGAGGAGCAACTGGCGTCGGAATGCCTGCGCATCAACGATCTGATCCTGTCGACCTATGCCGATTTCGGTTTCGACGAAATCAGAGTCAAACTGTCGACACGGCCCGAAAAGCGCGTCGGCACGGATGAGGCCTGGGATCATGCCGAGGCGATCATGGGTGCCGTGCTGGAAACGATCAGGACGAGGTCCGGCAACCGCATCAAGACCTCGATCAACCCGGGCGAGGGCGCCTTCTACGGGCCGAAATTCGAATATGTGCTGAAGGATGCGATCGGCCGCGAATGGCAGTGCGGGACGACGCAGGTCGACTTCAACCTGCCGGAGCGTTTCGGCGCCTTCTACATCGGCTCGGATTCGGAAAAGAAGCAGCCGGTCATGGTGCACCGCGCCATCTGCGGTTCGATGGAGCGGTTCCTCGGCATCCTGATCGAGAACTATTCCGGCCATTTCCCGCTGTGGTTCGCGCCGCTGCAGGTGGTGGTGGCGACGATCACCTCGGACGCCGACGACTATGCCAACGAGGTGGTGGCGAAGCTGAAAGCCGCCGGCTTGCTGGCGGAAGCCGACCTGCGCAACGAGAAGATCAACTACAAGGTCCGCGAGCACTCGCTGGCCAAGGTGCCTGTCATCCTCGTCTGCGGCAAGCGTGAGGCCGAGGAGCAGACGGTGAACATGCGTCGGCTCGGCTCGCGCGACCAGGAATCGCTCGGCCTAGCCGACGCGATCGAGCGGCTGACCGAGGAAGCCGTCACGCCCGATCGCCGGCGCAAGCGCGCTGCCTGATCAGACATTTTCGCGACCGAATGGCGGTGGAGCGATCCACCGCCATTTTCATATCCCTGTCACGGCAACGTTGTAACGAACCCGGATGCTCAAGCTGAAATCGCGCGAACGACCATTCCCTGAGCTTTCCTACGCCAATCCGCGCCAGCCGGCGCTGACGCGCTGGGTCATCCATTCGATCGAGGGCCTGTCGGGCCGCGACCGCTTTGCCGCGCTCTATGATTTCTGGCGCCGCCAGGTGGTGCCGACGGGCGAGCGTATCTTCAGCCGCATGCTCGAACTCATCGACGTGCGTGTACAGAGCCCCGACCAGTGGCCCCCGGCGCGGTTGCCCGACACACCGCTGGTGATTGTCGCCAACCATCCGTTTGGCATTGGCGACGGTATTGCCGTGCTGTCGCTGGTCGAGCAGATGGGGCGGCCATTCCGGGTGATGATCCACAAGGATCTGCTCAAGATCCGCGAGATGGAACCCTATTCGCTGCCGATCGATTTTTCCGAAACCAAGGACGCGCTGAAGAACAACATGGCCGTGCGCCACGAGGCGGTGCGGCTTTTGAAAGAGGGCGTCACCATCGTGGTGTTTCCGGCCGGCGGCGTCGCCACCGCGCCCAAGGGTTTTGGCCGGGCGCGCGACCTGCCCTGGAAAATGTTTCCGGCGCGCCTGGTCCAGGACGCCAAGGCGTCGGTCATTCCGATGCATTTTTCCGGGCAGAATGGCAGGTTGTTCCACCTGGTCAGCGGGCCGATGAACATGGCCGAGCGCGACGGCCGCGTGGCAAAGTTCGTCGGCAAGGCTTCGCTGACGCTGCGCCTTTCAATGCTCATCCGCGAGTTCGCGCGGCTGTCCGGCAAGGCGATCGACGTTCGCGTCGGCGACGTGCTGAGCTGGAGCGAACTGGAGCCCTTGCGCGATCGCAAAGTATTGCTGGATCGTCTTTATCGCGGAGTGTTCGACCTGGCGCCGACGTTGCCGCGCCGCCGGATTCCCTTCTTGCCGGCGCGCACCAAGCTCGCCGCCTGAGGACTAGAGCGTTTCATGTTTTGACGGAAACGTAACCAGCGTTTTCGAAATAGTTCCTGCATTCGGCTGCCTCGATGGTT
>NZ_VFVY01000018.1 GCF_006442315.1 Mesorhizobium sp. B2-3-4 | reverse complement strand
CCGTGCCGCCCTTGCCGCCCGGTCCGCCTTCGCCACCGACAGCGACCGAATCAATCGCGGTGTTCGACAGTGCAAAGCCGCCATTGCCGCCGCCGCCGCCGACCGACTGGGTCAGGATACCGGTCGAATCGGTGCCATGTGTCGTCACATGCGAGGTGCCGACATTGTAGATGACGTTGCCACCGGCGCCGCCCGCGCCGCCCTTGCCGCCGATCGAGGCCGAAACCGCGCCGCTGACGGTGTAGCTGCCGCCGCCATTGCCGCCGCCGCCGCCCACCGATTGCGTCAGTATGCCGATGGCCGAGGTTCCACTGGTCTCGACCGTTGGACCGCCGGCGGCTTGCTGGACATTGACATCGCCACCATTGCTGGCCGCGCCGCCGGAACCACCGACGCCGACTGCGACGACTGGACCGCCGGCGATGGCGAAACCGCCATTGCCGCCGCCGCCGCCGATCGACTGGATGACGATGCCGATCGCGCCGTCGCCGCTGCCGTCGGCGCCGGTCTTGATAGAGCCGCCGAGATTGCCGAAGACACTGCCGCCTTTGCCACCACCGCCGCCGGAGCCGCCAAGGGCGATCGATCCGATAGCGCCGCCGCCGTCACCGCCGCCGCCGCCAACCGATTCGACCAGCATGCCAATGGCGCCGACACCATTGGTGGTGATGGAACCGGTGTTGGTGCCGGTGGCTGTATTGCCATTGTTGCCGTCCTGGCCCGAACCGCCGCCGCCGAAAAAGCCGAAAGCCCCGCCGCCGTCGCCACCACCGCCGCCGACCGACTGGACAACCATGCCGCTGGCGAAGTCGCCCAGCGTGGTGATGTTGCCGGAATTCGTGCCATCCGCTGTGCCGCCGACGGTCGGGACACCGCCATTGCCGCCGCCACCATTGATAAGTCCGGTTCCCTGCGCTCCGTCACCGCCGGAACCGCCAGCCGAGCGAACCAGGATACCTTTCGCGAAACTACCCTGCGTATGGATGTCGCCTGCATTGTCAGCCGACGCTGTGCCGCCATTGCCGCCCGACCCGCCGTCACCGCCATTACCGGATCCGATGCCGCCGACCGCGGTGCCGCCATTGCCGCCATTGCCGCCACTGGCATTGACTGTAATGCCATTCGCCAGGTTTGCCGTTGTTGTGATGTTGCTGGTCGATGTCGTCGTGACGGTGGCGGTCCCGCCGTCTCCGCCCCTGCCACCGGTGCCGCCGTCGATCAAAAGCAGGTGGAAGGCGAAGCCGCCATTGCCGCCATTGCCGCCGCTTGCATTCGCAACCATGCCGCTGGCGGAACCGCCGGAGGTCTGCAACTGGGCCGTATTCGTGATGTCGACGACGCCACCCTTGGCGCCGTTGCCGCCGTCGCCGCCATCGACCTCGAAAAACGGCGGAACAATGGTCGGCTCGACGGTAGAACCGCCATCGCCGCCCTTGCCGCCAACGGCGCTGCCGACGAAAGCACTGCCGACGCTCGATTGCGGATCATTGTTGGTGTGATTGACCGGTCCGGTCGGGGGATGGCCGTCATCGGCATCGGCATCGCCGATGACATTGGCGCCGTTGTCTCCAGGTGCACCATCATTGTTGATGACGACCTGCGCGTGGACCGGACTGGTGTGCAGAAGGACAAGGCTGCTCAGTGCGGTGGCGCCCAGCAGCAAGGTCAGCCGCGCTGCCATAACCGCCAGACGGGGGTTTCCGGGCGTGAAGGATTCGACAGCCGGGGGGAGTTGGCTTCCCACCAAAATCGACGTCCCGGAGCGGCGCTCGGCCGCTTCGCCGTCGAAATCCTCGCGCTCGAAAGAGCGCTTTGAAAACAAAGCCATGCACTTACCCCCCGTTAGGCAGGCGCTCCCAATCCCTCCTCGAGTCAGGCACCCCCGCCGTGGTCAGTCCACGCAATAAAATGCTGGCATTCTGCAATAAGGTTCAATGCATCGAGGTCAGCAACCCGCAGTCCCACTTATGGAGCGCTGACTCAATTAGGATACATTAACTTACAGCAGAAGGAACCGAAAACTTACGTAAGGGACACTGACCAAACCCGCTTGCTATTCATAGTCGTCATATGACGGCAATCTGCGGTCGGGCCGCGTGACTGCATCAGTACACGGGCGCGGTTACGTAGAGCGATCGACGTTCCTGCCATGGCATATCGGGACAAACGCCCTATATAGCGGAGGTGATTGGGTTCTTTTTTGCAGGAATGGGCTGATGTACGGGCCTCGTTCATCGATGATTCTGGTGTTGGCTGTGCTGGCCGGGGCGGCTTCGGTCGACCTCGCATCGCCGGTTGCCGCACAGGTGCTCATTCCGACTACCCGAAACAACGCATTCGTGCAGCAGAACGATCTGCAGGCCTTGCAGAACCGGGTTCAACGCCAGCAATTTCAACAGCAGCAACAGCAGTACCGGGCGCAGGATCGCGTCATCGTCCAACAGCCGCCGCCTGTCGTTCCGCAGGTCAGGCCGAGCTGCCAGACTCAGATAATCGGAAGCACTGCCGTAAGCACCTGCCGCTGACCGGCGCAGTTCCGCTTTTATTTAGCCGACTTACATGATAGGGGCCTTTGGGTATCCCTGCGGCAGTTTGCGTTTTGCAAAGGCGCCGCATCACGCTAAGGGGCATTGCACCGACTGGATTTTCGCCAATGACCGCAACCAAGAAAAAGGCCGTGCGCAAGGCCATGAAAGGCGAAAGAATCCGCCAGGTGGCGGCTATTCCCTTTCGGCTGGACCCGCGCGGCGATATCGAGGTGATGCTGGTCACGTCGAGGACGACGAGGCGTTTCATCGTACCCAAGGGCTGGCCGATGAAGGGCAAGAGCGGACGCAAGGCCGCGACCATCGAGGCGCAGGAGGAAGCTGGCGTGCTCGGCAAGACGCTCAAACAGCCGGCAGGCAACTATTCCTATTGGAAACGGCTGGCCAGCCGCTTTGTCCGCGTCGACGTCGTCGTTTATCTGCTCGAAGTGACGCAGGAGCTTGCCGACTGGCAGGAAGCCAAGCGGCGGCAGCGGGCATGGCTGGCGCCGGCCGATGCCGCGATGCTCATCGACGAGCCCGACCTCTCGACGCTGGTGAAGACCCTGAAGCTGCCGGAACCCGCGCCTGTCGGGCAGGCATAGGCCTCAGTTGCCCGTACCATCGTCTTCGGGAAACGGCCGCGCCGGCGGGCCGCCATAGGCCCAGAGCCATTCGCGCGGCAGCGGCCCCTTGTTCCGCTCGGTCTGCTGGGACTGTTCCCAGGCATGCGCCAGTATGCCGACGGAACGCGACAGCACGAAGAGCCCGCGCGTCAGGGGTGGGGGAAAACCGAGTTCGCCGTAGATGACGGCGGTGGCGCCATCGATGTTGAGCGGGATTTTCTTGCCCTTGCGCCGCGCCACCTCCACCTCGACGGCCTCGGCGATGTCGGCGAACCGTCCATTGACGACACCCCGCGCGGCAAAATCGCGGGTCAGTTCGAGCAGGCGCGGGGCGCGCGGATCGACCGGATGGAAACGATGGCCGAGGCCCGGCACATAGCCCTTCTCTTCGGCGAAGAACCGGTCGAGCCTTGTCGAGACCGCTTCACCGAGGCTCATGCCACCGTCGAGCGCCACCGCAATCTCGCCATAGAAAGACAGCGCCTGCTCGCCCGCGCCGCCATGCACGTCGCCAAGCACGTTGATGGCCGAAGCCATGGCGCTGTTGATGCCGACACCACAGGTTGCCGCCATGCGGGCAATGGCGATCGACGGCGCCTGCGGCCCGTGATCGACGGCCGCGCCCAGCGCGATACCGAGCAGTGCGGCCTGGTCCTCGCTGGGCAGCTCGCCACGCAGCATCAGCCAGATCATCGCGGGGAAGCTGACGCGACCGATCAGATCCTGGATTTCGTAGCCGCGCAGCCGGATCATGCCGGGGCTCATCTCGATGATGCCGGTGCGCCACCATTCCTCGCCGCGCTCGCGGCCGGTTCTCTTCTCCGCGTCGCTCATGCCCTGGCCTTTGCCTTGGCGCGCGGCGGCAGGTCGGCGAACACTTCCTCCATATGTTCGCCCAGCACCGGCGGTGGCCGCGTCGGCAGCGGCGCGGCGCCGTCGACCATGAATCCGCCGCGCAGAACGGTGAGCGGTCCGTCCATGCCGGCCACGTCCTCGAAGCGAGCCGTCACCTGGCGTTCGAGCACTTGCGGTTCAGCCAGCACCTGCGGGATCGTCAGGACCCTGCCCGCCGGCACGCCGGCTCGATTGAGCGTCTTCTCCCACGCCGCGGCGGGAGCGCTCGCCAGCGCCTCCTCGATTTCGACCTTCAGCGCCGCGCGGTTCTTCTTGCGCGTCTCGCGCTCGGCAAAGCGCGGATCCGCCGACAGGTCCTCCCGTCCGATGAGCCGGCACAGCGTCACGAACTGCTCCTGCTTGTTGGCGGCGATGTTGAGCAGCCCGTCGCCGGTGCGGAACGCGCCGGAAGGCGCCGCCGTCATGTTCTCGTTGCCCATCGGCTTGGGGTCGACCCCTGCCGTCAGATAGTTGGAGACGGGCCAGCCAAGCGCGGAAAGCGTGCATTCGAGCATCGACACGTCGAGAAACGCCCCCTCGCCCGATGCTTTCTGCTTGACCAGCGCCGCCGCGATGGAAAACGCCCCGACCAGGCCACCCAGCGTGTCGGCAACGGGATAGCCGACGCGCAACGGCGCCGTTTCCGGCGTTCCGGTGATGCTCATGATCCCGGAAAGGCCCTGGATGATCTGGTCATAGGCGGGATTGTCGCGCATCGGCCCGCTCTGGCCGAAGCCCGATATCGCGCAATAGACGAGGCCGGGCCGCACCGCCTTGAGCTTGATGTAACCGAGGCCGAGCCGATCCATCACGCCGGGACGAAAGTTCTCGACCAAGGCATCTGCGCTGGCGACCAGATCGAGAAAGCGCTCGCGGTCCGTCTCCTGCTTGAGGTCGAGCATGACCGATCGTTTGCCGGCGTTCTGGGCCAGGAACGACGCGCCCATGCCGGCGCCGTTGAGCTTGGGCGAGCCGCCGAGCTGGCGTGCCAGGTCGCCACCCCTCGGCGCCTCGACCTTGATCACGTCGGCCCCCAGCAAGGCCAGCTGATAGGCGCAGTAAGGCCCGGCGAGCACATTGGTGAGGTCGAGGACGCGAATACCGGAAAGCAGGTCGGTCATATCGTCTCAAATCGCTCAGGCATCGCCTGGCACATGTTCGGGCCCGCGCCGCCGGCGATGCTCGATGAAGGCCCAGATATGCGGGCCGACCAGGCCGATGAAGGCGAGCGTCAGCAGGGTCAGCGACAGCGGATGCTTATAGAACACCGACCAGTCGCCGTTCGAGATGGTCATCGCCCGGCGGAACTGGGTTTCGGCGAGCGGCCCCAGGATCATGCCGATGATGACGGGCGCGGTCGGAAAATCGAAGCGCCGCATCAGGAAGCCCGCCGCCCCCAGGAGATAGAGGATGACGAGATCGATCGGCGACTGCGAAATGCCGTAGGTGCCGACAGTGGCGAACACCAGAATCCCGGCATAAAGCTGCGGCGCTGGAATTTTCAAGAGCCGCACCCACAAACCGATCAGGGGCAGGTTGAGAATGACCAGGATGACGTTGGCGATGAACAGGCTGGCGATCAGGCCCCATACCAGATTGGCCTGCGTCGTCAGGAGCAGCGGGCCGGGATTGATGCCGTAGCTCTGGAAGGCCGACAGCATGATCGCCGCCGTCGCCGAGGTCGGCAAGCCAAGCGTCAGCATCGGCACCAGCACACCGGCGGCCGACGCATTGTTGGCGGCCTCCGGGCCGGCAACCCCTTCGATGGCGCCAACCGTGCCGAACTCCTCCTTGTGCTTCGACAGCTTCTTTTCGATGGCATAGGACAGAAAGGTCGGGATTTCGGCGCCGCCGGCCGGCATGGCGCCGATCGGAAAGCCGATCGCCGCGCCCCGCAGCCAGGCCTTCCAGGAGCGGCCCCATTCGGCCGCCGTCATGTAGAGCGACCCCCTCAGCGGCACGATCTCGTCCTTGCCGGCATAGCGGCGCGAGGCCATGTAGAGCGTCTCGCCGACGGCGAACAGGCCGACGGCTGCGATGATGACGTCGACGCCGTCGAGCAATTCGGTCATGCCGAAAGTGAAGCGCGGCTGGCCCGTCTGCAGATCGACGCCGATCATGCCGATTACGAAGCCGGCAAACAGGCTGGTCAGACCTCGGACCGATGACGAGCCAAGCACCGCCGAAACCGTGATGAAGGCAAGCACCATCAGCGAGAAATACTCCGCCGGGCCGAAGGCCAGCGCGAACTTGACCACCACGGGCGCGAGGAAGGCGACGCCCAGGGTGCCGATGGTGCCGGCGACGAAGGAGCCGATCGCCGAGGTGGCGAGCGCCGCACCCCCGCGGCCGGACCGGGCCATCTTGTTGCCCTCCAGCGCGGTCACGATGGTTGCGCTCTCGCCCGGCGTGTTGAGCAGGATCGACGTCGTCGAGCCGCCATACATGGCGCCGTAATAAATGCCGGCGAACAGGATGAAGGACGCCTCCGGCGCCACCTGGTAAGTGATCGGCAGGAGGAGCGCGATGGTCAGCGCCGGCCCAAGGCCGGGCAGCACGCCGATGGCCGTGCCGAGCGTGGTGCCGAGCAGGCACCACAACAGATTGGTCGGTGAGAACGCGACCGCAAAACCATGCGCGAGATGGCCGAGGGTTTCCATGGTCTCAGCCTCCCAGCGTTGTGGAGAAGGCGTCGATCACCGTGTTCAACTGGTTCTCGACAAAACCGGCACCGATGTTGACACCCAGCGCCTTGGCAAAACCGAAATAAGCCGCCAGCGCCAGGACCAGGCCGGTAAACACGTCGCGCAGCGTGTGCCTGCTGCCGAAGCCGTAGCAGACGAGAACGAACATGATGACCGATGCCGCCGTGAAGCCGAGCGGCTGGATGAGCAGCAGATTGGCCAAGAGGCCGATGACGACGAAGCCAAGGGCCTTCCAGTCGGTCGGCGTTTCCTTTTCCTCCTCCGGCTGCCAGCCGCCGCGCAATGCTGCCAGGATGAGCAGCAGGGAAAGCACGATCAGGCCAGCCATGGTCAGATAGGGAAAGACGGTCGGGCCGACCTTGGAATAGAGCGGCGATACCGGGATCGCCAGCGTCTGCCATGCGACGGCTCCGGCGCAGGCCAGAAGACCAATGCCGATCAACAGTTCGGGTACGGCAAGGCGTGGCGGCGCGGCCTGCTGGTTGGTGGTGCTCATGAACGTCCTCCCCGTTATGGCTGGCCAAGGCGGCCGACATCCATCAGCAGCCTTCGCCGCACCTTCATCTGTGGACCGATCGCCTCTCCTGCGGCCGGCTGGAATAAGGGGGCGGCTCGAGCCGCCCCCTTGGGGAAAATCAGGCGAGGCCCAGATCCTTGAGGATGGCCTCGATGCGCGCCGAATCCTCGGTGACGAATTTCGCATAATCGTCACCGGTGAGCAGGATGGGCGTCCAGTTGCGGTTCTTGCATTCCGCGGCCCAGGCATCACTCTTGGCCATGGTCTCGACCAGCGCGATCATCGCCGCCTTGTCGGCGTCGGATACGCCGGGGGGCGCGAAGACGCCGCGCCAGTTGAACAGTTCCACATCGATGCCGGCTTCCTTGAGCGTCGGCGCGTCGATGCCGTCCTGACGCTTGTCAGCCGAAATGGCGAGCAGCCTCAGCGCACCGGCCTTCACCTGTTCGGAAAACTCGCCGAAGCCGGAGATGCCGGCCGCCACCTGGTTGCCCAGCAACGCCGACAGGGCCTCGCCGCCGCCGGCGAAGGGAACATAGGAGAGGCTCGGAGCAGGCACGCCGACCGTCTTGGCGATCAGGCCGAACAGGATGTGGTCGGAGCCCCCGGCGGAGCCGCCCGCGACGGGAACCTTCGTCGGATCGGCCTTGAGCGCCGCGACGAAATCCGCGGCCGTCTTGAACGGCGAATCCGCCGGCACCACCAGCGCTTCGAACTCACCGGTGAGACGGGCGATCGGAGTAACCTGGGTCAGATTGTTGGCCGCCTTGTTGGCGATGATGGCACCCACCATCACCATGCCGGCGACCATCAGCGAATTGCCCTTGCCGTTCCACTGGCTGATGAACTGCGGCAGACCCACGGTGCCGCCGGCGCCGCCGACATTGGTGATCTGCGAGCCGGAGATCAGCTTCTCTGACCGCAGCACCTGATCCATCGTGCGCGCCGTCTGGTCCCAGCCGCCACCAGGCGCCGCCGGTACGAAGACCTGTATCTGCGGAGCGCCTTCCGCGAAGGCGGGCGTGAGATTAAGTCCTGTGAGGCCGGCAGCGCCAGCGGCGGCCGTGCTCATCAAAAATCTGCGTCTGTTCAGCATGGGATTCCTCCAGATCACGACACCTCCTCCGGTGCCCGCCAAAAACGCGCCTGATCACAGACCCGTGATCGAGTTCAAGCAGATTTTGCGGAGTTCTGTCAACGGGAACGAAATTCTGCTGGACAGAACGATAAAGCGGCGCGACAGAGTGGCTCCGATCGGGTTTTTCCGAACTGGGAACCGCAATGGACTTACCGGGCAAATCGAGCGATGCGACAAACCGGCGGACATCCGCCGAAGGTGTCGCCGCACTGGACCGGGCGATCGCCATCCTCGATGCCTTCACCACGGCCGACCGCTCGCTCAGCCTGGCTGAAATCGCGACACGCACCGGTCTTTACAAAAGCACGATCCTGCGGCTTGCCAATTCGCTGCTGCGCGGACAATTGCTCGCGCGCCTGGACGACGGGCGCTACCGCGTCGGGCCGGCTGCCTTCAGGCTGGGCGCGCTCTACCAGCGCTCGGTCGTCGCGGTCGACATCCTGCTGCCGATCATGCGCGATCTTTCCGAGAAGAGCTGGGAAAGCGTTGCCTTCTACGTCCGCTCGGGCGACGTCCGAACTTGCCTCTACCGCGTCGAATCCAAACATCCGATCCGCTACACGATCCGCGAGGGCGACGTATTGCCCCTGCTGGCCGGCTCGGGCGGACGCGTGCTGGCGGCTTTTTCCGGCCAGCCGGGCGAGCCCTACGAAACGATCCGCAAGACCTGCACTTGCCTCGCCGTGGGCGATCGCGACCCGGAGACGGCAGGCGTGTCGGCGCCGGTCTTCGGACCGGGACGCGTCCTGCTCGGCGCGTTGACGCTGGCTGGTCCAAGCACGCGCGTCGACGCGGCCTTCCTTCAGGGCATGAAGCGCCCATTGCTCGAGGCCGCGGCCCGCGCCACCCGCGCCTTCGGCGAGGATGCCTCCATGCTGGATCAGGCAATTCTCGCCGCGGAGGTTCTGCCCTAGCTTCCCGTTTACGACTCCGGGAAAACAACCGTTGGATTTTGAATACAAACCGATTCAACTTGCGGTCATTACTTGCCGCTGCGTAATATTCGGTCTTTCACGGCAAGAAAATGCCTCTGCGAAAACGGAGCTATTTATTTACTGTTAAGCCCCTCGTGATAACCGGATTGCAGTCGCCATGCGAGCGACATGAGGGAACAACATCGTCTCAACCGGCGGATGAAACAGCCGGACAGGCGCGCTGACAGGATCATGGCACGTCCATGAATTCGATGAAGCTGTCGTCGATGGGCACAAGCCCCCGTCTTCTCGGGCTTGTGTGGCCGTTTATCGCCGTGGTCCTCGTTCAGGCCCTGGTGGCCAGCCTGAGCCTCTATACGCTCTCGGCGGTCCGCGCCTATGTCGGCGGCGAAAGCCAGTGGTCGAAGGGGCAAAAGCACGCCATCTATTTCCTCAGCCTTTATGCCGATACCGGCAATAAGGAATTCTTCGACGAATATCGTAAGGCGATCGCCGTTCCACTGGCCGATCGGTCGGCCCGGCTCGCCCTCGATCAACCCGAACCCGACACTCAGGCCGCCCGGGCCGGCTTTCTGCAGGGCAGAAACCATCCGGACGACGTCGACGGGCTGATCTGGCTGTTCCAGAACTTCCGCAGCTTCAGCTATCTCGACGCAGCCATTCGGCACTGGACGGCGGCCGATACCATGATCCTGGCCATACAGCAGCTCGGCGACACGATGCATGACAAGCTGGGCAACGGCCCGGCATCCTCGGCCGAGACCGACGCCTGGAAAACCGAGATCCGCCAGCTCGACCGCCAGATCAGCCCGCTTTCCAAGGCCTTCTCGGACAGTCTCGGGGAAGGGTCGCGCTTCATCAAGATGCTGCTCACATCAGCCAATCTCGTCACCGCCGCCCTGCTGATCTTGCTCGCCGTCTGGCGCACCCGCAAACTCCTGGCGCAGCGCCAGGCCTTCCAGATGGCGCTCAATGCCGAGCGCGAGCGCGCCCAGATCACGCTGGCCTCTATCGGCCAGGCGGTGGTCAGCACCGGCCCCGACGGGCGCCTGGACTACATGAACGCGGTCGCCGAGAAATTGCTGGCCTGCCCGTTCGGCCTGGCCAAGGGCAAGCCGCTGCCGTCGCTGTTTCGCCTGGTGGACAAGGACACCAGCGTTGAAGAGCCGCGCTTGATCGAACGCCTCCTGGCCGGCGAGCCACGCCGTTCCAGCGCCCGCCCGCAACTGCTGCAGCGGCCGGATGGCTCCGTCGTCCCGGTCGCGCTGACCGGCGCGCCGCTGCTCGTTGCAGGTGAGGTCGTCGGCGCGGTGCTCGCCTTCCACGACATGACGCGGGAGGAGGACTATATCGAGCGGCTTTCATGGCAAGCCTCGCACGATGCGCTGACCGGGCTTGCCAACCGGCGTGATTTCGAGAGCCGGCTGGAGCGGATGATCATCGAATTGCAGGGGCAAGCCCGGCAGCATGCCCTGATGTATCTCGATCTCGACCAGTTCAAGCTGGTCAACGATACCTGCGGCCATGCCGCGGGCGACGAGCTGCTGCGCCGGATTTCGGCGCTGCTGGCCGGCGAATTGCGGCCGGGCGACGTGCTGGCCCGCTTGGGCGGCGACGAGTTCGGCGTGCTGCTGATCGATTGCGAGCCAGACAATGCCGCCGACATCGCCGAACGGCTGCGCGCGGCCGTGCAGGATATGCATTTTGCCTGGGATGGCAGGCCCTTCAACACCAGCGTCAGTATCGGCATGGTGCAGATCGCCAATGCACATATGACGATCGAGGAGGCGCTGCGCGCCGCCGATGTTGCCTGTTACATGGCCAAGGAGAAAGGCCGCAATCGCGTCCAGATCCACAGCGACGGCGACATGGACCTGCGCGAGCGCTTCGGCGAGATGGCCTGGGTGCAACGCCTCCACGCCGCGCTCGAGGACAATCGCTTCAGGCTGCATGCCCAGGAGATCCGGCCGCTTGGCGATGACGTCGCCGAGGCGGGAGCGCATATCGAGATCCTGCTGCGGTTGACCGACGAGGATGGCGGCTTCGTCACCCCGCAGAGCTTCATTCCGGCCGCCGAACGCTACGGCCTGATGCCGTCGATCGACCGTTGGGTGGTGCGCAATACGTTCCGCACCCTGGCCGCGCGGCAAGCCGACCGGCGCATGGCGCCGATCGCCACATGCGCCATAAACCTTTCCGGAGCGACGTTCGGCGACGAGACATTTCTCGGCTTCCTGCGCGAGCAGTTCCTCGTCCATGGCATTTCGCCGGCCATGATCTGCCTGGAGATTACCGAAACCAGCGCCATCGCCAATCTCACCAGCGCCATGCGCTTCATCGCCGACCTGCGCGGCCTGGGCTGCCGATTCGCACTCGACGATTTCGGCTCCGGCATGTCGTCCTTCGCCTATCTGAAGCACCTGCCGGTCGACTACCTCAAGATCGACGGCGGCTTCGTCAAGGACATGCTGGACGACCGCATCGACCGTGCCATGGTCGAGATGATCCACCATATCGGCAAGGTCATGGGCAAGCGCACCATTGCCGAGTTCGTCGAAAGCGACGACATCGCCACCGCCTTGAAGAAGATCGGCGTCGACTACGCCCAGGGCTATGGGATTGCCAGGCCGCAGCCTTTTGACGCCTCGACGGTGTTGCTGTGCCAAACAGCCGGCCCCGCAGCACCGACTGTCGCGGACCCGTGGGCCGACGTGGCCGGCAAGCTGCGCCGCAAGGCCGGCTAGATCTTCAGGACAGCCGCTCCAGCAGGATCGTCAGAGCATCGTGATAGAGGGTGCGCACCACTTCCCGGTAGCCGCATTTCGTTGCGACGTTCAGTGAGGCGGTATTCTCGGGATCGATGATGCAGACGGTTCTGACGCGCCCGAACGTCTCGTCGCCCCATGCCAGGACACAGGCGACGACCTCGGTGGCCAGGCCCGCCCCGTGCACGGCCGGCGCAAGCGCCCATCCCGCCTCAGGAATGCCTTCGATCGATGGCTGCATGTCGCGCTTCAGATCGTGAAAACCGGCTTCGCCGACAAAGCGGCCGGTCGACTTCTCCTCGATGGCCCAGAACCCGTAGCCGAGCAGCGACCAGAGGCCGGCATGGCGCAAAAACCGCATCCAGCTTTCCTCGCGCGTGCGCGGCTTGCCGCCTATGAAGCGGGTGACGACCGGGTCGGCCCACATCGTCGCATAGGAATCGAAATCGCCGATCCTGTGTGCCCGCAGGATGGTTCGCGGCGTCTCCATGACCGGAGCCGTGGTCGCTTGCGTCGTGTTCATTGGATCTGCCTCGCTTTACAGCCCGCGGTTATCAAATCGCAGGCGCAGGGCAAGAGCCAGGGAACCTGGGACCGTCATCCAGGACGAAGCGCAAGGGCCGCCAGCCCTCACGACATCCGCGCCGCGCTATGGGATTCTTGCGCGGCGGTGTTATTTTCGAAGCGGACTGATTCAGCACGTCAAATCTTGAGGCGCCGGCGGGCGCCGCTGATACGGGGAAAACCTGCATGGACACCACCGACCTCGTGCTCGCCATCATCCACCATTTGCTGGTGTTCTCGCTAGCCGGCATCATCGGCGCCGAATTCGTGCTGATCCGCGGCGACCTGCCCTCCGCGACGCTCAAGCGGCTTGCCGGCATCGACCGCCACTATGGCATCATCGCCGCGCTCATCATCATCGTCGGCATCGGCCGCGTCTTCTGGGGGCTCAAGGGCTGGGAATTCTATGTCTACAACTGGGTGTTCTGGGCCAAGATGGCGGCGTTCGGCGTCGTCGGGCTGCTGTCGATCATCCCGACCGTGCGGTTCATCTCCTGGAACAGGCAGGCCAGCACCAATCCCGCCTTTGCCGTGCCTGCGGCCGAACTGGCTTCGGTCAGGACCTATGTCCGCGCCGAGGGAGCCGTCTTCCTGCTGATCCCGGTCTTCGCCGCGGCGATGGCGCGCGGCTACGGTATCTGATCTTCGGCGACCGCCGTTTCGAGCGGAGCGATCGGCACCAGCGGCGCCGGAATGCTGGTCGTCTTCACCTCCGCCTTGCAGATATCGGCGATAACGCAGGCCGGGCAATCCGGCTTGCGCGCCTTGCAGACATAGCGGCCGTGCAGGATCAGCCAGTGATGCGCGTGGCGCATATATTCATCCGGGATGATCTTCAGCAGCCCCTGCTCGACCTGTTCGGGGGTCTTGCCGGGCGCCAGGCCGAGCCGGTTGCCGATGCGCAAGATATGCGTGTCGACCGCCATCGTGTGCTGGCCGAAGGCCATGTTGAGCACGACATTGGCGGTCTTGCGCCCGACACCCGGCAGCTTGACCAGTTCATCGCGGTTATCGGGCACCTCGCCGCCATGGTCGCGGATCAGCGCCTGCGATAGGGCGATGACGTTCTTGGCCTTGTTGCGCCAGAGCCCGATGGTCCGGATATGGTCGCCGACTTCGGCCTCACCCAGCGCCAGCATCTTGCTCGGCGTATCGGCAATCTTGAACAGCGCGCGCGTCGCCTTGTTGACGCCGGCATCGGTTGCTTGCGCCGAAAGCACCACCGCCACCAAGAGCGTGAAGGCGTTGACATGTTCGAGTTCGCCTTTCGGCTCCGGCCGCTGCACCGAAAAGCGCCGGAATATCTCGCGCACTTCCGCCGGGCTGTAGCGTGACCTGGACCGCGCCGGTCTGGGACGTGGTTTTGCGTTCGAGCCGTCGCGCCGCCCAAGCAAGGGTTCACTTTTAGGCAGGGAAGAATCTTTGGACTTGGGGCTGGCCATTTCCCTCCTATAATAGCCTGTCATGAGCGACACAAACGCCTCGTTTCAGGCCGACGAGCCTTTCTTCCACGCCTTGCTGACACCGCACCGGTCGTTGGGCAGGACGGGCTTCCTGATCTTGATGGGCGCGCTGATGTTCGGCTGGCTGGTGACGGGCGCATTTTTCCTGTCGCGCGGCGCCTGGCCGGTGTTCGGATTCTTCGGCCTCGACGTGGTCGCCGTCTACATCGCCTTCCGCGTCAATTATCGGGCCGCCCGAGCCCGCGAGGAAGTATCGGTCTCGCGCACCAGCCTCGACATTCGCAAGACGGCCCCTTCGGGACAATCGGAAGCGCACCGCTTCAATCCGTTCTGGGCACGGTTTTCGGTCGCCCGTCACGCCGAGATCGGCATCACCAGGATGACCGTGGAAGCACAGGGCCAGAACGTCCCGATCGGCGGCTTCCTCGACCCCGAGTCCCGCGAGAGCTTTGCCACCGCCTTCTCGCGCGCTCTGGCGACCGCCAAGGCGCGCTGATCAATTCCAGGAAAATCGTGGAGCGCTTGCCCTCCGCAATTGTGTCAAGGACAGGCCGTCTCAGAAGCGATAACGCAGCAGCCGGCCGACCTTGCGCAACGCCGGAACATGTTTCCAAAGGCGAACGAACAGCTTGGCGGACCAGCCCATGCGGGCGGCATGTTCAGGCTTGTAGGCGGAAATGTCCTCGATGAAACGCAGCTTCGGAACCGCCCGTTCCAGTTCATGCGGATCTTCGATCGCCCAGTGAACCTCGGCGCCCGTCGCCTTGATGGTCGGATTGAACCGGAGCAGCGTCAGCCCGAAACGGCTGTAGGCGTCGAACATCAGTTCGCCGCCGGCAAGATGCGAGGCCAGCCGTGAAAGCAGGCGCAGCCCCTCGTCGGCGGGGAGATAGGGCGTCAATCCTTCCGCCACCACCATCGCCGGCCGATTGCGGGGCACCGCTGCCAGCCACGCAGGCTCGGTCACCGACGAAGCCACGAGATGATAGTGGTCGCGCGAAGGGTAGAGTTTGCGCCTGAGCTCGATGACCTCGGGATAATCGACATCGAACCAGTCCACCCCTGGCGGCGGATCGACACGGAAGATGCGCGTATCGACCCCACAGCCCAGATGCAGCACGATGGCGCCAGGATTTCTGGCCAGAAAATCCTCGACACGGACGTCCAGGGTCTTGGCCCGGATCGCCAGGCCGATGCCGAGATTTTCGTCGACCCTCAGCCTGGCGAAGTCATAGTCGATCTTGCGCAGCGCCTCGTCGGCGAAATGATCCCCGAGCAGCGAATGCGGCATCCGGCTCTCCAGTGCCTTGCCATAGAGGGTCATCAGCAAGGTCTCCCTTGCCCCCGTCAGACGCACTTTTTCGCCAGCCATTGGCAGCTCCCGGGCTCGAATCCCCAGCTCTATCTGGGCAGGCGGGCCGAGAAGGCAAGTTTCGGGTGGCGATCGGCGCCCCAAGGGGCGATATTTCAGCCAAGGAGACAGGTTCCATGAGCACACAGACGGCAATCCTCAAGAAGGACATCACGCCCGAGGGCAGCGACTACGAAATCGTGCGCCGCGCCATCGAGAAGATCAGCCTCGACTATCGCGACCAGCCGTCGCTGGAAGAACTGGCCGAAGAGGTCGGCGAGACGCCGACCGGCCTGCAGAAACTCTTCACCCGCTGGGCCGGCCTGTCGCCCAAGGCATTCCTGCAGGCGGTGACGCTGGACCATGCGCGCAGGCTGCTCGATTCCGGCATGCCGCTACTCGAAACCTCGTTCGAACTGGGCATGTCCGGCCCCGGCCGGTTGCACGACCTGTTCGTCACCCATGAGGCGATGTCGCCGGGCGACTACAAGACGCGCGGCGCCGGCCTCACCATCCGCTACGGCTACCACCCATCCCCGTTCGGCACCGCCCTGATCATGGCCACCGACCGCGGGCTTGCCGGCCTCGCCTTCTGCGATGCCGGCGAGGAGCGCGCCGCCTTCGCCGACATGTCGTGGCGCTGGCCCAACGCCCACTATGTCGAGGACAGGGAAACGACAGGCCCCTACGCCGCGCGCATCTTCGATCCGACGCTGTGGCGCGCCGACCAGCCCTTGCACGTCGTCATGATCGGCACCGACTTCCAGGTCCGCGTCTGGGAAGCCCTGCTGCAGATACCGATGGGCAAGGCCCGCACCTATTCCTCGATCGCCGCCAGCATCGGCGCGCCGAGCGCCAGCCGCGCGGTGGGCGCCGCCAACGGCGCCAACCCGCTCTCTTTCGTGGTGCCTTGCCATCGCGCCATCGGCAAATCAGGCGACCTCACCGGCTATCACTGGGGCTTGACCCGCAAACGCGCCATACTGGGCTGGGAAGCGGGGCAGATTTCACCGTAGAATCTCGATTTTCCAGTATACGATCGGGTAAAAATATGAATGTTCGTTCTCATAAGTATTAGCACGAGTTATTCAGTAAGTTTCTCGATACAACCGAGGACAACCGTCGGTTTGTTCATTGATGTTGTTTCGGCGAATTACTTAAGTTTACGCTAAATTAACCATGATAGAACGATCATACCCCTGTTAATTCGGGCAATCCGACTTAATAGGAGGGTTTCGATGAAGTTGTTTCGCACCGCTTTCGGTGCGGCCTTGCTGGTTGCGTGCCTGGATCACGCCGCGATGGCCACGACACAGAATGTCATTTTCAACGGCACGGTCACCGCGACCTGCACGCTCGTTGTCGCCACCAACGGCACGATGACGGTCAGTCCCGATCTCCAATCGTTGAGCTCGCACAACAGCGGCGGCTCGGCTGGAACAGTCACGCTCACCACCACTGGCGGTGTTTCACTCAGCGTCGATCCCGTGACCACCACCACCGCGCCGGCCGCCGACAGCACGGCCACCACCTGGACGCCGACCTACTCGACCAGCGGCGCCCATACGATCGCGGAGACGGGGGCAGCCACCGCCCTGACCATCCCCGGCGCCGATCTGGTCTCGGTTCACCTGGCCGGCACCAAGGGCGGCAGCAACCGCTTCGCCTCCGGAAACTATCAGGCGACGGTCACACTGCGCTGCGAATAGGCCGCGCGAAGGAGGTATCCTTGAAATATGCACGAATCCTGGCCACGGCTCTGGCTGTCGGCCTGCCAACCATTGCCGCCGAGGCACAGTCGATGTCGCCGATGCGCGGCGAGGTCAACAGCTTCACCGATGTCTTCGCGGTCCGCGTATTCCCCGCCAACCCTTACGACCAGAAGATCAAGGTCGAGATCCACGTCTACGATCAGGATTTTCAGCCCGTGAATGCCAGGATCGCTCCGGGCACGTTCCAATTGGCTGCCCAGGCCTCCCGCCCCGTCCTCGTGGTCGTGCCCTTCGACGGCGCCGCCGAGCGTAAAGTGCGTATCTGTACCGAGAGCATCCCCTTTCCCAATCAACAGACGCAGATAAGGGCACAGATATGCGGAAAGTTTTTTGGGCACCGCAAGTTCTGACGGTCGTGCTTGTGGCGGTGGCGAACGGGATTTCCCCCGTCGTGGCCGAGGACGTCTACAACCTCAATCAGAATGAAAGCGGCTTCAACCTGCCCGGCGTGACATTGCCGCAGGGGCAAGACGAGGTCCACGCCTCGGACGGGACCACCTGCCGCTCCGCCGTATCGGGCAGCGGCGCCTATGTCGACCTCGGCGTGATCAGAGGCAACAACCAGTCCAACAACGACGTCGCCACCTATGGCCGCGTGGTGATCCCGATCGGGCGCACGCCCAAGCGCCTCGATTGCAGCCGCCTCTACGAGCTCGAGGTCGAGCGCCTGCAGCTGGAGTTGAAACTCCTCAAGATGGGCATCGGTGCCGACGGCCAGACGGCGAGCATGGCCACGAGCGCTCCCACGCCACCCACGGCCGCGTCACCCGGATGGGCCAACGAAGGCTGGAGCATCAGGACCGGAAATGCCGATGGCAAGAGAAAGAAGAAGAAATAGCAGCGTTCTGCTTGCGATGGCAACGCTTGCCGGCTTTTGCCTGCCCGCGCAGACGGCAATCATCGGCACATGCACGATCATGGTCGGCGCGTCGGGCACGATGACCCCGAATCCGGCCATCAGCGTGTTGGGGTCGAAGCAGGCCGGCGGATCCAGCGCCAGCGCCACCGTGGTGGCAAGCTCCCTGCTGTGCTCGCTCCTTAACCTGCTCGACTGTTATTCTGTTTCAGCGCCGGCGCCTGCCGCATTCTCGTCGGCGCCGAGCGGCGGCGGCACCAACGTGACCTTCGCTTCGGTCTTCCGCCTCGACGGTTCGGGGGTCGACAACAATGGCAGCGTGCCGCAAAGGATTGTCAACGGCACCCACCCCATGCAGGTCGATCTGACCGCCACCAAATCCAGCGGTATCTTTCCTGCCGGCAATTATCAGGGCACGGTCACCGTGCGCTGTGAATAGGCCAACAAAACCGGCTGGACTATTGGCGTGGTCTGGCAAGCCGCGCCCTTACAGGTTAGCTTCCCGCGCGATCGGAACGAAGTGCATTTGTCTGGATGCACCAGGCGACACCCGAACACTTTGAGTTTGTATTGGCAGGAGGCCTTGCGTGATTATCGTTGTCGGCTCGATCAACCTCGACCTTATCGCCAGGGTAGACCGCTTGCCGAGCCCTGGTGAAACGGTAAGCGGCTCAGGCTTCGCCACCGCGCCCGGCGGCAAGGGCGCCAACCAGGCACTGGCCGCCGCACGGGCCGGCGCGCCGGTGCGCATGGTCGGCGCCGTCGGCAAGGACAATTTCGCCACCGAGGCACTGGCATTGCTGCGCGAGGCAAAGGTCGATCTTTCGGGCGTGGGGGAAACCTTCGCCTCGACCGGCACCGCGCTGATCATGGTCGGCGACGACGGCGAAAACATCATCGCCGTCGTGCCCGGCGCCAACGCTTCCGTGCTGCCCGGCGACCTCTCCAAGGCTTTTCTGAAAAAGGGCGACGTCGTGCTGCTGCAGCATGAAATTCCGCTCGCGACGGTCGATGCCGCCCTCGACCAGGCAAGGGCGGCCGGCGCGGTCACTGTCCTCAACACCGCCCCCTTTCATGGCGAGGCGGCCGCCTTCCTCGCCAAGGCTGACTATGCGGTCGCCAACGAGACCGAATTCGACCTCTATGGCGAGGCGCTTGCCCTGCAAGGCCGCGACCGCGCGGCACGCATGCGCGACTTTGCCGCGAAAACTGGCCGTACTATCGTCGTCACACTGGGTGGCGACGGCGTGATGGCGGCGACACCGAACGATTTCCTGACAGTTCCTGCGTTGAAGATCACGCCGGTCGACACGGTCGGCGCCGGAGACACATTCTGCGGCTATTTCGCTGCCGGCCTGTCTTCGGGCCTCGCGCTCGAACAGGCACTCGCGCGTGCCGGTGCCGCCGGATCGCTGGCTTGCCTCAAGTCCGGCGCCCAGCCGGCGATCCCATTGGCAGGGGATGTCGACAAGGCCGTGCAAGGGGCCCGTTAAGATGATGCGCCCGCGCACCAAGCACACCGTACCCGCGGCCAGCGGCATCTGCCGCCTGTCGGCTGTCGAACTCGCCGACGCGATCCGCCGCGAGAAACTCTCCGTGCGAGAGGTGGTGACGGCGTTCCTCGACCGTATCGAAGCGGTCAACCCGCTGGTCAACGCCATCATCTCTTTGCGCGACCGCGCCGACATCCTGCGCGAGGCCGACGCCGCCGATGCCGGGCTGCGGTCGGGGGCGCAAACCGGCCCGCTGTTCGGCCTGCCGATCGCCATCAAGGATCTCGCCTCGACCACCGGCCTGAAAACTTCGTTCGGCTCGCCGATCTTCGCCGACTTCGTGCCGCAGGAAGACGACTTCTTCGTCGAGCGCATCCGCAAGGCAGGCGCCATCATCATCGGCAAGACCAACGTTCCTGAGTTCGGGCTGGGCTCCAACACCTACAACAATGTGTTCGGACCGACGCTGAACGCGTTCGACCCCGGGCTCACCGCCGGCGGCTCGAGCGGCGGCGCGGCGGTGGCGCTGGCGCTGGATATGGTGCCGATCGCCGACGGCAGCGATTTCGGCGGCTCGCTCCGCAACCCGGCGGCGTGGAACAATGTCTACGGCTTTCGGCCCTCGCAGGGGCTCGTGCCCGGCGGCCCCGACTTCGAGGTCTTCCATGCGCAGATGGGCGTCGAGGGGCCGATGGGCCGCAGCGTCGCCGACATGGCGCTGCTGCTCGACGTGCAGGCGGGTTACCACCCGCAAGCGCCCCTCTCCTACGAGAAACCGGGCTCGTTCCTCGAAGGCTTGGCGACAGCGGCGACTGGCGGCCGCATCGCCTGGCTTGGCGATCTCGGCGGCCATCTGCCGATCGAAGCCGGGATCCTCGATCTGTGCGAGGCCTCGCTCGGCCGGTTCGCTGATATATCCTTCCAGACCGAGCCCTTGCGTCCGGAATTCGATTTCGAGGCACTCTGGCAGGCCTTCGTGACGTTGCGCCAGGCCAGCAGCGGCTGCGCTCTGAAGGTCCATTACGACGACCCGGTGAAGCGCGACCTGCTCAAGCCGGAAGCCATCTGGGAAGTAGAACAGGCGATGCGGCTGACGGCGCCGCAGTTTCGGGCCGCCTCGGTCGTCCGCACTTCCTGGCACCGGACGTTGCTGTCGATCTTCGACCGCTTCGACCTCATCGCGCTGCCGACCGCCCAGGTCTTTCCCTTCGACACCGGTACCCACTGGCCACGCGAGGTCGCCGGGCGGGCGATGGACAGCTATCACCGCTGGATGCAGGTTTCGGCTTACGCCACCCTGGGCGGCTGCCCGGCCGTCAATGTGCCGGCCGGCTTCGACGCCAGCGGCCGGCCGATGGGCATGCAGCTCATCGGCCGCCCACGCGGCGACCTCGCCGTGCTGAAGGCCGCGGCCGCCTATGAGACGACGCTGCCATGGCCGGTGGGCGCCTGAGCCGGACGCCTCCCGCCATTGCGCTTGCCGGCTTGCATCGTCATGGCCGGCATGCATTGATTGCCCGAAGCCGCGCGGCATCGACGGCGCGCCCGAGGGAAAAATCATGTCGCTGGAACTCTACGCCGCCTATGTTCTTGCCTGCATCGTCATCATCCTGGTGCCGGGGCCGACCGTCACGCTGATCATCGCCAACAGCATCCGCCACGGCTCCCGCGCCGGCCTCGCCAATGTCGCCGGCACGCAGGCTGGCCTTGCCGTCATGATCGCCATCGTCGGCATCGGCCTCAACACGCTGATATCGGGCATGGGCCACTGGTTCGAATGGGTGCGGCTCATCGGCGCCGCCTACCTGATCTGGATGGGCGTGCAGATGTTTCGCTCCAAGGGCACGCTGAATGCCGATGGGACAGCGAGAAAGCCGCGCGGCGGCTTCTTCCTGCAGGGCTTGGCCGTGGCGCTGAGCAATCCCAAGACGCTGATCTTCTTCGGCGCCTTCTTTCCGCAGTTCATTTCGCCGCAAGGCAACTACTCGCTGCAGATCGTCGTCATGGGCCTCACCGCCATGATCTTCGCCGCGATGTCGGATTCGACCTATGCGCTCGCCGCCGGCCGCGCCGGCCGCATGCTGTCGGCCAGCCGCGTCAAGCTCCTGTCCAGGATCAGCGGCAGCTTCATGATCGGCGGCGGCCTGTGGCTGGCGTTTTCGCGGTCGAAGTGACGGCAACCCTTGCCTTCTCCCCTCGTGGGAGAAGGCATAAGAGCCCTTAGAGCCGCCCCGCCCTCTCCACCAGCAGCGCGAAGAACCCGTCATGGTCGATGTCGCGCATCACCATGGCATTCTTCTCCCGCTTGGTGACGCCCCACCAGTCGACCACCGTCATGCCCATGGTCAGCTCCGAGGCGGTCTCGACGGTGACGTTGCAGTGGCGACCCTTGAACAGCTCCGGCTTCAGCAGATAGGCGATGACGCAGGGGTCATGCAGCGGCCCGCCGTCGGTGCCGTATTTGCCTTCGTCGTAGCGCTCGAAGAATTCCAGCATCTCGGCGATCGCGACGCCGACCTTGGTGCCGAGATCCCGGAAGGCCTTGATGCGCTTGGCGGTGGTGAGCGCCTTGTGGGTCACATCGAGCGGCATCATCACGATCGGGATGCCCGACCGGAAGACGACGTCAGCCGCATGCGGATCGACATAGATGTTGAATTCGGCCGTGGGCGTCACATTGCCGCCCTCGAAGAAGCCTCCGCCCATCAACACGATTTCCTTGATGCGCGGCGCAATCCTGGGCTCGCGGATCAGCGCCAGCGCGATGTTGGTGAGCGGCCCGAGCGGGCATAGCGTGATGGTGCCGCTCTCCTCCCTCATCAGCGTTTCGACGATGAAATCGACGGCATATTGGTCCTGCAGCTTCATCGTCGGTTCGGGCAGATCCGGTCCGTTCAAGCCTGTCTTGCCGTGCACCTCCTCGGCGGTGACCAGTTCGCGCGCCAACGGACGGATGGCACCGGCATAAACCTTGACATCGGGCCTGCCGGCCAGTTCGCAGATCTTGCGGGCGTTGTTCTGGGTCAATTTCAGCGGCACGTTGCCGGCGACGGCGGTAATGCCGACGATCTCCAGTTCGCTGCTGCCGAGCGCCAAAAGAATGGCGACGGCGTCGTCCTGGCCGGGATCGGTATCGATGATGATCTTGCGGGATTGGGGCATTTCAATTCCTTGTTTGGCTGGCCGTGAGTTCACCGGACCGGGCGCAGGCCTGGAGGACGACCTTGGCGCTTCTCCTTGCATCCGAGCGCCGTTTCAAGCGCCATGTCGATTATTCCTGTGAGTCCACGACCTGATCCTTTTTGGTTATTCCTGTGAGTCCAAGGCCGGGTCTCTTCGGGCGGGTCTTCTGGTGGCTTGAACTTGGTCGCGGGGCGGACCATATCAAGACCATCGGGAAAAATGCCATCAGGGTTTTTCCAGTTTATGTCGCTCTTGAGAGGACAGTGTAACATGAGCCGAATGACGCCCTTCTCCAGCCCGCTTCTCCTGGGTTTCGACGCCATGGAAAAGACGTTGGAGCGCTTGGCGAAGTCCGGCGACAGCTACCCTCCCTACAACATCGAGCGCCTGAGCGGCGCCGACGGCAAGGCCGAAAGGTTGCGTATCACGCTGGCCGTCGCCGGTTTCGCCGAAAGCGATCTCGATGTGACCACGGAGGAAAACCAGCTGGTCGTGCGCGGCCGCCAGACCGACGACACCGAGCGCGAGTTCCTCCACCGCGGCATCGCCGCGCGCCAGTTCCAGCGCTGCTTCGTGCTGGCCGACGGCATGCGTGTGATTGCGGCGGAACTGAAGAACGGCCTGTTGTCGATCGACCTCGATCGGCCGGAGTCCGAACGGCTGGTACGGAAAATAAACATATCGGTGAAAGACTGATCTTTGCCGATGGCTCTCATGCGGGATGGCTTGTTGCCCAGGACAAGGGCGGCGTCTCGCGCCAAGGAGGCTTGAAATGACCAGAACTGACGAAACCATCACCATGACCAGCGGCGAATTCGCCCATCTCGGCGAAGGCTCGGTCGCTTACCTGCGCAAGGTCTCGAGCGACGACCTGCTCGGCCGCTTTCCCAACATCGGCGAAATCGCCCCCGGCATGGAGCTGTGGGCCCTGTTTGCCGCCAACGGCCAGCCGATCCTGCTGTCCGATGCGCGTGACCGCGCCTTGGCCGGCGCCATGGAAAACGACCTGACCACCGTCGCCATTCATTAAACGCGGTTGGCGGGTTGAACAAAAAAGGGCCGCTTGTGGCGGCCCTCGAAGCGATATTTCAAAAATGGGACTTCAGGCGGCGTGCGAGGCCTGTGTGTCCGACAAAAGCGCGTGGATCGCGGCCGCATCACGCGTTCCCCTGATCTTGGCTACCGTGTCGGCGTCGCGCAGCACGCGCGCGATGCGCGACAGGGCCTTTAGGTGATCGGCACCCGCCCCTTCCGGCGCCAGCAGCAGGAACACCAGATCGACCGGTTGGTCGTCCAGCGATTCGAAATCGACCGGCGTTTCCAGCCGGGCGAAAACGCCGGCGATGCGCTTCACGCCCGCCAGCTTGCCGTGCGGGATGGCGATGCCATTGCCGACTCCGGTGGAGCCCAGACGCTCGCGCTGCAGGATGGTGTCGAAAACTTCCCTCTCCGGAATGCCCGAGATTCCGGCTGCCCGCTCGGACAGCAATTGCAGAAGCTGCTTTTTGGAGTTCGCCTTCAACGCCGGCAAAATCGCCGGAACGCTGATAAGATCGCTCAGATCCATGCTTGAAAATCCTTGTTCGCCTGCCGCGCCAGTCCCCACCCCTCGTGCGGCTGGCTTTTATCCCTGTGCGACTTTGGTCGTGGACGGGTCGATCCAGCCGATATTTCCGTCGGGCCGGCGATAGACGATGTTGAGATGATCGGTTCCGGCGTTGCGGAAAACGAACACCGGAGTATCCTTGGTATCGAGCTCGATGACGGCCGAGGCCACCGACATGGTCTTCAGCGTCATGGTCGATTCGGCAACGATGGCGGGCGCGAAATCCTCCGGGATTTCCTCGTCGTCATCGGCAAGCGGCGCCATCACGGTATAGGCGATGTCGGTCAATTCACCATTGCCATTGCCCGAATTGTGCGACTTGAGGCGGCGCTTGTAGCGCCGAAGCCGGGTTTCCAGCCGATCGGCGGCGGTCTCGAAGGCGAGCGTCGGATCCTGGGCATCGCCGGTGGCCTGCAGTGAGGCGCCGGAATCGAGCCGGATCATGCAGTCGGCCGAATAACGCGACCCCGATTTGATGACGGTGACGTGCCCCGCGAAGCCTCTGTCGAAATATTTGCCGATCGCTTCGCCGACACGATCGTTGATGCGTGTGCGGAACGCATCGCCGATATCCATGTGTTTTCCCGATATGCGCAGATTCATCTGAAAACTGACCTTCCTTGCTCAGGCTTCAAACTCGCCCGAGTTTATACTCGTGGTCCGTGCGCACAAGCTTTGCGGCGTCACTGGCGCCGATTTAAATCCAAACTTTCCGGTTGATCACAAGCCGCCTTCTTGACCATCCCGAGGCCATTGTCGTGACGGACCATCCGCTAGCGGGCATCAGCCCGTCTCATGCGGGCGGGCTTCTAGCCACTTCACCGCGGCTTGTCAATGAAGCTCGAAAGCTGTGGAAAATCGTCGAGCGCCTAGCGGCCGGCGCTGGCCAGCGCCCGTTTCTCGCGCCGGCGCTGCACCGACGAGGGAATATTCATGCCTTCCCGGTACTTGGCGACCGTGCGCCGGGCGATATCGACGCCGCTTTCCCGCAGCATGTCGACGATGGCATCGTCAGAGAGCACATCGACGGGCTTTTCCTCGTCGATCATTTGCTTGATACGGTCGCGCACCGCTTCCGAGGAATGCGCGTCGCCGCCGCCCGAGGCCGCGATCGAGGCGGTGAAGAAATAGCGCAGTTCGAACACGCCGCGCGGAGTGAGCATGTATTTGTTCGCGGTGACCCGGCTGACGGTCGATTCGTGCATGCCGATGGCGTCGGCCACGGTGCGCAGGTTGAGCGGCTTGAGATGGCGCACGCCATGGACCAGGAAAGCATCCTGCTGGCGCACGATTTCCGAGGCCACTTTGAGGATCGTCTTCGCCCGCTGATCGAGGCTGCGCGTCAGCCAGTTGGCGTTCTGCAGGCATTCGGCCAGGAAATCCTTTTCGGCCTGGTTCTTCGCGTGCGGCGAGACCTGGGCGAAATAGATATGATCGACCAGCACGCGCGGCAGCGTTTCGGCGTTGAGTTCGACGGTCCAGCTGCCGTCATTGGCCGCGCGGACCTCGACATCGGCGACGATGGCGTCGCTGGCGCCGCCTGAAAACGCCATGCCCGGCCGCGGATCAAGCGCCCGGATCTCGGCCAGCATGTCGAGCAGATCCTCCTCGTCGACGCCGCAGAGCCGCTTCAGCGTCTGGAAATCGCGCCGCGCCAGGAGTTCCAGATTGGCGATCAGGGCCTCCATCGCCGGGTCGAGCCGGTCGCGGACCGCAAGCTGCAGCGAAAGGCATTCGGCGAGATCGCGCGCGAACAGGCCGGCCGGCTCGAAGGTCTGGCATATGGCCAACACCTTGCGCACGGCCTCGGCGTCGGTGCCCAGGCGCGCGGCGATTTCGGCGATATCAGCCCTGAGATAGCCGGTCTCGTCGAGGCCGTCGGCCAGTTCGCCGGCAATCAGCCGCGCCGCCGGATTGGTGAAGGCGAGCGCTATCTGCTCACCGACATGGTCACGCAGCGTGATCGCGCTTGCCGCCATGTCGCCGGCATCGAGGCCCTCGGACGAGGAGCCGCCACTACCCGAAACACCGCCCGAAGCCGATTTCCATTGCGCCGTCAGGTCGGGTCCGAGCCGCTCGCTGGTGCCGGGATCGTCGGGGAACAGGTTTTCCAGGGACGTATCGAGCTTGTCCGAGATCGCCTCGGCACTCCATTCCGTCTCGTTCTCGAACCAGTCGCCATCGGCCGCCGCTTGCGGCTCCGCGTCGAGCTTCTGCGCCTGGTCGCTCGCGGCGTCGTCCTGCGGCTCGGCACGCTCCAGGAGCGGATTGCGCTCGATCTCCTCGTCGATGAAGTGCTCGAGCTCGGCATGGGTGAACTGCAGCAGCCGAATCGACTGCATCAGCTGCGGCGTCATCACCAGCGACTGCGACTGTCGAAGCTGTAGTTTCGCCGCCAATGCCATGGCCTGGTTTCAAACGCCTCCTGAACGCGTCCGGACTTCCGGAATGAATTTCAAGGCGGGCATAAAAACTGGCCCAGCTTTTGCTTGTCAAGGCAAACCCTAGCAAAACCCGCTTACCGGAGCGTTATCCCGGAGCAAAATCACGGACAAACCGGCCGTCGCGCGCAAAAAGATCGTATCAGGAAACAAATTTCACAGCGAAAGCAGTTCGAGAAGGCGGGTGAAAACGGTTTCCGTCCGGACCGCTTGAAGAACGAGGGTGGGGGCGGCGCGCCGCCCCCGACGGCAAAACCCTCAGAGCGTGAAACCCTCGCCGAGATAAAGTCGCCGCACGTCGGGATTTGCCACCACTTCGTCGGCGCGCCCATGGGTCAGCACCTGGCCGGCATGGATGATATAGGCTCGGTCGATCAGGCCGAGCGTCTCGCGCACATTGTGGTCGGTGATGAGAACACCGATGCCGCGTGCCGTCAGATGACGCACCAGTTGCTGGATATCGGCGACGGCGATCGGGTCGATGCCGGCAAAGGGCTCGTCGAGCAGCATGTAGGCCGGACGTGTCGCCAGCGCGCGCGCGATTTCCAGGCGCCGCCGCTCGCCGCCGGAGAGCGACATGGACGGCGCCTTGCGCAAATGGCTGATGTGAAACTCCTCGAGCAATTCGTCGAGGTTGCGCTCGCGCACCTTGCGGTCCTTTTCGACCACTTCGAGCACGGCGCGGATGTTCTGTTCGACATTGAGGCCGCGGAAGATCGAGGCCTCCTGGGGCAGATAGCCGATGCCCAGGCGCGCGCGGCGGTACATCGGCATCGAGGTGACGTCGAAGCCGTCGATTTCGATCGTGCCTTCATCCACCGGCACCAGGCCGGTAACCATGTAGAAACAGGTCGTCTTGCCGGCACCGTTGGGGCCGAGCAGCCCGACGGCCTCGCCGGCGCGCACACCGAGCGTCACGCCGCTGACGACCTTGCGGCCCTTGTAGCTCTTGGTCAGGCCCTTGGCGATCAAGGTTCCCTTGAACTTCGCCTTGTCGACGGTGACCGTGGCCGGAGCCGAAACCTTGCCCGCGACGCGTCCCGGAAGACGCGCCGTCAGCGATGACAGGCTGGCCATCAGGGGTTCGTCGCTCCCGATTTCGGCGGCGGTGTGATCGACATCTGGACACGCTGGCCGGCGCACGGATCGACCTGGGCCAGCCCGCTCTTCATCTGCACGGTGAGCTTGCAGCCAACCAGGACGTTGTCGTTTTGCGACAGGACGACCTTCTTGCCGGAAAGCACCAGAACCTGGCTCTTCATGTCGAAGCTGCCCTGATCGCCGGTGGCGACCTGCTGATCCGACTTGATGTAGACCTTGTCGGAGATTTCCAGGTGGTCGATGTTGGCCGAACCGGTCATGGCCGCCGCCCCGGCGGCTTCAGCGCCCTTGGCGCCCGCATTGGGATCCTTGACGTAATAGACCATCATCTTGCCGGCCTTCATCAGCGTCGGCCCCTGGACGACGGTGACGTTGCCCGTGAAGATGGCGACACTGTCTGCCTGGTGGACCTCCAGCTTGTCGCTTTCGATCTGGATCGGCTTGTCACCGGCCAGTTTGAGACCCGACACCTGGCTGGTTGCCCCGGACTGGGCCAGCGACGGCGCCAGACCGAGCAGGAACAGCGCCGAGGTTGCGGCCACAAGCCGTGTCGAACTATTGAGCCACATTCGCTTCTTCGCCCTTTGCCTCAGCCGCCTTCAGAACGGCGGGATCGATGTTGACACGTACTTTGTTCTCGAACACCAGGATCTTGCCATTGTCCTGGACCGACATGGAAGCCGCCGTGATCTGCGATCCGCCACGGCTGACATCGACCGGATCATCCGTCTTCATAGTGCCTTTGCCCATGTCGAGGAAGACCGATTTGAACTTGGCTTGCAGGCCGTCCGTCGTTGTGATCGTAACGTCGCTGTTCAGCTTCATCGTATTGCCGTCGCGATCATAGGTACCGCGCGAGGCTTGTATTGCCGCGACATTGTCGGGAGCGATCGGCACCTTGGCGTCTATGCCTTCGAGCTCGATGATGCCTTGCGTGCTGACGTCCTGTATCGCGCGCAACGCCGTCATCGAATAGGGCTGCTTCAGCTTGGTGAACCCGTTGAGCTTAGGATTGGCCATCACCAGCTTGCCGTTGGAAAAGGCGGTTCCTTCCGTCTGCACCGCGACGGAGACCGGCGCGGCAAGATAGGAATAGACGGGAAAGGCGACCGCGATCAACGCCGCGGCCAAGGGCACGGCGAATTTGAGCACGCGGACGCGGCGCGAATGACGCTGGGCGCGGTCGAACGCCTCGCCCCGCGTCCAGCCATCCGCCGGGGGAGCCAACTCCGTCTCCGGGCTGGTCGGTTCATTCGGTCGCGCTAACATGACTGCTTTCTTCTAAAACCCTGCCCCTGGGGCACCGCCTATAGGTGGGACGCCAGCGCCCTCAAGCAAGCACAAGCCGACGAAAACCGCAAAAATGTGACAGCTGCCGTTGCACCAACGAAACCCGGGTCAGCACAACAGCCAGAGCTTCATAGCAGAAATTGACGTTCGTGCGTCTTTTTTCATCACCGAAGTTCTTCCCCCTTACCTTGCGTCCCTCACCCAGGCCAGTCACAAAACTGACAGTACAACGACCCTCGCGCGGATTGCCGCGCCATCTGCGGGACGGAACTGCTTCCCGATGGGGACATCATGGTCTAAAAGCGTGTCTTCCCGCTGACTGTGAGGCTGACGATGGCATTGAGAGCCGACGACCTGATCGACCGCCGCCGCTTGCGGCGCAAGCTGACTTTCTGGCGTGTCGCGGCCATGGGCATCGTCGCACTCGGGGTGATTGCGCTGTCGGCATGGTTCTATCGCGGCGATTTTGGCGGCTCCGCCGTCGACCATATCGCCAAGGTCAGGATCGAGGGCACGATCACCGAGGACGACGAACTGATCAAGCGGCTGGAGACCATCCGCCAGTCGTCGCAGGTCAAAGGCGTGATCCTGGCGATCGACTCGCCTGGCGGCACCACCGTCGGTGGAGAGTCCATCTACGAGGAGGTGCGCAAGCTGGCCGCCGACAAGCCGGTCGTGGCCGAGGTCGGCACGCTCGCTGCATCGGCGGGCTACATGATTGCAAGCGCCGCCGACCATATTGTCGCCCGCAAGACCTCGATCGTCGGCTCGATCGGCGTGCTGATCCAGTATCCTGACGTCAGCGGCCTGATGGACAAGCTCGGCGTCAAGCTGGAAGAGGTGAAATCCTCGCCGCTGAAGGCCTCGCCCTCGCCCTTCAAGCCGACCAATGACGACGAGCGCGCCATGGTCCGCAAGCTCATTCTCGACAGCTACGACTGGTTCGTCGGCATCGTCGCCGAACGCCGCAAGATGACCCGTGAACAGGCGCTGGCGCTCGCCGACGGTTCGATCTTCACCGGCCGCCAGGGTGTTGCCAACGGGCTGATCGACGCCGTCGGCGGCGAGTCCGTGGCGATCGACTGGCTGGCGACCAAGGGGGTCGATGCCAAGCTCAAGGTGGTCGAGTGGAAGGACACCGAACGGCGCGGCGGCTTCCTGTTCTCGAAGGCGATGGCACGCACGATCGCCGGCGCGCTCGGCCTGCCGGATTCCGGCGGCGACGTCATCCATGAACTTGGCGCCGACCGCTTGTTTCTTGACGGTCTCGTTTCCGTCTGGCACCCTTGAGAAGCCGTTTGGGACAGCTCAAAAAAGCAAATAAAATCATCCTGATAATTTTGACCGAACTGCTTTCACGGGGACCCGTCTGATGATCAAGTCCGAACTTGTGCAGATTATTGCAACGCGCAATCCGCATCTTTTCCTGCGCGACGTCGAAAACATCGTCGGCGCGATCTTCGACGAGATCACCGACGCGCTTGCCGAGGGCAACCGGGTCGAACTGCGCGGTTTCGGCGCTTTTTCGGTGAAGAACCGGCCCGCCCGCACTGGCCGCAACCCGCGCACAGGCGAATCCGTCGAGGTCGAGGAGAAATGGGTGCCGTTCTTCAAGACCGGCAAGGAACTGCGTGAAAGGCTGAACGGCGGCAAGTAGGCCTCCCGGCCGCTCGCGACGGAAAACATCATGCTCAATCGCTTCATGCTCATCGTGGTCTTCGTGCCCCTGGCGATCGTCCTGATCGCGCTGGCCGTCGCCAACCGCGAACTCGTCGCCTTCACGCTGGACCCGTTCAACCCCGGCAATCCGAAGCTCACGCTGACCTTGCCGCTGTTCATCTTCCTGTTCCTGGCGCTCGCCATCGGTATGATCGTCGGCAGCCTGGCAACCTGGGTCAAGCAAGGCCGCTATCGCAAACTGGCGCGCCAGCGCGGCGTCGAGGCCGAAAACCTGCGCCAGGCGGTCAGCCGCGCGCCGTCGGCGCCGCAAGGGCCGGTGCTGCCGAAGCCGACCGTTTGAACCGCTTTCCGGCGCGTTTCTTTTCACGGAGTCTTTCATGCTGACCATTTCGGCCGCCGAGGTCGATCGCGCGCTGACCTTTCCTGGATTGGTCGAGACGCTGCGCACGGCATTTCGCGAGGGCGCGGTTCAGCCCGTCAGGCATCATCACGCGGTCGAACGGCCCGACGGGGCCGCGTCGACCTTGCTACTGATGCCGGCCTGGACCGATTTTCACGCCGCTGGCGGTTCGGCCGGCGGTCATATCGGCGTCAAGATCGTCACCGTCTCGCCCGACAACAATGCCATCGGCAAGCCCGCCGTGATGGGGCTCTATCTCCTGCTCGATGGCAGCACCGGCGAACCGGAGGCCCTGATCGATGGCCAGCGGCTGACGCAGTGGCGCACGGCCTGCGCCTCGGCGCTCGCGGCGTCCTATCTCTCGCGCGATGATGCCTCGCGGCTGCTTGTGGTCGGCGCCGGCGCGCTGTCGCCCTTCCTCGCCAAGGCGCACAGCGCGGTACGGCCGATCAAGACCATCCGCATCTGGAACCGCACCCCGGCCAACGCCGAGAAGGTCGCTGCCGATCTGCGCGCCGAGGGTTTCGCGGCGAGCGCGGCGACCGATCTCGACGCCGAGCTTGGCCAAGCCGACATCGTCTCCTCGGCGACGATCACCACTGAGCCGCTGATCAAGGGCGCGCTGCTTCGGCCGGGAACCCATGTCGACCTGGTGGGCGGCTTCACGCCCACGATGCGCGAAAGCGATGACGACGCAATCATGCGCGCCCGCGTCTATGTCGATACCCGCGCCGGCGCCAGCAAGGAGGCCGGCGACATCGTCCAGCCACTGGCATCCGGCGTGCTGAAGCCGGAAGCCATCATTGCCGACCTGCACGAACTGGCGCGCGGCCAGAAGGAAGGCCGCGGCAGCGCCGACGAGATCACGCTGTTCAAGTCGGTCGGCGCCGCGCTCGAGGACCTGGCGGCCGGCATTGCCGTTTACAACGCCCTCAAGAGCTAGCTCGCTGACGCAGCCAATTTGGTGCTCATCGCTTCGGCGATCAGCGAGAAGTCGCCTTCGCTGATCGCAAACAGGCCGAAGCGCAGCTGATAGCCCCAGTTCGATTTGCCTGATGTGAAGTCCAGACGGTCGAGCAAGGGCTTGATCGGCGTTTCCCGTGCCTGCGCCCAATCGACATCACGGCGGTAGGGCGTGAAGCCGCCGCCCATGACGCCTTGATAGGGCTCTCCTTCCCGCACCGTGCCGATCGCCGTGAATGCCTGCAGACCGTCTCTCTCGCCCAAGACGGTGGTCGGTGAATAGTAGACGATGCCATCGCCGGGCCTGACGCGGCGCAGCGGCGCGGCCTTGCCATGGTTGACCTGCATGAAGCCGTCCTTGCGGCCGCGCCGGACATGCTGCGCCGACGCCACCGCGATCCAGCAGGCGTTCATGCCTGCTCTCCATCGTTCAGCCAATATACACGCAGCCGATGATTGTCGGGGTCGAGCGCGACGAAGGTGCGGCCGAAATCCATGTCGGTCGGCGTCTGCAGGATCTTGAGCCCGCGCTTTGCCCAGTCTTCATGGGTGGCATCGACGGCGCCGGGCGTTTCCAGGGCGAAGACGATCTCTCCGCCACCGCCCGCGGCAGCGGCTGCCGGTTCGACCGTATGGCGCGACCACAGCCCGAGCTTGAAGCCGCCATCGAGCACGAACAGCACGAAGGTCGGCGCGCTTTCGACCGGCTCGCGTCCCAGAAGCGCGCTGTAGAAGGCACCGCTTGTCAGCGGCTGGTCGACATAGAGGATGACGAAGTTCGGGCTGGTCATGGCTGATCTCCAAGGGTCGGCGTTTCGATTGGGAGATCCTAGAACAGCCTACTGTCAGATTCTGGCAGCAGCGATCATGAGCCGCGCGGCCTGTCGAGTGTCGCCCGCCATTCCTTGAGCATCGTCTGGCGCCGGCGCGGATAGCGTGTATCGATCGGCTTCAGGTCCGTGATGCGGTCCGTGCGAAAATGCCGGAAATCCTGTCGCGCCTCGCACCATGCCACCACGACCCGCACCTTGTCGAAGAAGCCGAGTGCGAACGGCCACACCACACGTCGTGAAGCAGCGCCGCCGGCGTCGCGGTAGCGGAAGGCGAGCTTGCGTTCATTGCGGATAGCCTGCCTAACCAGGCCGAGATCGATGCTCTCCATGACTTCGGCCGGCGGCCCGACCAGCAGCGTCGAGGCATCGAGGTCGTCACGCAAATCATCCGGCAGCACGGCGGCGATCTTGGCCAGCGCATTGGCGGCGGCGGCCGAAAGACGCCGGTCCGGTTGCTTGGCCACCCAGCGCGAACCGAGCACGATGGCTTCGATCTCCTCGTCGCTGAACATCAGCGGCGGCAGCATGAAGCCGGGTTTGAGCACATAGCCAAGCCCCGCCTCGCCCTCGATGGGCGCGCCTTGCCCCTGCAGCGTGGCGATGTCGCGGTAGAGCGTGCGGATCGAAATGCCAAGTTCGTCGGCCAGCACATGGCCGCTCACCGGCCGGCGATGCCGGCGCAGGCACTGGATGAGGTCAAGCAGGCGTTCCGAACGGGACATCCAACAGATTTGCCCGTTTCCTTGACATTGGTCCATCGCCGACCGACAGCAACCGAAGGCGCCGCGAAAGCGGACTTGGTTGCGAAGCCGGTTGCCCTATGCCAAAAGCGGCCACGCCGCTCGGAGATGCTCCCGCTTGAAGTCTTTTCGCGACAAACGCCGCGACAGCCGCCCGCCCGCGAAAGGCGGTGCGCAGCAGGCGCGTCCGCACGAGCAACGGGGAGCCGCGCGACCTGACCCCAAGCCGCGTGAACAGCGGGAAGTGAAGACTGATGATCGCGCGGAATCGAAATCGGCGCCGCGCAATCTTGCCCGCCGCGACGGCGCCCTGCCGGCCGAACATCTGCCGCTGATCCTCGAAGTGGCGCCGAATGCCGATTACGCGCTGCTCGACAGCGGTGCCGGACAAAAACTCGAACAATACGGCCCCTACCGCATCGTGCGCCCCGAGGGCCAGGCGATCTGGCACAAGGCCTTGCCGGCCAGGGATTGGGAGCGCGCCGACGCCATTTTCACCGGCGATACCGACGAAGAAGGCATCGGCCGCTGGCGGTTTCCCAAGGCGCCGCTCGGCGAGACCTGGCCGATGAAACATGACGGTATCGACTATCTCGGCCGTTTCACCTCGTTTCGCCATGTCGGCGTCTTTCCCGAACAGGCCTCGCATTGGGACCACATGGCGAGCCTGATCGCGGCGGCCAGGCGGCCGGTCAAGGTGCTGAACCTGTTCGGCTATACCGGTCTCGCGTCCCTTGTGGCGGCCCGCGCCGGCGCCGAAGTGACCCATGTCGATGCCTCGAAGAAGGCGATCGGCTGGGCGCGCGAAAACCAGGAAATGGCCGGGCTCGGTTCAAAGCCGATCCGCTGGATCGTCGACGACGCGGTGAAGTTCGCCGAGCGCGAGGAACGTCGCGGCAGCCGCTACGACATCATCCTGTTCGATCCGCCGGCCTATGGTCGCGGTCCCAAGGGAGAAGTCTGGCAATTGTTCGAGGATCTTCCCGACCTGACGGACCTCTGCCGCTCGATCCTGACCCCGAAACCGCTTGCCGTGGTGCTGACGGCCTATTCGATCCGCGCCTCCTTCTTCGCCATCCACGCTCTGATGCGCGACACCTTCGCCGGCATGGGCGGCAAGGTCGAATCGGGGGAGCTGATCATCCGTGAAAAGTCCGCCGGCCGGGCGCTTTCGACCTCACTGTTTTCGCGCTGGGTGGCCTGACATGAACGAACGGCATGCCGGCGCTCCCGGGCAGGTGAAGGAAGTCACCAGCCTCGCCAATCCGCTGGTCAAGGACATCAAGGCGCTCGCCCTGAAGAAATTCCGCGACCAGCAGAACGCCTTCATGGCCGAAGGGTTGAAGCTGGTCATCGACGCGCTCGACCTCGGCTGGCAGATCAGGACGCTTGTGTTCGCCAAGGCAGGACGCGGCAATCCGGCCGTGGAAAGGGTCGCGGCGCGCACGGTCGCCGCCGGCGGCACCGTGCTCGAAGTGTCGGAAAAAGTGCTTGTCGCCATCACCCGCCGCGACAATCCGCAAATGGTGGTCGGCGTCTTCTCGCAGAAATTCCTCGCCCTGAAGGACATCCGTGCCGACAATGGCGATGTCTGGGTGGCGCTCGACCGGGTGCGCGATCCCGGCAATCTCGGCACAGTCATCCGCACCGTCGACGCGGTCGGCGCCAAGGGCGTCATCCTGGTCGGCGAAACCACCGATCCGTTTTCCGTCGAGACGGTGCGCGCTACAATGGGATCGATCTTCGCCGTCCCTGTCGCCAGGGCGACGACCGAGGCATTTCTGGCCTGGCGCGGCGGCTTTTCGGGTCTCGTCGCCGGTACGCATCTGAAAGGCGCGGTCGACTACCGCTCGGTCGATTTCTCCCGCGGGCCGGTGCTGCTGATGATGGGCAACGAACAGCAGGGACTGCCCGAAAGCCTGGCGGCGAGTTGCGACAGGCTGCTCAGGATACCGCAGGCGGGCCGTGCCGATTCACTCAATCTCGCGGTCGCCACCGGTATCATGCTGTTCGAAATCCGGCGCGGCGCGCTGAAACTCGAACCAATCGCGGACCAGTAATGAGGGTTGCCCAATCGTGAAATCATGGTCTCCCTACGCGCTGCTCGTCATCGTCGCGATAGCGCTCGACCAATGGATAAAGACGCTGGTCGAGGCCGGCTTGCCTTTTCAGGAGAAGCTCGACCTGCTTCCGTTCCTAGCGCTGTTTCGCACCTACAACACCGGCATAGCCTTCTCGATGTTCTCCTCCTTCGGCGACACCGGGCTGGTGGTCATCGCCGTGCTGGTCGTCGCTTTCGTGCTCTACCTCGCCACGCGCACCCCACCGGGCCATGTCATCGCCCGCATCGGCTTTGCCCTGATCATCGGCGGCGCATTGGGCAATCTGATCGACCGCGCCGTCTACGGCCACGTCATCGATTACATCCTGTTCCACACGCCGGTCTGGTCCTTTGCCGTCTTCAACCTCGCCGATGCCTTCATTTCCGTGGGCGCGGCACTGGTCGTCTTCGACGAACTCATCGGTTGGCGGCGCGAGTCCAACCCGTCGGACGCCAAGCCTTCGGACGCCAAGCCTTCCAAGGATTGACCCCGGGCGGCCATCGCCGCACAGTCCCCCCAGCAAGTTCGCGGAGAAAACGATGTCCGAAACCTTCAGAGCCATCCTCGTTTCACGCGATGCCGAGAAGAAGCAGTCGGTCGCCGTGACCGATCTCACCGAGGCCGACCTGATGGAGGGCGACGTCACCATCGCGGTCGAGGCAACGACAGTGAACTACAAGGACGGGCTGGCCATATCGGGCAAGGCGCCGGTGATCCGCCGATGGCCGCTGGTACCGGGCATCGATCTCGCCGGTACCGTGATTTCCTCTTCCAATTCCGACTGGCGCAAGGGCGACAAGGTCATCCTCAACGGCTGGGGCGTTGGCGAAACGCATTTCGGCGCCTATGCCGGGCGCGCCCGCGTCAAAGGCGACTGGCTGGTGCCGCTGCCGGAAGGCATGAGCCCGCATGACGCCATGGCGGTCGGCACCGCCGGCTATACCGCCATGCTTTGCGTCATGGCATTGGAACGGCACGGCATCCTGCCCGACCGCGGTCCGGTCGTGGTGACGGGCGCCGCCGGCGGGGTCGGTTCGGTCGCGGTCTCGATCCTGTCCAGTCTCGGCTACCATGTCATTGCCTCGACCGGCCGCAACGCCGAAAGCCCTTATCTGATCAACCTTGGCGCCGCCGAAGTGATATCGCGCGAGGAGCTCAGCCAGCCCGCCAAGCCATTGGCCAAGGAGCGCTGGGCCGGCGGCATCGATTCGGTCGGCAGCCACACGCTGGCCAACGTCCTGTCGATGACCTCCTATGGCGGGGCGGTCGCTGCCTGTGGCCTGGCTGGCGGCATGGATCTGCCGTCGAGCGTGGCGCCCTTCATCCTGCGTGGCGTCTCGCTCCTCGGCATCGATTCGGTGATGGCGCCGAAGGCCGTGCGCCTCGAAGCCTGGCGGCGCATCGGCGCCGATCTCGATGTGGACAAGCTCGCCAGCCTGTCCACGACCATTGGCTTCGACGGCATCATCGGCGCCGCGCACGACATCGTCGAGGGTAAGATCCGCGGCCGCGTCGTCGTCGACATGTGACCCGGCCAGGGGATTTCGGACACGGGGCGGAATTGCCACATCGGCCGGCAAATCCGTCACCGCCAGGGCAAAAACGCCCTATCGCTAAAATTCGAACGATCCGCCGCAATTTTCCATAATCTCTGTCTGGCAAAGGATTTCGCATGATCGCGGAATCCGACAGCCAACAGGCCGACGCTGGCGACGACATCGATGCGGTAGCGGCGCAAGCGCCGGCATCGGCGCGGCGCCTTATCGCCGCGCCGCCGCTGGTGCCCGATCAGCAGCCGGCGAGGCGCGAAGGTCTGCCGTTCCTGACCTTCATGGCAGTCATGGTGCTGGCCGGGCTTTCGTATCTCACCGGAGCCCCGGTTTTCATCAGCCTCGCTTTGCTGGTAACCGGCCTTGCCGGCCTGGCCTTGCATCTCCACGCCAGACGCAGCCTGCGTCGCAGCACGGTGCTGCTCGACGAGACCACCGCGCGCAACCGTGCCGAGATCGAGACGCTGGCCGACCGCATGTGGGAGATGCAGGAAAGCGAGGAGCGCTTCCGCGGTCTCATCGACGCGCTCGGCGATCTCGTCATCCATCGTGACCGCGACGGCTACATCGTCTATGCCAACAAGGTGTTCGCCGACCTCGTGGAACGCGATCCGCGCGACCTTGCCGGCAAGACGCTGGCCGAACTCGGCGTCGAGGTCGGCATCGTTCCCGACGCCGCTTTCTCCGACCATGAGTGCCTGAGTTCCACCGACGTCGCCATCCGCACGCCCGCCGGCCCGCGCTGGTTCTCGTGGATCGAACTGTCGGTGCGCGACAAGGACAGCGGTGCCGTCTCACACCGCGCCATCGCCCGCGATATCACCGCCCGCAAGCGCGCCGAATCGTCGATGATCACGGCGCGCGAGCGGGCCGAGTTCGCAAGCCAGGCCAAGTCGCGTTTCCTCGCCACCGTCAGCCACGAAATCCGCACGCCGATGAACGGCATCATGGGCATGGCCAGGCTGCTCGCAGATACCAGCCTGTCGCCGGAACAGCAGACCTATGTCGGCGCCATTTCGACCTCGGCCAGCGCCTTGCTTGCCCTGATCGAGGACCTGCTCGACTATTCCAAGATCGAGGCCGGGCGCTTCGATCCCGAGCCGCAGCCCATGTCGGTGCGCGAGATCGCCGACAACATCATCGAATTGATGGCCGCGCGCGCTTTCGCCAAGAACATCGGCCTCGGTTGCCATGTCGAACCGGACGTGCCGCAGCTGATCACCGCAGACCCGGGTCGGGTCAGGCAGGTGCTGCTCAACCTCATCGGCAATGCCATCAAGTTCACCGACAATGGCGGCGTGCTGGTCAGCGTCGCGCGCGCCCGCACCGAGACCACGGACCGCATCTGCTTCACCATCGCCGACACCGGTCCCGGCCTGCGCGACGAGGACATGGAGCGCATCTTCGAGGAGTTCGAGCAGGCCGACGGCACCTCGACACGCACGCATGGCGGCGCCGGGCTTGGGCTTGCCATCTCCAAGCGCCTGGTGGCAGCCATGGGCGGCACGATCTCGGTTTCCAGCCGGCTTGGCCAGGGATCGGAATTCGTCTTCGAGATCCCGGCCATATCGGCAACCGAGCCGCCGCAGGGCAGGCTGAACGCGCTTGCCGGCCGGCGCGCCGTGATCCTGTCCAAGAACGCCGTCGAGGCCGACGCCATCGCCCGCACCATCCGCGCCAATGGCGGCGCGGCCGGCATCGCCACCACGGTGGCTCAGGCCGCATCCTTCGCTGAAGGCTGCGACGTGCTGCTGGTCGACGCGGCCATGGAGGAGAGCGACGGAAGGCTGCTCAAGCGGCTTCGCCAGCATGGCTTCTCCGATTGCGAGGCCGTCACGCTGATCGCCCCCACCGACCGCGGCATGCTCGGCGAGTTTCGTGCCAGCGGCTACGCGACATTCCTTGCCAGGCCGGTGCGTGGAGCAACACTCTTGCGTGTCCTTTTGAGCAGCCATGCCCCCGTGCTCGCCCCGCCACAGCCGGAGAAGCGCCGCGCTCCGGCACCGCGCGCCTCCGGCGAACGCCAGCAGGGCCTGTCCGTGCTGATTGCCGAGGACAACGACATCAACGCCATGCTGGCCCGGGCAACGCTGTTGAAGGCCGGCCATCGCGTCAAGGTGGTCGGCAATGGCAAGGCCGCCGTCGAGGCAGTCACCGGCGCCGGGCGTACCCGCCGCTTCGACGTGGTGCTGATGGATTTGCACATGCCGGTCATGGACGGGCTGGATGCCATTGCCGCGATCCGCCGCCATGAGGAGGAGGCCTCCGTGCCGCCGGTGCCGATCATGGTGCTGTCTGCCGATAGCCAGGAAAAGACCCGCCATGCGGTGCTGGCCCACGGCGCCAGCGGCTTCGTCACCAAGCCGCTCGACCCCGACGCGCTGGTCAATGCCGTCGAGGGTCAGGTCGCGGCCTGAGCCGCTTTTTTTGCCGGCGCGTGGCTGATCCGGGCCACCGCAAAATCGTCCTGCTTTCGGCGCGTGCGAACGCAACGCGGCATGCGTCGCGTGACGCAACGTAGCCGGTTGACCGTTTTCCCCAGCCGACGAAGTATTGCCCGCGACGCCGTATCACGGTACTGTCACAATCCTGTTGCACCTACACCGTATCCCCGTGCCAAGAGGGATGGCTCGAAGGAGAATCACTCGTGCATACAGTTATGCCGGAATGTGACACTCGGCCGAACGCCAGCAGCGCCTTGCTCGCCGGACGTAATGTCGATTCCGTCATAAAAGGCGCAGCGCTCGGCCGTATCGGCAATCTCGAAGTGCGGCTTGCCCGCAACGAGGCGGAGATCGCGGCCGCGCAGGAAGTGCGCTACCGCGTCTTCTATGACGAGCTCGGCGCCAGGAAAGACCTGTTCCAGGTGCAGGACCGCCGCGATGCCGACCGGTTCGATCCGCTCTGCGATCACCTGCTTGTCTTCGACAATTCGATTTCCGGTCCCGAACATCGCCGTATCGTCGGCACCTATCGGCTGCTGCGGCAAGAAATCGCGGCTGCGGCAGGAGGCTTCTATTCCGAAGGCGAATTCGAGCTGACCAAGCTCATCGCCCGCCATCCCGGCCAGCGTTTTCTCGAACTTGGCCGTTCCTGCGTTCTGCCCGAATACCGCTCGAAGCGCACCATCGAGGCGCTATGGCAAGGCATCTGGGCCTACATCAATCACTACGAAATCGGCGTGATGACCGGCTGCGCCTCCTTCCACGGCACCGTGCCGGCGGCGCATGCCGAGGCGCTCACCTATCTCGCCCATCACTGCCGCACGAATTCGGCCTGGGACGTGCGCGCCGTGTCCGGGCGCTACTGCCCGATGGACCTGATGCCGATCGAGGCGGTCAACACCAAGGCGGCGATCGCGGCGATGCCGCCTCTGGTCAAGGGCTATCTGCGCGTCGGCGCCCGCATCGGCGACGGTTGCGTCATCGATCGTGAGTTCTCGACCGTCGACGTCTTCGTCGTGATGCCGGTCAAGGAGATCGGCGCCCGCTACGTCAATTATTATGGCGGCGAAGGCCAGCGTTTTGCCGCTTGAAGGCGATCTTTCCGCTGCCCTCGCCACGTTGCGGCGCGCGTCCGCCGGTCTATCGGAAATCGTCGAGACGACATCCTACGGAACGCCGGCACTCAAGGTCGGCAAGAAACTGATCGCGCGGGTCAAGGATGCCGAAACGATCGTCCTGACGTGCCCGCTCGACGAAAAGGAGATGCTGCTGGAAGCAGCGCCTTCAATCTATTTCGAGACTGACCACTATAAGGGGTGGCCGGCGCTGCTGGTGAGACTTGGCGAAATAGCGCCCGATGAACTGCGCCATCGCATCGAGCAGGCCTGGCTCAGGCAGGCGTCGAAGACGCTGATCAAGACCTGGCAGGAAGCCAGGGACTGAATCACGGAATGTCCTCGGGCCGCCTGCCGGGCCGGCTTTTGTAGGATGGAAACGACCAGCCGAATTTGAGGGCCCCACCGCGCACCATCAAGGCGGCCGCAAATCCCGCAAGGCTGGAAACCAGCGACGGCAGGCCGCAAGCGTCCCCGGCCGTGAAGACGCCGGCGCCCACGAGGGCGGCGGTGACATAAATTTCAGGCCTAAGCAGCACGGAAGGTTCACCCGCCAACAGATCGCGAAGGATGCCCCCGAACGTTGCGGTGAGCATACCGGTGATGACCGAGACGACCGGTGAGCCGGTAATCGCCAGCCCCTTGGCCGCGCCCATCACCGAAAAGGCCGCCAGCCCGATCGCATCGAGCCAGAGCAGCCATTTCCAGCGGGATTCGACACGGTGGGCACCAAAGAACACCAGCACCGCGACCGCCGCGCAGATCAGCACGTAGCTGGAGTTGGCAACCCAGAAAACCGGCAGATTGAGGATGACGTCGCGAAGCGTGCCGCCGCCGATGCCGGTAACGCTGGCCAGGAACAGGAAGCCGATAATGTCGAGCTGCTTGCGCGACGCCGCCAACGCCCCTGTCGCCGCGAAGACGGCAACGCCGGCATAATCGAGAAGGGCGATGGGGTTCATGAGATCAGCGAGTAGCGAATAGTGAGTAGGGCAATAGCACGAAGCCGCAGATTAGTATCTGCCCCCTACTCCCTATTCGCTATCATGCATCCTTCTCGGCCTGCTCATTGACCGGCCCGGGTTCGACCGGCGCCTCGGCGGCGATTTTCGGGCCGCCCTTGGCAACGCCGACCATGGCCGGGCGCAGCACCCGCTCGCCGATCGAATAGCCGGGTTGCACCACCTGGACCACGGTGTTGGCCGGGACATCGGGATTGGGCACTTCAAACATCGCCTGGTGGAAATTGGGATCGAACTTCTCGCCTTCGGGGGCAAGTTTCTTGACCCCATGCCGTTCCAGCGCCGACAGCATGGCGCGTTCGGTCAGGTCGACGCCTTCGATCAGCGCCTTGAAGCCGGCATCGCCCGACGCCTTGGCCTCGGCGGGAATGGCGTCCAGCGCGCGGCGCAGATTGTCCGACACCGACAGCATGTCACGGGCGAAATTCGCCACCGCATAGGTGCGCGCGTCGTGAACGTCGCGCGCCGTGCGGCGACGCAGGTTCTCCATCTCGGCCGCGACGCGCAGCGCCCGGTCCTTCAGCTCTTCATTTTCCTTCAGCAGCCGCACAAGCGCTTCATAATCGCCGTCAATGCTGCCTTCCGTGCGCTCGGCATTGGCCTCGGCCGCCTCGGCTTCGCTGGGCGCGCGTTCGTCTTTTGCCTGGTCGCTCATCGCCGTTTCCCGTCATCTCGAATGGTGTGGATTTTGTGCCCGATATCGAGGTTTGGGAGCCAAAAATCAAGGGGTAAGCGACAGCGGGCGCCTTCCGGCAGGTTGGATCGGAGCCAGGCTCGATACTTCGATTTTAAGTCAAATTTTACCTTAACCACCGGCTTTGCTTGCCACGATCGTGTGATGGAGGAACCATTCCCTTGCTGGAGGAGTTTCGAAGCCGACACAGGATTTCTGACATGACGACCAACCACAAAGGTGAAAAGGTGGAACGGCTCGCTGCCGAAATCAGGCGCCAGTTCGGCACCGAGGCGACAAAGCGTTTCTTGCGCACCTTGCCGACCTTTCGCACCGAAACGGACATTCCTGATCGGTTCAGGGACCAGCTTGACCGCCTCGAAAGCATGGGAGCCAGCGCTGCCGCCGGCAGGCGTCGATAGGCCGCGTGACCGGAGCTTCCATCGACCAGGTCCCGTTCATCGCGCGACATTTACACACAGTAATTTCATGTGATTGACGCCTTGCGGGAGCGAGGCGGCTCCGCCTATGCTTCCTGATGAACATGATTTCCCCCGAAGTGGCGGCCAACAGCAAGCGCGCCTGGCTCAAGATTCTGGCGCGCTACAAGAAGCCTGATAGGCGGCGCAGCGCACTTGAACTCGCCATCACCCTCATTCCTTTCGTCACGCTGTGGGCTCTCTCTGCCGCGGCCTATGCTTATGGTCACTGGTGGGGCCTGATCCTCATACTGCCCGCGGCCGGCTTCCTGGTGCGGATTTTCATGATCCAGCACGATTGCGGGCATGGCTCCTTCTTCGCCAATCGCTACGCAGATGACTGGATCGGCCGCGCGCTGGGTATCCTGACGCTGACGCCCTACGATTGCTGGCGGCGTGCCCACGCCGTGCATCATGCCAGCGCCGGCAATCTCGACGAACGCGGCATGGGCGATATCAGGACGCTGACCGTGGCAGAATACCGGCGCATGTCCTGGCGTGGCCGTCTGGCCTACCGGCTCTATCGCCACCCCCTGGTGATGTTCGGTCTCGGGCCGATCTGGCTGTTCATCTTTTCGCAGAGGCTGCCGATCGGCATGATGCGCGGTGGCCTGACGCCCTGGGTATCATCCATGACCACCAATCTCGCCATCGCGCTGGCGGCTGCCCTCCTGATCTGGGCCGTCGGTCCCGGGGCGTTCCTGGTTGTCCATCTGCCGATCGTCATTCTCGCCGGTTCGGCCGGTGTCTGGCTTTTCTACGTCCAGCATCAGTTCGAAGAGACGGAATGGGCTAAGGACGAGGAATGGGAATTCCAGCGTGCCGCCTTGCACGGCTCGTCCTATTACGACCTGCCGCCGCTGCTGAACTGGTTCACCGGCAATATAGGCGTGCATCACGTCCACCACCTCTCCGCCAAGGTGCCCGGCTACCGGCTGCAGGAAGTGTTGCGGGATTATCCCGAGTTGCGCGGCATCGGCCGCGTCACGCTGCTCGACAGCCTGCGCTGCGTCAAACTGGCATTGTGGGACGAAAGCCGCCGCAAGCTGGTATCGTTCCGCGAGGCGCACGCGCCGCTGTAGAACCATCCCAGGAAAAGCATGGCACAGGCTCGAGAGCGGCCGCCGCGCTTCTGACGCGGCGGCCAAAAACGCCCTCCTCAGGCCGCTTTCCGCTCGTCGCGCATCAGGATCTCGCCATGGCGAATTTCCGTGCCGAGCACTTTCAGGCACTCGCGAATAAAGTTGGACAGGCCGGGCCATCCCTTGGCCGACACCAGATTGCCATCGACATGGGCTCCGGTCGGCGCGACATCGATATAGGTGCCGCCGGCCAGCGTGACCTCCGGCTCGCAATAATGAAGCGCCGCCACTTCCCTGCCCCGCACCACGCCGTCCACCGCGATCAGGATCTGCACGCCATGGCAGATGGTGAAGATCGGCTTGCCCGTCTCGTGGAAATGCCGCACCAGCGCCTGCACGCGCTTGTCGATGCGGATGTATTCAGGTCCGCGCCCGCCCGCCGCGTAGACGGCATCGTACTGGGCCGGGTCCACCTCGGAAAACGTCTTGTTGAGAATGTAGTCGTGGCCGAGCTTTTCCGTATAGGTCTGGTGGCCCTCGAAATCATGCAGCGAGGTCTTCAGCACGTCGCCCGCCTTCTTGTCGGGGCAGACGACATGCACGACGTGGCCGACGGCATGCATGGCCTGTTCAAAGACGAAAATCTCATACTCCTCGCTGAACTCGCCAACGAGCATCAATATCTTCCTGCCAGCCATTCCCAGTTCCTCCCTTATTTATTTCGAGCTTAGAAATAATGCCCTTATCCTAAGGGCAGGGAAATCAAAGGGAAAGCACAAATCGTACAATTGGTACGACCAGAATTGGTCAGAAACAGCTGACCGGCGCCCAGAACCTATAATATAGGCCTCAACCCGCGCACCTGGTTCGACCAATTGGGGCGCAACATCCGGTGATTTGCCGTCTCGTCACGTATCGCGAACGCGGCGCCACGAATATTTCGGACCCTTGGTTTCCGGCACCGCGGCCGGCTGATAGTAAAGTCCCAACCCGCCTGTGCGGCCTTCTTCCAGGCGTCTCAACAGCACCGGGTTCGAGATCTCGAACTCGTCGAAACCAAGCCGCAGCATATGCGGCAACGGGTCGACCAGGACCTGACCGGTGGCGCGCAGCGCACCTGTGAAGCGATAGCGGCTGCGCAGCAATTCGGCCTTGGAGAAGGAGCGGCCGTCGCCGAAGGCAGGAAAGGCCAGCGCCACCAGCGACAGCTGGTCGAGCAGGTCGGCAATTTTCTCGAGCTGATCGCCGGGCTGCAGCAAGACACCGAGCCGCTCCTTCGCCGAGCGGCGCACCTCCGGATCGAGATCGAGGAACGCCTGCAGCGGCAGGATGAAGCGGCCGTTACCGGAAAGCGCATCGGCGCTTTCCGCATGGCTCCACTCGTCCTCGCGGAAGCCTGTCGGGGTCCAGAGGCGGGTCTCCGGTGTCGTCGCTTCAGTCATCAAAATTCCTATAGTCCCAGAACTAGAAAGTCCGTCGTGCCGAGCCGGCCGCCTCGGGATCGAGGCCGCCGGTGCAGGTCGGTTGATTGTCAGCATAGCCTAGAGCGAGGCGTCGGTCAGCGACTTCTCCAGCCCCGACAGATGGATGCCGCACTCGGTCTTGGCATGGCCGGCCCAGCGGCCGCTGCGCGCGTCCTCGCCCGGCTGCACCGGCTGTGTACAGGGGAAGCAGCCGATCGACAGGTAGCCATAGGCGACCAGCGGATTTTCGCGCAGCGCGTGCGCGCGCATGTAGTCGGCCTGGTCGGACGTTGTCCAGCGCGCCAGCGGATTGATGCGGATGCGCGGGCCGACCGCCTCGAACACCGGGAGCGCCGCCCGCGTCGAGGCCTGGAAGCGCTTGCGTCCGGTGAACCAGGCGCGGAACGGCGCGACGCCCCTAGCCAGCGGCTCGACCTTGCGCACGTTGCAGCAGGTATCGGTGTCGCTCTGGTGCAGATTGCCCGTCGGGTCGATCCGGTCGAGCGCCGCGTCCTCGGGTTTGATGACCTGGATGTTGGTCAGCCCGAAATCGGCGACCAGCGCGTCACGATAGCCGAGCGTTTCCTCGAAATGCTTGCCGGTGTCGAGGAAGATGACCGGCAGCGTGCGATCGATCTTGGCGATCATGTGCAGCAGCACGGCCGAATCCGCCCCGAAGGACGATACCGCGGCGATTTCGTCGTGAAACAGCTCGCTCGCCGCTCGTTCGATGACCTCGATCGGCTTCAGATGGCCGTAGAGCGCATCGAGCCCTGCCGCCTTGGCGGCAACACCGTCCTCGACCTCGGGAATATGGTCAAGCGGCCTTGGCTTCGCCAGCATAGAGCGCCTCCTTGAACGGCGCGGGACCGACACGGCGGTAGGCGTCGATGAATATTTCCTGCGGGTTGAGCCGGAGGCCGAGATAGGTGTCAACGATCGTCTCGATGGCGTCGGTGATCTCTTCCGACGAGAAGCCGCGGCCGATGATCTCGCCAACCGACGTGTTCTCGTCGGCCGAACCGCCCAGCGTCACCTGATAGAGCTCAGAACCCTTCTTCTCGACGCCGAGGATGCCGATATGACCGACATGGTGGTGGCCGCAGGCATTGATGCAGCCTGAGATCTTCAGCTTCAGTTCGCCGATCTCGCGCTGCCGCTCCAACGAGGCGAAACGCTGCGAGATTTCCTGCGCGATCGGGATCGAGCGTGCCGTCGCCAGCGCGCAATAGTCGAGGCCCGGGCACGAGATGATGTCCGAGATCAGGTTGGAATTGGCCGTCGCCAGCCCGATTTCGGCCAGCGCGTCATAGACCGCCCTCAGGTCGGCGCGCGCCACATGCGGCAGGATCAGGTTCTGCTCGTGGCTGACGCGCAGCTCGTCGAAAGCGTATTTCTCGGCGATGTCGGCGACCGCTTCCATCTGGCTGTCGGTCGCGTCGCCGGGCACCTCGCCGATACCCTTCAGCGAGATCGTCACCGCCGCATAGTCGGGGTGGCGATGCGTCACCACATTCTGGTCGAGCCAGTCGGAAAAGCCCTTGGAATCGAGCCGCGCCAGCTTGACCGCCTGGTCGCCTTCCGGCCGGTCGGCGAGCGCCGGCGGCGCGAAATAGGCCTCGATCGCCCTGATGTCGCCGTCCGGCAGCTTGAGCTCGGCATCCTTCAACTCCTGCCACTCGGCCTCCACCTGGCGGGTGATTTCCTCGACGCCGGTCTCGTGCACCAGGATCTTGATGCGCGCCTTGTACTTGTTGTCGCGGCGGCCGTAGAGGTTGTAAACGCGCAGGATCGCCGTGCAGTAGGACAGAAGGTCGGCTTCCGGCAGGAAGTCGCGGATCTTGCGCGCCACCATCGGCGTGCGGCCCTGGCCGCCGCCGATATAGACGGCAAAGCCAAGCTCGCCGGCGGCGTTCTTCTTCAGGTGCAGGCCGATGTCATGCGTCTGGATGGCGGCGCGGTCGCGCTCGGCGCCGGTCACCGCGATCTTGAACTTTCTCGGCAGGAACGAGAATTCCGGATGCACCGACGACCACTGGCGCAGGATCTCGGCATAGGGGCGCGGATCCGCGACCTCATCGGCGGCGGCGCCGGCGAAATGATCGGCGGTGACGTTGCGGATGCAGTTGCCGCTGGTCTGGATGGCATGCATTTCCACGCTCGCCAGATCGGCCAGGATCGCCGGAATATCCGACAGCGCCGGCCAGTTGAACTGGATGTTCTGGCGCGTGGTGAAGTGGCCGTAGCCCTTGTCGTATTTGCGGGCGATGTGGCCAAGCATGCGCACCTGCTTGCTGTTCAGCGTGCCATAGGGCACGGCGATGCGCAGCATGTAGGCATGCAGCTGCAGGTAGACGCCATTCATCAGCCGCAGCGGCCGGAACTGGTCCTCGGTGATTTCACCGGACAGCCGGCGGTGCACCTGGTCGCTGAACTCGGCGACGCGGGCCTGAACGAAATCGTGGTCGAACTCATCGTAACGGTACATGCTTCGTCTTTCAGGGCGCGTCCGCCCGTAAGTGGTGTCTTGTCAGGCTGCCCTTGCCGCCTGCTTGCCGAGATCGTTGCGGATGGTGGGGCCGGCGGCACGGATCTTCTCGCGTAGCCGCACCGGCTCGACGACGCCGTCGACGACATCAGCGTCGATCAGGTTGACGTCGACCACTTCATTGTTGGCATAGGCCTTGGCGCCGATCGCCTCCAGGCGATCCTCGGCCGCCTTGTCATGGGCAAGGTCGGCCTGGCCTACCGTCTCGGCCCAGCCGCCATCGGCATACCAGACGGCGATGCCGTCGCCGAGGCGATTGGCGGTCAGTATCTTCATGGCTGAACTCCTTCGGCGGCGGCTAGCGCATCTTCATGCCGGTGTGCCGCAAGCGGCTCGGACCGCTCGAAATTGGCGCCGGCGACGGCGTCGCCGATGATGGTCATGACCGGACCCGTCAGATCGACACGCGCTTCCAGCGACGGCAGATCGGCGAGCGTGCCGTGGAAACGGCGGCGATTGCCAAGGCTGGCGTTCTCGACCACGGCGACGGCCGTGTCCGGGGACAGCCCGGCCTCGATCAGCCGGCCGGCAACTTCCGCGGCCACCGAGCGGCCCATATAGACGGCGACCGTGGCGCCGGAAATGGCGAGCTTGGCCCAGTCGGGCAGCGAATTGCCCTTGAGGTCGTGGCCGGTGGTGAACACCATCGAGGAGGACACGCCGCGCAGCGTCAGCGGCAGTTCGAAATCGGCGGCGGCGGCAAACGCCGCGGTGACGCCGGGAACCACCTCATAGGCGACGCCGGCATCGCGCAGCGCCGCCATTTCCTCGCCGGCACGGCCGAACACCAGCGGATCGCCCGACTTCAGCCGCACCACGCGCTTGCCCTCGCGGCCGAGTTCCACCAGCAGGGCGTTGATCTCAGCCTGGCTCTTGGTGTGGCAGCCCTTGCGCTTGCCAACCGGCAGGCGCTCGGCGTCGCGGCGGCCCATGGCGATGACCGCCTCCGGCACCAGCGCGTCGTGGACGATGACATCGGCCTCCATCAGCAGGCGATGTGCGCGCAGCGTCAAAAGATCCTCGGCACCGGGACCAGCGCCCACCAGGGCAATGTGGCCGCGAGCGGTCGTGTCGGACAACAGCAGGTCGGCCGCGGCTTCGTGGGCTTGCGAAAACGCGCCGGCCTCGACGGCGCGCGCCGGCGCTCCGCCGAAGAAATCGCTCCAGAAACGGCGACGCGCACTCCCCCTGGGCAATCTCTCGGCGGCTGTGCGGAACGACGCGGCGAGCGCCGCCAGCGATCCAAGCGACGGCGACAGCATGCGATCGATCCGGCCGCGCAGCATCTGGGCGAGCACCGGACCGGCGCCTTCGGTGCCGATCGCCACGGCGACCGGCGCGCGGTTGACCAATGCCGGGGTGAAGAAATCGCAGAGTTCCGGCCGGTCGACGGCATTGACCGGAATGCCCAGGCGGCGCGCATCGGCAGCCACGCCGCGGTCGAGCGTCTCGTCGCCGCTGGCGGCAAACACCATCACGGCGCCCTCTATGAGCGAAGCATCATAGGCGGCGGCCACATGGTTCGCACCGGTCTCGGCGATGAAGGCCAGCAGCTCCGGTTCGGCATCTGCGGCGATGATGCGCAGAACCGCGCTCGACTGGGAGAGCAGCCGCGCCTTGGCCAGCGCCTCCTCGCCGCCGCCGACAATGGCCACGGCTTCGCCCTCGACCCGCATGAAGACGGGGAAGGCGTTGAGCTTGACGGTGTCTTGCGGCATCAGAACAGCAATCCGGGAACAGTGTCGCAGTTTTACGCCCGGGCGTAAAAAAGCAGAAGCAAAGCACTCGCGCATCCGGTGATGGCAGGCAATCGCTTTTTCGCAACCGCGAAAGGCAGGAGAAAAATATTCCAAGGCCATGCAATGGGCACGCTTTGGCCATCGAGGCAGGCCTTGATTTCAAGTGCTTTTAGCCGTCGGGGCCCTGTCTGGAAAAACAGTTTTTTCTAATTTCTACCAATTCAGTAGATTAAAGTCGTGCAGGGCGATCTCGCCTTCAGCGGCCGTCCGCGGGGCCGTCCGGTTCGCCATGTCGGTTGGAACGTTGACGGGCCAGAACGCGTTCCCGGCATAGCCACCACCCAACAAAGGAGCGTTTTCATGAACACCATCAAACTGAAGCACGGGATCTGGGTTCTGGTCGCAGACGGCGAAAAAGCGCTCCTGCTCAAGAATGCCGGCGACAACAAATTCCCCAACCTTGAAGTCGTGCAGGTGATGGAACAGGAAAACCCGCCCACGCGCGAACAGGGAAGCGACAGCCCCGGCCGATACAATGATGGCCCGTCCGCGCATCGCAGCGCGGTCGAGGACACCGACTGGCACCGCGTCGGCAAGGAGCGCTTTGCCGAAGAGATCGCCGCCCGGCTCTACAAGCTTGCCCATGGCGGCGAGTTCGACAGCATCGTGCTTGTCGCGCCGCCAGTGGTACTCGGCGCCATGCGCAAGAAGCTGCACAAGGAGGTCGGCGACAAGGTGACGGCAGAGATCCCGAAGACCATGACCAACCACGCTATATTCGAAATCGAGGCCCTGTTGCAGGCAGCCTGACCGCCGGCAAGGGCCGGCCATCCGGGACGAAACATCATCGAGACTTCAGCCGGATCGGCGGCTTCCCGGCCGCCGGTCAGGCATTTTGTCGCCGCGCCGTCGATTTTCGCCCGCTTGCGGGTTGCATCACCATTACCCCTTCCACCATATTGCAAAACAGGCGACGGCTTCGGGCGGCGCACATCCGACATCGCTAGCTTGAAAGGCGCTCCATAGACAATGCCGCATGACACGCCCCTTATCGCCACCATCGTCGCCGGTCTGGGGCTGGCTTTCGTCTTTGGCGCTCTCGCCAACCGTTTCCGAATTCCGCCGCTCGTCGGCTATCTCGTGGCCGGCGTGCTGGTCGGGCCGAACACGCCTGGCTTCGTCGCCGATGCCGGGCTTGCCAACGAACTGGCCGAGATCGGCGTCATCCTGCTGATGTTCGGCGTCGGGCTGCATTTCTCGCTGAAGGACCTGTTGTCGGTGCGTGCCATTGCCGTGCCCGGCGCCATCGTCCAGATCGGCTTTGCCACGCTGCTCGGCGTCGGGCTTGCCTGGATGCTCGGCTGGTCGATGGGTGCGGGACTAGTTTTCGGCCTGGCGCTGTCGGTCGCCTCGACCGTGGTGCTGCTGCGCGCGCTGCAGGAGCGCCGGCTGATCGAGACCGAGCGCGGCCGCATCGCCGTCGGCTGGCTGATCGTCGAGGATCTGGCGATGGTGCTGGCGCTGGTGCTGCTGCCTGCCCTTGCCGGCGTGCTCGGCGGCCAGGAACAGGCCGATGCCCATTCGAGCGGCCTGCTGTCGCTGCCGGCCAGCTACGGCATCTGGGGCGTCGTCGGCATCACGCTGGCCAAGGTCGCCGCCTTCGTCGTCGTCATGCTGGTGGTCGGCCGCCGGGTCATTCCGTGGATCCTGCACTATGTCGCCCATACCGGGTCGCGCGAGCTGTTCCGTCTCTCGGTGCTGGCAATTGCGCTCGGCGTCGCCTTCGGCGCGGCGAAGCTGTTCGGCGTGTCGCTGGCTCTGGGCGCCTTCTTCGCCGGCATGATCATGAGCGAATCCGAGCTCAGCCACCGCGCCGCGGAAGAATCGCTGCCGCTGCGCGATGCCTTCTCGGTGTTGTTCTTCGTCTCCGTCGGCATGCTGTTCGATCCGTTCAGCCTGTTCAGCAACGGCCTGCCGATCCTTGCGACGCTGGCCATCATCGTCATCGGCAAGTCGCTGGCGGCGTTCGTCATCGTCGTCGCCTTCGGCTATCCGCTGGCAACGGCCTTGATGATTTCGGCCAGTCTTGCCCAGATCGGCGAATTCTCCTTCATCCTGGCCGAACTCGGCGTCGGGCTGAAACTTCTGCCCGAACAGGGCCGCGACCTGATCCTGGCCGGCGCCATCCTGTCGATCGTGCTCAATCCGCTGATGTTCCTGGTCATCGACTGGATGAAGCCGTGGCTGGAGGCTCGCGCCGCCAGGACGGCACCGCCGGCGAGCGCCAAGCCGGTCGGTCCCGCCACCGAACCTGGCCAGGTCGCCTCGGTAGCGGCAACAGCGAAAGCCGAAGACGGTCCGCCGCCAAGGACAGCCCTCAACAACCACACCATCCTGATCGGCTACGGCCGTGTCGGCGGTCTCGTCGGCGCGGCGCTGAAGGAAGCGGCCCTGCCCTTCCTCGCCATCGAGGATGCCGACAAGACACTGGCCAGGCTGAAGGCAGACGGCATCGAAACCGTCGCCGGCAACGCGGCCAATGCCGAAGTGTTCGCCGCCGCCAATCCCGAAGGCGCCCGGCGGCTGATCCTCGCCATTCCCAATGCCTTCGAGGCCGGCCAGATCGTGCTGCGCGCGCGCGCCGCCAATCCCAACATCAACGTCGTCGCCCGCGCCCATTCGGATGCCGAGGTCGAGCACCTGAAAGGGCTCGGCGCCGACACGGTCATCATGGGCGAACGCGAGATCGCGCGCGGCATTGTCGAAGAGGTGCTGGGCCAAAAGCCGCGGGCTGCCGAACCGTCCGCTGCCTGAGCCCGATCGCGCCGCCGGCCCCTGATCACGCCGTGAAGGCGGAGCCGCCATTGTGGGCGATGCTGCCGAGGTATTTTGCCGGCGGCTTGCCAAGCGCCTTCTTGAACATCGTGATGAAGGCAGTCACGGAACCATAGCCGAGATCGCCTGAGACCTGCTGCACGGTCGCGCCCGAGGCCAGTTCTCGAATGGCGACGATCAGGTGCAGTTGCTGGCGCCAGCGCCCGAAGCTCAAGCCAGTCTCCTTGACCACCAGACGGGCGAGACTGCTTTCGCTGAGCGCGACGCGCTTTGCCCATTCGGCAAGCGTGCTGCGGTCGGCGGGATTCTGCGACAATGCGGTGGCGATCCGGCTGAGGCGCGGCTCGGATGAAATCGGCAGATGCAGCTGCTGGACAGGCATGCGCGGCAGTTCGGTGAGAAGGGTCTTGATCAGCAGCTCATCGCGCGCCTGCTCGTCCTGAACGCTGTCGGCCAGTTCGATGATCAGTTCGCGCAGCAGCGGCGAGATCGAAAGCGTGCAGCACCGGTCCGGCAATTCCGCCGCTGCCGGCTCGATATAGACGAAAAAGATCCGGGCATTGGCCGTCGCGATATTGCTGTGTTCCATTCCGCCGGGAATCCAGACACCGCAATGCGGCGGCACCATCCACAAGCCGCTCGGCACGCGACAGGTGACGCCGCCGCCGAGCGCGAAGACGAGTTGGCCTTTGCGGTGCCAGTGCGCGGCCACCTCGGCTCTGGTTTCGGTGGGTTCGACGCGCACCGCGATGGCGGGCGCCTGCACCGCATCGACATCGAAATTGAGCCAGGGATAGTGGAGAGGCTGTCGCATGGTTGACTGCTTTTAGCGATTGAAAGCCATCATAGCTAAATTCTTCAATGGGGAAAGTCGATAGGTTCTGGCCCGCTCATGGCCGGCATCGCGTCGCCGCGCTGCCATGCGAACCCAGAGGAAGGCAACACTCATGCTGGCTTTGGTCACATCTCCCGACAGCGCCACGGGCCTGAAGCTTGTCGAACGCGATGAGCCGCAAGCGCTCGCGGACGAGGCGCTTGTCTCGGTTCGGGCAAGCTCGTTGAACCGCGGCGAACTGCGCCTGCTCGCTATCCGCCCGAGTGGCTTCATTCCCGGCCAGGACATTGCCGGCATCGTCGAACGGGCGGCAGCCGATGGCTCGGGGCCGGGAGTGGGCGCGCGGGTTGCCGCCCTGGTCGACCAGGCCGGCTGGGCCGAGCGCATTGCCGTGCCGACCGATCGTCTCGCTGTCCTGCCGGATAATGTCGGCTTCGCCGCTGCCGCGACCCTGCCGGTGGCGGGCACGACGGCGCTGAGGACTTTGCGCCATGGCGGTGACCTCGCCGGCCAGCACGTCCTGATCACCGGTGCCAGCGGCGCGGTCGGCCGTTTCCAGATCCAGCTCGCGCATCGGCAGGGCGGGATCGTGACCGCCATCGCCGCGGCCCGGCATGACGAGGATCTCAGGGGGTTGGGTGCACGCAGAACCGTCGAAGCGATCGATCAGGCCGAGGGTCCGTTTTCGCTGGTCACCGAGTCGGTCGGCGGCAAAAGCCTCACCGACGCGATCGAGCGCGTCGCGCCCGGCGGGGTCATCGTCATGTTCGGCTCGAGCAGCGGCGAACTCACGCCGGTCGGATTCCGTCAGTTCGTTCCCGGTCACGAGGGGGCGAGGCTGCAGACATTCGCCTATTACACCTCCGGCTCGGCCATCGGCGCCGATATCGCGGCGCTGCTTGCTCTCGTCGCGGCCGGCCGGCTGGAAACCCGCATCGCCTTGACCGTGCCGTGGACGCACATCGGCCAGGCGCTGGACGCGCTGCGCCAGCGCAGCTTCAGCGGCAAGGCCGTTCTGACCATAGGCCGCCAGGCCGCTGACTAAATCTGCCCAAAAACAGTTCAGGAGCACGCCATGACGGCACGAGAGATTATCAAGACGTCGAGCGGTCAGGGCCTTGTGCTGGTCGGCATAATGCTGATTGCCTCGGCGCTCCGCGCACCCTTTACCGGCGTCGCGCCGATGCTCGGCATGATCCGTGAAACCACCGGAATCAGCGCCGCCGAGGCGGGAATGCTAACCACCCTTCCCTTGCTGGCATTCGCGGCGATCTCACCGTTCGCTGCCGGGCTGGCGCGCCGATATGGCATCGAGAAGTGCTTGTTCAGCGCGATGCTCGTTGTCGCGATCGGGATTTGCCTGCGTTCGGCCGGCTCCGTTCCTGAGCTGCTGCTTGGCACGGCCACGCTCGGAACAGGCATTGCCGTCGCCAACGTCCTGCTCCCCAGTCTGCTGAAGCGGGATTTCCCGACACGGATCGCCACGCTGACAGGCACCTACGCGATCACCTCTGGACTGGCGCAAGCCCTTGCCTCGACGGCGGCGATCCCGCTCGCCCGACTGCCGGGATCGGACTGGCATGTTTCGCTCGCCTGCACATTGATTTTCCCACTGGCCGCGCTGATTGCCTGGCTCCCGCAACTCCGCTCGCATTCCCTGCCGACCGAGGTGGTCGCTGCCGTCCCTGATCGCACCAGCATCTGGCGCTCGCCGCTGGCCTGGCAGGTGACCGGCTTCCTCGGCCTGACCTCGCTGGTCTTCTACGTCGTCGTCGGATGGCTGCCCGCCATGCTGGCACAGGCAGGCTACTCGGCGGCGACGTCAGGCTCGCTGCACGGAGTGTTGCAGTTGGCCACCGCCATCGCCGGTCTCGTCGTCGGCTCGGTTGTACGGCGAATGAGGGATCAGCGCGCCTTCACCATCGGCGTGTCGCTTGCCACATGCGCTTCGGTGCTCGGCCTATGGCAGCTTCCGGCGCTGGCAATGCTGTGGGTCGCGCTGTTCGGTTTCGGCGCCGGTGCAGCCTTCGTCCTCGGCCTGTCCTTCGTCAGCCTGAGGGCATCGCACAGCAACCAGGCGGCGGCTCTGTCGGGAATGGCGCAATGCCTGGGATATACGCTGGCGGCGGCAGGCCCGCCGCTTGCCGGCCTCGCCCATGACTCGACAGGCAGTTGGGGCATCACCTTGGCGCTCTGCGCCGTCGTGACCTTGCTGATGACGATCCTCGGCGGCTTTGCCGGACGAGCGAGAACGATATGACCTCACCGCCTAGACGTGCTGGCCGCCATTGATGTGGATTTCGGAGCCGGACACATAGGACGACTGGGACGAGCACAGGAAAAAGATGATGTCGGCGACCTCCGCCGTGGTGCCCAGCCGTCTCAGCGGAATGGTTTCGACGATTTTTTCGGTGCCCGGCGAGAGGATCGCTGTGTCGATCTCGCCCGGTGCGATCGCATTGACGCGGATGCCGTGCGGGCCGAAATCATGCGCCATCTCGCGCGTCAACGAGCCAAGTGCCGCCTTCGACGTCGCGTAAGCGGTGCCGGCAAAAGGATGCACGCGCGTGCCGGCGATCGAGGTGACATTGACGATCGAGCCCTTGGCCGCAGCGAGCTCCTTGAAGAGACCCCGCGCCAGCATGATCGGCGCGAAAAAATTGACCTGGAACACGTCGCGCCAGACATGCATGGGCGTGTCGATCGAGTTCATGCGGCTGTTGCCGTCCTTGAGCTTGGGCGAAATGCCGGCATTGTTGACCAGCGCATGCAACTGGCCGCCATGCGCCTCCAGCCGGTGGCGAATCTCGGACACGGCGATGCCGACATCTTCCTGATCGGCGAGATCGACCTTGATGTGGTCCTCCGGGCCGGCCGGCCAAGGGCAGTCCTCGGCAAAGGCCTGGCGCGAACAGGTGATGACGCGCCAGCCCTCGCGCGAAAAGCGCTTCACCGTCGCATGGCCGATGCCCCGGCTGGCGCCGGTCAGCACAATGGTCTTTCTGGTGTCGGTTTCGGTCATGTCACGGTCTCCGGGCTGGACATGTAGCCGAACGCCGCCGAGGTGGCGAGAGGCCGAAATGTCACCATTCATCCTTGTCCGAGGAACCGCACAGCCGGTCCGCCGTTGGTCCGATGGAAAAGACATAGGCATGGGGACTTGCATCAGCCAGTCAGGACCGGAGCCATGACACAGACACCACCTCTCGATATCGCCACAGCTTTCACCAAGGCTTGGACAAGCCACGATCTGGAAAAGGCGGCCTCCTTCGTCGCCGACGATGTAGTCTTCGACGGCCCCATGCAGCAGTCGACCGGCAAGGAGCCCTATCTGGCGGGGCTCGTGAAACTGTCGCAGGATGTCACCGGCATACGCATGATCGCCGCCTTCGGCGACGACCGGCAGGCGTTGCTGATGTACGATCTGATGACGCAGTCATCGGGGGCGTTGTCCTGCGCAAAACATCTCACCATCAGCGATGGCAAGATCCACAGCGACAAGCTGACCTTCGACAGCAAGCTTCTCGGCCGCGCTCAGCCGAAGGCGCAGTAGCGACGATGGCAACCGCCTCAGCCGCCGCCTAGAATGTCCAGGATCGAGGTCTGCTTCTTCTTCAGCGGGCCGCCGACGCTGCCGGGCGGCACCGGATGGCCGACGGAAGCGGTGGTGCCGGAATCGCTTGGCATGTTGAAGTCGCCATCGGCGTCGACCGTCTGTGCGGGACGAGGCGCGCGCACCGTTGCGGGCTGTGCGGACGGCGCCGCTGCGGCCGGAGCGGACTGACCGACCGACGCCGAAGGGACAGGTGCCGGCTGATTGTTGTCGGCCGAGGGGATGTCGTCGGGCACGATCGTGTCCGGCGGTGTGGACTTCCAGGTTCCGGGCAGCGGCCGCACCGGCACGCCCTCATGCGCGGCGACCATGAATTCGTGCCAGGCCTGTGCCGGCAGCGCGCCGCCGGTGACCTTCTTCATCGCCGTGCCGTCATCATTGCCGAACCACACGCCGGTGGTGAGATTGGCGGTGTAGCCGACGAACCAGGCATCGCGCGAATTCTGGCTGGTGCCGGTCTTGCCCGCCGACGGCCAGGTGAAGGCCGCCTTCTTGGCGGTTCCGACCTCGACCGTGCCGGTCATCATCGAATTCATCATGCCGACGATCTCGGGCTTGATCACGCGCGGTGCGCTACCGCTGCCGCCACTGTCGTAGAGCACCTTGCCGTCCGCGCTCGTGATGCGGCGGATGAAATGGATGTCAGGCTTGTAGCCGCCATTGGCGAAGGGCACATAGGCCGAAGTCAGCTCCAGCGGCGTCACTTCCGACGTGCCGAGCGCGATCGAGGTGTTGGCTTGCAGGTCTGACTGGATGCCCATGCGGTGCGCGGCTTCCACCACCGCGTTCGGCCCGACCTCCATGGTCAGTTGCGCGGCCACCGAGTTCAGCGACTTGGCCAGCGCCGTCGCCAGGGTGACCTTGCCGAAATACTTGCCGCCGTAATTGTCGGGGGTCCAGTTGCCGATCTTGATCGGCGCGTCGTTGCGGACGCTGTCGGGCGTACGGCCGGCCTCGAGCGCCGCCATGTAGACGAACGGCTTGAACGCCGAGCCCGGTTGGCGACGCGCCTCGGAAGCGCGGTCGAACTGGCTGGTCGAATAATCATAGCCGCCGACCATGGCACGCACCGCGCCGGAATCGTCGATCGACACCAGCGCGCCCTGGGTGACGTTGAGCTTCTTGCCGCTTTCGTCGATCAGCCTGCGGATCGATTGCTCGGCGAGCTTCTGCAATGTCAGGTCGACGGTCGAGTCGATGACGATGTCGCCGCGCACGTCGCCGATCAGGTCCGGCAGTTCTTCCATGATGGTGTCGGCGACATAGTTTTCCGAGCCGGTCCAGTAGGACGGCGAGCGCGTCGCCGGCGCGCTGAGCGCCGTCTTCAGCTCCTTCTCGCTGATCTTGCCTTCCTCGCGCATGGCGGCGAGCACGAGCTGCGAGCGCTCCTCGGCGGCCTTTGGATCGCGCGCCGGCGACAGCCGCGAGGGAGCCTTCAGGAGGCCGGCGAGCAGGGCTGCTTCCGACAAGGTGACGTCGCGCGCGCTCTTGCCGAAATAGCGTCGTGAGGCCGCCTCGACGCCATAGGCGCCCGAGCCGAAATAGACCCGGTTGAGGTACATTTCGAGGATCTGGTCCTTGGTGTGCTTGTGCTCCAGCCACAGCGCCAGCAGCACCTCCTGCACCTTACGCTCCAGCGTGCGGTCGGGCTTCAGGAACAGGTTCTTGGCCAATTGCTGCGTCAGCGTCGAGCCGCCCTGCGAGAAATGCCCGCCGAGCAAATTGGTCACCATGGCGCGCGACAGGCCGATCGGGTCGACGCCGAAATGCGAATAGAAACGGCGGTCCTCGATGGCGATCACGGCCTCGGGGATATAGGGCGACATTTCGTGCAGCCCGACGGCCTCGCCGCCGCTCATGCCGCGATTGGCCAGCAACTGCCCGTCGGCCGAGACGATCTTGATGTTGGGAGCGCGGTCCGGAATCGACCAGGTCGTGGCCGCCGGCATCTTGGCGCCGTAGTAGATGACGACGCCCGCCACGGCGATGCCGCCCCAGATGGCGAGCACGAAACACCAGTAGACCAGCCGGCCGAGCACGCCGAACAGGCCGCGCCCGCTGCCGCCGCGCCTGGATCGCGATGATTTCGCTTTCGACGATTTGCGTTTGGCGGAGGCTTTGCGGTTGCTCGGCACGACGCGGTCCTCCTCGCTCACCGAAAGACCCGTCTGGGATTTCGCCCGTGGCGGTCCCTCGAAGCTGGGCTCGATGCGGCTGTCTCTGCGGTTCGCCATGCGCTGCGCTTGATATCCCCGGTGCCAATGGCGCTCGGGTTGAAGAGTAGATGCGGCGATTTAAGGGCGGGTTAAGCAGGCCTTCGCCCAAGCCTTTGAATTTCGTTAGGAATTTGTTAATTATGCCGTTGCCGACCACAGCGACCGGACGACAGCCGGTTTGAGCGATGCAAGGCTTCCGCTGGACCTCTTGGCGACGACGCGCCTTCTTCGCCTTCCTGACGCTTTTCGATCTCGTAGGTCAGCCACCGGCAGAACATGCCGGCAACCGAAGCGGCGGCGCCAAAGAGCAGACAAGCGACCAGCAGCGGACTTTTGGAAGCGCTCGACCAGCTGACGACGGCCAGCAGCACGACACTCAGGGTTGAAATCAGATAGCCCACACCCTTGAGCAAGTGCAAAGAGGCTTTTGTCATAGCTGAAATCTCCTCGGCCTGCTCTTCGGAACATTCATTGCGCCTTGGAGTTCCATCCGGACCAACCCCGGAATGCGACAGAGGCATCTCATGCCCGACTACCTCAAGCTGCCGACGACGACGAAGGGCCTTGTCAGGGTCGTTATCGAGACCCCGCGTGGTGCCGCGGCAAAGGTTGCCTATGAGCCGGCGACGCGGGTGTTCGGTTATGTCCGCCCTTTGCCGGTCGGGATGACCTACCCCTACGATTGGGGCTTTATTCCCTCCACCTTGGGGGACGATGGCGATCCCCTGGATGGACTGGTCATCCATCAGGCCTCCACGGGTGCCGGCACCGTCATCAAATGCGATCTTCTGGGCGCGTTGCGGGTGAAGCAGCGGGATCAGGGCGGCGAGCCTATCCGCAACGACCGCTACGTCTTCTGTCCTCACCGGGAGGACGCCGTGGACGAGCCGGTGGCCGCCGACCATGTGCCCGAGCATCTCAGGCGTGAGATCGAACAGTTCTTTCTGTCGTCGGTGCTTGGGACTGGCAAAACCATCAAGTTCAAAGGCTGGCAGGATGCCGATGACGCCCGCAGCGCAATCAGGAAAGGCATGAAGGCCTTTGCCGCCAGGCTGCGCAAGTAGCCGGCGATGGCGTTGAGGCCGTCACCTATCGATCGCCGGCTCAGTTCTGCTGGATCGAAATGCCCTTGTCGTCGATCTTGAGTTCGACGCCCTTCGGCTTGGTCTGCTCGCGGTAGACATAGATGCCGAGCGCAATGACCACGACGACGAGCGCGCCAATGACGAGATAGAGAGTGTTCTGCTTCATGGCGCGCTCTTTTCTGCCGGGTTCAGGCTCGTTTCAGCACCTTGACCAGCACCAGCAGGATGATAGCGCCGATCGTGGCGTGGATGATGGAGGCGATGATGCCGCCGCCGATGGAAAAGCCGATCCGCGGGAACAGCCAGCCGGCGATGAACGCGCCGATGATACCGACGATGATGTTGCCGATCAGGCCGAAACCGAAACCGGAAACGATGAGGCCGGCGAGCCAGCCGGCGATGGCACCAATGATGATGAAGACGAGAAGGCTTTCGACACCCATAGCGGTTTCCCTCCGAGCAAGAGGCGAGCGCGGAGCGGAAGGCTCCGAATCGGCCCCGATATCAACGACTTCAGGCTATTCGAAAGCGACAGGCCTCGCCAGCGGCGCGCTCATTGGTCGTCATCGTCGCCGGCGGCGGGCCGCCAGCTGGTCGGTTCGACCTTCTTTTGCGTATGGCTATCGGTATAGACCCACCAGCCATCGTCTCGATATTGCGCGATGGATTCGTTGACAACGCCGTCACCATCCTTCCACGTGACAGTGACTTTGGTGCCGTCTGTAGGCGCGGTCGATATCGGCTTTCGGTCGGTCATGTCATCCCCTCTTCGAGCCGTCACAACGCATCCGTATGTGTCTGGTTCCCTTGGCGGCCGCCATGGCGCGACTGTCAGCAAGCCGTCAGCTGTGAGCGAAGATATCCTCTTCGTCCCAACCCATCAGGTCAAGCTTGGCCCGCGTCGGCAGGAAGCGGAAACAGGCGTCCGCTTCCTTGCTGCGCCCATCGCGCGCCAGCCGCCCCGCCAGAACGTCCCGCAACCGGTGGAGATAGAGCACGTCGGAGGCGGCGTATTCGAGCTGTTCGGGCGACAGCGTTTCGGCCGCCCAATCTGACGATTGCTGGGCCTTGGACAGGCCGACGCCGAGAAGCTCGAAGCAGATGTCCTTCAGCCCGTGCCGGTCGGTATAGGTGCGGGTCAGCCGCGAGGCGATCTTGGTGCAGAACACCGGTTCGGGCATCACGCCGAATGCGTTGTAAAGCACCGCGAGGTCGAAGCGCCCATAATGAAACAGCTTGGTTATGGAGCGATTCCTGAGCAGGCTGACAAGGTTTGGCGCCTTCTTCTGACCCGGCGCGATCTGGATGACGTCGGCGCTGCCATCGCCAGGCGATATCTGCACCACGCAGAGCCGGTCGCGATGCCGGTTGAGACCGAGCGTTTCCGTATCGATGGCCACCGCCGCGACATTGTAGCGGGAAAGGTCAGGCAGATCGTTTTTATGGAAGCGGATATCGCTCATCGTCTTCTCCGGGTCGCGGCCATTGGCGTCGCGCATCCGTCAAAGAAGCGCGCACGCGCTCCAACAAAATTGCGCTGGCAGCCCGTCCTTGCCGTGATCGGCGGAAAAATCAACATAAAGTTGATTTTCACGCCGTTCAGGGTCCCGGCTTACCGTGTCAGCGCGTCCAGAATGCGCGCCCAGGAGCGTTGGCCCTTGTGGAAGGAGCTGAGCTCGTATTTCTCGTTGGGCGAATGGATGCGGTCGTCGTCGAGACCGAACCCGACCAGCAGCGATTCCATACCGAGATAGGTCTGGAAGTCGCCCACCACCGGAATGGAGCCGCCGCTGCCGGTGGTCACCGCCGGTTTTGGCCATTCGTCGGAAAGCGCCGTCTTGGCCTTGGCCAGGAAGGGCGAGTCATAGGAAAGCTGGATCGCCGGCGAGCCGCCATGGGCGTGGAATTCGACCGAGCAGTCGGCCGGAATGCGCTCCTCTACGAATTTGCGGAAGGCCGCACGGATCTTCTTTGGATCCTGCTTGTGGACAAGGCGGAACGACACCTTGGCCGAGGCTTCCGCCGCGATGACGGTCTTGAAGCCCTTGCCGGTATAACCGCCGATGATGCCGTTGAACTCGGTTGTCGGCCGTGCCCAGGTCAGTTCCAGCACCGAGCGGCCCTTTTCGCCCGACGGGATCGACAGGCCGACAGGTCCGAGGAAGGTCTCGGCCGTTTCACCCAGCGTCTCCCATGATTGCAGAACCTGCGAGGGTGTCTCCTCGACGCCGTCATAGAAGCCCGGGATGGTGATATGGCCGTCCTTGTCGTGGATGTCGGCCAGCACCTTGGCCAGGATACGGATCGGGTTGGCGGCGGCACCGCCATAAAGGCCCGAATGCAGGTCACGGTCGGCCGCCTTGACGGTGATCTCCTCGCCGACCAGGCCGCGCAGCCCGACACAGATCGACGGCGTGTCGCGATCCCACATGCTGGTATCGCAGACCAGCGCGAAATCGGCCTTGAGCTCCTCGGCATTGGCCTCGAGGAACGGCTTCAACGAAGGCGAGCCGGATTCCTCTTCGCCTTCGAACAGGATCGTGACCTGGCACGGCAGGCTGCCATGCACCTGCTTCCAGGCACGGCAGGCCTCGACAAAGGTCATCAGCTGGCCCTTGTCGTCGGCCGAGCCGCGCCCGGTGATGATTTTGTGACCGGGTCCGACCTCCTTGATCGCGGGTGCGAAGGGGTCGTTTTCCCACAATTCGATCGGGTCGACCGGCTGCACGTCGTAGTGGCCGTAGAACAGCACATGCGGTGCGCCCGCCGGCCCGTCATGATGAGCCACCACCATCGGATGCCCCGGTGTGTCGCGCACGCTGGCGTCGAAGCCGATCAGCTTGAGCTCGGCCACCAGCCATTCCGCCGCCTTGCGGCAGTCGGCGGTATAGGCTGGATCAGTCGAGATCGACTTGATCGCGAGCAGGCCGAAGAGCCGTTCCAGGCTCTGGTCGAGATTCTTGTCGAGACGGTCGAGGACGGGGGAGATTGCGGACATTTGCGAAACCTTTCGATTCAGTGCCGGAACCGTAAAGGCAGAGCGGCGAAACGAAAAGCCCGGGACGATTGGACCACGGCCCGAGCGGCGGCCGCGAGCAAAAAAATGCCGCCGTGGTGGAGGGGGGACCACGGCGGCGTTTTACTCGAAACGATGCGGCAGCCCGGAGAGGGGGGATAGGCTGCCGCAATTGTCCGGGATAGGCGGGGGACGGGCCTTGCTCCGGACTCGGCGAAAACTGCCGATGACGTGTATTTGGGTCTGTGAACGTGGCGATTCAAGGGCGTCAACGTTACACTTTTGTAACGTACCCGTGAGCGGGCCTGTATAAGCCCGATCTGTCAGGGTGTTGACGGAACCTATATATGGCGGTGTCTTTGGCATGGACCAAGCCATCGCGCCGCGCTATCCCTGCCGGCATGAAAAAAGGCGATCATCTTTTCCTCATCGACGGCTCCGGCTACATCTTCCGGGCCTATCACGCGTTGCCGCCGCTGACCCGCAAATCCGACGGCCTGCCGGTAGGTGCCGTTTCCGGCTTCTGCAACATGCTGTGGAAGCTGATGCAGGATGCCCGCAACACCGATGTGGGGACCGTGCCGACGCACTTCGCCGTCATCTTCGATTATTCGTCGAAGACCTTCCGCAACGACCTCTATCCCGAATACAAGGCCAACCGTTCGGCGCCGCCCGAGGACCTGATCCCGCAATTCGGACTGATCCGCCAGGCCACCAGGGCTTTCAATCTGCCTTGCGTCGAGATGGAGGGGTTCGAGGCCGACGATCTCATCGCCACCTACTGCAAGCTCGCTTGCGAGGCTGGCGGCGACACCACCATCATCTCCTCCGACAAGGACCTGATGCAGCTCGTCGGCGACACGGTCGGCATGTACGACCCGATGAAGGACCGCCAGATCGGCATCCCCGAAGTGATCGAGAAATGGGGCGTGCCGCCGGAAAAGATGATCGACCTGCAGGCGCTGACCGGCGATTCCGTCGACAATGTGCCGGGTGTGCCCGGCATCGGGCCGAAGACGGCCGCGCAATTGCTGGAGCAGTTCGGCGATCTCGACGGGCTGCTCGCCCGTGCCGGTGAAATCAAACAGGAGAAAAGGCGGGAATCGATTATCGCCAATGCCGAAAAGGCGCGCATCTCGCGCCAGCTGGTGACGCTGAAGAACGATGTGCCGGTGGCGGAGGGGCTGGACGATTTCGTCCTGCATGCCCCCGATGGGCCCAAGCTGATCGGCTTCCTGAAGACCATGGAATTCACCTCGCTGACCCGCCGTGTGGCGGAAGCGACCGGCACCGAGGCCGGCGACGTCCAGGCCGTCTCGGTGACCGTCGAACGCGCCGACAATGCGCATGGCCCCGATGTCGGCGCCGGAGCACCCGCCGTTGCCCGCAATGGCGCGGGCACGGAACCTGGCCAGGCTGCTGGAACCGAAACCACGCAGACGCCGAAACAAGGCGATACCCCCTCCCTGCTCGCCGCGCTGCGACTGGAGCGGGCGGCGACCGCCGAGATCGATACATCCGCCTATCAGTGCATCCGCGATATGGCGACGCTGAAAGCCTGGATCGCCGAGGCGCGCGAGACCGGCATCGCCGCCTTCGACGTCAGGGCGACCTCCGCCGATCCGATGCAGGCCGAGCTGATCGGCATGGCGCTGGCCACGGCGCCCGGTCGCGCCGGCTACATTCCCTTCGCCCACAAGAGCGGCAGCGGAGACCTGCTCGGCGGCGGCGTGCTCGAGAACCAGGTCCCGCTTCGCGAAGCCCTGGCGGCACTCAAACCCCTGCTCGAAGACAGGTCGGTGCTGAAAGTCGCGCAGAATTTGAAATATGATCTGGTCATCATGAGCCGTTACGGCATCGACGTCGCGCCGTTCGACGACACCATGCTGATCTCCTACGTGCTCGACGCCGGCACGCCGCACGGTCACGGCATGGACGCCCTTGCCGACAAATGGCTTGGCCACACTCCCCTCCAGCTCAAAGACGTGACCGGTTCCGGCAAGAGCTCCGTCGGTTTCGACCAGGTCGACATCGACAGGGCGACCGCGCATGCCGCCGAGGATGCCGACATAACGCTGCGGCTGTGGCAGGTGCTGAAGCCCAGGCTTGCCGCCAAGGGCCTGGTATCCGTGTACGAACGCCTGGAACGGCCGCTGGTGCCGGTGCTGGCGCGGATGGAACAGCGCGGCATTTCGGTCGACCGGCAGATATTGTCGCGGCTCTCGGGAGAACTGGCGCAAGGTGCCGCCCGGCTCGAGGAGGAAATCTACCAGCTAGTAGGCGAGCGCATAAACATCGGCTCCCCCAAGCAGCTCGGCGATATATTGTTCGGCCGCATGGGCCTGCCCGGCGGCTCCAAGACCAAGACCGGCCAGTGGTCGACCTCGGCGCAGTTGCTCGAAGACCTTGCCGCCGAGGGCCACGAGTTGCCGCGCAAGATCGTCGACTGGCGCCAGCTCACCAAGTTGAAATCGACCTATACCGATGCGCTGCCCGGCTTCGTCAATCCCGAAACCAGGCGGGTCCACACCTCCTACGCACTGGCCGCGACGACCACCGGCCGACTGTCCTCGTCCGACCCGAATCTGCAGAACATCCCGGTCCGCACCGCGGAAGGCCGCAAGATCCGCACCGCCTTCATCACCGACAAGAGCCACCGGCTGGTGTCGGCCGACTACAGCCAGATCGAGCTGCGCGTGCTCGCCCATGTCGCCGAAATTCCGCAATTGCGGCAGGCTTTCGCCGATGGAGCCGACATTCACGCCATCACGGCTTCGGAGATGTTCGGTGTTCCGGTCGAAGGCATGCCGTCGGAAGTGCGCCGCCGCGCCAAGGCGATCAATTTCGGCATCATCTACGGTATCTCGGCCTTCGGCCTCGCCAACCAGCTGTCGATCCCGCGCGAAGAGGCAAGCGCCTACATCAAGAAATATTTCGAGCGCTTCCCCGGCATCCGCGACTATATCGAGGAGACCAAGGCCTACGCCCGCGAGCACGGCTTCGTCGAAACCATCTTCGGCCGCCGTATCCATTATCCAGACATCAGGTCCTCGAACCCGTCGTTGCGTGCCTTCAACGAGCGCGCTTCGATCAATGCCCGCCTGCAAGGCACCGCCGCCGACATCATCCGCCGCGCCATGATCCGCATGGAGGAAGCCCTGGACAAGGCCAGGCTGTCCGCCCGCATGCTCTTGCAGGTGCATGACGAACTGATCTTCGAGACGGTCGAGGCCGAAGTCGAGGCGACGATCCCGGTCGTGCGCCACGTCATGGAAAACGCGGCGATGCCGGCGGTCTCGATGTCCGTACCCCTCCATGTCGACGCGCGCGCGGCGAACAATTGGGACGAGGCGCATTAGCGCCAACGCAAGGTGTGTTGCGGTTCAGATCAGGCCGAGTCAAAAGTGGTGAATCCTGAGAACCGGAGCGGGGCATACTTTTGGGTACGTGAGCACAGTTCTACTGCGACGCAGTAGAACGGGGAAGCGGAGGTATCAGCCATTTGCAGGCCGGCCTCACCTGAATATCAATACACCTTAGGCCGCTTCGGCCCGGCACTTCGCGCACACACCGCGAAACTCGATCACCGCCTTCTTGGCGGCGAAGCCGGTCGCGTTGACCCATTCGTTCAGCCGGTGATCGACGTCGTGGTCGGACATTTCGGTCACCTGCCCACATGTGTCGCAAATGGCGAAGGCGGTCATCGAATGGCTGTGGTCGTGCGGCTCGGCGCAGGCGACGAAGGAGTTGATGCTTTCCAGCCGGTGCACGAAGCCGGATTTCACCAGCGTGTCGAGCGCCCGGTAAACCTGTAGCGGCGCGCGGAAGCCGCGCTCGCGCAGCTGGTCGAGCAAGGTATAGGCGCTGAGCGGCCCGCTGGCGGTCTCGAGCTTCTCGAGCACGCACAGCTGATTCTTCGTCAGCACATCCCTTGCCGCCATGATCCTGCTTCCGCTTGTTGCGCCTCTCGCATGGCTTTTTCGCATGCGAGCGGCTCTTTCCAATGAAATAGCGACGAACCGGCGCCTTTGCCACTGTTTCCGCGATCTTCATGATTGAAGTCGCGGCCGAACTGCCTGATTGGTGGCGCCGTCGGAATGATCCCAATGCGTTGCATCGGGTTGACTGGCCCGGCCACATTCAAAATACTGACAAAATTCCCGGCGAGATTTGGCTTACTTGGGAAATTCGATCGGCTTGGGGAAGCAATCATGATCAAATTGACACGCCGGACGCTGCTTGTCGGCACGTCCGCGCTGATGGCCGCTGGTGCGGTGTCGTTCCGCGCGCGGGCCGCATCGCGCACTTACCACGCGCTGCTGGTCGCCTGCACCGAATATCCTGCCCTGCCGCAGAGGAACTGGCTGATCGGGCCGAAGAACGATGCCGGCCTGGTGCATGAATATCTCCTGAAGAACGTGCCCGATCCCGTGCGCTTCGCGCCCGAGAACGTCACGCTGCTGGCCAAGGACGTGCCTGGCGCCCAGGATCTTCCGACGCACAAGGCGATCAAGGCGGCCCTCGCCGACCTCGCCGCCAAGGTGCAGCGCGACGATTTCGTCTACCTGCACCTGTCGGGCCACGGCGCCCAGCAGCCCGAAATGGTCAAGGGCGACGAGACCGACGGCCTCGACGAGATATTCCTGCCCGTCGACATCGAGAAGTGGATCAATAGGGATGCCGGCGTGCCGAACGCGCTGGTCGACAACGAAATCGGCGATGCGCTCGACGCCATCAGGAACAAGGGCGCCTTCGTCTGGGCGGTGTTCGACTGCTGCCATTCCGGCACCGCGACCCGCGCGGTCGATGTTGAGGACGAGCTGGAACGCAAGGTCGAGTTCGCCGACCTGGTCGGCGGCGACGAGGCTGCCAGGGCGGCAGCCATCAAGACCTATGAGGACACGGTCGCGGGCGCATCGCGCGGCCTCGACGAGAACGGCCAGCGCAAGCCTGCCTTCAACCTGACGCCGACCGGCGGCGAGCCGATCACCAAGGGCAAGCTGGTGGCTTTCTATGCCGCGCAGACCGTCGAGACGACGCCGGAAATGCCGTTGCCCAAAGGCACGACGGACGCGCCGCGCTTCGGCCTGTTCACCTTCACCATCCTGTCGAAACTCGCCGAAAACCCCAACGTCACCTATCGCCAGCTTGGCCAGGCCGTGCTGCAGCAATATTCTGCCGACAGCCGCACCCGGCCGACGCCGCTTTTCGAAGGCGAACTCGACGCGCGTGTCTTCGGCACCGACAAGACGGACGCGGTCATGCAGTGGCCCATCGTCGTCAAGGACGGCGAGGCCTCCATCGGCGCCGGGCTGCTGCATCGTCTCACCCCCGGCAGCAAGCTCGCGATCCTGCCGTCGGCGCTGTCGTCGCTGTCGGACGCGGTCGGCTATCTCGAAGTGGAATCGGCGAAGAACCTGGAGAGCCGGGTCAAGCCGGTCGAGTTCGACAAGAAGCCGGCCCTCAAGGTGGCTGACATCCCCGCCAATGCCTACGCCCGGGTGGCGGAGATCGCCGTCGATTACAAGCTCGCCGTCGCACGCCCGGCAGCGACCAAAGGACTGGAGACGGAAACCGCGCTGGTCAACTCGGTTCTCGACGAACTGGCCACGGCCAAGGAGACCGGCTTCAACATCGAACTGGTCGATCCGGGCAAGAGTGCCGAACTGCGCTTCGCGGTGATGCGCGAGAATACCATTGCCGGCGCTGATAAGAATGCCACCGACAAGCCGGCACTGTGGTTCCTGCCGGCCTCGGGCGACGTGACCCTGAAGGATGGCAGCAAGCCGCCGCTGATCATCATCCACCCCGACGACCGCCAGAAGCTCGTCGATGCGACGACCAGGAATTTGCGCACCATCTTCCGGGCCACCGGGCTTTCCAGGCTGGCCGTGGCTTCCGACTACAAGCCCGAGGACGTCGACGTGCAATTCCAGGTCAAGCGCCGCGACAAGGATGCGCTGGAGCCGTTGCAGGCCTCGGTGGTGCCACGCGTTTCACCCGGCGACGAGGTGCATGTTCTGGCCAAGAACAGCTCGGACCAGCTGGTCGACATCAACGTGCTCTATGTCGGCAGCGACTATTCGATCACCCACATCGTCGCCGAGCGGCTGGCGCCGCAGGCCACGCTTGAGGAAGGGCTGCTGGCCTTCACCGACACCAGTTTCGGCATGGAGCGGATGATCGCGGTGCTGACCGAGGCGCCGCCGGAAAGCGAGAAGGAGGATCTGAGCTTCCTGGCACAGGACGGTGTCGCGTCGATGACGCGCGGGATTGGCCCCGCCAGCTTCTCCGACATGCTCGCCGATATCGGCATGGCGCCATCGACCCGTTCGGTGATGCGGCTTGCCGACAAGAGCGGCCCCAAGGGAGCGGTGATGATCTTCCCGATGGAGACGGTGCCGCGCGCTTGAGCGGCGCCGGCGCGGGCCTTCTGGTCCGTATGCCGGCCCTTGCGCGATTGGCGTGATGTGAGAACATTGCAGGCTGCGGCCCTGGGGCACGACGGCCGCATGAAGCGGGTGGGATCGATTGTGAAGAAGTCCGTATTTTCCTGGCGCGCCACGGTTGCCGGTCTTGCCGGCGGCATGTTGCTGATCGCCAACGCCTCGGCGCAGGACGCCTGCGGCCTCTGCGCCAAGCAGGTGGTTATCAATTCGGAACTGGCGACGTGCTTTCTCGACCAGTACGACCAGTTTGCCAAGGCCAGCAGCGACGCGATCGTCGTCGATCTGTCCGGCTGCACCTCGCGCGGCATCGTCGAGGCCTTGCCGTCGCCCAACAAGGCACCGGCGGAGCCGGACATGCAGTTCATCGTCTCACGCCCTCAACTGGCCTGCCTGAAGAAGCAGCTCGAGACGCCGGGCGTGGTCCTCGATCCCTCCGCCACCATCGAACTGGACAGCTGCAAATGAAGAAGCCGGCGGGGGCGCCCAAGCAGACAGACGTTGCCGCGCCGGCAAAGGCGCCGGCGAAGCAGGCCTTGCCGGAAACCACCGAAGGTTTCCCCTGGCCGAGCAGCCATGAGATCAAAAAGGAAAGCAATCCGTTCACCGACCGCGACTGGCGCATGCTGGTCTACGCCTGGTCGGGCATGGCGGTGCGTTTCGCCATCATCTTTACTCTGGGTTTCTCGGTCTATCAGTTCCTGGCCAACCAGGAGCAGAAGCGCGTCGAACAGACCATGTCCCTGGTCGAACTCTGGGAGACCAAGGACTATCAGCAGGCGCAGCGGGCGCTGAAAGACCGCCTCGCGGCCCTCAACGCCAAATATGACAACCTGCTCAGCGCCAATCCTTCGCCGGCCGAGGAGCAGATATTCCGTCAGCGTATCGGCATCGAGGCGATGACCGCCGCCGGCGGCGACATGCCGCTGGCCGACTTCAACGAGAATTTCGACCGCATCGTCTATTTCCTCAACCGGCTGTCCTTCTGCGTCGATGGCGATCTGTGTTCGCGCAAGGTGACCGACGCCTACTTCCGCGACTATGCGGTGTCGTTCTGGAGTTATTTTGCCGGCTATGTCGAGAAGCAGCGCAAGGCCGGCTCGCCCACTTTCGCCACGGCGATCGAAGCCTATGTGCGCAGCGGCCAACCGTCGACTGAAGTCAAATAGACATGGCAAAGGTCGGGCTGTGCTTGCCTCTTCTGCGTGCCTGCCGCTGGCTTGCCATGGCCGGAACCCTGGTCGCGGCCTCGATTGCCCATGCCGAGGACGCCCCGGATTTCCATCTTGATCTCGACACCGGAGGCCACAGCGCGCGCGTCACCGATCTCGCCTTCACGCCCGATGGCGAGGACCTTGTCTCGGCTTCGGACGACAAGACCATCCGCATCTGGGACTGGCAGGCGGGCGTCAGCCTGCGCACCATCCGCGGCTATCTCGGCAACGGCAACGATGGCAAGATCTTCGCGGTCGCGGTCTCGCCGGACGGCAAGACGATCGCCGCCGGCGGCTATTTCGGCGCCGGCCTTGGCGACAAACCGCCCTATGGCGATGTCAGGCTGTTCGACTTCGCCACCGGCAAGATGAAGGCCGTGCTCAAGGGGGCCGACTACGCCACCTATGATCTTGCCTTCTCTCCCGATGGAAAGACGCTGGCTGCCGGTGGTGCCGACGGCGTCGTCTATCTCTGGAAGCTGGACGACAAATCTGCATCGGGATGGACGCTGGACAAGAAGCTCGACGCCGATTCCTGGCACATCGACAAACTGGCTTTCGCCGCGGCGGGAACCCGGCTGGCGGCGACGACGACGGACAATGGCATCCGGCTCTGGGATGTCACGAAGGGCGAGGAGATCGCCTTGCCGGCTGATGCCGAGCCGCTACGCGATGTCAGCGTCATGGCGCTGGCCGTTTCGCAGGACGGTGCCCTGTTTGCCACCGGCAGCAAGGACGGGCTGGTGCAGCTCTGGCACGCTACTGACGGCACGCTGGCGCACGCCATGCCGATGCAGGATTTCCTCATCGGCTCGCTGACCTTCGCCAAAGGGTCGCGCCTGGTCGCCTCCTGCGGCTATCGCTGCGCGGACAAGCACCGCTCCATCGTCTGGAACACCGACACCGGCGACAAGGTGCTCGATTATGCCGGCCATGACGGCACGGTCTACGCAAGCGCCGCCAATGCCGACGGCTCCCTGGTGGCGACAGCCGGCGGCACCCGCAACGCCATCCAGGTCTGGGATCCGGCGACGGGGGAACGCAAGGCTTTGCTGCAAGGAGCCGGCGAACCGGTGACCGCCGTCGGCATCGACGCGGCGAACGGGGTTATCGCCTGGGGCGGAGCCGACCCCTGCCCCGAGCGCGTCACCTGCCCGGAAAAACCGGGAACGCTCGACAAGAAGCTGAAGTTGCCCACCGCCGAGCGGTTCTTCGACGATCCGCAGCCGCTGACGGAGCCGGACTCGTTTGCCCGGGCCATGCTTTCCGACGGCCAATGGTCGCTGCACGCCGCGGCCGGAGGCAAGGACGCGCTGGAAAACGCGGTGCTGGAGATCGCCCATGACGGCAAGGTGGTGCGCACGATCGAGAACGACGCCACCAACGGCTTTGCCCATTCCGCTTTCACGCTGATCGACAGCGGGCTTGGCCTGGTCACCGGCGGCAATGATGGCACGCTGCTGGAATACAAATCCGCGACCGCCAGGGTATCGGGTGAATTCATCGGCCATACCGGCGAGATCAACGCCATGGTCGCTTCGCAAAAGGCCGGCCTGCTGGTCACCGGCAGCGCCGACCAGACGCTCCGGCTCTGGAACCTGGAGACGCACGAACTGATCGTGTCGATGTTCTTTGCCGGGTCGCAATGGATCGCCTGGATGCCGCAGGGCTATTACTATTCCTCCGACGAGGGCGACAAACTCATCGGCTGGCACGTCAACCAGGGCCGCGACCACGAGGGACGCTTCATCCGCGCCGGCCAGTTGAAGAAATATCTCTGGAGCCCGGAAATGGTGCGCCGCGCAATCATCCTGCGCAGCGCCAAACAGGCGGTGAAGGAGATGCGGCCGGGCGTCGACAATGAGCTGCAGAAGCTTCTTGAGCGCAAGCCGCCGGAGTTCGGCATCCGCCTCGCCGACGACCAGAGCAAGGCCCGCGACGGCTATGTCGCGGTCGAGATAACAGGCGCCAGGGAAGCCGGCGCCGACGTCTCCGGCTTCTCGATCCTGTCGAACAGCCGCAATGTCGGCGACATCGCCACCCGCTCGGCCGATGGCGACAAGACCATCGTCGAGGTTCCGGTCGAGGATGGCCAGAACACCATCCGCATCACCGGCACCAACGAATATGGCTATCTGACCGAGCGCAGCGTGACCGCGCTGGCGAGGAAAACCGAGAAGGCCGAGGCCAAGGGCAAGCTCTATGTCGCCGTCATCGGTGTCGACAAATATCCGTTCCTGACCGACGCCTGCTCCGGCCGGGCCTGCGACCTGCGCTACCCCGTCGACGACGCCACCGAGTTCCTCAAGGTGGTTGCGCAGAAATCGGCGCCCTTGTTCTCGTCGATGGAGACGCTGGTGCTGGTCAATCGCGAAGCGCTCGACGAAAATCCCGACAAGGCGCAGCAGACCTACACGGTCGCCAGTGCCGACAAGATCATGGAACCGGACTCGCATACGATCGACGACCAACTCGCCGATTTCCTCGACAAGCCGGGTGAGCATGACACCACCATCGTCTTCGTCGCCGGCCATGGCATCAACATCGACGAGGACTACTATTTCATCCCGACCGACGGCCGCAAACAGGACACTGACCGTTGGAAGCGGTCTTCGCTGGTCGATTGGTCCGACATCCAGAAATCGGTCGAGCGGGCCAAAGGCATGCGCTTCATGCTGCTCGACACCTGCCACGCCGCCAACGCCTTCAATCCGCGCCTGGAAAAGGACGCGCAGGACGCGCGCATCGTCGTCTTCTCCGCCACCGCCGCCAACAACACCGCCGCCGAATTGCCCGAACTCGGCCACGGCGTCTTCACCTACTCGATCCTCGAGGGTCTGCGCGGCAAGGCGAAAACCTCGGATGGCGGCGTGACGCTGTTCGGCCTCGCCGATTTCATCTCGCGCGAGGTGGTGCGGCTGACCGCTTCGAAGCAGAAGCCGTTCTATTATGTCGGCGGCGTCGAGAATATCGTGTTGGCCGAGCCGTGAGGCCTTTGCGCCCGGGGGCGATGTCCGGCAGGACACAGAGGGGGGCCTGGGCGCAAACTATCTTTGTGCTTATGTTCGTAGTCAGTCTCCTGTTCCCACTCCCAACCCAGGCCGCCCCTGTCACCTGCCCGCCAGGCACCGAAAACTTCCCGCCCTTCTACGACGATGCGAAGCTCTTCGACGATGCCATCTCCAGCGTTGCCGAGGTCCAGCCTTCCAACCAGCGGTTGACCGGCATCACCGTGCCGCATCATCTCCTGGCTTCCGAGCTGGTGGCGCTGGGCTTCCGTGCCGCCTCGGGCTTCCGCTACAAACGCATCGTCATCCTGTCGCCGGACCATTTCCACAAGACCCACAAGCTTTACGCCACCTCCATGCGCGGCTTCGACACCGTGCTCGGCCCCGTCGGGGCCGACACCGACGCGGTTCGGCTTCTGGAGAAGAATGGCGACATGGTCGAGGAATCCTGCCTGTTCGACAAGGAACATGGCGTGCGCGCCATGCTGCCCTTCCTGCACCACTATTTTCCCGAGGCGAAAATCGTGCCGGTGGCGATGTCGGTGAAGGCGCGGCGCGGCGACTGGGACAGACTTGCCGAGGCGCTCAAGGCCATCGTCGACCAGGACACGCTGATCGTCGAATCCACCGACTTCTCGCACTATCTGCCGCAGCATGAGGCGCGCCGGTTCGACCAGCAGTCTCTCAACATGCTGGCCGCCGGCTCGCTCGACGGCATCGCCGCGCTCCGTCAGCCCGATCACGCCGATTCTGTCGGCGCGCTCTACATCCAGACCAGGCTGCAGCGCGAACTGTTCGGCGCCCAGCCACTGGTTGTCGCCAACGAGAATTCGCAGGAACACACGTCGGACTATGTCGAGCGCACCACCAGCTATGTGGTGGCCCTGTTCGGCGCCTTCGGTCCCGGGTTCAACAGCCCGGCACGGCCGAACGACAAGATCTACTATCTCGCCGGCGACGTGAATTTCGGCCGCGCCATGAAGAAGATCCTGCTGCGCGACGGCGTCGCAGACCGGATCGTCGACAGCATCCTGTCGCTGACCGGCTCGCGGCCGCTGATCGTCAACCTCGAGGGCGTCATCCTGCCCAACGTGCCGGAAGCGATCGACGACATGACGCTGGCAATGCCGCAAGGCCTCGCCGTCGATATGCTGAAGCGGCTGCATGTCGCTGGCGTCGGCCTTGCCAACAACCACGCCTACGATCTCGGCCCGTCAGGCTATGCCGAGACGTTGCGCGCGCTGGACGAGGCCGGCATTGCGCATTTCGGCCAGGGCGAGACGCTGGCGCTTGCCGACCTCGACCTCGTCGGCCTGACCGACATCGACACCAACGGGTCAAAGAACACCGACCTCATCACCCCTACCTTGCTCGACCGGCTGCTGCACGAGAATGCCGAACGGCCGGTGGTCGCCTTTGTCCATTGGGGCCGGGAATACAAGACCGAACCATCGGCGCGCGAAGACAGGCTCGCCGACGAGATGCGCTTGCGCGGTATCACCGCCATCGTCGGTGGCCATCCCCATGTGTCGAGCGAGGCGATCGTGCCGCTTGCCGGCGGCGATGTGGCGGAGGTCTATTCGCTGGGCAATTTCCTCTTCGACCAGAGCGCGCGGCGCTCGTCCGGATCGATGCTGGAACTGCGCGTCTTCGGCCAGGGCACGATCTTCACCCGGCTCATCCCGCTGCCCAACTATTTCGAGATGGGTCGCAAATAGCGTCCACCAGCCAAGGCATGTGAGATTCAGGTCAGGCCGAGTCGAAAACGACTGACACCGAGAACCGGAGCGGAGCCTACTTTTCGTACGTGAGCTTAGTTCTACTGCGACGCAGTAGAACGGGGAAGCGGATCAGCCGTTTGCACAGGCCGGCATCACCTGAATATCCACATGCCTTAGCCGCAGCCGATCATCTGGCGGGGCAGATAACACGCCGCCGGCTCGGTCTTGGTTTCGAACAGCGACTGCTTCGGCCGGAAATAGAAGAAGCTCACGGGCTTGCTCTCGCGCACACTGCCGTCGGCGAAATGCGCGGCAATGCTGAAGCGATGGATCGACGACATGGCCGACCACATTTTCAGCCGCGCCGTGTAGGCGCTGATGGTCTTGTTGCCGCGCACCGGCATGGGAATCATATAGTCATGCTTGCCGATCGGGAATTCGATGTTCTGGTAGCGCATGGCCTCCGGGCTGCCGCCGCCGCCATCGCCGCATTCGGCCATCGATTCGGGAACCTCGAAGATCGCCATTGTCATCTGCGCCCGAAACGGCTCGCTCTGCTGATAGACATTGCCTTGGTCGTCGGCCCAGGAATAGTCGAACTTGCCGATCGCATGCAGCGTCATGGCCTGGTTGAAATTGCTGAGATAGTCGCCGACCTCGCCGAACTTGATCTTGTTGGTGAGCTGGCTGCGGCAGACATTGAGGCTGTCGACCGAGGGACAGGGGAAACGCCCCGTCTCCAGACTGGCCGTATCGACACCGGCCTCGTCGAGCACGCTCTTGATCGAGACGTCGACACCGTCGGCGAAACCGCCGATGTCTTTAGTGAACATGCGGCTCGGCTGGCCGGTCGGATTGCCGTCATCGTCCACCGTGGTGAACTGGATCGACATCTTCATGTCCTTGGCATCGCCCCAGCCATTGTTCACGACCGAGAAATCCGGACGGAAGCCGATACAGCCGAAATGCTCAGAGATCGACAGCATCGGCTTGCGGTAGGCGTCGCTGGCCGCGACCTTCATCTCAAGCCTGTCGAGCTTGACCTTTGACTGGTCCGTCGTGTTCAGGTCGACCTCGGCAAAGGCCGGCGCGTCCTCCCAGTCAGGGCCTTCATAGACATTGTTCGTGTTGATCTGCCCGGTGCCGTTCCAGGCGTCGTTGTAGAGATTGTCCTCCGGATAGATGGCGACGTCCTCGTCACGCACCAGATGCTGGTACTTCGTGTCGGTCTGCTGGGTCATGCGCTGGTCCACGATGACACCGATCTCGACCTTGTCGGCATCGCCGCCACCGGCCTGCGCCTTGAGCAGGCCGCTTACCCTGGCATCGGCCAGAACGTCGGGACGCGAGCCGCCGATTTCCGTGCCCTTGACCCATTGCGAGGTATAGACGGTGCCGCCGGCGAGCCGGGTCTGGCCCTTGCCGTCCTTCAGCCCGTCGACAAATGAGCCGACGAATATCTCACCCGTCTTTGACAGCAACCTGCCTTCGCCATTCGGGACGCCCCTGACGAACTGTCCTTCATAGCGGTTGCCATCGGCATCGACATGCATGCCCTTTCCATCGAGTTCTCCGGCGAGCCAATGTCCCTCGAAAACTTCGCCCGAGCGCAGGTCGAGCCGGCCTTGCCCGTCGGGCCGGCCGTTTCTGACATCGCCGAAATAGCTGGAATAGATGGTTTTGGGATCGTAGCTCGCCGAACCGCGCACACGCCAGACCAGCCTGCCCTTGCCGTTGATCGTCCCATCGCTGGCGATCGTCCGGTCGGGCGACTGGCCCGCCGCCGGCTCCCAGGTGAAGTCTAGGCCCTTCTCCGGGTTCAAGTCCCACACCCGCACCGTCCTGCGCAGTACCGAGCGGGTGTCGCTCTGATAAAGGATCTGCACGCGCTCGGCCCAGGCGCCTGACCCCGCGGCGGAGGAGGCGAAAGCCGATGAAAGCGTCGGCATGGCCAGCATCAATGCGGCCGCGATATCAAGCACTGCCCTTGCCCGCGCCATGCTCCAAACCCCTTTGGACACCCAACCCCTTGGGCGCTCAAGCGTAGTCGGCGCGCCGGCCGCGTGCAAGAGAAGCCGTGCGCGGGGCCGGCATAAAAAAGGCGGCGGAATTGACCCGCCGCCTTGCCGTAACTGCCGGTACGAAAATTATTTGTACAGGCTGTTGATCCACTGGATGTTGGCCGCATTCAGGCGCACGGCGGTGTTCGCGTCGGGGCTTTCCGCCACGTTGACGCCGGTGATGATGCGCTGCTTGGAGTTGTTGTCGTAGGCATAGACCGAGCTGCCGCTCGATCCCGGGAACGTGTCGCAGTCGTACTGGAAATATTCCGGAGCGATGTTTTCGGCATGCACTTCGCAGCTTGCCTTCCACATCGTGCCCATCGGCTTGTCGCCGGGATAGCCGACGAGGTTGGCGGTGAAATCGCCGAGATCGTCATAATTGGCGTAGCCCAGCCAGCCGAGATTGGTGCCGACATCCTGCTTCAGTGTGATGATGCCCAGATCCCACGGGATCACCGATCCATAATAGCCCTGGTAATTGTCGATGAAGCCCTGCAGCACATAGGCGCTTTCATAGGTGAAGGCGCCGAACGGGGCGTCATCTGCCGTGCTGCCGTTGAGGCCTGGCACGAACAGATACTCGGACAACCAGTCCTTGTCCTCATGGCTATAGAGGCAATGCGCGGCTGTGAGCACCGTGCGCGGACCGATCAGCGTTGCAGAGCAGCTGCCATAGCTGCCGGTCTTCGGCGATTTGGCTTCAAGATAGCCGATGGCCGAGAACGGATAGGTCTTGGTGTTCTTGACCTGCACGCGATCGTCGGTGCCGAAAACCTGGCGGCCGGCTTCGCCTTCGCCAAGATCAGGATCCTCGGTCTTGCGCTGGGTACCTTCCGGCCCGTCGGCCGGTGCGTTCAACTGCTTGATGATCAGTTCCCGCAGCGCTTCGCTCGGCTCGATCTTGATCTCCTTGCCATCGGCGGAACGTCCGACGATGCCGTAGGATTTGACGGCCGTCGCCTCGTCGGTGAGCGGAGCGGCGCGGCTGTCTTCATCGGTAAGTTTCGGTGTCGTGATCGGTTTTGCCCGCCCAGGCTTGAAGTCACCCGAAGTCACGTCCCGCATGCTTTCCCCGTTGCCGGAACTGGCCGAGCCGGGATCGGCGAAAGCAGGAACCGCCCACATCGCCGTGGAAAGCAATGCGGACGCAATCATAGCGTTTGTCAGTTTTGTCATGGTGAGACTCTCCCAAAAAGTCAGCAAGGACTGGATCAAAATACAGAAATATTGTCGAGATCGTGGTGACGCCGAAAAATCAGTTTGTTTGCCGGCATTCCCCCCGACCGTTGTTCTGGGCGGTCATTTTCAAGGCCCCGCCAAAAAAATTTCCCGGCCGTATACTGCCTAAAATAATCCAACATTGGCAATGACAAATCGCTTCCACGTAGCCCGTGGGGGGCTATAGAGTTTTGTGCGGGTTCTGCTCGCGGGCACGGTTAGCAAAAGTGGGATTCGGTTTTGTGACCGATCGCGCACCGTTCGATACGGCGCGGTGCGGGGTCGTCGAAACCGGCAACCTCCTTGCACAAGGCCCGGAGCCGATCCGCGCGCGAGAATTGTCTCAGGAGGTTCAGGTGCACATCACAAATCGGTTCGGGCCAATCATTGCCGCATCGCTGCTTGGCATCGCCGCTGCCGTCGCTTCAATCAACACCGGCTGGGCGGACGAAGGCACCGTCAGGCCAGAGGCGGCGGTCTCGCCGATGCAACGGGTGAACGAAGCCAGGGCCAAGGCAGCGGCGGAGAATCCCGACGGCGACGATCGCGTCTATGGCGGCAATCAGGCCGAGAAGGGCGCCTATCCGTTCCAGGTCGCGTTGCTCACCACCAACCGGCTGGACGAGAACCCGGCCTCGCAGGCCAATGCGCAGTTTTGCGGCGGCAGCCTGATCGCGCCGCAATGGGTGCTGACGGCTGCGCACTGCCTCAACGACAAGGGACATCCGATCTCGCCCGATAGCGTCACGGTGCTGACCGGCGCCACGGATCTCAGCGAAGGCAAGCGTCACAAGGTGATCGAAGTCATCGTCAACGAGGGCTATAGCGAGCAGACGCTCGACAACGACCTCGGCCTGCTCCGGCTTGCCGAGCCGGCCGATGCGCCGACAATCAAGCTGACCCATGACGCGACGCCCGAGACCGGCAAGACCACCGTCACCGGCTGGGGCAAGATGCAGGACGGCACCTTCCCGACCACGCTGATGGTCGCCGATCTCGACCTCCAGCCCAATAGCGCCTGCAACAGCGGCATCAAGGCCATCTACGCCCACGACCTGAAGGCCGCGCTCGGCGACCTGTCGCACCGCATGCGCTATTCGGAAAAGGGCATCGACGCCGCCGCCAATGCCATCGCCGCCGACATGACCGACCCGCTGACGTCGAACATGATCTGTGCCGGCACGACGAGCGGTGTGCGTGACGCCTGCAACGGTGACAGCGGTGGTCCGCTGTTCATGACCGGCGCCGACGGTCCGGTCCAGGTCGGTGTCGTCTCCTGGGGCGAAGGCCCGGCCGACGGCAGTGCCGCCTGCGGCCACAAGGACGCCTACGGCATCTATACGCGGCTGGCCAACTACACCGGCTGGATCGACGAGAAGATGAAGACCAAGGCTCCGGCGCCGGAAAAGCCCAAGCCGGGGCTGGGTACGGCCATGAAGCCGAAAACGCCCTGACGCCAGGACATTGCGGATGCAAAAACGGCGGGAATATTCCCGCCGTTTTTGTTTGAGCTTTCAGGCCGCGTTATTTCCTTGGCGGGCCTTTGCGCTCGGCGGAGGCCGCCCACAGATTGATGTCGGACTCGCGCGCGTAGGTGTCGATCTCGGCGAGTTCGGCGTCGCTGAAGTCGAGCACCTTCAGCGCCCCGACGCAGTCCTCGACCTGTTCGGGCCGGCTGGCCCCGATCAGCGCCGATGTCACCTTGCCCTTGCGCAGCACCCAGGCCAGCGCCATCTGCGCCAGCGTCTGGCCGCGCTTGGCCGCGATCGCATTGAGAGCCTTAATGTTGGCGATGGTGCGGTCGTTGATGAAAGCCGTCTTCAGCGACTTGCCCTGGGACGCCCGGCTGCCATCGGGAATGCCGCCGAGATATTTGTCGGTGAGCATGCCTTGCGCCAGCGGCGAGAACACGATGGAGCCGACGCCGAGCCCCTCGAGCGTGTCGAGCAGTCCATCTTCCTCCACCCAGCGGTTCAACATCGAATAGCTCGGCTGGTGGATGACGCATGGCGTGCCAAGCTGCCGCAATATGTCGGCGGCCTCGCGGGTGCGCTGCGAATTGTAGGACGAGATGCCGGCATAGAGAGCCTTGCCCGAACGCACCGCGTGGTCGAGCGCGCCCATGGTTTCCTCCAGCGGCGTGTCGGGGTCGAAGCGGTGCGAATAGAAGATGTCGACATAGTCGAGCCCCATCCGCTTCAGGCTCTGGTCAAGGCTGGCCAGCATGTATTTGCGCCCGCCCCATTCGCCGTAAGGACCGGCCCACATTTCATAGCCGGCCTTGGTCGAGATGATCAGTTCGTCACGATATCGCGCAAAATCGGTGCGCAGGATCTCGCCGAAGGCGGTCTCGGCCGAGCCGGGTGGCGGGCCGTAGTTGTTGGCGAGGTCGAAATGCGTGATGCCGAGGTCGAACGCCTTGCGTACGATCGCCTGCTTGGTCTTGTGCGGCGTGTCGTTGCCGAAATTGTGCCAAAGCCCGAGCGAGATCGCCGGCAGCTTCAGGCCGGAGCGGCCGCAGCGATTGTAGATCATCTTCTCGTAGCGGTTTTCGGCGGCGATATAGGACATGGGACATCCTCGGGGATCGGGCGGCGGGGGAGCGCCGCAGGAGAATTGAATCGATGCTTGCCCTTCTCCTTAACCTCTCCCCGGCGAAACGGGGAGAGGGGATTTGAAAAATTATCGATAATCACCCGACCTGCCTGACAGCCGCTATTTCTTCTTGGCCAGCAGCGCCTTCGCTTCCTTGACGCCAAGGGCTGCCGGCCGCTCGCAGGCCGTCTGCATGGCGACGACCTTGCCGGTCTCACCGGCGCGCAGAATACCGGTCATGACATCGACGGCATGCAGCGCCAGCTCCATCGAGCAGCGATGCGGTCGGCCTTCGGTGATCGCGATCGCCATGTCGGCAAGGCCGGCGGTGCGGTAGTTCGCCATCATGCCATGGCCGTGCATCTCGTTCGGCACGCCGAACGGGTGATACCATTTGGGCAGCTTCTTGACGGGCTTGGCGCCGTCGGTGAAGCGCACCTCGCCGCCGAAGAAGTTCGGGTCCGGCACGAAGACAGTGCCGGCCTCGCCATAGAGTTCCATCGGCGCGTGGCCGTGGCTCCAGACGTCCCAGCTGGTGTTGAGCGTCACCACCGCGCCGTTTTCGAACTCGAGCAGGGCGTGGATAGTAGTCGGCGTGTTGACCGGGATCTTTTCGCCCGCGCGTGGTTTCGACGAGATGGTACGCTCCTTGGCCGGCGTCGCGGTGAACGCCGTCACCTGCTTCACCGGTCCGATCAGCTGGATCAGATTGGTGACGTAATACGGCCCGATGTCGAGCACCGGCCCGGCGCCCGGCTGGAAGAAGAAGTCCGGATTGGGGTGCCAGTGCTCCATGCCGTGGCTCATCACATGGCAGGTGCCGCTGGTGATGGCGCCGAGCCTGCCGCTGTCGATCAGCTCGCGCACCAGCTGATGCGCGCCGCCGAGGAAAGTGTCGGGCGCCGAGCCGATGCGCAGGCCCTTCTTCTCGGCCCGGCTTTTCAGGTCCTGCCCTTCCTTCACCGAAAGAACGAAGGGCTTTTCCGAATAGACGTGCTTGCCGGCATCAAGCACGGCTTTCGACACCTCGTAATGCACGGCCGGAATGGTCAGGTTGACGATGATGTCGATCTCGTCGTCCTTGAGCAGGTCGTCGACCGTCTCGGCGCGCAGCTTGAACTCCTTCGCGCGCGCCTTCGCGGCCTCCATGTTGATGTCCGCGCAGGCGCGCATCTTGATGCCGCGGAAGAGCGGCGAGAGCGAGAAATACGCCTTCGAGATGTTGCCGCAGCCGATGACGCCGACGCCAAGTTTGTCTGCCATTTCCGTTACTCCTGCCAGCTCTTGGCTGTCGCGATCGAGCGTCTTGCATAGCGCTCGATGTTGTTGGGATTGTCCTGTTCCATGACAAAGTATTTTGCCGCGCTCCTGGCTCGCAATAGCTTGATCAGGCCAGCCCAGTCGATCGTGCCATGCCCGACATCCGACCAGCCATCCTCATCGAGCCCCTCGCCCGGCTTCGCCATATCCTTGACATGCACGGCACTGATGCGCTTGCCGTGCTTTTCGATCCAGGGCAGCGGATCGGCCCCGCCGCGCACCACCCAGGCAACGTCCATTTCCCAGCCGATGTCGGAGGCGGCCGCCAGGATGTGATCCTGCGGCACCGAGCCGTCGGCGAGCTTCTTGAATTCGAAATCATGGTTGTGCCAGGCAAAGCCGTAGCCGGCCTTCGAGGCTGCCTCGCCGACCTTGGCGAGGCGCTCACCGAAGCCGCGCCAGCCGGCGGCATCGGATGGCCTGTCCTCGGCCATCAGATAGGGACAGATCAAAAGCTTGACGCCGAGCGCTTCGGCGATCCTGCGCACGCCGTCGAAATCATTCTCCAGCGCGTCGATGGAAAAATGCCCGGTCGGCATGGCAAGGCCGTTCTTGTCGAGTTCGGCACGGAAGGCCTTGGGATCGTCATAGACGCCGCCGAAACCTTCGACCTCGGCATAGCCGAGCTTGCCGAGCATTTCGAGCACATCGGTCCAGGGCAAGAAATTGCGGGCGCTGTAAAGTTGGAATGACCAGTTCATCGTCTCTGTCCGTTCTGCTTGGGGATGGTCTTGGGGAGGATGGTTTCTTGGAAGCTACATGCGGTTGCCGGAAGGAGTATCGAACAGCGAGGCGCGGGCTGGATCAAAACCGATCCGGATCGGATCGCCATTGCGCAGCGTCTTCTCCGCCTCGACACGGAAGGAAAAATTGCGGTCACCGAGCTTCGTCCACACCAGCGTGTCCGAGCCCATCGGCTCGACGATCTCGACGGTGGCATCGGTGACGAAGGGCATGGAGTTCGCGGCCTCGCCAAAGATCACGTGCTCGGGCCGGATTCCGAACACGCAAGGCCCGCCGCCCTTGCCCGCGCTCTCGAAATCGTAGCGATCGAGCGGTATGGCTAGATCTCCCGCCTTGAACACCGCCGGCGTGCCGGTCTCCATCTGTCCCTCGATGAAATTCATCGCTGGCGAGCCGAGGAAGCCGGCAACGAAGCGGTTGACCGGCCTGTTATAGATGGTCTGCGGCGCATCGAGCTGCTGGATGACGCCGCCCTTCATCACCGCGATGCGGTCGGCCAGCGTCATTGCCTCGATCTGGTCGTGGGTGACATAGATCATCGTGTTCTGCAGCTTGCGGTGCAAAAGCTTGATCTCGACGCGCAGTTCCGAGCGCAGCTTGGCGTCGAGATTGGAGAGCGGTTCGTCGAACAGGAAGACATCGACATCGCGCACCAGTGCCCGCCCGATCGCCACGCGCTGGCGCTGGCCGCCGGAAAGCGCGGCCGGCTTGCGTTGCAGGAGCGGTTCGATCTGCAGGATCTCGGCCGCCCGCGCGATGCGCTTGGCGATGTCGTCCTTGGCCACGCCGGCGACACGCAGCCCGAAGGACAGGTTCTTCTCCACCGTCATCTGCGGATAGAGCGCATAGGACTGGAACACCATGCCGATGCCCCGGTCCTTGGGCTCTTCCCAGGTGACGTTCTTGCCCTTGATGAAGATGCGGCCTTCCGAAATGTCGAGCAGGCCGGCGATGCAGTTGAGCAGGGTCGACTTGCCGCAGCCGGAAGGACCGAGCAGCACGATGAACTCGCCTTCGGCGACATCGAGGTTGAGCGTCTGCAGCACCGAGACCGCGCCGAAGTTCAGCGACAGGTCCTGGATCGAGACGCTGGTGCCGTTCGCCGCCATCGCCATCATCCTTTCACCGCGCCGGCGGCAATGCCGCGCACGAACAACTTGCCTGATATGAAGTAGACGACGAGCGGCACCAGCCCGGTCAGGATGGTGGCGGCCATGTTGACGTTGTATTCCTTCACGCCCTGCACCGAGTTGACGATGTTGTTGAGCTGCACCGTCATCGGATAGGTGTCGGGACGGGTGTAGACGACGCCGAACAGGAAGTCGTTCCAGATGCCGGTCACCTGCAGGATGACGGCGACCACGAAGATCGGCAGCGACATCGGCAGCATGATGCGCAGATAGATGCCCCAGAAGCCGGCGCCGTCGACGCGCGCCGCCCGGAACAATTCCTCCGGCATGGAGGTGAAATAATTGCGGAACAGAAGCGTCAGGATCGGCATGCCGAAGATGGAATGTACGATCACCAGGCCGCTCAGACTGCCATAGAGGCCGATCTCGCGCAGGATGATGACGATCGGATAGATCATCACCTGATAGGGGATGAAGGCGCCGACGATGAGAATGATGAAGAAGGTGTCGGCGCCCTTGAAGCGCCAGTTGGCGAGCGCATAGCCGTTCACCGAGGCGATGGCGATCGACAGGATCACCGAGGGCACGGTGATGCGCACCGAGTTCCAGAAACCGCGTGAGAGCCCGTCGCAGTTGAGGCCGGTGCAGGCCTGTGACCACGCTTTGACCCAGGGCTCGAACGTGATCTCGAGCGGCGGCGAGAAGATGTTGCCGAGGCGGATCTCCGGCATGCCCTTGAGCGAGGTCACGACCATCACATAGAGCGGCAGCAGGTAGTAGAGCGCGACCACGACGAGCGTGCCGTAAAGGAAGATGTTGCGGCGCGAGAACACGTGCCGCGGCTTCGGCCCGCTCGGACCCGAGGCATCGGCGCGGATGGCGGCGTGGGGAGCGGCCAGGGAGATGGCATGGTCAGACACGCCTGCGGCCTCCGAATTCGAGATAGGCCCACGGCACGATGACGATCATCACCGACAAGAGCATCATGGTCGAGGCGGCAAAGCCCTGGCCGAGATTCTGGGCGAAGAACATGTAGTCATAGACATATTTTGCCGGCACTTCGGAGGCGATGCCGGGACCGCCGCTGGTCTGCGCGACGACGAGGTCGTAGACCTTGACGATGCCGGACGCGATGATCACCAGCGTGGTGATGAACACCGGTCGCATCATCGGGATGATGATGAAGAGATAGGTCTTCCACATGGGTATCCCGTCGACCCTTGCGGCCTTCCAGATATCCTCGTCGATGCCGCGCAGGCCTGCCAGCATCAGGCACATGATCAGCCCGGTGCCTTGCCAAAGCGCCGCTATCGATATGCCGTAGATGACGATGCTGGAGTTGTAGAGCGGATTGAAGTCGAAGCTGGTCCAGCCGAGGCTTCGGACCACGCCCTGGACGCCGAAATCCGGATTGAGCAGCCATTGCCAGACAAGGCCGGTGACGATGAAGGACAGTGCGAAGGGGTAGAGGAATATGGTGCGGAACGTGTCCTCGAAGCGGATCTTCTGATCGAGCAGGGCCGCCAGCAGAAAGCCGATCACCAGCGAGAACACCAGTGAGATCACACCGTAGATCAGGAGGTTTTCGATCGAGATCAGCCAGCGCGGCGTCGCCCACAGCCGGTAATATTGGTCGAGCCCGACGAAATTCAGCCGTGGCAGCAGCTTCGAATTGGTGAAGGAATAAAGCACCGTCCATGCCGTGCCGCCGACGAACACCACAAGCGCGGTGAGCACCATCGGGATCGAGGCGATCTTCGCATTGAGGTTGCGGAAAAGCTGGTTGGGGCGTTCGCTCTTGCTCATCTTGGCAGCCGTGCTGGGACAATGAGGGCATCACGCTCCCGACCCTCGATGGGCAAGGGCCGGGAGCTGGCGGGGGCGCCTGAGATCAATCGGCCGAAGCGATGATGTCGGCGAAGCGCTTCTGCGCCTCTTCGAGCGTCATGTCGGGCTTTGCGAAGAACTCCGAAAACAGATCTTCCTTCTGCTTCTGGCTGTCCTGCGACAGCAACTGGTCGGTCCACGGGATGACCGCGCCCTTGGCCAGAATGGCAAGGCCCTTCTTCATACAGTCGTTGGCCGCGTTGAGGTCGACGTCGCCGCGCACCGGCAGCGAGCCTTTCTTCAGGTTGAAGGCGACCTGGGTCTTGGGATCGAGCAGGGTCTCGGCCAGCACTTCCTGAGCCTTGGCCTTGTCGGCGTCCTTGAGCAGCGGGAAGTAGAAGGCGTCGCCGCCCGTCGCGATGACCTCGTTGAGGCCAAGGCCGGGAAGGCAGGTATAGTCCTTGCCTGCGGTCTTGCCGGCGACCTGGAATTCACCCTGCGCCCAGTCGCCCATGATCTGGCCGCCGGCCTTGCCGGTGATGACCATGTTGGTGGCCTGGTTCCAGTCCTGCACATTGGTGTTCTTGGCCATCTTACGGGCGTCGTCGGCCGCCTTGAATACCTTGCCGATTTCGGGTCCGGCGGCGAACTTGGCGTCCTTGTCCTTGTAGACCTTGAGGAAGGCGTCCGTACCGCCGACCGCCGCCAGCAGCACATCGAAGGCGCCGGAGGCCTGCCAGGCCTGTCCGCCGACGGCGAGCGGAACGATGCCGGCCTTTTCCAGCGCCGGTGCGGCGGCAACGAATTCGTTCCAGTCCTTCGGCATTGGCACACCGGCTTTCTGGAAGGCTTCGTTGGACAGCCACAGCCACTGCCAGGAATGGATGTTGACCGGCACGCAGTAGATCTTGCCGTCGATGGTGCAGGATTCGAGCAGGCTCTTCGGCCGCACCACTTCCGTCCATTTGCCCTTGGTGGCGACATCGGTCAGGTCGCGCATCAGGCCGGCCTGAACCAGTTCTTCCGCCTGCCTGCCGTGATTGAACTGGGTGGCCCCCATCGGATCGCCGCCGGTGATGCGGCTGATCATGATCGGCCGTGCCGTGCCGCCGGATCCGGCGATGGCGCCGTCGACCCAGTGGTTGCCGGTGGCGTCGAACGCCTTGGCGAGCTCGGCGACCGCCGCGGCCTCGCCGCCGGAGGTCCACCAATGGGTGACTTCCAGATCGGTCGCGGCCGCCGGCCCGGCGACGTTGAGCGCAACTGTCGCGGCAAAGGCAGCGGTCAGTAATTTGTATCGCATTTCGGCTTCCTCCCAGAAATCTGAAACGTTACAGATTTTCGATACGGCAATTGCGCGGATGGCGCAACCCCGGGCAAGTGGGCGGTCTTATATTTTTTCGAGTCGCGAACAAATTCTGGCGCACATCGGACGCGCTGCGCTGCAACATGCAGTCATTGCGGCGCAAAATCACAACGAAGAGGCACTTCGCCTTGGATTCGCAAAGAAATTCGGTCGCCGGCAATCCGCAGTCCTACCACCGCCCCCGCATCCGACATGGCAATCTGTAACGTTTCAGTATATTGGAACCATGCCGGGCTTGAAATCACGCCTTGTTGCGGATCGCCGCGATTGCCGACCCGGCCTGTGACTGCTATGCGCCTGACGGGCGGGACGAATGGACAGACAGCGTACGGAAAAGAACGAGGACGCGTCGGCGCTGGAGCGGCCGACGCTGAAGACGCTTGCCTTCATGACCGGGCTCGGCGTCACTACGGTGTCGCGCGCGCTGAAGGACGCGCCGGAGATCGGCGCCGAGACCAGGCGCCGCGTCCAGCTCGTCGCCAAGCAGATCGGCTACCGGCCCAACCGCGCCGGCGTGCGTCTGAGGACCGGCAAGACCAATGTCATCAGCCTCGTGCTCAACACCGAGCAGGAGATCATGAGCTTCGTCTCCGACATCATCTATGGCGTCACCGAAGTCATTGCCGACACGCCGTATCACCTGATCGTAACGCCCTACTCGCGTTCGCAGGATCCGCTGGATCCGGTTCGCTACCTCGTCGAGACCGGTTCCGCCGACGGCGTCATCATCTCGCGCACGCAGCCGAACGACCCGCGCGCCCGCTACATGCTGGAGCGCGGCATACCGTTCGCCACGCATGGCCGCACCGATATGGGGCTGGTGCACCCCTATCATGATTTCGACAACTACGCCTTCGCGGACGAAGCCGTGCGTTGCCTCGCCGGCAGGGGCCGGGGCCGCCTTGCCCTTCTGACCCCGCCCGTCGGCCTCACCTATCATAGCCACACGGTGAACGGTTTTGTCGACGCGCTGGCTGATGTCGGCGCCAGCGAGGTACCGTTCAACACCGTCTCGATCGATCAGTCGATCGACCAGATCAGGATGCGGACCGCGCAGCTGATGCGCCGCAAGGATCGGCCGGACGGCTTCGTCAGCAGTGCCGCCGCAGCGACGCTGGCGCTCGTCGCCGGCATCGAGGACGCCGGCCTCAAGCTTGGCCGCGACGTCGATATCGTCTCAAAACAATCGTCCGACCTCTTGCATCTGTTCCGGCCGGAACTGCTCATCGTCAACGAGAATTTCCGGCTGGCGGGCTCGGAGCTCGCGCGCGCGGTGCTGGGCTGGATCGGCGGCGAGGCACCCGGCTCGCTGCAATCGCTCAGCAAGCCTGGCCAGGTCCTGGCCTACCCACGTTCGGGCGGCTAGCCAGCCGCGCCGCTGCCCCAGGGCCCGTGGAAAGCGCCCTGCTCGCCGATGCGCTCGAAACCATGAGCGCCGAAGAAATCGCGTTGCGCCTGGATCAGGTTCGAAGTGCCGCGCCCTTGGCGGTAGCTGTCGAAATAGGCAAGCGCCGAAGATAGCGCCGGCACCGGGGCACCGGCTTCGGAAGCCCTCGCCACGATGCGCCGCAGCGATGGGTGCGCCTCCTGCATCAGGCTTATGAAAGCCGGGGCCATCAGAAGATTGGTCGAGGCGCCGCCGCTGCTGAAGGCTTCCGCCATCGTGTCGAGCATTTGCGAGCGGATGATGCAGCCGGCGCGCCAGATTTTGGCGATGGTCGGCATCGGCAGGTTCCAGTTGAATTCCTTCGAGGCACCGGCCATCACGGCAAAGCCCTGCGCGTAAGCAGCAATCTTCCCGGCGAACAGCGCCAGTTCGAGATCATGCAACAGCGCGTCCCTGTCACCGGAAATCTTCGTCACGCCGCTATTGCCATAGGCCTTTTCCGCCGCCTGCCGCTCATCCTTGATCGATGAGAGCACGCGCGCCGCCACCGCGGCTTCGATTGCGGTCGCCGGAATGCCGAGCTGCTGCGCCTCGATGACGGACCATTTGCCGGTGCCCTTCTGGCCGGCGCGGTCGAGGATGATATCGACCACCGGCTTGCCGGTCTTGGGATCGTCGGCGGCCAGCACCTTGGCGGTGATCTCGATCAGGTAGGAGTTGAGCCGGCCCTTGTTCCAGTTTTCAAACACCGTCCCGATGTCCTTCGGCCCCATGCCCAGTCCGTCACGCAAAATGCCGTAAATCTCGGCGATCATCTGCATGTCGGCATATTCGATGCCGTTATGGATGGTCTTGACGAAATGACCGGCGCCATCGGTGCCCAGCCAGGCGGCACAGGGCTCGTCCTTGAATTTTGCCGAGATGGCGGTCAGCACCTTCTCGACGCGCTTCCAGGACTCCTCCGTGCCGCCGACCATGATCGACGGACCATGGCGCGCGCCTTCTTCGCCGCCGGACACGCCCATGCCGATGAAAGTGAGGCCCGAGCCGGACAGTTCGGAGAAGCGCCGCATCGTGTCGCGGAAATTGGCATTACCGGCATCGATGACGATGTCGTTGCCCGACAGCACGCCGCGCAGCGCTTCGATCTGCTCGTCGACCGGCTTGCCGGCCAGTACCATGATGATGATCGGGCGCGGCGGGCGGATCGCGGCGGCGAGTTCCTCCAGGCTGTAGCAAGGAACAACCATATCCCTCAGCGCGCCCGCGCTTTCCAGAAAGGCGTCGGTGCGCGCCCTTGTGCGGTTGAAGACGGCGATGCGATGCCCATGCTCGGCGATGTTCAGCGCCAGGTTGGAACCCATCGTGCCAAGGCCGATCAGGCCGATTTCGGCTTTTTCCATCGTTTCTTCCCTGCTTTCGGATCTGGTGTTTTCGAGCTCGCACTCATCGTTGCCCGGATGTTTGACGGGCCTTCAGTCTCGCGTCAACCGCCTCGCCCAATTGTGTTGCCGGGACCATTACGGCCTGATGTCGATCGGCGCCTCGATCTTCACGATCTCGAAGTCCGATACCAGTATCTCGATGCGCACCGTCCAGCGACCGGGTATCGGAATGACGAGATTGTCGACGCGCCAGCTGCCGTCGCCGGGTTTGGTCGCAGCGCGCTTCATCGGCTCGATGCCGGAATCGGGCTTCGACAGCACCAGCGTCACTTCCTTGGCGTCGAGCGGGCCGAAATCGCCGGTCATGATGATCATCGAGGCCGTGACAGGCCCCGCATGGCCTGGCGTGATGCTGAGATCGGCCATCGCCTGCAGCGCGTGGATGTGGACCGAGGCAGGCTGCGCCGCCGCGATCGCCAGCGCCCTTGGCGGCGGCGTGAACCGCCAGCCCGCGGCGATCCCGAAGATCGCCAGCACGATCAGCACTTCGACGCCGACCGAGCGCGTGAGCCTGCGCTGCACCTCGGTCGCGCCCGCCTCGGCCGAAGCGGTGAGCTTCCAGCGATTGACGGCGGCCAGCGTGAACAGAAAGACCAGCAGCACCAGTTTCAGCAGCAGCAGCCGGCCATAGGCGGTGCCAAGCAGCGCCGAGGGGGTCTGCACCTGGATCACGGCCAGCACGATGCCCGCCGCGGCAAGCAGGGCGACCACGGGCAGGATCGCCCACGAGAAGCGGCGCAGGAATTCGACCGCGCCGACCGTTCGACGTTTCAGCGCGAGGCCGAGCGGCACCAGCGCGCCGGTCCAGAAGGCGATGCCGGTGCCGTGCACGAAGACCAGCGGCCGCGTCAGCCATTGCGGCTCGGCGGCACTGGCATGGCCGCTCGCGGCAAGTGCCGCGCCCACGCCGGCCAGCCCGGCAAGGGCAAGTGGCCTGGCGGCGGCGCGCGGCCCGGCCAGCGACATCAGGCCAAGCCCCAGAGCGATGAGGGTGACCAGCACCGTCCAGCCGAAACTTGTGCCGAGCGCGGTTCGCCAGACCACCGCCTGCGCCAAATGAGACAGCGGTGCGCCAAGCGCGTCCAGCCCCTGGAAACCCAGCGACAGCGGCGCCGCCAGCAGTCCGCCCAGGATCGCCCCGGCAACAAAGCGCTGACCGGCGCGGCCATCTCCGGCCAGCCAGGCAATGGCGAAGGCGCCGCCGACACCGAGGAAAAGACCGGCGTAGAGAAAAACCTTGCCGATCCAGATCGCCGACCGCAGCGGCCAGTCGACCGCTTCGGACACGGCCGGCGGCTCGCTTGGCGCCCCGATGGAAAACAAGAGCGAACCGCCAACCGGATGGCCGTCGGCGGAGATGACGCGCCAGCTCAGGACATGCGTGCCCGATTTGAGTGCCTGTGGATTGTCGATTTCCAGCGTCTGGTCGGTGAGCCGGAAGGATGTCAGCGCGACCGGCGTGCCGTCGGGCTTCACCAGCGTCAGCACCAAGGGCGAGACAGGCTCGCTGAAGGTCAGCGAGAACTGTGCCGGCGCCTGCGCCAGCACGGCGCCGTCGGCCGGGTCGGTCTTGATCAGCGCCGCATGGGCAAGGGCCTGGCTTGTCGAGGCCATGACGATGGTCGCCACGATCATCGCGAAAAGCCCGCCGAGCCAGGCGAGGCGTTTGCCGGTGGTTCCCGTCCCTCGGGGTGGAAATGTCGCGTTCATGCCGTCGCCATGGAAATTGGCGGCGCACCTTGCGGACAGGGCACGCCGCCGAAAGATCATTTCTTCGGCGTGAGCTTGATGCCGGGCGCCGGGGTCTCCAGCGCGTCCTCATCCTGTCCGGCCGCCGGAATCTCGATCCAGCGTTCGGTGGCGCCGTCACATTCCTGCACCACCGGGAAGTAGAGTTTCTGGTCGACAGGCAGGTCCGCCGTCAGTGTCGCCCGGAAGACGAACTCGTCGTAGAATTCGTCCGGCAGATTGCCGCCGCTCCAGTCGACTTCCTTGACCCGTCGGCAACCGCCTGGCCGTAGAGCTGGTACGATTTCTCGTACTTGCCCTTCTTGGTCTGCAGCGTCCAGCCGGGCTTGGGCATCGGCTTAACCGCGATCACCCCTTCCGGGATCTGCACGCGCACGGCGGTCGTCGCCTTGCCGTCGCAACCGTGCGGCACGCGCAGCACTGCCTTGTAGGTCGAGCCAACCGCCGCTTCCTGGGTTTCGAGCGTGATGTGCGCGAAAGCGGTATTTGTCCCCAGCACAAGAAGCGCGCCGGCCGCCAAGAGATACTTGTTCATGAATGGTCCCTCTGATTTCAAGAATTGTTGGATCGGCGCGATCAGTTGGCGTGATCGTCCATGCCGCCCATTTCGCCCATGCCCTCGACGGCGAACTCGACGCTGACCGCGCCGGCCTTCTCGAAGGTCAGCGTGGCGGCGAATTTTTCGCCCTGCTTGGGCTGCCGCTTCAGGCCGATGAACATCAAATGATAGCCGCCGGGCGCCAGCGCCACCTTGCCGCCCGCCGGAACTTCCAGGCCGCCGGAGACCGGCCGCATGGTCATGACGCCGTCCTTGACGCCCATTTCATGCAGCTCGGCCTTTTCGGAGACGTCGGAGGAAATCGACAGCAGCCGGTCGGGAGCGCTGCCCTTGTTGAGGATGGTGAAATAGCCGCCAGCCACCTTGGCGCCGGCCGGCGTGGCGCGTGACCAGGGGTGCTCGATTTCGAGATCGCCGACCTTGAATTCATGCGCCAGGACGGTTTGGGCGCCGACCAGCACCAGGACGAAGGCCAGCATGATGGTGCCGAGACGCGCCCGGGCAGGAGACAGGGTGCGGCCGGACACTATGCCCGCCGCTATGGGGAAAGAATGGGACATGGTTGCTCCATGACGTGATAATCGCGCCGTCGCCGGTCGCGAATGGTTTTTGATCTTGGATGAGTAGGCTCGCGAAAGGTTCCGCAAGCAAGCAAAGTCAACCGACCAGCGGCGGCGCTCGCGGGTTCGACGGAGAACGTTCGCGGGCGAAGTCGAGATGCGTGGTCGCCGGGAAGACGAAGGCGACGCTCTCGAACGACACGGACGCAAGCGCAAGCCCGGCATCTGGCGGCGGCGCATAGGCCGGCGAAAACATGCTGCAACCCAGTGTGCAACAGGCCGGCAAATGGGATGGGTGCTGGTCGCCGCCGGGAAGCTGAACGGCGCCTTCATGGGTGCAGATGACATTGCCGAAGGCATCGAGCTGCGCGGGGCCGGCGCCGAAGGCAAATGCGCCAAGTGTCGACTGGAGCAACAGCAGACAGGCCGCGACGAGTGCGGCCGGCATGCTCCAGCGTCTCCCCTTCTTGTTCAAACGATTTGCCCGTTCAACCCATTTCAAACAATCGACGGCAATACCTACCACGGCCGCGACAGGTCGAAAATCGCCAAATCGACACTGCGGCAACACGGCAGGGTCAGTTTTTTTGGGATGACCGGCTTTCCGGGATCGAGGTCAGCAATGTCTGGCGTGCCGATTTCAGATGCTTGCGGCAGGCGGCATCGACCTTGCCGAGGTCGCGCGACTTGAGTGCCTCGATATAGGCGAGGTGCTCGCCGATCGCGACTTCGTTGCGCTCGCGCTCCTGCGCCTTGTTCCACTGATAGTGGTAGTGGAAGATCATCGCGATGACGTCGTAGAAATCGACGATGAAGCGGTTGTGCGAGGCGCGATGGATGAGCCGGTGGAAGCGCTCGTCCAGTTCCGAGAACTCGTTGAAGCGCGTCGCGATCTCGCGCTGCAGGAAACGATGCTCTTCCTCGAGGCGGTCGAGATCGCCCCAGACCGGGCTGTCCTGCGGCAGCGCGGTAAAGGCAGCGGCCGAGCGCAATTCGAACATCTCGCGGATCTCTGTCAGTTCCAGCGCGAAGGCGCGCGTAAAACCTTTCAGCACCCAGTGGCTGTTGCGGCGCTTTTCGATCAGCCCGAAGCGAGAGAAGCGGATCAGGAACTCGCGCACGCTGGTGGTGCCGACGCCGATCTCGCGCGCCAGTTCGAGCTCGTTGATCTGCATGCCAGCCTCGGCGCCGCCGGCCAGCAGCCTGCGCATGAACGAGCGCTCGATGATCTCGGCCAGCGTGTCGGTCTCTTCCTCGGGGAAGAAATCATCGGGACGCGGGTCGCGCAGCACCGTCTTGGCGCGCTTGTTCCAGGCGATCAGCCCGGTCTCCTCCATGCGCGCCAGAATGCTGCGCACGGTCGTGCGGCTGACGCCGAGCAAGGCGCCCAGCTCCGGCTCCGACGGCAGGCTGCGCGTCTCGTCGAGCAGCCTGAGGCACCTGTTATAGGCGTCCTTGTAGACGTTGTTGCTCTTCGACATCCCCTGCCCCATTCATGCGGGCGCTTGCGGCGGCCGGCTTGAAGCGCAATATGACGTTCCCATGACCCTGAAAAGCAGGAATCGCTTCCGCCGGGATCAGGTCCATTGTTTGCCGCGCCACCGCCTACCACGCGGAACCGCAGCGAAAAAACAATTGACGCAAAACTGTTTTTTCACGATAAAAGACATTAACTCTTAACAGGCGCGTGTCAATCCGCGCATCCCAGGATCACCCAGGAAACGCCCGTGAACGTCTCGAACACCATCCTTCTGTCCCCCGCCGACAATGTCGCCGTTGCCAATGGCCGCATCGAGATCGGCACCGCCCTGCCGGGTGGCGCGCTCGCCGTCGCCGTCATCGAGCCCGGCCACAAGGTGGCGATCAAGCCGATTGCCGCGGGTGAAGCCGTGGTCAAATATGCCCAGGCGATCGGCCGCGCCACTGAAGCCATCGCGCCGGGCGAGCATGTCCATTCGCACAATCTGGTCTTCGAGGCGGGCCGCCTGCCAGTGGTGCCGCCGAGCGAGGCCGAGCACGCGACCGAAGCCGACCGTATCAGGACCTTCATGGGCTATCGCCGCGCCGACGGCCGCGCCGGCACGCGCAATTTCATCGGCATCGTCGCCAGCGTCAATTGCTCGGCCACCGTCTGCCATTCCATCGCCGACACCGCCAACCGGACCTTGCTGCCGAAATATCCCGGCATTGACGGCTTCGTGCCCATCGTTCACGGCCAGGGCTGCGGCATGAGCGGCACCGGCGACGGCATGATGGTGCTGCATCGCACTTTGGCCGGCTACGCCCGCCACCCGAATTTCGGCGGCGTGCTGATGGTCGGGCTCGGCTGCGAGGTCAACCAGCTCACGCTTTACGGCCAAAAGGGCGTCGCCGCCGGCAAGCGCCACTTCAACATCCAGGATGCCGGCGGATCGCGCAAATCGGTCGAGAAGGCGATGGGCGTGCTGGCCGAGATCGCCGAGGAGGTCGGCCAGTTGAAGCGTGAGCCGATCCCGGTCTCGGAGATCGTCGTCGGCCTGCAATGCGGCGGCTCCGACGGCATGTCGGGCATCACGGCCAATCCCGCATTGGGCGCGGCCGTCGACATTCTGGCCGGCGTCGGCGGCATCGGCATCCTCTCCGAAACCACGGAAATCTACGGTGCCGAGCATCTGCTCGCCTATCGCGCGGCGACGCCCGAGATCGCCAAGAAGCTCGATGGCTACGTGAAATGGTGGGAAGACCATGTCGCCAAGCACGGCGCTTCGATCGACAACAACCCGTCGCCCGGTAACAAGCGGGGCGGCCTCACCACCATCCTGGAAAAGTCGCTCGGCGCGGTCGCCAAGGGTGGCCAGACGCCGCTGAACGGTGTGTTCGGCTACGCCGAGAAGGTCTCCGGCAACGGACTGGTGTTCATGGACACGCCCGGCTACGACCCGGTCTCGGCCACCGGCCAGGTCGCGGGCGGCGCCAACATCATCGTCTTCACCACCGGTCGCGGCTCCTGCTTCGGCTGCCGGCCGACGCCCTCGATCAAGATCGCCACCAACTCGACCATGTATCACCAGATGGAAGAGGACATGGACGTCAATTGCGGCGTCATCGCCTCCGGCGAAAAGACCATTGCCGGCATGGGCCGCGAGATCTTCGAACTGATCGTCGAGACGGCCTCGGGCCGCAAGACCAAGAGCGAGGATTTTGGCTACGGTGACAACGAGTTCGTGCCCTGGCATCTCGGCGCAACGCTCTAGCTCTTTGTAGTCTCGCATTCCCGAAGGCCGGGACTTTCGCGGAATTGCCTCGGATTGATGTCTTGGAACCAGCCGCAACCGACAGCGGCTGGCAATGGGGAGATTGTGCATGGAAAGACGCCGCATCGGCCAGACGGCACTGGAGATCACCGAGGTCAGCTTCGGCGGCGCCGCGATCGGCGGCCTCTACCGCGCCTGTTCACGCGAGGCGGCGATGGAAACGCTGCAAGGCGCCTGGGAAGCGGGTTTGCGTTATTTCGACACCGCGCCCTTCTACGGCTTCGGCCTGTCGGAGCGTCGCTTCGGCGACTTCCTGCGCTACAAGCCGCGCGATTCCTATGTGCTGTCGACGAAGGTAGGCCGCCTGTTCCGCCCGGTGCCGGAAGACCAGGTGCCCGATCACTCCTATGTCGATCCGCTGCCCTTTGCGCTCGACTACGACTATTCCTATGACGGCATCATGCGGTCGGTCGATTTCAGCTATGCGCGGCTCGGCCTGAACAAGATCGACATCCTCTATGTCCACGATATCGGCGCTTACACGCATGGCGTGGAGAAGACCAAACTGCACTTTCGCCAGTTGATGGATGGCGGTCTCAAGGCGCTCGACGAGCTGAAGCGGGCCGGCACGATCTCCGCCTATGGGCTTGGCGTCAACGAAGTCCGGATCTGTCTCGACGTCATGCGCCGGGCGCCGCTCGACTGCATCCTGCTTGCCAGCCGCTATTCCCTGCTCGACCGCAGCGCCGAAGCGGAGCTGCTGCCGCTGTGCCGTGAACAGAAGACGTCGCTGGTGATCGGCGGCGTTTTCAACTCGGGCATATTGGCGACCGGACCGGTGCAAGGCGCGCATTTCGACTACCAGCCCGCCAGCCGCGCTATGCTCGACCGCGTCGACGCGATGGAGAAGATCGCCGGTGAAGGCGGTTATCCGCTGGCCGCCGCCGCGTTCCAGTTTCCCTTGCATGAGCCAGCCGTCGCCACCGTGCTGACCGGCACCGCGAAACTCGCGAACCTGACGCGCAACCTCGACCTGCTCGATATCGACGTGCCGGAGACGGAATATGCCAAGTATCGTCCCTACACGGTGGTGCAGGAACTGCCTTGAAGCCCGCACCGTGCCGCGGTCCGGGGTCGCGCTCGGTTTCACAATGTCGCGATCCCGGAAAAGAATGAATATTCCATGTTGACTGGTGTATGGAATTAATATTCCATACACTCACAGAACGGAACGGAAGCGCCTGACTGCGGCAAAGGGAGGAGCCCCGCCGGTGACAAGTCGTCGCCAGACCCGTCGGGATGACTGGCTGGAAACACCGCTTGCATCGGCTGGGTCGATGCACTATCAAAACAACGCAACTGTTTTTTATTGATAAAGTTCTGTTTGGGCCGCGCCTATCCGAACGGAGCTTCCGTAAACGTTCACCGGGCGACTTAGGGAGGATCCTATGAAATTCGTGACCAGCATTCTCAACCGCCGCGCCGTCATGGCTCTGGCGGCAGCCTCGATGTTCGCCGGTGTCATGCATACCGCACCGGTTTCAGCGGCCGACGTGACCATCCCGATCATCGTCAAGGACACCACGTCCTTCTACTGGCAGATCGTGCTCGCCGGAGCCCGCAAGGCCGGCAAGGATCTCGGCATCAACGTGCCGGAACTCGGCGCCCAGGCTGAAACCGACGTCAACGGCCAGGTCTCGATCCTCGAGAACGCCGTCGCCAGCAACCCGGCCGCGATCGTGATCGCGCCCACCGAGTTCAAGGCGCTCGGCAAGCCGATCGATGAGGCAGCCGCCAAGGTCAAGGTGATCGGTATCGACTCCGGCGCCGACTCCAAGGCCTTCACCTCGTTCCTGACCACCGACAACGTGCAGGGCGGGCGTGTCGCCGCGGACGGCCTTGCCGCCGCCATCGCCGCCGCCAATGGCGGCAAGATCGAGGGCGACGTCGCCCTGATCACCAACGCTCCCGGCGCCGGCTCGCTCGAACAGCGCAAGCAGGGCTTCACCGAACAGCTCAAGGCGAAATATCCGGGCCTGAAGCTGATCGCCGACAAATATGCCGACGGCCAGGCCACCACCGGCCTCAACATCGCCACCGATCTGATTACCGCCAACCCGAACCTCAAGGGCATCTTCGCTTCCAACCTGATCATGGCGCAGGGCGTCGGCCAGGCCGTCGCCGAGAACAACCTTGGCGGCAAGCTGGCACTGGTCGGCTTCGACAGCGACGAGAAGCTGATCAAGTTCCTCAACGACGGTGTCATTTCCGCCCTCGTCGTCCAGGACCCCTACCGGATGGGCTATGACGGCATCAAGACCGCGCTTGCCGCCTCCAAGGGCGAGAAGGTCGAGGCCAATGTCGACACTGGCGCCAATCTGGTGACCAAGGACAACATGAAGGATCCCAAGATCGACGCGCTGCTCAATCCGAAGCTGAACTGAGCTTCGGCACAGCCATTGTTTCCGGGGCTTCGCGCCCCGGAAACATCCCGTGGCGGCTTGGAAACCGGCGGGCTTGACCTAATCTGATTTCAACGATGTGGAGCGCCGCATCGCCGCCTGCCACCCCGCAAGACCAATCTGGGAGGATTGTCATGACGCCGACGGCGCAGGAATTGCATCCAGCCCCCATGCTGGAGCCCGGCAGGACAATCCTCGAACTGCGCGGGCTGGAAAAGCGCTATCCCGGCACCCACGCGCTGAAGCCCGTCAATCTTGCTTTCAAGTCAGGCGAAATCCACGCCATCGTCGGCGAGAACGGCGCCGGCAAATCGACCCTCATCAAGCTTTTGACCGGCGTCATGCCGCGCACCTCGGGCGATGTTATCTGGGAAGGCAAGCCGGCCGCGCTGGCGACGCCGCATGAGGCGATGGCGCTTGGCATCAACGCGGTCCACCAGGAAGTCGTGCTGTGCCGGCATTTGACCGTCGCCGCCAATATGTTCCTCGGCGAGGAGGAGTCCCGCTTCGGCATCCTGCAGCAGCGCGCCATGGTCAGGCAGGCGCAGACGATCATTGACGATCTCGGCTTCGACCTGCCGGCTCATGTGGTGCTGGGTGACCTCACCATTGGCCAGCAGCAGCTGATCGCCGCCGCCCGCGCCACGGTGCGCGGCACCAAATTCCTGATCTTCGACGAACCCACGGCCTATCTCACCCGCAAGGAAGCCGACCAGCTCTTCACGCTCATCCGCCGCCTGAAAAGCGAAGGCGTGACGATCATCTACATCAGCCACCGCATGGAGGAAGTGTTCGAACTCGCCGACCGGGTTTCGGTGCTGCGCGACGGCACGCTGGTCGGGACGAGAACGATCGCCGAGACCAACGACGCCGAGCTGGTCAAGATGATGATCAACCGCTCGATCGAACAGGTCTACCACAAGGAGCATTTCACACCGGGCGCAGCGATCGTCGAGGCAAGGAACCTGTCCGGCAAGGGCTTCGAGGACATCTCGATGACGGTGCGTGCGGGCGAGATCGTCGGCCTCTATGGCCTGATCGGCGCCGGGCGCAGCGAGTTCGTCACTTCGCTCTATGGACGTCACAGGAGATCGGCCGGCCAGATCCTGTGGGAAGGCAGGCCGGTCCAGATCAATTCCGAGCACGACGCGATCAAACTCGGCATGGCGCTGGCGCCGGAAAGCCGCCGCGACCAGGGCCTTTGCCTCAACCTGCCGGTTGGCCTCAACCTCAACCTGCCGATCTACAAGCGCATTTCCAACAATCTCTTGATCTCCAACGCCAAGGAGAAGGCCGAGGCTGACCGCCAGATCGCCGGTCTCAGGATCAAGACGCCGACACGCGGCGCGCTGGCATCGAGCCTTTCGGGCGGCAACCAGCAGAAGATCGTCATCGGCAAATGGCTGGCGCATGGCGCCAAGCTGTTCATCTTCGACGAACCGACGGTGGGCGTCGACGTCGGCACCAAGGCCGAGATCTATCGCCTGTTCGGCGAATTGTTGTCGAAAGGCGCGGGCATCATCCTGATCTCCTCCTATCTGCCGGAAGTCTATGAACTGGCCGACACGCTGCACGTGTTCCGGCGCGGCAAGCTGGTGGCCACGCATGGGTTCCACACCGCCAGTCACGAGGACATTCTCACCCAGGCGCTCGCCGAGAAACAAGAAAAAATGGGAGGACAGACATGAGCATCGAGGCGATCCCCGCCGACAAACCGAAGCGCAACTACAACGTCCTGTTCGGGCTGACGCTGCTGGCGCTGCTGGTGCTGCTCTGGATCGTCCTGTCCCTGGCGACACCGAGCTTCGCCTCCGGCAACAACATCGCCAACCTGCTGCGCCAGGGTTCGATGATCGCCATCATGGCGGTCGGCCAGACCTTCGTCATCATCACCGGCGGCATCGATCTGTCGGTCGGCGCGGTGGTCGGTTTCGCCACCGTCGTCGTCGCGATGCTGATCAATGCCGGCGTCCCGATCGCGCTCGCCATCCTGATCACCTTGCTGGTCGGTGTCGCCATCGGCCTTTTCCATGGCTTCGGCATCGTCAAGATGGGCCTGCCGCCCTTCATCATCACGCTGGCGACGCTGACCTCGCTTCGCGGCATCGGCCTGCTGATGACCAATGGCAATTCGATCAACATCAACAGCGACAGCTTCACCGCCTTCTCGCGCAATTCCTTCATCGGCATCCCCAACCTGTTCTGGATGGTGATCCTGGTCGGCGTACCCGCCTACATCTTCCTGCATCACAGCCGCTGGGGCCGTTATCTCTTTTCTGTCGGCTCCAACGCCGAGGCCTCGCGCCTGTCGGGCGTCAATGTCCAGCGCACCATCTACATGGCCTACACGCTGTCCGGCCTGTGCGCGGCCTTCGTCGGCGTGCTGCTTGCGGCGCGCATCGGCATCGGCAACCCGACCCAGGCCGAAGGCTGGGAATTGCAGGCGATCGCCTCTTCCGTCATCGGCGGCACCTCTCTGTTCGGTGCGGTCGGCTCGGTGCACGGACCGCTGCTCGGCGCCTTCATCCTGGCCACCATCAACAACGGCGCCAATCTGCTCAACGTCAACTCGTTCTGGCAGCGCATCATCACCGGCGCGCTGATCATTATCATCGTCTACTTCGACGGGCTGCGCCGCCGCGGCAAGTAGAGCCTCCCTATCGATCGCCGGCCTGGCACGGATCGCTGGCCGGCGATTTCCTGAACGGACTGGACCGAAGCATGAAAGCCGTCATCTGCCGCTCGCCCGGCGATCTCGTCGTCGAAGACCGCACTGCTCCCGGCTCGCCGCCTGCCGGCTGGGCTCTGGTGGCAGTCAGCCATGTCGGCATCTGCGGCACCGACTATCATATATTCGAGGGCAAGCATCCGTTCCTCGCCTATCCCCGCATCATGGGCCATGAAGTCTCGGGAACGGTAGCTGCGACCGGTGAAGGCGTCGATCTCGCCGTCGGTGAGCCGGTGATCATCAACCCCTATCTTTCCTGCGGCAGATGCATCGCCTGCCGGCACGGCAAGCCGAATTGCTGCGTCAGCATCGAGGTGCTCGGCGTGCATCGCGACGGCGCCATGTGCGAACAGATCCTGGTGCCGGCGCAAAATCTCTATCCGGCCAACGGCCTGTCGCTGGCCAACGCCGCCGCCGTCGAGTTTCTGGCCATCGGCGCGCACGCCGTGCGGCGCGCCAAGGCCGAAACCGGCGCCCGCACGCTGGTCATCGGCGCCGGGCCAATCGGGCTTGGCACAGCCATCTTCGCCCGCATCGCCGGGCTCGACGTCAGCCTGCTCGACATGAGCGCTGAACGATTGGGCTTCGCGGCACATGAACTCGGCTTCCCGGTCCTCGATGGTTCGCAAGCAACGGCAATCGATCTGGTGCGACAGGCGACATCAGGCGAAGGTTTCGACCTGGTCTTCGACGCCACCGGCAACACCGCCTCGGTGCAATCCGCCTTTGCCCATGTCGCGCATGGCGGGACGCTGGTGCTGGTCAGCGTCGTCAAGGACGACATCGTCTTTTCCGATCCTGAATTCCACAAACGTGAAATGACGCTGATCGGCAGCCGCAATGCGCTGCGCGCCGACTTCGATCATGTCGCCGCCTCGATCCGCAACGGTGCCGTACCGCTGGCCAAGCTCGTCACCCACCGCACCACGCTCGAAGGAACGCCAAGGGATCTCGCACGCTGGGCGCACGAGAAATCCGGCCTGATCAAAGCCGTGATCGAGGTGGGACGATAAACATGGTGGGCGGTGAACCGACCCGAGTGACGACGGCCCGCGCAGGTCGGAAAGGCGTTTCTCAACGTCAAGCCGCTAAAAATAGTCCCGAACCGAGCTACAGCGCCGACAATTTCAATTCCACCCGCTCCGCCGGGAAGCGCGACTCGGAAAACTGGATCGGCTGACCGTCGGGCGTGACGTTGACCGCGACGGTGACCAGCACGATGGCTCCGGGTTGAAGACCGAGGTCGGCGAGGTCGGCCGCATCGGCGTGGCGGGCCGAGAGCACGGTGGACTGCCTGAGATAATCGTCTATGCCAAAACGGGCCAATGACGCAGTGATCGAGCCGGTCTCGGCCATCGCCTTGTCGATGCCGGCAAAGCGGCTGACATCGAACCAGGCGGCGGCGCGGGACACGGGCCGTCCATCGGCCTCGCCGCGTGTCTCCAACCTTATCACCTCGGCGCCCCTGGCAAGACCAAGGCTCTCGGCAACGCGCTGGCTGGCGGGCTCGACCGATGAGGCGAGCAGCACGATGTGGCGCTCGGACGTCTGCCCTTGCAGGCCCGTCGAGAAGCGCGTGCGCGCGCCGATGGGATAGGAGAGTCGCTTGCGCGACAAGACGAAGGTGCCGCGCCCCTGTTCGGCCCTGAGCACACCCTCCTGCACAAGCGCCGATATGGCACTGCGCACGGTGTGACGATTGACGCCATAACGCTCCGCCAGCGCGACCTCGGGCGGCAGCGCGGCATTTTCGGCGAAATCGCCGGTGGCAATCGCTTGCAGGATCCTGTCGGCGATCTGGCGCCACAATGAGACGCCGCTGCGTCGCTCGATGCTATCGGCCACTGGCTGCCCGATCATGTTTTTGCCCCCCGGCCAATCCTGTCACGCACCCGTCATGGACTCGCGTTAGGTAATATGCATAACTTGTATAGTTGTCTATATCAATAGACAAATTTAGCAAAGAGGAAAGTGGCAATGCGAGGACAGGAAGCCCGCGACCAGGCTGAGCGCAAGGCTGCCATGGCGACCCTGGCGCAATCCAGCGGAGATGACATCGTTCGTCTCTGGAACGAGGCCGGCCTGCCCTCGGAGGCCGAGCTGCTTCGCGGCCCCGAGACCGGCCTGGTCACCCTGCGCGGCCGCATCGGCGGCGGCGGCGCGCCCTTCAATGTCGGCGAGGCGACGGTTACCCGCGCCACCGTGCGGCTGCCGTCCGGACAGGTCGGCCATTGCTACGCGCTTGGCCGCGACAAGCAGAAGGCGAAGCTGGCGGCAATAGCCGACGCGCTCTGGCAGGACCCGGCCCGCCGCACCGAGGTCGAGACCAGGCTGATTGCGCCTTTGCGCTCGACCTTGACGACGGCCCAGGAGAAACGCCGCGCGCAAACGGCGGCAACGAAGGTGGATTTCTTCACCATGGTTCGCGGAGAAGATTGATGGATATCGCTGCGCAATCGATCGAAGGCGGTTTCGCCGATCCGGTCTTCAACGCCCAGACTGTTTTCCGCGCCGTGATGGATGCGATGGCCCGACCAGGCACCGTCCAGCCCTTGCCGGCCTTGGCCCACCCGCCGGCACCGCTGTCGGCGACATCAGGCGCCATTGCCTTGGCGCTGTGCGACAACGATACGCCGCTCTGGCTCGATCCGACCCTGCATGCTTGTGCCGCCATCGGGTCCTGGCTTGGCTTCCATACGGGAGCGCCGCAGGCCAACACGCCCGCCGACGCGCATTTCGCGTTTATCGCCAGCCCGGCCGAGATGATGGCGATCGACGGCTTTTCGCAAGGCACACAGGACTATCCCGACCGTTCGACGACGCTGGTCCTCCAGGTCGGCAACCTCGCCTCAGGGGCCCCGCTGTTGCTCGAAGGCCCCGGCATCGAAACCAGCGCCACAATCGCACCGGCGCAAATGCCGCGCCATTTCATCGAGCAGTGGAAGCAGAACAGCAAGCGCTTTCCGCGCGGCGTCGACATCATTCTCGCGGCTCCCGAAGGCATCGCCTGCCTGCCGCGCACGACGCGCATCAAGATGATGGGGGCCTGAGATGTATGTCGCGGTAAAAGGCGGCGAAGCCGCAATTGCCAACGCTCACAGCCTGCTCGCCGACCGCCGGCGAGGCGACCGTTCGGTACCGGCCCTGCGCCTCGACCAGATCGTCGAACAATTGGCACTCGGTGTCGACCGGGTGATGAGCGAGGGCTCCCTCTACGACCGTGAGCTGGCAGCACTTGCCATCGTCCAGGCGCGCGGCGACATGATCGAGGCGATCTTCCTGGTGCGTGCCTACCGCACCACCCTGCCGCGCTTCGGCTACACCAGGCCGATCGACACCGGCGCCATGCTGGTCGAACGGCGCGTGTCGGCGACCTACAAGGACCTTCCCGGCGGCCAGCTTCTCGGGCCCACTTTCGACTACACGCACCGGCTGCTCGATCCCGAGCTTGCCGCTGGCGCCGATGTCGCCGAACCCTTGCAGCGCGAGAGCGAGGCGCACGCCATGCCGCGCGTCTCGGCTATCCTCGCCCGCGAAGGCCTGATCGAACCGGATGGCGAGATGCCCGGGGATCATGTCCCCGGCGACATAACCCGTGAGCCGCTGGAATTCCCGATGGCCCGCGACATCCGCCTGCAGGCGCTGTCGCGCGGCGACGAGGGCTTCCTGCTGGCGCTCGGGTATTCCACCCAGCGCGGCTACGCCCGCAACCATCCCTTTGTCGGCGAAATCCGCATCGGCGAGGTCGAACTGGAACTCGACGTCCCCGAACTGCCCTTCGCCGTGCCGCTCGGCAAGATGCGCGTCACCGAATGCCAGATGGTCAACCAGTTCAAGGGTTCGGCCAAGGCACCGCCGCAATTCACTCGTGGCTATGGCCTTGTCTTTGGCCAGAGCGAGCGCAAGGCGATGGCCATGGCGCTGTGCGACCGCGCGCTGCGGGCGACGGAACTCGGCGAGGATGTGGTCGCCGCCGCCCAGGACGAAGAGTTCGTCATCTCGCATTCCGACAATGTCCAGGCGACCGGCTTCGTCGAGCACCTGAAGCTGCCGCATTATGTCGACTTCCAGGCCGAACTCGACCTCGTGCGCCGCATGCGCGCCGAATACGAAGCCCGTGAAAACCCCGCCAGAGCGGAAGACAAGCGGGAGGCCGCCGAATGATCGAGGGCCTCTCCCACATGACCTTCATCGTGCGCGACCTCGACCGGATGACGGCCATTCTGCAGGGCGTGCTGGACGCTCGCGAGGTCTACACCAGCGATGCCGAGCAGTTCTCGCTGTCGCGCGAAAAATTCTTCCTGATCGGCGACATCTGGATCGCCATCATGGAAGGCGAGACGCTGCCGGAGCGTAGCTACAACCACATCGCCTTCAAGATCGATGACGCCGATTTCGACCGCTACGCCGAACGTGTCACCAGGCTCGGCCTCGACATGCGCCCGCCGCGGCCGCGCGTCGAGGGCGAAGGCCGCTCGATCTATTTCTACGACGACGACAACCACATGTTCGAACTGCACACCGGCACGCTCGATGAGCGGCTGGCGCGCTACGCCAAGGGATTGGAGGCGGTGCAATGAATTCAGTGCCCACCCCCATGGCCGCCATCGCTGGAATGGCCGCCATGGCTGTCATACCCGGAGTAGTCGCCATTGCCGATACCGACGGACTCACCATGGGAGCCCGCTTTTGGCGCAGGCAGAATCATGCGCCGAAGGAAAAAGAGAACGACCACGCCGAACGCCAGCAGCAGGATTGCGAGATGTATCCACCCGGTTTGGGTCATCCGGCTTCACCCCTGTTCCCGCATCATGGACGCCAGATCAATAGCACAAAGTGGATGAGATCGTCATGACCGACATCGCCACCTACAACTTCGCCTATCTCGACGAACAGACCAAGCGGATGATCCGTCGCGCGATCCTCAAGGGCATTGCCATCCCTGGCTATCAGGTGCCGTTCGCCTCTCGCGAAATGCCGATGCCCTATGGCTGGGGCACCGGTGGCGTCCAGGTCACCGCCTCGATCATCGGCCCGGATGACGTGCTTAAAGTCATCGACCAGGGCGCCGACGACACCACCAATGCCGTCTCGATCCGCGCCTTCTTCAGGAAGGTCGCCAATGTCGCCGTCACCACCGAAACGGCGAGCGCCTCAATCATCCAGACCCGCCACCGCATTCCCGAACATCCGCTTAGCGCCGGCCAGGTTCTGGTCTACCAGGTGCCGATCCCCGAACCGCTGCGCTTCCTCGAGCCGCGCGAGACCGAGACGCGCAAGATGCATGCGCTGGAGGAATACGGCCTCATGCATGTCAAGCTCTACGAGGACATCGCCAAGCACGGCCGCATCGCCACCACCTATGCCTATCCGGTCAAGGTCGAGGGACGCTACGTGATGGACCCGTCGCCGACGCCGAAATTCGACAATCCCAAGATGCACCGTTCGCCGGCCTTGCAGCTGTTCGGCGCCGGCCGCGAGAAGCGCATCTACGCCGTGCCGCCCTTCACCGATGTCGTCAGCCTCGACTTCGAGGACCATCCCTTCGAGGTGCAGACCTTCGACCAGCCCTGCGCGCTGTGCGCCGCCGAGAACGTCTATCTCGACGAGGTCATCCTCGACGATCATGGCGGCCGCATGTTCGTCTGCTCCGACACCGATCACTGCGAAAAGCGGCGTGAAGCGGGCCATCGCGGCCACCTTGCTCCCGAAAGCGACCCAACCTCGCAAACAATGGAGCCGGCGCAATGACCGACGAACCGCTGCTGCGCGTCGCAGCACTTTCCAAATTCTACGGCTCGCGCGTCGGCTGCGACAACGTCTCCTTCGACCTGTGGCCGGGCGAGGTGCTGGCGGTCGTCGGCGAATCCGGCTCCGGCAAGACGACGTTGCTCAACTGCCTGTCGACGCGGCTCTTGCCTTCCTCGGGCACCGCCAGCTACCGCATGCGCGACGGCCAGTTCCGCGAACTCTATCGGATGAGCGAGGCCGAGCGCCGCTTCCTGATGCGCACCGACTGGGGCTTTGTCCATCAGAACCCGGCGGATGGCCTGCGCATGACGGTGTCTGCCGGAGCCAATGTCGGCGAGCGGCTGATGGCGGTGGGTGACCGCCACTACGGCAAGATCCGCGCCACCGCCGTCGACTGGCTGTCGCGAGTCGAGATCGAGCAGGACCGCATCGACGACGAGCCGCGTGCCTTCTCCGGCGGCATGCGCCAGCGCTTGCAGATCGCCCGCAACCTCGTCACCGGCCCGCGGCTGGTGTTCATGGACGAGCCGACCGGCGGCCTCGACGTCTCGGTGCAGGCACGCCTGCTCGATCTCTTGCGCGGCCTGGTCACCGACCTTGGCCTTGCGGCGATCGTCGTCACGCACGACCTCGCGGTGGCCCGGCTTCTGTCGCAGCGCATGATGGTGATGAAGGACGGCCGCGTCGTCGAAAGCGGCCTCACCGACCGCGTCCTCGACGATCCGCGTGCGCCCTACACGCAATTGCTTGTTTCCTCGATTTTGCAGGTGTAGCCGCATGATCCCGAAAAGTGGAAGCCGATTTTCGGATCAGATCATGCGGCAAAGCAAAGGACTTTGACGATGCCAACCCCGCTCGTTGTCTCCGACGTCGCCAAGAGCTTCACCATGCACCTGCGCGACGGCATCAAGCTGCCGGTCGTCGCCGGCGTTTCCTTCTCCATCAAGGCCGGCGAATGCACCGTGCTCGGCGGCCCCTCCGGCGCCGGCAAGAGCTCGATCCTGAAGATGCTCTACGGCAACTATGCCGTCGACGAAGGCCAGATCATCGTCAAGCATGAGGGCGGACTGGTCGACCTCGCCCAGGCCAGCCCGCGCACCGTGCTGGCCATACGCCGGCAAACGATCGGCTATGTCAGCCAGTTCCTGCGTACCGTGCCGCGCGTCTCGGCGCTTGATGTCGTTGCCGAGCCGCTGGTCGAACGCGGCGAGGAACGCGAGACGGCCCGGGATAAGGCACGGAGCTTGCTGGCCCGGCTCAATCTGCCGGAAAAACTCTGGATGCTGCCGCCGGCAACCTTCTCCGGCGGCGAGCAGCAGCGCGTCAACATCGCGCGCGGCTTCATCACCGAACATCCGATCCTGCTGCTCGACGAGCCAACCGCATCGCTCGACGCCACCAACCGCGACGTGGTGATCGGATTGATCGCCGCCAAGAAGGCGGCAGGCGTCGCCCTGCTCGGCATCTTCCACGACCATGATGTGCGCGAGGCGGTGGCCGACCGCATCATCGACGTCACCGTCTTTGCCCCGGGAAAACTCGCCGCATGACCAGGAAATTGTCGGAAACGCCCCTGGTCCACCCAACGGCGGAGGTGCACAATTCGACGCTCGGCCGCTGGACCGAAATTGCCGACCGCAGCCGGGTTTCCGAAAGCGAGCTCGGCGACTATTCCTACATGATGCAGGACTGCGCCGTCTGGTGCGCGACAATCGGCAAGTTCGCCAACATAGCGGCCAGCGTGCGCCTCAACGCCACCAACCATCCGACATGGCGGCCAACCCTGCACCATTTCACCTACCGCGCGCCGGACTATTGGGACGACGCCGAGCATGAGAGCGCGTTTTTCGCCGAGCGCCGCGCGAAAAGGGTCACCATCGGCCACGACACATGGCTCGGTCATGGCTCGACCGTCCTGCCCGGCGTCACCGTCGGCGATGGCGCGGCGGTCGGCGCGGGCGCAGTGGTTTCGAAGGATGTCGCGCCCTACACCATCGTCGCCGGCGTACCGGCAAAACCGATCCGCGAGCGCTTCGATCGCCGCACCGCCGAACGCTACCAGGCGCTGGCCTGGTGGGATTGGGACCATGCCAGGCTGCGCGCCTGTCTGGACGATTTTCGGGAACTGTCGGCCGAGGCATTTCTGGAAAAATACGAGGGATAGCGCTTCACATCCTCGTCAGGGATGGGCAAGGTTCATATCCCTGACATATCGGCTAGGCAGGACCGGCCTTTCCGCTGGAGATCGCTATGCCCGACATCATCAAACCTTCGCTCGCCGGATTCTTTGCCGGCTCCAATCCCAGACCTCCCGTGCATCTCGGCACGCGCTATGACGCGTCGGGCAAATTTCTCCTCGAACCTGGCAATACGGTCGTCAGCCATCTGGTCAGCGGATCATCTTCGGAAACCGTGGTGCTTGCCGTGCGCGAGAAGATGCTGGCGATGCCCGATGCCGATCGCCTCGCCTTTACCCCGGTCTCCAGCCTGCACATGACCCTGTTCCAGGGCGTCATCGAATACCGTCGCCGCCTGCCCTACTGGCCGTCCGATGTGCCGCTCGACACCAGCATCGACGCCATGACCCGTTTCTATCTCGAACGCCTGAAAGGCTTCCAGCGCGCCGGTCCGTTCAACATCAAGGTGGTGGAAGTCGTGCCGACCGGCCTCACCGTCGCTGGCGCGACGGAAGAGGATGTGCGCATCATGCGCGAATGGCGCGACGCGCTCGCAGTGCCGTTCGGCTACCGGCATCCCGATCACGACACCTACGTCTTCCACGTCACCTTCGCCTATCAGACCCAGCGCCTTGCCGATGACAGGGCCGCCGCATGGCAGGCGCTGTTCGACGAGAGCCTGATGCTTTTCGGCCGGGAGGCGCCGGTGATCGAGATCAGGCCACCCGCCTTCTGCGCCTTCCGCGACATGAAGCATTTCGAGGAGTTGCTGGTGCTCGGCTGATCGCCCGTTAGAGGCCGGCCGCCGCGCCTGTGGAGCGTAACAAAACTGACATGCCCGCGACACGGCAGGTTCATGTCACTGCGTTAGGCGAGAGTCCGACGATCAATGGTCCGGACTGGAACCTGCCATGCCAGCAGCCTCTGCCACGCTCGAAATTCGCGGTGTCAGCCGACGATTTGGCAAGAACACCGCCGTCAGCGACGTCAACATCTCGATCCCGCAAGGTCAGATGGTCGGCGTCATCGGCCGTTCGGGCGCCGGCAAATCAACTCTTCTTCGCATGATCAACCGTCTCGTCGACCCCAGCCAGGGGTCGATTTTTTTTGACGGCGCCGAGGTTTCGCAATTGCGCGGCTCGCCGCTGCGGCGCTGGCAGCGCGACTGCGCCATGATCTTCCAGCAGTTCAACCTGGTGCCGCGCCTCGACGTGCTGACCAACGTGCTGCTGGGCAAATTGAACCACCGCTCGACCGTGTCCAACCTTCTCGGCATGTTCTCGCGCGCCGAGTGCGCCGAAGCGGTCGCCGCGCTCGAGCGGCTCGACATTGCCCGCACCGCGCTGCAGCCCGCCGGCACATTGTCGGGCGGCCAGCAGCAGCGTGTCGCCATCGCGCGTGCCATGATGCAGCAGCCCAAGGTGATCCTCGCCGACGAGCCGATCGCCTCGCTAGATCCGCTCAACGCCAAGGTGGTGATGGATTCGCTGCAGGACATCAATCTGCGCGAAGGCATCACCGTCGTCACCAATCTGCACACGCTCGATACCGCGCGCACCTATTGCAACCGCATCATCGGCATGGCCGCCGGCAAGGTCGTCTTCGACGGCCCGCCCGAAGCGCTCGACCGCGAAGCGGTGCGTCTCGTCTATGGCGCCGACAGCAATGGCGGCGAAATCTCGGAGGTCATCACCTCCACCAGCGTTGCCTTCAAGCAGAAGATTGCCGCATCCGCCGGACCGCTCGAACCCGCATTCCCGGGGTACTGAGCCCATTACGGGCCAATAGCGAGCAGCCTGGATCGTCCGCCCGCGTCAAGGGCACTTGTCAAGATCAAGAACGTCGCCGGCGCGGGGCCGGAACTTACAGGAGAGACATCAATGTTCAGGAAGATGGTTTTCGGCGCCGTTTCGGTGCTCGCCATGGCCACCAGCATGGCTCACGCCGCCGACATGAAGGAATTTCGCGTTGGCATTCTCGGCGGTGAAAACGAAACCGACCGGCTGCGCAACTATCAGTGCCTGGCCGATCACCTGAAGACCGAATTCGGCTTCGAGAAGGTTTCGCTGTTCCCCGCCGCCGACTATGACGGCGTCATCCAGGGCCTGCTCGGCGGCACGCTCGACTTCGCCGAACTCGGCGCTTCCGGCTATGCCAGCGTCTATCTCAAGGACCCGAAGGCGGTCACCCCGATCCTCACCACCAAGCAGACCGACGGCTCGACCGGCTATTACTCGATCGGCCTGGCGCTGAAGACCTCGGGCATCACCGACATCAAGTCGGCCAAGGGCAAGAAGCTCGGCTACGCCGACCCGGATTCGACCTCGGGCTACCTGATCCCGCTGACCCAGATCCCGAAGGATACAGGCGCGTCGAACGAAACCTTCTTCGCCTCGACCCAGTTCAATGGCGGCCATGAGAACAACATCCTGGCCGTGCGTGACGGCAAGGTCGACGTCGCGGTCGACGATTCCTCGGGCATCGGCGATTTCAAGAACGGCTTCACCTCCGGCACCTTCCACAAGGTCGTCGCCAAGGGTGCCGTCGACCCGAACGACTTCGTCGAAGTCTGGCGCTCGGGCCTGATCCCGAACGGCCCGCTGGTCGTGCGCACCGCGCTCGGCGACGACATGACCGCCAAGCTCACCGCTTTCTTCACCGACCTGCCCAACAAGGACAAGGCTTGCTTCGAAGGCGTCGAAGGCGGCGATTTTACCGGCTACGTTCCGGTGAAGCCGGACTTCTACAACGTCATCGTCGAAGCCCGTAAGGCTGCCATCGGCGGCTAACGGCGAAATCGAAAAGGGCGGCACCTCGGTTGCCGCCCTTTTTGCATCTCCGATCATGACCCTTTCCGTGACAGCCCCTTCCGGCGCCACCCACCAGATGGCCGATGCCTGGCGACGCCAGACCTCGCTGCGCCGGTTCTATACCGTGCTCGGCGTCGGTCTGCTGATCGCCGCCATGCTGGCCAGCATGTGGTTCGCCGACGAAGCCAATGCCGGGCATTTCTTCGACCGGCTGCCGCATATTCTGGATTTCCTGAGCTGGCTCATTCCCAAGGACTGGAACGACGTCTGGCGCGCGCTCTTCGACATCGCCTCGCCGCACGACATCGGCACCCAGGAATTCAACTTCCCGCTCGGACGTGTCTATGTCTGGGGCAGTTTCTACATCCCCGAATATTTCGAGCTGATGATCACCACGGTGAACATGGCGCTGGTCTCGACCTTCATCGGTTTCATGTTCGCGGTGCCCTTTTCCTTCATCGCGGCGCGCAATCTGACACCGCATCCGGTGCTGCGACTGGTCGTCAAGCGCTTCATGGAACTGCTGCGCGCTTTCCCCGAAATCGTCATCGCCGGCCTGTTCGCGGCAATCGTCTCGGCCGGCCCGATCGCCGCCATCATCGCCATCGGCCTGCATTCGATCGGCGCTCTCGGCAAGCTGTTCTACGAAATCAATGAGAACATCGACATGCGGGCCGAGGAAGGCCTGCGCGCGGTCGGCGCCAACTGGTTCGAGCGCGTTCGTTTTGCCGGCCTGCCGCAGGTGCTGCCCAATTTCATGTCGTACACGCTGCTGCGCGTCGAGATCAACGTCCGCGTCTCGACCATCATTGGCGCCGTCGGCGGCGGCGGCATCGGCGAAGAGCTGAAGCTGTCCATCTCGCGCGGCTTCGGCGCCAAGACGCTGGCGCTGGTGCTGCTGCTGTTCACGACAATCTTCATCATCGACCAGTTCTCCGCCTGGCTCCGTCGCAAGCTTGTCGGCGAACAAGCCTTCATGATGGGGGCCTAGACCATGGCGACCATGACCGCCGAGCAGATGCTGTCGATCGAGCAGCGCCATCCGCAGATATTTCGGCGGCCGCTGTACAAACGCTTCACGCCGCTGCTCCTGTTCGCCGGCATTCTGCTCTACCTCGTCTATGTCCTGTGGTTCTTCAGCCTGCCGCAGGTGCTGCGCGAATCGCACTGGGAACGCCTGCCGCTCTTCCTGACGCAATGGGTCAGCTACGACCTGCAGCCGGAATTCCGCCTCGACCAACCGGAGATCACACCCAAATATCCGCGCTTCTCGGCTCTTGGCGAGAATCCGAATCCGGACTGGGTGATCAAGAACGCGAACGGCACCTACACCATCCTGATCGATGGACCGGCCAAGTCGGTCACCTTCGACAAGACCCAGGCGACCATCGTCGCCAACGGCCAGACGGTCCCTGTGTCTCTGACTGGCGGCAAGCCGGTGGTATCAGGCCCGGTGCCGGACTGGGTCACCGTGCATGACGACGAGATCGTCGCCAAGATGGGTTTCGTCGGCGAGGTGCGCGTCACGGTCGACCGCGTCAAGGTGCGCAAGCGCTTTCTGGGCTGGGCGAATTTCGTCTTCGACACGCGCTCGCCCTTCTTCGGCAAACCGGCCGGCGAAGTCGTCTCGCTGATCATGTCCGGGCCGGAGCTGAAGCCCGGCACATCGAACCTCGCGCTCGCCGGCGACAATATCTGGAACAACGCCCAGTGGCAGCACGGCGACGTCTGGACGAAGTTGTTGCAGACCATCGTCATGGCGTTCCTTGGCACGCTGCTTGGCGGCATCGTCGCCTTCCCGCTGGCCTTCTTCGCGGCGCGCAACATCACGCCGAGCGGTGTGCTGAGCCAGGTGCTCAAGCGCTTCTTCGACTTCATGCGATCGGTCGACATGCTGATCTGGGCGCTGTTCTTCACCCGTGCCTTCGGCCCCGGGCCGCTGGCCGGAAGTGCCGCGATCTTCTTCACCGAGATCGGCACGCTCGGCAAAACCTATTCCGAGGCGCTGGAAAACATCGACGACAAGCCACGCGAGGGCGTGCTCTCGACCGGCGCCAACGGCCTCCTGGTCCAGCGCTATGGCGTCATGCCCGAGGTGATCCCGGTCTTCATCAGCCAGACGCTCTATCAGTGGGAATCCAACACCCGCGGCGCCACCATCATCGGCGCTGTCGGCGCCGGCGGCATCGGCCTGAAACTGTGGGAAGCCATGCGCACCAACTCCAACTGGGCCAACGTCTTCTACATGGTGCTGCTGATCCTCATGGTCGTCTTCATCTTCGACAACATCTCGAACTTCCTGCGCCGCCGGCTGAGCCGGACGATCCATGACTACAACCGGATCCAGGCTGAGCAGGGGTGATCAACGGTCGCTATGAGTGGCAGCGACCACCGCGCCTTCGTCATCCACATGCGAAGCAAGGAGCGACGCGACGCGGCGCAGAACGATCGCTCAGGTGCCCGCCGGGTCCGCTCCGCCCATGGATGACGAAGAGAAGGGCTCAAGCCGCCTTCTTCCACCCATTCCTGATATGCTTGTACCCGTCCCGGTACACAGCTTCCGGTGTCTCGGAAAAATCGCGCCACACTTTCGTCGCCGCCGCCAGATCCTTCAGCGAGCGGCCGAACGCTTCGATGGTCAGCCAGTCGTCATAGCCGCTCTTGCGGATGGCCGCGAATGTCTCCGGCCAAGGGATGTTGCCGCGTCCCGGCACGCCGCGATCGTTCTCCGATATGTGGATATGCACGACATTGCCCCGATGCTTCGTGTAAGCGCCGATCGGATCGGGCTCCTCGATATTGGCGTGGAACGTATCGTACATCGCCTTAATGTGCGGGCGGTCGATGGCGTCGATATGCTCCGACAGGTCGGCCATGGTGTTGAGAAGATAGCATTCGAAGCGGTTCAGTGCCTCGAGCCCGATGGTGACGTTACGCTTGCCGGCATGGTCACCGATGGCGCGCTGCGAGGCGACCGAGCGTTTCTTTTCGGCTGATGTCGGCCCGGAGCCTGAAAAGGCGCCGAGTGTCGAGTGCAGCGGTCCGCTCAGCGTCCTCGCGCCAAGCGCGTCGGCACAGTCGATGGCCCATTTCATGTAGTCGACTCCGGCCTTGCGCGTCGCCGCGTCGGCCGAGATCAGGTTCATCGCCGGATCGCCCATGGCTGAAACGGCCGTTCTCTCAAGGCCGATGCGGTCGAGCAGGTCGCCGAGCTTGCTGTAATCGTCCGGCGCGCCGGCGAAGATCGGGATCTCGACGCCGTCGAAGCCGGTTGCCTTGATGTCGCGTAGCAGCGGCTCGTGCTTCCTCGACACCGTCGTCGTCCACAAGAACATGCACATGCCAATTTTCATCGACACCCCTCCCCCTCTAGAAATGCGCCCAGGTTCAGGCGGGGCCCCACCCTCACATGACGACCGTGCCCTAGAGCTTTGTCCACGCCCCATTCTTTTTTGAAGATTTCACGCAGGCTTCGATAAAGGCCATGCCTTCGACGCCGTCCTGGATGGTTGGGAAGACGACATCCCTGGCCGGCTTGCCGCCCTTGCGACGCGCCGCGCGGATGGCGCGCGCCGCTTCCTGATAGATGTTTGCGAAGCCTTCGAGATAACCCTCGGGATGGCCCGACGGAACGCGGCTGACGCGGCCAGCCACCGGCAGCGCACCGGCACCGTTGCGGGTGATCAATTGTTTCGGCTGGCCGAACGGCGTGTACCAGAGGTAGTTGGGATCGGCCTGCACCCATTCCAGCCCGCCCTTGGAGCCGTAGATGCGCAGCTTCAAGCCGTTCTCGTGGCCGGGCGCCACCTGGCTGGCCCAGATCATGCCCTTGGCCGGATGCGTTTTTCCCGCCGGTTTGAAACGCAGCATGACGTTGACATTGTCGTCGAGCAGCCGCCCCGGGACGAAAGCATCGAGATCGGCCGAGAGCGAATCGAGCTCGAGTCCGGAAACGAAGCGGGCAAGATTATAGGCATGGGTTCCGATGTCGCCGAGCGCGCCACCCGCACCGGCCTGCTTGGGATCGCCGCGCCACGAGGCCTGCTTCTGGCCGGTAGCGGCGAGGTCCTCGGTCAGCCAGTCCTGCGGATATTCCGACTGCACGATGCGGATATCGCCCAGCGCCCCCTTGGCCACCATCTCGCGCGCCTGCCGAACCATCGGATAGGCGGTGTAATTGTGGGTGAGCACGAAGACCTTGCCGGTCCTCTCAACCACCGCCGCGAGCTTTTTTGCTTCGGCCAGCGTCGTTGCCAGGGGCTTGTCGCAGACCACGTGGATGCCTGCTTCGAGGAATGCCTTGGCCGCCGGCACATGCACATTGTTGGGGGTGACGATGGCCACGGCCTCGATGCCGTCCGGGCGCTTCGCTTCGGCCTTGGCCATTTCGGCATAGGACGCATAGCTGCGGTCGGGATCAAGCCCGAGTTCTGCGGCCGAGGCTTTCGCCCGCGCCGGGTCGGACGACAGCGCACCGGCGACCAGCACGAAATCATTGTCCAGCCGCGCCGCGATCCGGTGCACCGCGCCGATGAAGGCGCCTTGCCCGCCGCCGACCATGCCGTAGCGGATCGGGCCGCCCCCCGCTTCCGACTTCGATGCGCCAACCATGTCTTTACTCCCTCGTGCGAAATGCCCCTCCCCGAAGGGAGCCTTGTCAGATTCCCATCATGGCGCGCAGCAGCTTCTTGTCCGTGGTGCCGGCGGCGAAATCGTCGAATGCCTTCTCCGTCACCCGGATGATGTGGTGCTGGATGAAGGGCGCGCCCTCGGCGGCGCCATCCTCCGGATGCTTCAGGCAGCACTCCCATTCCAGCACCGCCCAGGAATCGTAGTTGTACTGGGTCAGCTTGGAGAAGATGCCGCCGAAATCCACTTGCCCGTCACCGAGCGAGCGGAAGCGGCCGGCGCGGTTGGTCCAGCTCTGGTAGCCGGAGTAGACGCCTTGCCGCCCGGTCGGATTGAACTCGGCGTCCTTGACGTGGAAAGCCTTGATCCGCTCGTGATAGATGTCGATGAATTCGAGATAGTCGAGCTGCTGCAGCAGGAAGTGCGACGGGTCGTAGTTGATGTTGCAGCGCTTGTGGCCGCCAAGCGCATCGAGGAACATCTCGAAGGTCGCGCCATCGAAGACGTCTTCCGAGGGATGGATTTCGTAGCCGATATCGACGCCATTGTCCTCGTAGACGTCCAGGATCGGCTTCCACCGCTTGGCCAGTTCGCCGAAGGCTTCCTCGATCAGCCCGGCCGGCCGCTGCGGGAAGGGATAGAGATAGGGGAACGCCAGCGAGCCGGTGAACGAGACCGAGACATCGAGCCCGAGATTGCGCGAAGCCTTGGCGCCGAATTTCATCTGCTCGACAGCCCATTTCTGCCGTGCCTTCGGGTTGTTGTGCACCGAGGGCGGCGCGAAGCCATCCATCTGCGCGTCATAGGCCGGATGCACCGCCACCAACTGCCCCTGAAGATGCGTCGACAGTTCGGTGATCTCGACGCCGGCGTCAGCGCAGATGCCCTTCACCTCGTCGCAATAGGCCTTGGACGACGCCGCCTTCTTGAGGTCGAACAGGCGCGCGTCCCAGGTTGGTATCTGCACGCCTTTGTAGCCGAGACCGGCCGCCCATTTGGTGATCGACGCCAGTGAATTGAACGGTGCGGCATCGCCCGCGAACTGCGCCAGGAACAATCCAGGGCCCTTCATTGTCGTCGGCATCGGCATCCTCCCTCATTTGTCTGGACCAAGCATAGCGCCTGATGAACGCAGGGCCAGCCACTTTGGTCTTTTCGCGTCGGGCGCTTTGCCCGCTCTGCTATTCTGGTATTACCAAATAAGGCAATTCGGTCAAGCCTCGGATTGCGCGCACAAGGCCAATCATCCCGACAAACCGGCGACACATATCGCAATATAATCAACAAACTAATGCAGCGCAGTGGCCGCAGCACCACGGTTCTTGCCGTCTCGAAGAATTTACTGTAGACCTCATTTCAGGCCCAATTGGTCGAACCAGTTTGCAAGAAAAGGCTGGGGATGCCTTGGGGAGGAACCCTTGCGTCGCCTTTTGGCGACGCATGTCGCAGGCAAACCATTCGGACGGATTTGGGAAGGACAGACCATGCATCTTTCGACGCACAACTGGATGCGCGCGGAACCCCTGGAGACGACGCTCAGGCGTATCAAGAAATTCGGCTACGAGTCGATCGAGATTTCCGGCGAGCCCGAGCAGTACAAGACCAAGGAGACGCGCGCGCTGCTGAAGGAGCATGGCATACGCTGCTGGGGCTCGGTGACGTTGATGCTGGGCGAACGCAACCTCGCCGCCAAGAACCAGGGCCAGCGCGAGCGCTCCGTGCAATATGTCAAGGATGTGCTGACCATGGTCAGCGAACTCGACGGCGAGATCATCACGCTGGTTCCGGCGACCGTCGGCAAGGTGGTGCCCGACGGCACCGAGGAAGAGGAGTGGAAGTGGGTCGTCGACGCCACCCGCGAATGCTTCACCCATGCCAAGAAGGTCGGCGTCAAGATCGCCGTCGAGCCGTTGAACCGCTTCGAGACCTATCTGTTCAATCGCGGCGCCCAGGCGCTGGCGCTGGCCGACGCTGTCAGCCCCGAATGCGGCGTCTGCCTGGATGCCTACCACATCCATATGGAGGAATTTAACGTCCATGACGCCATCCGGCAGGTCGGCAAGCGCCTCTTCGACTTCCACGTCGCCGACAACAACCGCTTTGCCGCCGGTCTCGGCCAGATCGATTGGCCTGCGATCGTCGCGACCTTGCGGGAAGTCGGCTACGACGGCGCGCTGACCAATGAGTTCGTCGCCCCCGTCGATCGCACGCCGGCCGCACCCTATCCCGAAATGGTCGAGCGCCACCCGGTCGATATCTCGCCCGAACAGCTGAAGTTCATCCAGGATCATGGCTCCAGCGTGCTCACCGAAAAATTCTACACCGACCAGATGCGCATCACCGCCGAAACGCTGCTGCCGCTGATCAAGTAGTCGACGTCTGTTGGGAGTTTGCCCTTCCGCCCTGACCGGCGGCGGGGCTGGGGAAAAATATGCGCATCAAGACAGTCCAGGCCTGGTGGGTCCGCGTCCCGATCGAAGCCGCGAAGCAGCACCGCAGCGACTTCGGCCAGGTGACGACTTTCGACGCCGCCATCCTGCGCATCGAAACCGATGACGGGCTGGTAGGCTGGGGCGAAGGCAAGAATGCCGCCGGCAGCGCCGGCAGCTACGGTGCACTCGTCCATATGCTGAACCACGAGGTCGGGCCGCAACTGATCGGCCGCGACCCCGCCGATATCGGCATCATCTGGGAGATGCTCTACAACGGCGTGCGCCACGAGAGTGCCGCCCGCGCCGGTCACGCCATGCCGCAGCTGGCGCGGCGCGGCATGAGCATTGCCGCCATCAGCGCCGTCGACATCGCGCTCTGGGATATATTGGGCAAGTCGCTCGGCCAGCCGGTCTGGCGGCTTCTCGGCGGTCGCAAGGTCGATCGCATGCAGGCCTATGCCTCGGGAGGCTGGGCATCGGCCGACGCCATAGGCGAGCAATTGAGATCCTATATCGCCAAAGGCGGCTTCAAGGCGCTGAAGATGCGGGTCGGCGCCATGGATGGTGCAGCCCATATTTCCGCCGCACGCGTGCGCGCCGCGCGCCAGGCACTCGGCCCCGACGTCGAATTGATGGTCGATGCCCACGGCACCTATGCGGTGGCGGAAGCCAAGCGCTTCATCCGTCTCGTCGGCGATCTCGATCTCGCCTGGTTCGAGGAGCCCGTCATCGCCGACGACAAGTCCGGCATGGCCGAGGTGCGCGCCTCGGGCGCGGTTCCGATCGCCACAGGCGAGAGCGAAGCCACGCGCTATGCCTTCCGCGACCTCGCCGTGCTCAAGGCGGCCGACATCTTCCAGCCCGATCCCGCCTTCTGCGGCGGCATCAGCGAGGCGATGAAGATCGGCACCATTGCCAGTGCCTTCAATCTGCGCTTTGCGCCGCATCTGTGGGCCGGCGCGCCCTGCTTCTTCGCCGGCCTGCATGTCTGCGCCGCCTCGCCGTCGAGTTTCACGGTCGAATATTCGCTCGGCGCCAACCCGATGATCCACGATTTGGTCGAAGAGACTGTCGAAGCCAAGGACGGTATGATAGCGATCCCGGAAAAGCCCGGATTGGGATTCACCATTTCGGAGCGGTTCCTGGAGGCGCACGCGCAACGAAGTTGACGATGAAAGAAAAGAACCTTCTTGCCGAACTCGCCGCCTATCTGTTCTCCCATTCGGACAAGGAGAGCGGGCGCACGCCTTCGGAACGCGAACTGGCGGAGCATTTCTCCGTCAGCCGCGGCCAGATCCGCGAGGCGCTCGCCATCCTCGAGGCGATGCGCATCGTCGAGCGCCGGGCCAAATCGGGCATCTACATCGACACCAAACAGGCGAGCGTGGAAGCGCTGGCGCTTTTCGCCCGCGCGGGCCTGCCACTCGATCCCCTGCAGATCTATGAGACGGTCGAGCTGCGCAAGATCCACGAGATCAAAGCGGCCGAGCTCGCCTGTTCGCGCGCCACCGAGGAGAATTTCGAACGGCTGCGCGAAATCCTGAAAGCCTCCGAGGAACGCATCGCCGCTGGCGAAGGCCTCGCCAAGGAGGACCGCGAATTCCATCTCGAAATCGTGCGCGCCACGAAGAACGGCGTTTTTCACAACATCTGCAGCGTCTACTATCTGATGGGCGAGCAGCGCCTGCCGATCTACTTCAACGATCCCGAACGCAGCGTGCGCTCGCATGCCGAGCATGTGCAGATCTATGAGGCGCTGCTGCGCCGCGACGGCAATCTCGCCCAGGCGCTGATGAGCGCTCATCTGCAGGGCGCGGAAAGCTATTGGAAAGGGCTGATCGAGGGCGGCAAGGCGGCTGCGCCCGCGAGCCCTGCGCTCGAAAAGGCCTGACCGTGGCCCAGAGCGTGCCGAAGATCCTGTCCACCCATGCGTTGCACCCGCGCGCATCGGCGAAACTTGCCGGCGTCGGTCAACTCGTCATTGCTTCGGCACTCGATGCCGCCACCTTGGCCAGGGAAGCGAAGGACGTCGACATCGTCATCGTGCGCGCGCCCTTGCCGCCGGCGCTGTTCGAAGGTGCCTGGAAGCTGAGGGCTGCGATCCGCCATGGCGCCGGGCTCGACATGATCCCGATGGAAGCAGCGACCGCGGCCGGTGTCCTGGTCGCCAACGTGCCGGCGGTCAATGCCCGTTCAGTGGCCGAACATGTCATGTTCGCCGCGCTTGCACTGCTGCGCCAGTTCCGCAGGGTCGACCGCGACCTGCGCGCGAAAGGCTGGCTGGCCGGGCGCGAGCACGCCAATGCCAACATCGAACTCGCCGGCAAGACCATCGGCATCGTCGGCCTTGGCGCCGTCGGGCAGGCGGTCGGCCATATCGCCGCGCACGGCTTCGACCTGAAAGTGGTGGCGACGACGCGCAGCATGCAACCGGCGCCCGACAAGGTTGGCTTCCTGTCGATCGACGCGCTGGTCGAGCAGAGCGACATCATCGTTCTGTGCTGCCCGCTGACGCCGGAGACACGCGGCCTGATCAGCCGCGAACGCATTGCCCGCATGAGGCCCAACGCGCTGCTGATCAACGTGTCGCGCGGGCCAGTAATCGACGACGACGCGCTGATCGACGCCTTGCGGGAGCGCCGCATCGGCGGAGCAGCGCTCGACGTTTTCTCGACGCAGCCGCTGCCGTCAAACCATCCCTATTTCGGCTTCGACAATGTCATCATCACCCCTCACATGGCCGGCATTACCGAGGAATCGATGATGCGCATGGGCGTCGGCGCGGCCGGCGAAGCCTTGCTGGTCCTAGCAGACAAGCTGCCTGTCAATCTGCGCAACCCCGAAGTGGTCGACCACTACAGGCGGCGGTTTCCAGGCCTGACATAGCAATCGCGTTTTTGCCCCATTTTTTCGCGACGTTGTGACCATGTCTGGTCTTCGCCTTGCATTTCTGGCTGCGGCTTGCTCGACCTGCGCCTTGCCATCTCTGGCGTTGGCCGAGAGCAGCTATGTCTATTGCGACAACGGACTGCGCTGCTTCAAGGCGCCCTGCCCGTCGAACAGCGCGCTCGATCTCGCCACCGACAGGATCATCAAGGGTGTGTCGATCGACACCAGCCGGTTGCCGCCGAAGGACAAGGCGATGACCGATGCGTCCGACGCGCTTTATGCCGGCAGGATCGTCGTCAGGGGATCGATCGAACATCGGACCCAGACCTTCACCGGCAAGGACTACAGCCTGCCCTGGCTGGTCGCGACGAGCATCGTGCGCGCTGCCCGGGACAGTGAGCGCAAGCACTGCTTCTCGTTCAAGCAATAATAGCCGGGAGCATGCTCCCGGCCTGAAGCGGTACAGCGCGTCAGGAAGCGAGCAAGGCCTCCACCGATGCGGCGATCCGCAACAGGTGGTGATCATGGCCGTTGCGTGCGACCAGCATCAGGCCCGCCGGCAGCGACGTCCCTGGCATAGGCAGCGAAATCGCGCAGAGGTCGAACTGATTGGCGACCTGAGTGTTGCGCAGCAGCAATCCCTCGGTGCGGTCACGCAGCTCGGCGTCTTCAGCCATGGAAACAATGGTCGGCGCCGCCACCGGCGTGGTTGGCAGGGCCAGGACATCCACCGACGAAAGCCGCTCGTCCATGGCGGCGACCAGTGCGGCGCGCCGGCGTAGCGCCCGGATATAGACCGGCGTCGGCAGCAGCGCCGCCCGTGACAAGGGTCCGCTGACATGCGGGTCGACAGCCACCGGCGCTCCTGTAGCCAGCCAGTCGGCATGCACCTCCGCGCCTTCCATGGCCGCGATCGAGCCGCGTTTGGTGGCGGCGCGCAAATCCGCGATCAGGTCGTCGACCGACAGCTCCGCAAGTCCTGCCCCGGCCTGGCCCATCGTGCCGAGGCACCGCTCGAATGCCGCGGCAATCTCGCTTTCGGTCTCCGTGAAAAGGACGCCGCGCGGAACGCCGACGCGAAGTCCCGAAAGGGAGAATGGCATCAGCTCGGCCGGTATCTCGCCTGCCATCACCGCGTCGGCGGCAGCACAGTGGGCGACGGTCCGGGCAAGAGGGCCAACCGAATCCAGCGTGCCCGAAAGCGGAAAGGCACCGAAGAGCGGGACGCGCCGCGCCGTCGGCTTGAAACCGACGACGCCGTTGAGCGCCGCCGGAATGCGGATCGAGCCCCCGGTATCGGACCCGATGGAGATTTCGCTGGTCCCCTCGCCCACGGATACGCCCGCGCCGGACGACGAACCGCCTGGAATGCGGCCGGGGTCGACGGCGTTGCCCGGTGTCCCGTAATGCATGTTGTCGCCGATCGCGGTGAAGGCGAATTCGGTCATGCCCGTTTTGCCGATGATGACCGCGCCGGCCTGGCGCAACCGGCCGACGATGGCGGCGTCGCGCGAAGCGGGCGCGGCGGTCTTGCGCATCAGCGAGCCCGCCGTCGTCGCTTCGCCGGCGACATCGAACAGATCCTTGATCGAGACGATGGTGCCGTCGAGCGGTCCGAGCATCACGCCGGTCCGTTTGCGGGCGTCGCTGGCATCGGCCGCCGCGCGCGCGGCTTCGTCATAGAGCTTCACGTAGACCTTCTCGTCGGCCGCGCGATTGGCAAGACGTGACAGGATGATTTCGAGATGGTCGCGGATTGATTGCATGTCGATGTCGGACTCCGCCAAGATGGAGCGTCTTTAAAGCAATTCCAGGAAAAGTGTGTCGCGGTTTTCTGTTCGGAATTGCGAAAACAAAGGCGCAAGCAGCCGGTTGGGCATGCCGAAGGGATAACCCGGACAGCGTGCCTTTGCACCTGCCAGCAATGGGAAGATACTGATGCTGTACAAGGGCAGCTGCCACTGCGGCAAGGTTGTGTTCGAAGTGGCAGGCGAACTGAGCGGCGTCGTGCGCTGCAATTGTTCGATCTGCGCCCGCAAGGGTGCGCTGCTGTGGGCCGTGCCGCACGACAAGCTCACAGTCGTCGCCTGGGGCGATGATCTCGGCCGCTACACATTCGGCAATGGGACGATCGCGCACCGCTTCTGCCGCAGTTGCGGCATCCATCCCTTCGCCGAGGATACGAGCGAAGGCACGGGGCGTAGCGCGTACATCAACATCAACTGTATCGATGATGTCGATCCGTCCACTTTGTCGATCTTCGATTTCGACGGGCGTTCGGCATGAAGCCTGCCGCCTTACCGGTAGCCTGTCGCATCGGCCGGCTTGCCGGCGTCCTGGACTTCCGGAACATAGCGCCAGGCATCGGGGCGCGACCCGTCTAGATCGGTAAAGCCGTAGATCTGCGCCAGTCCGCCGCTGGACAGCGACTGCCCGTTCCAGCGCGAACGATCGGGATCCGCAGCCAGGGCAGCCACGGCACGGCCGACAAAGCGCGGCGTTTCGGAAATGACGAAATGCGGCACTTTCTGCGTGGCATCGCGCCAGTTCTCTTCGGCGACGCCATAAATCTCCAGCATCATTTCCGAACGCATCCAGCCGGGCGTCAGCGAGACCGACGTGGCGCCGTGCCTTGCAAGGTCCTTGGCATGAGCCCAGGCCATGCGGTTCACCGCCACCTTGGCAAGGTCGTAGAAGGGCGACAGGCGATAATGCTCGGCATTGTATTCGGCGGTGCCGTCGGTGATCTCGACCAGCAGCCCGCCCGGCCGCTCGATCATCAGCGGCAGGGCATGGTGCGCTGTGATCAGATGCGTGTCGATGGCGAGCCGAAGCATGCGCAAGCCGTTCTCCAGATTGTGCTCCCAGACCGGCTTGTCCCATTCGAACAGCTTTTCGCCGCCCCAGATGTCGTTGACCAGAATGTCGAGACGACCCTGTTCCGCGCGGATGCGCCCGACCAGTCCGCGTACGTCATCTGCAATGAGATGATCGACCTTCACGGCGATGCCCTTGCCGCCATTCGCGCCGACCAATTCCGCCGTCTCCTCGATGGTCTCTGGCCGGGCATATTCGGATGGATGGCCGCGCATGCTCCGCCCGGTGACATAGACGGTGGCGCCGGCGGCGCCGAGTTCGACCGCTATGCCGCGCCCGGCGCCTCGTGTGCCGCCGGCAACCAGGGCAACTTTCCCTTGCAACGTCATTGAGCTCTCCCAAGACAGCACCATCGATGAAATACGGGCTGGCTCGCGCCGCTCCCATCATATATAAATGATCATTCGGTTATATTGGAATGTCAAGATGACCCGTCCCAAGACCCGGTCCAATGAGCAGGTGCTGGAAGCCGCATTGCGGCTGATCCACGAGTACGGCCCGGAGGCGCTCACCTTCGAGCGCCTGGCAAAAGCCTGCGGCCTGTCCGGCGCAACCTTGGTGCAGCGCTTCAGAAACAAGGCGCAATTGAAGCAGCGCACATTGCTGCATGCCTGGGATGGTCTCGACGACAGGACCGGGGCCTTGGCCGCCAGCATGCCCAAGACCCCGGTCGGCGCGGTGAAGTTGCTGGTGGCGCTGTCGCAAGGCTATGGCGGCATCCAAGCCTATGCCGAGGGCCTGCTCGTCTTGCGCGAGGATCTGCGCGATCCAGTGCTGAGGGCACGCGGCGCGGCCTGGAAGGCATTCCTGTGCGCCGCTCTTGCGGCTTGCTTCGCTGAAATCGACGACCCGCCGCAAGACGTCGGCCTGCTGATGGCGTCGCATTGGCAAGGCTCGCTCTTGTGGTGGAGCTTTGATCCGACCATCGAAGTGGCCGTCTATGTCGAGGACAGTCTCAACCGATTCATTGCCACCGTCACAACGCAAACGGCCCGAGAGCCATGATGGTTCTCGGGCCGTTGCCAGGGATCGCTACTGGCAGGGATTATCCGGCCTGCTTCGGGCCGCGCAGGAACACCACGATAGCCGCCAGCAGCGTGGCGAAGCCGCAATAGGCAAAGGCGCTGGCGACGCCGGCATGGTCGACCAGCAGGCCGCCAAAGACGGCGCCCATCGCAATCGCCACCTGGAAGGTTGCCACCATCAGGCCGCCGGCGCTTTCGGCTTGGTCGGGCGCTGCCCGCACCAGCCAGCTCTGCAGCCCGACCGGCACCGCACCGAACGCAAAACCCCACCCCGCGACGGCAACGGCGGCGATCGTCGGCGAGGCGCCAAGGATCAGCATCGAGGCGGCCGCCAGCGCAATCAGCAGGGGCGCCAGCGCCACCGCGGCCTTGAGGTTTCGTTCGGCCAGGAAGCCGCCGGCGATGTTGCCGAAGAATCCGCCAATGCCGTAGGCCAGCAGCACCAGCGAGATCGTCTCGATCTTGAGCACCGGCACCTTCTCGAGGAAGGGACGCACATAGGTGAAGCCGGCAAAGTGCCCGGACGCGACCAGCAACACGACCAGCAAGGCGACCCTGATCGACGGCCGCTCCAGCACTTCGAGCAAAGTGCGGAAGCTCGCGACACCCACCGGCGGCAGCTTCGGAATGGTGGCCAGTTGCACCAGCAACGCCAACGCCCCGACGATGGTCGCGATCATGAAGGCCGTGCGCCATCCCCAGACGTCGCCGACATAGGCGCCGACCGGAGCCGCGGTGACGGTAGCCAGCGACACGCCGGTGAGGATGATCGACATGGCGCGCGGCATCAGCCGCATCGGCACCAGCCGCAGCGCCATGGCCGCCGACATCGCCCAGAAGCCGCCAAGGGCCACGCCGAGCACGACGCGGGCGAGCATAAGCGTGGTGAGCGACGAGGCAAAGGTGGCCAGGAGGTTGGACAGGATCAGGAACACCGTCAGCATCCACATCACCAGCCTGCGGTCCATGCGCCTCGTGATGATCGCCATGGTGGGCGCGGCGATGGCGCCGACGATGGCGGTTGCCGTCACCGCCTGCCCGGCGACGCCTTCGCTGACGCCGAGATCGCGCGCCATCGGCGTCAGAAGGCTGGCGGGCAGGAATTCGGCGGTGACCAACCCGAAAACGCCAAGCGCCAGCGAGACCACGGCACCCCAGGCCGGCTCGGTTCGTTCATCGGATTCTGCGGGATTCAATAGGGCGGCATCGATGACGCCTGTCGCGGGTTCGGCCATGGTCAGTCTCCGGTCTGTTTGCAGCGCCACATAGAAAATGACCGGCTCGGGCTCCACCCGTTACATGCCTCCCCGTCGTGGTTTGGCTATTCGGCCGGCCTTCGGTTTGTTTGCAGTGCAGCATTTGGCTGCAATGCAACATGGGAGTGACGGATTGGAGTTTCCATGCTAAAAACACCGAAATGAATTACAATTCGTCCAAAATGACGTTGCCGACATCAGGCGATCCGCTGACCGACATGTTGCGTGGGTTGCGGCTCGATGGCGTCGACTACGGCCGCTGCGTGTTGGGCGAGCCCTGGGCCGTTTCCTTTCCCGCACAGAAGGCGGCGCGGTTTCATTTCATCGGCCAGCAGGGTTGCTGGCTGTTCTCACCGGCCAGGGAATGGGTCGAACTTTCGGTGGGCGACGCGCTCCTGATCCCGCGCGGTGATGAGCATGTCCTGGCCAGTGCGCCTGGTGTGCCACCGGTGTCGATCGGCCGCTACACGATCGAGCCGGTGTGCGAGAACATATACGACGTCTCCAACGAGTGCGCCGGTCCCAAGACCTTGCTGTTTTGCGGCAGCATGCATTTCAATCTCGACGGCTCGCATCCGCTGCTCGAGATGATGCCCAACCTGATGCAGGCGCATAAGCTGATGGCGAACGCGCCGGGCATCCAGCATCTGCTCGACGCGATGGCCGGCGAGGTGACGATGGACCGGGTCGGCTCCGGCGGGATCCTTGCCCGCCTTGCCGACGTGCTCGCCGCCACGATAATCCGCTCCTGGGTCGAGAATGGCTGCGGCGATGCCACCGGCTGGATCGCCGCCGTCCGCAATCCCGACATCGGCAAGGTGCTGGCAACCATCCATTTGCAACCAGATCGCGATTGGAGCGTCGAGGCGCTGGCGCGGATGATGGGAGCCTCGCGCTCCGCCTTTGCCCAGCGCTTCGCCACCGTCGTCGGTGAGACTCCGGCCAAATATGTGCTGCGCGTGCGCATGCACCAGGCCCGGCAATGGCTGGCCCGGGATGGCATGCGGGTATCGGTCGCCGCGGCGCGGCTGGGCTATGATTCGGAAGCCTCCTTCAGCCGCGCCTTCAAGCGGGTGATGGGTGTCGCGCCAAGCCATCTGCGCCACATGGGTGGTGGCGACGGTCCGGCCTGACGTCAGGCGGCCAGATTGCTTGCGAGCCTTGCCCTGGAGGAATTGCCAGGTCTTTTGGACGCAATGTCATTGCCGGCCGGGCTGCTGCGGATAATCTCGACCGCAGAGGAGGAAATCCATGGCCAGTCGTTTCGCACTGCTCGCGCTCGCCGTCCTGTCCGTCATTCCCATGAAGGCATTCGCTCTCGAGGACAGCTATCTTCCGGCAGGCAAGATCCCTTACGTTGCCGAGGCGCCGGACCAGCCGCAGCGCCTGGGACCGCTGTGGGGCGAAAGGGCCAGCGGTCCTGCCGGAACATTGCTGAAAGTCCCGGGCAATTGGCGCGCCCCTGTTCACGCGCACACCGCCGATTATCGCGCGGTGGTCATCCAGGGCCTATGGGCGCACTGGCAGATGGAAGGCGGCGAGGCGACCAAGGTCGAACTGCCGCCTGGATCCTACTGGACCCAGAAAGCCAACGAGATGCATGACGACGCCTGCCTCTCGCAGACGGAATGCGTGATCCTGCTGATCAACGACACGCCTTATCAGACCTACCTGCCGAAATAACTGCCCTATGAGGCGTGGCGCAGATTGACGCCACTGCCCTTGTCGAACATGACGACCTTGTCCGGATTCCAGGCAAAGCGCACCGGCTGCTCGATCGCGACATCCGTCCTTGCCGGCACGGTGGCACGCAAGGTGATGTCGCCGACCCGCAAGGTCAGGATCTTCTCCACGCCATGGTTCTCGACATCATGGACGCGTGCCTCGACCGGTGCGCCGCTCTCCAGATAGACGTCCTCGGGACGGATGCCGAAGACGAGCGGGCGCCCTTCCGTCGCCGCGCCCGTCTTGGCTCCCCCATAAGTCTTGGTTCCCCCTGAAAAGGGCAACTCGAAATTCAGCGGCGTCATCACCGCGCGGCCATTCACCAGCTTTCCGTCGATAAGGTTCATCGGCGGCGAGCCGACGAAGCTCGCCACATAGGTGTCGCGCGGATTGTTGTAGATCTCGTGCGGTGTGCCAGTCTGGATGATGCGGCCATGGTTGAGCACGCCCACCTTGTCGCCCATTGACATCGCCTCGATCTGGTCATGGGTGACGAACAGGAAGGTGGCGCCGAGCTGCATCTGAAGATTCTTCAACTCGGTACGCAACGCCTCGCGCAACTTGGCGTCGAGCGCCGACAGAGGCTCGTCCATCAGGAAGACGCGCGGCTTGCGCACGATGGCGCGGCCGATCGAGACGCGCTGCATCTCGCCGCCTGACAGCCGGTCGGTCTTGCGGTCGAGCAGGTGCTCGATCCTGAGTGTGCGGGCGGCGCGGTCGACACGGTCCTTGATCTCGGCGTCGGGCAACCGGCGGATCTTCGGCTTCAGCGGAAATTCGAGATTTTCGCGCACCGTATAGCGCGGATAGAGCGAGTATTGCTGCAACACCAGCGCCACGTCGCGCTCGGCCGCGCCCCAGTCGGCGACATCGACGCCGTCGATCAGGACCTGCCCCTCGCTCGGCTTCTCCAGTCCGGCGATCAGCCGCAGCGTTGTCGTCTTGCCGGCACCGGTCTCGCCGAGCAGGACGAAGAACTCGCCATCGGCAATGTCGAGATCGAGCCCGGTCAACGCGGTATGGTTGCCGAAGGTCTTCGAGATGTTCTTGAGCTGGATATGAGCCATCAGAGCCTGACCTCGAGCGACCTGCCGCTTGCCTTGTCGAAGAAATGCGCCTGGGTCGGATCGATCCTGGCGAAAACCTTCTCGCCCGGTCCCGAGACGAAGCCGCTCTTGGTGCGCGCCCGCAGCATCTTGGTGCCGACTTTCAGATCGACGATGTCGAAGGAGCCGAGCGGCTCGACGATCTGCGTCTCGACCGGTAGGAAGCCGTCGGCCGCGTCACGGCGGATGAGCACGCCTTCCGGCCGGATGCCCAGCGCCAGTTCGCTGCCGGCGTGTCCGTTGAGTTTCGACAGCAGCGCGCGCGGAAACTCGAAGCCCGACGCCGCTCCACCGACCGAGACGGACGCCGACGAAGTCGTCTCTGCCACCGCCGCGTCGGCGACATTCATCACGGGGCTGCCGACGAATTGCGCCACGAAAAGGTTGGCCGGGCGCGAATAGACCTCGTCGGGCGTGCCCACCTGCTGCAGCACGCCCTCATGCATGATGACGATGCGGTCGGCGAGGCTCATCGCCTCGATCTGGTCGTGCGTGACATAGATGGTGGTCGAGCCCTGCTTGATGTGCAGCCGCTTGATCTCGGCCCGCATCTCCTCGCGCAGCTTGGCGTCGAGTGCGCCGATCGGCTCGTCCATCAGCATCGCCTTCGGCCGCCGCACCAGCGCCCGCCCGATGGCCACGCGCTGCATGTCACCGCCCGACAGCGCCGACGGCTTCTTGGCCAAGAGGTCTGAAATCTGCAGCGTCTTGGCGACCGAGCGGACTTCCGCATCGATCTCGCTTTTGCTCTTGCGCGTGGCGCGGAGCGGAAAGGCGATGTTCTCATAGACGCTCATATGCGGGTAGAGCGAGAACGACTGGAACACCATGGCGATGTCGCGGTCGGCCGCCTTCAGATGCTGGACAGGCTTGCCGTCGATGAGGATGTCGCCCTCGTCGATCGTTTCCAGACCAGCGACCGCGCGCAGCGTCGTCGTCTTGCCGCAGCCCGACTGGCCGAGCAGCACGATGAACTCGTTGTCCGCGATCTTGAGGTTGAGGTCCTTGATAACCTGGACGGCGCCGAAGAATTTCTGGACGCCGCGAAGCTCGATCTGGGTCAATGCCGTGCTCCCGGATTTCGGCCGTCGATGGCATGACCGGTGCCGGCCTCCTGCTCGGGCGCGATCTTCGAAGTGATGTTGAAGCCGATCAGCCCGATCAGGATGATAGTCAGGCCGTAAGTGTGCAGCAGCATGTTCCAGGGCTGGCACAGTGCCACGATGCCGAGCACCATCAACACCTGGCTGCCCGGTTCAAGATATTTCTGGTTGATGGCGCGAAAGCTCATTTGCGGATCGCTCCGAAGGACATGCCGCGCAACAGATGGTTGCGGAGCAGGAAGGTGAAGATCGCGACCGGCAGCAGGAACAGGAAGGTTCCGGCGGCGATCACCGTCCAGTCCGGCAGGCCGGAGCCGACCTGGCTCGGGATGAAGGGCGGCGCGGTCTGGGCGCGGCGGTTGGTCATGATCAGCGCGAAGGCATATTCGTTCCACGCGGTTATGAAGCAGAACACCGCGGTGGCGGCGATGCCGGTGGCGGCCTCCGGCAGCACGATCTTGAAGAAGGCTTCCATGCGGGTATAGCCGTCGACCAGCGCCGCCTCCTCATACTCCTTCGGGATTTCGTCCATGAAACCCTTCATCAGCCAGACCGAGAAGGACAGGTTGAAGGCCGTGTAGAGGATGATCAGGCCGATATGGGAATCGTTGAGGCCGACGGCGCGATACATCAGGAACATCGGGATCGCCACCACCACGGGCGGCAGCATGCGTGTCGACAGGATGAAGAAGAGCAGGTCCGCCTCCCCCTTCACCTTAAAGCGCGAAAAGCCATAAGCCGTGAACGTGCCCATGCCGACCGCCAGCACCGTCGAGGTGATGGCGATGATGAGCGAGTTCATGAAGCGGTTCGGATAGCCGGACCACTGCACCTCGCCCTTACCATCGCGCACGATCTTTTCGCCGCCGTCGAAGACGACGCGTTCCCACCACGGCGCGGCCGCGTATTCCTCCGGCGTCGGCGGCGTGCGCAATTGCGAGCGCTTGGTGAACAGCTTCACGAACGGCGATATCTCCGGCTGGAAGACGATCGTCGGCGGGATGGTCGTCGCCAGATTGCGGGGCTTGAACGCCGTCGAGGCGATCCAGTAGATCGGCGCCAGGAAGATGATCGTCACCACCAGCACGGCAACGACGGCCGCGCGGTTGAAGCCGATTTCGGTGGAAGTGCGGACGGCGGCCATCTCAGCGCTCCTTCACCTTGTTGAGGTATTTGACGTAGATGTTGGTGATTGCCAGCACCATGATCAGCACGATGTAGGCAAGCGCACAGGAGCGTCCCGTCTGCCATTCCTGGAAGGCCATCTTGTAAAGCCGGATCGAGATCAGTTCCGTCGTCGGCTGACTGGTCAGGATGTAGGCAAGGTCGAAGGTCTTGAACGCCTCCATCGTGCGGAAGATGACGGCGATCATCAGGATCGGCGCAACCAGCGGCAGCGTGATGCGGAAGAACGTGTAGAACGGCCCGGCGCGGTCGATCGCGGCGGCTTCATAAAGATGCTTCGGCACCGCCGAGAGGCCGGCCAGCGACAACAGCATGACAAAGGGCGACCACATCCAGATATCGGTCAGCGCGACCGCATAAAGCGCCATCTTGGGATCGGCCAGCCATTCGAAAGTGCCGAGGCCGAGCGCGTAGTTGATGATGCCGAAGGACGGATCGTAGAGCAGCTTCCAGAACAGGCCGACGACGGCCATCGAGAGCATCATCGGCAACAGCAGCAGCGTGGTCAGCAGCCCCTTCAGGGGGATGTCGCGATTGAGCAGCATGGCGACGCCGAAGCCGACCAGCAATTGCCCGGCGACCGAGATGATCACGTATTTCGCCGTGATGGCGAAATTCGACCAGACATAGGGATCGTTGAGCAGGTCGCGATAGTTCTGCAGTCCGACAAAGTTCGCCGGCGCGTTGGTCGAGGCCCGGAAATCCGTGAAGGAATAGCCGAGCGAATAGATCAACGGAAAGATATTGAAGACGATCAGGAACAGAACCGTCGGAATGATGAAGAGATTGCGAATGGAAATATCGCTCAAGCCACGCGCGGCGGCGCGCGAGGACCTGTCGAGGGTGGTGATCATCGTGGTCGCCAAGACCCTGCTCCCGTTTAAAAAAAGAACGGAGGAGGCAGTCCTGCCCCCTCCGCGGGACATAAAGGATTATTGCACGCGGCCGTATTTCTTGAACGTCGCGTTCCAATCCGCGGCCAGTGCGTCCAGCGTCTCCTTGGCGGTGCCTTCGCCGCCGATCATGTAGGGATAGATACGCTGGTTAAGCTGCTGCAGCAGTTCGGCATATTCCGGCACCGCCCAGAAATCCTTGACCTTGAACATGGTCTCATAGAAGGCCTTGTTGTACGGCGTGGCGTTCTGGAACTCTTCCGACTTCAGCACTGCCTGGCTGCAGGTGTAGCCGCCAAGAGCCGCCCACTTCTTCTGGGTCTCGTCCTTGATGAACCATTCCAGGAACTTCATCGCCTCGTCCTGCTTTTGCGAGTAGGAAACGACGGAGATGCCCTGGCCGCCGAGGGCCGCGAACTGATCGCCATTGGGACCCGCCGGATTGGCGAAGAATCCAGTGTTCTTGGCGTTCGGGTTCGATGCCTCGTTGATCAGCGAGGGGAAGAAGGCGAAGTAGTTCATGCTCATCGCCGCCAGGTTCTCGGTGATCGCCTGGTTGTCTTCGACGAAGAACGTCTTGGCCCAGCCCGGAGGCGTGAACTTGTAGAGTTCCTTGTAGGCGTCGAGCGCCGCGACCGCCTTGTCGGAGTTGATGTGCCCATCGACCTTGTAGGTCGAATAGTCGCCAAGCTCGCCACCGTAGGAGAACAGCGCGTTCTCGAAGCCCATCGCCATCGCGTCATAGGAATTGTCGGTGTAGATGGCGATGCCGTACTTCTTCTGGTCCGGCCGGTAGAAGAATTCGGCGATGTCGCGCAGCGCCTTGAAATCCTTCGGCACGTCGAGGTCATAGCCATATTTGGCCTTGAAGGCTTCCTTCTCCTTCGGATCCTCGAACCAGTCCTTGCGGTAGGCCCAGCCGACGGCGTCGCCCTCGAGCGGGATCGCCCAGTACTTGCCGCTGTTGCCGGGATATTCGGCGTAGTATTTCACTGTCGCCGGCGCCATCACGTCGCTGAGCTTGTGCTTGTTGAAGAAGTCGGTGAGGTCGACATAGTGACCGCCGGTCGAGCCGGCGCCGAGCCACTGGGAGTCGCCCACGACCAGGTCATAGGCGTCGCCATGCGCGTTGAACTCGGTAAAGGCCTTGGTCTGGAAGTCGGCCCACGGCGTGGTTTCCACCGTGATCTTGACGCCGGTTTCCTTCTCGTACTCGTTGCCGAGTTCCTGCAGATAGTTGGCCGGATCCCACTCCGCCCAGAAGATGGTAAGCGACTTTTCCTGCGCGTAGACCGATGTGCCGCAGGCAAGCGTTAAGCCGATACCAGCAAGCATGCTGGTCACTAACTTGCGCATTTGATTTCCTCCCTTGTGCGCATTCTACCCTGTCATGCGAGCCGGCAACGGGGCCGGCTCCGGTAGTTCCTCCCGTGGTCGCACCTTTCCGGCTTCGGGCCTCCTCGCCCTGCCGGAAAATGGATCCGAACCTCTCTTCCGATCCACTTTTCTTTTCTGATCTGGTATTACCAATCTTGCATCGGCGTCAAGCCCTTTCTTGGGAGCCAGATCATGCCATTACTGTCGAATTTCTGCTTTATCTGCCTGTTTTTTCATGATTTTCCTACTCAATGATATAAACAGGCCTTGTCCGGCCTGTGAAACGACCGTTAGGATCGGCGATCGCTTCACAAATCTGGTCGAACCAGATTCAGCCTATTTCGTCACGATTGCCCGACTGGGCTCCATCTCCGTTACCGATCGATTCCGCCACCGCGGCACGTACCAGCGCGCCGGCCGCCCATTGCGCCACCGACCTCGTCCTGCGGCTGTCCAGTCCCCAGATGTCCTTGAGAACGATCAGCACCTCGACGCCGAACATGAGCGACAGCGCTTGCGCCAGCCGCGTGAAATCGCGCGGCGGCAGTTTGCCCTTGAGCGGCGCGATCGCCTGCTTCAGCAAATCGACACGGTGGCCGCGCGTGAAGGCCGGCTCGGCGCCCAGCGTACCCGCCTGTCGCCGCGCCCATTGATCGAGCGACAGCTTCAGCGCCGCCTTGAATGTCGCCTCGAACGCCTCGATGCGCGGCATGGCCGTATCGAACAGTTCGGCCACGCGGCGCTCGGCATCGGCGGTGGTGGACTTCCAGGTGAGGATCGGCCCGAGGCCCTCATCGACGACCGCCTGCACCAGTGCGGCCTGGCTTGGGAAATAGCGATAGGCGGTCGCGCGCGAGACTTGCGCGGCTTCCGCGACCTCGCTGACCGACGGCGTGACGCCCTCCTGCATCAGCCTTGTCGCCGTCTCCAGCATCAGCCGTTTGGTGCGCGCGCGGGCTCCGCGCTCGGGTCTTTCGCCGGCATCTTCGTTCGACGCGTCTTGTTGACGTGAGATATCCATATCAATATGATACGCGCGTCTCAAAAATTTGCAATGGCGCCGCAACGTGGCCCTGGCGTTGAGGCACACGCATCGCAGCCGCCGGGATCGGGGACCCCTCAATGAAGCGCGTCTATGTGGTGGGCACCGCGGATACGAAAGGTGAGGAACTCGGTTTCCTTGCCGATATGATCGCGGCGACGGGCGCCGCGGTTTGCCGCGTCGATGTCGGGACGCGAGAGGCAACAACATTTGTCGACATCGGCGCCGGCGATGTCGCCGCCCACCACCCGGACGGCAGCACGGCCGTGCTCGGCGGCAACGATCGCGGCGCGGCGGTCACCGCCATGGGTATCGCCTTCGCCCGCTTCATCCAGTCGAGAAGCGACGTTGCCGGCGTGATCGGCATTGGCGGCGGCGGCGGCACCTCGATCGTCACCGCGGGCATGCGCGCGCTGCCGCTCGGCCTGCCCAAGATCATGGTCTCGACGCTCGCCTCGGGCGACACGGCTCCTTACGTCGACGTCTCGGACATCGTCATGATGCCATCGGTGACCGACATGGCCGGGCTGAACCGGCTGTCCCGTGTCGTGCTGCACAACGCCGCCCAGGCGATGGCGGGCATGGCGGCCAATCCGGCGCCGGCAGCGGACGGCAAGGCGTCGATCGGCCTCACCATGTTCGGGGTCACCACGCCTTGCGTGACTGCAATCGCCGAGCAGTTGCGCGACGTCTACGACTGCATGGTCTTTCACGCCACCGGCACCGGCGGCCGCAGTATGGAGAAACTGGTCGACAGCGGCCTGCTCTGCGGGGTCGTCGACATCACCACGACCGAGGTCTGCGATCTCCTGTTCGGCGGCGTGCTGCCGGCGACGGAAGATCGTTTCGGCGCCATCGCCCGCACAAGGCTGCCTTATGTCGGCTCGGTCGGCGCGCTCGACATGGTCAATTTCTGGGCGCCTTCGACCGTTCCGGAACGCTATCGTGGCCGCCTGTTCTACGAGCACAACCCGAACGTCACGCTGATGCGCACAAGCATCGATGAATGCCGCGCCATCGGCGAATGGATCGGCGCCAGGCTCGCTTCGTGCCAAGGTCCGGTGCATTTCCTGATCCCCGAAAAAGGCGTCTCCGCGCTCGACATCGAAGGCGGCGCCTTCTTCGACCCGGAAGCCGACGCCGTCCTGTTCGACGCCATCGAACGCGCCATCGAGCCAAGCGCCACGCGCCGCGTCACGCGCTTGCCCCTGCATATCAACGACGCCGAATTCGCCAGGGCCGCTGTCGCGGCCTTCCTCGACATCGCCAGACAGTGAGAGACCAGACATGCCGGCAATACCGCGCAAGGACATACTGAACAAATTCCGGGGCATGATCGACAAGGGTGTGCCGATCGTCGGCGGCGGCGCCGGCACCGGCCTGTCGGCCAAGGCCGAGGAAGCCGGCGGCATCGACCTCATCATCATCTACAATTCCGGCCGCTATCGCATGGCCGGTCGCGGCTCGGCCGCCGGCCTGCTCGCCTATGGCAACGCCAACGAGATCGTCAAGGAAATGGCCTACGAGGTGTTGCCGGTCGTCAAGAAGACGCCGGTGCTGGCCGGCGTCAACGGCACCGACCCCTTCGTCATCATGCCGCTGCTCCTGGCCGAACTGAAGACGATGGGCTTTTCCGGCGTGCAGAATTTTCCGACCATCGGCCTGTTCGACGGCCAGATGCGGCAGAGCTTCGAGGAGACCGGCATGGGCTTCGGGCTCGAAGTCGACATGATCGCCGAGGCGCACAAGCTCGACCTGTTGACCACGCCCTACGTCTTCAACCCCGAAGAGGCGCGCGCCATGACAAAAGCCGGCGCCGACATCGTCGTCGCCCATATGGGCGTGACCACCGGCGGGTCGATCGGCGCCACCTCGGCCAAGTCGCTTGACGACTGCGTGGTCGAGATCGACGCCATCGCCAACGCCGCGCGTTCGGTGCGCAAGGATGTCATACTGCTTTGCCATGGCGGCCCGATCTCGATGCCGGACGACGCGCGCTACATCCTCTCTCGTGCCAAGGGCCTGCACGGTTTCTATGGCGCGAGCTCGATGGAACGGCTGCCGGCCGAAGCCGCGATTGCCAGGCAGACGGCGGATTTCAAGGCGGTGACGCTGGGTGGCGCCGCAAACAAGAAGGGATGATGCGAGATGACCGACAAGAGCAAGGTGTTTGTCTATCCGAAGGATGTCAGCGCCTTCGGTTTCGACTGGGGAAGACTGTCGCTGACCGTTGCTCCGGAAGTGAATGGCGCGAGCCGCTTTTCCGGAGGCGTCGTCGACCTCCCCTCCGGCAAGGGCCACACGCGCCACAACCACCCCGGCGCCGAAGAAATCATTTTCGTCATCTCGGGCAACGGCGAGCAGATGGTTGAGGACGAAGAGGGTAATCCGGTGGTGGCGAAGGTTGGGCCTGGTTGCACCATCTATGTGCCGGAAAGCCGGTTTCACTCGACGCTGAATACGGGAGATGGGCCGATGCAGCTGTTCGTCGTCTACTCGCCTGCCGGGCCGGAATTGGCGTTGAGAGAGCTACCGGATTTCAGGCTGATCCCGGCGGGGAAGTGACCAATTTATTCCAGGGTTGCGCCGCCCCTCATTGTCCTGCCGGACATTTCTCCCCGTATAGTGACGGGGAGAAAGACGCAGTCGTCGACGCTTTCGCCAATTTTCTACGCCGCGGAATATGTGCCGAGGGCGCGGCTGCCCTCTTCTCCCCGTTCTACGGGGAGAAGGTGCCGGCAGGCGGATGAGGGGCGGCGCCAGCCTTGGTCTATAAGGTCCCACCCCTGTTCCATCCGCGCCCGCGATCGCCGAACATCACGTAGCCGCTCTCCGTCACCGCCAGCGTGTCCTCCAGCTTGATAAACCCCCGCGTCGGGTGAAGCATCGTCGTTTCGACCGACAGCACCATGTTCTTCTCCAGCGGCTTGGCCGCGTAGGTGCCTTCATAGGTCACCGGATGATTGGTCATCAGGAACGGCGCCTCATGCGTGATCAGCCCCATGCCATGGGCGAAGAAATCCGTGTAGGGCGCGACCTTCGACGCCTTCAGCACGCCCTCGGCATGCGAAATCATGTCGCCGCCCAGAATGCCCGCCTTCACCTTCGAGAAGGCCGCCTGCTGCACAGTCTCGACCTCGGCCAGCAGATCCTCCAGTTCGGCGTCCGGCTCGCCCAGAATGCCCATTCGGCAGAGGTCGCCGATATAGCCGTGATAATTGCCGCCGGAATCGATCGACAGCACCTCGCCCTTGTTCCACGCTTGCGATGAGGCAGCACGGTTGTGGCTCGAGCCAAGCGTCAGCAGGCAATATTCGAAATGCGCGCCGCGATTGGTCTCCTCACGCCGCAGCTGTTCGATCATCTCGGCTTTGGTCGTGCCTTCGCGCGCCCAGGCGATCGTCGCCAGCATGGAATCGGTGATCAGTTCGGAGGCCGTGCGCAGCTTCTCCAGTTCCGCATCGGTCTTGATAGCGCGCATGTTTTCCAGCATGTCGGTCGCATCGATCAGCTTGGCGTCGGGCAGCGCCTTGCGGATCAGCGCATAGGCGTCCGACGGCAGGAAGCCCGGTTCGATGCCGATGCGCGCCCCATCCTTGCCGATCTTTCTGACATGCTCGACCGCCAGATTGGCGGCATCGAGCGTACCCCAGCAGGCGGCATGCAGCGTCGGCGTCCAGAACGGATGGTTCTGGTGCTCGCCGCCCTCCATGCGGTTACCGATATAGGCGGCGTGATCGGGCCCACCCTTCTCGTAGACGACAATGGGCAGGTAGCGGCTGTGGCCGATCGCATCCATGGCGGCGAAGAAGATGAATTTGTAGCCGCCCAGCAGATATTGCGTGTTGTGCTTGGAGGTCGCCAGCAGCACATCGATGCCGGCCTCCTCCATCAGCCGGTCGACCCGTGCCTGGTCGAACGGGATATTGCTGACGGCAGCCTTGCCCGGCGCAATGTTCATCACTCTCTCCCTGAATTGCCTGGCATCGGCACGGTCTCGCGCAGATTCCCAGCTTCTTGCTAAATCTGCACCATCCTGCCCACTCTGGTCTAGCCAGAAATAAGAGAACTAGGCTTTCTGGCTGGTGACCAAGTCGTCACTCGCTGCCAATCGCTTAATCTGGTCCTACCAGACAGGATCCATAGTCCGCTCTCCTAAACTGGTCCAGCGAACAAAAATTTCAAAGCCAAGCCAGGATGCGCCAATTCCATCTCTAGCGAAACCCTCAGCAAGGCTCATAATCGCCCACAGGATGCCGGCGGCCCGGCGGCATCGAGGGGTGTTGGCACGCCGACAAGAGGTCCGCGCGCAGGAGGGAGTTCGATCATGTCAGGTTTCACCATTTCCAGGCGCACCATGCTTGCCGGTTCGGCGATGCTGCTGGCCTCAACGGCCATGCCGACCTTGGGCCGGGCACAGACACCGAAAAAGGGTGGGCGGCTGGTGCTGGCCGCCGATTCCGAGCCGCGCAATCTCAATCCCGCGATCGTCGCGTCCAACGGCGTCTTCTTCATCTCCAGCAAGATCGTCGAGACGCTGGCCGAAGCCTCCTTCGACGGCAAGGACGGGCTCGCGCCACGACTGGCGGTGAGCTGGGAAGGTGCCGCCGATGGGCTGTCGGCGACCTTCAAGTTGCGCGAAGGCGTCAAATGGCATGACGGCAAGCCGTTCACGTCAGCCGACGTCGCCTTCTCGGCGCTGCAGATCTGGAAACCGTTGCAGAATCTCGGCCGCACCGTGTTCAAGGACCTGAGCGCGGTCGACACCCCGGACGATCTGACCGCCGTGTTCAAATTCGCCAAGCCGACGCCTTTCCAGCTGATCCGCAACGCGCTGCCGGCGCTGTCGAGCGTGGTGCCCAAGCACATCTACGAAGTCGGCAAGATCGAGGACAACCCGGCCAACACAGCGCCCATCGGCACCGGCCCGTTCAAGTTCGGCGAATACAAGGCCGGTCAGTATTACCGGCTGACGAAGAACACCGATTATTGGGGCAAGGACGAGCCCAACCTCGACGAGATCATCTATCAGGTGCTGCCCGACCGCACCTCGGCGGCGAGCGCGCTGGAAGCGGAAGAAATCCAGCTCGCGGCTTTCTCCGCCGTGCCGCTGGCGGACCTCGACCGCATCTCCAAGGTGCCTGGCCTGAAAGTGATCTCCAAGGGCTATGAGGGGCTGACCTATCAGCTCGTGGTCGAGATCAACCATCGCCGCAAGGAACTGGCCGATGTGAAAGTACGCCAGGCGATCGCGCACGCCATCGACAAGGATTTCGTCGTCAAGACCGTGTTCCTCGGCTATGCCGCGACGGCCACCGGCCCGGTGCCGAAGAACGATCCGCAATTCTACACCTCCGATGTGCCGACCTATGCCTTCGACGTCGCCAAGGCAAACGCGCTGCTCGACGAGGCCGGCTATAATAAAGGCGCTGACGGCAACCGCTTTTCGCTGAAGCTCCTGCCGGCGCCCTATTTCAACGAGACCAAGCAGTTCGGCGATTATCTGCGCCAGGCGCTCGCCGCCATCGGCATCGACGCGCAACTGGTCAACAACGACTCCGCAGCCCACATCAAGGCCGTCTACACCGATCACGCCTTCGACCTCGCCGTGGGCCCGCCGGTGTTCCGTGGCGACCCGGCGATCTCGACCACCATCCTGGTACAGAGCGGCATTCCCGACGGCGTGCCCTTCTCAAACCAGGGCGGCTACAAGAACGGTGCCCTCGACGCGCTGATCGCCAAGGCTTCCGAGACGCTCGATACATCGGCACGTACCGACCTCTACAAGGAGTTCCAGAAGCAAGTCGCCACGGACCTGCCGCTGATCAATGTCGCCGAATGGAGTTTCATTTCCGTCGCCAGCGACAAGGTCGGCAACATCGCCAACAACCCGCGCTGGGCGGTCTCGAACTGGGCGGACACGTATCTGGAATCATGACACATTCACGCGGATGAAAGTTCGCGAAGAAATCGTAGGGGTTGAGTTCTACGAGGCCCCCCTCTGTCCGGCAGGACAGAGAGGGGGGCCTCGGCACGATCTTAACCCGCGCATCGTCGCCTCGCCGAATCCCGCATGACCCGCGCCCTCACCCTCATTCGCCGTCGTCTCGTCGGCAGCATCTTCGTGCTTCTGATCGTGGTCGTCGGCACCTTCCTCCTCCTCGAAGCCGCTCCCGGCGACGCCGTCGACGCCTATATCGTCTCCACCGGCGGCGACGCCGGCATGATCGAGTTGCTGCGCCATCGCTGGGGCCTCGACCAGTCGGAGCTGACGCGGCTCGCCAACTATCTCTGGGCGCTGCTGCATCTCGATCTCGGCCAGTCCGTGACCTTCTCGCGACCGATCCGCGAGATCATCCTCGAGCGCCTGCCCAACACGCTGCTTCTGATGGTCAGCGCCACCGCGCTGTCCTTCGGGCTGGGCTCGGCGCTCGGCATCTATGCCGGCGCCAGGCCAGGCAGCTTTCGCGACCGTTTCCTGTCGATCGGCTCGCTGGCGCTCTATGCCGTGCCGGGCTTCTGGCTGGGATTGGTGCTGATCGTCATCTTCGCCGTCGACCTGCGCTGGCTGCCGATCGGCGGCATCGAAACTCTGGCCTCGGACAAGACCGGCCTCGCCCGCGCCGCCGACATCGGAGTCCACCTCGCCCTGCCGGTTGCCGCCCTCGGTTTCATCTACCTGGCCCTCTATCTGCGCATGATGCGCGCCGGCATGGCCGAGGCCTGGCGGCAGGACTTTATCCTCGCTGCTCGCGCCCGGGGTTTGTCGCGCCGGCGCATCGTGCTTGCCCATGTCGCCCGCAACGCGCTGTTGCCGCTAGTCACCATGCTCGGCCTGCAGTCGGCGCAGATGCTTGGCGGCAGCGTCGTCATCGAGAGCGTCTTTTCCGTGCCAGGCCTTGGCCGGCTGGCGCAGGAAGCGGTGGCCGCGCGCGACACGCCCTTGCTGCTTGGCATCATCCTCGTCAGCGCCGTCCTCGTCATCCTCATCAACCTTGTCGTCGACATCGCCTATGCCTTCCTCGACCCGCGCGTCGGCGCCAGCGAGGAGCGCGCATGAGCGGGCTTCGTCGTTTCCTGCACACACCGGAAGCGGTTGCCGGCGTCGTGATCCTGGCCGCGCTGTTCGCTATGGCGCTGTCGGCGTCGCTGCTGTTTCCCGGCGACCCGCAATCGATCGCCGGGCCGGCGCTGCTGCCGCCCTTCCAGGATTGGTCGCTGCCGCTTGGCACCGACCGGCTCGGCCGCAACGTGCTTGCTGAACTGTTCCATGGCGCCCGCACCTCGCTGGCCGTCGGTCTGGCGGCGGCGGCGGCGGCACTCGCCGTCGGTGCGGTGATCGGCACGCTCGCCGGTTTCGCCGGTGGCCTGATCGACGAGGTGCTGATGCGCATCACCGATGCGTTCCAGACCGTGCCGGGGTTCCTGCTGGCGCTGGCTTTCGTCAGCGTGGTTGGTCCCTCGCTCGGCGTCGTCGTGGTAGCGATAGCGCTCAGCACCTGGACCGGCCCGGCACGCGTGGCCCGCGCCGAAGTCCTTTCCATCCGCGAACGCGACTATGTCGCCGGCGCCCGCGTCATCGGCATGCACCCTCTGGCGATCGCCTTTCGCGAAGTGCTACCCAATGCCTTGCCGCCGGTGCTGGCGCTGTCGTCGGTCATCGTCGCCGCAGCGATCCTTACCGAAGCAGCACTCTCCTTCCTCGGGCTTGGCGACCCCAACAGGGTCACCTGGGGCGGCATGATCGCCGAAGGCCGCACCGTCCTGCGCACCGCGCCCTTCCTGTCGATCGTCCCGGGCATCGCCCTGGTGCTGACGGTGCTCGGCGTTTATCTCGCCGGCGAAGGCATCGTCGAAACCACGGCCGTGAAAAGAGGCCTGTCGTGAGCGTCCTGGCGTCGATCAGCGACCTGACGGTGACCTACCGCCGCGACGGCAACGAAGTGGCGGCGCTGAAGAGTTTCAGCCTCGACATTGCCAGTGGCGAGCGGCTGGCCATCATCGGCGAGAGCGGCTCGGGAAAAAGCACGCTGGCGCTGGCGATTGCTGGGCTGTTGCCGAGGGGCGCCCGGATTGGCGGGCACATCGATTGGTTGTTGCCGGCAAGTGCTAGCGCCAAGGCCCACCTCTCTGTCCTGCCGGACATCTCCCCCTCAAAGGGGGAGATCGCGCCCTCATCTCCGCTTTCGCCAATTACCAACGGTGCTGCAGGAGATGACGCGACAGCGACGCTGCCAATCTCCTCCCAAGTGGGGGAGATGTCCGGCAGGACAGAGGGGAGCGCCGTAGAGCGCCAACTTCGTCATCTTCGCGATGGAGTGCCCCTCCTAGGCAGCGACATCGGCTTCATCTTCCAGGATCCCTCGGCCAGCCTCGACCCGGTCATGACCATCGGCAAGCAGATCGCCGAAGTCACTCGCACCCATCTCGGCCTCACCTGGTCGCAGGCCTACGCCAAGGCCAAAACCCTGCTCGAACGCGTCCGCCTGCCCGACCCGGACTCGGCCCTGCACGCTTTCCCGCACCAGCTTTCCGGCGGCCAGAAGCAGCGCGTGGCGATTGCCGCCGCGATTGCCGCCGGCCCGAAACTGCTCATTGCCGACGAAGCGACCAGCGCGCTCGACACAATCGTGCAGGCCGAGATCGTCGCGCTGATCCGGCGGCTGGTGGCCGAGGACGGCATGACGCTGCTGTTCATCAGCCATGACATTGCGCTCGCGGCCGAACTTGCCGAACGCATCGCCGTCTTCCGCCATGGTCAACTGGTTGAGCTCGGCGCGACGGCGCAGATCATCAACGCCCCGGCCCAAGCCTACACACGCGCGCTGCTCGACGCCCATATCGGCCTTGATGCCGAACCGCTGCTGAACCGGAGCGGGGGGCGCGCATGAGCCTGCTCACAGCGTCCAATCTCACCAAACGTTACAGTCGCGGCGGCAAGACTGTTGCTGCCGTCGACGATGTCTCCTTCGCCATCGCGCCTGGGGAAACGCTGGCGCTGGCAGGCCCCTCCGGCAGCGGAAAATCGACGGTCGCGCGGCTTGTGCTGCGGCTGATCGAACCCGATGGCGGAGGCATCGTGTTCGAGGGTGACGATTTCCTGGCCTTGGGTGGCACCGCACTGCGCACGCGCCGCGCTCGTCTGCAGATGGTGTTCCAGGATCCGCTCGCCGCCTTCAACCCACGCGCCACGGTGGCGCGCGTGCTGGACGATCCCTTGCGCATCCACGGCATCGCCCCACGCACCGAACGCCCGCGTCGCATCGCGCAATTGCTGGAGCGTGTCGGCCTTGCGGCCGCCCTCGCGCAGCGCGCCATCCACGAAATCTCCGGCGGCCAGCGCCAGCGCGTGGCGATCGCGCGCGCCATCGCGACGAAACCATCCCTGATCGTGCTCGATGAAGCGGTGTCGGCGCTCGACGTCTCGGTGCGCGGACAGATTCTCGAACTTCTGCTCGACCTGCAACGCGAGCAGAAGATCGCTTATCTCTTCATCTCGCATGATCTCGGCGTCGTCAGGGCCATCGCCCACCGCATCGTCCTTCTCGACGCGGGACGGATCGCCGAAAGCGGCGATGCCCGCGCCGTCATCGATGCGCCGCGATCGGCCATCGGCAAGGCGCTGGTGGCGGCCGCGCCGAGACTGGATCGGAACATCCGACAGGACGGATCGTCAACGGCTCGCCAGAGCTAGCCGCCGACCATCAGCTTGACGACCTCATCATGGTTGGTCTCGGAAATCTTGCGCTCGCCGGCCTGGACACCGCGCCTGAGCACGACGATGCGGTCCGAGACCGCGAAAATGTCCTGCAAATTGTGCGAGATGAAGATTACGCCGCGTCCTTGCGCCTTGAGCTGGTGGATCAGCGAAATCACCTTGCGCTGCTCCGGCACGCCGAGTGCCGCGGTCGGCTCGTCCATGATCAGGATCTGCGCGTCCCAATAGACGGCGCGACCGATGGCGACGGCCTGGCGTTGGCCGCCGGAGAAATTGCTGACCGGGGCGTTCAGTCGGCTGACGTGGAAGTCCAGCCGCTTCATCGTTTCCCGAGCCGCCTCGGCCATCGCCTTGCGATCGAGCACCGGCAGGAAGCCGAACGCCTTGCGCATCGGTTCGCGGCCAAGGAAGATGTTGGCGCCGATCGACAGATTGTCGGCCAGCGCCAGATCCTGGTAGATCGTCTCGATGCCCTTTTCGCGCGCCTCCTGGGGTGTCGCGAAAGCTACCGGTTGGCCCCTGAGCAGGATTTCTCCGCCCGTCGGCTGGAAGACGCCCGAAATTGCCTTGATCAGCGTCGTCTTGCCCGCGCCATTGTCGCCGGCAAGCGCCACCACTTCGCCAGGCCGCACGGTCATGGAGAAATCGTTGAGCGCGCGCACGGCGCCGAAGTGCTTGGACAGGTTGCGGACTTCGAGCAGAGGCGTGGTCTGGTCGGTGTTATTCATCCTGGCGGCCTCCACTGAACCGGCGCTGCGCCTGGTCTATGAGCACGGAAATGATGATGACGACGCCGACGGCCATGAACTGCCAGAACGGCTCGACATTGACGAAGACCAGCCCGTACTGGATGACCGCGATCACCAGCGCGCCGGCGACCGTGCCCAGGATCGTGCCGGAGCCGCCGAACAGGCTGGCACCGCCGATGACGACGGCCGCGACGCTGTCGAGCAGCAGCGGCTCGCCGGCTTGCGCCGCGCCGGCGGTGAAGCGCGCGGCATAGAGCGCGCCGCCCAGCCCCGCGCACATCGCCGACAACACATAGAGCCGCAAAATGTGGCCCTTGATGTCGATGCCTGACCGGCGCGCCGCCTGCACATTGGCGCCGATGGCGTAGTTGTGCTGACCGAACCGCGTCTGGCTGAGCAGATAGTGCATGACGATGACGAAGACGGCGGTGATGAGCACCAGATAGGGAATGCCGTAGAACTTGCCGTTGCCGAGCAGCGCGAACCAGGAATTCTGCACCGGCACCGTGGTGCCGCCGGCAAGCAGGAAGGCGGCGCCCCGCGCCACGCCGAACATGCCGAGCGTGCCGATGAAGGGCGGCACTTTGAGGCGCGAGATCAGCAGACCGTTGATGATGCCGGGCACGCCGGCGACGATCACCGCCGCAAGAATGCCGGCCAGCATGGCCAGCGGCAGCGGAATGGCGGCGCCCGCCATATTGGTCGCATGCGCGGCGATGACGGCGGCGAGCCCCATGATGAAGCCGAGCGACAGGTCGATGCCGCCTGAAATGATGACGAAAGTCTGCCCTGTCGCCAAGAGCAGCGGCGCCACGGCGAAGATCGCGATGGACTGCAGGTTGAACGGGTTGAGCACGAAGGTCGCGCCGAAGGCGAGCCTCGACCAGATCTCGAAACAGACAAGGAGGCCGGCGAGGAACAGCCAGGCGCGCCCTTCGGCGATGCGGGCGATCAGGCCCTTGGCCGGGTCGCCATGATCTGCCTGAGGCGCGACATGCTGCTCGGCCGGATTTGCTGGGGATGTCGAGGTCATGAATACTCCGCGGCGCGGCTCATTCGAACAAGGCCCCGGTCAAGCCGGGCTTGGCGCAGGCCTCCTCCCGGCGGACCGGGAGGAGGTAAACGCGTTGGACTTATTCGGAGTAGAGGTACTTGGAGATGTTCGGATCCGAGATGTTGGACTTGTCCATGATCGTGAAGCCGGTGCCGATGGTGACCGGGATCGAATGGCCGGTGAGATGGGCATAGGCCGAAACGACGCCGTAATAGCCGATCTCGGCCGGATGCTGGGCAATCGCCACATCGACCAGGCCGGTATTGATGTTGTCGACGATGCTGGTCGGAGCATCGAAGGCAACGACCTTGACGGTACCCGTCTGTCCGGCCTGCTTGACGCCGTTGGCGGCACCCAGCGCCGAGAACAGATTGGCGCCGAACACGCCGACCAGGTCGGGGTTGCGTGCGAACACGGCCTGAAGCTGCGAGGCCGCCTTGTTGGCGTCGTCATCGTTGAACTGGGTTTCCAGAACGGTGATGCCTGGATGCTTGGCCATCTCCTTCTTGAAGCCTTCTTCACGCTGGTCGGTGGTCGAGATGCCCGGCTTGACGTTCGAAACGTAGACCTTGCCCTTGTCGCCGATGGACGTGGCCAGCGCGCGCGCGGCGATCTCGCCACCCAGCACATTGTCCGAGGCGATGTAGGCAAGCGGGAAATCGGCGTCGCCGGCACCCGTCTGGTAGACGCCGCTGCCGATGAAGGTGTCGACGGTGATGACCGGGATGCCGGCATCATTGGCCTTGCGCAGCGGCTCGACCAACTGAACCTTGTCGGTCGGCGCGATCAGGATCGCATCCGGCTTCTTGGCGATGACGGCGTCGAGCACCGGGACCTGCGTGACCGGGTTGAAGTCCGGCGCACCCTGGAAGACCAGGTTCACGCCAAGCGCGTCGGCCGCCGCCTGGGCGCCCTTGCGCATGGTGATGTAGAAACCGTCGGTGGTCAGGCCAGGAATGAGCGCAATGGTGTATTTCTTGTCCTGCGCCTGCGCGGGCGCAATCAGCACCGAAGCGCCGACGGCAAGCGCCGCGAACGCGGCAACGATCTTCTTCATGACATCCTCCTCATTGTTGGCAGTTCTGCCGTTGCAGTGACATTGGATGGCCGTGACCCGCTCACAAGCGGAATGCCGACGGCCGGAACGCCTGTTTGCCTTCGCGGGCAGCTCCTCCCAAGCGCCCTGCAGTCGATATGTCAGCCGGTCCAGCCGACCGGCACAATGGCCGTGGTCGCTTTCCTCGCCTCAGCGAGGTCAGAACCAGCGTGTCCGGCATGCCTCCACGCCGGACCCATAAACTTGTAACACTTTGCAGAAATAAATTGCAACTCGGTTTTTCCGAGGCCGCAATGCCGCTTTCCCAGACACCATCTGACTGCTCCTCGGAGCCCCGGCGAAACTATTGCCCCGTCTCCTCGGCGACACAACCGATTTCGCCAGTCGAACGGCACAGCGCCCCGAGAGCGAGGTCGGGGCTAGGACGGCGTGACAAGCTCCGATGACGCTGATCGGGTCATCCGCCGCCGTCGGGCGACGTGGGCGATGATCAATCCATGAATGACCAGCCCGACGGCAACTCCCAGGACATGAAAGCGCGTTCCCGAGCCGGAAAGCGCCCAAATCGACCAGATCGACACGGGAACGAATAGGATGATCGCAGTGACGAGTCCCGGATTGTAGCTGCGCATCCTGATGGCCTGCCCGATGTGAACCAGGGCGTTGATCAAGGTGGTGTAGGCGGCGATCAGCCCGATCCCGGCCTGGATCGTGACAGCGAGCGTGAACACCAACGCGTAGATGCCCCACACGCCCGGCACGTTGATCACAAAGACATCCAGGCGGGTAAGGAGCGGCGCGCCTGCGCCGAGCATCTTGTTGACAAAAAGCCGGAACCGGTCCCCGGCATGCTCCTCGTACTGGTGGAGCATGTAGACCGGGATCAGGACGAAGACGGCGAGTTCGGCGGTTTCCAACCGGGCGGCCAGCCCGATCGCCACGATGCACAGAACAAGGCCGGCGAGCACGCCGCCATAGACCCAATCTTCCACCAGGCGCTTCATCGTCGCTCCGTGCCGAAAATTCAGCGCCCTATCTTGCATCAAGGGTTTCGAGGATCGCCTGCGCCGTCTTGGTGTCGGTCACCAGCGTGTTGATGAGCCCGGCGCGGACGGCGCCGATGATCGCCCTCGCTTTTTCCGGCGAGGCGGCAACGCCGATCACAAGCGGCACGGCGCGAAGCTGCGCCGGCGACATGGCGATCATGCGGCCCTCGCCTTCCCAGGCGATCAGCGCACCATCGGCATCGAAATAGTGCCGAAGCACGTCGCCGGCGGCATGAACCAGCGCCTGCTCGCTTGGCGTGGCGGCACTTGCCTCGGGTGCGTTGATGGCGTGCGGCAGTCCGATGCCGACAATCGCCACATCGGTCCTCTCCCACAGTGCGACGGCATCGCGGATAGCCGCATCGCGCAGGAACACCTCGCGCAGTTCGCTGGAGGGCAGATAGGGCGCGTGGATGAAATGCGGCGTACCACCGAATTCCTCCGCCGCGAGCCGCACGAATTCATTGACCTGGAAATGCGCCGCGTGCTGCTGCATGCCGCCGGTCGCAGCCACCGTCAGCACGCCGGGCATGCGCGGCAGACCGGCTCGGATGACCTCGCGCACGGCGCGTCCCCAGCCGATGGCGACCACGGAGCCGGCGACCAGTTGCGCCTGCCTGAGCAAGGCGCCAAGCGGCGCGGAAAGCGCCGTCAGGGCACCTGCCACCGGCGTCTCGACGACCGCTGCATCGCGCAGTTTCAACCCGTCGACCAATTGCCGGGTGATATCCTCGGGCGTCGCCAGGTCGATGACCTCGATGCGCACGATGCCTTCGGCCCGTGCACGCTGCAGCAGGCGTGAAATCGTCGCGGTGGAGACGCCGAGCTGCCGCGCTATGTCGACCTGCGACATCTCCTCCACATAGTGCAGCTTGGCAACCGTGTGCAGCATCGTGCGCGATGCGGTCGCGTCCTGGACGGAGGGAACAGACAGCTTGCAATTCCTTTCAGCAACGTGTTACACACGTATACGCCGATGGGAGTTATCGCGCAAATCCGGCGAACTCGCAACTTGATGACCATACCGGGTCACGCACCGCAAGGCTGCCTGTCCAGGCAACCGGCGAAGCATCAGGGCGGCAAAATCTTCCTGCCGGCAGGCGGGCGAACTGACCATGTTTCCAAGGGATCAGCGCTCGGTGAGAGAGCGCCAACAGCGGACCGAAGCTCATGACCAAGATGACCACCGCGGAACTGCGCGGCTACCAGCAGATATGCGGCGAGGATGGGGCCATGGTGGCGATCGCCTGCGACCAGCGCGGCGGCATGCGCACCTTGCTGGCGTCGGACCCTGCCGATCAGGCCAGAATCACCAACGACATGCTTGGCGACACCAAGGCCGACATCACGCGCTACCTGGCTAGCGCGGCGTCCTGCGTGCTGCTCGACCCGCTCTGCGCGGTGCCGCGAATTGTCGATGAAGGCGTGCTGAATCGCGATACCGCGCTCCTTATCGGCCTCGACGCATCCGGTTTCGACGTTTCGCCGGAAGGCTATCGCCTGTCGCGGCTGGTTCCCGGCATCGATGCGCGCCGCGTGCGCGCGCTCGGCGGCACCGGCGGCAAGATCATGGTCTATCTCAGGGCCGACAAGCCGCAGGCCAACGAGCACAACATCGCCATCCTGCGCCAATGCATCACCGACTTCGGCCAGGAGGACCTGTTGCTGGTGGTCGAGTTCCTGACCTATCAGCTTGAGGGGGAAAGCGCCGAAGACTACGCGGCCAAGACGCCATCGCTGGTCGAGGAAGGCACCAGGATTTCGCTGGAATGCGGCGCCAAGGTGCTGAAGCTTCCCTATCCCGGGACGCCGCAAGCCTGCGCCAACATCACAAAAATGGCCGGCGAAGTGCCATGGGCGGTGCTGTCGGCCGGGGTCAACCACGCCACCTTCCTCGGCCAGGTCGAGATCGCCATGCAGAACGGCGCCTCCGGTGTCATCGCCGGCCGGTCGCTGTGGAAGGACTGCATCTCGCTCGACCGTGACATTCAGCGCGAAAGGCTTAAGACCATAGCAGTGCCGCGGTTGCGCGAAATCCAGGCGGTGATCGGACACTACCGGCAGAAAGCCGCATAGACTTTCCGATTGCTCTGATTACTGGCACGTGCAGGACGTCATGCCTCTCAGCATAGGAATCGATATCGGCGGCACCAATCTGCGTGCCGCCCGCATTTCCGGCGCCGGTGAAATCCTCAAGCGCGTTTCCGAAAAGAGCGCGTCCGACCCGGAGCTGGTCCTCGGCCGCGTCGCCGACATGGTGCGCCTTCTCGACACGCCGGATGTGAAAGCCATCGGCGTCGGGGTCCCCGGACGCGTCGACGCGCGGCGGGGCGCGGTGCTGTCGGGCGGCTATGTCGACCTCGCTTCGATTGCGCTGGCGCGGCGGCTGGAGGACATGACGGGCAAGCCCGTCATCATCGACAATGACTGCAACATGGCGCTGGCCGCCGAGATGGCGCTCGGCGCCGGCCGGGCCGACAGCGATATCGCCATGTTCACCATCGGCACCGGCATTGGCGGCGCCATCGCCCAGGACCGCCGCATCATGCGCGGCCGCGCAACGGCCGGCCAGCTCGGCCACATCACGGTCGACGTCGATGGCGAGCTCTGCGCCTGCGGCCGGCGCGGCTGCGTCGAAACCATCAGTTCCGGCACCGCGCTCGGCCGCCACATTGCGCGGGCCGGGCTCGGTCCCGATGTTTCGGTCGACCAGCTTTTCGCCCGCGACGCCGCCGGCGACATCCAGGCGCGCGCCATACTGGACGCCTGGGCCGTCCCGCTGCGCGCGGCGATAGACACCGCCGTTGCCGTGCTCGATCCCAATCTCATTCTGCTTGGCGGCGGCCTTGGCCGGGCAGCCCATGCCGCGCTCGGCCGCGCCCCGGCTTTGGCGCCCTGGTATCAGTGCCGGGTCGAGCCGGCCCAACTTGGCGACGATGCCGGCGTCATCGGCGCCGGCCTGCAAGCCCTAGAACAGGGCAGGTTGCGGTCGATTTCACGATCCGCCCAACCGAGGCGCGCGGTGCTCGTCAACGGCATCCCGGCCAGCGGCAAGAGCACCGTCTCGCACGGCATCGCCGACCGTATGGGCTGGCCGTTGCTGACGCTCGATACAGTCAAGAACCCGTTCCTCGAAGTGCTCGATGGGGTTGATCGTGAGTTCAACCGCACGCTCGGCCGCGCCAGCTACAAGGCGATCTGGTCGCTGGTCGGCGAAGCTCCCGCCGGCAGCACCTTTGTCGTAGACGCCTGGTTCGGCTTTCAGCCGCGTGAGGTTCTCGAAGATCATCTCAGAAACGCAGGCGTCGAGCAGACCGTCGAAATCTGGTGCCACGCGCCCGGCGAGGTTCTGGCCGAACGCTATGGCGCCCGACTTGGTCAGCGCCTGCCCGGTCATCCCGGCGCCGCCTACATTCCTGAGCTGATGGAACTCGCCAAGCGGGCGGAACCCCTGCGGCGCGGGCCGCTGTTTGACGTCGACACGACACAGCCGATCGACTTCGATGCCATCACCGCATGGCTGCGCGCCACGTGGGCCGCCGGCGCCTGAACCGTCGCCGATGCCGGCTATGCCGGAGGCAGCCGAAGCGCCGCGCGGGCGATCTGCCACGCGGATTCGACATGCCGACGCGCCGCCGCTTCCGCCTCGTCCGGCTTGCGCGATCTGATGGCATCCATGATCTCGTTCATCTCGGCAATTGCCGGTCCGCGACGGTTGGCCGAGAGGATGGTCATGGAACGCAGCTGGTTGATGCGCACATTGAGCCCGGTCACGATCTCCCAGGCGACGCGCTTGTCGGCCGCCTCGAAAAGCGCCTCGTAGAATTTCGTCGTCGCCCGCATCACCTCGGCCGGCTTGCCGGATGCCCAGGCTTCGAAGAGGTTGGCGAGCGCGCTCTCGAGCAGGGTCAGTTGCGCACTCGTCGCGGACAGAGCGCAGGCACGCGCGGCGATACCTTCGAGCAGGGCCCTGAGCTCATAGATCTCGTCGGTGCGGCCAAGATCCGGCTTGGCCACAGCCGGCCCGTGCCCCGGTATCATCTGCACCAGGCCCTCGGCCTCCAGCTGCCGCAAAACTTCGCGCACCACCGAACGGCTGACGCCGAGCTGGTCGCAAAGCGGCCGCTCGACCAGCCTTTCGCCGGGCTGGAAATGAAAATCCATGATTGCTTCGCGCATGCGCTCCAGCGCCAGCGTTCTCAAAGTCTTGGCGCTGCGGTCGATGCGAAGCGTGTCGTCTGACATGGGCGGTCTCCTGCCTCGCCACGAAAACAGATTCCATGGCCGGTTGACAAGGTTCTTGGCGCTCCATACCATGGTATACCATAAGATGATACAGCTTAGACGCCCGAGGAATCCATGCAGCCCGTCATTCGCAAGATCGTCACCTACACCGAGAACACGCTGATCGAAGGCGGCAAGGCAGCGCCCCGCCCGCTGCGGCTGATCGGAGTCGCGGCGGTGCTGACCAATCCATGGGCTGGACGTGGCTTCACCGAAGATCTGTCGCCCGGGATCCGCGCCTGCGCGCCCGTGCTGGGGGAAACACTGACCCGTGAAATCATCGCCATCGCCGGTTCGGGCGAGACGATCGAAGGTTACGGCAAGGCCGCCATCTGCGGCACGTCGGGCGAGATCGAACACGCTTCGGCGCTGATACACACGCTGCATTTCGGCAACCATTATCGTCGCGCGGTCGCCGCCAAGACCTATCTTGCCTTCACCAATCTGCGCGGCGGCCCCAACACGCCGATCGTGATCCCGCTGATGGACAAGAATGACGAGGGTCGGCGTTCGCACTACCTGACCGTGCATTTCCAGATCGGCGACGCGCCGGCGCCCGACGAACTGGTCGTGGCGCTTGGCGCTTCGATCGGTGGCCGGCCGCATCATCGTATCGGCGACCGCTACCAGGACCTCAAGGAAGTGGGCGATCTGCATGGCTGAAATTCCCGCAGCGGCCTGGGCGAGACAAGGCACCGCCCCCGATGGTACCGGCTTCATCAGGGCCGGCTCGGGGGCGCCGGTGCTGTTCATCCACGGCGTCGGCATGAATGCCGCGATCTGGCAGCCGCAGATCGAACGGATGTCCGGCAATTGGGATGTGATCGCGATCGACATGCTCGGCCATGGCCAATCGCCGCTGCCGCCGCCTGAGCCGGAGTTGGCGGACTACGCCGAGCAGGCCATTCGCCTGCTCGATCATCTCGGTCTCGACACGGTGTCGGTCGTCGGCCACTCGATGGGCGCGCTCGTCGCCCAGGAGCTGGCGTTGCGAGCACCCCGGCGTGTGCGCGGCATCGTTTCGCTGAATGCCGTCTTCCGGCGCCCTCCCGGCCTGGCCGATGCGGTGCGCGGGCGCGCGGCCGCCCTCACCGGCCGGGGCGACGTTGCCGGCAACGCGCAGACCATCGCCCGCTGGTTCGGAGAACCTGTGCCCGCCGAACTTCAACCGGCGGCGGGCAAGACCGCATCCGCGCTGAACGCTGTCGATCCGGAAGGTTACGCCCGCACCTATCGCCTGTTCGCGCGTGCCGATGGCGATCACGCCGAGCGCCTGCAAACGCTTGCCGCGCCGGCCTTGTTCATCACCGGATCCGAGGACAGGAACTCCTCGCCCGCAATGTCGGCCGCCATGGCGCGTCTCGCGCCGCATGGCCGCTGCACCGTGCTTGCCGGCGAACGGCACATGATGGCGGTGGCGGCACCCGACCTCGCCACGCGCCATATCGTCGACTTTCTCGAAGCGGTCGAGCAAGGGGACGCAACGGCGACCTCCGGTTTCGACAGCGGCGAGTTCCGCCGCGCGCTGGGCTCCTTTCTCACCGGCGTCACCATCGTCACCACGATCGGTCCCGAAGGCGAGCCGCGCGGCTTCACCGCCAATTCCTTCACCTCGGTGTCGCTCGATCCGCCTCTGGTACTCGTCTGCATCGCGCACAAGGCCTTGGGCCATCCTGTCTTCGCCACCTCGAAGAGCTTCGCCATCAATATCCTCAACGAGGACCAGAAGGCGGCGTCCGGCATCTTCGCCTCGAAAGCCGCCGACAAATTCGTCGCCGTGGCCTGGCGTCCAGGACAGACGGGCAGCCCGTTGCTGGACGGCTCGGTCGCGTCCTTCGACTGCGACATGGAACGGCTGGTCGACGCCGGCGATCATTCCATCCTCATCGGCCGCGTCCGCGATTTCGACCACAACTCCTCGCAGCCTCTCGGCTACTGCCGCGGCGCCTATATCGCGCCCGGCCTCAGCCAGGAGGCGCTCGCCGCCGCCCAGCCCGGCACCGACGTCGGCGCCATCCTCGAAAATGGCGGCCGGATCCTGTTCCTGGAAACGGCCGACGGCTTCGAACTGCCGCGCGGCCGGGGACTGGGCTCGGCCGGCGATGGCAAAAGCCTCCGTGGCCTGCTTGCCGCCAGATCCATCGAGGCCCAGCTCGGCTTCCTCTTCGCGGTCTGGGACGACGCCGGCAATTCGTCGCGCACGCATGTCTATTATCGCGGCACGTTCGATGTGCCTGCCTCCAGCGATCGCGGCATCCGGCTGGTCGACATCGACGCGATCGGCGACCTGAAGATCGCCGATCCGGCAATCCGCTCCATGCTTGCCCGCTATGTCAGGGAATGCACACAGGATGCCTTCGGCGTCTATGTCGGCAATGAGGTCGAGGGCGAGGTCCGGCCGCTTGCCGGAACCGCGGCTGCCAATGCCTTCAACACAGGTGACCAGGGATGAAGTTCTCGCTCTTCGTGCATATGGAACGCTCGGATCTCGCCAAGCCGCATTCCGAGCTCGTCGGCGAGCTCGAGGACCTCGTCCTGCTGGCTGAACAGGCCGGCTTCGAGACCGCCTGGATCGGCGAGCATCACGGCATGGAATTCACCATCTCGCCGAACCCGTTCATCAACATCGCCTATCTCGCCGCCAAGACCAGCCGCATCCGTCTCGGCACCGGAACCGTGATCGCGCCCTTCTGGCATCCGATCAAGCTGGCCGGCGAAGCGGCGATGGCCGACGTCATCAGCGGCGGCCGCCTCGACATCGGCATCGCTCGCGGCGCCTACAGCTACGAATACCAGCGCGTCTTCCCGGGGCTCGACGCCTGGGGCGCCGGCCAGCGCATGCGCGAGATGGTGCCGGCGATCCGTGGCCTGTGGGATGGCGATTTCGAGCTTTCCGGCGAATTCTGGTCCTTCCCGCCGACCACCTCCTCGCCCAAGCCGCTGCAAAAACCCTATCCGCCGATCTGGGTGGCGGCGCGCGACCCGAACTCGCATGACTTTGCCGTCGCCAATCATTGCAAGGTCCAGGTGACTCCGCTGGCTTCCGGCGATGAAGAGGTGACCAGCCTGATGCAGCGCTTCAACACCGCCTGCGCCGCGCATCCCGAGATCGAGCGGCCGGAGATCATGCTTTTGATGCACACATTCGTCGCCGAGGATGCGGCCGATGCCGATCGGCTCACCCGGGATCTGTCGACGTTCTACTGTCAGTTCGGCGCCTGGTTCCAGAACAAGAAGCCGGTACATCAGGGCATGTTGGAAGCGCTCACGGCCGACGAGATCGCCGCGATGCCGCAATACGCGCCGGACAAGATCCGCCAGAATCTGGTGATCGGCGAAGCCGACGAGGTGATTGCCCGGCTGAAGGCCTATGAGGCGCTCGGCTACGACCAGTATTCGATCTGGATCGACAGCGGGCTCCCGCACGAACGCAAGAAGAAGTCGCTGCAACTGTTCATCGACCGGGTGATGCCGGCCTTCCTCTGATCGCGAGCCCAAACGCCGAGCCATGACCGACGCTCTTTTCAGGAACTTCATCGACGGCCGTTTCGACGAGCCGTCCGCGACCTTCGACAGCATCGACCCGTCGACAGGCGCGCCATGGGCCAAGATGCCGGCGGCAAGCGAGGCCGATGTCGACCGTGCCGTCGAGGCGGCGCAGCGCGCGCTGAACTCCGGCCCGTGGCGCACGATGACCGCCACCGCGCGCGGCAAGCTGCTGGTCAAGCTCGGCGACCTCGTCATAGCCAATGCTCCGCGCCTGGCAGAACTGGAGACCCGCGATACCGGCAAGATCATCCGCGAGACCCGCGCCCAGATCGCCTATGTCGGCGACTACTACCGCTATTATGGCGGGCTCGCCGACAAACACGAAGGCGCCCATGTGCCGATCGACAAGCCGGACCTCGACGTCACCATCCGTCGCGAGCCGATCGGCGTCGTTGCCGCCGTCGTGCCATGGAATTCGCAGCTCTTCCTCTCCGCCGTCAAACTCGGCCCGGCACTCGCCGCCGGCTGCACCGTTGTGCTCAAGGCCTCCGAGGATGGCCCGGCGCCGCTGCTTGCCTTTGCCGAACTCGTCCATGAGGCCGGCTTTCCCGCCGGCACCGTCAACATCCTCACCGGCTTCGGCCAGGATTGCGGTCGGCGCCTGACCAGCCATCCCCTGGTGTCGCGCGTCGCCTTCACCGGCGGCCCGTCGACGGCGCGCGCCATCGTCAGGAACACGGCGGAGAACCTTGCCTATACGACGCTGGAACTCGGCGGCAAAAGCCCGGTCGTCGTCTTCGCCGACGCCGATCTCGACAGCGCCGCCAATGCGGTCGTCGCCGGTATCTTCGCCGCGACCGGCCAGAGCTGCGTCGCCGGCTCGCGGTTGCTGGTCGAGCGTTCGGTGAAGGACGAATTCCTCGACCGGCTGAGGCGCAAGGCCGAAGCGATACGCATCGGCGATCCGCAGGACGCAGCCACCGAAATGGGTCCGCTCGCCACGCAGCGTCAGCGCGACTGGATCGAGAAGGTGGTAGCCGAAAGCCTGGCCAAGGGCGGCAGGCTGGTCACCGGCGGCGCGCGTCTCGGTGGCCCCGGCTTCTACTACACGCCGACCATCATCGACGCAGGCAGCGCCGACCTGCCCTGTGTGCGTGAAGAACTGTTCGGCCCGGTGCTCAGCGTGCTCGCCTTCGATACCGAGGCGCAGGCGCTGACGCTCGCCAACGACACGCCTTTCGGCCTGGCGTCCGGCGTCTTCACCTCCAATCTCGGCAAGGCGCACCGCATGGCGCGCGACATCCATGCCGGCGTGGTCTGGGTCAACACCTACCGCGCCGTATCGCCGCTCGTTCCCTTCGGCGGCTACGGACTGTCAGGCCTCGGCCGCGAGGGCGGGCTTGACGCCATCAGAGACTACACGCGCTCGAAATCCGTCTGGATCAAGATCTCGGACGAGCCGATCCCCGATCCCTTCGTCATGCGCTGAGGAGCGCATGACGAAGGTGCACTGAGAAAAACAAGAACGGACCAACAGAGGAGAATGACATGAAACTGATTTTGACCGGCATTCTGGCCGGGCTTCTGGCGGCAAGCGCCGCGCATGCCGATGAAATGGCGTTTACCAGTTGGGGCGGCACCACGCAGGAAGCGCAGACCAAGTCCTGGGCAGCGCCCTTCGAAGCCAGCTCCGGCATCAAGGTGCTGCAGGACGGGCCGACCGACTACGGCAAGCTCAAGGCCATGGTCGACGCCAAGAACGTCACCTGGGATGTCGTCGACGTCGAGATGGATTTCGCCATCAAGGCCGCCAAGGATGGCCTGCTGGAACCGATCGACTTCACGGTCGTGCCCAAGGCCGATCTCGACCCGCGCTTCAGCAACGACCACGCGGTCGGCAGCTTCTACTATTCCTTCGTGCTCGCCTGGAACAAGGGCTCCGTTTCCGGCGAACCCGCGAGCTGGGCCGACATGTTCGACACCAAGAAATATCCCGGCAAGCGGACCTTCTACAAATGGTCGGCGCCGGGCGTGATCGAGATCGCGCTGCTCGCTGACGGGGTGCCGGCCGACAAGCTCTATCCGCTCGATCTCGACCGCGCCTTCAAGAAGCTCGACACGATCAAGTCCGATATCGTCTGGTGGGGCGGCGGCGCTGAATCGCAGCAGCTGATCGCATCCGGCGAGGCGGCGTTCGGCCAGCTCTGGAACGGCCGGGTCTTCGCCCTGCAGCAGGACGGCACCGATGTCGGCGTTTCCTGGAACCAGAACCTCACCGCCGCCGACGTGCTCGTCGTGCCGAAGGGCGCCAAGAACAAGGACAGCGCCATGAAATTCCTGGCCGCAGCCACCAGCCCGACCGGCCAGGCGAAATTCGCCGAGGCGAGCGGCTACGCACCGATCAACGTCAAGGCCAAGGCCGAGATGCCAGCCGAAGTGGTCAAGGGCCTGCCCGACGCCCATGTCGACGGCCAGATCAATCTCGACATGAACTACTGGGCCGAGCATCGCGACGAGATCGCGACGCGCTGGTACGCTTGGCAGACCAAGTAGCCTCAGAACCGGCGGGGCGCGCAACCGCGCCCCGCTCGGACAACGGGAACCGGCCGATGCATGGAAACTCTCTCAGACGCGGCTCGATCGCCGGCCTGCCGGCCGGCAGCGGCGGCGCCTTGCCGGCCCTGGTTCTGGTCGGCCTGTTCTTCGTCGTGCCGGTCGTCGCCCTTTTGCTGCGCTCCGTCACCGACCCCGAGCCTGGCCTGCAGAATTATGCCGCCCTGTTCGGCAGCGGCACCTATGTGCGGGTCTTCCTGAACACCTTCCTGGTTGCCGCCGTCGTCACCGCCGTCACCATCGTGGTGGCGTTTCCCGTCGCCTGGATGCTGGCGATCATGCCGCCGGCCTTCGGCTCCATCGTCTTCGGCATCATCATCCTGTCGATGTGGACCAACCTCCTCACCCGCACCTATGCCTGGATGGTGCTCTTGCAACGCACCGGGGTGATCAACAGGACGCTGATGGGGATGGGCATCACCCAGGAGCCCCTGCCGCTGATCAACAATCTCACCGGCGTCACCATCGGCATGGTCTACATCATGCTGCCCTTCATGATCCTGCCGCTGGTCGGCACGCTGCGCGCCATCGACCCGATGACGTTGCGTGCCGCCGCCCTTTGCGGGGCAACCCCTTTCCAGGCCTTCCGCCGCATCCTGTTGCCGCTGTCGCTGCCCGGCATCGCCGCCGGCGGGCTGATGGTCTTCGTCATGTCGCTCGGTTATTTCGTGACACCGGCGCTGCTCGGCGGCACGTCCAACATGATGCTCGCCGAAATGATCGCCCAGACGGTGCAGTCTCTGCTCAACTGGGGGCTGGGCAGTGCCGCCGCCTTCGTGCTGCTCGTCGTCACCATGGCGCTCTACGTGCTCCAGCTTCGCCTGGTCGGTGGCAAGCGCCCCGCCGGAGGGCTCTGACATGCTGCTCGACTATAACAGGCTCGGATGGCTGCGCGTGGCGCTTGCCGGCTTCACCATGCTGGTCGCGGCCTTCCTGCTGCTGCCGGTGGTCTTCATCGTGCTCCTGTCCTTCGGCTCCTCGCGCTGGCTGGCCTTTCCGCCGCCGGGCTGGACGCTGAAATGGTACCAGCAATTGTTTGCCGATCCGGCCTGGATCGACGCCGCGCTGACCAGTGCCAAGATCGCCGCCATGTCGGCAATCCTCGCCGTCGTCATCGGCCTGTTCGCCTCCTTCGCCCTGGTCCGCGGTGAGTTTCGCGGACGCCAGGTTCTGCGCGGATTGCTGCTGACGCCGATGGTGCTGCCGGTCGTGGTTTTCGCCATCGCCGCCTACGCTTTCTTCCTGCGCATCGGCCTGGCCGGCACCACGGTCGGCTTCGTCATCGCGCACACCGTCCTGGCGCTGCCCTTTGCCATCATCCCAATCACCGCGGCGCTCGAGGGCTTCGACAAATCCATCGAGGACGCGGCGATCGTTTGCGGCGCGAGCCCTTTGCAGGCGCGGCTCAGGATCACGCTGCCGTCGATCCGGATCGGCATCTTCTCGGCCGCGATCTTCTCCTTCCTCGCCTCCTGGGACGAGGTTGTGGTGGCGATCTTCATGGCAAGCCCGACACTGCAGACCTTGCCGGTGAAGATCTGGGGCAGCCTGCGCGCCGATTTGAGCCCGGTCGTCGCCGCCGCTTCCAGCCTGCTCGTCGGCCTGACCCTGTGCCTGATGATCGTGACCGCACTCCTTCGCAGAAAACTATCCAGATGACCAAGCCATTCCTGTCCATACGCGCGGTGAGAAAGACGTTCGGCGCCTTCGTCGCCGTCCACGACGTCACCATCGATGTGCCCAAGGGCGAGTTCCTCACCTTCCTCGGGCCATCGGGCTCCGGCAAGTCGACCACGCTCTACGCCATCGCCGGCTTCCAGGACCCGAGTTCCGGCGACGTGCTGCTGGAAGACAAATCGCTTTTGTCGGTGCCGTCGCACAAGCGCAATATCGGCATGGTCTTCCAGCGTTACACGCTGTTTCCGCATCTGAGCGTCGCCGAGAACGTCGCCTTTCCGCTGCGCGTGCGCCACCGGCCGGACGCCGAGGTGAAGCGCAAGGTCGCCGACATGCTGTCGCTGGTGCGCCTCGAAAACTTCGCCGACCGCTTCCCCGGCGCGCTGTCGGGCGGCCAGCAGCAACGCGTGGCGCTGGCTCGGGCGCTCGCCTACGATCCGCCGATCCTCTTGATGGACGAGCCGCTGTCGGCGCTCGACAAGAAGCTGCGCCAGGAAATCCAGGCCGAAATCCGTCGCATCCACCGCGAGACCGGCGTCACCATCCTCTATGTAACCCACGATCAGGAGGAGGCGCTGCATCTGTCCGACCGTATCGCCCTGTTCAAGGAAGGGCGCATCGAACAGATCGGCACCGGCGAGGACCTTTATGTCCGGCCGGCCAGCGAGTTCGTTGCCGGTTTCATCGGCAACTCGAATTTCCTCCCAGCCGAGCATCTGGAAACCGCCGCTGGCGCAGCGACCGTGCGCCTGGCTGACGGCTCTATCGTCACCGGTTTGACGGCGGCGGAACCGTTCAGCAAGGGCCAGAAGGTAAGGCTGATGGTGCGTCCGGAAGCGTTGAGCCTTACCCCCGGACCGGCGAGCGCCGCCCTTGCCGTCGACATCGTCGACACCGCTTTCTTCGGCGACCGCCGCCGCGTCGTGGCGCGCACGCCCGGCGGCGACGAGATCGACGTCAGGCCGACCTCGGATACGATAGATCCCGCCGGCGCGACTGCCGGCTCGGGTCAACGCATCTTTTTCGATCCCGCCGCGGCGTTCCTGTTTCCAGCCTGAGGACTGGATGACGAGCGGCCGCCCTGCGGCGCTCGATCAATAACCGACGGTGAAACGCTGCCGGACATGCGCCGGCTTCTCGATCTCGTCGACCATCACGATGGCATAGTCCTCGAAGGAGATGCTGCTGCCCTTGTCCGAGGCGATGAGTGTGTCCTTGCCGAGACGGAATTTGCCGGTGCGCTCACCTGGAACGAACATCGCCGACGGCGAAAGGAAGGTCCAGTCGAGATCGCTGACGGTCTTCAGCTTGTCGAGGAAGTCGCCGCCCTTCTGCGCCTCGGCCTTGTAAATGGCCGGGAATTCCGGCGTGTCGACCAGCCGCTTGCCGGGCGCAACTTCAAGGCTGCCGGCGCCGCCGACGACGAGGTAGCGCTTCACGCCGGCAGCGCGTACTGCCGCGATCAGCGTCTCGGGGTCGCTGTCGAGGAAATGCACCGCGCTGATCACCACGTCATGGCCGCGGATCAGGTCGGCAAGGCCTTGCCTGTCGAAGGCATCGCCCTTCCTGGCGGTCACGCCGGGCAGCGCCGCGATCTTTTCCGGGCTGCGGGCAATGCCGGTGACCGTGTGGCCGCGATCGGAAAGTTCCTTGAGCAGACGCGAACCGACGGCGCCCGAGGCGCCAATGAGAGCAACTTTAGCCATGTCTTCTTCCGTTTCCTGTTGGGGGCTATGGGAGGTGGGGATCAGGCCGCCGCGATATGGGCGACGAGATTGTCGAAGCTGCCGAACAGCGCGTTCGACCCGATAAGCCGGGGCGCATCGTTGCGGATCACCGCCAGCGCAGGCACGCCATTGGCATGGAGGCGCTGGAACAGCGCACGGCCTCGACCGACCAGCTCGCGGTGAGCCGTCATCAGCCCTTCCGTCGGCGCCTTCAGCATTGTCGCGACATGCGTCATGCCGCTGTCGGCAAGCACCGCGGCCACCCCTTCGACGGTTACGATATCGCGGCCATCGACATAGCGCGCCCGCTGGATGGCCTTCAGCGCGGCAAGCCGGTCGTTGGGGTCTTCCAGGCTGGCGGCGCTGATGGCGAGCGTGGCGGCATGCGAATCCAGAAGCGTGCCCCGAACATCGAGGACGTTGCGCCGATAGGCCTGCGTGAAGGGCTGGCCGGTCAGGCGCTCGATGCGCTGGTCGTTGGCCCAGGCGTGGGCGGCAAACCCTTCATCCATCGGCCGCGCGCCGGTGCCGGAAAACAGGCCGGTCGGCAACAGTTCGACATGCACGCCGCTAGCCGACAATTTCTCCAGCATCGGGGTGGCGCCATAGCACCAGCCGCAGAGCGGATCGAAAAGATAGGTCACGTCAGAACTGCTCATGATGGCCACTGTCCCTTGGCGCGGTGTGCCCGCGAATATGTCGGGTGGTATGTGGCAGTCGACGAACTTGCGATAAATAGCTTCCAATAATACAAACTGTCTGATCAGATCAGACAAAGGCGATCACCTTGACCGACCTGTTGAATCTCAATCGGCTCGTCTACTTCACGACAGTGATGGAGACCGGCTCCTTCACATCGGCGGCCGACCGGCTTGGCGTCGCCAAGGCCGTGGTTAGCCATCAGGTCGGCAAACTCGAGGAGGAGTTGGGAGCGACACTCATGCGGCGCACGACGCGGCGCGTCACATCTACCGAAGAAGGACGCCTCTTCTACGACCGTGCGATGATCATCCTGCGCGAGGCCGAGGCGGCTTATGGCGAAATCTCGCGCGGGGCCGTCGAGCCGACGGGAATGCTTCGGCTGACCGCGCCGCTCGACTACGGCACCAAGATGGTTGCGCCGGTCATCGCCGCCTATCTCAGGACCTATCCGCACATGCGCGTCGAGGCGATTTTCGACGATGCTGTGAGCAATCTGGTCGACGAACAGATCGACCTCGGCATTCGCGTCGGCTGGCTCACCGATTCCTCCAACCAGGCGCGGCGCCTCGGCACGATACGCCAGATCGTGGTGGCGAGCCCGGCCTTCGCCGCCAGCCTGCCGCGCGACGTAGATCCTGGCCAGGCGCGATCGCTGGCCTGGGTCGGCAACGCGCAGCTTCGCGGCATCGGCCAATGGCTGTTTTCCAAAAATGGGGACAAGGTGCTGACCGAGCTCAATCCGGTCGTCACATGCGACAAGAGCCCGGCCGCGCATGCCTGCGTGCTTGCCGGCATAGGACTGGGCGTGTTTCCCGATTACAGCGTCAGCGACGACATCGCCGAGGGACGGCTGGTGCCGGTCTTTGCCGACTGGGCCTTGCCCACCGGCGGTATCCATGCCGTCTTTCCGCCGGCAAGGTTCCGGCCGGCCAAGGTGCGCGTTTTCGTTGAGCTGCTGGCGGCGGCCGAGAAGAGACGATCGCGCAGCCTCGAAACGGCGTAGGCGGGCTGTCCTGGTGAAACAGGCGCTGAGTCACCCCGCACGCGAGAGCTTTGCGGCAATACCATCGAGGATCAGGTTCAATCCCGCTGCAAAACCCTGATCTTGCAATGTGCTCCCATTGAGCCTCCGGCTCTCCTCAAACAGCCCGATCGTCCGCGGATAAGCGCCGGAACTTACGATGGAAGCGATATACGCCTCCTGATCGGCCCGCCACTGCTCCGCCGACAGGCCAGACGCCTCGATGGCAATGTCGTCGGCGATCTCGGAAGCGACGAAGCCGCGCACGTAGGAGATCAACGTATCTATGAGGACGAGCCGTTCTCTCGCCGAGAGGCCATGCTCTTCCAGCAGCCCCAGTGTCGATTCCAGTCTCTTCAGCCGGTTCGGCCCCAGTGTCGGGCGACCGGCCAGCGCCGTTACCATCCATCGGTGAGCAAGGAAGGTTTCCCGCGTGGCCGCGGCGATCGTGCCGAGATCAGCGCGCCAGTCACCGGACGGGCTGAAATCTCCCGAGCCCAACGCGCCGTCGACCATCAAATTGAGCAAATCATCCTTGCGGGCGAAGTAGCGATAAAGGGAGCTGGTGCCGCTGCCGATCGCCGTGGCGATGCGGCGCATCGAAACGGCGTCAATCCCCTCGCGATCAGCGATTTCGATTGCCACGCGGGCAATCCCCTGGCGGTCATGCGAAGGCTGCGGTCCCCGCGCTCCCCTGGCCGATCGCATCCAGATCACCGACGGCGCCACGTTGTCCCCTGCCATGTGCTTCCTATTGCGAACATCGTTCTCATATTCTACAAAGCCAATACCGCGAACACTGTATCTGAGTTGATACGTCCAACCAATCGGGCTGACTGCCGGAATGCAGGATTGCCGACCCGCCTGGAGCATCCCTTTTGAATGTCGTGAAAGCGAAAAACTACTCGACCGGGTCCGTGACGTCCCGCGACGGCACCGTGATCGGCTATCGGCGCATGGGCAGCGGTCCAGGCCTCATCCTTCTTCATGGCGGCATGCAGGCCGCCCAGAACCTGATGAAGCTCGCGGCTGCTCTTTCAGATGCCTTTGCCGTCTATGTCCCTGATCGACGCGGGCGCGGGCTGAGCAGACCCTTCGGCGACAATCATGGGGTGGAGAAAGAGGTACAGGACCTTGAAGCGCTGATGGCCGGCACCGGGGCCAGGGACGTCTTCGGCCTCAGCGCCGGCGCGCTGATCGCGCTGCGTGCGACGCTGGAACTGGCCACCCTGCGCAAGGTGGCGCTCTATGAACCGCCACTCGCAATCGACGGTGCGCCGTCACCAATGGCATGGGTACCGCGCTACGAAAAAGAACTCGCAAAGGGTGATCTCGCCGCCGCCATGGTGTCCTGCATGCGCGGCACGGGCGATCCCTCGATCATCAGGATGCCGCGCTTCGTCCTCGTCCCGCTGATGCGGCTGGCCATCAGGACCGACGCGGCAAGCGAGGCAAGAAGCGAGGCAAGAGATGACGTGCCGCTGGATGTCCTGATCCGCTCCGTTCACTTCGATGCACGCCTGGCGGCGCAGATGGAAGGCACCGTCGAAAACTTCAAAGCCGTCGGAGCCGAAATATTGCTGATCGGAGGTGACCGCAGCACGGCCTATCTGCGCGCAGCCCTGAATGCCCTCGCCGGCATATTGCCCAATGCGACACGTATCGAATTGCCTGGCCTCGGCCATATCGCGGCGGACGATGCCGGCCAGCCCGAGCGTGTTGCCGGCGTCCTGCGGCCGTTCTTCTCAGGCGATGTGCCTTTCAGGGCGTGACTGTGGCTTTGCGTGTCACGAAATGGCGAGACAGGACCCCCCTGGTCCGCCTGCATCAGAACGTTAGTTCAGACTTACAAAGGACTTCAACGCGACCCGCGGGCCCTCAGGCTGACGGCCACGGCCGGTATTCTGGCTGGGCTGCTTGTCGGCTTTGGATGCGGGTTAGGATCGGTCGCCCAGTAGGATGCGATACAAATACGCCCGCACGAGGCGGGCGCATTTGTATGCGGTTGCCGGGACAGGATTGCGTTTGTCCCTGGCGTGGGAAGGTGGTTTTGCAGGTTTTGGTTGGCTTGAATCGTTGATTGACTGGGATTTTGACACAAAAACGCCCGCGCGAGGCGGGCGTATTTGTATTTGGTTGCGGGGACAGGAT